>NZ_JBFAZO010000002.1:0-293860 GCF_040681835.1 Streptomyces sp. NPDC051576
GGGGGGGCCCGCGCCGACCCCGGCGCCGGGCCTCGGGGGGCGCCCGCCGCCCCCCCCCGGCCGCCGGTCACGACGTGAGCCGGTGCCCGTCGGTCACGGCATGAGCTGGTACTCCGGGAAGTTGCCGGGCAGCCGCTCCCCCACCGGACCTTGAGTCACCGCGCGGACGAGGAGGTCGCCGCCGACGAAGGCGCCGCGCCAGGAGGCGCCGAACCCGCCGAACAGTTCGTCGCGGTCGCCGCGGGAGCGCGGCTTGCCGTGGCCGACCTTGAACGCCCGGATCTGCGGGGCCAGTCGGTCGTAGGTCGCCCGGTCGTCGGTGGAGAGGGTGGCGACCAGCGCGCCGTTGGACGCGTTCATCGCGGCGAGCAGCTCCGCCTCCGTGTCGACCAGGACGATGGTGTCGACCGGGCCGAACGGTTCCGCGTGGTGCAGCGGCGACGACGACGGCGGATTGAGGAGGGTGACGGGTCGGACGTACGCCGAAGTGTCCTGGCCTGGAAGGAAGTTGGTCTCGGAGAGCGTGCCGCGGTGCAGCGGTACGGCGCCGCGGTCGATCGCCTCGGCCACCTGGTCGTGGAGATCCTTGGCCTTGGCCGCGTTGATCACCGGGCCGAAGTCCAGGTCCGGGTAGGGGTCTTGGGTGTGTTGGACGGCAAGAGGGTGGCCGACGCGGAGAGTTCGGACCGCGGGGAGGTAGGCGGTGAGGAACTCGTCGAACAGTTCGCGCTGGACGACGAAACGCGGATACGCGGTGCAGCGCTGCTTGCCGTAGTCGAAGAGCTTGGGGATGACGGCGGCGAGCGTGTCCCAGTCCGTGTGGTTCCAGATGCCCCAGGTGTTGAGTCCCTCCTGTTCCAGTACATGCCGTTTGCCGAGGTCGGCGACGGCAGTGGCCACCGCCGCTCCGGTGTCCCGTCCGCCGACGAAGGAGACGCAGCCGATCTCGGGCGCCCGGACCAGCGCCTCCGACAACTCGCCCCCGCTGCCGCTGACAAGGGTGACGGGGATTCCCTCGCGCGCGGCGAGCGCGGCGGCCAGGGTGAGGCAGGCGACGCCGCCGTCGGTCGGGGTCTTGGCGATGACCGCGTTACCGGCCAACGCCTGGACCAGCATGGCGTGGACGAGCACGCTCATCGGGTAGTTCCAGCTCGCGATGTTCGACACCGGGCCGTCCAGTGGGCTGCGGCCGGCCAGCATCGGTTCGATGCCGTCGACGTACCAGCGCACACCGTCGATGGACCGGTCCACGTCCGCCTGCGCGAGTCGCCAGGGCTTGCCGATCTCCCAGACCAGCAGCAATGCGAGGAGTTCGCGGTGTTCGGTGAGGGCGTCCAGCGTGGCGGCGACGCGGGCGCGCCGCTCGTCGAGCGGGACGTGCCGCCAGGCCCGGTGCTGGTCGAGGGAGGCGCGTACGGCCTGGTGGGCGGTGGACCGGTCCAGCCTGGGCGGACCCGCGATCGGGCTGCCGTCGACGGGGGTGGTGGCGGGCAGGGCCCGGCCGTCCCGCTGCCAGGCGGTGTTCCAGAGGTTGAGGAGGCGGTCGTCCTGGAAGGCTTCGGGCGCGACGGCGAGACAACGCCGCCAGGCGTCGCTCCAGGACGTGCCCGCTTTGAGGGTTGATGCCATGCTTCTGCTCCGCTCTCGGTGCACAGTCGGGGCGGGGTGAGGCAGGAACTGTCGTACAGGTGAAGCTAGTTGCGCTCGAAGGAGCGCGACAGTCACGTCACATCGACTATGAGTGACATCACCTAGCGCTCCAGGTGGTCCAGCCGGTCCAGGACCAGTCGGGCGGTCTCCGTCGGGGTGTGTCCGACCCTGACTCCCACGGCCTCCAGCGCCTTCTTCTTCGCCGCCGCCGTGCCGGAGGAGCCGGACACGATGGCTCCCGCGTGGCCCATCGTGCGGCCCTCGGGTGCGGTGAAGCCGGCGATGTAGCCGACGACGGGTTTGGTGACGTGGTCACGGATGTACGCGGCCGCCCGCTCCTCCGCGTCGCCGCCGATCTCCCCGATGAGGACGACGAGTTCGGTGTCGGGGTCGTCCTGGAACGCGGCGAGGCAGTCGATGTGGGTGGTGCCGACGACGGGGTCTCCGCCGATGCCGACGCAGGTCGAGAAGCCGATGTCCCGGAGTTCGTACATGAGTTGGTAGGTGAGCGTGCCGGACTTGGAGACCAGGCCGATGCGGCCCGGCTTGGTGATGTCGGCGGGGATGATGCCCGCGTTGGCCTGGCCGGGGGTGATCAGGCCGGGGCAGTTGGGGCCGATGATCCGGGTGCCCTTCGACTTCGCGTACGCCGTGAAGGCGACGGAGTCGTGGACGGGGATGCCCTCGGTGATGACGACGGCGAGGCCGATGCCCGCGTCGGCGGCCTCGGTCACGGCGGCCTTGGCGAAGGGCGGCGGCACGAACACGACGGTGACATCGGCTCCGGTCGACCGTATACCGTCGGCGACCGACCCGAAGACGGGGACGGCCCGGTCGTCGAAGTCGACGGTGCGGCCGGCCTTGCGGGGGTTGACCCCGCCGACGATGTTCGTGCCGGCGGCGAGCATCCGGCGGGTGTGCTTCATGCCCTCGCCGCCGGTCATGCCCTGGACGAGGACCTTGCTCTCCTTGGTGAGGTAGATCGCCATGTCCCGGCTCCTTAGCGTGCGTTGGCGAGGTCGGCGGCGCGGCGGGCGGCGCCGTCCATGGTGGTGGCCTGCTGGATCAGTGGATGGGCGTGCTCGTCGAGGACGGCCCGGCCGCGGGCCGCGTTGTTGCCGTCGAGCCGGACGACCAGCGGTTTGGTCAACTCGACGGTGTCCAGGGCCCGTACGATGCCGTCGGCGACCGCGTCGCACGCGGTGATGCCGCCGAAGACGTTGACGAAGACCGACTTCACGGCCGGGTCGGCGAGGATGACGGACAGCCCGTCGGCCATGATCCGGGCCGAGGCGCCGCCGCCGATGTCGAGGAAGTTGGCGGGGCGGGCGCCGCAGCCGGCGACCACGTCGAGCGTCGACATGACGAGCCCCGCGCCGTTGCCGATGATGCCGACCTCGCCGTCGAGCTTGACGTAGTTGAGTCCCTTCGCGGCGGCCTCCGCCTCCAGCGGGTCCTGGTGCACCTCGCCCCCGACGCCCCAACGGGCCTGCCGGAAGCGGGCGTTGTCGTCGAGGGTGACCTTGCCGTCGAGGGCGAGGATCTGCCCCTGCCGGGTGCGTACCAGCGGGTTGACCTCGACGAGGACGGCGTCCTCGCGGACCAGCACCTCCCACAGCCGTACGAGGACGTCGACGGTCTGTGGCGGCAGCCCGGCCGCCTCGGCGATCTCGCCCGCCTTCGCGGAGGTCACTCCCTCGGCCGGGTCGATGTGTATACGGGCGACCGCGTCCGGTCGACGGGCGGCGACCTCCTCGATCTCCATGCCGCCCTCGGCGGAAGCGATCGCGAGGAACCGGCCGGCCGCGCGGTCGAGGACGTAGGAGACGTAGAACTCGCTCTCGATGTCGACCGGTTGGGCCAGCATCACCGTGCCGACCGTGTGGCCCTTGATGTCCATGCCGAGGATCTGCCGTGCGGTCAGCTCCGCCGCGGCCGGGTCGGCGGCGAGCTTCACCCCGCCCGCCTTGCCCCGCCCGCCGGTCTTCACCTGGGCCTTCACCACGACCCGGCCGCCCAGCCGGCGGGCGATCCCACGTGCCTCCTTGGACGAGGTGGTGACCTCGGCCCGGGGCACCAGGATGCCGTGTTCTTCGAAGAGTTCCCTTGCCTGGTGCTCGTACAGGTCCATCTCGGCTCCTGACTCGAAAGTGCCGCACGCCCCCTGGACACCACCCACCGGATGCGGGATAACAAGTTTCATACAGTATTCGTCGACTGTATGCAATGTACCGCGAGAGCGTTCCAACCCCCTACGAAGGGACAGGACTTCGCCATGCCCGACGACACCCAGGACGTGATTTCCGGTGGTCATCTCGTCGCCAAAGCCCTGAAGGCCGAGGGGGTCGACCGCATCTACACCCTGTGCGGCGGCCACATCATCGACATCTACGACGGCTGCGTCGACGAGGGCATAGAAGTCGTCGACGTACGCCACGAGCAGGTGGCGGCCCACGCGGCGGACGGCTACGCCCGTATCACCGGCAGGCCGGGGTGCGCGGTCGTCACCGCTGGTCCCGGTACGACCGACGCCGTCACCGGTGTCGCCAACGCCTTCCGCGCGGAGTCCCCGATGCTGCTGATCGGCGGCCAGGGCGCCCTCACCCAGCACAAGATGGGGTCCCTCCAGGACCTCCCGCACGTCGACATGATGACGCCGATCACCAAGTTCGCGGCGGCGGTGCCGGACACAGCGCGGGCCGCCGACATGGTGTCGATGGCGTTCCGCGAGTGCTACCACGGCGCGCCGGGCCCCTCCTTCCTGGAGATCCCGCGCGACGTCCTCGACGCCAAGGTGCCGGTGAGCAAGGCGCGGGTGCCGAAGCCCGGCGCCTACCGCGCCTCGACCCGCTCGGCCGGCGACCCCGAGGCGATCGAGAAGCTCGCCGACCTGCTCGTGCACGCCGAGAAGCCGGCGATCCTGCTGGGCAGCCAGGTGTGGACGACCCGCGGCACCGAGGCGGCGATCGATCTGGTGCGCACGCTCAACATCCCCGCGTACATGAACGGCGCGGGCCGCGGCACCCTGCCGCCGGGCGATCCGCACCACTTCCAGCTCTCGCGCCGGTACGCCTTCTCGGGCGCCGACGTCATCGTGATCGTCGGCACGCCCTTCGACTTCCGCATGGGCTACGGCAAGCGCCTCTCCCCCGACGCGACCGTCGTGCAGATCGACCTCGACTACCGCACCGTCGGCAAGAACCGCGACATCGACCTCGGGATCGTCGGTGACGCGGGCCTCGTACTGAAGTCGGTCGCCGAGGCCGCCTCCGGACGCCTCAACGGCGGTGCGTCCAGGCGCAAGGAGTGGCTCGACGAGCTGCGCGCGGCCGAACAGACCGCGATCGAGAAGCGGTTGCCCAGCCTGCGGTCGGACGCCTCACCCATCCATCCCTACCGTCTGGTCAGCGAGATCAACGACTTCCTCACCGAGGACTCCATCTACATCGGCGACGGCGGCGACATCGTCACCTTCTCGGGGCAGGTCGTCCAGCCCAAGTCGCCCGGGCACTGGATGGATCCGGGCCCGCTGGGCACCCTCGGCGTCGGCATCCCCTTCGTGCTCGCCGCCAAGCAGGCACGGCCCGACAAGGAGGTCGTCGCCCTGTTCGGCGACGGCGCGTTCTCGCTGACCGGCTGGGACTTCGAGACCCTCGTGCGCTACGACCTCCCCTTCGTCGGCATCGTCGGCAACAACTCCTCGATGAACCAGATCCGTTACGGCCAGGCGCAGAAGTACGGCCTGGAGCGCGAGCGGGTCGGCAACACCCTCGGCGACGTCCACTACGACAAGTTCGCCCAGATGCTGGGTGGTTACGGCGAGGAGGTCCGCGACCCCGCCGACATCGGCCCCGCGCTCCGGCGCGCCCGTGAGTCGGGCAAGCCGTCGCTGATCAACGTCTGGGTCGACCCGGACGCGTACGCCCCCGGAACCATGAACCAGACGATGTACAAGTGAGGTGAACGGCCATGACCGCCAAGGCACTTGAGGGCATCCGCGTCCTCGACATGACGCATGTCCAGTCCGGGCCCTCCGCGACCCAACTGCTCGCCTGGCTCGGCGCCGACGTCGTCAAGCTGGAGGCGCCGACCGGTGACATCACGCGCAAGCAGTTGCGTGACCTCCCGGACGTCGACTCCCTCTACTTCACGATGCTCAACTGCAACAAGCGGAGCATCACCCTCAACACGAAGACCGAGCGCGGCAAACAGATCCTGACCGAGCTGATCCGGCGCTCCGACGTCATGGTCGAGAACTTCGGGCCGGGCGCGGTCGACCGTATGGGATTCACCTGGGATCGCATACAGGAGATCAATCCCCGGATCGTGTATGCGTCCATCAAGGGCTTCGGGGACGGCCCGTACACCGACTTCAAGGCGTACGAGGTGGTCGCGCAGGCGATGGGCGGGTCGATGTCGACCACCGGCTTCGAGGACGGGCCACCGCTGGCCACGGGCGCTCAGATCGGTGACTCGGGCACCGGAGTGCATACAGTAGCCGGGATACTGGCGGCACTGTTCCAGCGGGAGAGCACCGGGCGCGGGCAGCGGGTCAACGTGGCCATGCAGCACGCCGTGCTGAACCTCTGCCGGGTGAAGCTGCGCGATCAGCAGCGGCTGGCGCACGGGCCGCTCGCCGAGTACCCGAACGAGGACTTCGGGGACGAGGTCCCGCGCTCGGGCAACGCGTCCGGCGGCGGCCAGCCCGGCTGGGCGGTCAAGTGCGCGCCGGGCGGCCCGAACGACTATGTGTACGTCATCGTGCAGCCGGTCGGCTGGCGGCCGCTGACCGAGCTGATCGGCCGGCCCGAGCTGGCCGAGGACCCCGAGTGGGCGACTCCGGAGGCCCGGTTGCCTCAGCTCGCGAAGATGTTCCAGCTCATCGAGGAGTGGTCGGCCACGCTGCCCAAGTGGGAGGTGCTGGAGAAGCTCAACGCCCACAACATCCCGTGCGGGCCGATCCTGTCGACCCGGGAGATCATCGAGGACGCCTCGCTGGTCGCCAACGAGATGGTCGTGACGGTGCCGCACCCCGAGCGCGGCGAGTTCGTCACCGTGGGCAGCCCGCTCAAGCTCTCCGACTCCCCGGTGGACGTGACCAGTTCACCGCTGCTCGGCGAGCACAACGAAGAGGTCTTCATCGGCGAACTCGGTCTCGGTGACGAAGAGTTGCGCCTGCTCAAGACGGACGGGGTGATCTGACGTGATGGCAGAGGACCGGACCCTGAGGGTGCGCGCCCTGCTCGACTCCGTGCGGGCCGAGGGTCGGTTCGCGCTCACCGCGCCGGAGGGCAAGGTGATCGCCGACGCGTACGGGATCGCCGTACCGGGCGAGGAGTTGGCGACGGACGTCGACGAGGCCGTCGCGTACGCGGCGCGCTTCGGCGGGCCAGTGGTGATGAAGATCGTCTCGCCCGACATCCTGCACAAGACCGACGCCGGCGGGGTCATCGTCGGGGTCGAGGGCGCGGCGGACGTACGGGCGGCGTTCCACAGGATCGTGGACAACGCGCGTGCCTACGACGCGCAGGCCCGTATCGAGGGCGTCCAGGTACAGGAGTTGCTGCCGCAGGGGCAGGAGGTCATCGTCGGTGCGGTGACCGACCCGACGTTCGGGAAGGTGGTCGCGTTCGGGCTCGGCGGGGTGCTGGTCGAGGTGCTCAAGGACGTGACGTTCCGGCTCGCGCCCGTGAGCGCGGACGAGGCCCTGTCGATGCTGGACTCGATCCGGGCGGCGGAGATCCTGCGCGGGGTGCGCGGGCAGGCGGCGGTGGACCGGTGGGCGATCGCCGAGCAGATCCGCCGGGTGTCCCAACTGGTCGCGGATTTCCCGGAGATCGCCGAGGTGGACCTCAATCCCGTGATCGCGACACCGGAGGGCGCGGTCGCGGCCGACATCCGCGTCATCCTCGCCGAGTCGCAGCCGGTACCTCGTCGACGGTATACACGCGACGAGATCCTGACGACCATGCGCCGGCTGATGGAGCCCACCTCGGTCGCCGTGATCGGTGCCTCCAACGAGCAGGGCAAGATCGGCAATTCGGTCATGCGCAACCTCGTCGACGGCGGTTTCGCCGGCGAGATCCACCCGGTGAACCCCAAGGCCGATGACATCCTCGGCCGCAAGGCGTACAAGAGTGTCACGGACGTTCCCGGTGAGGTGGATGTGGCCGTCTTCGCCATTCCCGCCAAGTTCGTGGCAGCGGCACTGGAGGAGGTGGGACGCAAGAACATCCCCAACGCCGTCCTCATCCCCTCCGGGTTCGCCGAGACCGGTGAGGTACAACTCCAGGAAGAGATCGTGGAGATCGCCGAGCGCTACGGCGTCCGGCTGCTCGGGCCGAACATCTACGGCTACTACTCGACCTGGCAGGATCTGTGCGCCACGTTCTGCACGCCGTACGACGTGAAGGGCGGGGTGGCGCTGACCTCGCAGTCCGGTGGCATCGGCATGGCCATCCTGGGCTTCGCGCGGACCACGAAGACGGGTGTGTCGGCGATCGTGGGGCTCGGCAACAAGTCGGACCTGGACGAGGACGACCTGCTGACCTGGTTCGGCGAGGATCCGCACACCGAGTGCATCGCGATGCACCTGGAGGACCTCAAGGACGGGCGGGCGTTCGTCGAGGCGGCCCGAAAGACCGTTCCCCGCAAGCCGGTTGTGGTGCTGAAGGCCGGCCGTACGGCGGCGGGCGCGAAGGCCGCGGGCTCGCACACGGGTGCGCTGGCCGGCGACGACGCCGTGTACGAGGACATCCTGAAGCAGGCCGGTGTCATCCGTGCCCCCGGGCTCAACGACATGCTGGAGTACGCGCGCGGACTGCCGGTGCTGCCCGCCCCCAAGGGCGACAACATCGTCATCATCACCGGCGCGGGCGGCAGCGGTGTGCTGCTCTCGGACGCGGTGACCGACAACGGCCTCTCCCTGATGGAGATTCCGCCGGATCTCGACGCGTCCTTCCGGGAGTTCATCCCGCCCTTCGGCGCCGCGGGCAACCCGGTCGACATCACCGGGGGCGAGCCGCCGTCGACGTACGAGGCGACGATCCGGCTCGGTCTGGAGGATCCGCGCATCCACGCACTGGTCCTCGGCTACTGGCACACCATCGTCACTCCCCCGATGGTCTTCGCGGAACTCACCGCCCGCGTGGTGGCCGAGTTCAGGGAACGCGGCATCGAGAAGCCGGTGGTGGCGTCGCTCGCGGGTGACGTGGAGGTCGAGGAGGCCTGCCAGTACCTGTACGAGCGCGGGGTGGTGGCGTACCCGTACACGACCGAGAAGCCGGTGGCCGTGCTGGGCGCGAAGTACCGATGGGCCCGTGCGGCAGGCCTGTTGGGCGGTGGTTCATGACGTAGGCGATCACGGGGTCGGCCGACAGTGCGGTCGGCCGGCCCCGGGGACCCGTGCGCACACGAAAGGCATTGGACAGGGGGCGCTGGCCAGAACTTTCGACGCAAGGGGCACTGAACGATGGCAACAACGGACTGTTCGACGTCCGTCCCTTTCAGGGAGGTGACGGACCGTCACGGCCGCGTGTACCGCATCGGAGAATCCGATGTCGACATCATGGGCCGTTCCCGCAGGTGGATGGTCGTCCTGCCCTGGGTGGGCATGATGGGCATCAGTTCCGCCGAGTACGCGTTCACGTCGGCGGAGGACACGCTCCATGACGCGCATCTGTGGAGCGGCGGACACATCTTCTGGCTGATGGGCGTCTGGGTGTTCTTCCAGGCGGCCGTGGCCTTCCCGGCCGGACAACTACGGGAGAGCGGCCGACTGCCCGCCCGTACGGCCATGTTGATCGGCGCGCTCGGCACCCTGCTGGGCTATCTGGCGCTGGCGTTCGCACCGAACGTGCTCGTCGCCTATCTGGGCTTCGGCATGTGCAGCGGTATCGGCGCCGGTCTTGTGTATGCGACGTGCGTGAACATGGTCGGCAAGTGGTATCCGGAGCGCAAGGGCGGCAAGACGGGCTTCGTCAACGGCGGATTCGCCTACGGGTCCGTGCCGTTCGTGTTCCTGTTCACCTCGGTGCTGGACCTGGGCAACTACAAGGTGCTGCTCAGCCTGGTCGGCATCGGGCTGTGTCTGGTGGTGGCCTCGGCGGGCTGGTTCTTCCGCGATCCGCCGAAGAACTGGTGGCCCGCGCACGTCGATCCGCTGACGACGTCCCAAGACCCCAGGATCCGGCGGGCGTTGGAGAAGAACCCGCCGGCGGTCAAGCAGTACACACCCAAGGAGGCCGCCCGCACACCCGTGCTCTGGATGATGTGGTTCTGTCTGCTGTGCACGGCCGGTATCAATATCTTCGGCATCGCCTTCCAGGTGCCGTTCGGCAAGGACATGGGCTTCGCGGGCGGGATCGTGGCCACGGCGATGTCCCTCAAGGCGATCGTGAACGGCACCGGGCGCGGTGTCATCGGCTGGATCTCCGACCGTTTCGGCCGCCGCCACACGCTGATCATCGTGTGTCTCGTGCTCGGCACCGCGCAGTTCGGGGTGCTGGTCTCGGGCCAGATGGGCAGCATGCCGTTCTTCCTGTTCTGCTCCATGGTCTCCGGTTTCGGCGGCGGGGCGATCTTCCCGCTGTTCGCGGCCATGACGGCGGACTACTTCGGTGAGAACAACAACGCCAGTAATTACGGGATGGTCTACAGCTCGAAGCTGATCTCGGGGCTCGTCGGCTCCGGTCTGGGCGCGGTCGTCGTCGGTGAGTGGGACTACCACGGCGCGTTCGTCCTGGCGGGTTCGGTGGGCCTGGCCTCCGCGGTGCTGGCGCTCTTCCTCAAGGCTCCGGGCAGGCCCAGCGCCCGGCGCATCGTCCCCAACCCGCACCCGCTCGGCGAGGAGATGGCGTGACATGACCGCAGATCCCATCACCACGAACGATTCCGGCGCCGCGAACCGTCCCTACCGTGAAGTGACCGACGCCAACGGCCGTGTCTACCGCGTCGGCGAGACCGACCGGGACCTCCTCGGCCACTCACGCAAGATCATGGTCTATCTGCCGTGGATCGCCATGATGGCGATCAGTGTCTTCGAGTACGCGTACGGCTCGGCGGAGGACACCCTGTCCAGCGCGCACGGCTGGACGCAGAGCAACACCTTCTGGATCCTGAGCGTCTGGGTCTTCTTCCAGGCCGGTATCGCCTTCCCGGCGGGCTGGATGCGGGAGAAGGGCATCCTGACGGCCCGCAGGGCGATGTACGTCGGCTCGGTGCTGTGCGTCATCGGCTTCCTCGCGCTGTCCCACCTGGACAACGTGTGGCTTGCGATCATCGGCTTCGGTGTCGTCGGCGGCGTCGGCGCCGGACTGGTCTACGCGACCTGCATCAACATGGTCGGCAAGTGGTTCCCCGAACGGCGGGGCGCCCGCACCGGGTTCGTCAACGGCGGCTTCGCCTACGGCTCGCTGCCCTTCATCTTCATCTTCAACTACGCCTTCGACACCGGGAACTACCACCGGGTCCTGGATCTGATCGGTTGTTACATCCTGGTCGTGGTGTTCGGGTGCGCGTTCTTCTTCAAGGACCCGCCGAAGAACTGGTGGCCCGCCGACATCGACCCGCTGACCTACGGCGGCAACGCCAAGAGCGCCACGAGCCTCGCCAAGAACCCGCCCGCCGTACGGCAGTTCACCCCCAAGGAGGCCATCCGCACCGGCATGCTGCCCCTGATGTGGCTGTCGATCGTACTGACCGCCGGGGTGTCGATCTTCGGGATCTCCTTCCAGGTCGACTTCGCCAAGGACGTCGGCTTCGGCCCGCTGGTGGCGGCCTCCTCGATGGGCGTCATGGCCGTCATCAACGGCATCGGCCGCGCGGTCGTCGGCTGGCTGTCCGACCTGTGGGGCCGCAAACTCACCCTGGTCTTCGTCATCGTGGTGCTGGGCCTGGCCCAGTTCGGCGTGATCTGGGCCGGCCATCTGCGCAGCGAATGGCTGTTCCTGTTCTTCGCCTTCCTCTCCGGCTTCGGCGGCGGCGCCTTCTACCCGATGTTCGCCGCCCTCACCCCGGACTACTTCGGCGAGAACTTCAACGCCACCAACTACGGCCTGGTGTACAGCGGAAAGCTGGTCAGCGGCCTGTTCGGCGGCGGCCTCGGCTCCATGGTGGTCGCGGCCTGGGGCTACAACGGCGCGTACGCACTGGCCGGCGGCGTCTCGATGGTGGCAGCGGCCATCGCACTGCTCCTGCGCCAACCGGGCCGTGAGGACCGGGAATCGGCTCCGGTTCCCCAACCACAGCCCGCGACCTGACAGTTCCCGCCCGACACGTCGCACATCGGATGGCCCTCCCTGATGGGAGGGCCATCCGGCGCGGGTGTGAAACGGTGTGCCCGTGCCGGAGATGACGAGTGGGTTGGCGGCGGCCTTGGCCGAGGCATCGTCCTCGTCCTGGACGCGACGTGCTCGCGCCGGGCGGGACCTCGCCGCCTTCGCCGATGTTCCTGAGGCTGCGGACGTGTTGGTGCAGTTGCTGCTGGATCCCGAGGACACGGCGGTGATCCGGCGGACGGCAGAGGCCCTGGCCCGGGTGGGGACGGCGGCCGCCGCACAGCTCATCGCTCTCGCGGCTGCCCGGGCCGACGACAACCAGGCGGACTGGCTGCACGCCGGCGTGCAGGACGCCTCCGACGGCGCCCCACAGGCCCGGTGACACCACCCCTACGAACGCTCGGGCTTCTCGCGCTCGTGGTACGACCGCCGGGTGTGCTCGGTGTGTTCGCGCATCAGCAGGCTCGCGCGCAGTTCGTCGCGGGCCGCGATCGCGTCGATCAGGGTGCGGTGCTCGATCCAGGACTTCAGCCCGCGCTGGCGGGCCACCGGCGTGTAGTACCAGCGGACCCGGCGGTCGACCTGCGCGGCGAGTTCGGCGAGGACCGCGTTGCCGGCCAGCTCCATGACCTTCGCGTGGAAGCGGGCGTTCATGGTGACGGCGGCGTCCACGTCGTCCGCGTCGACGGCCCGCTCGCCCTCCGCGCACAGCTCCTCCAGGACGGCAATGCCGGCGCTGCCCGCGTTGGCGGCGGCGAGCCGGGCCGCCTCGGCCTCCAACAGCGTGCGTACGGTGAGGAGTTGGTCCGCCTCCTCCTCCGTCGGCTCGTGCACGAACGCGCCCTGCGCGGGCCGCAGATCGACCCAGCCCTCGGTGTTGAGCCGCTGCAGCGCCTCCCGCACGGGCTGCCGGGACACCCCGAGGTGCCCGGCGAGTTCGCTCTCGACGAGATGCTGACCGGGCTGCAGGGCGCGCGTGGTGATGAGTTCGAGCAGTGCCTCGTAGACGCGGTCGCGCAGCGGTCCCGGGCGTTCGAGCTTGGGCACCGCCCCCTGCGGCAGTCCTGCGGACAACATCGCGGTCCCCCTCCTTGACGGCATCCTGCTGTGTGCATACCGGAAAGCCAGTATGGATTGTCTTTCGTCTACAGTCTACGGCGCACAGCAGCCAGGGGGAGCGTGCGTCGGCCTCGTCACATCCGAACGTGTGCGCAGGTCACGGGCACCGGACGACCTGGCCGGCGTAGGACAGGTTTCCGCCGAAGCCGAACAGCAGGACGGGGTCGCCGGTGCGGACGGCACCTTGTTCGACGAGCTTCGAGAACGCGAGGGGGATACTCGCGGCGGAGGTGTTGCCCGATTGGACGACATCGCGGGCGACGACCGCGTTGACGGCGCCGATCTTCTCGGCGAGGGGCTCGATGATCCGCAGGTTCGCCTGGTGGAGGACCACACCGGCGAGGTCGGCGGGGGTCAGGCCGGCCTTCTCGCAGGCCTTGCGGGCGATGGGCGGGAGCTGCGTGGTGGCCCAGCGGTAGACGCTCTGGCCCTCCTGCGCGAACCGCGGGGGCGTGCCCTCGATCCGTACGGCGTTCCCCATCTCGGGCACCGAACCCCACAGCACCGGTCCGATGCCGGGTTCGTCGGCGGCCTCGACGACGGCGGCGCCCGCTCCGTCGCCGACCAGGACGCAGGTCGTACGGTCGCTCCAGTCGGTGACCTCGGACATCTTGTCGGCGCCGATGACCAGGGCCCGGGTGGCCGCTCCCGCGCGGACGGTGTGGTCGGCGGTGGCCAGGGCGTGGGTGAAGCCGGCGCACACCACGTTGACGTCCATGGCGGCGGGCGAGGGGATGCCGAGGCGGGCGGCGACGCGGGCGGCCATGTTCGGGGAGCGGTCGATGGCCGTGGAGGTGGCGACCAGGACCAGGTCGATGTCCCCGGGCGTCAGGCCGGCGGCGGCGAGGGCCTTGGCGGCGGCGTGCGCGGCCAGCTCGTCGACCGGTTCGTCGGGCCCGGCGATGTGACGGGTACGGATGCCCACCCGGGAGGTGATCCACTCGTCACTGGTGTCGACCATGCCCGCCAGGTCCTCGTTGGTGAGTACCTTGGCGGGCTGGTAATGACCGACGGCGGCGATCCGCGTGCCGTTCATGGGTGGTCCCCCTCGTTGCCTTGGGTAGCGGGATCCACCAGTCTTGCCAGTGACTCGCGGGTACGGCGGCAGGTGATGCCACAGGAAACTGCCGTCCGGGTTGTCGGCTTCTGTCATCCGTCCCGGGGTTGACGCCGGGGAGGGGACATTCAGCCGGTGAACAGTTGCTTCGCCTTGAGGATCAGTTCGTACAGCCCGTACACGAGGGGTGCGCCCACCCAGAGCCAGGCGAAGGCGATCAGCGGTCGCCGGTCAGGCGGACTCTGACTGGTGTCGTTCGACATCGACGGCCTCCCTCTGGGCGGGGATGTGGTGGCGGGCGTTGACGGGCCGGACGAGTTCGTTGGCGACGAACCCGATGACGAGCAGCCCGATCATGATCAGGAAGGAGGTGTCGTAGAGGGAGGCACCGTGTTTGCCGGCGTCCTTCTGGTGGTCGGCGATCCAGTTCACGATCAGCGGGCCGAGGACACCGGCGAGGGACCAGGCGGTGAGGAGCCGGCCGTGGATCGCGCCGACCTGGTAGGTCCCGAAGAGGTCCTTCAGGTAGGCGGGCACGGTCGCGAAGCCGCCGCCGTAGAAGGACAGGATCACCAGCGCGCACAGGATGAACAGCGGCTTCGAGGAGTCGCCGAACAGTGCGATGAGCGCGTACATGATCGCGCCGACGCCCAGGTAGACGCGGTAGATGTTCTTGCGTCCGATCAGGTCCGAGGTCGACGACCAGCCGATACGGCCCGCCATGTTGGCCGCCGAGAGCAGCGCGACGAAACCGGCGGCGGCCGACACCGAGACCGGCGTCGAGGTGTCCGCGAAGAAGTCCGTGATCATCGGGGCGGCCTTCTCCAGGATGCCGATACCCGCGGTCACGTTCATGCACAGGACGACCCACAGGCACCAGAACTGCGGGGTGCGCACGGCACTGTTGGCGGAGACCTGCACGCCGGTCAGGACGCTGGGGGCGTTCTCGACGGGCTTGTCCGTGCGCGGCACCCGCACCAGGAGGACGCCGAGCGTCATGAAGACGGCGTACGACAGCCCGAGCACGAGGAAGGCCTGCGCGATGCCGGTGTTGTCGGAGCCGAACGACTTCAGCATCTGGGCTGACCACGGGGAGGCGATGAGCGCGCCGCCGCCGAAGCCCATGATGGCGATGCCGGTGGCCATGCCGGGCCGGTCCGGGAACCACTTGATCAGGGTGGAGACCGGTGAGATGTAGCCGATGCCGAGGCCGATCCCGCCGACGAAGCCGTAGCCGAGGACGATCAGCCAGAACTGCTTGGTCTCCGCGCCCAGCGCGGAGATCAGGAAGCCGGAGGAGAAGCAGATCAGGGCGACGGTCATCGCCCAGCGCGGCCCGTTGCGTTCGACGAGCGTGCCGCCGAACGCGGCAGACAGACCGAGCATCACGATCGCGAGCTGGAAGGGCAGCGCGCTCTGCGTGCCGCTGAGGTTCAGTGAGGATTCGAGCGGCGGCTTGAAGACGCTCCAGGCGTAGGCCTGGCCGATGGAGAGGTGCACCGAGAGGGCGGCGGGCGGAACCAGCCAGCGGCTCCACGCCGGAGGTGCTACTGGGGGACTCATGATCCCGGACGGTAGGGAGTGGCAAGGGAGTTGAGAAGGCGGCGCGTCGACCGTATGCGATGAGCGGTATGCAGTGTGCGCCGAACGGTCCCTGCTGGAACGGTCTCCGCCGGAACGGACCTTGCCGGAACAGTCCTTGCGGACGGTCGCTGTCCGAACCCTTGTCGACCTCGACTCCATACTGTAGACAATATTTCGTCGACACTGTTCGGCGCCGCCCGCACCGGCCACGCCGGCCGGACGGCAGCCACCTCCGCGGTACTCCCTCGACCGAACGGAGAGTCTCCAGTGAAAGTCGCAGTCCTCGGCGCCGGTGCGATCGGCGCCTATGTCGGAGCCTCGCTGCACCGTGCGGGCGCCGATGTGCATCTCGTCGCCCGTGGACCGCATCTCGCGGCCATGAGGCAGCACGGCGTCCACGTGCTCAGCCCGCGGGGCGACTTCACCGCCCGCGTCCACGCCACCGACGACCCCGCCGAGATCGGCCCGGCCGACTTCGTCCTCCTCGGCCTGAAGGCCAACTCGTACGCGGCGTGCGGGCCGCTGATCGAGCCCCTGCTGCACGACACCACGGCGGTGGTGGCCGCCCAGAACGGCATCCCCTGGTGGTACTTCCACGCGCACGGCGGCCCCTACGACGGGCAACGCGTCGAGAGTGTGGACCCGGACGGCGCGGTCAGTGCGGTGCTCGCGCCCGAACGGGCCGTCGGCTGTGTCGTCTACGCGGCAACGGAGCTTGCGGGGCCGGGAGTTGTCCGCCATCTCGAAGGCACCCGGTTCTCGATCGGGGAGCCCGACCGGAGCGTCTCGGCGCGCTGCCTGGCGCTGAGCGAGGCCATGCAGGCCAGCGGGCTGAAGTGCCCGGTCGAGCCGGAGCTGCGCAACGACATCTGGCTCAAGCTGCTCGGCAACATCTCCTTCAACCCGATCAGCGCGCTGGCCCGGGCCACCATGCGGCAGATGTGCCTGCACGGCGGCACCCGCAAGGTCATCGAGATCATGATGACCGAGACGCTGTCCGTCGCCGAGGCCCTGGGCTGCGAGGTCGGCGTCTCCATCGAACGGCGGCTCGCGGGCGCGGAACGCGTCGGCGACCACCGCACCTCCACGCTCCAGGACCTGGAGCGCGGCAAACCGCTCGAACTCGACGTACTCCTCGCGGCCGTCGTCGAGTTGGCGGAGATCACCGGCGTGGAGGTGCCCACCCTGCGCACCGTGCACGCCATCTCGGACCTGCTCGCGCTGAGGAGTGCCGCATGAGTGGACGCGAAGGAACCGGACGACGCGATCGACGTGAACGACGCGACCGGAAGACCTACCCCCGGCTCACCCACCCCCTCGTCCGCGACTCCCGCGACGAGCCCTTCCGGCAAGCCAGTTGGGAGGAGGCCCTGGACCGGGCCGCCCGGGGTCTGGCGGCGGCGCGCGGCGCGTTCGGCATGTTCTCCTGCGCCCGGGCGACCAACGAGATGAACTTCGTGGCGCAGAAGTTCGCCCGGGTCGTCATGGGCACCAACAACGTCGACTCCTGCAACCGGACGTGTCACGCCCCGAGCGTGGCGGGCCTGTCGGCCGCGTTCGGCTCGGGCGGCGGGACCTCGTCGTACGAGGAGATCGAGCACACCGATGTCGTCGTGATGTGGGGCTCCAACGCCCGCTTCGCGCACCCGATCTTCTTCCAGCACGTGCTGAAGGGGATTCACAACGGGGCCCGGATGTACGCGGTCGACCCGCGCCGTACGTCGACCGCCGAGTGGGCGGAGAGCTGGCTCGGGCTCAATGTGGGCACGGACATCCCGATGGCGCACGCGATCGGCCGCGAGATCATCCACGCGGGGCTGGTCAACGAGGCGTTCGTCGAGCGGGCGACCTCCGGTTTCGACGAGTACCGGGCCCTCGTCGAGCCGTGGACGCTGTCCCTCGCGGAGAAGGTGACGGGCGTACCGGCCGCCGCGATAAGGGAGTTGGCGCACGCCTACGCCCGCGCGGAGCGGGCCCAGTTGTGCTGGACGCTGGGGATCACCGAGCACCACAACGGCACGGACAACGTGCGCGCGCTGATCAACCTGTCGCTGTTGACCGGCCATGTGGGGCGCTACGCCAGCGGGTTGCAGCCCCTGCGCGGTCAGAACAACGTGCAGGGCGGCGGCGACATGGGCGCGATCCCCAACCGGCTGCCCGGCTTCCAGGACATCCTCGACCCGGACGCGCGGGCGAAGTTCGAGTCGGCCTGGGACACCGTCGTCGAACCGCACTACGGGCTGAACCTCACCGAGATGTTCGAGGCGATGGAGGAGGGCACGCTCAGGGCGGTCTACTGCATCGGCGAGAACCCCGCGCAGTCGGAGGCGGACAGCGAGCAGGCCGTGCGCCGGATGTCGGCGCTCGACTTCCTGGTCGTCCAGGACATCTTCCTCACGAAGACAGCGGAGTTGGCGGACGTGGTCCTGCCCGCCACCGCCGGCTGGGCGGAGACCGAGGGCACAACCACCAACAGCGAACGGCGGGTTCAGCGCGTACGGCGGGCCGTCGCCCCGCCCGGGGAGGCCCGCGAGGACATCGACATCATCTGCGCGCTGGCGCAGCGGCTCGGGCACGAGTGGAAGTACGCGGACTCCGAGGCCGTGTGGAACGAACTGCGGTCGCTGTCACCCGATCACCACGGGATGACCTACGCACGCCTGGAGGAGCAGCAGGGCATCCAGTGGCCGTGCCCGAGCATCGAGGAGCTCGAACCGACCTATCTGCACGGCCGGTTGTGGGAGTCGGACCCGGCGCGGCGGGGCGTGCGCGCGCCGTTCGGGCTGGTCCAGCACGATCCGCCGGTCGACCTGACGGACGAGGAGTACCCGATCCGGCTGACGACCGGGCGGCGGCTGGACTCGTACAACACCGGTGTGCAGAGCGGGAGTTTCGCGTCCCCGCTCCGGCGCGGCGAGTTCGTCGAGCTGTGCCCGGAGGACGCCGAGCGCTACGGCGTGGTGGTCGGTGAGGAGGTGCGGGTGTCCTCGCGGCGCGGGGCGGTGGTGGCGCCGGTCTGGGTGGACACGGCGCTGCGGCCGGGGCTCGCCTTCATGACCATGCACTTTCCCGACGAGGTGGACACCAACCAGTTGACGATCGAGGCGAATTGCCCGATCGCGGGGACGGCGGAGTTCAAGGCGTCGGCGATCCGCATCGAGAAGCTTCCGGTCACGGCCTACGTGAGGTGACGCAAGTGGACCTGCACTTCGGCGACAGCAAGCCGACGGACGAGGAACGGGCCGCGGTGGACGTCCTGTTGGGGCCTCCGGAGTCCTCGTGGGAGGGCGCCGACCGGTCCGACGCCGATCTGCGCTGGGCGCGTGGCGGGCGCGAGGCGCGGGACCGGCGTGATCTGCTGCTGCCGGGGTTGCACGCGGTCAACGACCGGGTCGGCTGGATCAGCGAGGGCGCCCTCGCCTATCTGTGCCGGCGTCTGACGGTCCCGCCCGCGGAGGCGTACGGGGTCGCCACCTTCTACGCCCTGTTCTCGGTGCGGCCGCGTCCCTCGACCGTGCTGCACGTGTGCACGGACCTCGCGTGCACGGCTGCCGGCGTGGGCGAGTTGTGCGCCGGGATCGAGTCGCGGCTCGGGCCCGGCAGCGGGGTCGCCGTCGAGCGCAGCCCCTGCCTGGGCCTGTGCGAACGCGCTCCGGCCGCCCTCGCGATCAGGGCCGGCGACCCGGTGCGTACGGCCGTGTCCGCACCGGCGACCGTCGAGACGGCCGTAGTCGCGGCGACCGCCCCGGACTCGGCGCCGGAGGAACCGGCCCCGGTGACGGCCGTACCGCAGGCGGGCGACCCGGCGCTGACGCTGCTGCGGCGGGTCGGTGTCGTCGATCCGGCCTCGCTGGACGACTATCGCGCACACGGCGGTTACACCGCCCTGCGGCGGGCCTTCGAGCTCGGTCCGGCCGGGATCATCCGCGAGGTGACCGACTCCGGCCTGGTCGGGCGTGGCGGCGCCGCCTTCCCCACCGGCCGCAAATGGCAGGCCACGGCGTCCCAGCCCGACCGTCCGCACCATCTGGTGTGCAACGCCGACGAATCCGAGCCGGGCACCTTCAAGGACCGGGTGGTCATGGAGGGCGACCCGTACGCGCTGGTCGAGGCGATGACCGTGGCCGGGTATGCGACGGGCGCCCACCGGGGCTATCTGTATCTGCGCGGCGAGTATCCAAGAGCCGTACATCGTATGCAGCATGCCGTCGACCAGGCCCGCACGCGTGGGTTCCTCGGCGAGGACGTCCTCGGCCAGGGGTACGCCTTCGACATCGAGATCCGGCGCGGCGCGGGCGCGTACATCTGCGGTGAGGAGACCGCCCTCTTCAACTCGATCGAGGGCTACCGGGGCGAGCCGCGCTCGAAGCCGCCCTTCCCCGTGGAGAAGGGCCTGTTCGGGAAGCCGACGGTCGAGAACAACGTGGAGACGCTCGTCAACGTGCTGCCGATCCTGACCATGGGCGCACCGGCGTACGCGGCGATCGGCTCCGGCGGGTCGACCGGTCCCAAGCTGTTCTGTGTGTCGGGGAGTGTGGACCGGCCGGGTGTCTACGAGCTGCCGTTCGGCGCGACGCTCGGCGAACTGCTCCAACTCGCCCGTGTCCGGGGCCGGTTGCGGGCGGTGCTGCTCGGTGGGGCGGCCGGCGGTTTCGTACGGCCCGACGAACTCGACATCCCGCTGACCTTCGAAGGGACCCGGGCGGCGGGCACAACGCTCGGTTCGGGGGTCGTGATGGCCTTCGACGACACCGTGCCGCTGCCCCGGCTGCTGCTGCGGATCGCCGAGTTCTTCCGGGACGAGTCGTGCGGGCAGTGTGTGCCGTGCCGGGTCGGGACCGTACGGCAGGAGGAGGCGCTGCACCGGATCGTGGAGCGCACCGGAGCCGACGCGTCCGGCGACATCGCCCTGTTGCGGGAGGTCGGGCGGGCGATGCGGGACGCCTCGATCTGCGGTCTGGGGCAGACCGCGTGGAACGCCGTGGAATCGGCCGTAGACCGTCTGGGAGCGTACGAATGACCGCGATACCGCTGGGGATTCCGCGTCGGATGCTGGAGTTCACGATCGACGGGGAGCCGGTGCGCGCACCCGAGGGCTCGACGGTGCTGGACGCCTGCCGGGCCGCCGGGAAGGACGTGCCGACCCTCTGCCAGGGCGACACGCTCGCCCCGAAGAACGCCT
Organism: Streptomyces sp. NPDC051576; assembly: GCF_040681835.1. Taxonomy (NCBI): domain Bacteria; kingdom Bacillati; phylum Actinomycetota; class Actinomycetes; order Kitasatosporales; family Streptomycetaceae; genus Streptomyces; species Streptomyces sp. NPDC051576. The sequence continues at coordinate 20,870 of NZ_JBFAZO010000002.1, forward strand.
GCCGGGTGTGTGTCGTGGAGGTGGCGGGGTCCAGGACCCTCGTGCCCGCCTGCTCCCGCCGGGCCGAGCCCGGTATGGAGGTGCGGACCGACACCGAACGGGCCCGGCACAGCCGCAAGGTCGTCCTCGAACTGCTCGCGTCCTCGGTCGACCTGTCGACGACGCCGAAGGCCGCCGAATGGATCGAGGAGTACGGGGCGGAGCCGGACCGTTTCGGCCCGGACGCGGCCCGGCTCGGCGAGGAGCCGAGGGTCGACAACGAGCTGTATGTGCGCGACTACGACAAGTGCATCCTCTGCTACAAGTGCGTCGACGCGTGCGGTGAGCAGTGGCAGAACTCCTTCGCGATCTCCGTCGTGGGGCGCGGTTTCGACGCGCGGATCGCGGTCGAGCACGACGCGCCGCTGACCGACTCGGCATGCGTGTACTGCGGGAACTGCGTCGAGGTGTGCCCGACGGGGGCGCTGTCCTTCAAGTCCGAGTTCGACATGCGCGCGGCGGGTACGTGGAACGAGTCGGCGCAGACCGAGACGACCACGGTGTGCGCGTACTGCGGAGTGGGCTGCAACCTCACTCTGCACGTGCAGGACAATGAGATCGTGAAGGTCACCTCGCCGCACGACAACCCGGTGACCCACGGCAACCTCTGCATCAAGGGCCGTTTCGGCTACCAGCACGTACAGAACCGGGGCTGATCAGGACATGGGACGAGTCACGGAACGACGCAAGGTGATCCGGATCCGGGACGGCGCGGTCTCCAGCCGCCCGGACACGCTGGTCGCCGAGGAACCCCTGGAGATCCGGCTCAACGGCAAGCCGCTCGCGATCACCATGCGCACGCCCGGCGACGACTTCGCGCTCGCCGCCGGATTCCTGGTCAGCGAGGGCGTACTGGCGACTGCATACGATCTACAGAACATCGTGTACTGCGCGGGGGCGACGGTCGACGGCTCGAACTCGTACAACGTGGTGGACGTGCGGACCTCCCCGGACGTGGTGATTCCCGACATCACGCTGGAGCGGAACGTGTATACGACGTCCTCGTGCGGTCTGTGCGGCAAGGCGAGCCTGGACGCGGTGCGTACGACGGCCCGCTGGCCCATCGCCGACACTCCCCCGGTCCGTGTCGAGCCCGCCCTGCTGGCGAGCCTCCCCGACCGGCTCCGCGCGGCGCAGCGGGTCTTCGACCGGACCGGGGGTCTGCACGCGGCGGCCCTGTTCAGCGAGGAGGGCGAGCTGCTGGACGTACGGGAGGACGTGGGCCGGCACAACGCGGTCGACAAACTGGTCGGCCGCGCCCTGCAGAACGGTGACCTGCCGCTGTCCCGGGTGATCCTGCTGGTGTCGGGCCGGGCCTCGTTCGAGCTGGCGCAGAAGGCCGTGATGGCGGGCATCCCGGTGCTGGCGGCGGTGTCGGCGCCCTCGTCGCTGGCCGTGGACCTGGCGGTGGAGACGGGCCTGACCCTGGTGGGCTTCCTGCGGGGCGCCAACATGAACGTGTACGCGGGCGAGGACCGCATCGCCCTGCGGGCCGCGGCCGCCCAGGGCTGACGTCCCCGTCCCGCGGCACGGCGGCGGGGCCCCGGCCGGCGGGGAGCGCCCCCTGCGCCGCGGGGCCCCGCCTCAGTCCTGCCCGCCGAGGCCCTGTGCGGCCCGCGTGAACGCCGTGATGAGGGGTGAGCGGCGGGCCGCCTCCCAGGCGAGGATCACTTCGTCGGGTGCGGCGTCGGTGACGGGGACGTAGGTGATGTCGGGGCGGGAGTACTGCTCGGCGACGGAGGCGGGGACGAGGGTGATGCCCGCTCCGGACGCCACGACCTCGAACTTCTCCTCGATGCTGCGGATCGGCACGTCGTCGGGCCCGGGGTCGTTGTAGCGCAGCCAGGTCTCGCTTTCGAGGTCGGCGAGCACGAGGTCCTGCTTGCCGGCGAGGCGGTGGTCGGCGGGGAGCATCGCCACCCGGGTCTCGGTGAACAGGGGGAGGAGCGCGAGTCCCTGTTCGCGGACCGGGCGGCGCAGATAGGCCAGGTCGACGGTGCCGTCGAGGATCAGCTGTTCCTGGTCGTCCCATTCGACCCGGCGGGCCTTGACCTCGATGTCGGGGTGGGCGGCGGCGAAGGCGCGCAGGGTGTGGGTGATCACGACGCCCGCGCGGAAGCCGACGACGAGGCGGTGCGGGCCCCGCGCGGACCGGTGCACCCGCCTCCGTGTCGCGTTCGCGGAGGCGAGCAGGGCCTGTCCGTCGTCGAGGAGTTGACGGCCGGCCGCCGTCAACGTCACTCCGTGGCTGTCGCGTTCGAAGAGCGTCGCGTCCAAGTCCTTTTCCAGGGACCGGATCTGACGGCTCAACACCGGCTGCGCGATGTGCAGTCGCTCGGCCGCGCGACCGAAGTGCAGCAGCTCGGCCACCGCCACGAAGTAGCGGATCTTCCGCAGGTCGAGGTCCATGGGAGCCGCTCCTTCCGTCCCGCATCGGCGATGCCTTCAGGGTATCGCCACCGTCGGAAGAGGTCTTGGACGGCGGGGTGACGCCGGCCGCAGGCTGGATCGCGGCACAGCGATACGGCGTCACGGCACCACGACGTCACGGCGGTACGAAAGGGGCAGGCCATGGAACTGCGAGGACAGCGGATCGTCGTCATCGGCGGAACGGCGGGAATCGGGCTCGCGGTCGCGGAGGCGGCCGCGCGGGAGGGCGCCCGGGTGGTGGTCGCCTCACGCCGGCGGGACAGCGTGGACGCCGCGCTGAAGCGGCTCCCGGAGGATGCCGAGGGCCGGGTGCTCGACGCGAGCGACGAGGACGCGGTACGGGCCTTCTTCGAGGAGCTCGGCGGCTACGACCACCTGGTGTACACGGCGGGTGAGGCGCTGCTGATGGAGAGCCTCGCCGAGTCCGACCTCGGGCGGGCCCGGGCCTTCCTGGACACCCGGCTGTGGGGTGCGTACACGGCGGTGAAGTACGGCGCCGGGTCGATCCGGGAGGGCGGGTCGGTGGTGCTGACCACGGGGACTGCCGGGCGCAGGCCGCTGCCCGGCACGAGCGTCGCCGCCGCGCTGTGCGGGGCGATGGAGTCGCTGACCCGGGCGCTGGCCCTGGAGCTGGCGCCGCTGCGGGTCAATGTGGTCGCGCCCGGTGTGGTCCGTACCGAGTTGTGGCGGGAGATGGGCGACGAGCACCGGGACGGGCTGTTCGAGTCCGTCGCCGGGTCGCTCCCGGTCGGCCGGATCGGCGAGCCGGAGGACATCGCCGAGGCGTATCTGTATCTGATGCGCGGCGGCTACACCACCGGTTCCACGGTGGTCGTGGACGGCGGCACGGTCCTCGTCTGACCGCCCGGCCACCCGTCCGGGCCGCGCGCCTCAGCCGCCCGGCGCGAAACGCACCTCCGCCGCGGCCACCACCGTGCCCAGTCGCGGGAAGTCGAGCTTCACGGAGGCCTGGTGCTCGGCGGCGGTGAACGCGCTCATGGCCTCCTCGACGAAGACGAGTTGGTAGCCGAGGTCTCCGGCGGCGCGCGCGGTGGACTCCACCCCGAGGTTGGTGGCGATCCCGCCGAACACCAGCGTGGTGACGCCCCGTTCGCGCAGGCGGTCGTCGAGTCCGGTGCCCTGGAAGCCGCCGATCGTCCGCTTCACGATCTCCAGGTCGCCCGCCCGGGCAAGGCCGGCCGCGAGTCCGCTGCCGGCGGGCTGTTCGGCGATGCCGGGGCGTTCGACCCGGATCAGGACGACGAGGGCGCCGGCGGAGCGGAATCCGGCGGCCAACTCCTCGGCCGCGGCGAGGACTTCGGTGCCCTTGTGCGGTTCGAGCGGCAGCGCGACGATGCGGTCCATCAGATCGACGAGGACCAGGGCGGTGCGCTCGGGGTCGAGGGCGAGCCGGGGTTCGGGAGTCTGCGGTCGGGTCATGACGGAACGTTAGCCGTCGTCAGCCGTCCGTACCGGAAATCCGGATCAACAGGTCCATGAACCGCTCGCGTTCGGCCACCGACAGCGGGGCGAGGAGTCGCTCGTTGGCCGCGCGGGCCGCCTTCTCGCAGCGCTTGAGGAGGCGTGCGCCCTCCGTCGTGAGCGACACCGCGTTCTTGCGGCGGTCCTTCGGGTCCGGCTCCCGCACGACGAGGCCGGTGGACTGGAGGTCGTTGAGAACGCCGACCAGGTCCTTGGGATCGAGCCCGACACTGCGACCAAGGTCGGCCTGGGCGACGGGGGCGAGATCGCGGACGGCGGAGAGCACCACGTGGTGCCACATCTTCAGGCCTTCGGAGGCCAGGGCGTCGGCGACGAGGGTCCGGCCACGGGCGGCGGCCCGGCCCAGGAGCCAACTAGGGAGGGAGCGCATCGCTGGGAGGGGTGCTTCGGCCATACGTCCACCCTACCCAGAAATCATTGGACTTCCCAACGACATCGTGAATACCATTGGGAATCCCAACGATTCTCTCCACGGTTCCTGGAGGTGCGATGCGTCGCGTCCGGTACGAGGCCACCGGCGGCCCGCTGTTCCTGGAGGAGGTCCCCGTCCCCGAACCGGGCCCCGGCGAACTCCTCGTCCGCGCCGAGGCGATCGGGGTCACCCTGCCCGTCGTCCGCAAGGTCACCGAGGCCGCCGAGCCGATCCCGCTCGGGGGCGAGATCGCGGGCGAGGTGGTCGCCGTAGGACAGGGCGTGACCCGCTTCCGGGCGGGCGAGCGGGTGACGGGGCTGTGCTTCGGGCACGGGTACGCCGACTTCGCCGTCCTCCACGAGGCCATGACCTCGCCCGTGCCCGACAGCGCCTCCGCCGTCGACGCGGTCGCGCTCCTCCGCAGCGGGCTGGTGGCCCTGGGCGCGCTGGACGCGGCCCGCCCCGAGCCCGGCGAGGCCGCGCTTGTCACGGGCGCGGCGAGCGGGGTCGGGCATCTCGCCGTCCAGCTCGCGAGGATCAGGGGCGCGGGGCGGGTCGTGGGCGCGGTCTCCGATCCGGCGAAGGGCGAGTTCGTGCGCGCCCTGGGCGCCGACGAGGTGATCACCTACGACGGGTTGGGCTCGGGCGACCCCGTCGACTACGTACTCGACGCTGTGGGCGGCGAGTTGCTCACCCCGGCCGTGGCGGCACTCGTCCCGGGCGGGCGGCTCGTGGCGTACAGCTCGGGCGGCGGGACGATCCAGGCGTACGACCTGCTCGTGGGCACCAAGTCCGTGATCGGGTTCCAGATCGCACGGATCGCGCGGGGGAAGCCCGAGGTGTACGAGCGGTGGCGGCAGGAGCTGTGGCGGTTGTTCTCGCAGGGCGCCCTGAAACCGGTGGTGCACGGGGAGTTCGGGCTGGCGGAGGCGGCGAAGGCGCACGGGGTGATCGCCTCGCGGAGCAACCTCGGCAAGGTCGTGCTGCGGCCCTGATCCGATCCCGTCCCGGCTGACGATCCCTCATCGAAGCCCCTGCGCCGTGAACTTGGGCGACGACGACCGCTGCACGCTTCTTGTGAGGCGCCCGAGACGGCAACTAACGTCTGTGACGCGCCCGTTGGACGTGGGATGTCCGGATGTCCAGACGAATGAAGGGCAGGTCGCTCCATGCCGTCAAGGCTTCGCGCACGTCTGAGATCCACCCTCACCGCCGCACTCACCCTGGCCGCGCTGCTCATGCTCCCGAGCCCGGCGCACGCCACCGCCCAGACCCCCTCCCCCGCACCGGAGTTCGACCAGCAGGTCATCTTCAAGGCTTCCCAGGACCCGGGCTACGCCTGCTTCCGCATCCCCGCCGTCGTGAGGACGAACGACGGCACCCTGCTCGCTTTCGCCGAGGGCCGGGTCCTCAACTGCGGTGACGCCGCCGACATCGACATCGTCGTCAAGCGCTCCACGGACGACGGCCGCACCTGGAGCCCGCTGGAGGTCGTCAACGACGGCGGTGGCGACACGCACGGCAACCCCGCCCCCATCGTGGACCGCAGGACGGGCCGCATCCTGCTCGCCGAGACGTACAACACTGGCCGTACGGACGGCGCCGGTTGCTCGGTCCCCTGCGACCGCACCCCGCACATGCAGTACAGCGACGACGACGGTCTCACCTGGTCGCAGCCACGTGACCTGAGCGACGAGATCCTGCCCCCGAACTGGAACTCCTGGTACGCCACCGGCCCCGTGCACGGTATCCAGCTGACGCGCGGACGGCACAAGGGCCGGCTCGTCTTCGGCGTCAACACCGAGACCTGGGACGGGAGTCGGGTCACCGCCAACAACGCGGCACTGATCGTGAGCGACGACGACGGCGGCCACTGGAAGATCGGCGCCACCGACTCGTGGCCGATCGCGACGGACGGGACGTGGCGGCAGAAGCCGTCCGAGGTGACGCTCACCGAGCGCACCGACGGCTCGATCCTGGTGAGCGGCCGTGAGCAGGACGGCACCGACCTCGGCCACCGCACCCAGGCGGTCAGCCGCGACGGCGGCGACAGCTTCACCGCGCCCTTCCACGACCTGCCCGACCTGTACGCCCCGCAGGTCCAGTGCTCGACGCTCGGCGTCGGCGCTCGCGCCCTGCTGGCCTGCGACGCCGACCCCGACCGCCGCAGGACGATGATGATCCGCTCCTCCTACGACGGCGGCCGCACCTGGGACAGCGTGGATCGCGGCACGGTCGTGACGACGGACTGGTCGGGCTACTCGGACATGGCGCGGATCGACGGCGACACGGTGGGCCTGCTCTACGAGGGCGGCGCGGTGACCGCCACCGACGAGATCCGCTTCGCCCGCTTCAACGAGGCCTGGCTGCAACCGCGTCGGGGCCCCGACCCGACCACCGCCGACCTCGCCCCGCACGCGAAGGGCGCCGCGGTGCTCGGCGGCGCCGAGGAGACCGACGGCGTGTCCGGCGGCGCCCTGTCCTTCGACGGTGTCGACGACGCCGTACGCCTGCCGTACAGCGACCGACTGCCTCTGGGGACAAAGGACTTCACGGCGTCCCTCTGGTTCCGCTACACCGCCACAACAGGTGATCAGCCGTTCCTGTGGATGGGCGGGGTCGGCACCACCCAGCCGCAGGTCTGGCTGCGCGGCGAGCCCGCCGGGAACCACGTCCGGGCGCTGATCACCACCCGCGACGGTGCGACAGCCGTGCACACCACCTCGGTGGTCACCGCCGGCGCCTACAACGACGGCCAGTGGCACCAGGCCGTGGTGCGACGCGGCGGCGGGCAGTTGACGCTGTCCGTGGACGGTACGACGGTGAGCACGGCGGACATCGTGGGCTCCGTCAGCCGCAACTCGCCGTTCGGTGTGCACATCGGCCAACGCATGGACAGCATGCAGTACTTGACCGGGTCGATCGACGAAGTCCACGTCTGGGACCGGCTGTTGACGGACGACGAGCTGGCCGCGCAGCACCCGCCCACCGCGGGGACCGTGCTGTGGCTGCCCATGGACCATGTGAGCGGCAGCCACTAACGTCCCGGGCGTGCCCGAGGACCGACGAGCACGACAGCGGACGGGAGCCGGGGTCGGCCTGTTGCTGACCCTGGTTCTCGGGGCCGTGCTGCTCACCGCCCTCCCGAAGGACCACTCCCGGCAGGGCGGCGGCGCGTGCACGGCCCGTACGGTGCGCTCCTGGTCGGCCGACACCCGGCTGACGAACTCCTTTGCCGCGTACGGCGACGACGAGTCCCGCGCCGACGACTGGACCGGCGGCGACGGCACCCACTCGGTGCGGCTGCCGGACGGCCGGGTGCTGTGGCTCTTCTCCGACACCTATCTCGGGCAGGTGCACGGCCCGCCGAACCCGGTCGGCGAGTCGTACGCCTGGCGGGACACCACCGCGCCGCTGGTCCGCAACTCGGCGGTCGTGATGCGCGACGGACGGCCACAACTCACCCTGCCCGCCCCGCTGTTCCCCGATCCGGCGCCGAACGAGTGGCGTTGGCCGGTCGCGGCCCGGGTCGAGCCCCGCTCCCCCGGCTCGGCCGAGTCCGTCGTACGGGTGCTGCTGTGGACGCGGACGGCCGGACCGTATCCGTGGATCTACGGGGTGCCGACCGCGACCGAGGTCGCCACGCTGTCGCTGCCGGATCTGCGGGTGGAGTCGATCGTGAACGTCTTCGACCAGCGGCTGGTCCAAGATCCTTCGCAGCGGGTGCAGTTCGGGACGACGGCGGTCGTGGCGGGCGGCTGGACGTATGTCTTCGGCGGGAACGACGCCCAGGCCGCGGCCCGGCCGACCTCCTCGGCGTATGTGGCGCGCGTCCCGGAGGGGCGGCTCGGGGAGCCGGGTGCCTGGGAGTACTGGGACGGTTCGGCGTGGAGGGTGCGGGCGGGGCCGCGGCCGGTGCTCGGGGACGGGCGGCGCACGGGGGTGGGCAGCGCGTTCTCGGTGGTGCGGGACGGCGGGACGTACGTCCTGTTCACGATGGCCGCGGGCAGCCGGGGGCTGACCACCGTGACCTCGTACTGGGCCTGTTCGCCCGTCGGGCCGTGGCACGGGCCGGCCAGGAGCTTCAGCCCGCCGCTGCCGCCGGGGCAGGTCGCCGCCTACAACCCGCAGGCGCACCCGGAGTTGGGTGACGACGGGCGCGTCGTCCTCAGCTATGACGTCAACTGGCTGGACGCGACGGCCACTTCGGCCGCGCTGAACCTCAGCCGGAACGTGTCCCTGTACCGACCGCGGTTCGTGACCCTGCGGTTGGGGCCGCCGCCTCGATGACCTCCGGCCGCGGATCGCGGGCGCGGCGCTTGGCGATGACCGCGCACACCATCAACTGCATCTGGTGGAAGAGCATCAGCGGCAGCACGGCGAGGGAGGCGTGGGCGCCGAACAGGACGCTGGCCATGGGCAGCCCGGAGGCGAGGGACTTCTTCGAGCCGGCGAACTGGATGGCGATCCGGTCCTCCCGGTCGAAGCGCAGCGCCTTGCCGCCGTACCAGGTCAGGGTGAGCATCACGGCGAGGACGACGGCCTCGACGGCGAGGAGTGCGGCGAGGCGGAGGGCGCTGACCTGGTGCCAGATGCCCTGGACCATGCCCTCGCTGAACGCGGTGTAGACGACGAGGAGGATCGAGGCGCGGTCGACGTAGCCGAGGACCTTCTTGTGCCGGGTGATGAAGCCCCCGACCCAGCGCCGCAGCACCTGACCGGCCAGGAACGGCACGAGGAGTTGCAGCACGATCTTGACGAGGGAGTCGGCGGAGAAGCCGCCCCCGCTGCCGCCGAGCAGGGCCGCGGCGAGGAGGGGGGTGATGACGATGCCGGCGAGCGAGGAGAAGGAGCCGGCGCAGATCGCGGCGGGCACGTTGCCGCGCGCGATCGAGGTGAACGCGATCGACGACTGCACGGTCGACGGGACGAGGGTGAGGAAGAGCAGCCCCTGGTAGAGGGGGTGGGTGAGCAGCACCGGGACGAGCCCCCGGGCGGCCAGGCCGAGCAGCGGGAAGACGACGAAGGTGCAGGCCAGGACGGTCGTGTGCAATCGCCAGTGCTTGAGCCCGTCGAGTGCTTCCCGCGTCGAGAGGCGGGCGCCGTAGAGGAAGAAGAGGAAGGCGATCGCGGCCGTGGAGGCGCCCGAGGCGACGTCGGCGCCGGTGCCTCGGGCGGGGAGGAGTGCGGCGATGCCCACCGTCCCGAGCAGCAGCAGGATGTAGGGGTCGATCGGCATCCGACTCGGCCATCGCAGGCGTTTCACTGTGCTCCACTACTTCGCTGTACGTCCGTCGTCCGGCACGGAATCGTGCCCTCCCCATCCTCCTCTCCCACTTCTTGATCGGGAATCCGTCATACCGCTCTGACTGCCATCACGTTTCGCGATAAGCGGCTACCGTGGTGTGCGTGTACGACCTCTCTCACCTGCGTACCTTCCTCGCGGTGTCCCAGACCCTGAGTTTCACGCAGGCCGCGCGGCGGCTCGGCCTGCGCCAGTCGACCGTGAGCCAGCATGTGCGGCGGCTGGAGGACGCGACGGGACGGCAGCTCTTCACCCGGGACACGCACTCGGTGGAGCTGACGGAGGACGGCGAGGCGATGCTCGGCTTCGCGCGCCGGATCCTGGAGGTGCAGGAGCAGGCGTCGTCGTTCTTCACCGGCACCCGGCTGCGCGGCCGGCTGCGCTTCGGGGCGTCCGAGGACTTCGTCCTGACCCGGCTGCCGGAGATCCTGGAGGGCTTCCGCTACGACCATCCCGAGGTCGATCTCGAACTCACGGTGGAGCTGTCCGGGACGCTGCACGAGCAACTGGCCGCCGGGAAACTGGACTTGGTACTGGCGAAACGGCGGGCCGAGGATCCCCGGGGCGAACTGGTCTGGCACGACAAGCTGGTGTGGATCGGCGCGGAGCGGCTGCGCCTGGACGCGGACCGTCCGGTGCCGCTGATCGTCTATCCGCCGCCGGGGATCACGCGGGCGCTCGCGATGGAGGCGCTGGAGCGGCAGGGGCGGGCCTGGCGGATCGCCTGCACGAGCGGGAGTCTGAACGGGCTGATCGCCGCGGCCCGGGCGGGACTCGGGGTGATGGCGCACTCAAGGGGGCTGGTTCCGCCGGGACTTGTGCGGATGCCGGAGCGGGCGGGGCTGCCGGAGCTGGGCGAGGTCGACTTCGTGCTGGTGCACGGGCGGCGGCGGGCTTCCGCGCAGGGGGCGGCCGACGCGCTGGCGGGGGCGATCCTGGCGGGCGGGGACCGGTTGCACCGGCGCTGAGCGCTTCGCCGGACGGGCAGTCGGTGTGACCGCCCCCCAGCAGATCACCGTTACGTACCGGACTTCACCGGGTCGGCTCGGTCAGCGGGCCGGCAGCGGGTAGGTGAGCTGCTTGATCCGGCGCAGGAAGGGCGTGGCCTCCACGTGCTGGACGCCCTCCAGGCGGCCGAGGGGTCCGCTGAGGTAGGCGTACAGGTCGGCGGAGTTCTCGGCCAGCGCGGTCGCGACGATGTTGCAGGGCCCCGTCGACGCGGAGACGTGGGCGATCCGGCGGTGACCGGCGAGGGCCTCGCCGACCGCGTGCAGGGCGGCCGGGGCGGCGGTGATCCACAGCACGGCGGCCACCGGGTGACCGAGGACCTCCGTGTCGTACTCCGAGTCCATGTAGAGGGCCCCCGAGGCGCGCAGTGCGGCGAGGCGGCGCTTGACGACGGACTCGGAACGGCCGGTGGCGCGCTGCAGTTCGGGGTAGGTGGCGCGGCCGTCCAGCTCCAGTGCGGTCACCAGGGGCTCGTCCTCCGCCTCGATGCGGGCGGGTCCCGGCGCCGGCTCGGGGCCGGGGCGCAGGGCGTCGGTCTCCTCGGCGGTGAGGGCTCCGAGCTTGCCGATCCAGCCGTTCACCCCGCCGTAGAACCGGTGCAGCAACTGGTGGGCGCGGATCTCCATCACGCGGGGGGTGCGCGGGAGTTTGCCGAGGAGCAGGTCGTCACGGTCGTCGGGGTTGCGCGGGCGGGTCACGCAGAGGACCTCGGTGCCGCCGGAGGCGAGCCCGACCTAGGACGTGTCGGGGCGCTTCGCGAGCGCGTTGCCGATGGCGAGAGCGCTGTCGGGCGCGCAGCGCACCCGCAGCATCCACTGGTCCTTGCCGAGCCGGACGGCGTCGCGCATCGCCACGACCCGCAGCCCGCCCTCGGCGCAGAGTCTGCGGTAGCGGCGGGCGACGGTCTGGTCGGAGACGCCGAGCACCGCCGCGATCCGGCTGAACGGGGCCCTGCCGTCGACCTCCAGCGCCGACAGCAGCCGCAGATCGAGCCGGTCGAAACCCGAAGACACCCGCGCGTGGGTTTCCGTCTCCATACCGCCCTCTCCTGTCGGATTCCGGCACCCGGGCGCCGGTGGCCACGGTGATCGGCCGGACCGTCCCATCGTACGGAGTGTCGCGCAACTCAGCCGTCACACAAGGGAGTAGGGCACATGCGTACTTGGGGGCCGCTCACGGCGATATGCCTGGGCACGTTCATGTTGTTGCTGGACGTGACGATCGTGGTCGTCGCGCTGCCGGACATGGCGCGGTCGTTGCACGCGTCGTTGAGTGATCTGCAGTGGGTGGTCGACGGGTACGCGCTGGCGCTGGCCGCGTTGTTGCTGGGGGTCGGGGCCGCCGCCGACATTCTGGGGCGGCGGCGGGTGCACGTGGCGGGGGTGGTGCTGTTCGCGGTGGCGTCGCTGCTGTGCGGGCTCTCGGACGGTCCGGGGACGCTGGTGGCGGCCCGGGCGGTGCAGGGTGTGGGGGCGGCGGCGATGTTCGCGACGACGCTGCCGTTGCTCGGCTCGGTCTACCAGGGACGGCAGCGGTCGACGGCGCTCGGGGTGTGGGGCGCGGTCAGCGGCGGGGCCGCGGCGGTCGGGCCGGTGCTGGGCGGGGTGCTCACCGCGGGGCCGGGCTGGCGGTGGATCTTCTTCGTGAACCTGCCGGTGAGCGTGGTCGCGGTGTGGCTGACGCTGAAGTTGGTGCCGGAGTCGCGGGGGCCGCGCGGGATGCGCGTCGACTGGGCGGGGACGGTCGCCTTCGCCGGGTTCGCGGGCGGGGTGACGTATGCGGTGGTGCGGGCCGGCGAGGACGGCTGGGGCGCGACGCCGACGCTCGCCTCCTTCGCGGTCGCGGTCCTCGCGCTGGTCTGCTTCGGGCTGGTGGAACGGCGGGTGCCGCACCCCCTGCTCGATCTGTCGCTGCTGCGCGAGCGTGCCTTCGTGGGGGTGATGGCGGGGGCGCTGGCCTTCAGCGGGGTGGCGTTCGGGGCGATGCCGTATCTGTCGATCTGGATGCAGACGCTGCTGGGGATGAGCCCGGTGCGCGGCGGGCTGACACTGCTGCCGCTGACGGGTGCGGCGGTCGTGGTGTCGGTGCTCGCCGGGAAGCTGCTGCACGGGGTGCCGGCACGGCTGACCATCGGCGGTGGCCTGCTGCTGATCGGCACGGGCTGTTTCTGCCAGGCGGTCCTGGGCGCCGGTTCGGACTGGACGACATTGGTACCGGGGCTCGTCCTGGTGGGTGTCGGTACGGGGCTGGTGTCGCCGTCGATCGCCGGGGCCGCCCTTGCCGCGGTACCGGCCGAGCGGGCGGGCATGGCGGGCGGCGCGGTGAATACCGTACGGCAGTTGGGGTATGCCCTCGGCGTCGCCGTGTCCGGGACCGTACTGACGTCGCGGATGCGCGGCACCCTTCCGGACGGGGCGGCGCACACGCTGGCGGGCGGCGGGGCCGGGGCACTGCGCGGGGCGTTCTCCGAGCACGCGCTGCGGGGCGCGTTCGCGTCGGGTCTGGACGCGGCGCTCGTGACGGCCGGCCTCGTCGGGACGGCGGCGGGCGCGCTGGTGCTCGTCCTGGTCGGGGCGGGGCGCGCGGAGCGGCCCGCGGGGACGGCGGCAGTGACGGAATCCGCCGCGCGGACGCTGACCGGAGAGGAGACGACGTCACCCGGGTGATGTCGTGGGGCCGGGACGCCAGGGGTAATCGGGTCGTACAGATTCAGTGGAGATTACGGGCCCGAAACCTACGGAACCGTAAGGATTTCTGTCCGACCCTTCCCCTTGTGCGGGCATTTTCCGGCGCTGACCAGTGCGGACGTGAGGACTGCTCGCTTTGCCACCCTCTCCCGCCCGTCGGTCCGGTGGGGTAGCTTTCACCGCGCTGTGGGGAGTGCCAACAGGAGCGGGGAGCGGGGTTTGCGCGAGTTCAACAACCCTCCGTTGGCGTTGGCACCGCCGGTGGGCGGTCTGGCCGACGTCGTCTTCCAGCGTGCCCAGGAGGACCCCCTCCATGTCTCCCTCGGCCGCAAGGACGAACTGGACGAATGGCGGGACGTGACCGCCGCCGAGTTCCGCGACGAGGTCCTCGCCCTCGCCAAGGGCCTGCTCGCCCGGGGCATCCGCTTCGGCGACCGGGTCGCGATCATGTCCCGTACCCGCTACGAGTGGACGCTGTTCGACTTCGCACTGTGGACGATCGGCGCCCAGGTGGTGCCGGTCTACCCCACGTCGTCGGCCGAGCAGTGCTTCTGGATGCTGCACGACGCGCAGGTGTCGGCGGCCATGGTCGAGCACGAGGACCACGCGATGACCATCGCCACCGTCATCGACCGCCTCCCCGCGCTGCACCAGCTCTGGCAGCTCGACACGGGCGCCGTGCAGGAGCTGTACGACGCCGGCGCGCACATCGAGGACGAGGTGGTGCACCGGCACCGCCAGGCCGTCACCCCGGACTCGACCGCGACGATCATCTACACCTCGGGCACCACGGGCAGACCCAAGGGCTGTGTCATCTCGCACGGCAACTTCATGTACGAGGCGGACACGGTCATCGACCGCTGGGAGTCCGTCTTCCACTCGAAGAAGGGCGACGAGGCGGCGACGCTGCTGTTCCTGCCGCTCGCGCACGTCTTCGGGCGGATGGTGCAGGTCGCGGCGATCCGCGGCGGGGTCCGCTTCGGCCACCAGCCCCAGCTCAACGCCGCCGCCCTGCTGCCCGACCTGGTCGCCTTCAAGCCGACATTCATCCTCGCCGTGCCGTACATCTTCGAGAAGGTCTTCAACGCGGCCCGCCGCAAGGCCGAGAAGGACGGCAAGGCCGGCCCGTTCGAGAAGGCCGTCGACATCGCGGTGCGGTACGCGGACGCGATCGAGGCGAAGGCCTGGGGCATCGGCCCCGGCCCGTCCGCCGGTCTGCGGATGCAGCACCAGCTCTTCGACAAACTCGTCTACTCCAAGGTGCGGGCCGCCATGGGCGGCCGGATCCGCAACGCCATGTCCGGCGGGTCGGCCATGGACCGCCGCCTCGGACTGTTCTTCGCGGGCGCGGGCGTGCAGATCTACGAGGGCTACGGCCTCACCGAGTCCACGGCCGCCGCGACCGCCAACCCGCCCGAGCGGACCCGCTACGGCACGGTCGGCCAGGCCATCCCGGGCGTCACCGTGCACATCGCGGACGACGGCGAGATCTGGCTGCACGGTGAGAACGTCTTCCAGGGCTATCTCAACAACGAGAAGGCCACCGACGAGACCCTGCACGACGGCTGGCTCGCCACCGGCGACCTGGGCGCCCTCGACGAGGACGGCTATCTCACCATCACCGGGCGCAAGAAGGAGATCCTGGTGACCTCCGGCGGCAAGAGCGTCGCCCCCGGACTCCTCGAAGAGCGCGTGCGGGACCATCCGCTGGTCTCGCAGTGCATCGTCGTCGGCAACGACCGCCCCTACATCGCCGCCCTGGTCACCCTCGACCAGGAGGCCGTCGAGCACTGGCTCACCATGCGCGGCAAGCACCGGATGACCCCCGCCGAACTGGTGCGGGACGCCGACCTGGAGACCGAGGTGCGACGCGCGGTTGTCGCCGCCAACACCCTGGTCTCCCAGGCCGAGTCGATCCGCACCTTCCGGATACTGGCCCAGCCGTTCACCGAGGAACACGGTCTGCTGACCCCGTCCCTGAAGCTGAAGCGCAAGGCCATCGAGAACACCTACTCGGGCGAGGTCGAGGCGCTGTACCGGGCCTGAGCCGCCGTCGACGGGGCATGCGGTCGGGGGGCCGGCACGCGCACGGAATTCACGGTCAGGAATGCGGCACGGCCCGTGATCGTTGACGATGTGAGTACCACCCGACGACTGAAGGATCGAGAGCCAGTGAGCAGCAAGGTCCCCCCGATCATCCTCAACAACGGTGTCGAGATGCCCCAGCTGGGCTTCGGCGTCTGGCAGGTGCCGGACGACGAGGCCGAGCGGGCGGTGGCCACCGCCATCGAGGCCGGGTACCGCAGCATCGACACGGCGGCGGCCTACGGCAACGAAGAGGGCACCGGAAAGGCCATCGCCGCGTCCGGCGTCCCGCGCGAGGATCTCTTCGTCACCACCAAGCTCTGGAACAGCGACCACGGGTACGACTCGACGCTGCGCGCCTTCGACGTGTCGCTGGAGAAGCTCGGCCTGGAGTACCTGGATCTGTATCTGATCCACTGGCCGACGCCGGCCCGGGACAAGTACCTCGACAGCTACAGGGCGTTCGAGAAGCTGTACGCGGACGGCCGGGTGCGCGCCATCGGCGTCTCCAACTTCGAACCCGACCACCTGGCGCGGCTGATCGCCCAGACGTCGGTCATCCCGGCGGTCGACCAGATCGAACTGCACCCGCAGCTCCAGCAGCACGCGGCGCGCGAGTACCACGCGGAGCAGGGCATCGCGACCGAGGCCTGGTCCCCGCTCGGCTCGGGCAGGGGCCTGCTGGGGGTGCCGGCGATCGTCGCCATCGCGCAGAAGCACGGCCGTACCCCGGCCCAGGTCGTGCTGCGCTGGCACATCCAGCTCGGCAACGTGGTGATCCCCAAGTCCGTGACGCCGTCGCGGATCAAGGAGAACATCGAGGTCTTCGACTTCAGCCTGGACACCGAGGACCTCGCCGCGATCAGCGCGCTGGGCGAGGACCGGCGGCTGGGCCCCGACCCCTCGACGTTCAACGAGGCCTGAGCCGACCGGCCCACAGGACAACCGCTCGACCGACGTACCGCGAAGTGCCCCGGAGCCCGCCTGCTCCGGGGCACTTCGCGCGTCTTGGTTCGTACCAGGGTCTTGACGCGGGCATGTCGATGGGGCCACCTTGTTGCGCACCCGGTAAGGAAACTTTCCTAACAGAAGGGTCCCCCACAGTGCGCATACGAACACTGACCCTCGCCGCGGCCTCAGGTGCCGCCCTGCTCGCCGCCGGAGTGCTCCCCGCGAGCGCCTCCGGCGCCACCCCCAAGTCGGCGCAGGAGGGCTCGGTCAGCGCGGCCGACCTGCTCTCCAAGGTGACGTCCTGCTCGCAGATATCGAACGGCAAGTACCGTACCGACGACGAGACTTCGGCCACGATCCCGGTGTGCGGCAAGAACGGCGCCGTGTTCTGGAAGGCCGACATGGACATCGACTGCGACGGCCAGCGCACCTCCAACTGCAATGAGAACGCCGACCCCTGGTACCAGGACGACACCGCGTTCCACCAGTCCAACGGGCAGCCCCTGAAGGCGGATTCACTGCCGTACATCGTGGTGCCCAGCTCCAGCAGCATCTGGAAGTACTCCAGCTACGGCATCAAGGGCGGCGGCGTGGTCGCCGTGATCTACGGCAACAAGGTCGAGTACGCGGTCGTCGGCGACACCGGCCCCACGAACATCATCGGCGAGGCCTCGTACGCCACCGCCCAGGCCCTCGGCATCGACCCCGACCCGGCGACCGGCGGCGCCGACTCCGGCGTGACGTACATCCT
This sequence comes from Streptomyces sp. NPDC051576, assembly GCF_040681835.1. Classification (NCBI taxonomy): domain Bacteria; kingdom Bacillati; phylum Actinomycetota; class Actinomycetes; order Kitasatosporales; family Streptomycetaceae; genus Streptomyces; species Streptomyces sp. NPDC051576. Next base: position 38,041 of record NZ_JBFAZO010000002.1, read on the forward strand.
CTTCAAGAACTCGACGGTGTCCCCCATCGAGAGCCACAGCGCGGCGGTCTCGCTGGGCGACCAGCTCGCGAAGCAGTTCCTGCAGAACAACTGAGCCCAGGAGTGGGAGAAGGGCCCGTTGCCGCGACCGCTGGTGGCAACGGGCCTCGCCCGTACGTCAGTTGGGCTGCCCGATCGGCCGTACGACGACGGTGTTGATGTCGACGCCGGCCGGCTGGCGGATCGCCCACAGGATCGTGTCGGCGATGTGGTCGGCGGTGAGGAGACGGCCGGGCGGCGGGCTGCCGTTGCCGTCCCAGAACGGGGTCTCCACCCGGCCCGGCGCGACCAGGGTCACGCCGATGCCGAACTCCGTGACCTGGCGCCGGGTGTTCTCGGCGAGACCGGTCATCGCCCACTTGGTGGCGCCGTAGATGTTGCCGGGCGTGTTCACGAACCCGGCGACGCTGCCGATCAGCACGATCCGGCCGTGCGTCTGCTTCAGGGCGTCGACGGAGGCCCGGATCAGCAGGGCGGGACCGAGGACGTTGGTCAGCACCATCTCGGTCCAGCCGGCCGGATCGCCGTCGGCGACGGCGTCGTGCGTGGCGACCCCGGCGTTGGCGACGACCGCGTCCAGCCGCCCGAACTGTTTCAGGGTGGTCTCGACGGCGGCCTGCACCTGCTCGTACTCGGAGGCGCTGCCGGGTATCGTCAACAGGCCTTCGGGACGGCCCAGTTGGTCGGCGAAGGCGAGCAGCCGCTGCTCGCTGCGGCCCGTGACGGCCACCCGGCCCCCGGCACCGAGGAGTTGCCGGGCGACGGCGGCGCCGATCCCGCTGCCGCCGCCCGTGATGAGCGCGACGTGAGAGTTGTCGTTCATGGTGGTGGTCCCCCCGTGGGTCGGTGAACTCCGCACATTCGGAGGGGCAGTTCATCATCTTGAGCACTCTCGAAGTCAAGCCGCCGAGATCACGGGCCCTTCAGCTCGTGCGCACCGCCGTGTGGACGGTGTGCGCGGCGAGCACGAACACGTCGGCGCGCCGGTGCACGCTCTGAGGGTCCTGCGGGTCGACGAGCCGGTCGAGGGTGGCCCGGTCGTCGGCGTCGAGGGCGTCGCCGACGGTGTCACGGATGCGGGTCAGCCAGGTCGCGGCGTAGGCGCGGACACGGTCCGGGGCCGGGGCGGGCAGGTCGAGGAGGAAGCTGCGGCTGCCCGTGTGCTTCAGGCCCACCGAGGCCAGGAGGGCCGGCCAGTCCTCGGTCACCGTGACGGAGCCGGCGAGGTCGGCGCGCATCCGGGCGAACCACTCGGCCTCGACCGCGTCGATCCGGGCCTCGAGACCCGGGCGGCCGATGCCGAAGTCGCGGGGCAGGAACCGGGAGGGCAGGCCGCCCTCCATGATGGCGAGGGTGCCGCCGGGGGCGAGGCGCTGCGCGAAAGCGGCGAGACCGGCGCGCTGGTCGCCGAGGTGATGCAGGCTGCGACTGGCCCACAGGAGGTCGGCCGGGTACTCCAACTCCCCCAGCACGTCCGGCAGTTCACCGGTCAGCGTGCTGAAACGGTCACCGAAGCCCTGGCGGTCGGCGCGGGCGCGGGCCCGTTCCAGGAGCGGTTCGGAACCGTCCACCGCGACGACCCGGGCGCCCGTGAACGTCTCCGCGAACAGACAGGCGACCACACCGGGTCCGCTGCCCACGTCGACGATCAGGCCCGGCTCGGTCCGCTCCTTCGCGAGCCACGCCATGGCCCGCTCGTACAGCGGGGCGAACAGCTCCGCCTGCGACTCCAGCAGCGGGCCCATCACGGCCCAGTCGATGTCGGTGTGGTCGTGGTGGTGGTGATCCTGGCCGGGCTTGTGGTCGTGGTGCTCGCCGGGCCCGTGGTCGTGGTCGTGATCGTGCGCCATGGTGGTCAGCCTCTCGTCCGCGTGCCGCCAGCCTGCGCCGACGCACCGTCCGAGGGCCACCTCCGTTGCCGAAGCGGCAAAAAACCGGATGCGCGGGGTGCTGTCGGTGGTCGAGCATGCCGGTATGGACGACGTGCTGGTGGAACGCTTCCTCGAAGACGGGTTCGTGAAGATCGAAGGCGCCTTTCCGCCACGGGTCGCCGAGGACTGCGCACGGCTGCTGTGGCGGGAGACGGGCTACGACCCCGATGATCCCGGCACCTGGAAGGACCCCGTGGTCTGGATACCGGGCCTGGGCCAGGGCCCGTTCGCCGCGGCCGTCAACTCCCCCGTTCTGCATGAGGCGTTCGACGTCCTGGTCGGCGAGGGACGCTGGGCGACGCGCTACGGCCTGGGCGCCTTCCCGCTGCGTTTTCCGCACGAGGAGGAACCCGACGACGCGGGCTGGCACATCGACGGGAGCTACACCCCCGAGGGCAGGAAGGGGTACCACGTCAATCTGCGGTCGCGGGACCGGGCGCTGCTGATGCTGTTCCTGTTCACCGAGGTGACCGAGGACAACGCCCCGACCCGCATCCGCGTCGGCTCACATCTCGATGTGCCGCCGCTGCTTGAGCCGTACGGCGAGGCGGGCGTGTCCGGCCTGGAGATCGCCCCTCGGCTGGTCGAGGCCACCGCCCACCGCCCGCTCGCGTACGCCACCGGCAGCCCCGGCGACGTCTACCTGTGCCATCCCTTCCTGGTGCACGCCGCCCAGCCGAACCACGGCACCCGCCCCCGTTTCCTGGCGCAGCCCCCGCTGGATCCGGCGGTCCCCTACGAGCTGGACCGTCCGGACGGGAACTACTCGGCGGTGGAGTTCGCGATCCGCCGGGGCCTGGCCCGGGAGGGCTGACCCCGGCGGGGACCGCATCGGTGGGCGGGGTGTGGACTGTGGTGCGGCGGTATGCCATATGGCATGGCCGTATGCCATGTGCGATGCGGTAGGCGACGACTTCCGTATGTGATCTACAGAAGCGTGTACGTGCTCTACAGAGGCGGGTACGCGTTCGCCATCAACTGCTGGAACTGTGCCGAGAACCAGTGCCCGGACAGCGGGGCGTTCGGCAGCGCGCCCGACATGTTGTTGCCGTTGCGGGCGTTGCCCGTGTACGTCGGGTCGCACATGCGGTCGAAGCCCTTGCCCTCGTCGTTGGCGATGGCCGTGCTGGATCCGTCGGACTCGCCCGGCGGCTTCATCCACACATAGGCGTCGATCCCGGTGGCGGGGGCCGCCTGCGGGCGCTCACCGAGGCCGGCTCCGGACTGGTTGCACCAGTTGCCGACCTGGATACGGCGGTCGTAGCGTCCGCCGTCGACGTACGTGTCCACGCTGGTGGTCGCTCCCGGGCCGGTCGGCCGGGCCGAGCCTCCCCAACCGTTCCTGGAGGTGTCGATCAGCATGCCGATACCGGAGTTGAAGCCCACGGACACCAACTCGTTGCGGAACGCCTGGGCGTACGACAGCTCGTCCACGTAGCGGTTCCAGTCGACCCACTTGGACTGGCGTACGGAGACGCCGTTGACGCTGTCGTTGATGGTGAAGTTGTTCTCCTTCAGGGCGCTGTAGTTGGCCGTGTTGGTGATGAAGCCGGCCACGTCGTTCACGGTCGCGCCCTCGGCGTTGGCGGCCTGGTAGAAGAGGTTCGCCGACGGGGCGAAGTTGTCGTCCCAGCCGAGCCAGCCGTGGTGGCCGGCGTCGATGTAGTTGTAGACGTTGGGGATCGCGCCGAGCTTGTTCAGCGCGTAGCCGACGCCCTTCACGTAGTTGCCGTTGGCGAGCATCGTGTCGCACTGCGGGGTGGCGGTGGCCTTGCTGCCGGTGTTGGTCACGAGGTTGGGCAGCGAGTCGATCTCGATCGTGGTGACGATCCGCAGCGAGGCGTACTTGCTGTCGGCGAGGATCGCGGCGATCGGGTCGATGAACTCGGTCTCGTAGCGGCCGATCTCGGTCGGGCCGAGTTCGCCGTTGGAGGCGAGGGCCGCGCAGTCGCGTCCCGGGAGGTCGTAGACGACGAGTTGGACGACCTCTTCGCCGCTGCCCTTCTGGGCGAGCGCCGCGTCGAGGTGGGCGCGCAGGCCCATCCCGCCGTTGACACCGTTGATGGCGGCGATGCGGTCGAGCCAGACGCCGGTGGGCTGGTTGGAGATCCGGCTGCCGCCGGTCTCGGCGGCGGCCTTCGCGGACCACTCCGGGTTCACGTACACCTTGGCGCCCGCGTACGGGTTGTCGACCCGCCCGCTGGGATCGGTGGTGCCGCCCCCTCCCCCGCTGCTGCCGTCGTCGACGTTGCAGGTCACGCCGTCGAGGGTGAAGGTGGTGGGGAGCGCGTTGGTGCCGCTGTAGGTGCCGTTGAAGCCGAAGCTGACCGAACCGCCGGTCGCCAGGCTTCCGTTGTAGGACTCGTTGGCCGCCGTGACGGCGGTCCCGCTCTGGCTGATCTTCGCGTTCCAGCCGCTGGTGACCTGCTGGTTGCCGGCGTACGACCACTTCAGGGCCCAACTCGACTTGGCCGTCGAGTTGTTGGTGACGGTGACGGCGGCGGTGAAGCCGGTGTCCCACTGGTTCTGCACCTTGTAGTCGACACTGCAGGGGATCGCGGCGATACCGGCGTCCGCCGAGGGAGTGGCGGCGACCGCCGTCCCCGAGGCCCCGGCGACGAGCACCAAGGCAGCGAGCAACGCTGTTCTGGTACGGCTCATGAGTGCGGGTTTCCTTGTCTGCCAATGGAGTTGGTTGCGGGTGCTGTGATGTGCGGTGTGCGGGCGCCTATCCGTCGAGGGCGCGCAGATGGTCACGCAGCCCGGTGCCGTACGCGGTGGGCGTACCGTCGTAGTCGGAGATCAGTGACGGGCCGGCGGAACAGTCCCAGGTGTTCCAGGTCCAGCCGAGATACGAGAGCCCGTGGTCGTCGAACCACTTCATGACCTGGTCGACGAACGCGTGGGAGCAGGTGTTCTCGCCGATCTCCCCTGCCACCAGCGGCACTTGGGCCGCGACGGGGGCGAGGGTGGAGTTCCAGCAGCTCTCGTTCGCGCAGGTGTTGAAGTTGTACACGTGGTAGGCGGCGACGAGATTGCCGGTCGGGTCGGTGGGCTTGTACGTCAGCCACTGGCTGAGGTCGTTCGAGTAGGCGAGCCCGCCTGCCATGATCACGTTCTGGGCGCCGGTGGACCGTACGGCGTCGACGAGATCCTGCATACCGGCGACTTCGTACCCGATGCCGGGGCAGGTGCCGCCGTCCCGCCAGCATTCCCACGCCTGGGTGGTCGTGGAGGTGGCGCGGTCCGGGTAGGGCTCGTTGAACAGGTCGAACGCGACGGCCTGGTCGGCCTTGAATGTGCTGGCGACCGAGGACCAGAAGGACGGCGTGTACTGCGCGTCCGGCATCGGTTTCTGGCAGGTGGCGTGCACGTCGGAGCAGCCCGCCGAGTTGCCGGTGTACTGGCCGTAGGTCCAGTGCAGTTCGACGATCGGTGTCATGCCGTGCGCCTCGACCTTCGCCACCAGGTCCTTGACGGCGGCGATGTAGTTGGCGCCCGCGTACTCGGGTTTGATGTTGGAAAGGCCCAGCCAGCACTCCTCGTTGAGCGGGATGCGGACGGTGTTGGCCTTCCAGTCGGCGATCGCCGCGACGGCCGCGTCGTCCACCGGGCCGTCCCAGATGCCGTAGCCCTGCACGCACATGAACTCGCCGCCGGACCGGTTGACGCCCAGCAGACGGCGGCCCGTGCCGTCGGCGTCCACGAGCTTGTTCCCGGAGACGTGCAGTGCGGGCGCGGTGGTGCTCGGCGGTGGTGAGGTCGGGGGCGGCGAGGTCGGCGGTGTCGGTTCCGAATCGACGTTGCAGGTCGTGCCGTTGAGCTTGAACGCGGACGGTACGGCGTTGCTGCCGGACCAGTCGGCGAGGAATCCGGCGCTGACGCTCGCGCCGGTGCCCAGCGAGCCGTTCCAGCTCTCGTTGGTCGCGGTGACCGTCGTCGCGGACTGGGACCACTTGGCGTTCCAGCCCTGGGTGACCTTCTGGCCGCCGGCGAAGTCGAAGCTCAGGCTCCAACCGCTCACCGGTGCCATGTTGTTGGTGATCCGCACTGAGCCCTGGAAGCCGGTGTCCCACTGGCTGGTGACCGAGTACTCCACCGTGCACGAGGGGGTGGCACCGGACGCCGTGACCACCGGGACGACCATCGCCCCGACGAGGGCGACGGCACCGGTGGCGGCTAAAAGCATTGAACGCGGGGGATGTCGCATGAGCGACTCCTTGCAGCTCGGGCGCGTCGCACGGACGCGTCGACTGACGGAATCGCTCCCACTGGTGTCAAGGAAGGTAGCGCCAAGTGACGGCAAAGGACAGGGGAGTCACAGACTTTCGCTGACTTTCCCTCAACCTCGTGCGTCGAATTTTTTCGACTCCGTAAGCACCTTGACGGCTCTCACCCCCGTCCTCACGATGGGAGCGCTCCCACTGGTTCAAGGCTTGTTGCTGCTCCGCCCTCACCTTCTCCGAGCCGCAAGGAGGAACCAGCACATGCACCCCAGACGGAGACGCCGTGTGACACGGCGACTGTGGACCGCTGTCGTGGCGGCCCTCGCGCTTCCCCTGTCGATGCTGGCGACCGGCACAACTCCCGCCCAGGCGGCGACAGTTCAGTGCAGCGTGGACTACAAGGCGAACGACTGGGGCTCCGGCTTCACCGCGGACCTGACCCTCACCAACCGGGGTACGGACGCGATCAACGGCTGGACCCTGACGTACGCCTACTCGGGCAACCAGAAGCTCAGCAACGGCTGGAACGGCACCTGGTCCCAGTCCGGCAGCGCGGTCACGGTGACGAACGCGTCGTACAACGGGACGATCGCCGCGGGCGCGGCCGTCTCCACCGGCGCGCAGTTCACCTACAGCGGCACCAACACCGCGCCCACCTCGTTCGCGATCAACGGCACCGCCTGCGTGGGCGCCCATCAGCCGCCGATCACCGTGCTGACCAGCCCGAGCGCGGGCGCGATCTACACGCAGGGGGCCGCGGTCCCGCTCGCGGCGACCGCGGCGGCGGCCGACAACGCGACGATCAGCAAGGTCGAGTTCTACGACGACACCACGCTGCTCGGCACGGACACGACCTCGCCGTACTCTTTCTCGGCCTCTGGTTTGACCGTGGGCAGTCATTCGCTGGTCGCGAAGGCGTACGACAGCCTGGGCGCGTCCGGGGAGTCCACACCGGTCGGTATCACGGTCGCCTCGGGACCCGCGGTCGTCGCATCGCCGAGTCAACTGGGCGTCCAGCAGGGCAAGACGGGCACGTACGCGGTGTCGCTGTCCTCGCAGCCCACCGCCAACGTGACGGTCACGACGGCCCGCGCGAGCGGCAACACGGGGCTGTCCGTCACCGGCGGCGCTTCGCTCACGTTCACGCCGTCGAACTGGAACACCGCGCAGACCGTGACCCTCACGGCCGACGCCTCCGGCACCGGTTCGGCGTCCTTCGAGTCGACGGCGACGGGCTTCACCAAGGCGACGGTCACGGTGACGGAGCTGGCGGCGGCGAACGCGTACGACGCCCGCTTCCTGGACCTCTACGGGAAGATCACCAACCCGGCGAACGGCTACTTCTCGCCGCAGGGCATCCCCTACCACTCGGTGGAGACCCTCATCGTCGAGGCGCCGGACCAGGGGCACGAGACCACGTCGGAGGCGTACAGCTATCTGCTGTGGCTGCAGGCGATGTACGGCAAGGTGACGGGCGACTGGTCGAAGTTCAACGGCGCCTGGGACCTCATGGAGAAGTACATGATCCCCACCCACGCCGACCAGCCGACCAACTCCTTCTACAACGCCTCGAAGCCGGCCACCTACGCGCCCGAGCTGGACACCCCGAACGAGTATCCGGCGAAGCTCGACACCTCGGTGTCGGTGGGATCGGATCCGATCGCCGGTGAACTGAAGACCGCATACGGTACGGACGATGTCTACGGTATGCACTGGCTGGAGGATGTAGACAACACCTACGGCTACGGCGACACACCGGGCGGCGGGTGCGAGGCGGGTCCGACGGCGAGCGGTCCTTCGTACATCAACACCTTCCAGCGCGGACCGCAGGAGTCGGTCTGGGAGACGGTGCCGCAGCCGACCTGCGACGCCTTCAAGTACGGCGGTACGAACGGGTACTTGGACCTCTTCACCGGTGACTCCTCGTACGCGAAGCAGTGGAAGTACACCGACGCTCCCGACGCCGACGCGCGGGCCGTGCAGGCCGCGTACTGGGCCGATGTGTGGGCCAAGGAGCAGGGCAAGGGCTCCGACGTCTCCACGACCGTCGGCAAGGCCGCCAAGATGGGCGACTATCTGCGGTACGCCATGTACGACAAGTACTTCAAGAAAATAGGCAACTGCGTCGGGCCGTCCACCTGCCCGGCCGGCACCGGCAAGGACGCCTCGGACTATCTGCTGTCCTGGTACTACGCGTGGGGCGGCGCCAACGACACCAGCGCGGGCTGGGCCTGGCGCATCGGCTCCAGCCACGTCCACGGCGGCTACCAGAACCCGCTGGCCGCCTACGCGTTGAGCTCGTACGCGGACCTGAAGCCCAAGTCCACGACGGGCGCGGCGGATTGGGGCACCTCGCTGAGCCGGCAGTTGGAGTTCTACCGCTGGCTGCAGTCGAGCGAGGGCGCCATCGCGGGCGGGGCGTCCAACAGTTGGCAGGGCCGGTACGCCACCCCGCCGGCCGGGACGTCGACCTTCTACGGCATGTACTACGACCAGCAGCCCGTCTACCACGACCCGCCGTCCAACCAGTGGTTCGGCTTCCAGGCGTGGTCGATGGAGCGGGTCGCCGAGTACTACCAGCAGACGGGGAACGCGAGCGCGAAGGCGGTCCTCGACAAGTGGGTCGCGTGGGCGCTGTCCAAGACCACGATCAACCCGGACGGCACCTATCTGATCCCCTCCACGCTCCAGTGGTCGGGCCAGCCCGACACCTGGAACGCGTCAAGTCCCGGCGCCAATACGGGACTTCATGTCACCGTCGCCGACTACACCAACGACGTCGGTGTGGCCGCCGCGTACGCCAAGACCCTGACGTACTACGCCGCCAAGTCCGGCAACGCGACAGCGAAGACGACCGCGAAGGCCCTTCTCGACGGCATGTGGAACAACTACCAGGACAGCCTGGGCATCGCCGTGCCGGAGACCCGCGCGGACTACAACCGCTTCGACGACAGTGTGTACGTCCCGAGCGGCTGGACCGGGACGATGCCGAACGGGGACGCGATCAACTCGTCTTCCACGTTCGCGTCGTTGAGGTCCTTCTACAAGAACGACCCGGCGTGGTCGAAGATCCAGAGCTATCTGGCGGGCGGGGCCGCGCCTGTCTTCACGTATCACCGGTTCTGGGCTCAGGCGGATGTCGCCTTGGCCATGGGTTCGTATGCGGAGCTTCTCGAATAGTCCCCCGCGGGGCGCTCCGCGGGTTGGGCGGTGCTTTTAGTGCGGGCCCGCTGTAGCTGGGTGCGCAGTTCCCCGCGCCCCTGGAGGGGCGTTGCAGGCCGCCCTTGTTCCCGCGGAACCGCTTCGAAGCTTCGTGTGCGGGGCCCCGTCACCTGACGGCGGGGCCAACTGCCGGGCGACCCCCACCCGCACTGGGGGTCGCCCGGTGCTCGTGCCTTTTCCCTCTTCTCTTCACGAGAGGACCCCTCGTGCGAAGAACCCGCATTCTCATGGCGGTTGTGGCGCTTGCCGCCGGTCTTTTGGCCGGCAGTCCGTCCGCCCTTGCCGCGAACGCGTCGAAGGCGGCGCTCGCGGCCGACACGTACACCTGGCACAACGCCCGTATGGACGGCGGTGGTTTCGTGCCGGGCATCGTCTTCAACCGGACCGAGAAGAACCTCGCCTATGCCCGTACCGACATCGGCGGCGCCTACCGCTGGCAGGAGTCGACGAAGACGTGGGCTCCGTTGCTGGACTCGGTGGGGTGGGACGAGTGGGGGCACACCGGGGTGGTGAGCCTCGCGTCCGACGCGGTCGATCCGGACAAGGTGTACGCGGCTGTCGGTACGTACACCAACAGTTGGGATCCGACGAACGGGGCCGTGCTCAGGTCGGCGGACCGGGGCGCGAGTTGGCAGAAGACCGATCTGCCGTTCAAGCTCGGCGGGAACATGCCCGGGCGCGGTATGGGTGAGCGGCTGGCCGTCGATCCGAACAAGGACAGCGTGCTGTATCTGGGCGCGCCCAGCGGGAAGGGGCTGTGGCGGTCCACGGACTCCGGGGTCACCTGGTCGCAGGTGACGAACTTCCCCAACGTCGGTAACTACGCGCAGGATCCGACCGACACGAGCGGCTACGCGAGCGACAACCAGGGCATCGTCTGGGTCACCTTCGACGAGTCGACGGGCACGTCCGGCAGCGCCACGAAGACCATCTACGTCGGGGTCGCCGACCAGGCCAACGCCGTGTACCGGTCGACGGACGCGGGCGCGACGTGGAGTCGGGTGGCCGGGCAGCCGACCGGCTATCTGGCACACAAGGGTGTACTGGATGCGGTCAACGGTTATCTGTACATCGCATACAGCGACAAGGGCGGTCCGTACGACGGTGGCAAGGGCCAGTTGTGGCGGTACGCGACCGCGACCGGTACGTGGACGAACATCAGCCCGGTCGCGGACGCCGACACCTACTTCGGCTACAGCGGGCTGACCGTCGACCGGCAGCATCCGGGCACCGTGATGGCGACGGCGTACAGCTCCTGGTGGCCGGACACGCAGATCTTCCGCTCCACGGACAGCGGCGGCACCTGGACGAAGGCCTGGGACTACACGTCGTATCCCAACCGTTCCAACCGCTACACCATGGACGTGTCGTCCGTGCCCTGGCTGTCCTTCGGGGCGAATCCGTCGCCGCCCGAACAGAGCCCGAAGCTCGGGTGGATGACCGAGTCGCTGGAGATCGACCCGTTCGATTCGAATCGGATGATGTACGGGACGGGTGCGACGCTCTACGGCACGGAGAACCTCACGAACTGGGACAGCGGTGGCCAGTTCACGGTGCAGCCGATGGTGCGGGGGCTGGAGGAGACGGCCGTCAACGACCTCGCCGCTCCCCCGTCCGGCGGTGCCCAACTCCTCAGCGCGCTGGGCGACATCGGCGGGTTCCGGCACACGGATCTGACCAACGTCCCCTCGATGATGTTCACTTCGCCGACCTTCACGACGACCACGAGCCTGGACTTCGCGGAGAGCAACCCGAACACCGTGGTGCGCGTGGGCGATCTGGACTCGGGGCCGCACATCGCGTTCTCGACGGACAACGGCGCCAACTGGTTCGCGGGAAGCGACCCTTCGGGTGTGAGCGGTGGCGGGACGGTGGCCGCGGCGGCCGACGGGAGCCGGTTCGTGTGGAGTCCGGCGGGTGCGGGGGTGCAGTACACGACGGGCTTCGGTTCGTCCTGGTCGGCGTCGAGCGGTATTCCGGCGGGTGCGGTCGTGGAGTCGGACCGGGTCGACACGAAGACCTTCTACGGTTTCAAGTCCGGCAAGTTCTACGTCAGTTCGGACGGCGGGGCGACCTTCACCGCGTCGTCGGCGACCGGGCTGCCCAGTGGTGACAGCGTGCGCTTCAAGGCGCTGCCCGGCACGAAGGGGGACGTCTGGCTGGCGGGCGGTGCGAGCGACGGGGCGTACGGGCTGTGGCACTCCACGGACGGCGGCGCCACCTTCGCCAAGCTCGCGAACGTCGACCAGGCCGACACCATCGGCTTCGGCAAGGCGGCGACCGGCGCCTCGTACCAGACGCTCTACACCAGCGCGAAGATCGGCGGCGTACGCGGCATCTTCCGCTCGACCGACAAGGGCGCGACCTGGACCCGCATCAACGACGATGCCCACCAGTGGGGTTGGACCGGAGCGGCGATCACCGGTGACCCTCGGGTGTACGGCCGGGTGTACGTGTCGACGAACGGTCGCGGGGTCGTCTACGGCGACTCGTCCGACGCCGGTGACGGCGGCGGCGGGGGTGGCGGCGGGACCGATCCGACGCCGACCGGCGCCTGTTCGGTCTCGTACCGGATCACGAACCAGTGGACGGACGGCTTCCAGGCGGACGTGCAGGTGACCAACACCGGCTCAACCACCTGGAACGGCTGGTCACTTGACTGGTCCTTCGCGGACGGCCAGCGGATCGGCCAACTGTGGAACGCCGACTACACCCAGTCGGGCGCGACGGTGACGGCGAAGAACGTGAGCTGGAACGGCACGGTGGCGGCGGGTTCGTCGGTGGGGTTCGGGTTCACGGGGAGTTGGTCGGGGGTGAACACGAAGCCGGGCGCGTTCAAGGTGGGCGATCAGAGTTGCACGGTGAGTTGAGCAGGGGGTAGTGGTCCCACCAGGGGCGCGCACCTCATCGGTGCGCGCCCTCCACTTCGACATCACAAATTAGTCACCTCTTCTTCACGCATCTCACGCCACCCTTATTTCGGGCGTTAAGTTCAACCCCCAACTAATCGCCAGGGGGACCCCATATGTCGTACCAGCCGCCACCGCCGCCCATGCCGCCCTCGTACGGCCCCGCGCCGACACCGCCGGCGCCGACCGGGCCGAAATGGGCCCGCAAGCACGTGGCCATCCCTGCCGCCGCCGCCCTCTTCGCACTCGGTGCGGTGATCGGGGTCGCGGGCGGCGGCGGTGGTGGTGACAGCGGCAACACGAGTGCCGAGCCTGCCGTGACGGAGACGGTCACCGCCACACCCGAGGCCGCCAAGGTCGCCAAGGCCGAGCCCGCGCCCACGATCACTGTCACCACCACCGTCTCGGTCACGAAGACCGCGAAGGCCAAGGCGACGAAGGCCGCGACGAGCAGTGACGAGGCCCCCTCGGGCAAGGCTCTCTTCAAGGTGTGGGGCAGCGCGCCCTCCGGTGTCGACATCACCTACGGCAGCGACGGCACCAACCTCCAGGGCAAGGGCCTGCCCATGACGAAGACCCTGACCGTGAACAGTGACGCCCTGTACTACCAGGTCACCGCCCAGCTCCAGGGCGGCGGGAACATCCACTGCTCCATCACCATCGACGGCAGAACCAAGTCCGGTCAGGCGCAGGGCGGTTACAACATCTGCTCGGCCCAGCTGAACTCCGACTTCAGTGGCGGGTTCAGCTGAGCCGGCCGGTTCCCCTCGGGAGCTACGGCGTGTAGACGGTCGGCCGGGGTGCCGTCGGCATTCCGTCGCCGATGTAGAAGCTCGGGTGAGGTGGTTGGTTGTAGGCGGTGTTCTGCCAGGCCAGGGCTGTGCGGTACTGGGTGTCGTGGAGCAGGGTGGTGATCCTGGTGGTCGTCTCGTACGGCGTGGAGTAGATCCGTAGCGCCGTGTTGTCCGTGGTGGGCCAGACGACCTCCTCCCGCCAGTCGCCGAGGATGTCCCCGGACAGGGTCGGGGTCGCCTTGGTGCTATTGTTGGAGTGGACGCCGGAGCCGGTCAGCAGGCGGGTGTCGGCGGTGGTGCCGTACTTGTCGATGTGGGTGTCGTCGAGGAGTTCGCGGACCGGGTCGCCGTCCCACCAGGACAGGAAGTTGACGCTGCCGGGCTTGCGGGTGGCGACGACCGTGCCCTGCGGGTCGCGGACGCCGTCGGCGTGGGACGACCACGACTCCGCGCCCGCGCTGCCCGCCCAGATGTCCCCGGAGACACCACGGCCGTTGTCGCCGTTGGCGGGCGTGGACCAGATGATCGCGCCGGTCTTCGCGTCCGCCATCCACGAGGACGGTTTCGAGGAGTCCTCGTCGACCTTGAACTCCTCCAGGCCCGGGCGGGACGGGTCGAGGTCGCCCACGTGCATGGCGTCGCCGTGGCCGTTCTTGGTGGTCCACAGGCCGGAGCCGTTGTCGTCGACGGCCATCGAGCCGTACACGATCTCGTCCTTGCCGTCCCCGTCGACGTCCGCGACCGCCAACTGGTGGTTGCCCTGGGCGTCGTAGCCCTTGCCGGTGTTGGTCGAGGAGTTGGTGTCGAAGGTCCAGCGGCGGGTGAAGGCGCCGTTCCGCCAGTCCCAGGCGGCGATCACCGTGCGCGTGTAGTAGCCGCGCGCCATGATCAGCGAGGGGCGGCTGCCGTCCAAGTAGGCGGTTCCGGCGAGGAATCGGTCGACGCGGTTGCCGTAGGAGTCGCCCCAGGAGGAGACCGTGCCGCGCGACGGGACGTAGTCGACGGTGCCCATCGCCGCACCAGTCTGGCCGTTGAACATGGTCAGGTACTCGGGGCCCGACAGCACATAGCCGCTCGAATTGCGGTAGTCCGCCGCCGAGTTGCCGATGACCGTGCCGGTTCCGTCGACCGTGGCGTCGGCCGTCTTCATGGCGACCTCGGCCTTGCCGTCGCCGTCGTAGTCGTACACCTGGAACTGTGTGTAGTGCGCGCCGGAGCGGATGTTGCGGCCCAGGTCGATGCGCCACAGGCGTGTGCCGTCGAGCTTGACGCCGTCGAGGATGGTGTTTCCGGTATAGCCGGACTGGGAGTTGTCCTTGGCGTTCGTGGGCTGCCACTTGAGGACGAAGTCGAGTTGTCCGTCGCCGTCGAGGTCGCCCACGGAGGCGTCGTTGGCCTCGTAGGTGTACGCGACGCCGTCGGGGGTCGTGCCGCCGGCGGGCGGGGTGATGGGGACGTCCTTGTAGCCGGTGCGGAACTGGATGGCGTGGACCGAGTCGGCCTGTTCGACGCCGCCGACGATCGCGCGGACCGTGTAGTCGGCCTGGGCGGGCGCGCCGGCGTGGAAGTAGTCGGTGGAGCCGGTGATCGGGGTCGCGTTGACCTTCGTACCGGCGCGGTAGACGTTGAAGGAGACGGTGTCGGGGTCGGTGCCGAGCCAGCGCCAGCTGACCAGGTTGCCGCTGTCCGTGTGGACGCTGACGACCCCGCGGTCGAGGGCTTCGACCTGGCGGGCGGTGGCGGCCTGGGCGGTGCCGCCGGTGGTGAGCCCGGCGAGGACCAGGGCTGCGGCGGCGGTCAGCGCGGCGAGTACGGCGCTTCGTCTGCGGTACCGGTGCGGCGGGTGCACATGCGGGTGCGGGTGGCTCACGGGAGGTACCTCCTGAGCGGACGGACGGGTTCTGGAGCCTCAGTCGCCGCTGTCCGTGAGCAAGTTGCCGTACCTTTCGGCCAGTTCGGCGACGGTGCGGGTGATGCGGTCGCGCAGCTCGGGCGGAGACAGGACCTCGATGTCCGTGCCGAGGCGCAGGAACTCGCCGAGCGCGTGGTCGACGGACTCGATGGGGACCGACATCAGGGTCCAGCCGTCCGGCTCCGGTTCTCCGCCGAGGGGCACCGCCCGGGCGAGGGTCGCGCCGGGTGCCAGCCGGACCACCGCCTCGCCCCGGTACAGGCGGTCGTGGAAGTCGCGTTGGTGGGCGGTCCAGTACGCGGCCAGGTCGAAGTCGTCCGGCCGGGTGAACTCGTCGTCGGAGGGGGTGAGTTCGAGGATCTGGTCGACGCGGTAGGTACGCGGCCCGGGGCCGGCGACGACATACCAGCGGCCCGCCTTCAGCACGAGGCCGTACGGCTCCAGTCGGCGCTCCACGTCGGTGGGCTCGCGCCAGCGGCGGTACATGGCATACAGAACACGGTTGTTCCATACGGCGTCGGCGACTGTATGCAAAAACCGGGTGTCGTCGGCATCCGCGTACCAGCCCGGTGCGTCCAGGTGGAACCGGTCGCTGATCCGGTCCGCGTGCTCGCGCAGCTCGGCCGGCAGCGCGGCGCGGACCTTCAGCCGGGCGGCGGCCAGGAACGGGCCGAGGCCCAGTTCGGCGGCCGGTCCCGGTACGCCCGCGAGGGACAGGGCCTCGGCCTCGTCCCGGGTGAGGCCGGTCAGACGGGTGCGATAGCCGCCGAGGAGCCGGTAGCCGCCGGCGTGGCCCGCGTCGCCGTACAGCGGGACGCCCGCCGCGCTCAGCGCCTCGACGTCCCGGTAGACGGTGCGGACGGAGACCTCCAGTGCCTCGGCGAGTTCCGCGGCCGTCATCCGGTCGCGAGTCTGCAGCAGCAGGAGGATCGAGACGAGTCGGCTGGACTTCACTGACACAGGATGTCAGTGGACCGGTCCTAGCGTCCTGCCATGCCCTTCACGGAGAAACTGCTGACCGTGCCACCACCGATCGTGGTGGCCGGGCGGCACATCAAGCGCTACCACGTCACCGCCGACGCCGCCGGGATCGCGCCCGAGGTGGAGGAGGCGGCGTACGCGATCCTGCCGAAGCTGCTGCCGGAGCCGGACGGCACTCCGCCGGCCACCTTCGTCGTGCTGCACCAGGGTGGTGACGACGGCGCCTATCTCAACGCCTACAGCTGGGTGTGGGACAACGTTCTGCACTTCCGGGGTGCGTCGGCGGGCCAGCCCGTGCTCGGCTGCCCGGACCGCGACCCGGCGCACTTCATCACTCCCGACCTGCCGTGGATCGGCTGTGTCTGGGAGCTGCCGCCGATCCTGCACGAACGGGACGCCTGGGTACGGCATCTGCTCGCGCCCGAAGTGCCGGACCTGGACGCCTACTTGACCGACTCCCTGCCCGACGCGACCACTGGAGACCGCTCATGAGCAGCCCGCGCGACTTCGACTTCTTCCACGGCGAGTGGGAGGTCCTCCACCGTCGCCGCACCGACTTCCTTCAACCCGACAGTGAATGGGTGGAGTTCACGGGAGTCAGTCGTTGTTGGCCGCTCTTCGACGGCGACGCGAACGTCGACGAGATCGACCTGCCGTATCTGGGGTCGAAGGGGCTGACCCTGCGGCTCTTCGACCGGGAGACCGAACAGTGGTCCCTGAGCTGGTCGTCGAGCCTCAGCGGGAAGCTGTTCCCGCCGGTGACGGGGCGGTTCGAGGACGGCCGGGGCGCGTTCCACGGCGACGACACCCACGACGGGAAGGACGTGCGGGTGCGGTTCGTGTGGTCGGGGATCAGCGGGACCGGCGCCCGCTGGGAGCAGGCGTTCTCGGTGGACGGCGGGGAGACCTGGGTGACCAACTGGACGATGGAGTTCACCCGGACGGCTTCCGGAACGCCAGCAGGGTGAACTCCGGGTCGGCGCGCGGGACTTCCTGGTCCGGCAGTTCCCGCAGACGGGCGGCGAATCCCTCGGTCAGTGGGTCGCCGGGGGTGAGCATGGTGAACCAGCCGCGCCGCAGGTCCGCGATGGTGCTCCGGGGGCTGCGGCCCTGGCCGTGCCCCCGGAAGCGGCCCGAGCCGGCCGGGTGGAGGCCGAACTCGGCGGCGTGCGCACGGACTTGATCGGCGCGGTCCTGGGCCGGGCGACGTAGACGGGACGCGAGGACGGTGTCGATGTCGCTGCCGACGTCGTGGGCGGCGGCCTTGTCGACCGTGGTGATGTACACCCCGCCCGGTCGCAGGACCCGTGCGCACTCCGTGATGATCGCCCTGACGTCCGCCGGGCCGTCCGCCAGGTGCAGCAGCCAGACGGTGGCGACGACGTCGAACACCCCGTCGGGGAAGGGGAGTCGGCGGCTGTCCGCGAGGAGTATCGCGCCGGGCAGCCGGGTCGCCGCCGTGCGGGCCATGGCCGGTGCGGTGTCCAGACCCGTGACCCGCAGCCCGGGGCGGGCGGCGGCCAGGCGGCGGGTGACGATGCCGGTGCCGCAGGCCACGTCCAGCAGGCGTCGGGCCTGCCCGGGGACGAGATCGAGTACGGCTTCGGCAGCGGCGGCGGCGCGGGGCTCGCCGCCGCGGGTGGCGTCGTAGGCGTCGGCTTCCTTGTCGTAGTCGAGCACGCGCTGGTGTCCCGTCGTCCTGGCGTCCCGTCCCTTTCCTTCGTGTCCGCTCAGTCCGCTCCGTGTCCCGGGGCCAAGTCCTCTACTCTGCGGGCGAGTTGGAAGTCCAGTTCGGTGATCGCGCCGCCCACGCTGTGGGTGTTCACGGTGAGGGAGACGGTGTTGTAGCCGAGGGTGAGGTCGGAGTGGTGGTCGAGTTCCTCCTGGACCTGGGCGATGTGGACGACCATCGCGGTGGCCGCGAAGTGCGAGCCGAGCCGGTAGGTGCGGGTGAGGCGGTCGGCGTCGGCGGACCAGCCGGGGAGTTCCGCGAGGCGGTCCCCGATCTCCTTCTGCGCGAGCGGTACGACGGGCATGGCCTCGCTCCTTCGTCGGGGTCGGTCTCTCTTCAGCGTGCCACAGGTGGGTGGCTGCGTCCCTGGTCAGACGGGTGCCCGGAGGTCAGCGCGGTACGCATTCGGCTGCCAGGTCGTCGGCGAGGGCGGCGATGGTGGCGCGGCCCTCGACGCCTCGCACCCACTGGTGCGGCAGGCCGTGGTCGCCGTGCCGGGCGCCGAGGAGGTTGCCGCAGATGGAGCCGGTGGAGTCGCTGTCGCCGGAGTGGTTGACGGCGAGGAGCAGCGCGGCCTTGACGTCGCGTTCCACCAGCGCGCTGTAGACGCCGATGGCGAGGGCCTCCTCGGCGACCCAGCCCGCGCCGAGGGATTCGACCTTCTCGGCGCTGGGCGAGCCCTCGGCGGCCAGGTCGAGGGCCTGGTGGAGGGCGGCGGAGGTCTCCTCGTGGCCGGGGTGGCGCTCCAGGAGCCGTAGCGCGCGCAGGACCGAGCCCTCCAGGGAGTCCCCGGCGACCAGGTGCGCCACGATGGCGGCGAGGGCGCCCGCCGCGTAGTAGCCGGTGGGGTGGCCGTGGGTGATCTGCGCGCCGGCGGCGGCCGTGGCGAAGGCACGGTCGGCCGTGGTGCCCAGGCCGAAGGGGGCCGAGCGCATCACCGTGCCGCAGCCCTTGGAGTCGGGGTTGACGGGTCCCGGTGTGCCGTCGAGGACGAGCCCCGGGTCGGGCGCGTACGCCTGCGCGACTCCGGACAGGCAGGCGTTGCCGGGGGCTCGGCGGGCGTACAGCCAGGGCTCGGCCAGCAGACCGCCCGTGACGCCCTCGCCCGGTGCGGGCTTCGACTGGGTTTCCAGCCACCGCTGGTACGCCTGGAGCAGCAGGAGGGGCCAGGCGCCGCCGATACCCTTCTCCCGTTCGCGCCCCAGGGCGAAGGTCAGGGCCTCGACGGTGAAGAGGGTCATCTGCGTGTCGTCGCTGATCAGACCCCGTGCTCCATGCGCGCCGGGCGCGTACCCGGTGACCCCGCGCGGGCCGTGGCTCGCGCGGATGCGGTCGAGGGAGGTGAACTCGATCGGGTAGCCGAGGGCGTCGCCGACGGCCCCGCCGAGGAGGCAGCCCCGGACTCTGGCCCGGTACACCGCCGTGGCCTCCCCGGACGGGTTCCTCAACTCGTTCACGTGTGTGCTCCTTCGACTACGGTCGTCCGTATGACCATTGTCGCGACCGGCACCGCCGCCTCCGCCGCCACCCCTGTCGGCAAGGGTGTCGGCCCGCTGCTGCGTGCCTGGCGGGAGCAGCGGCGGGTCAGTCAACTGGAGCTGGCGCTGCGGGCCGACTCCTCGGCACGGCACATCAGCTTCGTCGAGACGGGGCGGTCCCGGCCGAGCGAGGAGATGGTGCTGCGGCTGGCCGAGCACCTGGAGGTGCCGGTGCGGGAGCGCAACTCCCTGCTGCTGGCGGCCGGTTACGCCCCGCGCTATCCCGAGACCCCGCTGGACGCCCCGGCGTTGGGCGCGTTGCGCGAGGGTCTGGAGCGGCTGATCCGGTGCTACGAGCCGTATCCGGCGCTGGTGGTCGACGCGAGGTACGACGTGGTCGCGGCGAACCGGGGCATCACCATGCTGCTGGACGGTGTACCGGAGCATCTGCTCCAACCGCCGCTCAACGCCATGCGGTTGACGCTGCACCCCGAGGGGATGGCGCCGCGCATCCGCAATCTGGGTGAGTGGCGTGGGCATCTCCTCGCGCAGATGGAGCGGCAGATCGCCCTGCACCGCTCCGAGGCGCTGCGGGAGCTGCATGAGGAGGTCGCCGGGTATCCGGTGCCGGAGGCGGCCGACGACGGGGACGAACCGGCGGGTTCCGTACCGTACTTCGCGCTGCCGATGCGGATCGAGCACGCGGGCCGGGTGCTGTCGTTCGTGTCCTCGATCTCCACGTTCAACACCCCGATGGACGTGACGGTCTCGGAGCTGGCGATCGAGACGTTCCTTCCGGCCGACCCGGCGACGGCCAAGTACCTCCAGACGCTGGGGCGCTGACGGTGATCACCTCGGAACCGCTGAGAGAGTGGCTGGAACATGGCACACTTCCCCCAGACTTCGGCGCGTGGGGAGGCGTGGCGTGAGTGAGCGGCGGCCCGCGCCCACTGTGGGTCAAGTGGTGCTCGGCAGAAGGCTGCAGGAGCTGCGTGAGGCGGCCGGCGTCAAGCGTGAGGAGGCCGCGCAGGCTCTGCGGGTGGCTCCGGCGACGGTACGGCGGATGGAGATGGCCGAGGTCGCGCTGAAGGTGCCGTACGTGCAGGTGCTGTTGACCCTGTACGGGGTGCCCGAGGAGGAGGCCGGCTCGTTCGTCGCGCTCACCGAGGAGGCGAACCAGCCGGGTTGGTGGCAGCGGTTCCACGATGTGCTGCCGGAGTGGTTCAGCCTGTACGTGAGCCTGGAGGGCGCGGCCGGGCTGATCCGTTCGTACGAACCGCACTTCGTGCCCGGCCTGTTGCAGACCGAGGCGTACGCGCGTGCCGTGCTGGAGGCCGGGACGATCGGGCAGGCCGGCCCGGAGACCATCGAGCGGCATGTGTCCCTGCGGATGGCGCGCCAGGGGCTGTTGGAGCGGGACAGTCCGCCGCACCTGTGGGTGATCATGGACGAGACGGTACTGCGGCGCCCGGTGAGCATCCACGGCGAGGTGATGCGCGAACAGCTCGACAAACTTCTGGAGTTCACCGAGCGCGACCGGGTCACGCTCCAGGTCGCCGAGTTCGAGAACGGCCCGCACCCGGGGACGTACGCCCCCTTCTCGCTGTTCCGTTTCGCCGAACCCGAGCTGCCCGACATGGTGTTCACCGAGTACCTGACCGGCGCCCTGTACCTGGACTCCCGTACGGAGGTCTCCGCGCATCTGGAGGTCCTCGACCACATGACGGCGCATGCCGCGTCCGCACAGCGCACCAAGAAGATCCTGCGGGACTACCGCGAGAACTTCTGAGCACAGCTCGGCAGCACGGCCCGGCACAACGACCCGAACTCCTGAGGAGACGACACCGCATGACCGGATCCGAAGCCGCGCCCACCCGCATCGACACCAGCCGGCCGCATCCCGCGCGGGTGTACGACTGGTGGCTCGGCGGCAAGGACAACTACCCGGTGGACGAGGAGCTGGCGCGCCGTATCCTCGCCTCGGACGGCACGGCGGTGCGCGGTGCGCGGGCCAACCGCCGGTTCATGCACCGGGCGACGCGTACCGCGGCCGAGGCCGGGATACGCCAGTTCCTGGACATCGGCACCGGTATCCCCACCGAGCCGAACCTGCACCAGGTGGCGCAGGGCGTCGCCCCGGACGCCAAGGTGGTGTACGCGGACAAGGACCCGATCGTGCTGCGGCACGCGGAGGCACTGCTGCACGGCTCGGCCGAGGGCAGCACCGAGTACGTGCACGCCGACGTCCGTGACCCGGACACGATCCTGCGGCTGGCCGGCGAGAGCCTCGACTTCACTCAGCCGGTCGCGCTGTCGCTGGTCGCGCTCACCCACTATCTGGGCGACGCCACCGACGGCGACGACGTGTACGGCCTGGTCAAGCGGTACGTCGACGTCCTCGTCCCGGGCAGCTGTCTGACGCTGTCGCAGGTCACCGCGGATCTCAGCCCCGAGGCCATCGCGCAGGCCGCCGAGCACTTCCGGCGCAGCGGCACCCCGTTCTACCCGCGCTCGCTGGCCGAGTTCTCGCGCTTCTTCGACGGTCTGGAGCTGCTCGGGCCGGGAGTCATCGCCGTCTACGGCTGGCGTCCGGAGCCGGAGGACGTGGCCGCCCAGGCGGAGGGCATCGTCCCGGTCTACGGCGGTGTCGCCCGCAAGGTCTGATCCCCGCGTCCGCGGGCTCTGACCCGTACGGCTGCGGTGAACGGGTGTGCTCCCCTGCCCCGCCCTAGGTTCGACACCACGGGCGAGCAAGGGAGCGCAGGTGACGGACACGCGGACACCGCCCACCGAGCCGGGGGCGGCGCTGCTGCGGGCCGGACGGTTCTTCCGCCCGGGCACGGCGGCGCCCGACCTGCACAGCATCGGGCTGGCGGGCGGCCGGGAGGCGGACGCCTTCTACCGGGACCGCTGGAGCCACGACAAGGTCGTGAACTCCACGCACGGCGTGAACTGCACGGGTTCCTGCCGGTGGAAGGTGTATGTCAAGGACGGCATCATCACCTGGGAGACCCAGCAGACGGACTATCCGTCGGTGGGTCCGGACCGCCCCGAGTACGAGCCCCGCGGCTGCCCGCGCGGTGCCGCCTTCTCCTGGTACACGTACTCCCCGACCCGGGTGCGGTATCCGTACGTCCGGGGCGTGCTGCTGGAGATGTACCGGGAGGCGAAAAATCGCATACAGGATCCTGTAGCCGCGTGGGCCGACATCCAGAACGATCCCGCGCGCCGTAGCCGCTATCAGCGGGCGCGTGGCAAGGGCGGTCTGGTCCGGGCGAGCTGGGACGAGGCGGTCGAGATCGTCGCCGCCGCACACGTCCACACGATCAAGGAGTACGGCCCCGACCGCATCGCCGGTTTCTCCCCCATCCCGGCGATGTCGATGGTGTCGCACGCGGCGGGCGCGCGCTTCCACTCGCTGATCGGCGCCCCGATGCTGTCGTTCTACGACTGGTACGCGGACCTTCCCGTGGCCTCCCCGCAGGTGTTCGGGGACCAGACCGACGTGCCGGAGTCGGGCGACTGGTGGGACGCCGCGTATCTGATGATGTGGGGCTCCAACGTCCCGGTGACCCGCACGCCCGACGCGCACTGGATGGCGGAGGCCCGCTACCGGGGGCAGAAGGTCGTGGTCGTCGCCCCCGACTACGCGGACAACGCCAAGTTCGCCGACGAGTGGCTGCACCCGCACCCCGGCACGGACGGCGCGCTGGCCCTCGCGATGGGGCACGTGATCCTCAAGGAGTTCTTCGTCGACCGCGAGACACCCTTCTTCGCGGACTACGTACGGCAGTTCACCGACCTGCCCTTCCTGGTGACCCTGACGGAACGCGACGGCGCGTACGTCCCGGGGAAGTTCCTGCGCGCCGCCGACCTCGGCCAGTCCGACGAGGGCGCCGACTGGAAGACGCTCGTCCTGGACACGGTGACGGGCCGCGCGGTCGCCCCGAACGGCTCCCTGGGCTTCCGCTGGACCGAGTCCGGCAAGGGCAGATGGAACCTCGAACTCGGCGACGTGGAACCGCAGTTGAGCCTCTACGGCAGTGAGGTCTCGGCGGGCGTGGAGGTGCTCCTGCCGAGGTTCGACACCGAGGGCGGGGAGCACGGACAGGGGCGCGGCGAGGTACTGAGCCGGGGTGTCCCGGCGACCCGGCTCGGCGGCCCCGACGGCCCGCTCGTGACGACCGTCTACGATCTCCTGCTGGCCCAGTACGGCGTGTTCCGGCACGGTCTCCCGGGCACCTGGCCGGCCTCCTACGACGACGCGCGCACCCCGGGCACACCCGCCTGGCAGGAGGCGCACACCTCCGTCCCGGCCGCCAAGTGCGTGAAGATCGCGAGGGAGTTCGCGCGGACCGCGGAGCGGTCCAAGGGCCGCTGCATGATCCTGATGGGCGCCGGCACCAACCACTGGTTCCACTCCGAGACCATCTACCGCGCGTTCCTCGCCCTCCTCCAACTCACCGGCTGCCAGGGCCGAAACGGCGGCGGCTGGGCGCACTACGTCGGCCAGGAGAAGTGCCGCCCCTCGACCGGCTGGGCAACGCTGGCGGCGGCCTCGGACTGGTCCCGGCCGCCCCGGCAGATGATCGGCACCGCCTATTGGTTCCTCAACACCGACCAGTGGCGCTACGACCGGTTCGCCGCCGACGTCCTGGCCTCACCGCTCGGCGAGGGCCGGTTCACGGGGATGACGGGCGCGGACTGCCTCGCCCTGTCGGCGCGCACGGGATGGATGCCGTCGTATCCGACCTTCGACCGCAACCCGCTGGAACTGGGCGAGGCCTCCGGCGACCCGGTGGCCGAGGCCGTCTCCCAACTCCGGTCCGGGGAGTTGAAGTTCGCGTGCGAGGACCCGGACGCGCCGGAGAACTGGCCGCGGGTGCTGACCCTGTGGCGGGCCAATCTGCTGGGCTCCTCGGCGAAGGGCGCCGAGTACTTCACCAAGCATCTCCTCGGCACGCACTCCTCGTTGCGGGCCGAGGAGGCACCCGAGGACGTACGGCCGCGGGATGTGACCTGGCGCGAGGAGGCGCCGGAGGGGAAGCTCGACCTGCTGCTGTCGCTGGACTTCCGGCAGACCTCCTCGACGCTGCTGTCGGACGTGGTGCTGCCCGCCGCGACCTGGTACGAGAAGCACGACCTGTCCAGCACGGACATGCACCCCTACGTCCACTCGTTCACGCCGGCGGTGGATCCGCCGTGGCAGGCGCGGACCGACTTCGACACGTTCAAGGCGCTGGCGGAGCGGCTGAGCGAGCTGGCGGTGGACCATCTGGGCGTCCGCAAGGACCTGGTGGCGACCCCGCTCCAGCACGACACACCGGGTGAGGTCGCCCAGCCGGGCGGGGTCGTCCTGGACTGGCGGCGCGGCGAGTGCGAACCCGTGCCCGGGAAGACCATGCCGACGCTCACCGTGGTGGAGCGCGACTACACGGCGGTCGGCGCCAAGTTCGCCGCGCTGGGTCCGCTGGTGGAACAACTGGGCCTGCCCGCCAAGGGAATCGCGCTCCACCCGGACCAGGAGGTCGAGCAGCTACGGGAGTTGAACGGCAGCGGCTACCAGGGACGCCCCTCCCTCGACACGGCGGTGAAGGCCGCCAACACCATCCTCGCGCTGTCGGGGACCACCAACGGCCGCCTGGCCGTGCAGGGATTCCGCACTCTGGAGGTGCGCACCGGCCGGGAGTTGGCCCACCTGGCCGCCGAACACGAGGGCAAGCGCGTCACCTATGCCGACACGCAGGCCGCTCCGGTCCCGGTCATCACCTCGCCTGAGTGGTCGGGCAGCGAGACCGGCGGCCGGCGCTACACGGCGTTCACGCAGAACACCGAGCAGCTCAAGCCGTGGCACACGCTCACCGGGCGCCAGCACTTCTTCCTGGACCACGACTGGATCCACGAACTCGGCGAGGCGCTGCCGGTGTACCGGCCGCCGCTCGACATGCACCGGCTGTTCGGCGAACCGGCCCTCGGACTGGACGGGCAACGGGAAGTGACGGTCCGTTACCTCACCCCGCACAACAAGTGGTCCATCCACTCCGAGTACCAGGACAACCTGTTCATGCTGGCCCTGTCCCGGGGCGGCCAGAACATCTGGATGTCCCCGCAGGACGCGGACGCGATCGGCGTGGTCGACAACGACTGGGTCGAGGCGGTCAACCGCAACGGCGTGGTGGTGGCGCGTGCGGTCGTCTCGCACCGGATGCCGGCCGGCACGGTCTACATGCACCACGCACAGGAGCGCACGGTCAACGTGCCGGTCACGGAGACCACTGGGAAGCGCGGCGGCATCCACAACTCGCTGACCCGGCTGATCCTCAAACCGTCCCATCTCATCGGCGGCTACGCCCAGTTGTCGTGGGCCTTCAACTACCTGGGCCCGACGGGCAACCAGCGTGACGAGGTGACGGTCGTCCGCCGCCGCAGCAGCCAGGAGGTCGAGTACTGATGCGTCCGATGGCCCAGATCGCCATGGTCATGAACCTCGACAAGTGCATCGGCTGCCATACGTGTTCGGTCACCTGCAAGCAGGCGTGGACCAACCGGCGGGGCATGGAGTACGTCTGGTTCAACAACGTCGAGACCCGCCCCGGGCAGGGGTATCCGCGCCGCTACGA
Source organism: Streptomyces sp. NPDC051576 (assembly GCF_040681835.1). Lineage (NCBI taxonomy): Bacteria > Bacillati > Actinomycetota > Actinomycetes > Kitasatosporales > Streptomycetaceae > Streptomyces > Streptomyces sp. NPDC051576. The sequence goes on from NZ_JBFAZO010000002.1 coordinate 63,885, forward strand.
GGACCAGGAACGCTGGCGCGGCGGCTGGGAGCTGAACCGGCGCGGCGCGCTGAAGCTGAAGGCCGGCGGCCGGTTCCGGAAGCTCGCGGGGATCTTCTCCAACCCCGAACTCCCGGAGATCAAGGACTACTACGAGCCCTGGACCTACGACTACAAGAACCTCACCGACGCCCCGCTCGGCGACGACTACCCGGTCGCCCGGCCGATCTCGCAGCTCGACGGCAAGCCGATGAAGATCGAGTGGTCGGCGAACTGGGACGACAACCTCGCCGGTGCCCCGGCCTACGGCGACTTCGACCCGATGGTGGAGCGGACCCGCCAACAGGCCTCGGACAAGGTGAAGTTCGAGTTCGAGCAGGCCTTCATGTTCTATCTCCCCCGCATCTGCGAGCACTGCCTCAACCCGGCCTGTGTGGCGTCCTGTCCGTCCGGCGCGATGTACAAGCGGGCCGAGGACGGCATCGTCCTGGTCGACCAGGACCGCTGCCGGGGCTGGCGGATGTGCGTGACCGGATGCCCGTACAAGAAGGTGTACTTCAACCACCGGACCGGCAAGGCCGAGAAGTGCACGCTCTGCTACCCGCGCCTGGAAGTGGGCCTGCCCACCGTGTGCTCGGAGACCTGTGTGGGGCGGCTGCGCTATCTCGGGGTGATGCTGTACGACGCCGACAAGGTGACGCAGGCGGCCGAGGTACGGGACGAAAAGGCTCTGTACGAGGCCCAGTTGGGGGTGTTTCTCGACCCCGAGGACCACGAGGTGCGGCGGGCGTGCGAGGAGGCGGGCATCCCGCACGACTGGATGGAGGCGGCCCGCCGCTCCCCCGTGCGCACGCTGATCAGCGAGTACCGGGTGGCGCTGCCGCTGCATCCGGAGTACCGCACGATGCCGATGGTCTGGTACATCCCGCCGCTGTCGCCGGTGGTCGACGCGCTGACGGAGACCGGGCACGACGGCGAGGACGCCGGGAACCTGTTCGGCGCGATCGACACGCTCCGCATCCCCCTCGAATACCTGGCGGAGCTCTTCACCGCCGGTGATGTCGGCCCGGTGCGGGCCTCGTTGGAGAAGCTCGCCGCGATGCGCTCCCACATGCGGGCCATCAACCTCGGTGAGGAGCCCGACCCGGCGTCGGCGGCGGCCGTGGGGATGGAGCCCGCGGACATCGAGGCGATGTACCGGCTGCTGGCGATCGCCAAGTACGAGGACCGGTACGTGATTCCGACCGCGGCGGTCGGTGACGCACGGCGACTGGAGGAGTCCGCGCTGCCCGACGAGTGCAGCGTCGGCCACCACGACGGTCCCGGCATGGGCGGCGACGGGCCGTTCGGCCGGGACTCGGGCCGCAGACTGCTGCCGATCGTGTCGGTGGAGAACTTCCACGCGCTGCGCGACCGCCAGACCGCGGACGACCCGGACCACGACGCGAAGGAGGCCTGATGCCCTCGGACGCTGTGCTGTACCAGGCGGCCGCGCTCTGCCTGACCTACCCCGACGACGACTTCCGCGCCCGGCTCCCGCTGCTGCGCGAAGCCGCCCCGCAGCTACGGGAGTTCGTCGACCACGCGGCCCTCACCCCGGCCCAGGACCTGGCCGCGCACTACGTCCAGGTCTTCGACTTCAAGAACCGGCACAGCCTGTACCTGAGTTGGTGGCACGACGGCGACACCCGGCGGCGCGGTATGTCCCTGGTCCGCTTCAAGGAGCTGTACCGCGCACACGAGTTGGAGTTCACCGGCGAGGAGCTCCCGGACTTCCTGCCCGCCGTCCTGGAGTTCACCTCCCGCACCGGCAACCTCGACCTGCTCCGCGAGTACCGCGGCGCCCTGGACCAACTCCGCGCCCGGCTGGCCGACTTCGGGACGCCGTACGCCTCCGTCCTGGACGCCGTCTGCGCCACCCTGCCGAACACACCCACCGAGGCCCGCCGATGAGCACGTTCCTGTGGGGCGCCCTGCCCTACCTCGCCCTCGTCCTCCTCGTCGCCGGCCTGTTCTGGCGCCACCGCTACGACCGGTTCGGCTGGACCACGCGTTCCTCGCAGGTCTACGAGTCGAGACTCCTCAACATCGCCTCCCCCGCCTTCCATTACGGCATCCTCTTCGTCCTCGCCGGCCACCTCGTCGGCCTGTTCGTCCCCGAGTCGTGGACCCGCTCCGCCGGCATCAGCGAGCACACGTACCACCTGTTCTCGCTCTACGGCGGCACCGCGGCCGGGGCCCTCACGGTCGCAGGCATCCTGCTCCTGCTCTACCGCCGCCGTACGAACGCACCCGTGTTCCGGGCGACCACGGTCAACGACAAGCTGATGTACGTCGTCCTGCTCGCGGCGATCGCGATGGGCATGGTGGCGAAGCTGACCCACTCCTCCGGCAACGGGTACGACTACCGGCAGTCCATCGCCCCTTGGGCGCGCAGCCTCTTCACGCTCCAGCCGAAAACAGAGCTGATGGCGGGCGTGCCGGTGCTCTACCAGTTCCACGCGGTGATCGGCATGGCGCTGATCGCCCTCGTGCCGTACACCCGCCTGGTGCACATGTTCAGCGCACCGGTGCAGTACCTGTTCCGCCCGTACGTGGTCTACCGCAGCCGCGACCCGAAGGAGTTGGGGCCGCGGCCGGAGCGGCGGGGGTGGGAGCGGACGGGTAGTTAGGCGGCACCGCCCTTCGCGTCGCGTTCGTCGTCGACGATCTCCGCGTCGACGACGCCTTCCTCCTCCGGGGGCGAGGTGTGCTCCTCGGTGTGCTCCGTCTGTTCGGTCGGTTGCTGCTGGGCGGACTGGGCGTACATGGCCTGGCCCATCCGCTGGCTGACGGTGGCGAGTTTCTCGACGGCGGTGCGCAACTCGGCGGTGTCCGCCTCGTGTTCCAGGAGGGATTTCACCTCCGCGGCCGCCGCCTCCACCTCGGGCCTGATGTCGGCCGGGACGCGTTCCTCGTTCTCACGGATGAACTTCTCGGTCTGGTAGACGAGTTGCTCGGCCTGGTTGCGGGTCTCGGCGGCCTCCCGGCGCCTGCGGTCCTCGTCCGCGTACTGTTCGGCCTCCCGCATCATGCGGTCGATGTCGTCCTTGGCGAGGGCCGAGCCGCCGGTGACGGTCATCTTCTGCTCGCGGGAGGTCGCCAGATCCTTGGCGGAGACGTGCATGATTCCGTTGGCGTCGATGTCGAAGGCGACCTCGATCTGCGGGACCCCGCGCGGGGCGGGCGGCAGACCGGTGAGATCGAAGACGCCCAGCTTCTTGTTGTACGCGGCGATCTCGCGTTCGCCCTGGTAGACCTGGATGCCGACCGAGGGCTGGTTGTCGGTGGCGGTGGTGAAGATCTCCGAACGCCGGGTCGGGATGGTCGTGTTGCGTTCGATGAGCTTCGTCATGATGCCGCCCTTGGTCTCGATGCCCAGGGACAGCGGGGTGACGTCGAGGAGCAGGACGTCCTTCACGTCGCCGCGGATGACACCGGCCTGGAGGGCGGCGCCGACGGCCACCACCTCGTCGGGGTTGACGCCCTTGTGCGGGTCCTTGCCGGTGAGTTCCTTGACGAGGTCGGTGACGGCGGGCATCCGGGTCGAGCCGCCGACGAGGATGACGTGGTCGACGGCGGAGAGCTTGATGCCGGCGTCCTTGACCGCCTGGTGGAAGGGCGTCTTGCAGCGGTCGAGGAGGTCGGCGGTGAGCTCCTGGAACTGGGCGCGGGTCAGCTTCTCGTCGAGGTGCAGCGGGCCTTCGGCGGAGGCGGTGATGTAGGGCAGGTTGATCGTCGTCTCGGAGGACGAGGACAGTTCGATCTTCGCCTTCTCGGCGCCCTCGCGCAGGCGCTGGAGCGCCATCTTGTCCTTGCCGAGGTCGATGCCGTACTGCCCCTGGAACTTCTTGACCAGGTACTCCATGACCCGCTGGTCCCAGTCGTCGCCGCCGAGGTGGGTGTCGCCGTTGGTGGCCTTCACCTCGATGACGCCGTCGCCGATCTCCAGGAGGGAGACGTCGAAGGTGCCGCCGCCGAGGTCGAAGACGAGCACGGTCTGCTCCTCGCCGCGGTCGAGGCCGTAGGCGAGGGCGGCGGCGGTCGGTTCGTTGATGATCCGCAGCACCTTGAGGCCCGCGATCTCGCCGGCCTCCTTGGTGGCCTGGCGCTGGGAGTCGTCGAAGTAGGCGGGGACGGTGATCACGGCGTCCGTGACGTCCTCGCCGAGATAGGCCTCCGCGTCCCGCTTCAGTTTCTGCAGCACCCGCGCGGAAAGCTCCTGGGCGCGGTACCGCGTTCCGTCGATGGCGCCCTCGTCCGGGAACCGCCACGCGGTGTTGCCCATGTGCCGTTTCACCGAGCGCGCGGTGCGCTCGATGTTCGTCACGGCCTGCCGTTTGGCGACCTCACCGACCAGCACCTCGCCGTTCTTGGCGAAGGCCACCACCGAGGGCGTGGTCCTCGCCCCCTCGGCGTTGGCGACGACCGTCGCCTCCCCGCCCTCCAGCACCGCGACCACCGAGTTCGTGGTTCCCAGATCGATCCCGACCGCACGTCCCATCGCCGTCCCCTTCCGCCAGGAGCTGCCCGATCTCCAGCACAAAACTTGAGTACCGGAATGTCAATGCCGCACCCGTTTTCCGGGCGCGGCATCGAGGCGGGAGGGGAAGCGGGGGTCAGGCGGATTCCACCGTCAGCGTGATCGTCGTACCCGTGAGCGCCTGGCTGACCGGGCAGTTCTTCTTGGCGTCCTCGGCGGCGGCCTTGAAGCCGTCCGCGTCCAGGCCGGGGACCTCGCCGCGGACGGTGAGGTGGATGCCGGTGATGCCCTCGCCGGGCTGGAAGGTCACGTCGGCCTTGGTCTCCAGGCGGGTGGGCGGGGTGCCCGCGCCGGCCAGGGCGTGCGACAGCGCCATCGAGAAGCAGCTGGAGTGGGCGGCGGCGATCAGCTCCTCGGGGCTGGTCTTTCCGTTGGCGTCCTGCGCCCGCGACGCCCAGGTCACCGGCTGCTCGCCGATGCCGGAGGAGTCGAAGGTGACGACGCCGCTGCCCTCCAGCAGGTTGCCTTCCCAATCGGTGTGCGCGGTGCGCGTGGTAGCCACGATGAGTCCTTTCGATGCGGATGTCCTGCGGTCCTTCGGGGCCATCCGATCACATTCCGGTTCAGCGCACGCGGAAGACCGGTCCACGTGGGGTGAACGGCAGGCGAGCGTTCTGCGGGATGAGATAGGCGTGTTCACGGCGCACCCTCAGTACGTCGCACCAGCCGTCGGTGATGACGAGGACGGGGGCGCCGGGCGGGAAGTCGTCGGCGCGGTGCAGCAGGTCGATCCCGGGTTGCAGGACGGTGCCGCCACGGCCGTGGACACGGACCCGGCCGGCGATGTCGGTGACCGGGAGGTAGCCCGCGTCGTGCGGGGCCGTGTCGCAGAACACGACCCGGGCCGCCGGTACGTCACGGGCCTCGGCGTACGAGGCGATGGCACCCAGTGCCTTGCCGAGGAGGGTGTGACCCATGGAGCCGGAGGTGTCGAGGACGACGCCGAAGGTGCAGCGGGCGACCTCCTCGGGCGGGAAATAGTGCCCGGCGCGTGGGATGTCGGGGGTGGAGGACTGGCGGCGCGAGGGGCGGGCGTAGGACCGTACGGGCTCGGGGCGGGGCACGAACTCGTCGAACCAGCGGGCGAGTTGGGCGTCCCAGGGCAGGGGTGGGTGGCTGAGGGCGCGGATCTCCTCGACCAACCCGCCGGGCAGGAAGCCCCGTTCGTGCTGCTGGTGGAGGTCCAGGCCGCGGGCGAGGCCGCGCCGGTAGAACTCGTCGAGGTCGACGTAGTCGCGTGCGCTGCCGAGCGGGCCGCCGAGGATGTCGCCGGCGCCCTTGCCGCGGAGGGTGGCCAGGCGGCGCATACGGCGCAGGTCGCCGGCGATGCGGTCGTAGACCTCCTCGGCGGAGAGGCCCTTCAACTCCGGGTCGTGCAGGAGGCCTTCGGGCATGGTGCCGATGTCCATCTCGACCAGCCAGCCGTTGATGACGTAGTCGGCGGCGATGTTGAAGAGGAGCTGGTCGCGGGTACCGCAGCGGTCGCCGTGCCGCAGGGCGGCGTGCAGCATCTCGTGGGCGAGGACGAACCGCCATTCCTCGTCGTCGAGTTGGCGCAGCGGGTTTATGTAGATCTCGGCCGCCTCGGTGTCGACGGCGGCGACGGAGATGCCGTGGGCGCGGGCGAGTTCCGCGTCGGCGACGAGGGTGATGCCGGCCGCGATGCCGCCGAGGAGGGGGTAGTTGGAGACGAACCAGCTCAACGCCCGTTCCCAGGGCTGGAGTCGGGTGGGTCCGCCGCGCATCGAGGGGCGCCGGCCGCCCGCCACGTCCATCGCCGTGGCGACGGTCCGGGTGAGGGCGCTCGCGAAGTTCAGCTGCCAGTCGGGGGCCTGGCCGCCCTGCCAGGTGTCCCAGGGCACGAGCGCCTGGTCCGGTTCGCCGCCCGCCGTTCCGCAGCGCTCGTAGAGGGGCGGGATGCCGTCGCGGCGCCAGCGGGCGGCGAGTTGGTCCTCGTCGCCGCCGGGGTAGGCGGCGGGGAGGTCCTCCGGGGTGACGCCGATGGGGAAGCCGAGCAGGAATCGGTTGACGACGGCGCACCGCGCCGCGAGGGCGGGACCGTCCGGCTGGTCGCGCGGCTTCGTCCCGGCCGGGACGTGGCCGAAGCCCAGGTGGATGGCGCAGTGCGCGATCGCCCAGGCCCACTCGGCTGGTTGGGCCCGGCGGGTGGGGTGGACGTGCAGCACGCCGTTCGAGTCGACGCCGACCAGGCCGCCGGCGGGTGTGCGGGGGCAGTCCTCCTTGCGGCAGACGCTGAACCCGATGGCGGCGAGCGCGCGGTTGGCCCGCACCAGCCGCAGTCCCTCCGCGAAGGCCTCGGCCGCGGGATCCGGCTTCGGCTTCCCCTTGCCTCCCCGGGTGCGGCTCACTGCCGGGCCTCGACCAGCCGGGGCATGTCACGGGCCGCCTCGATCAGGAACCAGGCGGGCAGCAGGGGATTGCCGTCGTCGTCCGGGGCGATGACGCTCTGGGCCACCTCGACGGAGATCTCGGCGAGCTGCACGAGAAGCGACTTGGCACGGTACGCGGTCTGCAGGCCGTTCGCCGACAAGTGGTCCTTGCTCACCGGGAGTTCCTTGATGAGGCGGCCCCGGAAGGACTCGGCGAGGTAGTAGAGGAGGTCGCGGTCCTCAAGGCGGTTGGGCCAGCGGGCCTCGCCCTTGAGGACGGCCTCGATGCCGAAGCGGCTGCGCACGATCTTGACGTAGCCGCAGAAGGCGACCGCGTGGGCGGGCATCAGTGTGCCGTGCGCGATCACCTTCAGGGTGTCCTCGTCGAGGTCGGGGCCGAAGGAGCCCAGCGCGTCGGAGAGCATGTGCCAGGAGCGGGGTGTGGAGAAGGGTTCCTCGGTCTTGGGGGGCTTGGACCACAGGTGGTCGGGGCGGTCGGTGAGGTGGTCCAGGATCCACGGGTGGATGCCGTTGGCCGCGGCCCACGCGAGCCAGTCCTTGGGGGACGCTTCCAGGTGGACGTGGGTGAGGCGGTTCACCAGCGCGGACGCGATCGGGCGGGCCAGCGCGTTGTCGGTGGCGCGGTTGCCGGCGCCGATCACGATGGAGCCCTTGGGGAGTTCGTAGCTGCCGATACGGCGGTCCAGGATCAGCGAGTAGAACGCCTTCTGGACGTCCGGTGTGGCCGCGTTGAGTTCGTCCAGGAACAGGCAGTACGGCTCGTCGCGGGCGATGGCCTCCGGCGGGCAGAACACCGAGCGTCCGTCACGGATCTGGGGGACGCCGATCAGGTCCTCGGGGGCGAGCTGGGTGCCCAGCAGGCTAACGCACTCCAGCCCAAGGGACTGGGCGAACTCCCTTACCAGGGACGACTTTCCGATGCCGGGAGCACCCCAGAGGAAGACGGGGCGGACCGTGGCGAGGCCCAGCAGCAGCTCGGGGATTCGGGCGGGAGTGACGGTGACGGCAGCCTGCAAAGCAGCGGCTCCTGAGGAGGGGCGAGGCAGTGGGACTCGAACAGTGTGTGCTCGCGGCTCACCCGGCGCAGCCCATTTTCAGGCGGCCCGCTCCTCCGACGCCGTGGGCAGGGGCACCTGCGGGCCGTTCGACTCGCCCAGCCAGCGCCGCAGCACGCGGTGGACGTGCTCCGCGCCGACCAGGTCCTCGCCCTCGCCGACCGGGGTCGAGAAGGCGTACGGCGACAGCAGGAACGGCTTGCCCTGGCAGCCGCCGAGGCCGCCGTGGGAGCCGATCTGCTCCTCGAAGGCGAGGACTTCGCCCTCGGCGGGGTCGTACCAGGAGTTGACCATGATGTCGGCGGTGTGCGGGAAGGAGTGGGTGCGCCGCACGGCGTCCGCGACACCGGGGCCGAAGTCCGCCAACGGGCCCTGTTTGTCGTCGAGTTCGGCCACCGGGACCTGGAATCCGTGGGCGCCGAGGACGAGTCCGTCGTGCTCGGCGCTGCGGACGAGGACGAAGCCGATGCCGGGGTGGTTGGCGAGGGTGGTGAGGAGGGCGGGGTGGCGGGCGTCGATCTCCTCCTTGGTCATGCGGTGCGGCACGTCGGGGAAGGAGACCAGGCCGAGGTTGCCGGAGGCCAGCACGATCGGCTCCGAGCGGCGGCCCGCGCGGTGCTGCTCGTCGCCCTCCTTGCCCTCCTTGGCCGGCCTGCGCAGCGCCGCGCGGACGGCGGCGCGGGCCTCGGCGCCGCTGTGGGTGCGGCGGGCCCGGCGCGGCACGGGCAGCCCGCAGCCCGCCCGCACCAGGTCGCCGAGGGTGAGGCCGTAGCGGCCCTGGAAGGTCTCGCCGGGACTCTGCCCGTGGTCGGACAGGACGACGATGCGGTACGGCCGCGGGGCGTGCTCGGCGACGTTCGCGATCAACGCGAGCGCGCGGTCGAGGCGCCCGAGGACCTTGGCGGCGTCGCGGCTGCGCGGGCCGGAGTGGTGGGCGACCTCGTCGTAGGCCACGAGGTCGGCGTAGACGGCGGTGCGGCCGCCGAGCATGTCGCCCATGACGGCGGCGACGACGACGTCCCGTTCGACGACGGTCGCGAAGGCGCGGACGAGGGGGTAGAGGCCGCCGCGTTTGACGCGGGGGCGCTGCTTGGTGAGGCGGGCGCGGGTGGACTGGCCGATCTCGCGGCCGACCTCGGCGACGAAGGACATCGCGGTGCGGACGGCGTTGGCGGGGTCGGAGAAGTAGGCGAAGTAGCCCGCGCGGGAACGGTTCTCGCGGCCCCGGCGGCGGGTGGCGATGGACAGCACGAGGGCCTGTTCGTCGGCGCCGCCGCTGAAGAGGTTGCCGCGGCTGGCGCCGTCCGCGGTGAGCAGTCCACCGTCGGCTGTATGCAGTATGGCGCGGCGTTGCAGCTCGGCCGCGCTCGTCGGTCGATTGCATACCATCACTTCCCGGCTGTCCTTCTCGTACCAGCGGAAGGCGGGAACGTCGAAGTTCGAGCCGTGCAGGATGCCGAGCTGGCTGGCGCCGGTCTGGCTGGACCAGTCGGTGCTCCAGGGGGTGAGGCGGTGGGTGGGGCGGGGGCCGCCGAGGAGTTTGGCGACGGTCGGCATCAGGCCCTTGGCCACGGCGGCGAGCAGGACGTCGTGGCCGACGCCGTCGAGTTGCAGGAAGACGGTGCCGGGCGAGGACGGGCCGGGCGGGAGGGCTCTGCGGCGGCGGTCGGCGAGGCGGTAGAGGCGGCGGCGGTAGGCGTCGTCGTCGCGCACGGCGAGGGCACCGCCGGTGGCGGAGGCGACGGCGGACATCACGGCGGCGACGACCACGGCGGTCTCGGGGGCGACCTGGCCGCGCAGGCCGCCGTCGGGGTTGATGCGCAGGGCGATCAGCAGCAGCGAGCCGTTGAGCACGAAGACGAGGAGGCCGAGGACGAGCGCGGGCACCAGCAGCAACAGCCGTACCAGCAGCGGCCAGACCAGGGCCGACAGCAGACCGAAGGCACCGGCGCCGAACGCGGCCGTGACGCCGATGCGGGTCGCGCTGTCGCCGTCGGCCGACTGGAGCTTGAAGTCCGGCAGGATCCCCGCGAGCACCAGCATGGTGACCGTGGAGACGGCCCACACCGCGACGCTCCGCCCGATCTGACTGGCGAGCCGTCGCCAACGCCCTGAGCCCACGCCCCGTACACCTCACGTCCCGGGCCCGTCGACCTGGCGGGCCTCCACCCACCTTGTCACAACGGGCGTGGCCGCCCCCGTGTCAGCGGCCGTCGTAGCCGGCCGTCGGCATCGACAGCCGGCGGTGCACGCGGGCCTTCATCTGGGCGTCGTAGCAGGGTTCCGCGCGGCCGACCGTCTCGATCCGCACCCCGCGTCGCGCGCACTCGTCGGTGAACTCCTCGACGGAGGACAACGCGCTCTCCAGGACCCGGCGGCTGGGGGCGACGAACAGGTCGAGGCCGGGGCGGACGCCGTCCCACAGGGCGCTGTGGTCGGGGCGCAGGGCGCGTACGAGGAGTTCGCGGGCGATCACATAGCCGTGGTCGGCGGCCCAGCGGGCGCACATCGCGTGCTGGCTGCGGGAGTCGACCAGGAAGGGGTCCTCGTCCAGTTCCTCCAGCGGTGTCAGGCTGGCGATCGCCGTGACCCTGACCCGCGAGGGCATACCGGAGGCACCGCGTACCTGTCCCATGGCGTCCCCCTCACCTCCGGGTTTCGCCGCCGACCCTACTCCTGCCCGTAGGCTTCGGGGAGTCGCGCGAAGGAGGCAATGAAGGTGCCGGTGGAGATCACCTGGTGGGGTCACGCCACCTGCACGATCGAGGACTCGGACATGCGCGTCCTCACCGACCCCCTGTTCGCCCGCCGGCTCGCGCATCTCAGGCGCCGCCGGGGCGCCGTGCCCGCGCCGGAGGCCCGGCGCGCGGACCTGGCGCTCGTCTCCCATCTGCACGCCGACCATCTGCACCTTCCCTCGCTCGCGGCGCTCGCCCCGGGCACGCGCCTGCTCGTGCCCCGGGGCGCACTCCGCGCGGTGTCCGGGCTGCGCCGGCTCCGGCATCTGGAGATCGGCGAGATGGCCGCCGGGGACCAGACCGTGGTCGGTGACCTGGTGGTACGGGCCGTACCCGCGCGGCACGACGGGCGGCGGCTGCCGCTCGGACCGCACCGCTCCCCCGCGCTGGGCTACGTCGTCGAGGGCGAGGCGCGCACCTACTTCGCCGGGGACACCGGGCTGTTCGACGACATGGCCAAGGAGGTCGGGCCGGTCGACGTGGCGCTGCTGCCGGTCGGCGGCTGGGGGCCGCATCTCGGCGAGGGGCATCTGGACGCGGGGCGCGCGGCGCAGGCGCTGGCCCGGCTCGCGCCGCGCAGCGCGGTGCCGGTGCACTACGGCACGTACTGGCCGATCGGGATGGACGCGGTGCGCCCGCACGAATTCCACACGCCCGGCGACGAGTTCGTACGGATCGCGGCGCAGCTCGCGCCCTCGGTGGCGGTGCACCGGCTCGGGCACGGGGAGAGCGTACGGCCGGAGGTCGCCCGGTGACCTGGCTCGCGGACACGCTGTCCGCGACCGCCACGACCTCGCCGGAGTCCACCCAACAGGCCATCGGCTACCCGACGTTGTTCCTGCTGGTGCTGTTCGGGGCGCTGGTGCCGGTGATCCCGACGGGCGCGCTGGTGAGTTCGGCGGCCGTGGTCGCCTTCCACCAGTCGGCGCCGTTCGCGCTGGCGCTGGTGTTCGTGACGGCGTCGCTGGCCGCGTTCCTCGGGGACATCGCCCTGTACTGGCTGGGGCGGCGCGGGATGGGTTCGAAGAACGGCTCGCGCTGGCTGGAGGCGATCCGCGCGCGGGCTCCGGAGGAGCGGCTCACCCAGGCGCAGGAGAGGCTCGCGGACCACGGGGTGACGGTGCTGGTGCTGTCCCGGCTGGTGCCGGCGGGGCGGATCCCGGTGATGCTGGCCTGTCTGCTGGCCGAGTGGCCGATCCGCCGGTTCGCCCGGGGCAACGCGCCGGCCTGTCTGGCGTGGGCGGTGACGTACCAGTTGATCGGCATCCTCGGTGGCTCGCTGTTCCCGGAGCCGTGGGAGGGCGTGGTGGCCGCGGTCGCGCTGACCGTGGTGATCAGCGCGGCCCCGACCGTGTGGCGGCGCGTGCGCGGGACAACTCCCGCCTAGGCGAGCACTCTTGAGCCTCCCACCGGCAGGTCCCACAGGTCCTCGCGGGCCAACTCGGCTTTCTCCCAGGCGGCCTTGACGCGGGTGAGGGGTTCCAGGACGGGTTCGGCGGAGAGGACGAAGGTGCCCCAGTGCATCGGGGCCATCCGCCGGGCCCCGAGGTCCTGGGCGGCGCGGACGGCCTCCTCCGGGTCGCAGTGGACGTCGCTGAGCCACCAGCGCGGGTCGTAGGCGCCGATGGGGAGGAGGGCGAGGTCGATGCCCGGATAGCGGGCGCCGATGCGGGAGAACCAGTGGCCGTAGCCCGTGTCGCCGGCGAAGTAGACGCGCTGCCCGTCGGGGGCCGTCAGCACCCAACCGCCCCACAGGGAGCGGCAGGTGTCGGTGAGGCTGCGCTTGGACCAGTGGTGGGCTGGGACGAAGTCGAGGCGGACACCGTCGAGTTGGGCCGCCTCCCACCAGTCGAGCTCGGTGACGCGGGTGAATCTGCGGCGCCGGAACCAGCCGCCGAGGCCGGCCGGCACGAACACCGGGGTGTGGCGCGGGAGTCGGCGCAGGGTGGGGGCGTCGAGGTGGTCGTAGTGGTTGTGGCTGATGACGACGGCGTCGATCGGCGGGAGTGATTCCCAGGCGACGCCGACGGGGGTGATCCGGGCCGGGGTGCCGAGGATGCGGCGGGACCAGACGGGATCGGTGAGGACGGTCAGGCCGCCGATGCGCACCACCCAACTGGCGTGTCCAGCCCAGGTGACGGCGACGGTCAGGGTGTCGACCCGGGGCAACGGCCCGGGGGCGAACGGGAGTCGGGGGATGTCGGCGAGCCCCTCCGGGCGGGGCCGTACGGAGCCCTCGCGGGCGAAGCGGGCCATCGCCTTGAGGCCGGGCAGCGGGGCGGTGAGCCGGTCGTGGAAGGTCCGGGGCCACACGCGCCGCTCGCCGAGCGGGCGGGGCTCGGCGAGCGGCGGGAAGGAGGAGGGGGCGGGGGCGGGGGCGATCGGGGGCGTCGGGTCGGTGGTTTCCCGCGTGGTCGTACCGCTGGTGGTCGACTCGGACTGCTGCGTCATCGAGGAGGCTCCCATCGCTGAGCGTCGTCGCGGAGATCGTCGAAGATCGACCTCAAGGACATCAACGCGCGTTGCACGTGTGGCAGTTCCAACGGCACGGGTGACGTGAGGCATTCCGCGCGTTCCTCGTCCGTACGGCCCAGCAGCGGTCCGGTGGACAGCCTGACCCGCAGTGCGCCCAGGTCGTCGCCGAAGCGGTGGCCGCCCGGCGCGGGCATGCCGAGCCGGGCGGTGAGGAACTCCTCCAGGTCCTGGGCGTCGCCCACGCCCTGCGGGGTGAGGGCGTGGCGCAACGGCCCGAGGTCGACGTACAGATGGCGTCCCGCCTGGGGTGGCGGGGAGAAGGCGCCCGCCCCGGTGACGGCGGCGTGCGCGGCGGCGGCCACGCGCGCGTGCAGGGCTACGGCACTGTCGCGGCGGGCGACGACGGGCGGGGGTTCGCCGAGGGCGTGTCCTGCCGCGGCGGCGACGGGTGCGGCGACGCGGGCGCCGAGCGCGGTGAGGACGTCGAGCACGCGCGCGCGGAGCGCGTCCCCGGCGCGGCCGGCGGGGAAGCGGGCGACGGCGGCCGGCCAGCCGGAGGGGAGCAGGGCGCCGGCCAGGTCGGTGACGACGGTGACCCGGTCGGGCAGCATCTCGGCGGGGCTGAGCAGCATGGTGCCCCGGGGTGCGTGCAGGGTGTCGCGCCAGGTCTCGTCGCTGACCAGGTGCAGGCCCTCGCCGGTGGCGGCCTCGACGGTCTCGTGCATGACCTCGGGCGGTGCGACGGTGGCGGTGGGGTCGTCGGCCACGGAGAGGACGAGCAGGCGCGGGTCGCCGCCCTCGTCGCGGACCCTGCGCACGGTCTCCAGCAGGGCGTACGGGTCGGGCACCCCGCCGCACTCGGCCGGGGTGCCCACATGGAACACGGGTCTGCCCAGCAGGCGGGCGTAGGGCGCCCACCAGGCGGCGCAGGGTCTGGGGACCAGGACGTCACCGCCGAGCGCGGCGGTCAGCGCGAGCAGCAGTGACGGGGCGCCCGGGGCGGCGGCCACGCGGGCGGGGTCCGCGGGCAGGCCCCGGCGTTCGAAGTAGCCGCTCGCGGCGTCGAGCAGGGCCGGCGCTCCGCCCACCGGCTGCTCCTCGGCGCGGCTCGCGGCGGCGGCGAGGACGGCGGCCAGTTCCGGCAGTACGGGCAGCGGGTCGTCGGGGAACACCGGCCCGTATCGGACGGGCCCCTGTCCTACCGCGTCCCCCTGCCGCATGGTGCCTCCGCGCAGTCCCTGGTGCCTGCCGTGCCGTGTCGTGCCCTCAGTGTCCCGGTGTCCGCCTGCGCAGCCGGTACACGGCACCGCCGCACGCGGCCGCGATCAGCACGCCTCCGGCGACCAGCGCCGGGACGGAGTCCGTGAAGGTGCCGCCCTCCCCGGCCCGCACGCCGCGCTCGACCGCGGCGGCCGCACCACCGCAGGAGTCGCCCCGGGGTTCCTGGCACGGCTGCTGTCCGCCGCCCCCGTGCTCCACGCTGAAGGTCGCGCTCCACGGCCTGCCCTGGCCGCCGGGCGGCGCCGGGCAGGTCCCGTCGACGGTCCACGCGGAGTCCCGTCCGACCTGCTCGTCGGCGGAGATGCGTGCGGTACCGCGATACGCGGCTCCCGCCGCCCGGTCGTCGGTGCCGGGCGCCCGGCGGAGTTGGACGGTGCCGTCGTCGAAGGCCTGGGAGGAGGCCTCCATGGTGTCGGGGGCGCTTTGGCCGATCGCTTCGCAGGAGACGGAGACGGTCACGTTCCCGCCCGCCTGGGCGGTGCTCGGAGTCACCTCCGCGGCCGGATCGGCGGCCAGGGCCGGGGCGGCGCCCGCGACGACGCCGACCAGGGCGGCGACGGACAGGGCACGGGCGGTGCGGCGCATGAGCGGGGCTCCTTAGACCGAGGACGGCGGTCACACCATCACAGCCCGGCCCGGAGCGGGGCGCGCGCGGCCGGGCGCCATTGGCGGGACGTCGCGGGGCCGAGCGAGTGAAAACACGGTCGGGGCGGCGCCTACGCGGCGTCGTCGAGAACCTGTTCGCGGATCCGGTGGCAGCACCGGCTGATCAGCCGGGACACATGCATCTGCGAGATCCCGAACTCCTCGGCGATCCGGCTCTGCGTCATGTCCCCGAAGAACCGCAGATACAGGATCGCCCGCTCCCGCTCGGGCAACGCCGCGAGCCGGGGTTTCACGGCCTCCCGGTCGACCACGACGTCCAGCGCCGGATCCGCCGAACCGAGCACGTCGCTCAGGGCGTACCCGTCCTCGCCGCCCGGCAGGTCCGCGTCCAGCGACAGCGCGCTGAAGCTCTCCAGCGCCTCCAGGCCGGCCCGTACGTCCTCCTCGGAGAGCGACGCCTGTACGGCGATCTCCGCGACGGTGGGCCGCCGTCCCGGGATGGTCTGCGCGAGTTCCTGGGTGGCGAGCCGCACCCGGTTGCGCAGGTCCTGGATCCGGCGCGGCACGTGCAGCGTCCACATGTGGTCGCGGAAGTGCCGTTTGATCTCGCCGGTGATGGTCGGCACGGCATAGCTCTCGAAGGCGTTGCCGCGCCCGGGGTCGTACCGGTCTACGGCCTTGACCAGGCCGAGGGCCGCGACCTGTCGTAGGTCCTCGGTGCTCTCGCCCCGGTTGCGGAACCGTCCGGCGAGCCGGTCGGCCATGGGCAGCCAGGCCTCCACGATCTCTTCGCGGACGGTGTCGTGCTGCGGGCCGGGAGGCAGCGTGGCCAGGGTGCGGAACGCCGCCCCGGTGTCGGGGGCGTCAGGGTGGGAACGTCGCCTGGTGTCGGTGCGAGTGGGCATGGTGCGTCACAACTCCCTTGAGCATGCTCCGGGTTGGACGGTCACCGTCGGTGGGAACGCGGTTGCGCTCCAGCGCTGAACGTTCGCCTGCCCGCGAGCTCAAGGGACAAACACCCCTCAGTCGCGCTCCCGTGCCCCCTGCCGGGTACGGCCGGGCGCCACGGGGCGGCGCGGATGGCGGCGCAGGTACTCGCCCTCCAGCCGGGCCATGCGGTCGTTGTGGGCGCGCAGCGCGTCGTTCGAGCCGTACAGCAGGGTGTCGTGGCGCGTGCGGTGGATGGTCTCCAGCTCCTTCATGAGCTGGGAGTCGTCCAGGCGCGCAGGGTCGACTCCGGTCATGGTGTGCCCCGCTCGTCGAGTCTCACGGTCCTTGAGGCCACTGTACGAACATTCCGGCCCGGCAGCCTCCGCGAGGGAGGGGCTATCGCGCGCGCTCCACCCGCCGCTCGTCCCACACGGGCTCGGTGCTCTCGCGGACCCGGCCGTCGCTGCCGAAGACCAGATAGCGGTCGAAGGAGCGGGCGAACCAGCGGTCGTGGGTGACGGAGAGGACCGTGCCGTCGAAGGCCTCCAGGCCTTCCTGGAGGGCCTCGGCGGATTCGAGGTCGAGGTTGTCGGTGGGCTCGTCGAGGAGGAGGGCGGTGACGCCCTGGAGTTCCAGGAGGAGGATCTGGAAGCGGGCCTGCTGGCCGCCGGAGAGCCGGTCGAAGCTCTGCTCGGCCTGGCCGGTCAGCTCGTAGCGGCGCAGCCGGGACATGGCGGGCCCCTGGGCCTGGGCGTGCTCCTTCCACAGGATGTCGAGGAGGGTGCGGCCCTGGAGTTCGGGGTGGGCGTGGGTCTGCGCGAAGTGGCCGGGCACGACCCGCGCGCCGAGCTTCCACTCGCCGGTGTGCTTCACGTCGTCGCCGGCCAGGAGGCGCAGGAAGTGCGACTTGCCCGAGCCGTTCGAGCCGAGGACGGCGATGCGTTCGCCGTAGAAGACCTCCAGGTCGAAGGGTTTCATCAGGCCGGTGAGTTCAAGTCCCTTGCAGGTGACGGCCCTTACGCCGGTGCGGCCGCCCTTGATGCGCATGGTGATGTCCTGCTCGCGGGGCGGCTCGGGCGGCGGGCCCGCCTCCTCGAACTTGCGCAGCCGGGTCTGGGCGGCGGCGTAGCGGGAGGCCAACTCGTGGCTGATGGAAGCGGCCTGACGGAGGTTCAGGACGAGCTTCTTCAGTTGGGCGTGCTTCTCGTCCCAGCGGCGGCGCAACTCCTCGAAGCGGGCGAAGCGTTCACGCCGGGCCTCGTGGTAGGTGGCGAAGCCGCCGCCGTGCACCCAGGCGTCGGCGCCGGTCGGCGAGGGTTCCACGGAGACGATCTTCTCGGCGGCGCGGGCGAGGAGTTCACGGTCGTGGGAGACGAACAGGACCGTCTTGCGGGTCTCCCCCAGCTTCTCCTCCAGCCAGCGCTTGCCGGGCACGTCGAGGTAGTTGTCGGGCTCGTCGAGCAGCAGCACCTCGTCGCCGCCGCGCAGCAGCGCCTCCAGGACGAGCCGCTTCTGCTCACCGCCGGAGAGGGTGCTCACCTGCCGGAACTGCGCCTTGTCGTACGGCACGCCGAGCGCGGCCGTGGTGCACATGTCCCACAGTGTCTCGAACTCGTAGCCGTGCACCTCGGCCCAGTCGGACAGGGCCTGCGCGTACGCGAGTTGGGCGGCCTCGTCGTCTACGGTCATGATGCCGTGCTCGGCCCTGTCGACCTCGGCCGCGACCTCGCGGATGCGCGGCGGGGCGACCGACACGAGCAGGTCCCGTACCGTCGTCTCGTCGCGTACGGAGCCCACGAACTGGCGCATCACACCCAGGCCGCCACTCACGGTGACCGTACCGCCGTGCGGTTTCAGCTCGCCGGAGATCAGCCGCAACAGGGTCGTCTTGCCGGCGCCGTTGGGCCCGACCAGGGCGACCACGGCGCCTTCGCCGACCCGGAAGGACACATCGCCGAGCAGCGGCCTCCCGTCGGGGAGGTAGTACTCGAGGTGTGCGGCTTCCAGATGTCCCATGACCACGCATTCTGTGGGGCGGCCTCGCGGCCGGGCAAACCGTTATTGTGCCCGCTGTGCCAGGGCCTACGGCTTCTGGTCCGCGTCGAGGGGCTGCCCGGTCGGGCCGCCCTCGGTGTCCGGTCCCGCGGTCTCCACCAGGGCGCCGGCCCAGGTGAGCACCTTCCAGCCGTCGGCCGGGGAGCCGTCCAGGACGACGATTCCGGTGTTGTCGAGCGGGCGGGCGGCGGCGAAGGCCACGTCGACGTTGTCGGCGCGGGCGGCCGTCCACATCCGGATCGCGGCGCCGTGGCTGATCACGGCGACGGTGCGGGCGCCGCTGTCCGCGGCCTCGGCGATGACGCCGTCGTAGCGGGCGAGGGCCTCCGTGCCGCTCTCGCCGCCCGGCATCCGCGACTCCGTGTCACCGGCCGCCCACCCGAACACGATCCGCATGTACTCGTGACCGGGCTCCGTGTCGCCGGGCAGCATCTCCAGGTCGCCGGCGGTCAGCTCCCGGACGCCGTCCCGGACCTGTACGTCGAGGCCGCGGGCGGCGGCCAGCGGGGCGGCGGTCTGCTGGGTGCGGACGAGGGTGGAGGCGTAGAGGGCCTCGATGTCCTCGTCGGCGAGGGCCTCGGGGAGGGCGGCGGCCTGGCGGCGGCCCAGGTCGGTCAGCTCCGCGCCGGGGACGGCCGTGTCGAGGAGAAAGGCCACGTTGGCGGTCGTCTGGCCGTGGCGTATGAGGAGCAGGCGCATGCGGGGGTCCTCCGATGAAACGGTCCGCCGACGGTCCGCCGGGCAGCAAACGGCCATTTCAGGGTACCCGGCACCGCATGAGCCCCGATGTCGACCTCACCGTCCCCCTGCCCGGCCGCCACGCCCTGCGCGAGTGGCTGCTCTCCCTGGACTCCCGTCTCTTCGAGGTGGCGGCCGAACGGAACTGGCCGGCCGCGGAGCCCGTGCTGCCGCGCCTGAGCCGGAGCGCCAACCACGGTGTGCTGTGGTTCGCGACGGCCGCCGCGGTGGCCGCGAGCCGTACCCCGCGGGCCCGCCGGGCCGCCGCCCGGGGCATCGCCTCGCTGAGCCTTGCCTCCCTCACCATCAACACGCTCGGCAAGCGCAGCGTGCGCCGCCCCCGGCCCGTCCTCGACCCGGTCCCGCTGGGCCGGCAGTTGAAGCGGCAGCCGATCACCACCTCGTTCCCGTCCGGTCACGCGGCGTCGGCGGCGGCGTTCGCGACCGGGGTGGCCCTGGAGTCGCCGGCCTGGGGCGCGGTGGTGGCCCCGATCGCGTTCTCGGTCGCCATGTCCCGGGTCTACACCGGTGTCCACTTCCCGAGCGACGTGGTCGCCGGGGCCGCGCTGGGCGCGTGCGCGGCGTTCGCGGTGCGCGGGATGGTGCCGACCCGCGGGCAGATCGTGCCGCCGGCCCGCCCGCGCGCCGAGGTGCCGGCGCTGGAGGACGGCCAGGGTCTGGTCATGGTGGTCAACTCGGCGTCGGGCAGCGCGGTCCGGGCGGACACGCTGACGGACATCCTGCCCGGCGCGGAGCTCGTCGTCTGCGAACCGGCCGACGTCCGGGACGAGTTGGCGAAGGCGGCGGCCCGCGCCCAGGTCCTCGGGGTGTGCGGCGGCGACGGCACGGTGAACGCGGCCGCCGAGGTCGCCCTGCGCCACGGCCTGCCCCTGGCGGTCCTCCCGGGCGGCACGCTCAACCACTTCGCCTACGACCTCGGTGTGGAGGGCGCGCGGGACCTGGGCCGGGCGATCAGGCAGGGCGACGCCGTCCGGGTGGACGTCGGCCGGTTCCGGTCCGGCGCCACCCGGGGCATCTTCCTCAACACCCTGAGCCTGGGCGTCTATCCGGAGCTGGTGCGGGAGCGGGAGCACTGGGCGCCCCGGATCGGCGGCTGGCCCGCGGGCGTGCTCGCGGCGCTGCGCGTGCTGCGCGCGGACCGGCATCCGCTGGAGGCCGAACTCGGCGGCCGTACCCGCCCGTTGTGGCTGCTGTTCGCCGGCAACGGCACCTACCACCGGATGGGGATCGCGTCGGGCCGCCGGGTCGACCTGGCGGACGGACGGCTCGACATCCGGGTCGTGCACGGCGGCCGCAGGCCCGCGCTGCGCCTCCTCGCGGCGGCCCTCGCGGGCCCCTTCACCCGCTCCCCCGCCCACGCGGCGGCCCAGGTGCACCGCCTGCGGCTGACCGGTCTCGAACCCGGCACGCTCCTCGCCTACGACGGCGAAGTCATCGACGTGGAAGGCGAGTTGACCTTGGAGGAGCTGCCCGAGGCGCTGACGGTGTACCGCCCGCTGACCGAGACCCTGATCACCCGTCAGTCCACATCGTAAAACGTGGGTCTCATCATTCGACATGCGCGCGTACCGTGACTCCTACGCTGAAGAAGACGCGAAGGGGTAGGTAGAGCCATGCCGAAAGCGCAGGAGACCGCCGTCTACACGCACGGGCACCACGAGTCGGTACTGCGGTCGCACACCTGGCGGACCGCCGCCAACTCCGCCGCGTATCTGCTCGGTTCACTGAAGCCCCACATGAAGATCCTGGACATCGGCTGCGGTCCGGGCACCATCACCGCGGACCTGGCGACGCTGGTCCCCGACGGGCACGTCACCGGCGTCGACCACGCGCCGGACGTCCTGGACCGGGCCCGGACGACCGCCGCCGAACGCGGCCTGACGAACGTCGACTTCGCGGTCGCCGACGTCAACGCGCTGGACTACCCGGACGACACGTTCTGTGTGGTCCACGCCCATCAGGTGCTGCAACACGTGGGCGATCCGGTGCAGGCGCTGCGGGAGATGAAGCGGGTCACCAAGCCCGGCGGTTTCATCGCCGTCCGGGATTCGGACTACGCGGCGATGACCTGGTATCCCGAGGTGCCGGGGATGAACGACTGGTCCGACCTGTACCGAAGGGTGGCCCGCGCGAACGGCGGCGAGCCGGACGCCGGACGCCGGCTGAAGTCGTGGGCGCTGCGGGCGGGTCTGACGGACATCACCGCCACCTCGGGCACCTGGACCTACTCCACACCGGAGGAGCGGGCCTGGTGGAGCGGCCTGTGGGCGGACCGCACCGTCGCGTCCTCGTACGCGGGAATCGCGACCGGCGGCGGCCACGCGACCACGGAGGAGCTGAACGCCGTGGCCGAGGCGTGGCGGGAGTGGGGGAAGCGCGAGGACGGCTGGTTCGCGGTGCTGCACGGCGAGATCCTGTGCCGCAAGGACGTCTGATCCGGCTCATCCGGGGCACTCGGCGGTCAGGAGGTTAGACACTATGGTTCCGATCCTGATCGTCCTTCTGCTGGCGCTGATCCTGTTCGGCGCCGGTTTCGCAGTGAAGATCCTCTGGTGGGTGGCGCTCATCGTCCTCGCCGTGTGGCTGCTCGGCTTCCTGGTGCGCGGCACCTCGGCGAGCGGCGGCAGGGGACGCTGGTACCGCTGGTAGCGGGCCGTCCGCGGCACCGCACAGACGTCGGGCCCGGGCCGTGCCGAGAGATCGGCGCGGCCCGGGCCCGTGCGTTCAGCGCACGACCGCCGTCTCCACCAGCAGCCGCCCGGCCGCCGCGATCGACTCCGCGTCGATGCCGGCCGTGTGCAACTGCTCCGCCGGGCTCGCCGAGCCTGGCATGGTGCGTACGGCGAGCCGCGCCAGCCGGGGCACCGGCCGGCCGTCGAGGAAGGCGTCGAGGACCGCGTCCCCGAGGCCGCCCTCCGGGTGGTGGTCCTCGACGGTGAGCAGACAGCCGGTGTCCTCGGCGGCCTGGCGCAGTGTCTCCACGTCGACGGGCTTGACCGAGTACAGGTCGACGACCCTCACCTGGATGCCCTCCCGGTCGAGGGCGTCGGCCGCGGCCAGCGCCTCGTGCACGGTCACCCCGGCGGCCACGACCGTCAGCCGGTCCCGGCTGGAGAACCGCAGCACCTTGCTGCCGCCGACCGGGAACTCGTCGTCGGGGCCGTAGATCACCGGGCCCGCGCCGCGCGAGGTGCGCAGGTAGCGGACGCCTTCGAGGCCCACCGTGGTGGCGACGAGACGCGCGGTCTGGTTGGCGTCGCACGGGTAGAGCACGGTCGAGCCGTGCACCGCGCGCATCATCGCCAGGTCCTCCAGGCCCATCTGCGAGGGCCCGTCCTGCCCGATGGCGATGCCCGCGTGCGAGCCGACGAGGTTGATCCCCGCACCGCTGACCGCGGCCATCCGCACGAAGTCGTACGCGCGGGTGAGGAACGCCGCGAACGTCGAGGCGTACGGCACCCAGCCGCGCGCGGCGAGCCCCACTGCGGCACCGACCAACTGCTGCTCGGCGATGTAGCACTCGAAGTACCGGTCGGGATGCTCCTTGGCGAAGTACTCGGCGCGGGTGGAGTCCCCGACCTCGCCGTCGAGGGCGACGACGTCGGCGCGGGCGGAGCCGAGCACGGCGAGGGCCTGGCCGAAGGCGTCACGGGTGGGGACCTCGTCACCGCGGTCGTAGCGCGGGAGTTCCAGACGGTCGGCGCGCACGGAGTGCAGCGCGCGGGCGGCGCCGGGTTCCTGGACATGGACGCGGAGGTCGCGCCGGCCGCCGAGTTCGGCGATCGCCGCGTCCGCGTCCGGCAGCGGTTTGCCGTGCAGGCCCTCGCGGTCCTGGACGGAGGTGACGCCCTTGCCCTTGAGGGTGCGGGCGAGGATCACGGTGGGCTGCCCGAGGGTGGCCGCCGCCTCCGCGTAGGCGCGGTCGACGGCCTCCACGTCGTGTCCGTCGACCTCGATGGTGTGCCAGCCGAAGGCGTCGAAGCGGCGGGCGTAGGCGTGCAGGTCGTGGCCGTGGCGGGTCGGGCCGCGCTGGCCGAGCCGGTTGACGTCGACGATCAGGGTCAGGTTGTCGAGGTGTTCGTACGCCGCGTGCTCGGCGGCCTCCCACACCGACCCCTCGGCCAGTTCACTGTCCCCGCACAGCACCCACACCCGGTACCCGGTGCGCTCCAGCCGCTTGCCGGACAGGGCGATGCCGACGCCGACCGGCAGTCCCTGGCCGAGGGACCCGGTGGCGGTCTCTACCCAGGGGAGCCGCTGCGGGGTGGGGTGCCCTTCGAGGCGGCTGCCGAGGGTGCGGAAGGTGAGCAGTTCCTCGTCGTCGACGGCGCCGGCTGCCTTGTAGGCGGCGTAGAGCAGGGGCGAGGCGTGTCCCTTGGAGAGGACGAAGCGGTCGTTGCCGGGGTGGGCGGGGAGATCGAAGTCGTAGCGGAGGTGATGGGCGAGGAGGACGGCCATCAGGTCCGCGGCGGACATGGAGGACGTGGGGTGTCCGGAGCCCGCCGCGTCGGCGGCCCGCACACTGTCCACCCGAAGTTGCTGTCCGAGTTCGACGAGTTCGGCGGTGTCCATGCGGCTCCTTCGGTGGGGGGATCGTCGTCCGAGGCATTCCGCGTCCCCCTGATCAAGGGGCCCAAACACCCGCCGGTTCGTCGATATGGATCACCCTGGCCCGGTCTTCCCAACTAGGCTCGTCCGTATGGACATTCTGGGAGCCACGCTGCGTATCTGCGTCGACGACCTGGAGACCGCCGTCCCCTTCTACGAACGCCTCACGGGTGCCTCGGCGCTCCGTTTCGAGCGCGGTGGGGTGTCGGTGGCCGCGGTCGGTTTCTTCCTGCTGATGAGCGGGCCCGAGGCGGAGCTGGAGGTGTTGCGCAAGGTCGCGGCGACGATCGCCGTCAAGGACGTCGACGAGGCGCACACACTCCTGACCGAACTCGGTGCCCGGGTCATCGCGGGCCCGCTGGCGACACCGGTGGGCCGCAATCTGATCGCGGCGCATCCGGACGGATCGGTCTACGAGTACGTGGACCGGCGGGGCTGACCCACCGGTCCACGCCACGTCTCAGGGCGTCTGCGGCCGCATCCGGAAGTCGTAGCGGGCCGGCAGCGGTTCGTCGGTGAGGCGGGCCCAGAGCCGGCCGATCGACTCGGCGCCCTCGCGCAGGTCGGCGACCTCGAACCCGTCGTCGAAGACCGCCCACGCGTCGTCGCGCCGACCTTCGGCGAGCAGCAACTCCGCCTGGAGCAGCAGGAATCGGCCGCGTTCGCGGGTGCCGGGGTGCAGCATGTCCCAGACGGCGCGGGCGTCCGCCGTGCGCCGCACCCGCAGCAGCGCCTCGACGGCCTCCCGGCCGAGGGCCGCCGTGGCCGCCGTCCACCGCTCCCCGGCGTCCCGCCGCTCGTGACACAGGTCGGCGAAGGCCTCGTGGTACCGGTCCGCGGCCCGCTCGTGGTTCCCCGCCTCCTGGTCCGCCACGGCGAGACAGCGCAGCAACGGCCAGAGCGACGGGGCGAGTTCGAGAGCCCGCTCCCAACTGCGCACCGCCTGTGCCCGATCGCCCGCGTGCCACTGCGCTATACCGAGGTGGTACTCGGTGAGCGGGGTGGCGTGCGCCGTCTCCAGCATGTCCCGCCAGTGCGGGGCGACCAGCGTCTCGCCGGGCGGCCGGACCCGGCGCGGCTCGGGCAGGACACCGCTGCGCAGCAGGTGTACCCAGGGCTGCTGGTCCTCGCCGAGCATGGACTCCTCGAAGGGCGTGCCGGGCAACTTCCAGTCGGTGCGCAGGACTTCGAGAGCACCCCAGCCGGATCCGGTGGCGAGGATCTCGCCGGGTTCGGTGTCGGCGTACGGCTTCCAGGCGGCGTAGGCGGCATCGACGTCGGCACGCGGCAGCACCGCTTCGAGCCGCGCCTCCGCGTCCCCCACGACGGTCGGCCACTCCCCCTCCGCCGGTGCGTCGAGCGGTCCGTACGCCTCCAGCCAGGACACCTCGCTCTCAGGATCGAGTCGGACATGTTCCAACTGGGTCCGGGCCAGGCCTGCTTGGATCTCGCAGTAGCCGCCGGTACCCGGCTCGGTGAGCCACTCCTGCCAGCGCCGGCCGCCACTCCCGGTGCCCCACACGAAGAGTTTGCGGCCCCGCAGTACGTCCGTGGACGTCTGCACCAGCCCGTGCCCTTCGCCGTCGAGCGCGGCGATCCAGCGGCGCCGCGCCTCGGGCAGTTCGTAGAAGTAGTCGGCCGCGAAAGGGCTGTTGAGGGGGTACGTCCGGTCCACTCCGTCGTACGACGGCACGGGCACCCGGCGCAGCCGCCGCTCGTATCCGAAGTGCCAGGCCTCGTCGGCGGGGGCGAGGACCCGGCGTTCCTCCGGTACCGCGATGTTGGACCACCAGTAGACGGGCGCGGGCCGTTCGTGCGGATTGCGGACACGGACGCCGACGTGCAGGAAGTCGGAGCCGTCCGGCAGCCACAGGTCGACCTGGAACGGCAGGTCGCGCAGCCGCTCCCACTCCCACAGGCGCAGCATCTCGCCACCGTCGGGGGCGGGGACGCGGGCCGCGTGCAAAGGGGCGCAGGAGAGGGTGGTGTGGCCGGTGGCGCCGATGTTCCACTCGATGCCGCCGGAGAACCAGGCGCCGTTGAGGGCGAAGTTGGCCGGCTGCAACACCGGGTTGCGGTACAGGAGTTCACGGTCGGTGGGCTTGTGCACGAGGGAGGCGATCCGGCCGCCGAGGGCGGGCAGCACGGTGGCGCGCAGCCGATCGTTCTCGATCACGAGGGCGTCGATCCGGCGGGGTGTGCGCTCTCTGTCGTATCCGTCGCGGACGCGGGTGGGCAGCAGGCTGCGCAGCGGCTCGTAGCCGACCTGGCGGGCCATGTCACGCGGAAGGTCCTCGCGGTCCCGGTCGTCGATACGGTGTACCTCGTCGAGGGGACGCAGTGGGGGCAGCGGGTTGTCCGGACCCAACTCGGCGGTGGGCAGGGTCAGTACCTCACGTCGGATCGTCGTCACGATCACCATGGAACCCGGCAACGGGTGCGGTGGCCAGGGGCGCTGTCGGTCAGGATTCCGCAAAGGCGGGGGGCGGGAAATTCCGCGTGCGGTTCGTCCCGGTCGACGTAGAGTCGGGCGACCGACGGCACGGACCGAGGAGTGGAACGGCGGATGAGCGAGCAGCACACGTACCGGGTGATCGTCCGGGGCACCTGGGACGCGCTGACGGACGAGGCGCGGCAGCGGCTGCTGGGCGAGGCCGCCGAGCACGGGATGCTGAGCATGCGGTTCAGCGAGGAGGGCTCGCTCAGTTACGAGGCGTCGCCGCTCAAGCACTTCTCGTGGCGCTATGTGGTGGTGTCGGACGCGGTTGACGGCGAGGAGATGGCCGCCGCGCTCGCGGAGGACCGCGCCGAGACCGCGCTGAAGGACCTCGGCTACGGCTTCCGCGATCTGAAGTCGACGGTCACCGACCTCGACACGATGAAGGTCAACCGGAAGCACGCATCTCGGCGGTGATCGCCCAGCGCTCGTGGTCGCGCCACGCGCCGTCGATGTAGATCATGTCCGGCGAGAAGCCCTCGAGGCGGAATCCGCATGTGCGGGCGAGGGCGATCGAGGCGGCGTTGGTGGGCTGCACGTTGATTTCGAGCCGGTGCAGCCGCATCGGCCCGAAGGCGTGCCCGATCACGAGGTTCATCCCCTCCCGCATCAGCCCACGCCCGGCGGCGTGCGCGAAGACGCCGTAGCCCAGCGCACCGCACTGGAAGCCGCCCTCGACGATGTTGTTGATGTTGATGAACCCGGCGATGCCCCCGCCGTCCAGCTCGCACACCAGGAACCCGGCCTTGGTCGGATCCTGGATCAGCCGCCCCGCATACGCGGTGTACGCGTCCCCGCTCGCCGGCGGAAACAGCCACGGCTGGTGCAGATCCTTGCTCTCGCGTGCCCGGGCGGTGAACTCGGCACCGTCCTCATGACTGAAGTGACGTATCCCCACGCGGGGGCCCTCGGCGAGATAACGGGATGCGGAGTGCGGCATCCCGTCACCCTAGTGCCGCCTAGCGGCGCCGTCGCATGAAATAGGCCCCGCACAGGGCGCCGATGACCGCCGTGCCCAGCAGCGCCATCCACAGGGGCATGGTGACCTCGGGGATCAGCAGGCGGATCTTGGTGTCGCGGGTGTTCTCGAAGATGAAGATCAGGGCCAGGACGGCGAGCAGCAGGACGACGATCCGGGCGGGCGTCAGCATGGGTTCCCGCCGGCCGGTCCTGCCGCCGCTCTCGGTGGTCTTCGGGCTCATGCCTCCAGGGTGAGCCCGAATCGACCATCACGCACGGTGAAGGGGTGCCCCCTGCCCCCCCCGGGGGCACCCGGCGGCTCACCCGCCGACGACCGGCAGCTCCAGCACACCGGCGTCCTGCGGCGAGCTGACCACGGTCACCGGCTTGATCCCCCGGTTCCCGGTGTACGCGTCGTCGCTCGCCGCGATCACGAACCGCAACCGGTGCCCCTTCGCGAACCGGTGCACGATCCCGGGCAGCGTGACCGTGAAGCTCTTGGTCACGTCCGGGACCCGGACCGGGGCGACCAGCCGGTGGACGAGAGTCTTGCCGCCGTCGGGGGCGACGTCGTACAGCTTGGCGAAGAGGACGAGCTTGTCGGCGGCATCGCCGGAGTTCTGGGTGCGCTCCGCCTGCGGGGAGACGACCTTGAGCGTCGCCCTCGGGGCGCCCACGACGTCCGTCGTACGGGTCAGGGGTGCGCTGGTCCAGCCCAGGTAGGTGCCCGCGATGTCGTACGGCGCCGGGTCGGGCAGGCCGATGACTCCGTTCAGGGAGCTTTCCGAGTGGCTCGTGGGGACGGCCCAGTTGGTGTAACCACGGCTGCCGCGCGCCACCTTCGCCCGGTCGTCCACCAGCTTCCCGTCTCCGGAGAGGTACAACTTCTCGTCGAGCGCGGGGAGTTGACTCGCCGTGGCGTAGGTGTCGGCCGGGTCCGTGATCCAGTCGCGGTAGTAGGCGAAGGCGGGTCCCGTGTCCACCGCCTTCCGCCCGAGCAGATAGCGGCCGAACCAGGACAGGATGCGCCGGCCCACATAGCTCGACTCCAAGTCGCCCTTGCTCAGGTCGAGTTCGCCGGCGGCCGGGTCCGTCATCCCGCCGCTGTGCCCCCATGACTGCCAGATCATCTTCGCGGTCGTGCCCTGCGCCTTCAGCGTCCGGTATGTCGCCGTCGCCTCGTTGAGGTTGAACAGGCTGTCCGCCTGCCCCTGGACGAGGAGCGTCGGCGCCTTCACCCGCTTCAGATACGTCACCGGCGAGACACCGCGTGCGTAGCCGAGCAGGTCCGCGGTCGCCTTGGCGGGATAGCTGCCGGAGTTGAGGGTGCGGATGGTGTCGCAGGCCTTGGTGACGAAGTGCAGGCAAGTGAGGGAGTTGACGCGGGTCGGGTCGAGGTTCGGTGCGGTGAGGGGCTGGCTCTCACCGATGAGGTAGAAGCCGTTGGTCCACTGCCACTTGAAGGCGCCGGGCACTGCGCTGCTGCCGGTCGCGTTGTTCGGGTCGAGGGCGTAGGCCAGGTCGTTCCAGGTGATCAGCGGGACGAGCGCGTCCACCCGGTGGTCGACTGCCGCCGTCGCCAACTGGATGGCGCCGCCGTACGATCCGCCGATCATCCCGACCCGCGGATCCCCCTTCCGGTCGAGGGTCACGAAGTCGGCCTTGGTGCCGTCGTCCGCGGCCCGTGTCCCCGCCAGGAAGTCGATCAGCCCCGACGCGGCCGTCCCGTCGATGTCCGGGTCGTCGAGCGAGATGAGACAGCCCGAGCCGCCGAATCCGAGCCCCGAGTAGACGAGCCCCACATAGCCGCGCTGCGCGAAGGCCTTGCCGATGCCGTCCGTGGAGCCGTCGGACTTGCTGCCCCCGAAGCCGTTGGTCGCCAGCACGGCCGGCGCCGGGTGGGCCCGGTCCACGTCCGCGGGCCGGTACAGATCGGCGTCGACCGTGCACTTCCGGCCGCCCGCGGGGACGGTGAACTTCAGCGCGGTGACGGTGTATTGGTCGAGGGTCTGTTGGTCGGTCGCGGCGGCGGGCCCGCCGAGTGCGAGCGGTGCGGTGAGGGTGAGAGCCAGTGCGGCACAGATTCCGAGCAGGCGGCGGGACAAGAGACCTCCACACTGAGGACAACCAGGCTGTGGACAACCAGGCTGTGGACAACCAGACCTTGGACAACCCGACTTACCGACCAGTAAGTACCGGTCGCTTGCCATGGTGTGACACGTGTCAGCCCCGGTCAACCACCGTGCAGGGTGTTTCTTGACAGCGATTCAACAAGCGCGCGGCTACCGCAGCGCGGGCTCGTCCAGCGTCAACGTGCCCGCGTCCGCGTCCAGTTCGGCGCTCACTCCGAGCGGTATGGTCAGCGCTCCGTCGCAGTGCCCGAACCCGAACTCCTCCACCATGGGCACACCGAGCCCGCCGAGGCGGTCGACGAGCACCGGGCGCAGCGACTCGTAGGGGCCGCATCCGGCCCAGGAGCCGAGCGCGATGCCCGCGACCCCGTCGAGCCAGCCGGAGCGCAGGAGTTGGGTCAGTATCCGGTCGACGCGGTACACCAGTTCGCCGACATCCTCGATGATCAGCAGCCCGCCGCGCGCACCGGGCAGCGCGTGCGGGGTGCCGACATCGGTGGCGAGCAGGCTCAGACAGCCGCCGAGGGTGACACCCCGGGCCCGCCCCGGCACCAGCGCACCGCCCCCGCCCGGGACGGCCCGGATGGTCCGCACGGACTCCGGGTCGAACAGGGTCGCCCTCAACCGCTCCTGCGCGCGGGCGTTCTTGATGAAGTCGGCGCCGGCCGCGGCGGGCCCGTACAGGGTGACCAGGCCCAGCCGGGTGGCGAAGGCCTGGTGCAGCACGGTGGGGTCGCTGAAGCCGACGAACACCTTCGGTCCGGCGGCGCGCATCGCCTCCCAGTCGAGCAGGTCGACGATGCGCTGCACGCCGTAGCCGCCGCGTGCGCACAGGACGGCGGACACGGTGGGGTCGCACCAGGCGTTCTGGAGATCGGCCGCGCGGTCCGCGTCCGCCCCGGCCAGATAGCCCAACTCGCCGTGCCGGTCCAGCACATGGGGTGCGACGACCGGGTCGAGGTCCCAGCCGCGCAGGATGTCGAGGCCCGCCTCCAGGCGTTCCTCGGACACCGGGCCGCTGGGCGCGACGACGGCCACGCGGGCGCCGGGGGCGAGCCGGTACGGCCGGACGAGTGCCGTCACTTGGTGAGCTCCAGGGTCGGGATGCCGGGCGGGTCGATGCCGAAGACCTGGGCGTACAGGGAGAGTTCGGACTCCAGGGCGCGGACCATGGTGTCGGCGCGGCGGAAGCCGTGGCCCTCGCCCTCGAACGCGAGGTAGGCGTGCGGGACTTGGCGTCCCCGCATCCGCTCCAGGAGGCGTTCGCATCCGGCGGGCGGGCAGATGACGTCGGCCAGGCCCTGCATCAGCAGGAAGGGCGCGGTGATGCGGTCGGCGTGCTCGACGGGCGAGCGCTCGGCATATCGGGCGGGCACCTCGGCGAGGGGGCCGACCAGGGTCTCCAGGTACCGGGACTCGAAGTCGTGGGTCTCGCCCGAGCCCCAGTTGGCCAGGTCGAGGACCGGATAAATGATGGTGCCGCAGGCGTAGACGTCGGTCGTCACCAGGGACGCGGCGCTGGTCCAGCCGCCCGCGCTGCCGCCCCGGACGGCGAGCCGGGCGCGGTCGGCGGTGCCCTCGTCGGCGAGGGCCTGGGCGACGGCGGCGCAGTCCTCGACGTCGACGACGCCCCACTGCTCGCGCAGCCGGTTGCGGTACTCCCGGCCGTACCCGGTCGAGCCGCCGTAGTTGACCTCGGCGACGCCGATGCCGCGCGAGGTGAAGTAGGCGATCTCCAGGTCGAGGACGAGCGGCGCCCGGCTGGTGGGTCCGCCGTGCGCCCAGATGACGTACGGCGGCAGTTCGTCGCCCGGCGCGGCCCAACCGGGGCTGTGCGGTGGGTAGATGTGGGCGTGGATGTCGCGTCCTACGGGGCCGGTGAAGGTGCGGATCTGCGGTTCGGGGTAGTGGGCGGGGTCCACGGGGTCGTCATGGGCGGCGCCGATGACCCGGGCGCGGCCGGTGCGGGTGTCGAGTTCGACGACCTCGTGGGCGCTGCGCGGGCTGGCTCCGACGCCGACGATCCGCTCGCCGTGCACCGCGAGGGTGGACGTGAACTCTGTCCAGGGGCCGGCCGCGTCGACGACCTCGCCGGTCTCCGGGTCCAGGACGCCGAGCAGGGCGGCGCCCCGGCCGTGCACGACGGCGATCGGACCGCTCTCCAGGGGCGCGAACCAGCGCTGGCCCAGCTTCCACAGCGGCCCGCCGAACTCCTCCTCGCGGACGCACAGCGGCCGGTGGTCCCGGTAGAGGTTCCACCAGCCGGTGCGGTCACTGGCGTACAGCAGCGAGCCGTCGAAGCCCCAGTCGACCTGGGCGATCGACTCCTCGGGGCCACCGGCGACGATCCGCGGGGCGCCGAACGTGCCGTCGTCCGCGACCTCGGCGAGCACCAGCTCCGTGCCGTCCCACGGCATCCGCGGATGGTCCCAGCCGAGCCAGGCCGCCCGCCGCCCGTCGGGCGAGAGCCGGGGCCCGGACACGAACCGGTGCCGCTCGTCGGCGAGTTCGCGTACGGCGTGCCGGTCCTCGGCGGCGGATCCGTCCAGCGGTACGGCGGCCAGGACGCGTCGTACGTCACCTGGCCCCTCGCCGGTGAACTCCTCCAGGACGCACCACACTTCGCCCAGGTCCGTGCGCAACTGCGGTTCCGCCCACCGCAGTCCGCCGCCCACCGACGACACGGGGGTGAGCGGTCTCGGCTCGCCGAGCAAGTCGTAGCGGTACAGCCGCTGGTCGGCGAAGTGCACGAACACCAAAAGGGGCTGGGAGTCCTCGACGACTCCGGCCCAGGGCTGTCCGCCGTACTCGATGACCCGGCTGCGGACGTTCCACGGCGCGGGCAGCACCGATTCCTGGGTGCCGTCCGCGCGGCGCCGCACCAGGGTGCGGCGGCCGCCCTCGGTGGGCCGGGGTTCGGTCCACCAGGCCTCGTCGCCGACGAAGCCGACGTACTCGGGATGTCCGTCGTGCGCGGCGGCGAGGGCCGCGTCGATGGGCGAGGGCCATGAACCGTATGCCGAGGTCCGCACGTTCTCCCCCACTCGCTAGGCCGTCCTCAGGAAGCGGTCCAGGACGTGGACGCCGAAGTGCAGTGCCTCCACGGGTACCCGCTCGTCGACTCCGTGGAACAGCGCCTGGTAGTCGAAACCCTCGGGCAGCTTCAGCGGGGCGAAGCCGTAGCCGGTGATGCCCAGGCGCGAGAACTGCTTGGCGTCCGTGCCGCCGGACATGCAGTACGGCACGACATGCCCCTCGGGCGCAAACTCCTCGACGGCGGCCCGCATGCGGGCGTAGGTCGGTGAGTCGACGGGCGCCTGGAGGGCCACCTCGCGGTGGTGGAACTCCCAGTCGACGTCCGGTCCGGTGAGCCGGTCCAGGGTGGCGCGGAACTCGTCCTCGCCGCCCGGCAGATACCGTCCGTCGACATACGCGACGGCTTCGCCGGGGATCACGTTGAGTTTGTAACCGGCGTTCAGCATCGTCGGGTTGGAGCTGTTGCGGACGGTGGGCTCGACGAGCTTTCCGGCCGGTCCGAGCTTGCTGAGGAGTCCGTCGACGTCGTCGAGGTCGGGCTCGATGCCGTACAGGGCGGCGAGTTCGGTGAGGGCCGCGCGGACGGTCGGGGTGAGCCGGAGCGGCCAGGTGTGTTCGCCGATGCGGGTGACGGCGGCGGCGAGCCGGGTGACCGCGTTCTCGTGGTTGACCTTGGAGCCGTGGCCGGCCCGGCCGCGCGCGGTCAACTTCAGCCAGCCCGTGCCGCGTTCGCCGGCGGCGATGGGGTAGAGCTGCCGGCCGGCGCCGTCGTGGAAGGTGAACGCCCCTGATTCGCTGATGCCTTCGGTGCAGCCCTCGAAGAGCCCGGCGTGCTGGTCGGCGAGGAACCCGGAGCCGTCCACCGCGCTGGACTCCTCGTCGGCGGTGAACGCGATGACGAGGTCGCGCCGGGGCCGCAGACCCTGCCGGGCCCAGGCCCGCACGACGGCGAGGATCATCGCGTCCATGTTCTTCATGTCGATCGCGCCGCGCCCCCATACGACCCCGTCGCGGATCTCCCCGGAGAAGGGGTGCACGCTCCAGTCCTCGGCCTGTGCGGGCACCACGTCCAGGTGACCGTGGACGAGCAGCGCGTCCGCCGAGGGGTCGGTGCCCTCGATGCGGGCGACGACGTTGGTGCGGCCCTTGACGCGTTCGAGGAGGGTGGGTTCGAGGCCGGCGCCGGCCAGTCGCTCGGCGGCGTACTCGGCGGCGGGCCGCTCCTGGCAGTCGCCGCCGCCCCGGTTGGTCGTGTCGATCCGGATGAGGTCCGAGGTGAACGCGACGACCTCGTCCAGGGCCCGCTCGTCGATGTCAGCCATACTGCTCCTCCACCGCGGCCGAGACGATCGTGGTGACCGCCTTGAAGGTACGGATCCCCTCGTACATGGTGTCGCTGGTGTACGCCACCTTCCGCTCTCCCACCCGTCCGACCCCCGGCACCACGGTGGCGGCCATCGCGAGGTGCTCGGCGTCGAATTCGAGCGCGACGGTGAACGGCCCGGCCTGGACCGGTTCCTGACGGACCGCCAGTCGCGCCGCCTCCTTCGCCGCCGCGCGGATGTCGGCGGCGGTCCTCGCCGGGGTGCGGCACACGGCCGCGTACCGGGACACATGGTCCTTGACGGCGACCTTCAGCGCTTCGGGCGCGTACCCGAGGGCGTCCTCGCAGGCCACGTCGTCACCGGTGACCAGGACGACCGGTACCCCGTACTCGGCGACGACCTGCGCGTTGAGCAGACCCTCGCTGGCGCGGACGTCGTTCAGCCACACGCCGGTGATCGAGTTCGCGAGGTAGGTGTGGGCGAGGACGCCCTCCATGCCGGCGCCCGCGTGGTAGCCGACGAACGCGATGCCGTCGATGTCGCCGTGCTGCACGCCCTCCACCATGGAGAGGGACTTGTGCCGCCCGGTGAGCATCTGGGTCCGCTCGTCGAGTTGTTCGAGGAGCAGGTTGCGCATCGTCCAGTGCGCCTCGTTGACGAGCACCTCGTCGGCGCCGCCGTCGTAGAAGCCGAGGACGGCGGCGTTCACGTCCGAGGTGAACATCGAACGGCACCGCTCCCACTGCGGTGTCCCCGGCAACACGTCGGCAGGCCAGGTGACGCCGGTGGCACCCTCCATGTCGGCGCTGATGAGGATCTTCATGGTGCGTCACGTTACGCGCCGTGGCCGGAACCCGCCATGAAGTCGGCCGCCGCTGCGGAGCGCGTCGGCGGACTGATCGCGGGCTACGCTGCTGAATCGAACAGCCCGAGGAGAGACGTCCGTTGAACACCGGCACCACGGCCCCCGACAGCTACTACGAGCGCACCGGCGAACACCGCTACAAGCCCACCGCCCACGCGAGCGGCGCCTGGGACCCGGACGAGCTGCACTTCAGCCCGCTCGGCGGACTCGTCGTCCACGCCATCGAGCGGGCCGTACGGCCGGAGACCGGCCTCCTGATGTCGCGGATCAGCTACGACATTCTGGGGCGGCTCGCGCTCGAAGAGTGCGAGATCCGGGTGGAGACCGTCCGGCCCGGCCGCACGATCGAGCTGGTCGAGGCCGTGGTGCTGGTCGCGGAGCGCCCGGTGGTGCGGGCCCGGGCCTGGTACCTCGCCGCGGTCGACACCTCCGCCGTCGCGGGCGGCACGGGCGACCGGCTCACGCCTCCCGAGCGGCTCGCCCCCTGGGAGATGAGCGCGCTGTGGCCCGGCGGATACATCGCGTCCGTGGACGTCCGCCCGCTGGCACCGCCCCGGCCGGGCCGTACGACCGCCTGGGTCTCCACCCGGCACGCTCTCGTCGCCGGTGAGCCCAGCAGCCCGCTCGCGTCCTTCCTCGCGCTGGTCGACACGGCGAACGGCATCGCCGTACGACAGCCGCCCACCGCGTGGATCTACCCGAACCTCGACCTGACCGTCCACCTGCACCGGCAGCCCGAGGGCGAGTGGACGGGGCTGGACACGTCGGTCACGTTCGGGCCGACCGGGCAGGGCCTCACCAGCACGGTCCTGCACGACGTGCACGGTCCGGTCGGGCACGCGCAGCAGATCCTCACCGTGCGGCCCGCGCCGGAGCGGTGATCACGGGCGTCACCGCGCGGTCCAGCCACCGTCCACCGTGAGAGTGGTGCCGGTGACGAAGCGGGAGGCGTCGGAGGCGAGGAAGACGGCGGCGCCGCCGAGTTCGCCGACGGTGCCGACACGGCCCAACGGGGTGCTGTCGACGATGCGTTCGCCCCAGCGGCTGGCCAGCAGGCCGGAGCTGAGGTCGGTGTGGAAGTAGCCGGGCGCGAGGGCGTTGACGCGGACCCCGCGGTCGGCCCACTCGACGGCGAGGGACTTGGTGAGGGCCTCGACCCCGCCCTTGCTGGCCGCGTAGGCGGCGATCCGCTCGAAGCCGGTGCGGGCGTGCACCGAGGAGACGTTGACGATCGAGCCGGAGCGCTGCTCCAGCATCACCTTGCCGGCCTCGCGGCAGCAGTAGAAGGTGCCCTGGAGATTGACGTCGAGGACCTGCTGCCAGTCCTCGTCGGTGACGCGCTCGCTGCGGGTGAAGTGGGGGCTCGTACCGGCGCAGTTGACGACCGCGTCGAGGCGGCCGGTGCCGTCGGTGATGCGCTCGACCATGGTCCGTACGGCGGCGGAGTCGGCGACCGAGCCGGGCAGGACCAGCACCTTGCCGCCGTGCGCGGCGAGTTCGGCCTCCAGGCTCTCAAGGTCCGCCGCAGTGCGGGCTGTTGCCGCCACGGTCGCGCCGGCCTGGGAGAGGGCGACCGCGATGGCCCGGCCCAGGCCCTTGCCCGCGCCCGTCACCCAGGCGGTCCGGCCGTCGAGCCGGAGTTCGGTGGTCACGTCGGTCATGGTTCAGCCCTCCGCGGGGATGTCGCGCAGGGTGCGCTTGAGGACCTTGCCGGACGGGGTGCGGGGCAGCTCGTCGACGATGTCGAAGCGGGCCGGCACCTTGAACTTGGCGAGGCGGGCCCGGCAGAACTCCCGCAGCTCCTCCGCGCCCGCGCTCTCGCCGGGCCTGAACACCACGAAGGCGCGCGGGACTTCACCCCAGCGGGGGTGGTCGAGCCCGACCACGGCGGCCTCCAGGACGACCGGGTGCTCGTACAGGACGCGCTCCACCTCGGGCGTGGCGATGTTCTCGCCGCCGGAGACGATCATGTCCTTCTTGCGGTCGTCGATGTAGAGGAAGCCGTCCTCGTCGAGGTGTCCGATGTCGCCGGTGTGGAACCAGCCGTCCTTCAGCGCCGCCGCCGTGGCCTTCTCGTCGCGCCAGTAGCCGGCGAAGACCTTCGGGCCGCGCAGGGTGATCTCGCCGAGTTCACCGGCGGGGACCTCGTGGCCGCTGTCGTCGACGATCCGTACGCGCGTGTGCGGGACGGGACGGCCGACCGAGCCCAGCTTGGACAGGGCGTGCCCGCGGTCGAGGAAGGTGTCGCCGGAGACGGTCTCGGTGAGGCCGTAGGCGTCGGCGAACCAGGCGTTCGGGAAGGCGGTCATGATGCGCCGCAGCACCGGTTCGGGCGTCTTCTCGCCGCCGCCGAGGATGAAGCGGACCGAGCTGGTGTCGTACTCCTCGCGGTCGGGGACCTCCAGGACCGCGTTGACCATGGCGGGCGCCAGCCACGCGTTGGTGACCCGGTGCTTCTCGATCGCGTGCAGCACGCCCACCGGGTCGAACTTGCGCTGGAGCACGACGCCGCCGCCCGCGTACAGCACCCCCAGGGCAGGCATGTCCAGACCACCCACGTGGTAGAGCGGGCCGCAGACCAGTGTGGTGTCCGCCGCCGTCAGACCGAAGTGCACGATGTGGGCCAGGTTCTTGGCCTCTAGGTTCCCGTAGGTGATGCGGACGCCCTTGGGGCGTGAGGTGGTGCCGGAGGTGTACATGAGCCGCTGGAGATCACCGGGCTCGACCTCCACGGGCTCCACCCACTCGCCCTTGTGCCGGGCCAGCAGCTCCTCGTAACCGGTCCACGGCTCCTCGGCCGGATCACTTCCGCCGATCAGGACCCGGTGCTCCAGATCGGTGAGGCACCCGGCGCTGCGCTCGACGGCCGGCACGAACTCCGGCTCGGTGACGATCACCTTGGCCTGTGCGTGCCCCAGGATGTACTGCCACTCCTCCTCGGAGAGGCGGTAGTTGAGCGGCAGAAAGACGGCGCCCAGCCGATTGGTGGCGTACACCAGCTCCAGGAACTCCGGCTGGTTGTAGAGCAGCAGCGCCACCACATCGCCCCGGCCGACGCCCAGTTCGGCCAGTCCGGCGGCCAACTGGTTCACCCGTTCGTGCAGTTGGCGGACGGTCAGACCGCGTCCCTCCTGCGTCACGGCCACGGCGTCGGGCCGCTGCGTCAGGTGGTAGTCGAGGATGCTCGCGAAATTGTGCACGGCGACTCTCTCGCTCGGCGGCCGGAAATGTCCCGACCGGTCGGTTGCCCGCTCCCAAGATTTAGTGTACCCCTTGGTCTATAAAACCTGGGAGCCGCACTTTACGACGGAGCGTCCGCGACGACAACCGTCCGCACACAGCGATGTCGCATCCGCCGACGAGGAGGGGTCTTCGTGCCACGCATCCGGCTCGACACCGACGGACCGGTCGTCACGGTCCGCCTCGACCATCCGCCGATGAACGCCTTCGACTCCCTGCAACGGGAGGAGCTGTCCGCCCGCGTACGCGAGCTGGCCGACGCCTCTGCCGTACGGGCCGTGGTGCTCTACGGCGGCGAGCGGCTCTTCGCCGCCGGCGCCGACATCAAGGCCCTGGCCGCGATGGGCCCGGAGGAGATCCGCGGCTGGAACCGCGCCTTGCAGCGCACCTTCGAGGAGGTGGCCCACCTGCCGATGCCGGTGATCGCGGCCGTCACCGGGTACGCGCTGGGCGGCGGCATGGAGCTGGCGCTGGCCGCCGACTACCGGGTGGCCGCCGAGGACGCGGTGCTCGGCCAGCCGGAGGTCCAGCTCGGGATCATGCCCGGCTCGGGCGGCACCCAGCGCCTCGCCCGGCTGATCGGCCCCTCCCGCGCGAAGAACCTGTTGATGACCGGCCGCCGGGTGAAGGCGGAGGAGGCGCTGCGGCTGGGCCTGGTGGACGAGGTCGTCCCCAAGGGCGCCGCCCTGAAGGCCGCCCTGGCCTACGCCCGTCAGCTGTCCGAGGGCCCGCCGGCCGCCCTGGAGGCGATCAAGGAGGCGGTGGACCACGGCACGGACGCGGGCATGTCGGCCGGGCTGGCACTGGAACGCGCGCTGTTCACCGGGGTGTTCGGCACCCAGGACGCGACCGACGGACTCGACTCCTTTCTGAATCGCGGCAAGAGAAGCGCCCCATAAGGGGCGGATCCGCAGACGACACACGACACGAAAGGGCCGGAAAACATGGAGGCACTCGTCTGGCACGGCGCACTCGACCTACGGCTCGAAGACGTGCCCGAGCCCCCGGACCCGGGCCCGCACGAGGCGGTCGTGGAAGTGACGTGGTGCGGCATCTGCGGCACGGACCTGCACGAGTTCCTCGAAGGCCCGCACATGATCCGCGAGGGTCCGCATCCCCTCACCGGCACCAAACCACCGCTCGCCCTTGGCCATGAACTGAGCGGCACAGTGGTCGCGTTGGGCGCGGAGGTGCCCGGCATCGCGGTCGGCGACCGCGTCACCGCGGACCCCGTCTGGCGCTGCGGCACCTGCTTCTGGTGCACGCGCGGCGAGTACCACATCTGTCCGAAGAGCGGTTCCGTGGGCCTCGCCTCACCCGGCGGTTTCGCGGAACGCGTCACTGTGCCGCTGGCCGGTCTGACCCGCCTGCCGGACAACGTCAGCGACGAACTGGCCGCCGTGGCCGAGCCGTTGGCGGTCGGGCTGCACGCCGTGACCCGGGCCGGGGTCAAACCGGGCGACAACGTTCTCGTCGTCGGCGGCGGACCGATCGGTGTCGCGGTCGTCCTGGCGGCCCAGATCGCCGGTGCGGCAGGGCTGTTCGTGAGCGAACCCCTCGCCGGGCGCCGCGAGATGCTGCTCGGCATCGGCGTCACCGAGGCCTTCGACCCGCGCGAAACGGACGTACGGCGCGAGGTGTTCGTGCGGACCGGGCGGATCGGCCCGGACGTCGTCATCGACGCGACCGGTGTGCCCGCGCTCGCGGGGCAGGCCGTCTCGATCGTCCGGCGCGGCGGCCGGGTCGTGCTGGCCGGGGTCGGACACGGCAGCGTCGAGTTCGACATGGGCCAACTCGTGTTCTACGAGCGGTCGGTGGTCGGCACGCTCGGCTACAACTTCGACATCCCGCGCGTGATCGATCTGATGAGCACCGGACGACTGGATGCCTCGCCCCTGATCACCGGCCGTTTTCCGCTCTCGGGAGGAGCCGGTGTCTTCGAGGACCTGGCCGCCGACCGGGCCCGGCACCTCAAGGTGCTGCTGACCCCGAAGGGACTGTGACATGGACTTCGACCTGCCCGAGGAGACCCTCGCCCTGCAGGACATGGTCCGCGAGTTCGCGGCCAACGAGATCACGCCCCACGCGGCCGAGTGGTCCGAGAACGAGATCTTCCCCACCAAGGTCTTCACCAAGCTCGGCGAACTCGGCCTGATGGGCATGCTCGTACCGGAGGAGTACGGCGGGGCGGGCTCGGACACGGTCACCTATGTCGCGGTGATGGAGGAACTCGGCGCCGCCGACCAGTCGGTGGCCTCCTCGTGGAACGCCCACTCGACCATCGGCACCCTGCCGCTGCTCGCGTACGGCACCGAGGAGCAGAAGCGGCGCTGGCTGACCCCGCTGGCCAAGGGTGAGGCGATCGGCGCGTTCGGGCTGACCGAGCCGGAGGCCGGCTCCGACGCGGCCGGGATCGCGACCACCGCCCGCCGGGCGGACGGCGGTTGGGTGATCAACGGCACGAAGATGTTCATCACCAACGCGGGCACCGACATCAGCCAGGGCGT
This sequence comes from Streptomyces sp. NPDC051576, assembly GCF_040681835.1. Classification (NCBI taxonomy): domain Bacteria; kingdom Bacillati; phylum Actinomycetota; class Actinomycetes; order Kitasatosporales; family Streptomycetaceae; genus Streptomyces; species Streptomyces sp. NPDC051576. The sequence goes on from NZ_JBFAZO010000002.1 coordinate 103,926, forward strand.
CACCCTGCTGGCCACCACCGGCAAGGGCGCGGACGGACGCAAGGGGTACGCGACCTTCTACGTGCCGACCGGCACGCCCGGTTACACGGTCGGCGCCAAGCTGAAGAAGCTCGGCTGGCACGCCATGGACACCCGGGAGCTGGTCTTCACCGACTGCTGGGTCTCCGACGACCATCTGATCGGCGAGGAGGGCAACGGGCTGCGGCAGTTCCTGTCCGTCCTCGACGGCGGCCGGATCAGCGTGGCGGCCCTGGGCCTCTCACTGGCCAAGGCGGCGCTGGCGCTCGCGGTCAAACACGCCAAGGAACGGCACCAGTTCGGGCGTCCGCTCTCCGACTTCCAGGCGGTCGCGCACAAGATCGCCGACATCGGTACGGAGTACCAGGCGGCCCGCTGGATGGTGTACCGCGCCGCGTGGCTCGCCGACCAGGGCCGGCCGCACAGCACGGAGGCCGCCATGGCCAAGCTGTACGCCTCCGAGGTCGCCAACCGGGCCGCGTCCCAGGCGCTCCAGATCCACGGCGGCTACGGCTACGTCCGCGAGTCGGAGATCTCCCGTTTCTACGCCGACGCCAAGATCCTGGAGATCGGCGAGGGCACCAACGAGATCCAGCGCAATGTCATCGCCAGGGCCCTGGTCAAGGGCGCGTGACGGGGCGGTACCGGTGGTGCGCCCGAGCGGGGGCGCACCACCGGTCCGGTCAGCTCGCCACGGAGACGGCTTCCTCCCACAACTCCTCGGGGTCGAGGGGCAGTTCGGGTCGGGCCCGCTTGAAGTCGGCGGCCAGCGCCTCGACGTCCGGCAGGGCGCCCTCGGACGCGGCGAAACCGCGGAAGAGCGTCGAGCAGTACTCGCCGGACAGGTACGCGGCGTCCCAACTGCCGTCCGGCCGCACCCATTGGTAGGTGTGGTTGTGCAGGTTGAGGAACTCCAGGGTGGCCAGGTGCGGTTCGACGGCGCGGAAGCTCCCCTCCTCGACGGCCTCGGTGAGCAGGCCGGTGATCAGCCGCTCGAAGTCGGAGCGCTGCCGCAGCACCGTCGCCAGCTCGTCGCCGCCGAGGCTGCGGTAGTCGTGCTCGTAGACCCAGATGTGGTCGAGCCTGCGGAAGATGATCGTCAGCAGCGACTCGGAGAGCAGCCGCAGCCGCAGCAGTGGAGCCTCGTCGAGGGCCGCGATCTCCTTGGCGCGGGCCAGCAGCGGCCCGAGCACCCGCGACTGGATCTCGATGAGCAGGTTCTCCTTGGAGCCGATGTAGTAGTACAGGGCACCCTTGGCGAGCCCGACCGCGCGGCCCAGGTCGTTGATGGAGGTCGCCGCGTAGCCCTGTCGCGCGAACAGGGACGCCGCGGTGTCGATGATCTTCTGGCGTCTGACTTCGAAGCCCGGCCCATGACCCGGCGGTCGTGGCATGTGTTCTCTCCCCTGGCTGTGACGACGTGCGCGCTTCCCGTATCCGCACAGGCGCCGCGCTGCGGCACGCCTGGGGGAAGCGGATCCGGGGACGTCGCTCTAGTTTGCTAGACCAAACGGTACATTAAAGCGAGGACCGCATGACTCAGGCATCGCATCACACCGGCACCGGCTCCGCACAACCGGACCAGCTCCTGGAGATGTACCGCCGGATGCGCCGCATCCGGCGTTTCGAGGAGCGGGCGTCCGAGCTGTACAAGGCGACGGAGATCCCCGGCTTCCTGCATCTGTCGATCGGTCAGGAGGCCAGTGCCGTCGGCGCCTGCTGGCCGCTGGGCGCACGCGACGGCATCACCTCCACCCACCGCGGCCACGGCCATGTCCTGGCGAAGGGCCTGGACTCGGCATCGATGATGGCCGAGCTGATGGGCAAGGAGGCGGGCACCTGCCACGGCCGCGGCGGCTCGATGCACATCGCGGACCCCGGCCTCGGGATCTACGGCGCCAACGGCATCGTCGGCGCCGGCCTCCCGATCGCCGCCGGGGTCGCGACCGCCGCGAAACTGCGGGCGGCCGGTGACGTGGTGGTGGCGTTCTTCGGCGACGGGGCGGTGGCTCAGGGCATGTTCCACGAGGCCGTGAACCTGGCCGCCGTATGGGATCTGCCGGTGGTGTTCCTCTGCGAGAACAACCACTACTCCGAGTTCTCCCCCGCCTCCGAGCAGCACCGCGCCCCGCTCTCCGCGCGCGCCGCCGGCTACGGCATCGGCTACCAACACGTCGACGGCAACGACGTGTTGGCGGTCGCGCAGACCATGACCGGGGTGGTCGCGCGGCTGCGCGCGGGCGGCGGCCCGGTGCTCGTGGAGGCCGAGACGTACCGCTGGCACGGCCACTACGAGGGCGATCCCGAACGCTACCGCCCCGCCGAGGAGGTCGCCGCCGCCAAGGAACGCGACCCGCTGCTGGTGGCCCGCCGCCAGTTGGACCCGGCGGCCGCCGACGCCGTGGACGAGGAGATCGACAAGGAGATCGAGGCGGCGGTCGACTGGGCGAGGAGCCTGCCGGAACCGGACCCCGAGACCCTGCACGACTACGTCTCCGCGCCCCGCCTCCCCGTCCCCGAGCCCGCGCCGCTCCCGGCCGACGCCGAGATCTTCCGGTCCATGGACGCCGTACGACTGGCTCTGGAGCATGAACTGACCGCCGATCCAAGCGTGTTCGTCGCCGGGATCGACGTCGGCGCGGGCGGCAACGTCTTCGGTCTCACCCGCGGGCTGGCGCAGGCCTTCCCCGGCCGGGTGCGGGACACGCCGATCAGCGAGAGCGCCGTCGTCGGTACGGCGGTGGGGGCGGCCATGGCCGGCATGAAGCCGGTGGTGGAGATCATGTACATGGACTTCATCGGCGTCTGCCTCGACATGCTCCTCAACCAGGCCGCCAAACTGCGCTTCATGACCGGGGGCCGGGCCTCCATGCCGCTGGTCGTGCGCACGCAGTTCGGCGCGGGCCGCTCCTCGGGCAGCCAGCACTCGCAGAGCCTGGAGGCACTGCTCGCGCACATCCCCGGGCTGACGGTCGTGATGCCGTCCAACCCCGCGGACACCTACGGCCTGCTGCGCGCCGCCATCCAGGACCCCAACCCGGTGGTCTTCGTGGAGAACCGGCTCCAGTACGGCCTCAAGGGCCCCATGCCGCCGGCCGACCACCTGATCCCGCTCGGCAAGGCGAAGGTGGTCCGCGAGGGCACCGACATCACCCTGGTGTCCTGGTCGCGGATGGTCCAGGACGGCCTGGCCGCCGCGGAGTTGCTCGCGAGCGAGGGCATCAGCGTCGAGGTGATCGACCTGCGCACCATCGCCCCGCTGGACCGCGAGACGGTCCTCGCCTCGCTCGCCAAGACCAACCGCCTGGTCATCGCGCACGAGGCGGTGCGGGACTTCGGTGTCGGCGCGGAACTCTCCGCCATGGCCGTCGACGAGGGCTTCTGGCACCTGGACGCGCCGGTCACCCGGGTGGCACCGCCGTCCGTCCCGGCGCCGTACGCACCCTCGTTGGAGCGGGTCTGGCTGCCCTCGCGGGACACGATCGCGGAGACGCTGCGGAGGATCGCGGCGGTGTGACGCTACGACGGGAAGGGCCCCCGGAGATTCCGGGGGCCCTTCCCGTCGTAGCGCTCTCAGACGGTCGCGACCGGTGTGAGCGGACTGCCCTGTGTGCCGGGCAGGTTGAGCGGGGGCGCGGTGAGCAGGAAGCGGCTGCGGTTGTGCTCGCGGAGCCAGGCCGCGAGGTCGTGCAGGTACCACAACTCGCCCAGCGGGACGCCCAGTTTGAACAGGCACAGGTGGTGGATCGGCAGCAGCGTGTGCGGGCCCTGGGCCTTGGTGGTGGCCACGCCCTCGACCGCGTAGTTGTCGGAGATCAGCGCCGACATCTGCGACTCGGTGATCCAGTTCAGGATCTCCGGGTCGTCCGCGTCGAGGTAGGCGGCGGTCTGGTGGATCGCCACCGGGTCCGGGTTCTTCTCCCAGGCGAGGACCTGGGTGGCGAAGCCGGTGTGCAGCAGGACCATGTCGCCGGGCTCCACGACCACGTTGTCCGCGGTCATGATGTCCTGCAACTGCTTGAAGCTGACCGGCTGGTAGTCGGTGCCGAGGTGGTGGGCGATGTCGATGAGGACACCGCGTCCCTGGACTCCGTGCTCCGCCATCTTCTCCAGGCCGAGGTTGCGGGCGAAGCTGATGCTTCCGCTGCCGTCGCCCTTGGCGTCCTCCTGCGGTCCCACGAGGTGCTCGCCCGGCCGGAACCCGTTGTAGTAGACGGGCTCGGCGACCCCGTCGCCGTCCGCGTCGAACTCGGCGCCCTGGTGCGCGAGGGAGTCCCACTGGGTGGAGTACTGCAGCCAGAGGGTGACCACGTCGTCGGACCACACGTCGATCAACTGCGGGTCGATCTGCTCGCGGGCGACGACGTTGTAGAAGACGTCCTGCTTGTGGGCCAGGTCCTCGGTGGGCCTGAGGATCGGCGGGTACCGCCGCTGGTTCAGCGCGGACCCACCGGGATAGTCGAGGGGCAGGCTCAGGCTGAAGCTGACCCCGGCCTCGACCTCGCGGACCCCCTGGAGGACCTTCTCGGGAGTGAGCAGGTTGATACGACCCAGTTCGTCGTCCTCGCCCCAATCGCCCCACGTCGAGCCCGGCGGACGCTGCTTCCAACGCTTCGTCATGTTCACGCCTCCTTCGGCGACAAGTCCCCGTTGACCGGCCGCCCGCATGTTATTTGGAATTGTACCGATCGGTCAACGAATCCGACGCGCACCCCTCCCTTTATCTTCGACTCATCAATAGACTGAGTGGTCGAAACACCCGACCTTGGAGCGAAGAATGAGCGAATCCACACAGGCGTGGGTCGTGGCGGGCGTCCGGGCCGTGCTCGGCGCGCACACCCAGGCCCAGGACGCCGGCCGCACCGACGACGTCGTCGCGACCTACACGCCCGACGGCGTCCTGGAAGTGCCGGGCATGGACCCGATCGAGGGGCACGACGCGCTCCGCGAGGCCTTCAAGGGGTGGGCCCCGGCGCTGCCCCAGCTCCACCTGGTGACCAACACCGTCGTGACGTCCACGGGCGAGGGCACGGCCCGCGCCCTGAGCGACGTGGTCTTTCTCCAGCGCGGCGAGGCGGGCTGGGCGGTGGGCGTGGTCGGGCACTACGACGACACCCTGCGCCGCGAGAACGGCGCCTGGCTGCTGCACCGCAGGAAGACGACGTACCAGGCGTAACGGCCTTCACCCCCAGCCCACTTGGGCGTTCCCCAGCCTTCTCGACCTTGGAGTGACATGACCACCACGATCGACCCGTCCGTCACGGCCGCCGTACAGAGCGCCGTCGCCGCCTACGCCCAGGCCCTGGACTCCGGCCGGACCGACGCCATCGCCGACCTGTTCACCCCCGACGGCACCGCCGAGATCGTCGGCATGGCCAAGTTCGAGGGACGGGAGGCCATCCGGCAGGGCTTCGGCGGCTTCTCGCCCGAGCAGCCGCAGTTGCACATGCTCGGCAACACCGTGATCACCTCGGCGACCGAGGACGAGGTCACGGCCACCAGCAACCTGGCGTTCTTCGCGCGCGGCGAGACCGGCTGGAGCGTCCAGATGACCGGCCGCTACGACGACGTGCTGCGCCTGCACGAGGGCCGCTGGCTCTTCCAGCAGCGCGTCACGACCCTCGTGCCGTAGGGCACGGAGACCCGGACGCCCGTGCCGCCCACGTCCGGGGCGGCACGGGCGTCCGGCCGTTCAGGCATCCAGGCGTTCAGACATCAGGTGTCTCGGCCTTGGACAGGACGAAGGTCGGGAACCCCTCCTGCTTGACGGCGGCGATCGCCTCCTGGAGCGCCCACCGGCCCGTCGGGTTGAGGAGCTGCTTGACCGGCTTGCCGGGGATGTTGCCGCCGGAGAAGTAGCTGCTCTCCAGGAAGGAGGACATCGTGCTGTTGTTCATGGTGTCCGTCCACTCCGTCTCGGCGGCCTCGGTCACCTCGATGACGTCGTGGCCGCTGTCCCGGGTGTGGACGATGGCGTCGACGACGAAGTCCACCTGGTCGCCGGCGTAGCGCGGGTTGTTGCCCGTGGCGCCGTGCGGGCCGCCGGGGAAGAAGAAGTTGGGGAAGCCGGCCGTCACGGTGCCGAGGTAGGTGCGCGGCCCCTCGGCCCAGTACTCCTTGAGCGAGAGCCCCTGACGCCCTTGCACGCCAAGCCTGTTGAGGGCGCCGGTGCCGAAGTCGTAGCCGGTGGCCCAGATGATGATGTCGAACTCCCGGGCACCGTCGGCGGTTTCGATGCCGTCCTCGGTGATGCGGGTGATCGGCATCGTGTTGATGTCGACGAGGGAGACGTTCGGCTTGTTGTACGTCTCGTAGTAGCCGGTGCCGAAGGGGGGCCGACGGCCGCCGTAGCCATGGGCCTTGGGGATCAGCTTGTCCGCCGTCTCCGGGTCCTTGACGATGCTGCGGATCTTGTCGGCCAGGAACGCGCACCACTCCGCGTTGACCGTCTCGTTCGACAGCATGTCCATGTAGTGCTCGGTCAGCTTGGTGAAGCCCGGGCCGTTCCACCGCTCCTCGTAGAACGCCTGGCGGTCCTCCGGGCTGTCGTCGAGTCCGGAGCGCATGACGATCTGGTGCAGGAACCCGCTCGGCGAGGTGTCCAACGTCTCCCGGATGGACTCGTAGTTGGCCTTCAGCTCGGCCTGCTCCTCGGGCGTGATGGGCCCGTTGTTGAGCGGCGTGAGCCAGTCGGCGTCCTTCTGAAACACCGTCAACTGCGCTACGTCGTCCGCGATCGCGGAGATGATCTGCACCCCGCTGGAGCCGGTGCCGATCTGGGCCACCCGCTTGCCGGTGAAGTCGATCGGGGTCTTCGGCCAGCGCGCGGTGTGGTGCTGCTCGCCGCGGAAGTCCTCGCGTCCGGGGATGGCGGGGATGAACGGCACCGAGAGGTTGCCGGTGGCCGCGACGACGTAGCGGGCCCGGACCTCGGTGCCGTCGCTGCCCCGGACGGTCCAGGTGCCGGAGGGCTCGTCGAAGACGGCCGAGGTGACCTTGACGCCGGTGCGGATGTCGCGCCGCAGGTCGAACCTGTCGACGACGTGGTTGAAGTAGCGCTCGATCTCGGGCTGGCCGGCGAACCGCTCCGACCACTCCCACTCCTCCCACAGCTCCTTCGAGAAGAGGTAGCCGTAGGTGTAGCTCTCGGAGTCGAAGCGCGCCTCGGGGTAGCGGTTCCAGTACCAGGTGCCGCCCACGCCGCTGCCGGCCTCCAGGAGCCGCACCGAGAACCCGGCCTCGCGGGCGGCGTAGAGCTGGTAGATGCCGGTGACGCCGGCCCCGATGACGAGGACGTCGACCCGGTCCTGGACCGCCGGTTTCGAAGATGCGCTCATGTGCCCTCCAAGGTGACTGGGCTGCGGCTCCCAGCGAGCCTGGTTTGATAGTTCGACCAGTCGGTCGAATATTCAGACCGAGAGTAGATGAGGGCCCGAGCCCGAGCAATGGCGGGGACCGGAGAGCTTCTACCGGCCATTACGCGGCAGGCATTGATTGTACCGACCGTTTGATCTAACTTTCGGGTTGGGACGAATGCAATCGCATGGACCGGGAGTCGCGCATGAGCGCCGAAGACGTCAAGGAAACCACCGATCTGCGTGCCGCGGGCGTAAAAGCCCTGCGGGCCGCGCTCCCTGGGGTGGTTCCCGCGGAGGGTGATCTCGACATGCGGGACGGCAAGCTCGGCGAGGATCTCGTCGAGATCGGCCTGACCACCGTGTGGGGCGCGCTGTGGGGCCGCGAGGGCCTGGCCCCGCGCGACCGCAGCCTGGTCACCCTCGGCATCCTGATCGCGCTCGGTGCCGAGACCGAGATCAAGACCCATGCCCGCGTCGCCCTCACCAACGGAGTGACCAGGGACGAGCTGGCCGAGGTCCTCTACCACGCCGCCGGATACACCGGCTTCCCCCGGGCCGTGGCGGCCCGCACCGCGGTCCGCGAGGCCCTGGGCGAGGCTCTGGGCGAGTACTGAACGAACCACCGGTGTCCGTCCTCCGGCACCGCGCACGAGCGCAAGGGAGCGCACATGTCACTGCAGGGAAAGGTCGCGGTCGTCACCGGCGGCGGACGCGGCATCGGCCAGTCGATCGCGAAGGTGCTCGCGGCCAGGGGAGCCGCGGTCGCGGTGTGGGACCTGAACAGCGAGGGCGCCGAGAAGACCGCGGCGGCCGTCCAGGAGGCCGGCGGTACGGCGATCGCCGTCCCCGGTGACGCGGCCGAGGCCGGCGCCGTGGCGGCGGCCGCCGCCCGCACCCGCGAGGAGCTCGGCCCGGTCACGATCCTCGTCAACAACGCGGGCATCACCGCCTACGAGCCGTTCACGAGCATCTCCGAGGCGTCCTGGGACCGCATCATCGGCGTCAACCTCAAGGGCCCCTTCCTGGTCACCAGGGAACTCGTGCCCGACATGCTGGCGGCGGGCTGGGGCCGGATCATCAACATCTCGTCCTCCTCGGCACAGACCGGGGCCCCCTCCATGGCCCACTACGCGGCCTCCAAGGGCGGCGTCATCGGCCTCACCCGGACGCTCGCGATGGAGTACGTCGACAAGGGCATCACCGTGAACCACGTCCCGCCGGGCTTCATCGACACCCCCCTGGTCCGCGAAGGCCCGGTCGACATCGAGACGGCCGCCGCCCACATGCCGATGAAGCGGGCCGGCACCCCGGAGGACGTGGCCTACGCCGTGGCGTACCTCGCCTCCGAAGAGGCCTCCTACGTCACCGGCCAGACCCTCAGCACCAACGGCGGACGCTACCTCGCGTAAGCCCGCACGGAACATCGCAACGACGCTGCAACGGAGTGCACATGAGCATCGAGGACGACACCGGGGCCGTGGCCCACGTGCTGGTGGTGGGCGCCTCCGCGTCCGGGCTGACCACGGTGGAGGCCCTCCGGCGCAAGGGGTACACGGGCCGGATCACGGTGCTCGGCGCCGAACCGCACGCCCCGTACGACCGTCCGCCGCTGTCCAAGCAGATCCTCTCCGGCGACTGGGAACCGGGCCGGTCCGCCCTGCGCAGCGAGGAGATGCTGTCCGGCCTGGACACCGAGTTCGTGCTCGGCGACCCCGCGGTCGCCCTGGACCCGGCGACCCGGACCGTGCGCACCGAGTCAGGGCGCGAGCTGAGCGCCGACGCGATCGTGATCGCCACCGGTGTACAGCCCCGAGTGCTGCCCGGGCAAGGGGAGTTGACCGGTGTGCATGTGCTGCGCACCCTCGACGACGCGCTCGCCCTGCGGACGGATCTGCTCGCCGGATCACGGCTGGTGGTCGTCGGCGAAGGGGTCCTCGGCTCCGAGATCGCCGCCACCGCACGAACGTTGGGCCTGGACGTCACCCTGGCCGGCCCGCTGACGGGACCGCTCGCCCTCCAGGTGGGCCCGCTGGTGTCGGGGCTGCTGGCGGAGCTGCACACCGAACGGGGGGTGCGACTGCGCCTCGGCAACGGCGTGGTGGGCCTGCTCGGCGACCAAGGCCGGGTCTGCGGCGTGGAGTTGAGCACCGGCGAGATGCTGCCCGCCGACGTCGTAGTGGTCGCGATCGGAGCGACACCGGCGACGGAGTGGCTGGCCGACAGCGGGCTCGAACTCGACAACGGCGTGGTGTGCGACTCGCGTTGCCAGGCCGCGCCGGGCATCTACGCCGTCGGTGACGTGGCCCGCTGGCACCACGAGCGGCTCGGCCGGCTGATCCGGCTGGAGAACCGGACCAACGCCACCGAGCAGGCCATGGCGGTCGCGGGCGCGATCCTCGGGGAGGACCGGCCCTACGAGCCGGTGCCGTACTTCTGGACCGACCAGTTCGACGCCAAGCTCCAGGTGCACGGCTTCCTGCCGGCCGATGCCGAAGTGGACGTCGTGGACGGCGAGTTGGCGGCCCGCCGGTTCGTCGTGCGCTACCGCAGCGGCGGCCGGGTCACCGGGATCCTCGGCTGGAACATGCCCAAGCAGGCCAGGCAGCGCCGTCAGGAGATCGTCGATCAGGTCCCCTCCCCCGCCCACTGAACGATCAGGAGAGTTGTCATGAAGGTTGTCGTCGAAGAGGACAAGTGCGTCGCCGCCGGACAGTGCGTCGCCGCCGCGATGGACGTGTTCGACCAGCGTGACGAGGACGGCATCGTCATCCTGCTGGACGAGAACCCGCCGGCCGAACTGGCCGACGACGTACGGAACGCGGCGGCGGTGTGCCCCGCGCTCGCGATCCGTATCGAGGAATGACCACCGGTACGCCTCCCCTCACCCCCCTCACTCCCCCCACCCCACCCTCATCTGGAGGAACGACCATGTCCGAGGCCGAGACGGATCTCGCCGCCCCCGACGCGGAGATCTTCGACTACCCGGGCGCGCGCGACCGCACCTGCCCCTTCGCGCCGCCGGCCGGGCTGCGCGAGCTGAACGACAAGGCGCCGGTGTCCCGGGGCCGTATCTGGGACGGCTCCACCCCGTGGCTGGTGACCGGGCATGCCGCGCAGCGCGCGATCCTGTCCGACCCGCGGGTGAGCTCCAACGACAAGCAGCCCGGGTTCCCGCTGCCGAACCAGGCGATGGCGGAGAACGTCCAGCACCACCCGCTGACCATCTTCAACGCCGACGGCGCCGACCACACGCGGATCCGCCGCATGATGACGGCTCCGTTCACGCGCAACCGCATGGAGAAGCTGCGGCCGGAGATCCAGCGCTTCACCGACGAGCTGATCGACGACATGCTCGCGGGCCCGAAGCCGGTCGACCTGGTGACCGCGCTGTCACTGCCGCTGCCCTCGATGATGATCTGCGCGCTGCTCGGTGTGCCGTACGAGGAGCACGAGTTCTTCCAGGAGTGGGCCTCCTTCGCGACCCGCAGCGACAAGACCGCCGAGGAGGACCGGGAGGCCAACGCGAAGCTGGGCGGCTATCTGGCCAAGATGCTCACGGCCAAGATGGAGGAGCCCACCGAGGACGTCATCTCGGACTTCGGCGCGCGGATCAAGGCGGGCGAACTCACCCTCCCCGACGCCACGTTGCTCTGCATGATCCTGCTGATCGCCGGCCACGAGACCAGCGCCAGCATGATCACCATGGGCACCGCCCTGCTGCTGCAGAACCCCGACCAGCTCAAGCTGCTGCGCGAGACGGACGACCCCAAGGTCGTCGCGAACGCGGTCGAGGAGATCCTGCGCTACACGACGATCCCGGCGCTCGGCCAGCGGCGGATCGCCGCCGAGGACATCGAGATCGAGGGCGTCACCATCAAGGCCGGCGAGGGCATCATCGCCGCGCTGCCGGCCGGCAACTGGGACCCGGCGGCCTTCCCCGAGCCGGAGAAGTTCGACATCACCCGCGAGGCCCGGCACCACCACGCCTTCGCCTGGGGAATCCACCAGTGCCTCGGCCAGCAGCTCGCCCGCATCGAGCTGCAGGTCGTCTACGGCACCCTCTACCGGCGCATCCCGACCCTCCGACTCGCGGTCGACTTCAGCGAGTTGGAGTTCCGCCGGGACGACGCGCTCGCCTACGGCATTCAATCGCTGCCGGTCACCTGGTAGCGGCCGCCGCTTCCACCCGCACACAACTGGAGTCATCCATGAGCGAGTTCGGCTTCGAAGGACGCGTCGCCGTCGTCACCGGCGCGGGTCGTGGCCTCGGCCGCGCCTACGCCCGCCTGCTGGCGGAACGCGGGGCGAAGGTCGTCGTCAACGACCTGGGCGGGTCGATGGAGGGCGAGGGCTCCGACGCCGGACCCGCGCAGAAGGTCGTCGACGGGATCGTCGCGGCGGGCGGCCAGGCCGTGGCCGACACCCACGACGTGTCCACGCGGGCGGGCGGCGAGGCCATCGTCGACACCGCGCTGCGGGCCTTCGGCCGGATCGACGTCCTCGTCAACAACGCGGGGATCATCCGGTACGCGGGCCTCCCGGAGATCGAACTCGACAACCTGGAACGGCACTTGGCCGTCCACCTGCTCGGTTCCTTCAACACGATGCGGGCGGCCTGGCCGCACTTCGTGGAGCAGGGCTACGGCCGGGTCGTCCTGACCACCTCCAGCGGCATGTTCGGCATGGACAACAACCTGTCCTACGCCGCCGCGAAGGCGGGCACGGTCGGCATGGCACGCAGCGCGAAGCTGGCCGGTGCGCCGCACAACATCAAGGTCAACCTGATCGCGCCGGCCGCGATGACCCGGATGGGCGGCGGACCGGAGGAGGAGCCCACCGAAACGGTGGAGGGCATGCCGTACATGCCCTCGTCGGCTGTGGCGCCGATGGTGGCCTACCTCGCGCACGAGGACTGCCCGGTCAGCGGGGAGATCTACACGGCCGGGGCGGGCCGCTTCGCGCGGATCTTTCTGGCCTCGACGGAGGGGTACGCCCACCAGGGGGGCGACGCCTCCGTCGAGGACGTGGCGAAGAACTGGGACGCGATCAACGACGAGAAGGGGTACTACGTGCCCGCGGACCTGATGGCGTGGTCCGGCTCGTTCCTCAAGCACCAGTTCGGGTAATGCGGGCGGGGGGAGGCGGTGAGCCGCCCTGCCTCCCCCTGTCGTCTCACACCGCGCGGCTCGCGATGTGCCACTTCGACGGGAGCTCGATGCGGGCGCCGTCTGCCCTGAACTCAGTGGTGATCAGGGGCAGTTCACCGCTCGCGAGGACGGTGAGGCCCGCCGTGCGGAGAAGGTCGGGCACCTGGTCGTCGGACACCTCGCCGGGGACGATGCCATGGCGGAGGATCGGGACGAGCTTCGCGGGCGGTCCCTCCGGGTCCTGGGCCAGGCCGCCCAGGATCGGGCGGGCGGCCTCGGAGAGTTCGACGAGGAAGACATGGCCGCGCTCCCCGACGAGCGTGGCGATCCCGTCCACCAGCGGCTGCCGGTCGTCGGGCTCGACCTGGTGCAGCACGCCCCGCATATAGACGTTGGCGTCGCCGAGTTCGGCGTGCAGTGCCTCGACCTCGGTCTTGTCGGCGGCATCGAGGAGCCGGTAGGTCGCCTGCCCCGCCGGGTCGGCGTGCCGGGCGTGCTCGACGGCCGCCTCCGACAGGTCGGCGCCGACGACATGGGTGAACCGGTCGGCGAGGAAACGGGTCTGCGTGCCGTTGCCGCAGCCGAGGTCCACCATCTGAAGGCCGGGATCTCGCAACTTCGGCTCGAACAGGGCGAGATGGAGCCCCACCGTCTGGGCCGGCGCCGCGTCCCAGAAGACGGCCCCCTGCTCCTCGGGCGCCTCGCGCCAGAAACCCTCCCAGGCCTCCCGGTACCGACTGGTCACGCTCATGCCCAACTCCCCAGGATGCGAGGCCGTTCCGCCTTAAGTGACGGGCCAGTACGGTCTATCGCGCCGGGGTCCCGCTCACAAGCACACGGCGCATTCCTTCACTGCTCATTCGGCACGTGTACGCCGATGTGCGCCTCGTGCGCCCCCTTGGTCGCCTGGGCTTCAGCGGCGGGGCAGGGTGAGTTCGAACCAGACGGTCTTGCCGGCGGTCGTACGGCTGGCGCCCCACTCGCGGGCGAGCATGCCGACGACGTGCAGTCCGCGTCCGGACTCGTCGTCGGGGCCGGTGCTGAGGAGGGTCGGCAGGGTGGGATCGTCGTCGTCCACCTCGCACAGCAGCGTGTCGCCGCGCACCAGGCGCAGTTCGGCCCGGCGGCCGCGGGAGTGGCGTACGGCGTTGGTGACCAGTTCGCCGGCCAACAGTGCGGCGGTGTCGGCGAGTCGGTCGAGGCCCCAGGCGTGGAGCTGCTCGCTGACCAGCGGGCGGGCCCGGCGGGCCTCGACCGGGTCGAGGGCGAGCCGCCACTCGGCGACGTCGTCGGGCTCGATGCCGTTGAGGCGGGCCATCAGGAGGGCGACGTCGTCCTTGCGGCCGCCGCGGGTTCCCAGGGAGCGGATGATCGTGTCGCAGGCGTCGTCCATGGACGCGGCCGGATGCGCGGCCGACTCGCTCAGCGTCGCGAGTCCTACGCCGATGTCCTCGCCCCGCACCTCCACCAGACCGTCGGTGCACATCACGAGCCGGTCGCCGGGGTCCACGCGCACGCGCACCGCCTCGAAGGGCACCCCGCCGACGCCGATGGGGGCGCCCGTGGGCAGATCGAGCAGCTCGCTGCGGCCGTTGCCGGCGCGCACGATCACCGGCGGGATGTGGCCCGCGTTGGCGAGGTGGAGTTCGCCAGCGATCGGGTCGTAGACGACGTAGAGGCAGGTCGCGAGATAGGTGTCGCCCAGGCGCTGCGCCAAGTCGTCGAGGTTGCGCAGGAGTTGGGCCGGCGGGAGGTCCATGGTGGCCATGGTCTGCACGGCGGTGCGCAACTGGCCCATCATGGCGGCCGAGTTGAGGCCGTGCCCCATGACGTCGCCGACGACCAGCGCGGTGCGGGCGCCGGGCAGTTTCACCGAGTCGAACCAGTCGCCGCCGACACGTCCCAGCAGGGTGCCCGGCAGGTATCGGGTGGCGATGTCGCAGCCCGCCATACGCGGCGGGATGTGCGGCAGCATGCTGTCCTGGAGGGTCTCGGCGACACTCTCCTGGTAGGTGTACATGCGCGCGTTGTCGAGCACGAGGCCCGCGCGGGCGGCGAGTTCGGCGCCGGTGACGCGGTCCATGTCGTTGAACTCGACGCGCTCCGGGTGGCGCAGCAGGATCATGAAGCCGAGGACGACGTTGCGCGCCTTGAGCGGGACGACCAGCATGGAGCGGCCGGTGATCAGCGGCCGGATGTCGCGCTTCTCGAACTGCGAGGCGATCATGTGCCCCATCTGCTCGCTGATGCGCGGCACGAGGACGGGCTCGCCGGTGGTCATGCACTGGAAGAACGGCGTGTGCGCCGGGAACGGCATGGCCTCGCCGACCGGTACGACGTCGTCCCAGCGGCCGGGTTCGTCGGTGTGTTCGAGGGCGACCCGGTGCCACATGGTGGTGGTGTCCGGCACGCCGTCCGGGAACCCCTCGCCGGCGACGACCTGTTCGCGCAGATAGGTGCCGGCGACGTCGGTGAAACGGGGGACGACGGCCCGGCTGACCTCGACGATGGTGGTGGCGAGGTCGAGCGAGGTGCCGATGCGGCCGCTGACCTCGTTGAGGAACTCCAGGCGCTCGCGTACGGCGACGTATTCGAGGTCCTCGCCCTCGTCGTCGAGGACCGTCTGCGGCACGGGCAGTCCCTCGGCGACCGCGAGGGCGGCGCGCTCGCGGCGCGCCTTGCGCTCGGCGCGCCGGGCCACGCCCCAGTCGGGGGTCACCGGCACCCGCTCGTTCTGGCTGAACTCCAGGACGGGATAGCCCAGTTCGAGGACCTGCGAGACGATGCGGGCGCTGTCGCCGACGCTCATGCTGGGCAGGATCTCGGGGAGCCTGCGGGCGAGTTCCTCGGCGCCGGGGAAGTCGGTGTGCAGGGCGAAGCCGGGTGCTATGCGCTCGAAGGCGCCGTCCTCGAAGGCGTCGTCGGCGTCCTGGCGAAGGCCGCCCGCGTCGGCGGCGAGCACGAGTAGCCGCTCCCGGCCGGGGCCGACGAGCGGATACGCCCACCACAGGACGTCCACGCGATCACTCCCCCACCCTTCGGGCGGGGGGACCCCCATCTCGCTTCGCTCGGGCACGGTGAGGCGGGCGCGTCCTGCGGCCGGGTAGGACAGGCCCGAGTCGAGGGAGGACTCCAGGTCGGGGCCGAGGCCGTCGTAGGCCGCGAACGCGTCGTAGGGGTCGGTGCCCTCGTCCTCGGGCAGGGCTCCGGAGACGGGGAGCAGATCGAGGGCGGGCTGGCCGATCGCCTCGTCCTTGGTGGCGCCGAACAGCCGCCGGGCGCCACGGCTCCAGTGCGAGACGAGGCCGTCGCGGTCGACCAGGACCACGGCCAGCGGAACACGACCGGCCGCGGTGTGCTCCGCCACCACGTCGTACCCGGCCCCGCGGCCGGGAGCTGACTCCCGCTCGGTGCCACGGTCCATGGCCCAGGCCCTCTCTCCCCACGGCTCGCAAGATCTGTGCCGCCGTCCACCACGCTACGGGGGCGGCCGGTCGCGATGTGTGGCATTCCTGGAATTGGTTCCACCCAATCGCACCGGCGTGCGCCTTCGCGCCCCCTGACGCGGGACTCAGTCCTCGTGGCCGAGCTGGAGGTCCCGCTCGGTGCGTCCCCCGCCCGCCACTTGGAGCACGGTGGCCACGGGCGGGTATCCGGCGGCGATCACCGTGTACTCGCCGGAGGACAGGTCGACGAACCGGAAGGTTCCGTCGGGTCCGGTGGTGAGGGTGTCCACGACGTTGCCCGCCGCGTCGAGGAGTGTCACGCGCGCGTCCTCGACGGGGCGCCCGCCGGTCGCCCTGACGGTGCCGCGCAGCACGGCGCCGCCGGCGAGTTCGACGTCCTGCCGGGTCTCGCGGGACGCCTGCACGCTGACCGGGAGCGCGGCGGGGCGGAACGCGGGCGCGCTGGCGGCGAGGGTGTACTCGCCGGCCACCAACTCGCTGATGACATAGCCCCCTTCACGCCCGCTGCGGGTGCTCGCCACCACCTCGCCGTGCACGTTGGTGAGTGTCACGGCGGCCTCGCGCACCGGGGTGCCGTCGGCGGTCAGCACGCTCCCGGCGAGACGTCCGGCGCCGCCGAGGACGACGTCGAGCTCGACGGGCCGCTCCCCCACGGTCACGGACACCGCCTGCGGCTGGTGCCCGCCCGCCGCCGCGATCAGGACGTACGACCCGGAGCCGGGCGTCGACAGCGCGTAGCGCCCGTCTCCGCCGCTGGCGCCGCGCCCGATCTGCTGTCCGGAGACGTCGATGAGGGTGAGCGCCGCGCGGGGCACGACGGTCCCGTCGGGATGCTGCACGGTGCCGCAGACCGGGATCCCGGCCGCGTGCGGCGAACGGGCCTGCGGGATCGGGGAGTTGAAGGGCGCGGTCTCCGACGTCTCGGCGGGGGCGTTGTGGGACACCAGTGGTTTCTCCTTGAGGAAGAAGGCGATCAGCAGGCCGAGGGCGAGCACCGGCACCAGGTAGAGGAAGATCCGCGGCATGGCGTCGGCGTAGGCCCGGATGTAGCTGTCGCGCAGTGCCGGGGGCAGCGCGTGGACGAGCTGCGGGGTGATGGACTGGGGGTCGGGGAGTCCGGCACCCGCGCGCGCGGGGAGGCGGTCGCGCAGCGCGTCGGTGAGCCGGTCGGCGAAGAGGGTGCCGAAGATCGCGGCGCCGACGCTGCCGCCGATCTGCCGGAAGTAGTTGTTGGCGCTGGTGGCGGTGCCGAGGTCGGCGGGGCGTACGGAGTTCTGCACGGCGAGGACGAGGACGGGCATCACCATGCCGATGCCGGCGCCGAGGACGGCCATCCAGAGGCTGTACTGCAGCCGGGAGGTGTCGACTTCGAGCCGGGACAGCAGCCACATGCCGAGGGCGGCGAGGGCGCTGCCGAGGACGGGGTAGAGCTTGTAGCGGCCGGTGTGGCTGATGAGTTGCCCGGAGATGATCGACGCGCCGACGATGCCGCCCATCATGGGCAGCATCAGCAGCCCGGACTCGGTGGCGCTGGCCCCGTCGACCATCTGGAGGAAGGTCGGCAGATAGCTGGCGGCCCCGAACAGCGCGACCCCGATCACCAGGCCCACCAGGGCGGTGACGTTGAAGACGGCGTCCCTGAACAGCCGTAGCGGGATGAGGGGTTCGGGTGCGAAATGCTCGGCGACGACGAAGAGGACCGCGGCGGCCACCGCTCCCGCGCCGAGGCCGAGGATGACGCGCGAACCCCAGGCGTACTCGGTCCCGCCCCAACTGGTCAGCAGCACCAGGCAGGTTGAGGCGGCGGCGAGGAGCAGCGCGCCGAGGATGTCGAGCCGGGCCTTGGCGGTGGGCTTCGGCAGTTTCAGTACGACGGTCACGACGGCCAGGGTCACCACGCCGAAGGGCACGTTGACGTAGAAGCACCACCTCCAGGAGAGGTGGTCGGTGAAGTAGCCGCCGAGCAACGGCCCCGCGACCGAGGCGAGTCCGAAGGTGGCGCCGATCAGGCCCATGAAGCGGCCGCGCTGCCGGGGCGGCACGATGTCCGCGATGATCGCCTGCACGCCGATCATGAGGCCGCCGGCGCCGATGCCCTGCACCGCGCGGAAGGCGATGAGCTGGTCCATGGACTGGGCGCGGCCCGCGAGCGCGGAGCCGATCACGAAGACGCCGATGGCGAACTGGAAGACGCTCTTGCGGCCGAGGAGGTCGCCGAGCTTTCCGTAGACCGGCAGTCCGACCGTGGAGGTGAGGAGGTAGGCGGTGATCGCCCAGGACATCTTTTCCAGGCCGTGCAGTTCGCCGACGATCTTCGGGAGCGCGGTGGCGACGATCATCTGGTCGAGGGCGGCGAGCAGCAGCGCGAGCATCAGCCCGAGGAAGACCAACCGCACGCGGCGCGGGCTCAGTTCGGCCTTGTCGACGGGTGCGGGGACGGGTGTCTCCGGGGGCGCCGGGGGCCGTTCGTCCTGCACCAGAGTCGTCCCGCCCACGTACCGCTCCCCTCGTCGCGCCTGCCGCACAATTCCCGCTTTCGGCGACAACTGCGGGCAGACGTGACGAGTTACGGCGTACGCCCGGCTCGAACGGAGATCCACTCGAACCGGTGAGGGGCACACGAGGGCGTCAACACGCCCTGGGGAGCCTCCCTTTGGCCCTTGGGGACCCTTGAGGACCCCTGGGGGGCTACTTCTCGACTTCGGTGGCGAGCCTGTCGAGCACCAGGTCGTAGATGCGGCCGAGGCCCTTGGGGGCGAAGGTCCGCTCGAAGAAGCCGCCGATGCCGCCGGCGCCGTTCCACGTGCTGGTCACGACGACGCGGGACTTGCCCTCTCCGGCCGGGGTGACCCGCCAGGTGGTGACCATGGTGGAGTTGCGGTCCTTCTCGACCAGTTCGCCGTCGGTGGGCTCGCTGACCTCCAGGAGGCAGTCGCGGACGCGCTTGCTGGTGGCCTGGAGCTTCCAGTGCACGAGGGTGCCCTCGCCGTCACCGCCCTCGCGCACCTCGTACTCGCTGAACTGCTCGGGCAGCAGCTTCGCGCGCGTGCCGCTGTAGTCGGCGAGGGCGTCGAAGACAGCCTCCGCGTCGGCTGCGACGACCCGCTCGGTAGTCGCTTCGACCTGCGCCATCGGGTTCCTCCAGGACTTGCGTTCTCGGGGTGGAGGCAAGCCAACCACCCGCGCACTCGGTCGCCCAAATCGGGGTGCCTCAGAACATCCGAGGCGATCGGGAAGAGCACTTGCACAGTAATTCGAACAAGTGTTTCACTCTGGGGGCAGGACTACCGAGGAGGCGTCATGCGCTGGGAAAACCTCACAGTGGAGTCCGACGGCCACAGCCGGACGGCCGACGTCGCGCTGTTCGGCGCGGACGCGGTGACCACCCGTACCTTCGACACGCCGGAGTTCCGCGGAATCACCTTCCACGAGGTGCGGGCCCGCTCGATCATCAACCGGGTGCCGGGGGCCTCCCGCATGCCCTTCGAGTGGACGGTCAACCCGTACCGGGGCTGCTCGCACGCGTGCGTGTACTGCTTCGCCCGCAAGACCCACAGCTATCTGGACCTGGACACCGGCCTCGGCTTCGACTCGCAGATCGTGGTCAAGGTGAACGCCCCGGACCTGCTGCGCCGCCAGCTCGGCTCCCGGCGCTGGCTCGGCGACCACATAGCGATGGGCACGAACGTGGACTGCTATCAGCGCGCGGAGGGCCGCTACCGGCTGATGCCGGGCATCCTCGGCGCCCTGCGCGACCACGCGAACCCCTTCTCGATCCTGACGAAGGGCACCCTGATCCTGCGCGACCTGGACCTCCTGGTGCAGGCCTCGGAGGTCACGGATGTCGGCATCTCGGTCTCCGTGGGCTTCACCGATCCCACCCTGTGGCGCACGGTGGAGCCGGGCACGCCGTCCCCGGAGCGGCGCCTGGACGTCGTACGGACCCTGACCGAGCACGGCATCGGGGTCGGGGTCCTGATGGCCCCGGTGATCCCCTTCCTGAGTGACCATCCGGCCCAACTGCGCGCCACGGTAAGGGCGATAGCGGCTTCCGGGGCCACCTCCGTGACCCCGCTGGTGCTGCATCTGCGGCCCGGCGCCCGCGAGTGGTTCATGGCCTGGCTCGGGCATCACCACCCGCATCTGGTGCGCCGTTACGAGCGGCTGTACGCGGAGGGCTCGTACGCCCCGAAGTGGTATCAGCGCCGGATCACCCGTCAGGTCCACGACCTGGCGCAGGAGTACGGCATCGGTCCCGCGCGCGCGGGGATGCCGCGCCGGATTCCCGAGCCGGCGGAACCGGCCGAAGCGCCGATGTCCGAACCGACGCAACTTTCGCTGATCTGAGAGCGATTCGGGAGCGTTCAGAGAGCGTTCGAGCGCATCCGGCGGCCCAATCGGGTCAACTATTGTCAGAACGCGTTCTTCCGGGCGCCCTTTCCGGGACGATGCCGCGTGGACCGTGGACTCACGGCCCGCTGCCCCTCCGTCCTGGGAGGACCTCATGAGAAAACGCGCAGCCGTACTGTGCGGTGCCGCCGTCGTCGTGGCCGGGACGGTCACCGCTCTCCCCGCCGACGCGAGCACCGCGCACCCCGCCGCGACCACCGTTCAGGCCGCGAAGCCCACCTGGAAGGCCTGCGCCACCACCGACTATCCGACGCTCCAGTGCGCGAGCGTCAAGGTGCCGCTCGACCACGCGAACCCGCACGGCAAGCAGATCACGCTCGCCCTGTCCCGGGTCCCGCACACCGCGAAGACGTACCAGGGCCCGCTGTTGGTCAACCCCGGCGGCCCCGGCGGCAGCGGACTGACCCTCGCGGGCTTCGTCGCGTCCTCGCTGCCCAAGGCGGTGGCGTCCCAGTACGACGTCATCGGCTTCGACCCGCGCGGGGTCGGCAAGAGCACCCCCGCCCTCGACTGCGAGCCCGGTCACTTCGACCCGGTCCGCCCCGACTCCGTGCCGAGCACCCCTGCGCTGGAGAAGGCCAACCTCACGCGCGCGAAGTCCTTCGCGGCCGCCTGCGGCAAGAAGTACGCGAGCGTGCTGCCGTACATCGACACCATCAACGCCGTACGGGACATGGACTCGATCCGGCAGGCACTGGGCGCGAAGAAGATCAACTACTTCGGTTACTCGTACGGCACCTACCTGGGCGCCGTGTACGCCAAGCTCTACCCGGAGCGCGTGCGCCGCCTGGTCCTGGACTCCATCGTCGATCCCACCGGTGTCTGGTACGACGACAACCTCGGGCAGGACTACGCCTTCAACGACCGCCAGCAGGCGCTCATGGCGTGGATCGCCAAGTACGACTCCACGTACAAGCTCGGCACCGACCCGGCCAGGATCGAGGCCAAGTGGTACGCGATGCGGGCGGCGCTGGCCAAGAAGCCGGCCGGCGGCAAGGTGGGGGCCTCCGAGCTGGAGGACACCTTCATCCCCGGCGGTTACTACAACGGTTACTGGCCCTATCTCGCCGAGGCGTTCGCGGCGTACGTGAACGACAAGAACGCCGATCCGCTGGTCGAGGCGTACGACAACTTCGCCGCGATCGACGCCTCCGGGGACAACGGTTACAGCGTCTACACGTCGGTGCAGTGCCGTGACGCGGCCTGGCCGCGCGACTGGAACCAGTGGCGCAAGGACAACTGGGCGGCCTACGAGAAGGCGCCGTTCATGGTCTGGAACAACGCCTGGTACAACGCGCCGTGCGCGTTCTGGCCGACCGAGTCCGAGCATCCGATCAACATCGCCAACGGCAAGCTGCCTCCGGTGCTGCTCTTCCAGGCGACGAACGACGCGGCGACCCCGTACGAGGGCGGCGCCACGGTCCACCAACTCCTTGCCGACTCAAGCTTCGTGGTCGAGCAGGGCGGCGGGAACCACGGCATCACGCTGAGCGGGAACGCCTGCCTGGACAGGTATCTGGCGACGTATCTGACCAACGGCAAGGTGCCGCGCGGTGGCGGCGAGGTCGACGCGGTGTGCCAGAAGACGCCCGACCCGAAACCGCTGACCACGGCGAAGGCGGCGACCAGCACGGCACACGGTTCGACCCTGCACGGGCTGCTCGGCTTCCGCGGCTGAACACGGCCTGAGCGACCACCGGCCCCTCGGGGGCGGGAATCCCCGTTGTCAGACCCATGGTCCACCATGGACGCATGAGTGAGCTGACCAGGATTCCCGCCCCCGACGGCGTCTCCCCCGCCGCTGCCTACACCCATGTCGTCATGGGCACCGGCCGGTTCGTCGCGATCTCCGGCCAGCTCGCCCTGGACGAGGACGGCAGGCTCGTCGGCGAGGGCGATGCGGCGGCCCAGGCCCGCCAGGTCTTCGAGAACCTCCGCCGCTGCCTGGCCGCCGCCGGCGCCACGTTCGACGACGTGGTCAAACTCACCTTCTTCGTCACGGACATGGCCCACATGCCGGCGATCCGCGCGGCCCGCGCCGCCCACATACCCGACGACCGGCTGCCCGCCGCGTCCGCCGTGCAGGTCGCCGCGCTGGTCCGGCCGGAGTTCCTGATGGAGATCGAGGCGTTCGCGATCGTCGGCGAATAATCGGGCGCCGAGCGGGGCCTCGACTCCCTAGGGTGCCGCCATGGACGACGACGAGCCCCTGCGGATCCGCCCGATGGCCCTCGCCGACTGCGACCGCGTCTCCGAGATCCGCATCCTCGGCTGGCGGTTCGCGTACCGGGGTCTCATGCCGCAGCCCTTCCTCGACGCGCTCAGCGCGAAGGCCGACGCCGAGCGCCGCCGGGCCCGCTTCGCGCGGGGCGACGGCAGCGTGGTGAACCTGGTCGCCGCACGGGGCGAGGAGATCGTCGGCTGGGCCGCGTTCGGGCCCTACCGGGACGGTGAACTCCGCACCGAGGACGCCGAGTTGTACGCCATCTACCTCGACCCCGAGCACCTGGGCACCGGCGCCGGCCGGGCCCTGATGCTGGAGGCCCTACGGCAGTGCGCGGCCCTCGGCCACGACCGCGTCTACCTGTGGGTGGTCCGCGGCAACGCCCGCGCCCGCCGCTTCTACGAGCGGGCGGGCTTCCACGCGGACGGCGCCGAGGAGCCGTACGAGGTGGACGGGATGACGGTTCCCGAAGTGCGGTACGTCAGGGAACTCCCGTACTGAGGAAGGGAGTTGTGCGTCTCAGCGTTGCCGTGGAATCCGGCCCAGCGCCCGTACCGCCGCCTCCGCGAGCGTCGGGTGCGCGAGGGCGTCGTTCAGGACCGGTCGGGCGCGGGCGTCGCCGAGTTCGCCGAGACCGTCCACGCAGGCGAGGGCCACGCGGCGGTACGGGTCGTGGGGGCGCAGGCGCCGCTCCAGGGTGGTGATGAGGGCGGGGACGGACTCGGGGGCGCGCAGGTCGGCCAGCAGCCTGACGGGGTGCAGGGCGTAGGCGACGCGGAGTTCGTTGGTGGCGAGGGCGGCTGCCGCGCGGGCGGTGCGGGGGTCGTCGAGGCGGGCCAGGGCGTACGCGGCGGAGGCGCAGCGCGGCGGCTCACGGTGGTTGAGGAACAGGACGAGGGACTCGAAGGCGCGCCGGTCGCCCGCGAGGCCGAGCCGGAACGCGGCCAACTCCCGGGCCCAGAGCGGCTGCCCCACGGCCGTGAGCACGTCCGCCAGTTCGTCGAGGTCTCCGGTCGCCACGAGGTGCTCGTAGAGCGCCGCCCCACCCGACTCCTGCCGTAAGCGCTCCGTGAGTGATCGCAACTCTTCGTCCATGAGGCCGAGCCTAAGGGGGTCGCCGGGAACCCGGGACCTACATCACAAACTCGGGGGCTGGCGTGCTCGTTACCCACCGGTTAAGCTCAGACGAGCGAGTTACCCACTCGCACCCTCCTTGCGGTGGCCTGGTGACGCAGCCACCGTGAGTGCAGTCGGTTCGGCACCTTGTGTGCCGCAGTACGACACGGCCTGGGACAGGGCCGGTCGGACCTCACCTCTCATCTCGCCGGGCGTGTGCGCTTGTTGCCCGGCACCACCCGCACTCCTTCTCGCACTCCGTGCGCCCCTCGGCGTACGGAGTGCGCTCCCAGTCGTCACCCTCATTCCAGGAGTCCCGCGATGGCAGCTCCCCTGTCCGACGCCCCCCTGTCCCCGTTCACGACCATCGCCGTCGTCGGTCTCGGCACGATGGGCACCGGTATCGCCGAGGTCCTAGCCCGGGCCGGCCGCGAGGTCGTCGGCATCGACGTCAGCGAGGCCGCGACCGCCCAGGCCGTCGCCGCCCTGGAGACCGCGACCGCCCGTGCCGTCGAGCGCGGCCGGCTCACCGGGCAGGAGCGCGCCGACGCCCTGGCCCGGGTCCGCACCTCCACCGATCTGCGGGCCGCCGCC
Organism: Streptomyces sp. NPDC051576; assembly: GCF_040681835.1. Classification (NCBI taxonomy): domain Bacteria; kingdom Bacillati; phylum Actinomycetota; class Actinomycetes; order Kitasatosporales; family Streptomycetaceae; genus Streptomyces; species Streptomyces sp. NPDC051576. Next base: position 128,260 of record NZ_JBFAZO010000002.1, read on the forward strand.
GACGCCGACCTGGTCATCGAGGTGGTCCCGGAGTCGTACGAGATCAAGCACCAGATCTTCCGTGAGCTGGACGGGATCGTGCGCCCCGAGACGATTCTGGCGACCGGCACGAACGCCCTGTCCGTCACCCGGCTCGCCGCCGACTCGGCGCGGCCGGAGCGGGTGCTCGGGCTGCACTTCTTCAACCCGGCGCCCGCGATGAAGCTGGTCGAGGTGGTCTCCTCGGTGCTGACCGCGCCCGCCGCCGTCGCCGCGGTCACCGATCTCGCGATCGAGCTGGGCAAGGAGCCCGTCGCGGTCGGCGACCGGCCCGGGTTCGTCGCGGACGGGCTGCTGTTCGGCTACCTCAACCAGGCGGCCGCGATGTACGAGGCGAAGTACGCCTCCCGCGAGGACATCGACGCCGCGATGCGGCTCGGCTGCGGACTGCCCATGGGCCCGCTCGCCCTGCTCGACCTGATCGGCGTCGACACCGCGCGCACGGTCCTGGAGGCCATGTACGCCGAGTCCCACGACCGTCTGCACGCTCCCGCGCCGATCCTGAAGCAGCTCAGCGAGGCGGGCCTGACCGGCCGCAAGGCGGGCCGCGGCTTCTACTCCTACGAGGCTCCCGGCAGCGCGACGGTCGTGCGGGACGCGCTGACCCCGCCGGAGGGCGGGCGGCTCACTCCGGGCCGTACCGTCCGCTCCGTCGGTGTGGCCGGTTCGGGGACCATGGCGTCCGGTATCGCCGAGGTCTTCGCCAAGGCCGGGTACGACGTGGTGCTCGCCGCCCGCAGCGAGGAGAAGGCGCAGTTCGCCAAGTCCCGTATCGGCAAGTCGCTTTCACGCTCCGTCGACCGGGGGCGGATGACCGCCGAGGCCGCCGCGCAGACCCTGGAGCGGATCACTCCTGCCGGTTCCTACGACGCGTTCGCCGACGTCGACCTGGCCGTCGAGGCGGTCGCCGAGGACCTGGGGATCAAGCAGCAGTTGTTCGCGACGCTGGACAAGGTCTGCAAGCCGGGCGCGGTGCTGGCCACCACGACCTCGTCGCTGCCCGTCGTCGCGTGCGCCCGCGCCACCTCGCGTCCACAGGACGTGATCGGCATGCACTTCTTCAACCCCGCGCCGGCGATGAAGCTGGTCGAGGTCGTCCGTACGGTGCTGACGGACGCCGATGTCCACGCAACGGTCCACGAGGTCTGCGTCAAGATCAAGAAGCATGCCGTGGACTGCGGCGACCGGGCCGGATTCATCGTCAACGCCCTGCTGTTCCCGTATCTCAACAACGCGATCAAGATGGTGCAGGAGCACTACGCGTCCCTCGACGACATCGACGCGGCGATGAAGCTGGGCGGCGGCTACCCGATGGGCCCCTTCGAGTTGCTGGACGTCGTCGGGCTCGATGTGTCCCTGGCGATCGAGAAGGTCCTGCACCGCGAGTTCCGCGACCCCGGCCTGGCTCCGGCACCGCTTCTGGAGCACCTGGTGGCCGCGGGCTGCCTCGGCCGCAAGACGGGCCGCGGCTTCCGCGAATATGCCCGCCGCTGAGCGTCCCGGCGACTGGTTCGAGGCCGACGGGGACTGGGGCGGGCTCCTCGATCCCACCGGAGGACCCGTGCCCGCGGAGGGCGGGGGAAACCCCCGACGTGCACGGCACGCTGCGCACATGCAGTACGTTCGGGTCATGCCCCAGCCCGCCAAGCCCTCACGTACACCGGCCACGCCCGACGCACCGGAAAGTGCCGCGGGCAGTCGCGCCGCCGCCCAGCGCCTCAAGATGCGGCGCGAACTGGCGGCGGCCGCGATGGAGCTGTTCGCGACGAAGGGGTACGAGGCGACCACCGTCGACGAGATCGCGGCCGCGGCCGGGGTCGCGCGCCGGACGTTCTTCCGCCACTTCCGCTCCAAGGAAGAGGCGATCTTCCCGGACCACGACGACACGTTGATCCGGGCCGAGGCGGTGCTCAACGCCGCCCCCGCGCACGAGCACCCGCTCGACACGGTGTGCCGGGGCATCAAGGAAGTCATGCGGATGTACGCGGCGCGGCCGGAGATCTCGGTCGCCCGCTACAAGCTGACGCGCGAGGTGCCCACCCTGCGCGAGGCCGAGATCGCGTCGGTGGCCCGCTACGAGCGGCTGTTCACGCGCTATCTGCTGGGCCACTTCGACGAGCACGCGCACGACGACGACGCCAACGACGACCCGCTGCTCGCCGAGGTAGCCGCCTCGGCCGTGGTCACCGCCCACAACCACGTCCTACGGCGCTGGCTCCGGGCAGGCGGCCAGGGGGACGTGGAGGCCCAGCTCGACCACGCCTTCGGGATCGTCCGCAAGACGTTCGGCACCGGCATCGGCGCCGGCCGCACCACGACCCCCAAGCCGGCCACCGCCGCACTCCACCAGAACGGCGAGGTGCTGGTGACGGTCGCCCGCACCGACGCCCCGCTGGACGAGGTCATGCGGACCATCGAGGAGGCTCTGCGGGACCGCTGAGCCCCCGCCCCCGTGTGATGACGGCCACCCTTCGGGGTGGCCGTTTTGGCATGTCAGAGGCCCTTTTCGCGCAGCTTTCAGACCTCGTTCGATCGATCATCGCTCATTTGTTACGTAAAGATTTCACCTGAGAGCGATTCATGGCACTCGGTGCCTTGCGAGGTGACACGCAGTGTCATACCTTGAAGTTGTCCGGGCGGCCGGCGTGCAGAGACCTTTCGTACGTCGGCTGTCCCCGCAACCCACCACTGGGCTGCGCGCCCGGACGCCTGCGTCACAGGCACCCTCCCGCGCCACAAAGCGCTGCCGAAGCTCCACCCCCGCCGAACCGACGGCACCTCTTCCACCACCCTCAGCAGCAGCACCGACGCAACCGTCAGCGCCCCTCCCTCAGGGCGCTCTTCGCCGGAGGCAACACCGTGACCGTGAAGGACATCCTCGCCGCGATCCAGTCGCCGGACTCGACTCCGGCCGACTTCGCCGCCCTGCCGCTCCCCGAGTCGTACCGCGCGATCACCGTGCACAAGGACGAGACGGACATGTTCGCGGGCCTCACCACCCGCGACAAGGACCCCCGCAAGTCGATCCACCTGGACGACGTCCCGGTGCCGGAACTCGGCCCGGGCGAGGCCCTGGTGGCCGTCATGGCATCGAGTGTCAACTACAACTCGGTCTGGACCTCGATCTTCGAGCCGCTGTCGACGTTCGGCTTCCTGGAGCGCTACGGCAAGCTCAGCGAGCTGACCAAGCGGCACGACCTGCCGTACCACGTCATCGGTTCCGACCTCGCGGGCGTGGTCCTGCGTACCGGCCCGGGTGTCAACGCCTGGAAGCCCGGCGACGAGGTCGTCGCGCACTGCCTCTCCGTCGAGCTGGAGTCCTCCGACGGGCACAACGACACGATGCTCGACCCCGAGCAGCGGATCTGGGGCTTCGAGACCAACTTCGGCGGGCTCGCCGAGATCGCGCTCGTCAAGTCCAACCAGCTGATGCCGAAGCCGGACCACCTCTCGTGGGAGGAGGCGGCCGCTCCCGGGCTCGTCAACTCCACCGCATACCGCCAGCTGGTCTCCCGCAACGGCGCCGGCATGAAGCAGGGCGACAACGTCCTGATCTGGGGCGCGAGCGGCGGACTCGGCTCGTACGCCACACAGTTCGCGCTCGCGGGCGGCGCCAACCCCATCTGTGTCGTGTCCTCCCCCCAGAAGGCCGACATCTGCCGGGCGATGGGCGCGGAGGCGATCATCGACCGCACCGCCGAGGACTACAAGTTCTGGAAGGACGAGCACAACCAGGACCCGCGCGAGTGGAAGCGGTTCGGCAAGCGCATCCGTGAACTCACCGGTGGCGAGGACGTCGACATCGTCTTCGAGCACCCCGGCCGCGAGACCTTCGGCGCCAGCGTCTACGTCACCCGCAAGGGCGGCACGATCGTCACCTGTGCATCGACCTCCGGGTTCAACCACGAGTACGACAACCGCTACCTGTGGATGTCCCTGAAGCGGATCATCGGCTCGCACTTCGCCAACTACCGCGAGGCCTGGGAGGCCAACCGGCTGGTCGCCAAGGGCAAGATCCACCCGACGCTCTCCAAGGTGTACTCCCTGGAGGAGACCGGGCAGGCCGCCTACGACGTCCACCGCAACCTCCACCAGGGCAAGGTCGGCGTCCTGTGCCTCGCCCCCGAGGAAGGTCTCGGTGTGCGCGACGAGGAGAAGCGCGCCCAGCACATCGACGCCATCAACCGCTTCCGGAACATCTGAGGTCACGTAGATGACTGAGCGTCAGAAGGACCGGCCGTGGCTCATGCGTACCTACGCCGGTCACTCCACGGCAGAGGCGTCCAACGAGCTGTACCGGCGCAACCTCGACAAGGGCCAGACCGGGCTGTCGGTCGCTTTCGACCTGCCGACGCAGACCGGTTACGACTCCGACCACATCCTCGCCCGCGGCGAGGTCGGTCGGGTCGGTGTGCCGGTGGCCCATGTCGGCGACATGCGGCGGCTGTTCCAGGACATCCCCCTGGACCAGATGAACACCTCGATGACGATCAACGCCACCGCCATGTGGCTGCTGGCGCTCTATCAGGTCGTCGCCGAGGAGCAGGGCGTCGACATCACCCAGCTCCAGGGGACGACCCAGAACGACATCGTCAAGGAGTACCTGTCGCGGGGCACGCACGTGTTCCCGCCGGTGCCCTCGCTCCGGCTGACGACGGACATGATCTGCTACACGGTCAACCACATCCCCAAGTGGAACCCGATCAACATCTGCAGCTACCACTTGCAGGAGGCCGGGGCCACGCCGGTCCAGGAGATCGCGTACGCGATGTCCACCGCGATCGCCGTCCTGGACGCAGTGTTCGCGTCCGGCCAGATCCCCGAGGACCGCAAGGGCGATGTCGTCGCCCGTATCTCCTTCTTCGTGAACGCGGGCGTCCGCTTCATCGAGGAGATGTGCAAGATGCGGGCGTTCGGCCGCATCTGGGACAAGATCACGCGCGAGCGCTACGGCATCGAGAACCCGAAGCAGCGCCGCTTCCGCTACGGCGTCCAGGTCAACTCCCTGGGGCTGACGGAGGCGCAGCCGGAGAACAACGTCCAGCGGATCGTGCTGGAGATGCTGGCCGTGACGCTGTCGAAGGACGCACGCGCGCGTGCCGTCCAACTCCCGGCGTGGAACGAGGCGTTGGGGCTCCCCCGGCCCTGGGACCAGCAGTGGTCGCTGCGTATCCAGCAGGTGCTGGCGCACGAGAGCGACCTGCTGGAGTACGCGGACATCTTCGACGGCTCGCACGTCATCGAGGCGAAGGTGGCCGCCCTGGTCGAGGAGTCCCTCGCCGAGATCGACCGCATCCAGGAGATGGGCGGCGCGATGGCCGCCGTCGAGTCCGGCTACCTCAAGTCGCAGCTCGTCTCCTCGCACGCGGAGCGCCGGGGCCGTATCGAGTCCGGTCAGGAGAAGATCGTCGGCGTCAACATCTACAACACGACCGAGCCCAACCCCCTGACAGCCGACCTCGACACGGCGATCCAGACGGTCGACCCGGCCGTCGAGGCGCGGGTCATCGAGTCGTTGCAGAGGTGGCGGGACACGCGCTACCAGCCGCCGTTCAACCACCCGCGCCCGTGCAAGGCGCTGGAGCGGCTGAAGGAGGCCGCCAAGGGCACCGACAACCTCATGGAGGCCACCCTGGAGTGCGCCCGCGCCGGTGTCACCACCGGTGAGTGGGCCGGGGCGCTGCGCGAGGTGTTCGGCGAGTTCCGGGCGCCCACGGGCGTCTCGTCGGCGCCGGTCGCGGTGCCCGCCGAGGAGGGCTCGGCGATGGCCGAGGTGCGCCGCAAGGTGGAGGTGACGGCGCGGGAGATGGGCGTCGGCAAGCTGCGCTTCCTGGTCGGCAAGCCGGGCCTGGACGGGCACTCCAACGGGGCCGAGCAGATCGCCGTACGCGCGCGTGACGCCGGCTTCGAGGTGGTCTACCAGGGCATCCGGCTGACCCCGGAGCAGATCGTGGACGCCGCCCTCGCGGAGGACGTGCACGCGGTCGGCCTGTCGATCCTGTCCGGCTCGCACGCCCAACTGGTGCCGGACGTGCTCGAACGGCTCCGTGTGGCCGGTGCCACAGACATACCTGTCATCGCCGGTGGGATCATCCCCAATGGCGACGCCGAGCAGCTCAGAGCTGCGGGGGTGGCCGCGGTCTTCACCCCGAAGGACTTCGACATCACCGGAATCATCGGCCGCATCGTCGACGAGATCCGGAAAGCGAACAAGCTCGACCCCCTGGAGGTCCCCGCATGACCACGCCCGCCCCCGTGAACCGGCTCCGTCCGCGACGCTCCTGTCTCGCGGTCCCCGGGAGCAACCCGCGCTTCCTGGAGAAGGCGCAGGGCCTCCCGGCCGACCAGGTCTTCCTCGACCTGGAGGACGCGTGCGCGCCGCTGGCCAAGCCCGAGGCGCGGCACACCATCGTCAAGTTCCTCAACGAGGGCGACTGGACGGGCAAGACGCGCGTCGTGCGCGTCAACGACTGGACGACCGAGTGGACGTACCGCGATGTCGTGACCGTGGTCGAGGGCGCGGGCCAGAACCTGGACTGCATCATGCTGCCGAAGGTGCAGACGGCCCAGCAGGTCGTCGCCCTGGACCTGCTGCTGACGCAGATCGAGAAGACGATGGGCTTCGAGGTCGGCAAGATCGGCATCGAGGCGCAGATCGAGAACGCCCAGGGCCTCAACAACGTCAACGAGATCGCGACGGCCTCCCAGCGCGTCGAGACGATCATCTTCGGCCCGGCCGACTTCATGGCGTCGATCAACATGAAGTCCCTTGTCGTGGGCGAACAGCCGCCCGGCTACCCGGCGGACGCCTACCACTACATCCTGATGAAGATCCTGATGGCCGCCCGCGCCAACAACCTCCAGGCGATCGACGGCCCCTACCTCCAGATCCGCAACATCGACGGCTACCGCGCGGTCGCCCAGCGGGCCGCCGCGCTCGGCTTCGACGGCAAGTGGGTGCTGCACCCGGGCCAGGTCGAGGCGTCCAACGAGATCTTCTCGCCGTCTCAAGAAGACTTCGACCACGCCGAGTTGATCCTGGACGCGTACGACTACTACACGTCCGAGGCCGGCGGCAAGAAGGGCTCGGCGATGCTCGGCGACGAGATGATCGACGAGGCCAGCCGCAAGATGGCGCTGGTCATCTCGGGCAAGGGCCGGGCCGCCGGCATGGAGCGCACGTCCAAGTTCGAAGCCCCGGAGGCCTGAGCACCATGCAGTTCGGACGCACCTACGAGGAGTTCGAGGTCGGCGCGGTCTACAAGCACTGGCCCGGGAAGACGGTCACGGAGTACGACGACCACCTCTTCTGTCTCCTGACGATGAACCACCACCCGCTCCACATGGACGCCAACTACGCCGAGAACACCACGGACTTCGGCAAGAACGTGGTGGTCGGCAACTACATCTACTCGCTGCTCCTCGGCATGTCGGTGCCGGACGTGTCGGGCAAGGCGATCGCCAACCTGGAGATCGAGTCGCTCAAGCACGTGGCGCCGACCTTCCACGGGGACACGATCTACGGCGAGACGACAGTCCTCGACAAGACGCCGTCGAAGTCGAAGAGCGACCGCGGAATCGTCTATGTCGAGACCAAGGGCTACAAGCAGGACGGCACGCTGGTCTGCGTGTTCCGCCGCAAGGTGATGGTGCCGACCGAGACGTACATCAAGGAGCGCGGCGGCGAGCAGCCCGGCCGCCCCCAGCTGAAGCAGACGGAGAAGTAGCCATGGCGCGACTCGCCCAGACCGCCGGTCTCACCGACATCCAGCGGGAGATCCTCTCCACCGTCCGCGACTTCGTGGACAAGGAGATCATCCCGGTCGCCACCGAGCTGGAGCACCGCGACGAGTATCCGCAAGCGATCGTCGACGGCCTCAAGGAGTTGGGCCTCTTCGGTCTGATGATCCCGGAGGAGTACGGCGGCCTGGGCGAGTCGCTGCTGACGTACGCCCTGTGCGTGGAGGAGATCGCGCGCGGCTGGATGTCGGTGTCCGGGATCATCAACACCCACTTCATCGTCGCCTACATGCTCAAGCAGCACGGCACGCAGGAGCAGAAGGACCACTTCCTGCCGCGCATGGCGGCCGGTGACATCCGGGGCGCGTTCTCGATGTCGGAGCCGGCGCTGGGTTCGGACGTCTCGGCGATCACGTCGAAGGCGGTCAAGGACGGCGACGAGTACGTCCTGAACGGTCAGAAGATGTGGCTGACGAACGGCGGTACGTCGTCGCTCGTGGCCGTCCTGGTGCGCAGTGACGAGGGACACCCGGAGGGCACCGCGCCCCACAAGTCGATGACGACCTTCCTGGTCGAGAAGGAGCCCGGCTTCGGTGAGGTCCGGCCCGGACTCACCATCCCCGGGAAGATCGACAAGATGGGCTACAAGGGCGTCGACACCACCGAGTTGATCATGGACGGTCTGCGCATTCCGGCCGATCGCGTACTCGGCGGCGAGACCGGCCGAGGTTTTTACCAAATGATGGACGGAGTCGAGGTCGGCCGCGTGAATGTGGCGGCGCGTGGCTGCGGCGTCGCTCAGCGTGCCTTCGAACTGGGAGTCTCCTACGCGCAGCAGCGCCACACGTTCGGCAAGCCGATCGCCCAGCACCAGGCGATCCAGTTCAAGCTGGCGGAGATGGCTACCAAGGTCGAGGCCGCCCATGCGATGATGGTCAATGCGGCACGCAAAAAGGACTCCGGGGAACGAAACGACCTTGAGGCAGGGATGGCGAAGTACCTCGCCTCCGAGTACTGCAAGGAGGTCGTGGAGGACGCCTTCCGGATCCACGGCGGGTACGGCTTCTCCAAGGAGTACGAGATCGAACGCCTTTACCGCGAGGCGCCGATGCTGTTGATCGGCGAAGGTACCGCCGAGATCCAGAAGATGATCATCGGGCGCAGGTTGCTCGAAGAGTATCGATTCCAGGGCTGATTGTCCGTTTCGGGGTGTTTTCTTCGAGAAGAAGATCACACCCCGTCAACGTGCTTCGGCCGCCGACTCGACTTACTGGCTTAGCCAGTTGTGGCCCACGACCGGTACGATCCCGGGAAAGCCGCCGTCCCCCGTTACAGTGCGGCATCATCCGCTACGAAGGTCATCCATGCCCCACAGCCAAACCTCTGCACCACGCGACAGCCTGGCAGGCGTACGCCTCGCGCGCGGAGCATCGCCGTGGCTCCTGCCGACCGTCGCCACCGCAGCCCTCAGCCTGGTCCGCGCGCGCAAGTCCGGCGCCGCCAAGGCCGTGGCCGTACCCGCCACCGCGCTCGCGGCGGGCATGCTGTGGTTCTTCCGCGACCCCGAGCGCGAGATCACCCGGGGCCGGGTCATCTCGCCCGCCGACGGTGTGGTGCAGAGCATCATGCCGTGGAAGGACGGTCGCACCCGCGTCGCCATCTTCATGAGCCCGCTGAACGTCCACGTCAACCGCGCGCCGCTCTCCGGCACGGTGACGTCGGTCGAGCACATCCCGGGCGGTTTCGTTCCCGCGTTCAACAAGGAGAGCGAGAACAACGAGCGGGTCGTCTGGCACTTCGACACCGAGCTCGGTGACATCGAGATGATCCAGATCGCCGGCGCCGTCGCCCGCCGCATCGTCCCCTACGTCCCGCAGGGCACGAAGGTCGAGCAGGGCGAGCGCATCGGTCTGATCCGCTTCGGTTCGCGCGTCGACATCTACCTCCCCGAGGGTGTCGAGGTGGACGTGGAGGTCGGCCAGAAGACGGTGGCTGGGGTGACTCGCATTGACCGTGATTGATCCGGAGACCCAGGCGGGCTGGGTGCCCGAGGCCGACGAGGTGGACGACGAGGAGGAGATGCCTCTTTCTCTCCGCCTCTCAATAGCGGACACCCTCACCCTCGGCAACGCCACCTGCGGCTTCATGGCGGTGTACTTCACCACCACCGGCATCCTGATCCCGCACCTGACGGGCAACGACGAGTCGACCGGCATGGCCCGCCACAGCGCGGCCACCGCGGTCATCCTGATGCTGTGCGCGGCGGTCTTCGACCTCTTCGACGGCCTCGTCGCCCGCAAGCTGCGCTCCTCCCCCATGGGCGCCGAGCTGGACAACCTGTCGGACCTGATCAGCTTCGGCCTCGCACCGGCGTACTTCGTCCTCGTCTACGGCATGGTCGCGGACGACGCGCACCAGAGAGTGGCCGCGGTCGGCGCGATCGTGGTGCTGCTGGCGGTGGTGCTGAGACTGGCGCGCTTCTCCTGCGTGACCCCGCCGAACGGCATGTTCCAGGGCATGCCCTCCCCGTTCGGCGCCCTGACGGTGGTCTCGATCGTGCTCCTGGAGCTGCCCTTCGTGGCGACGCTCCTGGCGATCCTGGGCACCGCCTGGCTGATGGTGAGCCGGGTCGAGTACCCGAAGCCTCGGGGCCGCCTCGCGGTGGCGATGCTGTCCTGGATCGTGCTCGGGGTGGGCCTCCTGGCGGCCTGGGCCTTCGACGCCCCGGGCGGCCAGTTGCTCCTCCAGACCGGCTGCGCGCTCCAGCTGGTGACCGGCGCGGTCATCCCGCTGTTCGCCACGGCCCGCCGGGTGAACAACTTCCGCGACAACCGGCGCGAGGCGCGAGCAGCGCAGTCGTAGCGGTCGTAGCGGTCCTGTTAGACAGAACGAAGGGCCCCGAGCCACTTGGCTCGGGGCCCTTCGGCGTTCCTCGGGCGGGACCGACTCAGACCAGGAAGTCGCGGGCGATGTGCTCCGCCACCCGCTCCAGGATCGGTCCCGCGTCCGCGATGCACTTGACGACGTCCGGTTCGACCGAGGTGAGCGGGTACGCGCGGCGGATGCCGGCGTGGCCGAGGTCCTGCGGGGGCAGGGCGAGGCGGCCGCAGACGGCGACGACCTCCTTGCCCTCCGCACGGGCCGCCGCGGCGACACCGGCCGGGGCCTTGCCGTGCAGGGTCTGCTCGTCGAGGGAGCCCTCGCCGGTGATGACCAGCGTGGCGCCCTCCAGCGCGGAGGCGAAGCCCAGGACGTCGAGCATGACCTCGATGCCGGGGCGGAAGCGGGCGCCGAGGAGCAGCGCGCCGTAGCCGATGCCGCCCGCCGCGCCGGCGCCGGGGGCGGCGGCGTACTCGGCGGCCTGGGCGCCGATCGTCTCCTCCAGGACCTTCGCGTAGTGGCCGAGGGCGGCGTCGAGGGCGTCCACGTCGTCCGGTGCGGCGCCCTTCTGGGGGCCGTAGACCGCGGGGGCGCCCTTGGGTCCGGTGAGCGGGTTGTCGACGTCGCTGGCGAGGACGAGGTCGACGGAGGCGAGGCGCGGGTCGAGGCCGGAGAGGTCGGCGGAGGCCAGGTCGATCAGGCCGCCGCCGCCCGGGGGCACCGGTTCGCCGTCCGCGTCCAGGAAGCGGGCGCCGAGCGCGGACAGCATCCCCGCGCCGCCGTCCGTCGTGGCACTGCCGCCGACGCCGAACACGATCGTGCGGGCACGCGCGTCCAGGGCGGCCCGCAGCAGCTCGCCGGAGCCGTACGTCGAGGAGGTGAGCGGGGCGAAGACGCCCTTGGGCAGTCGTTGCAGACCGCTCGCCTCGGCCATCTCCACGACGGCCGTGTCGCCGCGTACCGCGAAGGCCGCGGTGACCTCGTCGCCGAGCGGACCCGCGACCCGGGCCTCCCGTCGCTCGAACCCGGCCGCGACGGCCGCGTCCACCGTGCCGTCGCCGCCGTCGGCGACCGGCATCGCCGCGACCTCCAGCTCCGGTACGACCCGGCGCAGCCCGGCCGTCACCCGCTCGGCGACCTGTACGGCCGTCAGCGACCCCTTGAACTTGTCCGCGGCGATGAGCACCCTGTGGGTGCCCCTCCGCGCAGCGTCCACCACCTTGCGATCCCCTTGCTCTACGGGCCCCCACACACTTCAGGGCCAGTCGCGCCGCTGCGACCTTAACCGGCGGACGCCCCCGCCGTCATGCCCCGACCGAAGCCTGGGACCGGGCTGAGCACCCTCTGTGCCGCTGTCCGGCCCGCGACGCCCGGCACGGCGAGAGCACGCACCCACTGCGACACCGGCCGCTTCCGCGGCGGGCGTGGGCTGCCCGCCCGCACGGACGACGGGACTTTCGTAACAAGCCCCAGCACCCCCGTGCCGCAGCCGGGCCCGGAATCGGGTACACCGGAGACATGACCCCTGTGGGCACCGACCCGGCGCTCGCGGACCGTATCCTCGGGGCCTGGCTGGGCCGGATCGCGGGCAACATGCTCGGCAAGCCGGTCGAGCAGGGCGACCTGTGGACGCGCGACCGCATCGACCGCTATCTGCGGCGGGCCGCCGCCCTGCCGCTGACCGACTATCTGCCGGAGCCGGCCGGCGAGGACGACGGCTTCGAGCTGCGGCCCGAGTGGCAGCGCTGCGTGCGCGGCCGTATCCACGGCAGTTGCCGTGACGACGACGTCGACTACGCCATCCTCGGCCTCGACCTCCTGGAGACCCACGGCTTCGGCTTCAGCACCGAGCAGGTCGGCGAGCTGTGGCTGCTGCGGCTGCCGTATCTGCAGACGTTCACCGCCGAACGGGCCGCCTACCGCAATCTCGCGGCCGGCCTCAAACCACCGCTCACGGCGACGTACGACAACCCCTACCAGGAGTGGATCGGCGCCCTGATCCGCGCCGACATCTACGGCTGGACCAGCCCGGGCGTGCCGCGCCGGGCGGCCCAACTGGCCCGCCGGGACGCCGTGTTGTCCCATTCCGGGAACGGTGTCTACGGCGCGATGTGGGCCGCCGCCCTGATCGCGGCGGCGTTCACCGCGCCGACCGTGCGGCACGCGCTGGACACGGCGCTGACCGTGATCCCGCCGGGCTGCCGCCTCGCCCGCACCGTGCGCCGGGTGCTCACCCTGCACGAGACCCGGATGACCTGGGAGGACACGCTGACCACGGTGTCCGAGGAGACGGCGGGGCTCGGCTGGATCCACACGATCCCGAACGCGGCCGTCCTCACGGCCGGACTCCTGTACGGCGACGGCGACTTCACCCGCACCATCACGCTCACCGTGCGCGGCGGCCTCGACACCGACTCGAACGGCGCGACGGCCGGTTCGGTCGCCGGGGTGCTGACCGGCGCGGACGCGATCCCGGGGCAGTGGAAGGACCCGCTGGAGGACACCGTGCGCAGTGCGGTGTTCGGTTTCGACGGAGTGCGGATCAGCGAACTGGCGGAGCGGACCGTGCGGTTGGCGGAGGCCGACGCCTAGACCGTCCCGGGCGATGAGGCCGCGGGCACAGTCGAGGACGGTCTCCCGCGAGCCGGCGGGGTTCCCGGCCGCGGAAGCGGCCGCGCCGTCTGGTTACCCTTCCTGAATGACCACCACGCCAGACTTCGACGCCTATCTCGCGAGCCTCCCGCGCATCTTCGCCGGGGCCGCCGCCCTGTTCCGGGACACCGAGGGGCGCGTCCTGCTCGTCGAGCCCAACTACCGTGAGGGCTGGGCCCTTCCGGGCGGCACGATCGAGTCGGACGACGGCGAGACACCGCGCCAGGGCGCGCGCCGCGAGACGTTGGAGGAGATCGGCCTCGACATCGCACTCGGCCGGCTCCTCGCCGTCGACTGGGTCCACTGGGCGGGCCGGCAGCCACTGGTGGCCTACCTCTACGACGGCGGAGTCCTCACCGAGAACGACCTCAAGTCGATCCGACTCCAGGAGGAGGAACTGCTGTCCTGGCGCCTCGTCCCGCGGGAGGAACTCACCGAGTACCTAAGGGGTTCGCTGGGACTCCGGGTCCTGGCCGCGCTCGATGTGCTGGAGGAGGGATCGGGGACGGCGGAACTGGAGAACGGGCGGCGGGTGGGGTGACGAGGCGGGCCGGACGGGCAGGTGTGCCGCTCAGCCCTCCACGTCCCGGGGTCTGACATCCACCTCGCGCAGCGCGTCGTCGCGGGCCTCGGCCCGGGCCTCCGTGCGGTGGCCGCGTTGGATGTAGTCGCGGACGACGAGTTCGACGGCGTCCTGCGGGTTGCCCACGCCCGCCAGCACCATGACTTCCACGACGAGTGCCGCGTCGAGCGAAACGGTTACCTTGGCCATGGGCCGGACGGTAACACCGGGTGCCGGCACCGCGATATCCGCTCGCCGCCCCGGCCTCGCCGACCTACCCTCGGCTGCATGAGCAAGCCCCTTGTCGCCCTTCTCAGCGGCGCCGGCATCTCCACCGACTCCGGGATCCCCGACTACCGCGGGCCGAACGGGGTGTGGCGGAAGGATCCCGAAGCCGAGAAGCTCGTGACCTACGACTACTACATGGGCGACCCGGAGATCCGGCGGCAGTCCTGGCAGCTGCGGCGCAGGAACCGCACACTCCAGGCCGAGCCCAACGCAGCGCACCGGGCCGTCGTCGAGCTGGAGCGGTCCGGTGTGCCGGTGCGGGTCATCACGCAGAACGTCGACGGGCTGCACCAGCTCGCCGGGCTGCCCGCCCGCAAGGTGCTCGAACTGCACGGCACCGCACGGGAGTTCATCTGCACCGGGTGTCAGGTGCGCGGACCGATGGCGGACGCCCTCGCCCGGGTGGAGGCCGGTGAGGACGATCCCGCCTGTCTGGTCTGCGGTGGGATCCTGAAGTCGGCGACCGTCTTCTTCGGTGAGCGGCTCGACCCCGTCGTCCTCGGCGAGGCCGTCGCCATCACCAAGGCCTGTCAGGTGTTCATCGCCGTCGGCAGCAGCCTCCAGGTGCAGCCCGCCGCCGGACTCGCCGGCGTCGCCGCCGACCACGGGGCCCGGCTGGTCATCGTCAACGCCGAGCCCACGCCCTACGACGACCGCGCCGACGAGGTCGTACGGGAACCGATCGGCACCGCGCTGCCGAAGCTGCTGCGCACCCTGGTGCCCGCCTAGAAAAGCGCTGCCCCGCTCTCGAAGTCCAGCAGCCGCTGCTTGCGGTCGAGGCCGCCGCCGTAGCCCGTGAGACCGCCGTTCGCGCCGACCACGCGGTGGCAGGGGACGATGATCCCGATGGGGTTCTTGCCGTTGGCGAGGCCGACCGCGCGGGAGGCGCCCGGGTTGCCGAGGGCGTCGGCGAGGTCGCCGTAGGAGCGGGTCTCGCCGTAGGGGATGCGGCGGAGCTGGTCCCAGACTGTGCGCTGGAACTCGGTTCCGTGCAGGCGCAGTTCGAGGGTGAACTCCTTCAACTCGCCCTCGAAATAGGCCTGTAGTTGGGCGGTCGCCTCGGCGAAGGGCGTGTCGTCCGGGGTGCCGAAGTTCTCCTCCGGAGGGCGGTGGCGTTGGTCGGTCATGTAGAGGCCGCTGAGGGTGCCGTCGTCGTCGGCGACGAGGGTCAGCGGGCCGTACGGGCTGTCGATCAGCGTGTGGTGCTTCATGGTGTGTCCGCAATCCTCGCGTCTTCTGCGATTCCCTTATACGGGGAGGAAGTTGATCGGGTGGGTGTCCGTCGCCCACAGGTACTGGACCGCGTAGGCCCGCCACGGCCGCCAGGCCGCCGCCCGTGCGGTGAGGGCGGCCGGGGTCGAGGGGAGGCCCAACTCCTGGGCGGCGCGGCGGATTCCGAGGTCGGTGGGGAGGAAGGCGTCGGGGTCGCCGAGGGCGCGCATGGCGATGACGTCGACCGTCCAGGGGCCGAAGCCGGGGAGGGAGAGGAGCCGGGCGCGAGTGTCCGCCCAGTCGCTCTCCACGCCCAAGTGCAGTGTGCTGTCGGCGAGTTGGGTGACGAGGGTGGTGAAGGTGGTGCGG
Organism: Streptomyces sp. NPDC051576; assembly: GCF_040681835.1. NCBI lineage: Bacteria > Bacillati > Actinomycetota > Actinomycetes > Kitasatosporales > Streptomycetaceae > Streptomyces > Streptomyces sp. NPDC051576. The sequence continues at coordinate 144,002 of NZ_JBFAZO010000002.1, forward strand.
CGGGACCGCGGCATCGCCAGTGCGTCCGGGGCCACCGCCGCCAGGGCCTCCGGGGACGGGAACAGATGGGTCAGGCCGCCCTCGGGGTCCTCGACCGGTTCGCCGTGGGCGGTGACCAGGCGGGCCGCGTGGGTGCGGGCCGCCGCCGTGGAGACCTGCTGGCCGAGGACGGCCCGGACGGCGAACTCCGCCTCGTCGACCGTGCGCGGGACTCGTCGGCCCGGTGACTTGTCGACCAGCGGCGCCAGCACCGGATCCGTGCGCAACTGGTCGTCCACCGCGACCGGGTCGGCGTCCAGATCGAGCATGCGGCGGCAGCGGCTGATGGCCACGGGCAGGTCGCGCAGATCGCTGAGGGTGAGGCGGCAGGCGATGTGGTCGGACTTCGGGGTGAGCGAGGCGATGCCGTGGCCGTAGGGGAGGCGGAGGGTCCGGCGGTACGCGCCGTCGCGCCACTCCTCGACGCCCGGTACGGCGGTGGCCGCCAGGTGGCCGAAGAGGTTGTCGGGGGTGAGCGGGGCGCGGAACGGCAGGCGGAGGGTGAGGGTGCCGGGGGTGAGGACGGTCGTCCTCGGGCGCCTGGTGCGCAGTTCGCTCGGGGAGAGGGCGAAGACCTCGCGCACGGTGTCGTTGAAGGTGCGGATCGAGGAGAAGCCGGCGGCGAAGGCGATCTCCGCCATCGGGAGCGCGGTCGTCTCGATCAACAGCCTTGCCGTCTGGGCGCGTTGGGCGCGGGCCAGGGCGAGGGGGCCCGCGCCGAGTTCGGCGAGGAGCTGGCGTTCGATCTGCCGGGTGCTGTAGCCGAGGCGGGCGGCGAGACCGGGGACGCCCTCGCGGTCCACGGTGCCGTCGGCGATCAGGCGCATCGCGCGGGCCACCAGGTCGGCCCGCTGGTTCCACTCCGGGGAGCCGGGGCTGGTGTCGGGACGGCAGCGCTTGCAAGCCCGGAAACCCGCCTGCTGGCAGGCCGCCGCGCTCGGGTAGAACGTCATGTTCTCCGGCTTGGGCGGTACGACCGGGCAGCTCGGCCGGCAGTAGATGCGGGTGGTCGTGACGGCCGTGAAGAACCAGCCGTCGAAGCGCGCGTCCTTGGACTGGACGGCGCGTACGCAGCGCTCCGTGTCGGTGTGCATCCCGTTCTGCATACGTCCAGCATCCGATACGGCGTGGACCGGGGCTGGCGGGAATCCGACATCGACCTCGTGTGGCCTGCCGCCGGACGTGAGCCACGCCCTCGCTTAACCATTGGTGGTGTAGCGCCCGGCTTTGTAGCGTCGACCTCCGTGACTCCGACTCCCCCCTCGGCGAACACCGCCGATTCCCTTCCGGCCCGCCTCGACGCGGCCCGGAGCGACTACGAAGCCCTGCTCGCGAAGGGACTGTCGCTCGACCTGACCCGCGGCAAGCCCTCCGCCCGGCAGCTCGACCTGTCCGCCGCGCTGCTCTCGCTGCCCGGTGACGGCCACACCGCCGCCGACGGCACGGACTGCCGCAACTACGGTGGCGCGGACGGGCTGTCGGAGCTCCGGGAGATCTTCGCCGGGTTCCTCCAGGTGCCGGCCGGGCAGTTGCTCGCCGTGGGCAACTCCAGCCTGGAGCTGATGCACGACTGCCTGGTGCACGCCCTGCTCGGCACGCTGCCCGGGGCGGCCCGCCGCTGGGCGGACGAGGAGCGGGTCGCGTTCCTGTGTCCGGTCCCGGGCTACGACCGGCACTTCGCGCTGTGCGAGCGGTTCGGCATCGAGATGATCCCGGTGCCGATGACCGCCGAGGGCCCCGACATGGACGTGGTGGAGCGGCTGGTCGCCGCGGACCCGGCGGTCAAGGGCATCTGGTGCGTGCCCAAGTACAGCAATCCGGACGGGACTTGCTACAGCGACGAGGTGGTACGGCGGCTCGCCGCGATGCCGGCCGCGGCGCCCGACTTCCGGATCTTCTGGGACAACGCCTACGCCGTGCACCATCTCACCGACGAGGAGGTGGAGATCACCGACCTGCTCACGGCCTGCGCCGAACACGGCAGTCCCGACCGGGCGTTCGTCTTCGGGTCCACCTCGAAGATCACGCTGGCCGGTGCGGGCGTGGCCTTCTTCGGCTCCTCCCCCGCCAACGTGGCCTGGCTGCGCGGCTACAGCGCCAAGCGGTCCATCGGCCCCGACAAGATCAACCAACTGCGGCACGCGATGTTCCTGCGCGACGCCGACGGGGTGCGCGCCCATATGCGCGGCCACCGTGAGCTGCTGCGGCCCAAGTTCGACACCGTGCTGCGCATCCTCGCCGACCGGCTGCAAGACACCGGTCTCGCCACCTGGTCGACGCCCCGGGGCGGCTACTTCATCACCCTCGACGTCCCCGACGGCTGCGCCCGCGAGGTGGTGCGCCGCGCGGCGGACGCCGGTCTCGCGCTGACACCGGCGGGCGCCACGCACCCGTACGGCGACGATCCCAGGGACCGTACGATCCGCATCGCCCCGTCCTTCCCGCCCCTCTCGGAGATCGAGACGATCATCGACGGGGTGGCCACGTGCGTACGGCTGGTGGGCTACGAAAAGCTTGCTGCCGACGGGAGTTGACTCGTTGCGGGGAGCGCACATCCCACGCTTCTCAGGTGTGCGGTACCTCACGCCCCGGTTACAAATCTCTCAACCCCTGGTTGCGAAGCGGTGAGCAGTCCACCATGGGCACATGACCCTGGCCGAGCGAGCCATGCAACGACTGGAAGGCTGGCGCGATCTCAGCGCCGTCCCGGCCAGTTGCGGTACCGGGCGGGCGCTGCGGTCCACCCACAGCGAGATCGTGCATTTCCACTCCGACCACGATGTGGACCTGCATCTCACGGTCGGGGCCATCCTCCGGTTCCACGGTGACCTCAGTGAGTCGACCGCGATCCGGATCATCCCGGGCTCCCGCTGGGTGACCGTGCACCTGGACTGCGAGACGGATGTCGACCTGCTGCTGAGCCTGGTCAGCGTCGCCCTCAAGGCACATGCGGGCGGGCCCCCTCCCGGGAGCCCGCCCGTGACCGGCTGCAACTTCCACCGGGTGACACTGGTGCCGCGCGACGGCGACTAGGGGCCGTCCCGAAGGACGCCGTCGCTAGAAGACCGCCGCCGTGTCGTCCTCGCCCGCCTCCAGCAGAGTGGCCGCCGCCCCGACGATGCGCGGATCGGGGCTGCCGACGACCTCCTCGTCCTTGTCGGCGTAGTCGAAGCGGGCCAGCACGCTGCGCATGGCCTCGACCCGGGCACGCTTCTTGTCGTTGCTCTTCACCACGGTCCAGGGCGCCTGTTCGGTGTCGGTCTCCCGGAACATGGCGACCTTGGCGGCCGTGTAGTCGTCCCAGCGGTCCAGCGAGGCCAGATCCATCGGGCTGAGCTTCCACTGCCGTACGGGATCCACCTGGCGGATCGTGAAACGGGTGCGCTGTTCACCCTGTGAGACGGAGAACCAGAGCTTGATCAGGTCGACGCCGTCGTCCGTCAGCATCCGCTCGAACAGCGGGGCCTGGCGCATGAAACGGCGGTACTCGTCCTCCGAGCAGAACCCCATCACGCGCTCCACACCGGCCCGGTTGTACCAGGACCGGTCGAAGAGCACGATCTCGCCCGCGGTCGGCAGGTGCTGGACGTACCGCTGGAAGTACCACTGACCGCTCTCGCGCTCGCTCGGCTTCTCCAGCGCCACCACGCGGGCGCCACGCGGGTTGAGGTGCTCGGTGAACCGCTTGATCGTGCCGCCCTTGCCGGCCGCGTCCCGCCCCTCGCAGACGATGACGAGCCGGCGGCCGGTCTCCTTGATCCAGCGTTGCAGCTTCAGCAGTTCGATCTGCTGGAGCCGCTTGTGCCAGTCGTACTCCTTGCGCTCCATGCGCTGTTCGTACGGGTAGTTCTCGCGCCAGGTGTCCACCGGGCTGCCGTCGGGCCGGATCAGTACCGGGTCGTCCTGGTCCGTGTAGTCGACGCGCAGCCCCGACAACAGCTCGGTCATCCCGGCCTCCTCTCGATTCGTTCAGTGATCAACGCTGCTCAGTGGAACTGCGGCACGATGAGATATATGCCGTAGGCCACGACAGCCGCACAGGCGATGAAGCACAACCCCGCCTGGGCGATCCCGAGGGCGTGCGTGCCGCCGTCCTGTTCGCGGGCGGTCTCGGCCTGGGCGAGGCCGAGCACCCCCAGCGCGAAGACGACGACCGCGCCGACGGTCACTCCGACGCTCACCCCGAAGACCTCACCGAGGGCGTTCCAGTCCACGCTCATCGATCGACTCCCTTGATTCAGGCGGCCGTACGGACGTCCTTGGACGCCTCGCCGCGGATGACGACCTCGTGGGTCTCGTTGACGTTGTCGGCGTGCACCGGGTTGCGGCGCGAGGCGATCACGATGAACGCGGCCACGGCGGCGGCGATCAGGGCGATCAGGGCCGTACCGAGGTTCCCGCCGTGCTTGACGACGGTCGCGGACACTCCGCCGACGAAGGCGGCCGCCGGGAGGGTGACCAGCCAGGCGATGACCATGCGGCCCGCGGTGCCCCAGCGCACCTCCGCGAGGCGCCTGCCGAGGCCCGCTCCCAGGATGCCGCCGGAGCAGACCTGGGTGGTGGAGAGCGCAAAGCCGAGGTGGGCGGAGGTGAGGATCACGGTCGTGGAGGCGGCCTCGGCCGCGAAGCCCTGCGGGGACTGGATGTCGGTGAGGCCCTTGCCCATCGTGCGGATGATGCGCCAGCCGCCGATGTAGGTGCCGAGGCCGATCGCGAGTCCCGCCGAGGCGATGACCCACACCGGCGGACCGGCGTCGTGGCCGAGCGCGCCGGCCGAGATCAGGGTCAGGGTGATGACACCCATCGTCTTCTGGGCGTCGTTCGTGCCGTGCGCGAGGGAGACCAGCGAGGCCGAGGCGATCTGACCGAGCCGGAAGCCCTTGGTGACCGAGTCCTTCCGGGCCCGGGCGGTGATCTTGTAGGCGAGGTAGGTGGCGAGGAGAGCGGCGATTCCGGCCACGAGCGGGGAGGCGACCGCAGGGATCAGGATCTTCTCGACAACCTTGTCGAAGTGCACCCCGTCGGAGCCCGCGCCGACCCAGACGGCACCGATCAGGCCACCGAAGAGGGCGTGCGAGGAACTGGACGGCAGGCCGACCAGCCAGGTCATGAGGTTCCAGAGGATCGCCCCGACGAGCCCCGCGAAGATCATCCCCGGAGTGACGAGGGTGTCGTCGACGATGCCCCCGGAGATCGTCTTGGCGACTTCCGTGGAGAGGAAGGCGCCGACGATATTGAGGGCCCCGCTGATCAGAACCGCCGTCCGGGGCTTCAGCGCACCGGTGGCGATGGACGTCGCCATCGCGTTGGCGGTGTCGTGGAATCCGTTGGTGAAGTCGAAGGCCAAGGCCGTGACGATGACGACCGCCACGAGGAACGTGATGTGGTCCATCGTTCGATGGAAGCAATCGAAGGCGTACATTCGGCCAACCGGAGGCCAAATCCAGGCATGGCCCGTTCAACACGGGCGCGCACACGCCTCCCTCCGCCCGCCCCTCGCGGCTTCCTCCACTTCATGCGCACACTTCCTTCTTTTTATGGCATGGCCCGGTCAAATCTGCGAAGCTTCCCCCGCGATCACGCAACCGCACCGCGCACCCCCGCGGTCGCTCTCCGGCGCACCCCAGCCGGCCGGGCGGCCACCGAGCAGGCCGGAATCCCGGCCGCCGTAGAAGGAGTTCCGTGTGAGATCGACCCCCCACAAGGCTCTCGCCGCCGGCGTCTTCGCCGTCGCCGCGCTGGCCGCCCTCTCGCTCCCCGTCAGCCCGGCCGCCGCGGCACCGGCCGCGGCTCCCGTGGCCGCCGCCTGCACCCCGGCGCAGGTGGTCGCGGGCGGCGGCTTCGAGAGCGGCACTTCGTCCTGGACCCAGTCCTCGACGACCGTCATCACCAGCCGCACCGGGCAGAGCGCCCACGCCGGCACCAGCTTCGCCTGGCTCGACGGCACCGGCTCCACGCACACCGACACACTGAGCCAGAGTGTGACCATCCCGTCCGGGTGCAGCAGCGCCAGCCTCACCTTCTGGCTGCACATCGACACGGGCGAGACGACCTCGTCCACCGCGTACGACAAGCTCACGGCCAAGATCGGCAGCACGACCCTGGCCACGTACTCGAACCTGAACAAGGCCACCGGCTATGTCCAGAAGACGTTCGACGTGTCGGCGTTCGCCGGGCAGACCGTGAGCCTCGCCTTCACCGGCACCGAGGACTCCAGCCTCCAGACGAGCTTCGTGCTGGACGACATCGCCCTCAACACCTCCGGCGACACGGCCCCGCCGACCGACTCGACGCGCACGCCGGCCGCCCCGGCGTACACCGTCAGTCTGAGCAGCAACACCGCGGGCACGGTCTGGACCGGCCACGAGAGCACGACCTTCACCAACGCCTCGGCCACCCCGCTCACCGAGGTCTACCTGCGACTGTGGGACAACTACCACGGCACCTGCTCCGCGCCGCCGATCACGGTCACCAATGTCACCGGCGGCACCGCGGGCGCCCTCTCGGTCGCCTGCACGGCCCTCCAGATCGCGCTGCCGACCCCGCTCGCGCAGGGTCAATCCACCACCATCGGCTTCGACTTGGGGATCACCGTCCCCAGCGGCGCCGACCGGTTCGGCTACGACGGCGCGTTCAGCATGATCGGCAACGCGCTGCCGGTCCTCGCGATCAAGGACGGCTCGGGCTGGCACCTGGACCCGTACACGAACAACGGCGAGTCCTTCTACTCCCTGGCCGCCGACTTCAAGGTGACCCTCGACCACCCGACCACCCTGTCGGTCCCGGCCACCGGCACCTCGGTCGACACCCCCGGCACCAGCGGCCGCACGATCACCACGGCCACCGCGTCCAAGGTCCGCGACTTCGCGTGGGCGGCCGGTCCGTTCACCAAGATCTCCGGTACGTCGACCGCGGGCACCCCGATCAACATCTACTCGGTCACCGGCATCAGCTCGGCCAACGCCCAGTCCATGCTCACCACCGCCAAGTCCGCGGTGGACGCCCACGCGGGCCGCTTCGGCGCCTATCCGTACGGCGAGTTGGACGCCGTCATCGACAACAACTTCTGGTTCGGCGGCATGGAGTACCCCGGCTTCGTCCTCGACCTGGTCAGCACCACGGCGCTCACCCATGAGATCGGCCACCAGTGGTTCTACGGCATCGTCGGCGACGACGAGTACAACAGCCCCTGGCTGGACGAGGCGTTCACCGACTACGCCACCGACCTGGCCCAGGGCCTGACCGGCACCAACTGCTGGAACAACGTCTCCTGGGCATCATCCGCCGAGAACATCACCAACTCGATGGCCTACTGGGACGCCCACTCCTCCCGCTACTCCACCGTCGTCTACGGCTACGGCAAGTGCGCCCTGCACGATCTGCGCCGCACCCTGGGCGACACCGCGATGGCCAAACTCCTGAAGGACTACGCCACTTCACACTGGTACGGCGTCTCGACCACGGCCGAGTTCAAGGCGGCGGCCCAGGCCGCGACGAGCACGGACCTTACGTCGTTCTGGTCGACGCATCGGATCGTCGGCTGACCTGAGGGGCGTTCGCCGCGTCAGCCCACCCGCGCGGCGAACGCCTCGTACGCCGTCTCGTCGAAGAGCACGAACGTGACCTCCTCGACAGCCGACGGCGTGGCCCGCACCGTCTCGACGGCGATGCGGGCCGCGTCGTCCATCGGCCAGCCGTAGATCCCGGCGGAGACCGCGGGGAACGCGACCGTGCGGGCGCCGAGTTCGTCGGCGACGCGCAGGGACTCCCGGTAGCAGGAGGCGAGTTGCTCGGAGCGGTCCTCCTCACGGGAGTACACCGGGCCCACGGTGTGGATCACCCAGCGGGTGTCCAGTTCGCCCGCCGTCGTGGCGACCGCCTGGCCGGTGCGCAGGCCCTTGCCGTAGTGGGAGGCGCGGAGTTCTCGGCAGGCCTCCAGGATCGCGGGGCCGCCCCGGCGGTGGATCGCGCCGTCGACGCCTCCGCCGCCCAGGAGGGAGGAGTTGGCGGCGTTGACGATCGCGTCGGCGCGCTGGCGGGTGATGTCGCCGCGGACGAGGGTGATGGTGGTCATGACTGCCTCAGTCTTCGCCAGACGGCCTTCGCCGCGTTGTGTCCCGACATACCGTGCACTCCGGGGCCCGGCGGGGTCGCCGAGGAGCAGATGAAGACGGCGGGGTGCGGGGTGCCGTACGGGGTGAGGGAGAGCTTGGGGCGCAGGAGGGTCTGGAGGCCGGAGACCGCGCCGGTCGCGATGTCGCCGCCGACGTAGTTGGCGTTGCGGGCGGCGAGTTCGGGCGGGCCCGCGGTCGCGCGGGCGAGGACGCGGTCGCGGAATCCCGGTGCGAAGCGCTCCAGTTGGCGTTCCAGGGCGTCCGTGAGGTCGCCGGTCCAGCCGCTCGGGACATGGCCGTAGGCCCAGAAGACGTGTCGGCCGGCCGGGGCCCGGGTGGGGTCGACGACGCTGGGCTGCACGGTGATCATGAACGGCTTGTCGGGGGCGCGGTTCTCGCGCGACGCCGCGCGCAGGGCGTTGCCGATCTCCGTGCTGTCGGCGCCGATCTGTACGGTGCCGGCCCTGCGCGCCTCCTCGGCGGTCCAGGGCACCGGGCCGTCCAGGGCGTAGTCGATCTTGAAGACGCCTGGGCCGTAGCGGTAGTTCTCGTAGTAGTTGCCGAAGCCCGCGATCTTCGCCAGGGCGGTGGGCGAGGTGTCGAAGACGTAGGCGCGGGCCGGGGGGAGGTCGTCGAGCCGCTTGACCTCGTAGTCGGTGTGGATCTCGCCGCCGAGGTCCTTGAGGTAGGCGGCGAGGGCGTCCGAGATGGACTGGGAGCCGCCGCGGGCCAGCGGCCAGCCACGCGTGTGTGCCGCGAGAGCGAAGACCAGGCCGATCGCGCCGGTGGCGAAGCCGTTGAGAGGGGCCATGACATGGCCGACCAAGCCGGCGAACAGGGTCTTGGCGCGCTCGTCCCGGAAACGGCCGGTCAGCCAGGTCGACGGGGGCAGTCCGACCAGGCCGAAGCGGGCGAGGGTGACCGGGTCGCGGGGCAGGGAGGTGAGCGGCAGCGACATGAAGTCGCGGACCAGGGTGTCCCACTTGGGCAGGAAGGGCTCGACCAGCCTGCGGTACGCCCCCGCGTCGCGCGGCCCGAAGGAGGCGGCCGTCTCCGCCACCGAGCGTGACAGTACGGCCGCGCTGCCGTCGGTGAACGGATGCGCCATGGGCAGCTCGGCGTGCAGCCACTCCAGGCCGTAGCGCTCCAGGGGCAGGGCGCGGAACGCGGGCGAGCTGATGCCCAGCGGGTGCGCCGCCGCGCACGGGTCGTGCCGGAAGCCGGGGAGGGTCAGCTCCTCGGTGCGGGCGCCGCCGCCCACGGTGCCCCGCGCCTCGAACACGGCCACGGAGAAGCCGCGCCTGGCCAGCTCCACGGCAGCCGTCAGTCCGTTCGGCCCCGCACCCACCACGACCGCATCGAGCATCGACGGCACCTTCGGACCCCTTCGTCAACCGATGGCAAACTCGGTGTCAGGATATGCCGCGGGACCGACAACGCCGGGGCCAGCCCGCCCAGTGTGCGGAAGCCGTGACCCTACGACGCCCGCAGCAGCTCCATCACGCGCCGGGCCGTCCCTTCGTCCCGGGCCGCCGTGAACGGCAGCGCGTTGCCGCCCGTGATACGGAAGGGCTCGCCGGTGAGGGTGAGGTGGGCGCCGCCCGCCTCCTCGACGAGGAGCAGGCCCGCCGCGTGGTCCCAGGCGGCCTCCCAGGAGAAGGCCGTGGCGTCCAACTCGCCACGGGCGATGGCGAGATACTCCAGCCCGGCCGAGCCGCACGGGCGCGTGCGCACTCCGTCCGCCCACAGGCCGAGCAGAGCGCGCTTCTGCGCGTCCGTCGTGTAGTCGGGGTGCGAGGTGGCCACTTCCAGGTCCCGGCTCGGGTCCGGGCGGCCGGAGTGCAGCCGTACGCCGTCGAGGAAGGCGCCGCCGCCCTTCACCGCCGTGGCCAGTTGGTCGCGGGCGGGCGCGTACGTCCAGGACGCGAGGAGGACCCCCTGCCGGGCGAGCGCGACCAGCATGCAGAAGCCGGTCTCGCCGCGCACGAACTGGCGCGTCCCGTCGACCGGGTCGACGATCCAGACCGGGACATCGCCCTGTATCGCCTCGTACGTCTCCGGGTCGGCGTGCACCGCTTCCTCGCCGACGACGACGGAGCCGGGCAGGAGGGAGCCGAGCGCCTGGGTCAGATACCGCTCGGCATTGCGGTCGGCGTCCGTGACCAGGTCGTGCGGGCCGCTCTTCTGGTCGACCTCGTGCGCGGCGAGCCGCCGGAAGCGGGGCATGATCTCGGCCGCCGCCGCCTTGCGGATCGCCTCTTCGACGTCGGCCGTGTGCTGTACGAGAAACTCGTCGATGGTTTCGGTCTCTTCGATCATGTCTCCCATGAGAGCACGCGTCACTGACAATCCCCACCCGCCCGGTACACCCCGGGTGGATTCACCATGAACACCCGGGGGTCGGGATCAACGTCCCACGGCATACCCCTGCATGCCCCGAGGATTCGCCGCCGCCGAGAGGATCCCGGCCTCCGGGTCCCGGGCGACCGCGCACAGCCGCCCCTCCGACCAGGCATCCCCGACGGTCACGTCATGGCCGCGCCGCCGCAGTTCCTCCACCACCGCCGGGTCCGTGCGGGACTCGACGGTGACGCTGCCCGGGCGCATGCCGCGCGGGTAGAAGGAGCCGGGGAAGCTGTCGTTGTGCCAGTTCGGGGCATCGATCGCGCCCTGGAGGTCGAGGCCGCCGCGTGCCTTCGCGCGCGAGGCGACCGCCAGGAAGAAGTGCAGTTGCCACTGGTCCTGCTGGTCCCCGCCGGGCGTGCCGAACGCCAGGACCGGTATCCCGTCGCGCAGGGCGATCGACGGGGTGAGCGTGGTGCGCGGACGGCGGCCCGGGGTGAGGGAGTTGGGCAGCCCGGGCTCCAGCCAGGTCATCTGGAGCCGGGTGCCCAGGGGGAAACCCAGCTCGGGCACCACCGGGTTGGACTGCAGCCAGCCGCCGCTGGGCGTGGCCGCGATCATGTTGCCCCAGCGGTCGACGACATCGAGGTGGCAGGTGTCGCCCCGGGTGCCGCCGTCGGCGGCGACCCGCGCGACGGTCGGCTCCCCCGCGCCCATCGGGTCGAAGCCGGGCTCCTCGGACACCACCACGCGCGCGTGCTCGCACAGCCGCGGCGCCCGCCCTCCGGGGCTGCCCGGCCGCAGCTCGTACGAGGCCTTCGCGCCGATCAGCTCGCGCCGCGCCGCGTTGTAGTCCGCCGACAGCAGCGCCTCCAGCGGTACGGCGTCCGGGTCGGCGTCCCCGTACCAGGCCTCCCGGTCGGCCATCGCGAGCTTGCAGCCCTCGATCAGCAGATGGACGTAGTCGGCGGACCCGTAGGTTGGCAACTCGGGCGGGAGCAGAGCGAGTTGCTGGAGGAACACCGGGCCCTGGCTCCAGGGGCCGGCCTTGCAGAGGGTCCAGCCGTTCCAGTCGTAGGTCGCCGGTGCCTCGTAGGACGCGGACCAGGAGGCCAGGTCGGCGGCCGTGAGCGTGCCGGTGTGGCGCTCGCCGCTGGTGTCCATGGTGGGCCGCCCCGCCTGCCGTACGAGGGCCTCGGCGATGAACCCGGACCGCCACACCGCGCGGGCCGCCTCGATCTGGGCCTCCCGGTCCCCTGCCCCGGCGACCTCGGCCAGCAGCCGCTTCCAGGTGGCGGCGAGGGCGGGGTTGCGGAACAGCTCGCCGGGCCGGGGCGCCTTCCCGCCGGGCAGGTACACGTCCGCCGACGAGGTCCACTCCGTCTCGAACAGCTCCCGTACGGTCTCGACGGTCGCCCCGACGTTCTCCACGCACGCGTGCCCGTCCTCGGCGTACCCGATGGCGTACTTCAGGACGTCGACGAGGGACTTCGTGCCGTGGTCGCGGAGCAGCAGCAGCCAGGCGTCGAAGGCGCCGGGGACGGCCGCCGCGAGGGGTCCGGTACCGGGTACGAGATCCAGACCGAGTCCCCTGTAGTGGTCGATCGTCGCCCCGGCGGGCGCCACGCCCTGTCCGCACAGCACCCGCACCTCGCCGCCCGCGGGCGCCAGGAGGATGGGCACCTCACCGGCGGGTCCGTTGAGATGCGGTTCCACGACGTGCAGCACGAAGGCCCCGGCGACGGCGGCGTCGTACGCGTTGCCGCCGTCCTCCAGGACGGCCATCGCCGACTGCGAGGCCAGCCAGTGGGTGGAGGACACCATGCCGAAGGTGCCCTGGAGCGTGGGGCGGGTGGTGAACATACGGAAAATCTACAGAACGGCCCGATCGGCGGGACCCCGGCGTTCGAGTCAGGACTCGCGTCTGCCCGCGGTCAGCAGATGACCGCTCGTGCCGAGCAGCGTGGGCTCCGACTCGGTGCGCCTGATCGCCGCCAGGACGGCCTCGCGGCGCTCCGGGTCGTCCAGCCAGCCCTCGACTCCGCCCATCAGCCAGGCGACGCCTTCGAGGCCGTACTGGCCCTCGACGGTGAGGTCCGACTCCGTGAACTCCTCGGGGGCTTCGTGGGGTTGGGCGAAGTAGGCGGTCGTGAACGGTCCGTCGCCGCCGTTCCTTCCGTGGTCGCTGATCGCGTCGGTGTTCGCCCGCCGGACCGGGTCGAAGTACCACTCCTGCAGAAGCATGTCGTGCAGCCCGGCGAACCGGTTGATGGTCGCCGCGACCACCAGGCCGCCCGGTCGTACGACCCGCCGCGCCTCGCTCAACGCCCTCAGCCGGTCGGCCCGTTCGGGCAGGTGGTAGAGCGGGCCGAGCAGCAACACCACGTCGTACGAGGCGTCTTCCGCGACCAGCGCCCTGGCGTCCCCGGCCCGGACGGTGATCCCGGGCACGCGGGCCGCCTGTTCCAGGTGCAGCGGCACGGGGTCGACCAGATCGACCTCGTAGCCGTCCCCCGCCAGCCACTCCGCGTGGATCCCGCTGCCGCCGCCGACGTCCAGCACCTTCGCGGGGGCCGTCGGCAGCAGTCGCCGCAGCACGTCCTGGGTGCGCCACAACTCCAGCCGGTTGGAGCCCCGTCTGAGGCGGCCGTCCTCCTCGCCGCGGGCGTAGTAGGCGAGGATCTCCTCGCGGACGGCCGGGTCCTGCGCGTGTGTCGTCTCGGTCATCGCCCCAGAGTGCGATCCGGCGCGTCCGCCTCGCAACGGGATTCCGGCGCGCGTGCCGTCACCAGCCCCGACTCGTAGGCGAACACGACGAGTTGGGCCCGGTCCCGGGCCGCGAGCTTGGTCATCGCCCGGCTGATGTGGGTCTTCGCCGTGAACGGGCTGATGACCATGTGGGCGGCGATCTCCTCGTTGGTGAGACCGCGCGCGGCCAGGGCGGTGACCTCGCGTTCGCGGCGGGTGAGGTGTTCCAGACCGGGGGGTGTGGCGCGGTCCGGGGGCCGGGAGACGAACTCGCCGATGAGGGTGCGCGTGATGGACGGGGAGAGCAGTGCCTCGCCGCCGGCGACGATCTCGATCGCCTGGAGCAGGTCCGCCGGGTCGGTGTCCTTGAGGAGGAACCCGCTGGCGCCCGCGCGCAGCGCTTCGAAGACGTACTCGTCCAGGCCGTAGTTGGTGAGGATGACGACCCGGACGTCGGCGAGGGCCGGGTCGGCGGCGATGCGGCGGGTGGCCTCGATGCCGGTCATCACGGGCATCTGTACGTCGATCAGCGCGATGTCGGGAAGCTGGGCGCGGACGAGGGCCACGCCCTCTTCGCCGTTCGCCGCCTCGCCGACCACCTCGATGCCGTCCTCGGCGTCGAGGAGGGCGCGGAAGCCCGCCCGCATCAGCGCCTGGTCGTCGACGACCGCGACCCGGATCATCCCGCCTCACCCAGGGGCAGTTCGGCCCGTACCGAGAAGCCGCCCTCCGCGCGCGGGGCGGTGTGCAGGGTGCCGCCCAACGCCGCGACGCGCTCCCGCATGCCGGTGAGGCCGATGCCCGGGGTGGGCGGGCAGTCGGGGTCGGCCGCTCCGTCGTCCTCCACCCGTATCGTCAAGTCCCCCTCGCCGTAGTCGAGTCGGACGCTGACCTTCGCGGGGCCCGCGTGCCGGGCCGCGTTGGTGAGGGCCTCCTGGACGATGCGGTACACCGCGCGGTCGACCGTCGCCGCGAGGGGGCGCTCCGAGCCGGTCACCGCGAGTTCGACGGCGAGGCCCGCCGCGCAGGCCCGCTCGACGAGCAGGGCGGGGCTGCCGGTGGGCTCCTCGGTGGTGCGCAGGACCTCCAGGGTGGCCCGCAGTTCGCGCATCGCCTCGCCGCCCGCCTCCTGGATGGCGAGCAGCGCGGGCGGCACCTCCTCGCCGCGCTTGCGGGCGAGATGGACGGCGACGCCCGCCTGGAGCTTGACGATCGAGATGCTGTGGGTGAGGGAGTCGTGCAACTCCCGGGCTATGCGCAGGCGTTCCTCGCCCGCGCGGCGCAACGCGGCCTCCTCCCGGGTGCGTTCGGCCTCCAGGGCGCGCTGTTCGGTCTGGCGCAGATACGCCCGCCAGTTGCGGTCGGCGAGGCCGGTGACCACCGCGCACAGGAACCAGCCGGTGATGAGCGCGGTGCGCTCGACCACCTGCTGGGTCGTCGGCCCCGTGGCGAAGTAGGCCACCAGGAACAGCCCGCCTGCCCCGGCCGCCCAGGCTCGATGTCCCGCGCGGGCCGCCGTGTGCATGGCGACGAGGACGGGCAGCCCGGCGACCGGACCGGGGTGGGCGTGCAGCACGTAGACCGCCTGCGCCGCCGTGGCCACGGCGAGGACCGCCTTCGGAGCCGTCTGGTAGAACGCCAGGGCCGCCGACGCGAGGGCCATGACCACGTAGTCGACGGCGGTCGTGTCCGGGTCGAAGGCGGCGACGGTCATGACGAGGGCGCCGATCACGACCGCGAGGGACGCGTCGACCAGGCGCCTGCGTGGGGTCACATCGACCGGGTACCCGCTCATGTCCGCACAGTAGACCGCCGCGCCGACCTCGGCGTCAGCCCTGTGGACAACTCCTGGACTACTCCCCACGCAGTACTTCCCGGAGCCGACCGGGCCCCCCGACGCAGCCTCAACTCCCTTCGGCCGTACGACGACCGGAGGCACCCGCACGGCGCACGCTGCTGCCATGCCCACACCCTTCCGTCACACCCTGCCGCCGTCGCCGAAGTCGGCCACCGGCCGCACCGCCGAGGTCTTCGAGCAGATCGCCGTCGACTTCGGGATCGAACGGCCCCCGACCTTCGTGGTCCTGTCGTCCGTGCCCGAACTCCTCGCCCCCGCCTGGGCGTTGATGCGCGAGTCACTGATCGCGGGCAATGGCTCCCGCACCGGCAAGGAGCTGGCCGCCCTCGGTGTCTCGCTCGCCAACAAGTGTCCGTTCTGCGCGGACGCGCACACCGTCCTGCTGCACGCGACCGGCGACCACGCCCTCGCCGAGCACCTGGCACGCGGCGGCACCCCGCGGAACGAGGAGCACGCGCGCGTGCTCGACTGGGGCCACCGCACCCGGATCCCCGGCGCGGCCCTGACCCCGTACCCGTTCCCGCGCGAGCAGGCGCCGGCCTACCTGGGCACCGTCCTCGCCTTCCACTTCATCAACCGCGTCGTGTCGGCCCTGCTGACCGAACAGCTCCTCCCGGGCAACGCCCAGCGCTTCCGGGCCGTACGGAGCCTCGCGGGCCGCAGCGTCGCCCGCACCGTGCGCCGTAGCGCCGTACCGGGAGCGGCCCTTGTGCTGCTCGACGCGCCGGGACCCGGCCCGGACTGGGCTGCCGGAACCCCCGTGGGCCCGGCCTACGACGCCCTGCGCACGGCCGCGCTCGCGGGCGCGGCCCTGCTCGACGAGGATGACCGCACCCTCGTACGGGAGACGCTGTGGGCCTGGGACGGATCACATCCGCCGGTCGTCCTGCGCGGTTTCCCGAGCCGGCGGGAGCGGCCCGCCGCGCGGCTGGCGGTGCTGGCCGCGCTCGCGCCGTACCGGATCACCGACGAAGATGTGGCCGCCTGGCGCGGGCCCGGGGACACCGACGCGGGGCTGGTGCGGCTGATCGCGTACGGGGCGTTCGCCGCCGTCGAACGGATCGAGACGACGATGCGCGTGCCCGCCGCGCGGACCTGAGTCGCGGACATAAAGGGACACACAACGCATCGACAACCAGGCACTGTCACCGCACAGGCACGGAGCGAGTTCAGGCTTCCGCCTCACAGGGAGTCATGTGACACTGGCGTCCCCGTCCGCAGTGCGGACCCGCTCCGCACCCGTCCCCCACGAGAAGTGCGACTTGCGTTCTCTTCCTCTGCCGCTCGCTCTCACCGCCCGTCTGTCGCCGGTCGTCGTGCTCGCCGCGATGGGCTGGGCCCTGACGTCCGGCCCGTTCGCCGCGACGACGACCGCCGACCACAGATCGGCGTCCGGGAGCGAGGCCTCGCCCGAGGCGTCGGCCCCGACCGCGACGGCCGCCGTCAAGGCGTACTCCACCTCGCCCGCCCCGTGCGGGAGTGTGACGGTGGCGACGATCAAGTCGCTGGTGCCGGGCGCGAAGACGGCCGGCAAGGAGATCCCGTCGACGGACACGAAGGTGCGCCGCACCTGCTCGTGGAACGCGCTCAAGGGGTACGACTACCGCTGGCTCGACGTGTCGTACGAGATCACGGAGTCGACCGCGGCGGCACAGAAGTCGTACTCGGAGACCGTCACGGAGAAGAGCGGCGGCGGTGAGGTCCCCGGGCTCGGCGACTCCGCCTACTCCATCGTGAACCTCACCACGGAGGACAAGCAGCAGACCCGTGAGGGCACGGTCGTAGTCCGCGCGGGCAACGCGCTGGTGACCATCACGTACAACGGCAGCGACTTCGAGAACAAGAAGGCGCCGAGCACCGACGTCATCAACAAGGGCGCGATCAAGGCCGCCAAGGAAGCGGTGACCGCCCTGGAGGGCGGCAAGGCCAGCTAGTACGCCGGCCCGACCGCCCTCCCAGGAGTACTACTACGACCAGCAGTCCTACGACTCGACCGGCGCCGGCTCCTTCCGGGTCAGCAGGGTCAGTGTCACGTAGAGGACCATCGAGGTGCCCAGGCCCACCGCCCAGCCGTAGTCGGCGAGGGAGGACAGGGCCGGGATGGGACGGCCGTCGATCAGCGGGTGGAAGTCGGCGCCGCCGACGGCGAGTACACCACCCGCCAGGAACGCCACGACGGCCCGCCAGTTCCAGCCGCCGTCGTACCAGTAGCGCCCGCCCGCGCGGTACAGGTCGACGAGGTCGAGCTTGCCGCGGCGCAGGATCCAGTAGTCGGCGATGAGGATGCCGGCGACCGTGCCCAGCAGACCGCCGACCAGGCCGAGCCAGGTGAAGATGTAGCCCTGCGGGTCGGAGTACAGCTTCCACGGGAAGATCAGCACCGCGAGGACACTGGTGATGAGGGAGCCGGTGCGGAAACTGATCTTCCGGGGCGCGATGTTGGAGAAGTCGAAGGCGGGCGAGACCAGGTTGGCCGCGATGTTCACGGACAGGGTCGCCACCAGGACGGTCACCAGCGCGTAGAGCAGTCCGACCACGTTGTCCGTCTTGGCGGCCAACTGCACCGGGTCCCAGATCGCCGTGCCGTACACCGCCTGCGAACCGGAGGTGACCAGCACCGACAGGAACGCGAACAGGGTCATCGTGGTCGGCAGACCGAGGGCCTGGCCCCACATCTGGGCCTTCTGGCTCTTGCCGTAGCGGGTGAAGTCCGGGATGTTCAGCGACAGCGTGGACCAGAAGCCGATCATGCCCATCAGCGAAGGCCAGAAGAGCTTCCAGAAGCTGCCGCCCCAGCCGAGCTTGGAGGGCTGGTCGAAGAGCGGGCCGAAGCCGCCGGCCTTGCTGCTCATCCACCACAGCATCACGAGCGCGCCGACGATCACGAAGGGCGCCGCCCAGTTCTCGAAGCGGCGGATCGTCTCCATACCCCGGTAGATGATGGCCACTTGGAGCACCCAGAACAGCGCGAACGACAGCCACATCGTCCAGGCGTACCCGCCGATGTGCGAGGCGCCCGCCCAACTGTCCCCGATCAGCTTGCCGGCGAGGAAGTAGATCGCCTCACCGCCGATCCAGGTCTGGATGCCGAACCAGCCGCAGGCCACCAACGCCCGTACGACAGCGGGGAGGTTGGCGCCGCGCACGCCGAAGGAGGCGCGGGCGAAGACCGGGAAGGGGATGCCGTACTTCGGCCCCGCGTGCCCGGTGAGCAGCATGGGCACCAGCACGATCAGGTTGGCCAGGGCGATGGTGAACACCGCCTGTTTCCAGTCCATGCCCACGGCGATGAGCCCCGAAGCCAGCGTCCAGGAGGCCGTGTTGTGGGCCATGCCGACCCACAGTGCGGAGAAGTTGTACGTGGTCCAGGTGCGCTTCTCGACGGGAACCGGCAGCAGATCGTCGTTGGCGTACGGCCCGCTGGGCTGCGGGGATCCGGGGGCAATCTCCACCCGCCCGTCGGCGAGGGTGACTTGAGCGGTCGGCTCTATGGCCGTGGGAGCGGTGTCGGTCATGGGCAGGCCAATCAATGAGGTGGGTCCGGAAAGGCCGTGCGGGGGTCTCCGGCCCCCCTCCCCAGGACGGTGGGGAGGGGGAGAACTGGAGTGGGGGGACGGGGAGTTGAGCGGGTTCTCTGCTTCGGCTCAGGCGTTGACGGCCGGGATGACCGTCGCGCCGTAGGCGTCGATCGTGGCCTCCTGCGCGTCGTGCATGTCGTAGACGGCGAACTGGTCGACGCCCAACTCGCGGAGGGCATTGAGCTTTTCGATCTGCTTCTCGGCCGATCCGATGATGCAGAACCGGTCCACGATCTCGTCGGGGACGAAGGCCGTGTCGGGATTGTCGGCGCGACCGTGGTGCGAATAGTCGTACCCCTCACGGGCCTTGATGTAGTCCGTGAGTTCGTCGGGTACGGCGGCGGAGTGCTCGCCGTACTTGGAGACGAGG
This sequence comes from Streptomyces sp. NPDC051576, assembly GCF_040681835.1. Lineage (NCBI taxonomy): Bacteria > Bacillati > Actinomycetota > Actinomycetes > Kitasatosporales > Streptomycetaceae > Streptomyces > Streptomyces sp. NPDC051576. The sequence goes on from NZ_JBFAZO010000002.1 coordinate 163,052, forward strand.
TCGGCGACGTGGTTGCCGACCATGCCGCCGAACCAGCGGCACTGGTCGCGCGCGTGGGCGAGCGCCTCGGGTGAGTCGTCCTCGGTGACATAGGCCGGGGCGGCGACACAGATCTTGACCTCGGAGGGGTCGCGTCCGGCGGCGACGGCCGCGTCCTTCACCGCCTTGACCATGTACTCGGTGAGGTAGAGGTCCGAGAGCTGGAGGATGAAGCCGTCGGCCTCCTCGCCGGTCATCTTCAGCGCCTTGGGGCCGTACGCGGCCATCCAGACCGGGAGTTGGGCGTCCTCCTTGGCCCAGGGGAACCTGATGACCGTGCCGCCGAGATCCGCCTCCTGGCCGGAGCCGAGCGCCCTGATGACCTTCATGGCCTCGCTGATCCGGGCCAGTGTGTTCGGGGCACGGCCGGCGACGCGCATCGCGGAGTCGCCGCGGCCGATGCCGCAGACCGTGCGGTTGCCGAACATGTCGTTCAGGGTGGCGAAGGTGGAGGCGGTGACCTCCCAGGTGCGGGTGCCCGGGTTGGTGACCATCGGGCCGACCGTCAACTTGCTGGTGTTGGCCAGGATCTGACTGTAGATCACGAACGGCTCCTGCCACAGCACGGCGGAGTCGAAGGTCCAGCCGTAGGTGAAGCCGTTGCGCTCGGCGCGCTTCATCAGGCTGATGACGCGGGAGGCGGGGGGATCTGTCTGCAGGACGAGTCCGAAGTCCATGGGCGCCGCTCCTAGTTGAGGTACTGGCTGGTGGAACGCGGGGTGTAGACGCCGTGGCCCGCGTGCCCGGTGTACTCCCGCTCGGTGATGACGAGTTCGCCGCGCGAGAGCACCGTCTCGACGCGGCCGGTCAGGCGCTTGCCCTCGTACGCCGAGTAGTCGACGTTCATGTGGTGGGTCTCGGCGGAGACGGTCTGCTCGGCGTGCGGGTCGTAGATGACGACGTCGGCGTCGGCGCCCGGGGCGATGGTGCCCTTCTTCGGGTAGAGGCCGAACATCCGCGCCGGGGAGGCGCAGGCGATCTCGATCCAGCGGCGGCGGCTGATGTGGCCGTCCACGACGCCCTGGTGGAGCAGGTCCATGCGGTTCTCGACGCCGGGCATGCCGTTCGGGATCTTCGAGAAGTCGCCCCGGCCCAGCTCCTTCTGGCCCACGAAGCAGAAGGGGCAGTGGTCGGTGGAGACCACCTGGAGGTCGTTGGTGCGCAGGCCCTGCCACAGCTTGGCCTGGTGGTCCTTGGGTCGGAGGGGCGTGCTGCACACGTACTTGGCGCCCTCGAAGTCGGGCTCGGCGAGGTTGTCGGTGGAGAGGAACAGGTACTGCGGACAGGTCTCGCCGAAGACGGGCAGCCCCTCGTCGCGCGCCCGGGCCAGTTCGGCGACGGCCTCCATCGCGGAGACGTGGACGACGTAGAGCGGGGCGCCGGCGACCTGCGCGAGCTTGATGGCGCGGTGGGTGGCCTCGGCTTCGAGGAGGGCCTTGCGGACCTCGCCGTGGTAGCGGGGGTCGGTCTCGCCGCGGGCCAGCGCCTGCTCGACCAGCACGTCGATCGCGATGCCGTTCTCGGCGTGCATCATGATCAACCCGCCGTTGTCGGCGGCGCGTTGCATGGCGCGCAGGATCTGGCCGTCGTCGGAGTAGAAGACGCCGGGGTAGGCCATGAACTGCTTGAAGGAGGTGACGCCCTCCTCCACCAGCAGGTCCATCTCCTTGAGGGTGTCCTCGTTGACGTCGGAGACGATCATGTGGAAGCCGTAGTCGATGGCGCAGTTGCCCTCGGCCTTGGCGTGCCAGGCGTCGAGGCCCTCGCGCAGGGCGCCGCCGACGCTCTGGATGGCGAAGTCGACGATGGTGGTCGTACCGCCCCAGGCGGCGGCCCGGGTGCCGGTCTCGAAGGTGTCGGCGGCCTTGGTGCCGCCGAACGGCATCTCCATGTGGGTGTGGCCGTCGACCCCACCCGGGATGACGTACTTCCCGGTGGCGTCGATGACCCGCTCGGCGGTCCATGCCTCGGCGGCGGAGGTGCCGGAGGCGGCGAGGGCGGCGATACGGCCGTCCTCGATCAGGACGTCGGCGTGGATCTCGTCGGACGCGGTGATGACGAGGCCGCCTCGGATGACGGTACGACTGCTCATACTCCCTCTCCTGCCAGGGTGATGGGTTCGGTCAGGGTGCGGTCAGCGGGCCGTAGGCGTCGGGGCGGCGGTCCCGGTAGAACTGCCAGCGGTCGCGGACTTCGCGGAGTTTCGCCAGGTCCAGGTCGCGGACGACCAGTTCGGTCTCCTTGTCGCTCGCCACCTCCCCGACGAACTGGGCCTCCGGGTCGACGAAGTAGGTCGTCCCGTAGAAGTCGTTGTCGCCCAGCTCCTCGACACCGACCCGGTTGATGGCGCCGACGAAGTACTCGTTGGCGGCGGCGGCCGCGGGCTGCTCCAACTGCCACAGGTAGGCCGACAGTCCGCGTGAGGTCGCCGACGGGTTGAAGACGATCTCGGCTCCCGCGAGACCCAACGCCCGCCAGCCCTCCGGGAAGTGCCGGTCGTAGCAGATGTAGACACCGATCTTCCCGACCTTGGTGTCGAAGACCGGCCAGCCGCTGTTGCCGGGGCGGAAGTAGAACTTCTCCCAGAATCCCGGCACTTGGGGAATGTGGTGCTTGCGGTACTTGCCGAGGTACGAGCCGTCGGCGTCGATCACGGCGGCCGTGTTGTAGAGGACGCCGGGCTGCTCCTCCTCGTACATCGGCAGGATCAGGACGATGCCGTGCTCCTTGGCGAGCGCCTGGAAGCGCTTGACGATCGGGCCGTCCGGGATCGCCTCGGCGTACTCGTAGAACGCCTTGTCCTGGACCTGGCAGAAGTACGGCCCGTAGAACAGCTCCTGGAAGCACAGGACTTGAGCACCCTGCGCAGCCGCGTCGCGGACCGCCTGCTCGTGTACCTGGATCATCGACTCCTTGTCGCCCGTCCACGCTGTCTGGAACAGGGCGGCACGAATCACGGTGCTCATCGGGACCTCCGGTCGCTAGGTGTGCGAGGAGCCTAGGAAGTCCGGAACTGGTCTTTGAGTTGCACGGTGTCACGTCTGCGGGGGCTCGGCGTTCCACCGTGTCACCCTGTCGTGGGCGCATGTTTCACCGCCGTTTTCGCAGGTAGTCCCATGTTTCACCCCTGTTGCGCGTCGTGCGCGAGGAGCGCGATGTGCACCGAGGCGGCCTGCTCGAAGTCGTCGAGGTCCACGCCTAGCCGACCCTCTATGGCCTCCAGCCGGCGGTACAGCGCGGGCCGCGAGACATGGTGGAGCTGGGCGGTGCGCGACTTGTTGCGGCCGGTGGCGAGATAGGTCCGCAGTACGGCGAGCAGGTCCTCGTCGGCCGCGCACAGCAGCCCGTCCAACTCCCGTTCGGCGAAGGACTGCACCTGCGGGTCGTCCCTCAACAGCCGGATCAGGCCGCGCAGATGGACGTCCTTGAGGCGTACGACGGCCGGCAGGTCGAGGGCGTCGCTGGAGTCGGCCACGGCGTCGGCGACATGCTGTGCCTCGCGCAGCCCGGCGGGCACGTCGTCCCACACCGTGCGTGGACCGGCGGCGGCCACCACCGCCTTCAACGCCCCGGACTCGGTGCGCAGCCGGCTCGCGAAGTGCGCGGCGAGGGCGTCCGCGTCCTGGTCCCGGGGCAGGCTGAGCAGCACGGCGGTGGCGCCGTCGGCCAGTTCCGCGACGAGTCCGGACAGGCCCAACAGCCGTAGCATGCGGTCGAGTTGGGCCGCGTCTCCGTCGCGTACGACCATCGGCACGAAGGTGCGGCGGTTGACCGGGAGGCCGGCCGCGCGGGCGCGGGGCAGCAGGTGGCGGGCCGGTACGACGCCGCTCACCAGATCGGTCAGCAGGCTCTGTGCGGACTGTTCCTCCCAGGTGTGGGCGGAGCCGCCGAGCATGCGGTGCAGGACGAGGGCCTCGGCGGCGCGGTCGGCGAGGAGGCGCCCGGTGGCGGTGTCGCCGCGGTGGCCGCACAGCATGATCTCGCCCCATCGCTCGCCGCGTCCGCCCAGTTCGGCGCGGATCCAGCCGTCGCCCTCGCTGCCGCCGGCCTGCCGGGCGATGCGCTCCCAGTCGCGCAGCACGTCGTCGACGGCGGACCGCTCCCCCGCCGTGGCGAGCACGCGATGGGCGAGGTTGGTGACGACCACGGGGCAGGCGCTGTGCGTGGCGACCTCGTCGAGCAGGTGTTGCAGCGGGGCACCGCCGGTGATGAGTCCGGTGAGCGCGGTCCGTACCGCCTCGGAGAGGCTGACGGCGGCGAACTTCCGCCGTACCAGCCGGGATTGGACCTCCTCGGTCAACTCGGCGAAGGGGAAGGGACGGTGGAGCACCACCATGGGCAGCCCGCAGCGCTCGGCCGCGCGGCGCATCACGTCCGGCGGGGCGGGGAAGGCGCGGCCGAGTCCGAGGACGACGGCGGAGGCTTCCGCGCGGTGCAGGGACTGGATGTACTCGGCCTGGGCGCCCTCGTCACCGGCGAGCAGGACGCCGGTGGTGAGGACCATCTCGCCACCGGTGAGCATCACGCCGACGTCGGCGGCCTCGGCGACATGCACCCAGCGCACGGGCCGGTCGAGCTGGCTCGCGCCGGCCACCACCTCGGGCTCCCCGGCCAGGACCCGTTCCAGGCCGAGGACCTGACGGACCGACAGGGCGGGCTCCAAGGTGTCCAGGGTGGTGGCCATCGCGTGTTTCCCTTGCTCGTGCTGCTACGACTGCGTGCTCCGCAGCGCCTGTTCGAGGATGGCGGCGCCCTCTTCGGCCTCCGCGACGGTGAGGGACAGCGGCGGGGCGATGCGCAGCACGCTGGTGTTGTGCCCGCCGCCCTTGCCGAGCAGCAGCCCGCCCTCGCGGGCCGCTTCGAGGACGGCGGAGGCGGCCTGCGGATCGGCCTCGTCGGTGCCCGGTTTCACCAGCTCGACGCCGATCATCAGCCCGCGCCCGCGCACTTCCCGTACGCCGGGATGCTGGGCGGCGACGGCCCGCAGCCGCTCGATGAGGAGGCCGCCGACGCGCCGGGCGTTGCCCTGGAGGTCGTGCTCCAGCAGATAGGCGAGGTTGGCGAGGCCCGCCGCCATGGTGATCTGGGTGCCGCCGAAGGTCGAAATGCTGTTGGAGTCGAGGCAGTTCATGATGTCGGCGCGGGCGACGACCCCGCCGATCGAGCTGCCGTTGCCGATGCCCTTGGCGAAGGTGAGGATGTCCGGCGGACCGTTCTCGGCGTGCGCCTGCCAGCCCCAGAAGTGGTCGCCGGTGCGGCCCCAGCCGGTCTGCACCTCGTCGGCGATCCACAACATGCCGTGCTCGGCGAGGACTTCGCGGAAGGCGGCGTACAGGCCGTCGGGCGGGGAGGTGAACCCGCCGACGCCCTGGACCGGTTCGGCGATCAGCGCGGCGGGCGGGCGGACGTGACCGAGCAGGTCCTTGAGGTCGTCCACGCAGGCGGCGATGAACTCGGCGTCGTTCAGGTGCGCGTAGGGTCCGCGCGTCCGGACGCCCCCGTGGACGTAGAGCGTCTGGAGCGGGGAGAGCGAGGTCGGGGACCAGCCGCTGTTGCCGGTGATGCCGACCGAGCTGAAGGAGCGGCCGTGGTAGCTGTTGCGCATGGCCAGGATCTGGTTGCTGCGCCGGTACGACGTCGCGAGCAGCAGGGCGGTGTCGTTGGCCTCGGTGCCCGAGGTGGTGAAGAAGACGCGGGCGTCCGGGATGCCCGACAACTGGGCGACGCGCTCGGCGAGTTCGACCATCGGCCGGTTGAGGTAGAGCGTGGAGGAGTGGATGATCCGCCCGGCCTGCTCGCTCACCGCCTTGGTGACCTCGGGGAGCGCGTGCGCGGTCATGGTGGTGAGGATGCCGCCGAAGAAGTCGAGGTACCTGTTGCCCTCGGCGTCCCAGACGTGCCGCCCCTCGCCATGGGTGATTTCGAGCGGGTCCTCGTAGTAGAGGGCGAGCCAGTCCGGGAGCACGGCCTTGTGGCGTCCCAGCAGGTCCTTGGTCACGGCTGTACCAGCCCTTCGTAGGCGTCGGGGCGGCGGTCGCGGTAGAAGGCCCACTGCTGCCGCACTTCTTCGATGAGCCCGAAGTCGAGGTCGCGGACGACGAGTTCCTCGTCCTTGTCACTGGCGACCTCGCCGACGAACTGGCCGCGCGGGTTGACGAAGTACGAGGTGCCGTAGAAGTCGTTGTCCCCGTACTCCTCCTGTCCCACCCGGTTGATGGCGGCGATGAAGTACTCGTTGGCGACGGCGGCCGCCGGCTGCTCCAACTGCCAGAGGTAGCCGGAGAGTCCGCGCGAGGTCGCCGACGGGTTGTAGACCAACTGGGCGCCGTTGAGGCCGAGTTGGCGCCAGCCCTCGGGGAAGTGGCGGTCGTAGCAGATGTAGACGCCGACCTTGCCGACGGCGGTGTCGAAGACGGGCCAGCCCGCGTTGCCCGGCTTGAAGTAGTACTTCTCCCAGAAGCCCTTGACCTGGGGGATGTGATGCTTGCGGTACTTGCCGAGGAAGGTGCCGTCGGCGTCGATCACAGCCGCGGTGTTGTAGTAGAAGCCCTCCTGCTCGATCTCGAAGACCGGGACCACGATCACCATGCCGGTCTCGCGCGCGAGCTGTTGCATACGACGCACGGTCGGTCCGTCGGGCACCGGCTCGGCCCAGTCGTAGTGCTCGGGTTCCTGGACCTGACAGAAGTAGGGGGCGTTGAACACTTCCTGGAACCCGATGACCTTGGCGCCCTGCCGGGCCGCCTCGCGGGCGTGTTCCTCGTGTTTCGCCACCATGGACTCGGTGTCGCCGGTCCAGGTGGCCTGGACCAGTGCGGCGCGTACGACGTTGGGCATGAGCTGCTCCTTCGACGGGACGTCAGAGCCTCTACGCCCGTAGACAAAGGTCGTAGAGGCTCGAACGTAAGCCTCTCCGGCAGCCTTGCCAAGACCATCGTCGTTAACCCGCGGAGTCGATCCTGTTTCACACTCCGGTGGGTGAGCCGCTGGGCCGGTCAGGCGGTGAAGCCCGCCACCCGGAGGGCGTGGACGAGGTCCCAGTGGCGCTCGTCCGAGACGCCCTGGGCGGCCTCCAGCAGGAGCGGGACGAGGTGCTGCGGGTCGGCGGCGACACTGCGGGCCGCTTCCTCGGGGGTGCGGACGCGGACGTAGGCGTCGAGCAGCTCGTTGATCTCACGGCGGCGGCCCTCGGCGGCCAGCGCGAGCACGGCCTCGCCTATCTCGCCCGCGGGGCGGGCCACGCCCTGCCGCAGGATCTGCTCGCCGTCGGCCGTCCGGCCCGCCGCGACCAGCGCGTCCGCCGCGCCGACCAGCCGGTCGGCGGGCAGCGAGGCGGCCTCCCACAGCAGCGTCGCCCAGTCCGCGCCGAGCCCGGCCCGCTGGAGTTCGGCCGCCAGCAGCGGGAAGCGCGCGGCGGGCCAGTGCGCGGCCTCGACGAGCAGCGCGTGCGCCTCGCCGCTACGACCCTCGCGGCGCAGCCCCACCAGCCGCCGCACGGCCTCGACGGTCGCCTGCCGCGCCTCCGCGTCCAACGCCTCCCGCTTCGGCTGCGACCGCTCGACCGGCCGGTCGGCTCCGGCGAAGCGGGCGCCACGCGGGGTGCGGCGGGCGACGGGCGCGGGAACCTCCGGTACGGCGGCGGGGGCGTCCGGGGCCGGGGTGGCTGCGGTGTCGTCCTCGGTCATCCCCGCGAAGCGGGCGCTGCCTCGGCGGCGCTTGCGTTGTTTGGGGGCGGGGGCCGGCTCCGCCGCGGGTTCCGGGGGGTCGGGGTTCTGGAGGGCGGGGGCGGTGTGGGCTCGGTCCGGGGCCTGGGGGTCCGTGAAGGCGTCGTAGGGGGAGCCTGCGGGGCCGGGATCTCCGTAGTCACCGCCCGCGGGCTCGACGTTCCCGTAGCCCCGGCGGGCGTCGAGGGCGCCGGGGTCACGGCGCATGGTCTCGGGGTCGCCGTATCCGCCCGCTCCGCTCCCCTGCCCAGGGCCGTACTCCGGTTCGCGCTGGCGGGGCAGTCGGCGCGGGGTCAGGTCCTGGTCGTACGGGGTGTTGGCGCCGGTCCCCGCTCTCTGGTCCGAGAAGCGATCGTCGACGCGGTGCACGTTGCCGTGGTGGTCGCGGTGGATGGCTTGGGCACCCCGGACGCGGTCGTCCAACTCCTCGATTCGACTGCGGAGTTCGGCACAGCGGGCGGTGGCGCGTTCGTGGTCGTCGTGGGCCCAGGCGAGGTCGAGGCGGAGGGCGTCGGCCTCCTCCTGGGTGGTGGCCGCGTTGAGCGACCGCCCCAGCTCCGACTGCCGTTCGGCCGCGTACCTCTGCTCGCGGAGCATCACGTCGAGCCGGTCGCCGAGGGCGTCCCTGCTGCCGGGCCGGGCGTCGAACGCGGTGAGCGCCGCCGCGTGCAGGGTGCGCGCCCGGTGCTTCTCCTGGGCCGCGACGCCGGGGCCGTACTCCGCCGCGAGGTCCTGGAGGAGGGCCTCCACCACGTCCCAGGGCGGTATCTCCCGCCCGCCGAGGCAGGCCTGCATGCCGTCGGGATCACGCTGCCAGAACACGCCGCACCAGCCGCCGCCCTGGTCCAGGCGCGCCAGGAGTCCGTCGAGGTAGTTCGCGAACTCCCGCACCTGTCCGGGGAGTTGATCCACAGCCATGCTCCAACTCCCGCCAGACCGGAATACTCCGGTCCGTAGAAAACACCATTTGTGTTACGACGCGGCTACGGAAGCTTTTCGAGCCGGGCGCAGAGATCTCGGAGCCTACGCCCCCCGACTGTGCGCCCGCCGGGTTCGCGGCGGATCCGGCGCCCACCCCGGCGGGTTCACGCCGCCAACGGCGCGCACCTGATCACGAGTTGGTCCATGGACAGGCCGAGTGCCTCCGCGAGGGCGGCGACGGTGAAGAAGGCGGGCGTCGGTGCCCGGCCCGTCTCAATCTTGCGGAGGGTTTCCGCGGAGATGCCCGCGTTCGCCGCCACCTCCGTCATGCTGCGGCCACCACGGGCCTCGCGGAGCAGCCGGCCGAGCCGTTCGCCGCGTTCACGTTCTTCGGGAGTGAGAGGGGTGCGCACCATGCCGTCATTCTAATACCGGTATAGTAATTGGCATGGTGGAACTCAAGACGAACACGTCTCTCGATGCGATGTACGAGGCGGGTCAGGTCGTGGCCCGCGCCCTCACGGCCGTGCGGGAGGCCGCCGACGTGGGCGTATCCCTGCTGGAACTGGACGAGTTGGCGCACGACGTGCTGCGCGCGGCGGGCGCGGGCTCGCCCTTCCTCGGCTATCGCCCCTCCTTCGCGCCCACCCCGTTCCCGGCGGTCGTCTGCGCCTCGGTGAACGACGCGATCGTGCACGGCATCCCGGACGGCTACCGCCTGCGCGACGGCGACCTGGTCTCGATCGACTTCGGCGCGCAACTGGGCGGCTGGGCCGGTGACTCGGCCATCAGCTTCATCGTCGGCAGGCCGCGCCCCGCCGACGTACGCCTGATCGAGACCGCCGAGCGCGCCCTGGAAGCGGGCATCGCGGCGGCCGTCGTGGGCAACCGCATCGGCGACATCGCCCACGCGATCGGCACGGTGTGCCGTACGGCCGGCTATGGCATCCCCCAGGGCTTCGGGGGCCACGGCATCGGCCGCCAGATGCACGAGGACCCCGCGGTCCCGAACGAGGGCCGCCCGGGCCGGGGCTTCCCCCTCCGCCACGGCATGGCCCTCGCCATCGAGCCGATGCTGATCGCCGGCGGAAAGGACGGCTACCACGAGGCCCCGGACGGCTGGACCCTCCGCACCAACGACGGCTCCAGGGCGGCCCACGTGGAACACACGGTGGCGATTACGGAGGCAGGACCCCGGGTCCTTACCGAGCGACGGTAAGCAGTCCCACTCAAGGGGCTCGGGGAACGGCGCGACCAGCCACAACCAGCCCGCGCTGACAAACACAGGGCAACCTCCCCAACCCGCACATGCCCCCTGCAAGGGTCCGTGCCATGGTGGAGTGATGACCACCGGCTATCCAGACCCGGAAAACGACCCCCTCGGAGACTTCCTGGCCCGCTTCCTCGCTGGAGGCACAGGCGCTCGCCCGCGTCATGTGGACATCGCCCGCCTGCTCAGCCAACCGGCCAGGGACCTCGTGCGGGGCGCCGCCCAGTACGCCGCCGAGCACGGCAGCCACGACCTGGACACCCAGCACCTGCTGCGCGCCGCCCTGTCCGCCGAACCGACCCGGGGCCTCCTCAGCCGCGCGGGCGCGGATCCCGATTCGCTGGCGGCGGAGATCGACCAGCGCGCGGGCCCGGCCCACACCCCGGAGGGCGAGCTGCCGCCGCCCACGGCGCTCAATCTCACCCCCGCCGTCAAACGCGCCCTCCTGGACGCGCACGACCTGGCCCGGGCCGGTGGCACCGGCTACATCGGCCCGGAGCACGTCCTCGGCGCGCTCGCCGCGAACCCGGACTCCGCCGCGGGTCACATCCTGAACGCAGCCCGGTTCGCCCCGACGGGCCTGCCGCCGGAGGCGCCGGACGGCGTCCAGCCCCGTACCGACCAGCCCCGCCCCACCGGCACCCCGACCCTCGACAAGTACAGCCGTGATCTGACGGACCTGGCCCGGCTCGGCCGGATCGACCCGGTGATCGGGCGCGACGAGGAGATCGAGCAGACCATCGAGGTGCTGTCGCGGCGCGGCAAGAACAACCCGGTGCTGATCGGCGACGCGGGTGTGGGCAAGACCGCGATCGTGGAGGGGCTCGCGCAGCGCATCACCGACGGCGATGTACCGGACGTGCTGACCGGCCGGCGGGTGGTCGCGCTGGATCTGACGGGCGTGGTCGCCGGCACCCGGTTCCGGGGCGACTTCGAGGAGCGGCTGACGAACATCGTCGGCGAGATCCGCGCGCACTCGGACCAACTGATCGTGTTCATCGACGAGTTGCACACCGTGGTCGGCGCGGGCGGTGGCGGCGAGGGCGGTTCGATGGACGCCGGCAACATCCTCAAACCGGCGCTGGCACGCGGTGAGTTGCACATCGTGGGCGCCACGACCCTGGAGGAGTTCCGCCGGATCGAGAAGGACGCGGCGCTGGCCCGCCGCTTCCAGCCGATCCTGGTGCCGGAACCGTCCGTCGCGGACACGATCGAGATCCTGCGCGGACTGCGCGACCGCTACGAGGCCCACCACCAGGTCCGGTACACCGATGAGGCGTTGGTGGCCGCGGTGGAGCTTTCGGACCGCTATCTCACCGACCGCAGGCTGCCGGACAAGGCGATCGACCTGATCGACCAGGCGGGTGCGCGCGTACGGCTGCGGGCGCGCACGAAGGGCACGGATGTACGGGCCCTGGAGCGCGAGGTGGAGCAGCTCGCCCGGGACAAGGATCAGGCGGCGGCCGACGAGGACTACGAGAAGGCCACGCAACTCCGGGACCGGATCGCCGAGTTGAAGGTGCGGCTGGGCGAGGCCGGGGGCGAGGACACGGGCGACGAGGGTCAGCACCTGGAGGTCACCGGTGAGGCGATCGCGGAGGTCGTGTCGCGGCAGACCGGTATCCCCGTGAGCAGCCTCACCGCGGAGGAGAAGGACCGGCTGCTCGGTCTTGAGGAGCATCTGCACCGGCGGGTCGTCGGGCAGGACGAGGCGGTCCGGGTCGTGTCGGACGCGGTGCTGCGCTCCCGCGCCGGGCTGGCGAGTCCGGACCGGCCGATCGGCAGCTTCCTCTTCCTCGGCCCGACCGGCGTCGGCAAGACGGAGCTGGCCCGGGCGCTCGCCGAGGCGCTGTTCGGCAGCGAGGACCGGATGGTCCGCCTCGACATGAGCGAGTACCAGGAACGGCACACGGTCAGCCGGCTCGTCGGCGCCCCGCCCGGCTATGTCGGCCACGAGGAAGCCGGTCAACTGACCGAGGTCGTGCGCCGCCACCCCTACTCGCTGCTGCTGCTCGACGAGGTCGAGAAGGCGCACCCGGACGTGTTCAACATCCTGCTCCAGGTCCTGGACGACGGCCGGTTGACCGACTCCCAGGGCCGCACGGTCGACTTCACCAACACGGTGATCGTGATGACCAGCAACCTCGGCTCCGAGGCGATCACCCGGCGCGGTGCCGGTATCGGCTTCGGTCCGGGCGGCGCCGACGCGGACGAGGAGGCGCGGCGCGAGCAGATCCTGCGCCCGCTGCGCGAGCACTTCCGCCCCGAGTTCCTCAACCGGATCGACGAGATCGTCGTCTTCCGTCAGCTCACCGCCGGGCAACTCCGGCAGATCACGGACCTGTTGCTGGAACGCACCCGCCGTCTCCTGCACGCGCAGGGCATCACGGTCGAGTTCACCGACCCGGCCGTCGACTGGCTGTCCCGGCAGGGCTTCCAGCCGGAGTACGGCGCCCGTCCGCTGCGCCGCACCATCCAGCGCGAGGTCGACAACCAGCTCTCCCGGCTGCTCCTGGACGGCCGGATCGCCGAGGGTGGCCGGGTGACGGTGGACGTGGCGGACGGGCGGCTCGCGTTCAGGACCGATCCGCGGCCGCCCGCCTCCGACCCACCGTCTACGGGGCAGGATTGACGACCGCCGCCGAGCCGCCGCCGCGCCGCACCTTTTCGGCGGCGGCCAACCACTCGCCGTTCGGCAGCCGTTGCACACCCGTCGCCGCGCCGATCTCCGGGTTCAGGGTGAAGGAGTGCCCGATGGCTTGGAGCTGGGTCTTCAAGTCGCTGTCATAGAGCGCAGGTTCGAGTTCCGTGGTGGCCGCGTTGCGCTGGCTGGCGCGCGGCGCCGCGATCGCGTCGACCAGCGGGAGACCTCGGTCGAGGAACTCGGTGAGGGTCTGCAGCACGGTCGTGATGATGGTCGCGCCACCGGGTGAACCGAGCGCCACGACCGGCTTGTTGTGCTGGTCGAGGACGATCGTCGGGGAGATCGAGGAGCGCGGGCGCTTGCCCGGGCCGGGCAGGTTCGGGTCGTGGATGGCCGGGTTGGCCGGGGTGAAGGAGAAGTCGGTCAGCTCGTTGTTGAGCAGGAAACCGCGGCCGGGCACGGTCATCGCGCTGCCGCCGGTCTGCTCGATGGTGAGCGTGTAGGAGACGACGTTGCCCCACTTGTCGGCGACCGTGAGGTGGGTGGTGTTCTCGCCCTCGTAGGTGGTCGGGGCGGCCGTACCGGTGGCGGTGCAGGCCGTCGGGTTCCGCGGGTCGGCGGGCGCCAGCGGGCTGGTGAGCACCGCGTCGTCCTTGATGAGGCAGGCGCGCGAGTCGGCGAACTTCTGCGAGAGGAGTTCCTTGGTCGGGACGTCCTCGAAGGCGGGGTCTCCGACCCAGCGCCCCCGGTCCGCGAACGCGATCCGGCTGGCCTCGATGTAGTGGTGCAGGTACTGGACCTCGCTTGCCTTCGAAAGGTCCGTCTTCTCCAGGATGTTGAGTGCCTCGCCGACCGTCGTGCCGCCGGAGGAGGAGGGCGCGATGGAGTAGACGCCGAGTCCGCGGTACGAGGTCTTCGTGGGCGCCTGGAGTTTGGCGCGGTAGGACGCGAGGTCCTTGGCGGACAGTTGGCCGGGGCGGGCGTTCCAGCCCGAACTTGCGTCCACCTTGGGGGTGTTGACCGTGGCGAGGATGTCCTTGCCGAGGTCTCCGTGGTAGATCGCGCCGGTCCCCTTCCTGCCCAGCTCCTTGTAGGTGGCGGCGAGTTCGGGGTTCTTGAAGGTGGAGCCGACGACCGGGAGCGCGCCGCCGGGCAGGAACAGCTTGGCGGTGTCGGGGAAGTAGCGGAAGCGGGTCTCGTTGGCCGCCGTCTGGCTGCGGAAGGTGTCGTCGACGGTGAAGCCGTCGCTCGCGATCCGCTCGGCGGGCTTGAGCACCGTGCCGAGCTTCTCGCTCCCCCACTGGTCGAGGGCGGTCTGCCAGGTGGCGGGCGTGCCCGGGGTGCCGACGCTGAGGCCGCTGCTGACGGCGTCGGCGAAGGCGAGCGCCTTGCCGTTCTCCACGAAGAGGTTGGAGTCTGCGGTCAGCGGGGCTCTCTCGCGGCCGTCGATGGTGTGCACCGTACGGGACTTGGCGTCGTAGTAGACGAAGTAGCCGCCTCCGCCGACGCCGGAGGAGTAGGGCTCGGTGACGCCGAGCGCGGCGGCGGTGGCGACGGCCGCGTCGACCGCGTTGCCGCCCTTCTTCAGGACCTCGATGCCGGCCGCGGTGGCGTCCGCGTCGACGCTCGCGACCGCGCCGCCGTAGCCGACGGCGACCGGAACCTTCGTCGGGGTGTTGCTCGTGGCGGCCGGTGGGGCCGCGGCCCCGACCGACACCACGGCCGCCGAGACCGCCAGGACCGACAGTTTCCGTGCCACAGGGCGACGCATCCGTACCTCCAGTCCAGAACCGTCCGCGCAGCGTACCCACCTGGCACGGACCCCGACAGACCGCTTCCGGTCGCCGCCACACGAACGCCACACGTCGAACACCGGTACGTACCAGCCGTGCGGGGCCGCTAACATGCGCGCCCATGAATGACGACGTGCGCAACATCGTTCTGGGCGTGGCCGCCGCCGGCATCAGCGCCGCGCTCGGCTGGCTGGCCCGCACCTATCTGTGGAAGCGCAAACTCCGGCGCAAGCAGGCGTTCTTCGGTCTGCCCGACAACTCCGAGTCGCTGCTCGTGGTGAACCGTGAGGCGGGCGGCCCCGAACTCACGGTGATGCGGCACGACGTGTTCGCGCTGCTCGAACTCGCCGCCCTGATCAAGGACTGCAACGCGCACGCCCAGGTGGTCGCGCACGACGCGGCCCAGCAGGGCTTTGGCGAGCGCACCGAGTTCTGCGTGGGCGGCCCGGCCTCCAACCGGCGGATGACCGCGCACCTGGCGTCCCTGCTCCCCGGCATCCGCGTCAACGTCGACCCCGAACCGGGACCCGACCGGGGCGCCTTCCAAATAGGCAGTGAGCGCTACCGACTTGAGCCGGGCAGGGGCGAGTACGTGCTCCTCGCCCGGCTCACCGCCGGTCAACTGGGCGGCGCACGGCCGGTGTTCCTCTTCTGCGGCCAGCGCGCGATCACCAACCAGGCGGCGACCCGCTATCTCGCCCGCAACCACGAGAAGCTGGCGCGCAAACACGGCGGCAACACCTTCGTCCTGCTGCTGAAGGTGGTCAACTCGCAGGCGTACGGCCCCGATGTGGTGGAGCTGGTGGCCGACGTGACCCGGGCGGCGGAAACGCCCCTGCCTGCACCGGCTCCGCGCAGTTCGCACCGGGCCTCCTGAGTTCGCGCACGCGTCAAAGATCGTTACTGGCACGTAACTTACCGACGGGTTACCTGGAGTAAGCGACTGCGGTTACCGTCAGGTCACTTTGCATTGACACGTGTGGGGAGTGACCCGTGGGAAACAGTCGCAAGGCCCTGCGTACGACCGCCGTGGGCGCCGTCTCCGCGACCCTGGTCGCCGGAGGCGTCTTCGGGCTCGCCCCCGCCGCCCAGGCCGCCACGAACGGCGTGCGCTTCGTCGACATCGCCGGCGACGGCGGTACGAAGCTCGCGGCCAACGTCGTCACGCCCGCGGAGGCCGACGGCTCGCATCGCTACCCGCTGCTGGTCATGCCCACGGCCTGGGGCTTCCCCCAGGTCCAATACCTCGCCCAGGCACAGAAGTTGGCCGACTCGGGCTATGTCGTGGTGGCCTACAACGTCCGCGGCTTCTGGCAGTCCGGCGGCTCGATCGAGGTGGCGGGCCCGCCCGACGTGGCCGACGCCTCCAAGGTGATCGACTGGGCGCTCGCCAACACCCCCTCCGACGCTGGGCACATCGGCATGGCGGGGGTGTCGTACGGCGCGGGCATCAGTCTCCTCGCCGCCGCACACGACAAGCGGATCAAGGCGGTTGCCTCGCTCAGCGGCTGGGCCGACCTGATCGACTCCATCTACTCGGGCCGTACCGAACACTCCCAGGCGACCGCCCTGCTGAACGGCGTCGGCCTCGTCACCGGGCGTCCGAGCGCGGAGACCAGCCAGGTCTTCAAGGACTTCTTCGCCTCCGACCTGTCCAAGGAACAGGAACTGATCGACTGGGGAAAGAAGCGCTCCCCCGAGACCTACGTCGACCAGATCAACAAGAACGGCGCGGCGATCATGCTCGCCAACGCCTGGGGCGACACGATCTTCCCGCCCAACCAGATCGCCGACTTCTACGGCGAGCTGACCGGCCCCAAGCGGCTCGAACTCCGCCCCGGCGACCATGCCACCCCCGAGCTGACCGGTATGTTCGGGCTGCCCAACGACGTGTGGACGGACACCGAGCGCTGGTTCGACCACTACCTCAAGGGTGACGACAACGGCATCGACCGGGAGCAGCCGGTGGAGCTCAAGTCCCGTTCCACGGGCGGCTACGAGGGCTACCCGGACTGGAAGTCGGTCGGCGCGACGCGGAAGAAGATCGACCTCGCGGGCACGACCACCATCCACACAAACGTCGACTCCGGAGCCGACGGCGGGATCGTCTTCCTGTCCAGCATCCTCGACCAGGTCGCCCAGGTGCCGCCGGTCGCGTCGATCCCGCTGCTGCCGCGGCGCTGGGCCGCCGTCTGGCGGTCGGGGACGTACGCGAGTGCCCAACAGGTGCGCGGCACCGTGAAGTTGCACACCACGGTCACCGACACCAAGGAGAGCGGCACCCTCGTCGCCTACCTCTACGACGTGGGCCCGCTCGGCCTCGGCAAGCTGGTCAGCAACGCGCCGTACACCTGGCACGGGCAGACGCCCGGCCGGCCGTTCGGTGTGGACCTGGAGTTGTTCTCCACGGCCTACGACGTCCCGGCAGGGCATCACCTCGCCCTGGTCGTCGACACGGTCGACCCGCTCTACATCGAGCACAACCCGACCGGCGCGCAGCTGACCTTCTCCTCGCCGGCGAACGACCCGTCGTACGTGTCGATCCCGCTGCGCGAGCAGTGATCTCCGGCTGCTGCCGGGCGGGCACGTGCCCTCTCTACTACTGCACCCGCGGCAGCAGCGTCCCTGGTTCGGCCGGGACCACGTCCACGGCCTCGGTCCCCACGGGGATGAACGGCAAATCGTAGTCGAGGTTCGACGCGATCAGCTTCCCGGTGTGGAGAAACTCCCGTACGGCCGCAGGGCCTGAAACGTCGTAAAGGGCGTTGGCGGTGGTCAATGGATCGCACTCCCCCGTTCAGTGCTTGAGGATCTTGGACAGGAAGTCCTTGGCCCGGTCGGTGCGCGGGTCGGTGAAGAACTCCTCGGGGGTGCGGTCCTCGATGACGCGGCCGTCGGCCATGAACACGACGCGGTTGGCGGCGGAGCGGGCGAAGCCCATCTCGTGGGTGACGACGACCATGGTCATGCCGTCGTGGGCGAGTTGGCGCATGACCTCAAGGACCTCGTTGATCATCTCCGGGTCGAGGGCCGAGGTCGGCTCGTCGAAGAGCAGTGCCTTGGGTTCCATGGCGAGGGCGCGGGCGATGGCCACGCGCTGCTGCTGGCCGCCGGAGAGCTGCGCGGGGAACTTGGGCGCCTGGTCGGCGAGGCCCACGCGGTCGAGGAGTTCGAGGGAGCGCCGGTCGGCTTCCTCGCGCTTGCGCTTACGAACCTTGATCTGGGCCAGCGAGACGTTCTGCAGGACCGTCTTGTGGGCGAACAGGTTGAAGGACTGGAAGACCATGCCGACCTCGGCGCGGAGCTTCGCGAGGGCCTTGCCCTCCTCGGGCAGCGGCCGGCCGTCGAGCTGGATCGTCCCTGACGCGATGGTCTCCAGCCGGTTGATCGCCCGGCACAGCGTCGATTTCCCCGACCCCGAAGGGCCGATGACCACGACCACCTCCCCCTTGCCGACGGTGAGGTTGATGTCCTGGAGGACATGCAGCTCCCCGTAGTACTTGTTGACGTCACGCAGTTCGATCAACGGATCGACGGCCATACCCAGCCCTACTCACTCTCAGCTGTGTCGTGGTTGCCGCAAACTATCCACACAAGAGCGGAGTTAAGGCACGACACGCACTTTTCGGGCATTAGCCGTATTTAACCTCCAGTTACTCCTCTGCGACCTCCGCGTAGAGCTGCGAAAGCTCGGGCACCCCGCTCGCGGCCCACTCATGGCCGGAGGCCACGACGTCGAACTCGCGCCCGGAGACGAGCCGTACGACGGGCTGCCCGTCCGACCGGATCTCCCAGGCCGCGCCCGGCACGGTCTGCACGATCACGGTCCCCAGATACAGCCCGGCGTCGTTGCCGAGCCAGGACAGGGTCTCCTCGTCGTCCCGCCAGCGCGGCACCAACTGGTCGAGCGCCGCCAACGAGTCGGCGGTGTCGTCGAGTTGGATGCCCTCCCGGGCCGCGAGGTCACGGAGCAGTTGGCACTCCGACAGCAACTCGGCGATGCCTTCGGGGTCGTGCGTACGGTGCTTCTCGCCCCGGTCGCCCAGGAAAGGGATATTCATCGCTCCAGGGTGTCATTCACACCGCCCCGCACACCACAGGGCGTCGCCGGTGGCGGGTCAGACGTCGAGGTCCACGACCACCGGTGCGTGGTCCGAGGCGCCCTTGCCCTTGCGCTCCTCGCGGTCGACGTAGGAGTCGGTGACGGCCTTCGCGAACGGCTCGTTGCCGTAGACGAGGTCGATGCGCATGCCTCGGTTCTTCGGGAAGGCGAGCTGGCGGTAGTCCCAGTACGTGTACGGGTGCTCGTACTTGAGGGGGCGCGGGACCACGTCCGTCAGGCCCGCTTCGCGCAGGGCGGTCAGGGCGGCGCGCTCGGCGGGGGTGACATGGGTGAGGCCCTCGAAGGCGGCCACGTCGAAGACGTCGTCGTCGGTCGGCGCCACGTTGTAGTCGCCCAGCACCGCGAAGGGGCGGCTGCCGTGGGCGTCGTCCGCGACGGCTGCCTTGAGGGCCTCGAACCACTGGAGCTTGTACGCGTAGTGCGGGTGCTCCACCTCGCGACCGTTGGGCACGTACACCGACCAGACGCGGACCGGGCCGCAGGTCGCCGAGATGGCGCGGGGCTCCTGGACGCCGTCGTAACCGGGGTCGCCCGGGAGGCCCTTGACCACCTCGTCGAGTCCTGCGCGGGAGATCACCGCCACGCCGTTCCACCGGCCGGTCGCGTTGACCGCCGCCTCGTAGCCCGCCGCGCGCAGCTCGTCGAACGGGAACTGCGCCTCGGCCAGCTTGGCCTCCTGGAGGCACAGCACGTCGGTACCGCTGCTCTCCAGCCAGGCCAGGAGCCTCGGCAGTCGGGCGGTGATCGAGTTCACGTTCCAGGTCGCGATGCGCATGCCTCACAACCTACCGGGCGGCTCTGACACTCACAGGACCGTGGCCTCGCCCGGTGCCAGCCGCAGGTGCTCCGCGCCGCCGAGCGCGCCGATCTGGTTGTCGTAGATCGGCCGGGCGAGGTCGGTGAGCAGGGCGTCGTGGATGTCGTAGGCGCGCTGCGGCTTGACCTCGCGGACGTAGTCGATGACCTCGGAGATCTTGCTCCAGGGGGCCATGACCGGGAGCATCAGCGTCTCCACGGCCTGGTCGGGGACGGTGAGGGCGTCGCCGGGGTGGAAGACGCGGCCGCCGTCGACGAGGTAGCCGACGTTGGTGATGCGCGGGATGTCCGGGTGGATCACGGCGTGCAGTTCGCCGTGCACCTGGACGTCGAAGCCCGCCGCCGTGAAGGTGTCGCCGTGGCCGACGGTGTGCACACGGCCGGGGAAGGCGGCGGAGAGCTGGTCCGCGACCGACTTCAGCGTCCAGATCTCGGCGGCCGGGTTGGCCTCCAGGCCGACGCGCAGCCGGTCCTCGTTGAAGTGGTCGAGGTGCTCGTGCGTGACGAGGATCGCGTCCGCGCCGATCGTGGCGTCCTCCTCGGTGAAGGTGCCCGGGTCGATGACGAGCGTCCGGCCGTCCTTCTCCAGACGGATGCAGGCGTGCGACTTCTTGGTGAGCTTCAGCGTCATGGGTCCATCCTGCCGCGCGGGACCCGCGG
Organism: Streptomyces sp. NPDC051576; assembly: GCF_040681835.1. Lineage (NCBI taxonomy): Bacteria > Bacillati > Actinomycetota > Actinomycetes > Kitasatosporales > Streptomycetaceae > Streptomyces > Streptomyces sp. NPDC051576. The sequence goes on from NZ_JBFAZO010000002.1 coordinate 183,042, forward strand.
AGGGGCGGGTGAGGCTGGTGCTTTCGGTACCAGGCCGACGATCACTCGACGGGGTCACTCGGTGAGGTCACTCGGTGGGGGTGGTCTCCTCGCGGATGACCTGCTGGGCGACCTTGAACGCGCTGTTCGCCGCCGGCACCCCGCAGTACACGGCCGCCTGCATCAGCACCTCCTTGATCTCGGACGGGGTGAGGCCGTTGCGCAGCGCCGCCCGGGTGTGGAAGGCCAGCTCGTCCAGGTGGCCGCCCGCGACCAGCGCGGTGAGGGTGACACAGCTCCGCGAGCGCCGGTCGAGACCGGGCCGGTCCCAGATCTCGCCCCACGCGTAGCGGGTGATGAAGTCCTGGAAGTCCCCGGAGAACTCGTCGGCCTGCGCCAGCGCCCGGTCGACATGCGCGTCGCCGAGCACCTCACGGCGGACCTTGATCCCGGCGTCGTAGGGGTCCGGACGGCCCAGGCCCTGCGGCGGTACGGCGGGCGGCGGCGCGATCTCGGCGATGGGCGCGGCCTGCTGCGGCGCGGCGAGGACCGGCTTGACCGGGACCGCCGCGATGGCGATCTGCCCGGTGGAGTGGTCGTAGGCCGGCTGCCAGGCGGTGGAGAAGTGCCGGACCAGGAGGTCGGTGACGGCGGCGGGCTGCTCGACCGGGACCAGGTGCGAGGCGCCGGGTACGACCGCGAGCCGGGCGTCCGGGATGCCGGCGACCAGGGTGCGGGCCTCGGCGGGGCCGGTGACCTGGTCGTCCGAGCCGACCAGGACGAGGGTCGGCACGCCGATCCGGGCGAGTTCGGACCGCACGTCGAACGCGGCCAGCGCCTCGCACGCGGCGATGTAGCAGCCGGGGTCGGTGGTGCGCACCATCTGCACGGCCCACTCGGTGATCGCGGGCTGCGCGGCGGCGAAACCGCTGGTGAACCAGCGGTCGGGCGACATCCGGGCGATGGGGTCGAGGCCGTTGGTGCGCACGATCACCCCGCGCTGGCGGAACTCGTCCGCCGTGCCGAACCTGGGTGAGGTGGCGATCAGGCCCAGCGAGGCCACCCGCTCCGGGTGGCGCAGCGCCAGTTCGAGACCGACCGCGCCGCCGAGCGCGCAGCCCGCGTACCCGAAGCGCTGTACGCCGAGGGCGTCGAGCGTGGCCAGCAGCCGGTCGGCCAGGTCGGAGACCGAGCCGGTCGGATGCGCGGGCGAGCCGCCGTGGCCCGGCAGGTCGAAGCGGAAGACCCGCCACTGCTTCGCCAGCTCGGGCACCTGTCTGTCGAACATGTGCCACGTCGTCCCGAGCGACGGGCCCAGGATGAGAACCGGGGCGTCTTCGGGGCCGTCGAAGCGGTACTGGAGGGCGGGGGTGTTCATGTCGCTCACCGCTCCAACGTAACCGCCGTTTCTTACGACGCGGCTGTGGGGCCCCCGGTCTCCCCACCTGGCTCCCACACATCAGTGGGGAACCCTCACATCGCCTTCACCGGAGACCTTCACCGGAGACCTGGGTGGGTGCCGGGCGGCTCAAAAGTCGCCGGGGGCGCCCAGGCCCGTCAGCGCTCCGACCGGGTCCAGGTCGGGGGTGCCTCTGGGCCACCAGTCGTCGTGGCCCGGTTCCGATTCGTAGGCGTACCACAACCCGTCGCGGCCCAGGCGGAGTTGGACGTGGCCGTGGGGGTGGGTGAGGTGGTTGTGCCAGGGGCGGAAGGCCGGGAGGTCGGCGGCGAGCAGCAGGGGGCGGGCCCGGTCGAAGCGGCCGGCCGGCGGGTCCCAGGGCTCTTCGAGCACCGCGAGCCCCTCGATGCCGCCCTGGCGCCAGGCGGCGACCGCGCGGGCCAGGTCGGCCGGGGCGCGGCCGGTTGCCTTGGCCAGGGATGCGTAGAGGGAGCGGGTGGTGGCGGTCAGTCCGGAGCCGGGGCGGGCCGCGGCGAGCCGTACCGCGTCCTGCCACAGCGTGAGGTCCGCGACCGGGTCCCGGCCGGTGCTGAGCAGCGCGTGCGCGCGGGCGGCGGCGTCGGTGGCCAACTGGTCGAGCGCGAAGGGGTCCGGGCCGCCCGGTGCCGCCGGGTACACGGGAGGCTGCTCGGGGTGCGGGGGCGTGGACAAGGGGTGTGGCAGCGGCGGGAGTCGGCGCGGGGCGAGGGCTTCCGTGGCCCGCACTCCGGGGAGGGGCGCCGGTTCCTGCTCCTGGGCGGCGCGGGCCGCCCGGGCCGCGTTGCGCCGGGACAGGGCGTCGAGCAGCGGGCGTTCGCCCCGGCCGCGCAGCAGGAGCAGGACGAAGGGGTCGGCGTCGAGGAGGCGCGCGGTCTGGTAGCAGAGGGCGGCGGCGTGCTTGCAGGGGTGACCGGAGTCGGGGCAACTGCAATGGGGGGCGAGGTCGCCGGGCCCCGGCAGCAGCGGAACCCCGCTCTCGGCAAGGGACTTGGGCATCTCCTTGTCGAGCAGCGCGGCGATGTGACCGGGCCGGTCGGCGGCGGTGTCCAGGAACCGCTCCCAGTCGGCGTCGTCGAGCGTCCGCAGCCGCACCTGCACGCGGTACGGCCGAGCGCGGCTGCCCTGCACATACGCGAGCACGAGCCCCGGCGTCACGGTGATCGCGTCGACATGCCCCTTCTCCGCGTAACCCCGCCCGCGCGCAAGCCGCTTGGCGTCGAGCGCGCCTTCCTCCAGCGCGGTCACCCAGGCGTTGCCCCACCAGGTCTCGGCGAAGCGGGCGCTCTCCGCAGGCCTGGGCGGGAACGCGGGGAAGGTGCGGCGGAGGTCGCTGTCACGGGACGGGGAGGCCATGGAGGTGAGGGTGGGGGTCGTGGGGGCGGCGGGCGAGTCGGGCTCTGGCGGCTCGTTGCGGTCCGGTGTCCCTACGTCCCGACTCCCCTGCCCCGCCTGGTCGTTGTCACCGGTCAGCACCGCGTCGGCGTCTTCCTCCTCGGGCATCCGGAAGGCACCGGCGAGCACATCCCGCACGGCGCGCGCCCGGACGGCTTCTACACTGCCGGGCTCCTGATCAGGGTTACGGCGGGGTGGCCGGCCCTTGCGCCCAACTCCCCGGTGCCCCGCGTCTGTCGGGGCCTGCCGACTCTCACGCCGAGCCGCCCGCAGTGCCTCGCGCGCGACATCGGCGGGGCGGGTGGCCGGCCGGTCGCCGGCGGAGGGAGCGGGATCGCTCTGTTCCGAGGGGGCGGTGTGGGTGCCCTCGGCGTCGGCCGCAGTGTCCTGGGAGGCGGTTGGGGGCGCGCCCCTGGCGGAGCCCTCAGGCACCGCATCCGATTCCGACGGCCCGGCCCCACGCCGAACAGGCAGCGCGCCCCGCAACGCGGCACGGGCCGCATCACCGGGTCGGGGTACGGATGGAGAGGGGGCGGCCGGCGGGAGTGATGTGACGGGGCTGGCCTCAGGACCGTTCCGCGGGGGCACTTCTGCCGCCGCTTGGTCAGGTTCGGTCGGCATCGCCGCCCGAACCTTCGACTTCTCGGTACCCGCCGAGCCGCCCGCGTGCTTCTCCGGCACCCGCTCCCGACGCTCACGCGCGGCCCGCAGGGCTTGGCGCGCCAAGTCGGCGGGGCGAGCGGGCCGTTCCTCGGCCGATCCGCTCCCCTCCCCTGCCGCCTGCGTCCGCTGCGGCTCCTTTTCGTCTACCTCAGCCCCGGCAACCCGCTGCGGTTCGGCTTCGCCTGTTTCAGACCCCGAGTCCTGCTCGGAGTCTGCTTCGCTCATCACAGCTCCTGCAGCGGCGTCTGTCTCGCCTTCACTGGGCCCGAATCCCGCGTCAAGCTCGGGCCGTGCTGCCCCCACCTCTACACCCGCAACCGACTCCGGCCCGTCTTCACCCGTCCCAAGTCGCGCAACCGACCCTCGCTCTGGCTCGACCTCACCAGCCTCGAAGCCCTCGCCCCGCCCCGCTCCAGACCCGCCCACCCCAGCAACCTCACCGAATCGCGCAACCCGCCCCCCGCCGACCCCAATCCCATCCACCCCGCCCCGCTCCACCCCCATCACGACGTCCTCCGCAACGACACCAGGTCCGCCAGCTCCCGGTCCGTCAGTTCCGTCAGGGACGACTCGCCGGAGCCGAGGATCGCGTCGGCCAACGCCCGCTTGGATTCCAGCATGTCCGCGATGCGGTCCTCGACCGTGCCCTCGGTGATGAGGCGGTGGACCTGTACCGGCTGGGTCTGGCCGATGCGGTAGGCGCGGTCGGTGGCCTGTTCCTCGACTGCCGGGTTCCACCAGCGGTCGAAGTGGACGACGTGGCCCGCGCGGGTGAGGTTCAGGCCGGTGCCCGCCGCCTTCAGGGACAGGACCAGGACCGGGGTCGCGCCGCTCTGGAAGCGGTCGACCATGCGCTCCCGCTCCGGTACCGGTGTGCCGCCGTGGAGCAGGTCGACCGGGACCGCGCGCGCCGAGAGGTGGGCGGTGATGAGGCGGGCCATGCCGACGTACTGGGTGAAGACGATCGCGGAGCCGTCCTCGGACAGCAGCGTGTCCAACAGCTCGTCCAGCAGGGCGAGTTTGCCGGAGCGGGCGGCGAGGCGGTCTCCGACGGCCTGTGCCGCCGTGTGCTCCTCCTTGAGGTACAGCGCGGGGTGGTCGCAGATCTGTTTGAGGGAGGTGAGGAGCTTGAGGACCAGGCCTCGACGGGCGATGCCCTCCGTGGTCTCGATGGCGAGCATCGACTCCCGGACGACCGCCTCGTAGAGCGAGGCCTGTTCGCGGGTGAGCGGGACCGGGTGGTCGGTCTCTGTCTTCGGTGGCAACTCGGGGACGATGCCCGGGTCGGACTTCTTGCGGCGCAGGAGGAACGGGCGGACCAGGCGGGCGAGTCGGGTCACCGCCTCCTCGTCCTCGCCGTTCTCCACCGCGCGCGCGTGCCGGGCGCGGAAGGACTTCAGGGGGCCGAGGAGTCCGGGGGTCGTCCAGTCCAACAGGGCCCAGAGTTCGGAGAGGTTGTTCTCGACCGGGGTGCCGGTGAGGGCCACACGCGCGGGGGACGGGATGGTGCGCAGTGCCTTCGCCGTCGCCGAGTACGGGTTCTTGACGTGCTGGGCCTCGTCCGCGACAACCATGCCCCATGGTTGCTGCGCGAGGGTCGCCGCCGCCGAGCGCATCGTGCCGTATGTCGTCAGGACGAAGCCGCCACTCAGGTCCTGCAACGTGCGGTCCGGGCCGTGGAAGCGGCGGACGGGGACTCCGGGGGCGAAACGGGTGATCTCCCGCTGCCAGTTGCCGAGGAGCGAGGCGGGGCAGATCACCAGGGTGGGGTCGCGGTGTGCCCGGCGCAGATGGAGGGCGATGAGGGTGATCGTCTTGCCGAGGCCCATGTCGTCGGCGAGGCAGCCGCCCAGGCCGAGGGAGGTCATCAGGTCGAGCCAGGCCAGGCCCCGGAGTTGGTAGTCCCGGAGGGTGGCGTCCAGGCCGGGTGGTGGTTCGGCGGGGTGGATGCCGGCCGTCAAGCGGTCGCGCAGGGTGGCCAGCGCGCCGACCGGGACCGCTTCCACCCGCTCGCCGTCGACCTCCGCCGTGCCTGTGAGCGCGACGGACAGCGCGTCGACCGGGTCGAGCAGGCCCAGTTCGCGTTTGCGGGCCTTGCGGACGAGGGCCGGGTCGACCAGGACCCACTGGTCCCGCAGTCGTACGACCGGGCGGTGGGCCTCGGCCAGGGTGTCCATCTCGGCCTCGGTGAGCGGGTCGCCGCCGAGTGCCAACTGCCAGCGGAACTGGAGGAGTTCCTCGCTCTCGAAGAAGCCCGTGCCGTCGGTGGCCGAGCCCGGCGCCGAGCGGACCACGGCGGACGCCGTCAGGTCCTGTGCCAGGTCCCGGGGCCAGTGGACGGCGACCCCGGCCGCCGCGAGCCGGGTGGCCGCCATCCCGAGCAGATCGCCCAACTCCTCCTCGGACAGGGCGAGTACGTCGGGCACGTCCTGTCCGGTGAGGCGGTCCAGCGGGGGCCAGACGCGGGCGGCCCGGCGTACGGCCAGCGCGGCGTCCACGCGGGCGCGCGGGCCGAAGGCGGTGTCCGCCGTGCCCGCCCACAGGGCCGCCGCGTCGACCACGAGGGTCGGGTCGGCGAGGCTGTGCACCTGGACGATCGCCGCGCCCGCGCTGCGCACCGCTCCGCCGTCGTCGAACAGGTCGTAGGCCGACAGGTCCAGGCGGAGCGAGATCCGCACGCCCGCGTCCATACCGGCGGCGACCTCCGCGGCCCAGTCCTGGGCGTCACGCAAACGCTGCGGCGGGCGGGCCGCGAAGGGCATCCCGGAGGTGTAGGGCGCGGCCGGGGTGCGGGGCAGGGTGTCCGCGACCGCGTCCAGGAAGGACCGCATGAGCGCCTCGGGCTCGGGCAGCCGGAGCGGGCCGGGGCCGGGCAGCGGGACGGCGTGGCCCTCGTACGGAAGGGCCGCTGCGACCGCGCGTACGTGGGCGATGTCCTCCGGCTCCAGGGGGCCGGCGCGCCAGGCGTCGTGGCCCGTCGCGGTGAGGCCGGGGAGCAGTCGCCCGCGGGCGGCGAGCCGCAGCGCGTGCAGGGCGGCGGCGCCCCAGCAGGCCGTGGCGGGGTGGGCGGCGGGGTCACGGCGGGCGCGCACGAGCAGGGGCAGCGCCGCTTCGATCGGCATGGTCAGCGCGGGGGTGGCCCTACGGCGGACTCCTGCGCCCTGTCGTCGTACGACGGTCAACTCGGCCTGTTCCACGCCCTCTTCGGCTTCGGGGAGTGCGCGCTCGCCGTCGGGGTCCCAGAAGGCCACGCGACCCTCGCGGGGGACAACGGGGGACGGCAGGAAGACCGCGGCCAGTCGGACGGAGATCTGCTCCGTCAATGCCGTGTCGGTCATACGTCCTGTCACCTCCCGCCCGTCAGTCGTGTCAGCTGTCTTCGACTCTACGGGCGGGGTCTGACAATCGGCCCCGGCGACCGGCCGGGGCCGCCCTGCTAGGGAACCGTGCGGGAGACGACGTAGACCATGGGGAGCTTCGGGTCGGACAGGTTCACCACGATGTCCTGGGTGGGGGCCGGGTCCTTCTGCTTGTTGACGACGCCCCACCAGGGGCCGGGGCCGGTGAACTTCCAGCCGGTGATCTTCTGGTCGCGGTCGCTGATGGTGATGTCGTTCTTCTTCAGCGTGTCCCGGTCGACGTTTATCCCGGCGAGGAAGGTGTCGAGGCCGGCGTCGGTGGTCTCGAACTGGACGTAGAGGCGGCTGGTCTTCCAGTTGTTGGTCTCGTAGAAGGCGACCTTCTCCGCGGGGTGCGGAACCGGTACCTGGTAGAGGCGCCGTTGCACCTTGGAGGGCCAGCCCTCGGTGAGGCCGGTCGCCGAGTACTTGTCCTCCTTGTCCTTGCCGCTGTTGCGGCTCTGGTTGGCGGAGATCACCAAGTAGCCGGCCGGTACGCCGATGAGCAGCACGATGATGAGCAGGGTGAGCGCCCGGCGGCGGGCCTTGTGGCGGGGGTCCTCGGGTGGTCGGGGCGGCTCGTCGCGGGGGGCGGCCTGGCGGGGCAGCGATGCGGTCATGCGGTGTCCTGGCTGCCGCGCCGGAATTCCGCGAACCGCTCGTAGCGCTCGTACCGCTCGACCCGGCGGCGCTTGGCGCGGCGGAAGCGGCGGGCGACCAGGCGGGCGAGGTCGGCGGCGCCGACCATGCCGGCCTCGGGGCCGAGCTGGGCGCGCACTATGCGGGCCTCGGGGCGGTAGCCGCGGCCCGTGAGCTGGCGCTTGAAGGCGTCCCGCGCGGGGCCGATCAGCAGATCGTCGGCGGCCGAGACACCGCCGCCGATCACGAAGCAGGACGGGTCGAGGGCGGCGGCGAGGTTGGCGATGCCGACGCCGAGCCACTGGCCGATGTCCTGGAGCAGCTCGATGCACATGGCGTCGCCGTCGCGGGCCAGCTCGGTGATCATCGGGCCTGTGATGTCGGCGATGTTGCCCTTGACGTGCTCGATGATCCCGTACGCCACCGGGGAGTCGGCGGCGGCCAGCTCGCGAGCCTCCCTGACCAGCGCGTTGCCGGAGCTGTACTGCTCCCAGCAGCCGCGGTTGCCGCACGGGCAGCGGTGACCGCCGGGCACGACCTGCATATGACCGAACTCGCCGGCGACGCCGTACTTGCCGCGCTTGACCTGGCCGTCCTCCAGGATCGCGCCGCCGATGCCGGTGCCGAGCGTGATCATGACGAGGTGGTCCTCGCCGCGGCCGGCGCCGAAGCGCCACTCGGCCCAGGCGGCGGAATTGGCGTCGTTGTCGACCAGGACGGGCACGGCGAGGCGGCCGGCGAGGCGGTCGCGCAGGGGCTCGTTCCGCCAGGACAGGTGGGGCGCGAACAGGACGCGGTTGCGCTCGGCGTCGACCCAGCCGGCCGCGCCGATGCCGACCGCGTGCACGTCGTGCCGGTCGGACAGGTCCAGGACCAGTTCGACGATGGTGTCCTCGACGACCTTGGGGCTCTTGGACTTGTCCGGGGTCTCCGTGCGGAGCTTCTCCAGGATGTTGCCGTCGGCGTCCACGACGCCCGCCATGACCTTGGTCCCGCCGATGTCGATGCCGACCGTGGGCACACGGGGTGCCGTCAGGTGCGAGCGGCGCTCCCGGGTGCCGACGGTGCGGAGCGCGGGAGCGCGGCGGGAGCCTATGGGGGCGCTGAAATTGCCGTAGGTGCTCATCAGCCCCGATTCTGCCTCACCGTCGGGACGGGTGCCGTACGGGGGAGGACAGGGCCCCGCACTTCGTTGCGGCACCGCGCGGTCCTATTGTCCTGACATTACGACTGATGCGGCCTGTCAAACCCCCGCACTCAGGGACGTACCAGTAGCTGGAACTCGAACGAGTAGCGGGTCGGCCGGTAGGTGTGGCTGCCGAACTCGACCGCGCGGCCCGTGTCGTCGAACGTGGTGCGCTGCATCGTGAGCAGCGGGGCCCCCTCGGACTCGGCGAGCCGCTCCGCCTCCTCCGCGGTGGCGCCGCGGGCGCCGATGGACTGGCGGGCGCTGTGCAGGGTGATCCCGGCGGTGCGCATCATCCGGTACAGACCGGTGGCCTCCAGTTGCGCGGTGTCCAGGTCGAGCAGTCCGAGCGGCAGGTGGTTGCTCAGGTACGCCATCGGCTCGCCGTGCGCGAGACGGAGTCGGTCGACCCGGTGCACGTCGCTGCCCTCGGCCACGCCGAGTGCCGCCGCCACCTCGGCGGACGCCGGGACGACGGTATTGACGAGGACCTTCGTGGCGGGGCGCTGACCGGCCGCCTCCAGGTCGTCGAAGAGGCTGCTGAGTTCCAGCGGGCGTTTGACCTGGCTGTGCACGACCTGGGTGCCGACGCCCCGGCGGCGCACCAGGAGGCCCTTGTCGACCAGGGATTGGATGGCCTGGCGGACCGTGGGCCGGGACAGGCCGAGCCGCGCGGCCAGCTCGATCTCGTTGCCCAGCAGGCTGCCCGGGGTGAGCGAGCCGTGCTCGATCGCGGCCTCCAACTGCTGGGACAGTTGGAAGTACAACGGCACCGGGCTGCTCCGGTCCACGCTGAGTTCGAGCGGCACTCTCGGGTCCACATCTGGTTTCGGCACGGGCCGAGCGTAGCTCTGTGAATGGTTGACGGGAAGTGATGTAGTTCGATTGTCCGGACATACGCATTGACAGCGTGCCTGGTCGGCCCTCAGTTTGTTCCCATGCGCATCGGAGTCATCGGTACGGGCCGCATCGGGACCATCCATGCCAGGACCCTCAGCCGTCATCGCGAGGTCGGTTCGCTGATCCTCACGGACGTGGACCCGGCACGGGCCCAGGAGCTGGCCAACCGGCTGGGCGAAACGGCGGCACCGAGCACGGAGGAGATCTTCAAGTGGGGCGTGGACGCCGTGGTGATCACTACGGCGACCTCGGCGCACGCCGAATTAATCGGCAGGGCGGCGCGATCCGGCCTCCCGGTGTTCTGCGAGAAGCCCATCGCGCTTGATCTGCCGGGTTCCCTGCAGGCGATCGCCGAGGTCGAGACGGCGGGAACGATCCTTCAGATGGGGTTCCAGCGCCGGTTCGACAAGGGCTACACCGGCGCCCGGGAGGCGGTGCGCTCGGGCCGGCTGGGACGGCTGCACACCGTGCGGGCGATGACCTCCGACCAGTCGCCGCCCCCGGCCGCCTATCTGCCGATCTCCGGCGGCCTGTACCGGGACACCCTGATCCACGACTTCGACATGCTGCGCTGGGTGACCGGCCGCGAGGTCGTCGACGTGTACGCGGCCGGGTCGGACGCCGGGCCCGCGATGTTCCGCGAGGCCGGTGACGTCGACACCGCCGCGGCCGTCCTCACACTGGACGACGGCACACTCGCCACGGCGACGGCGACACGCTTGAACGGGGCGGGCTACGACGTCCGCATGGAGCTGGCCGGAGAACTCGACCAGGTCGTGGTCGGCCTGGACGACCGCACCCCGATCGCGTCCACCGAGCCCACCGGGCCGCCGGCCGCGACCAAGCCGTGGACCGGCTTCCTGGAGCGCTTCGCGCCCGCCTACGAGGCCGAGCTGATCGCCTTCGTCGAGGTCGTGGTCGGCCAGCGCACCAACCCGTGCGACGGCCGCGAGGCCGTCCAGGCACTGCGGATCGCCGAGGCGTGCGACGTGTCCCGGCGCGAGCGAAGACCGGTCCGGCTCGGCGAGATCGCGGGCGGGTACGCCCTCAGTTGAGCAGCCGTACCGCCGGGGTGGTCACGTCCCTGGCGATCACCGACTCGCAGTGCGCGCACCGGAGTTCGCCGGGCCGCAGGAGGTTGGTCTGCACACTGTGCTTGCCCGCCTCCGTCCCCTCGGGGCAGTAGGAGCCGAGGTGCAGTCGCACCCAGGGGTGGCTGGTCGGGGCCATGGCGGGACGGTCGTGGCGGACATCCTGGAAGGGCGCCCACCAGAAGTCGACCAGGGCACGCAGGGCCAGCCGCTCCGCGCCCTCGGTCGTGTCGTACGCGGTGATCCGGCCGGCCGTGAAGTGGCTCGGGAAACCGCTGCGGCTGCCGGAGCACCGGGCCCGTTCGGCCCCGCACTCGTAGATCTGGGTGCGGCCGGTCCGCTCGCAGACGAAGCAGTCGACGCTGAACTCCAGTCGTGGACTCCAGTGCAGCTTGTGCGAGTTGTCGCCGGTCGTCCGTCCGGTCAGCTCCGCGGTGATCTCGGCGGTGCGCAGCATCTACGGCTCTCCTCAGGGGGTTCGGACCGGCAGCACCGTGCCCTGGGCGACCGCGCACAGCGTCTCCGTGCCGTCGTCGGCGACCGCGAGGACGTCGCAGCGGACCACGGCCTGGCGGCGGCCCGCGTGGACGACCTCGGCGCGGGCGCGCAGGGTGCGGCCGGTGGCCGGACGGACGTACTGGACGGTGAGGCCCCCGGTGAGGACCGCCGGACCGAGGACCGCGCCGCCGGCGAAGGTGAGCGCGTTGTCGGCGGCGTAGGCGAGGACTCCGCCGTGCACGAAGCCGTTCTGCTGGTGGAGGTCCTCCCTGATGTCGATCTCCAGCGTGGCGGCACCGTCCCCGAAGGCACTCAGCCGCGCGCCGAGCAGCCTGCTGAAGGGCTGGCTCTCCAGGGCCTTGCGGGCCATGTCCAGGTCGAACTCGACGGGTGCGGTCACGACGGCGCGCCTCCAGCGGCTGCTACGGCTTTCACGGCGCTACGGCCGTGCGGTGCGGCCGTTCTACCAGCGCACCGGCAGTGCGCGCATCCCGCGCATCAGCATGCCCGGGAGCCAGTCACCGGGCGGGCCGTCCAGGGCGAGGCCGGGGGCGCGCTCCAGCAGGGTGCGGATCGCCGTGCGTGCTTCGAGGCGGGCCAAGGGGGCGCCGAGGCAGTAGTGGATGCCGTGGCCGAAGGCGAGGTGGCCGCGTGCGTCGCGGCGGATGTCGAAGCGGTCCGGGGCGGGGAAGCGGTCCCCGTCGCGGTCGGCGGCGGTCAGGCCGACCATGACCGGGTCGCCCTTCCCGATGGAGGTGCCGGCGATGTCCAGGGGTTCGGCGGCGAAACGGAACGTGCCGTTCTCCACCGGGCCCTCGTAGCGCAGCATCTCCTCGATCGCGCCGTCCAGGAGGGTCATGTCGGCGCGCAGGGCGGCGAGTTGACCGGGGTGGGTGAGCAGGGCGTGGATGCCGCTGGTGAGGAGGTTGACGGTCGTCTCGTGGCCGGCGATGAGCAGGATGAAGGCCATGCCCCGCAGTTCCTGCGGGGAGAGCCGGTCGCCGTCCTCGGCGGTGGTGCGGATCAGGTCGCTGAGGAGGTCCCCGCTCGGGCCGGCGCGGCGCTTGTCCTCGATCAGGTCGCCGAGATACTCGGCGAGCCGTACGAACGCGTCGTGCTCGCTGCCCGAACTGGTGGGCGCGACCGCCTCCGTGGACAGCTTCCGGAACTCCGCGCGGTCGATCTCGGGGACGCCGAGCAGCTCGCAGATCACGGTGATGGGCAGCGGGTAGGAGAGCGAGTCGACGAGGTCCGCGCGGCCGAGCGGCAGCATCGCGTCGAGCAGTTCGTCGGTGATCTGCTGGACGCGCGGGCGCAGTTCCTCGACCCGGCGCATGGTGAACGCACGGGTGACGAGCCCGCGCAGGCGGGTGTGGTGCGGTGGGTCGACGGTCAGCAGGTGCCTGCCGATCAGCTCCTCGTCGAGGAACGTCATCCCGATCCTGCTGCCGTCCTTGGCCAGTCGCGGGTCGGTCAGCGCCGCGCGGGCCTCCTCGTACCCGACGATCAGCCAGGTCACGTGGTGCTCGTCCGGCTCCGGCAGCCGCACTCGGTGCACCGGGCCCGACTTCCGCAGCATGGCGTACACCTGATGCGGGTCCCGCCTGAACTCCTCGCCGTACTCCCCCAGATCGATCACGTCGGTCATGCCTGCCCCCTCCCGGACGATCCCCCGAGATCTCCCAGTGCAGTGAGAACGCCCGGCACCGACCGCTAGTGCCCGCTTCCCCCGTCCTCTTCGAGCAGGCCCGCGTCGTACGCCAACAGGGCGATCTGCACGCGGTTGTTGAGGCCGAGCTTGGCCAGGATGCGCGAGACGTGGGTCTTGACGGTGGCGACGCTCATGAAGAGGCCGGCGGCGATCTCGGCGTTGGCGAGGCCCTGTCCCACGGCGACGGCGACCTCGCGTTCGCGGTCGCCCAGGGCGGCGATGCGCTCACGCGCGCGTGCCCGACGGGTGTCGGTGGCGGTGCCGGCGGCGTGCTCCATCAACTGGCGGGTGACCGCGGGTGACAGGACGGGATCGCCGGCCGCGACCCGGCGTACCGCGTCGAGGATCTCGGCGGGCGGGGTGTCCTTGAGGACGAAACCGGCGGCGCCCGCGCGCAGGGCCCGCAGCACCTGTTCGTCGGCGTGGAAGGTGGTGAGGACGATGATCTGCGGCGCGTCGCCGCGCGTGCGGAGCCGTTCGGTCGCGGTCAGTCCGTCCACCGACGGCATCCGGATGTCCATGAGGACGACGTCCGGGTGGACCCGGTCGACGAGTTCCTCGACCTCACCGCCGTCGGCGGCCTCACCGACGATCTCGATGTCGGCGGCGCCACCCATCATGAAGGACAGCCCGGCCCGCACCAGCGGGTCGTCGTCGACGAGGAGCAGTCTGATCGCAGTCATGGGGTTACGTAACCACGGTCGCCCCCTTGTCCGGAAAGGGAGTTACCGTTGAAGCCGCGCGGCCCTCACCCCCACGGCAGCCACGCCCGCACCCGGAACCCCCCGCCCTGCGGGCCGTGCTCCAGGCGGCCGCCCGCCAGTGTCGCCCGCTCGGTCAGGCCGATCAATCCCTGGCCGGAGCCGGGGACATGGGGGACCTCGCCCTCCGGGGGCGGGTTGTGCACGGCGATGACGAGGCCGTCGCCCGGGGTGCCGGTGACCGTCACCGTGACCTCCGTGCCGGGGGCGTGTTTGCGGGCGTTGGTGAGGGCCTCCTGGGCGATGCGGTAGGCGGTGCGGCCGATCGAGGCGGGGACCGCGGCCCGGTCGGTGACCCGGTTGTCGAGGGTGACCTTCATGCCGGCCTCGCGGGACTCGGTGACCAGCGCGTCCAGGGCGCCGAGGGTGGGCTGCGGGCGGCCAGTGTCGTCGGGCTCGCCCGCGCGCAGCACGCCGATGATCTCCCGCAGGTCCTGGAGCGCCTCGTGGGCGCTCTCCCGGATGACGCCGGCGGCCCGCGCGACCTCCTCCTGGGGCGCGTCCGGGCGGAACTCCAGCGCGCCCGCGTGCACGCTCAGCAGGGTCAGCCGATGCGCCAGTACGTCGTGCATCTCGCGGGCGATGGCCTCGCGGGCCAGCCGCTGGGCCTGTTCGGCGCGCAGCTCGGCCTCCGTCTCGGCGCGCCGGGCGCGGTCGCGCAGGCTCAGCATGAGCTGCCGCTTGGACCGGACGAACATGCCCCAGCCGATGACGGTGAGGGTGAGCAGCTCGGTGAAGACGACCGCGCCGGCGTACGGCAGATCGGGGTCCGGGCGCAGCCAGAAGACGAACGGGGCCAGTACGAGCTGGATGCCGCCGATCCAGGCGACGTAGCGGAAGGGTCGGTGCACCGCGAGGGTGAAGACGGCGACCATGGCGGCGCCACCGGCCGTGTTCGACACGAGGCCGACGGGGATCATCGCGACGGCCAGTCCGACCGGCCAGCGCCGGCGCACCCACACCGCGCCGCAGGCGAGGACCCCGAACAACTGGTCAATGACGGCGAGGGAGTGCGAGGTCCCGGTGTCGTTCCTGAGGGTCTGCGCGGCCGCCAGCCCGATGAGCACGGCCAGCAGGAAGCAGCAGACGTCGACGACCCAGTCGCGTGCGGTACGACGGGGCCGTCCGCGGCGTTCGACGTCGGGATCCAGTTGGTCGGCCACGGCGGACGGCAGCAGCCAGCGGCGCCCCGCGAACGCCGGCGGTACCTGCGCGGTCCTGTCATCGGTCACGGTCGACAAATCTATGCGGCGCCGGGCCCAGGCACCGCATCGCGACGGGGATCGGCGACCAAAGTCGCGCGGTCGCAGACTTTCGGCGGACATGCCTCGCCCCGCGGCCAGGGAACGTGGGGGGAGCCGCGGGGCGAGGGGCGAGCGGTGGTGCAGCCGGTCGGTCGGCTCAGCAGCCGAAGTTGATCAGGTTGAAGGTGACGTAGTGGTCGGAGGTGTAGTAGTCCTCCTGGGTCTTCTCACCGGTGACGATGCGACGCGCTCCGCGCGTGGACGCACCGGGGGTGATGACCGTGTACTCGTGGTAGTAGCCGGACGCCTGGCTGGGCAGGACGCCTTCCTGGTTCCGGAAGACGACGCCGTCCTGCGAGTACGGGAAGGGGCCGTCCGACGCGATCAGGTCGAGCGTGTCGTAGGCCTGGGACGGCAGCTTGGTGTAGCAGATGCTGCCGACAGCGGCGTCCGCCGTGGTGGCGGAGACGGTGCCGCCCACGAGCAGGGCGGACAGGAGAGCGGCTGCGGTGCCGATTCGAGTGGCGCGTGGGGGGAATCTCATGGCCCCATGATGACGCGCGTAGATAGTGGCATGTCAATGACAACCGCGGAGATTTTCCCGTCAAGTCCGATGAGTTTTCCGGGAGTTAACGTGCGGCCCCGCGTCCCCACGCCGTCCCCACAAGGACGAGTACGCCGCCCGCCAGCCCGAACGCGCCGAGCCGCTCGCCGCCGAGCGCGATACCGGCCGCGGCGGCCCACAGAGGCTCGGTGCCGAGCAGCAGGCTGACCCGGGAGGGAGAGGTCCGGCGTACGGCCCACATCTGGACGAAGAACGCGAACAGGGTGCAGAACACCGACAGGAACAGCAGCCCGGCCCACTCGCGCACCCCGAAGTTCGCGGCCGTCGCCCACGGCGTGGTGTCGGCGCCGGCCGACAGCAGCGCGAACACCGCTACGGCGGCGCCGAGTTGGACGGTGGTCAGGGACAGCGCGTCGGCGCCCCGGACGGACTTCACCCGGGACATGGTCAGGACGTGCAGGGTCCGGGCGAGGGCCGCGAGCAGCATCAGCAGGTCGCCGAGGGATGGGCGGGTGAAGCCGGCGCCCTGGGTCAGGAGCAGCACGCCGACCACGGAGAGCGCGGCGGCTCCGAGGAAGGCGCGGGAGGGCCGGGTGCGGGTCACGGCGGCCTCGGCGAGCGGGGTGAGGATCATGGTGAGGCTGATGATGAGGCCCGCGTTGGTCGCCGAGGTGTGGACGACGCCGTACGTCTCCAGGAGGAAGATCCCGGCGAGGATCAGCCCGAGCAGGCCCGCACCGCGCCACTGGGCTCCGGTCAGGGCGCGCAGCGAGCGGTGGCCCACGACCGCGAGGACGGGCAGCACGAGGGCGAAGCGCAGCACGAGGACGGCGAGGACCGTGCGGGTGGTGGTGATGTCCTTGGCGGCGAGATAGCTGGCCCCCCAGACCACTGCGACCAGCAGGACGGGCAGGTCGGTCTGCCAGGTGCGGCGGGGCGCGACGGCGCGCGGTACGGCGATCGAGGACATGCGGGCGGCTCTCCCGGTCTCCAACAAAGGGGTGGAGACAGCGGCGGCTCCCACGCGGACGATCACCGTACCGGCGCGGCCCCGCGCCGACTAGGCGTTTTCGGCGCCCGCGTCCTCGTCCGCGTACGAGCCGTACTGCGGGCTGCCCGCCAGGTCGTACGACTGGATGGAGACGCCGGTGCTGGTGATGCGCCCGTCCGTGCGGCGGAAGGCCATGGGGGCGGTGCCCTCGGGGAACAGGCGCAGGCCGCTGCCGAGCACGACCGGGAAGGTCACCAGGTGGATCGTGTCGAGGAGGCCGAGCGTGAGGAGGGACCGCACCAGGGCGCCGCTGCCGTGCACCTGGAGTTCGCCCTCGGTGCGCTCCTTGAGGTGGGTGACCTCCTTGGCGAGGTCGCCGCGGAGGACGGTGGTGCCGGCCCAGGAGGGGTCGGTGAGGGTGGCCGAGGGGACGTACTTCGGCAGGGCGTTGAGCTTGGACGCGATCGGGTCGGCGGGGTCGGTCTTGAGCGGCCAGTACGAGGCGAAGATGTCGTACGTACGGCGGCCGAGCAGATAGGCGCCGGAGCGGTCGAAGACCTCGACCACGAACCGGCCGAAGTCCTCGTCGCCGTACACGAAGCTCCAGCCGCCGTGCTGGAAGCCGCCGCGCCGGTCCTCTTCCGGCCCGCCGGGGGCCTGGTAGACGCCGTCGAGGGTGACGAAGATGGTGGAGACGAGCTTGCCCATGTCGGGTGCCTGCTTCCTGGTGCGGGGGCCGATGATGTCATCAGCTCAGACCCCTCGGGCCCCCGCAACTCATCGGTCGGCGCTACGGCGGCTCATCCCGCGTGGGTCGAGAACAGGCCGCCGGTCGGGCCCTGTTTGTCGCCTCCCTGGGCCTTCTTCAGGGCATTGGCCAGGCTCTCGATGGTGAGGGACTGGAGGATGACCCTGCCGTTGCCCTCCAGGGTGGCCAGGGAGAGGCCCTCGCCGCCGAACACGGCGTTCATCAGGCCCTGGCGGTTGAGGCCGCCGATGCGCTGGACGCCGTACTGGATGCCCTCCTCGAAGGCGACGACGCAGCCGGTGTCGACCTCGATGCGGCCGCCGAAGTCGGCCGGGTTCAGATCGATGAAGTTGCCCGCGCCGGCGATGATCACCGTGCCGTGCCCGGTGAACTTCTCCAGGACGAAGCCCTCGCCGCCGCTCATGCCGGTGCGGCCGCCCTGGAAGGCGATGCCGAACTGGACGCTGGACTCGGCGGCGACGAAGGCGTCCTTCTCCGCGAACCACGCGCGCGTGCCGTCCAGCTCCAGGGCGCGCATCTCACCGGGGAGCACGCCCGCGAAGCCGACAGTGCCCTCGCCGCCCTGGGAGGTGAAGTACTGGAAGGCCAGCGACTCGCCGGCGAGCATGCGCTGACCGGCCTGCATGGCCGTGCCCATGGCCTGACGGAGCATGCCACCCATGCCTCCGGCGCCTGAGCCGCCCTGCTGCTGGCCGCCGCTCGACGGCCCGCTCAGGCGGGTTTCCATGGTCACGTTCGTCGTCTTGAACAGGAACTTTCCGGCTTCGCAGTACACGGTCTGGCCGGGGTTCAGGTTGACGACCGCCATCTGCATGGCGTTGCCGACGATTTCTTGCTGAAGAGTCACGACAGTGAGAACGCCGGAGGACGCGGAATCAGTTCCGACCGCGGGACGTCGGTGTCCGTTCACCGCCAGCACCCGGGGGCGCCGACCGCTGAGATGGGCCCATGACAACGACCTACGGAACTCTGAACGGCAAGGTCGCCCTGGTCACCGGCGGCAGTCGCGGCATCGGTGCGGCCACGGCGCTAAGGCTGGCACGGGACGGTGCGGACGTGGCCGTCACCTACCTGGACGGCAAGGAGGCGGCGGTGGACGTCGTAGGACAGATGGAGGCATTGGGGCGGCGGGCGGTCGCCCTGCGCGCGGACTCCGCAGACGTGGCCGAGGCGGCGGGGGCGGTGGACCGCGCGGCGGAGGCGCTGGGCGGGTTCGACGTACTCGTGAACAACGTGGGAGTGGGTGTCCTCGGTCCGCTGGACGGGCTGTCCCTCACCGACGTGGAACGGGTCCTGGACGTCAACGTCCGTGGAGTGTTCCTGACCTCGCAGGCGGCTGCCGCGCGGATGACGTCCGGGGGCCGCATCATCACGATCGGCACCTGCATGACCCAGCGGGTGCCCGGGCCCGGCGGGACGTTGTACGCGACGAGCAAGGCGGCGCTGATCGGCTTGACCAAGGCGCTCGCCCGCGAGCTGGGCGGGCGCGGCATCACGGCCAACATCGTGCATCCCGGGCCGACGGACACCGACATGAACCCTGCGGACGGGCCATTCGCGGCCGGTCAGGCGGCGATGACGGCACTGGGGCGGTTCGGGACGGCGGACGAAGTGGCGTCGATGGTCGCGTATCTGGCGGGGGCGGAGTACGTCACTGGGGCGGAGTTCGCGGTGGACGGCGGACACGCGGCGTAGGCCTCCGGCTTCGGCTCTGCAGGGGCCTTGTCCTCAAACGCCGGACGGGCTGGATGATGCCCGTCCGGCGATCCAGAGGCGTGGGAGAGGCCAATGCCCAGAGGGGCATCGGTTTCAGCCGCCCAGTTCCTGGTGCCGGGCCGCGAGTGCCGAGGCCCCCTGTTCCGTCAGGGAGCCGAACAGTCGCAGCCGGGAGATGCCGCCGTCGGGATAGATGTCCACGCGTGCGTGCGTGCCGATCGCGGGGGCCGGGAGGACGAAGCGGTGGTTCGTGTCGGGCTGGAGACGGGTGCGTGGGAGGAGTTCGGTCCAGTCGCCGGTCTCGCCGTCCCGTACGGACACCGATGCCCAGCCCGCGCTGTTGCCCTTCAGGTATGCCGTGTCGATCTCCACGGCGCGGATCTCGGCCTGCGCGGCCAGGCGGTAGCTGATCCAGTCGTTGCCCTGGTCGCGGCGGCGGCGGGTCTCCCAGCCGTCGTCCATCTTGCGGGACCGGCCGGGCTGGATGGTGTTGGTGGCGGGCGAGTAGAAGAGGTTGGAGGCGTCCTCGGCCCGGCCGCCGTTCTCCAGGGCGACGACGTCGAAGGTGCCCAGGGCCGCCAGCCAGTGGGGGTCGGGGACGACCTCGCCGTACACGCGCAGGCGCGCGATGCCGCCGTCGGGGTGCTGGTTGACGCGGAGGTGGGTGAAGCGCTGTTCGACGGCGATGGGGAAACCGTTCGCCGCGTGGCCGCCGACCGGCGTGCGCGGGACCAGGGTCGTCCACTTGACGTCGTCGGACAGCAGGTCCTCGGGGGACGGGGAGCCGGGCACCGCGACGGCCTCGACCGACACCGCCTGCGGGTAGTTGCCGCGGAAGTGGGCCGTGTCGACGACGATGCCCCGGATGACGCCGGGGGCGCCGAGCCGGACCAGTGCCCAGTCGTGGTCCTCGGCCGTCGGCCAGGGGTGCTCGGCCGAGGCACCGCGGCGGCGACAGGTCTCCCAGCCGTCCATGATCTTGCCCTTGTGGCCGAAGTGCTCGGGGTCGAACTCGGCGGGCCCGGGCACCAGGAGGTTCTCGCGCTGGGCGAAGAACTCGTCGTTGGCGGCGATGACACCGGCGCCGAGCTGCCGGTCGGCGAGATTGGCGTACTGGGTGAAGGGGAAGTCGGCCGTGCGGTAGTCCGCGTACGGGTCACCGCCTCCATAGGGGTTCGCGTCGCCGGTGAAACGAGCCAAAGGAAATCGATCCTGCGCCGTCACTACGTTCTGCCTTTCGGGAGTGGGCCGCTGCGGGTACGGAGGGGGCGGATCAGGCGGTACGGACCAGGAGTTGTCCCTTCGGGTCGGTGAACTCGCCGTCCAGCACGATGCGTTCGCCGCGCAGCCAGGTCGACTTCACGACACCGCTGAGGGTCTTTCCGGCGTACGCCGTGACGCGGTTGCGGTGCTGGAGGGCGGCCGGGTCCACGGTGAACGTCTCGTCGGGCGCGAGGACGGCGAAGTCGGCGTCGCGGCCCGCCTCGATGGCGCCCTTGTGGTCAAGTCCCGCCAGCGCGGCGGTTCTTGACGACATCCAGCGGACGACGTCCTCAAGGCCGTGGCCCCGCTCGCGGGCCTGTGTCCACACCGCCGCGAGGCTCAGCTGGAGGCCGGAGATGCCGCCCCACGCGGTGGCGAAGTCGGCGGTCTTGAGGTCGGCCGTGGACGGCGAGTGGTCGGTGACGACGCAGTCGATGGTGCCGTCGGCCAGGGCCTGCCACAGGAGGTCCTGGTTGGCGGACTCACGGATGGGCGGGCAGCACTTGAACTCGCTTGCGCCGTCCGGGACTTCCTCGGCCGTGAGGGTGAGGTAGTGAGGGCAGGTCTCGACGGTGATGCGGACGCCCTCGGCCTTGGCGGCGGCGATCAGCGGCAGCGCGTCGGAGGAGGACAGGTGCAGGACGTGCACGCGCGCGTCGAGCCGCTTGGCCTGTGCGATGAGCCCCGCGATGGCGGTGTCCTCGGCGTCGCGCGGCCGGCTGGCGAGGAAGTCGGCGTACTTGGGGCCGCCCTGCTGCGGGGCCGCTTCGAGGTGGTGCGGGTCCTCGGCGTGCACGATGAGCAGGCCGCCGAACCCGGCGATCTCGGCCAGGGAACGGGCGAGTTGGTCCTGGTCGAGGTGCGGGAACTCGTCCACACCGGACGGGGACAGGAACGCCTTGAAGCCGAAGACCCCGGCGTCGTGCAGCGGGCGCAGGTCCTTGACGTTGTCGGGCAGGGCGCCGCCCCAGAAGCCGACGTCGATGTGGGCCTTCGCCGCGGCGACCTCCTGCTTCGTACGGAGGTTGTCGACCGTGGTGGTCGGCGGGAGGGAGTTGAGCGGCATGTCGATCAGGGTGGTGATGCCGCCGGCCGCAGCCGCGCGGGTGGCGGTCCAGAAGCCCTCCCAGTGCGTGCGGCCGGGGTCGTTCACATGCACATGGGTGTCGACCAGGCCGGGCAGCAGGACGTCGTCGCCGAAGTCCTCGAACCGTGCTCCGGGCGGCACTTGGGCGTCGTACGGGAGGACGGCCGTGATCTTCCCGCCGGCGACCGCGACCGTCGCGGCGCGGGTCCCCTCGGGGGTGATGACACGCGTGGAACGCACCACCAGTTCAGCGTCGGACACCCGAACCCCTTCTCTACGGAATTCAACGTTCTGTTGAAGGAGTCTTCACTCCCGCCCCCGCACCGTCAAGGGCACACTTCTCCACGATGCACCCGACGCACACACTCTGGACGTTTCCACAAAGCGGAATTAGAATTCCGGCAAGCAGAACGTAGCTACGCACAGGCAGGGAGTCAACCGGTCCCCGGGTAGGCTTCAGCCCTTCCCGCCCGTGCCGAAAGGAACGCGCCGTGCCGCCGTCCAGCGTCAGCACCACCGACTCCACCAAGTCCGCCACGGGTGGCGTGCAGTCACTTGAGCGCGCCTTCGACCTGCTGGAGCGGATGGCCGACGCGGGTGGCGAGGTCGGCCTGAGCGAGCTGTCCGCGAGCAGCGGCCTGCCGCTGCCCACCATCCACCGTCTGATGCGCACCCTCGTGGCCTGCGGTTACGTCCGCCAGCAGGCCAACCGCCGGTACGCGCTGGGCCCGCGGCTGATCCGCCTGGGCGAGTCCGCGTCCCGGCTGCTCGGCACCTGGGCCCGCCCCTATCTGGCCCGGCTGGTCGAGGAGACCGGCGAGACCGCGAACATGGCGCTGCTCGACGGCGACGAGATCGTGTACGTGGCACAGGTGCCGTCCAAGCACTCGATGCGCATGTTCACCGAGGTCGGCCGACGCGTGCTCCCGCACTCCACCGGTGTCGGCAAGGCCCTGCTGGCCAACACCCCGGACAACGAGGTGCGGGCCCTGCTCGCCCGCACCGGCATGCCCGCCGCGACCGAGAAGACGATCACCACGCCCGAGGGTTTCCTCGCGGCGCTGGAGGACGTGCGCCGCCTCGGCTACGCGATCGACGACAACGAGCAGGAGATCGGCGTGCGCTGCCTCGCCGTCTCCGTGCCCGACTCCCCCACCGCCGCCGCGATCTCGATCTCGGGCCCGGCGGGCCGGGTCACCGAGTCGGCGACCGACAAGATCGTGCCGGTGCTGCAGCAGGTGGCCGGCGAACTGTCGGAGGCACTGGCCAGCCAGAACCCGGCGTGAGCGCACTGCGGTTGCTGAACTAGCCCTGCCCGCCGCGCGGTTGGCCGAACAGGTCCACTGCGGCGCGGACCTCGGTCAGCCCGCGGGAGAGTGCGCTCACCGAGCCGATCGCGCCCGCGATCAGGAGCAGGGAGCGGCGCAGTCGGGGAATCTCCGGGCAGCCGCTGAGGGCCATCGCGGCCAGTGCCGCGAGTTCGTCCTCGGCGATGACACGGTCCGGGAACTCGGCCGGATGCGCGGCCAGTTCGCGGCGCAGGCGGGACACCGCGGTCCGCAGTTCCGCCACCCTCGGGTCCTCGTCACTGCTGGTCACCGGCCTCTGCCCCAAGCTCCGCAACACAGCTCTCCCCCCTCGCACGTCGTCGTGCGCAAGAACTTTGTGATCCCGCCGCGCACCCCGCGACACTGGTCGGGCACCGAGGGACGCGGGCCAGTAAACGCCACCCGGTGCGGGGTGCGCCACCGAACGGACCGAAATTAAGTCTGAGGATTCGGTGCGGTCGCCGCCGGGTCGGGTATGCGGGCCGGTCGGGTCAGGTATGCAGGACGTATGACGCGAAACGAGGACGTCGAAAACACGGTCGCCGGGCTGCTGCTCGCCGCCGGGGGCGGCCGGCGGCTCGGCGGGCGGCCCAAGGCGCTGCTGGAGCACCGGGGGCGGCCCCTCGTGGAGCACGCGGTCGGGGTCCTGCGCGCGGCCGGCCTCACCCGCGTCCATGTGGTCCTGGGAGCGCGGGCCGACGCCGTACGGGAGCGGGCGGAGCTGACCGGCTGTGTGGTCGTCGAAAACCCGGAGTGGGAGCAGGGCATGGGGTCCTCGCTGCGGGCCGGGCTCGACTCGCTGGCCGGCACGGGGGCGCGGGCGGCGCTCGTGTCGCTCGTCGACCAGCCCGGCATCGGCGCGGAGGCGGTGGCGCGGGTGCTCGCCGGGTACCGGTCGACGGAGTCGCTGGTCTCGGCCGCCTACGACGGGGTACGCGGCCATCCGGTGCTCTTCGGGGCCGCGCACTGGGCCGGGATCGCCGAGAGCGCGACCGGGGACCGGGGGGCGCGTGCCTACCTCAAGGCGCACGCGGACGCGGTCGCGCTCGTCGAGTGCGGGGATGCGGCCAAGCCGTACGACATCGACACTGAGGCGGACCTCGTCCACCTTGAGTGACCGGGGTGGCACTGCGCGCCACTTTGGCTCGATCCGGAGAATCTCGACGTCAACAAACCATTGAACTTCCACAATGAGGAAACTAGTATCCACTGTTCAGAAGCGCCCGACGGCCCCGCGGGTGCTCCCAGCCCTACCCGGGTCACCTGGCACCCGGTGCCACGCTCGCTGAAGGAAGTGACAGTTCATGTCCGCACCAGCGCCGTCCTCGCCGGTCGTCGTCGACGCCGAACCCCTGTCCCGGCAGGAGGAGGTCCTCACGGAGGAGGCCCTCGCCTTCGTGGCCGAACTGCACCGCCGGTTCACGCCCCGCCGGGCCGGACTCCTCGCCCGCCGGGCCGAGCGCCGCGCGGAGATCGCCCGTACCTCCACCCTCGACTTCCTCCCGGAGACCGCCGCGATCCGCGCGGACGACTCCTGGAAGGTGGCCCCCTCCCCCGCCGCCCTGAACGACCGGCGGGTCGAGATCACCGGCCCCACCGACCGCAAGATGACGATCAACGCCCTCAACTCGGGTGCGAAGATCTGGCTCGCGGATTTCGAGGACGCTTCGGCGCCGACGTGGGAGAACGTCGTCACGGGCCAGCTCAATCTGATCGACGCCTACTCCCGCCGCATCGACTTCACCGACCCGGGCTCCGGCAAGTCGTACGCCCTGAAGGCCGAGGACGAGCTGGCGACCGTCGTGATGCGGCCGCGCGGCTGGCATCTGAACGAGCGTCACCTCCTGGTGGACGGTGAGCAAGTACCCGGCGCCTTCGTCGACTTCGGGCTGTACTTCTTCCACAACGCGCGGCGGCTGCTCGACCTCGGCAAGGGCCCGTACTTCTACCTCCCGAAGACCGAGTCGCATCTCGAAGCCCGCCTGTGGAACGACGTGTTCGTCTTCGCGCAGGACTACGTCGGCATCCCGCAGGGCACCGTCCGCGCGACCGTGCTGATCGAGACGATCACCGCCGCGTACGAGATGGAGGAGATCCTCTACGAACTCCGCGACCACGCCTCGGGGTTGAACGCGGGCCGCTGGGACTACCTGTTCTCCATCGTGAAGAACTTCCGTGACGGCGGGCCCAGGTTCGTCCTCCCGGACCGCAACGCGGTGACGATGACAGCCCCGTTCATGCGGGCGTACACCGAACTCCTCGTCCGCACCTGCCACAAGCGCGGGGCGCACGCGATCGGCGGCATGGCCGCCTTCATCCCATCCCGCCGTGACGAGGAGGTCAACAAGGTCGCCTTCGAGAAGGTCAAGGCGGACAAGGACCGTGAGGCGGGCGACGGTTTCGACGGCTCGTGGGTGGCCCACCCGGACCTGGTGCCGATCGCCATGGCCTCCTTCGACGCGGTGCTCGGCGAGAAGCCGAACCAGAAGGACCGGCTGCGCGAGGACGTCGACGTCAAGGCCGCCGATCTGATCGCCGTGGACTCGCTGCACGCGAAGCCGACGTACCCGGGTCTCGTCAACGCCGTTCAGGTGGGCATCCGTTACATCGAGGCATGGCTGCGCGGACTCGGCGCGGTCGCCATCTTCAACCTGATGGAGGACGCGGCCACCGCCGAGATCTCGCGGTCGCAGATCTGGCAGTGGATCAACGCAGGTGTCGAGTTCGAGAACGGCGAGAAGGCCACGCCTGAGTTGGCGCGCAGGATCGCCGCCGAGGAACTGGCCGACATCCGCGCGGAGATCGGTGCGGACGCCTTCGCCACGGGCCACTGGCAGCAGGCCCACGACCTGCTCCTGGAGGTCGCACTCGACGACGACTACGCGGACTTCCTGACGCTGCCCGCCTACGAGCAGCTCAGGGGCTGAGAAGCGGCGGTAAGGCTCATCTCTCCGAGTGGCCCAGGGACTTGTCCGGGGCCACTCGGTCGCGTATGAGCTGCTTCACGGCCGTGGGCTCCGGGAAGCCCTGTTCGCGGCGGTCCCAGACCACCTCGTCGTTGACGCTGACGACGAAGACGCCGCCGGTGCCGGGCTTCAGGGACAGTTCCGTCAGCTCGGTCTCGAAGGTGGTGAGGAGTTCCTGCGCCAGCCAGGCCGCGCGCGGCAGCCAGCGGCACTGGGTGCAGTACTCGATCTGTACGCGGTTCTCCGTGGGTATAGCGGGGACAGCGGGGACTTCTGTCATCCGAGGTGCACCGACCAATCCTGTTCGGCCGCCGGTCTGCCGTGCAGGTCGGGGACCCGCTTGAGCCAACTCGGGCGGCCCTGTTGTGTCTTCGCCGCGCGCCGGGCCTCCTCGGCGGCGAGTTCCTCCCTGCTAGGGAAGTCGGTGGGCAGCCAGGCCGCGGAGGCCCGCACGCGTGCGTGGAGGTAGGCGACGTACGCCTCCCGGACGGCGTCGGGGGTCGCGAGGCCCGGCTCGCCGACCAGCCAGGCGTCCGGCACCTCGGCGGCGATGCCGCGCAGGAGTTCCTCGGTCACCCGGGGGGCCAGTTCGGCATCGGCGGCGTGGGTGTCCGGGGTGTAGCGGCCGAGGGCGTGATGGCGGAAGTCGTAGGACTTGGCGGGGTCCGAGCCGTCCCAGCGGTGGTGGAAGACGAGGGCGGCGCCGTGGTCGATGAGCCACAGGCGCGGGGGTGCGATGCCGAGGGTGGGCCAGATCATCAGGTTGGAGCTGTGGATCGTCCGGTCGACGTTCACGGTCAGCGCGTCGAGCCAGATGATCTTCCCGGCCTCCAGCGGGTCGACCGTGCAGCGCGCGGCGACCTCCGGGGTGAAGTCCCGGGCGCCCGGCAGATAGTCCATGCCGAGGTTCAGGCCCGCGCTCGCGCTGTGCAGGTCCCTTACCTCCTGGTGGGGCTCCGCGTCGGCGATCTCCGGGTCGAAGTGCACCAGCACCAGCTCGGGGAAGCGCAGTCCGAGGGCGCGGGCCAGTTCCCCGACGATCACCTCGGCGACCAGCGCCTTGCGGCCCTGCGCGGAGCCGGTGAACTTCACCACGTACGTGCCGAGGTCGTCGGCCTCGACGACGCCGGGAACGGAACCGCCCGACCTCAGGGGCTCCACGTAGCGGGTGGCCGTGACCTCTCTCATGCCGTGAGCATAGTGATCGGGCGTGCCGGGCGCGGCGGCGCGGTTCAGCGCCAGGAGGGGTGGCCCTCCGGGATGCTGCCGGTGGTGAGCCTGCGGGCGCCCGTGCCGTCCGCGCGGACGGCCCAGATCGCCGGCTGGTCGAAGGGCCCTCGGACGTACGCCACCCACGTGCCGTGCGGTGACCAGACCGGGTCCATCTCCTGGGCGGCCGTCTGCACGAGAGTCCTGTCGTCGGTGCCGTCCGCCTTCACGATGTGGATGTCTCCGCCTGTCGCGATGCCAGGTGCCCCCGCCGTGTAGGCGAAGGAGCGGCCGTCCGGGGACCAGACGGGGTCGAGCGCCCGCCGGGACTGGTGGGTCACCTGCCGGGGTTCCGCGCCCGGCCGCGACGGATCGACGACGTGGATCTGCCAGCCGGACGTCTTCTGGATGCACACGGCGATGTGCTTGCCGTCGGGGGACCACGCCGGGTCCTCCACCTTCGCGGAACCGGTGGTCACTTGCTGCGCGGAGCCGTCCGAGACGGTCACGACGAACAGTTGCTGCACGCCGTCGTCGTCCCGGCGCAGCACGGCCAGCCGCTTCCCGTCCGGCGACCAGGAGACCCGGCCGCCCGAGATCGCGGCGATCCGCCGGACACCGGAGCCGTCCGCGTTCGCCGTCCACACGGCCGACCCCTGCGCGGTCTTGCGGGTGAACGCGAACGACTTGTGGTCCGGAGACCACTGCGGCAGCGCGTCACAGGTCCCGTCGATGAGCTGCTTCGGGTCGTCCGTGGTGGAGTCCCGCCGACCGATCACGCTGTGACACGTCGACGACCCGGGGTCCGTGTCCATCCGCACCAGCAGCGGGGCGTTCGGAAACGCGGCGGGCGTCGACCGCGGGGGCGAGGACGAGGACGCCCCAGCACCGGCGCCGGTGTCGTCCCCGCCGGAACCGGTCCAGGGATGCCACACCAGCACCCCTGCGGTGGCAGCCGCGACCAGCAGCGCCGCTACGGCGACGGTCCCACGGCGCCGTCGCCGGGCCGGCCCGCCGTTCGTAGGTCCGGCACCGCCTACCGGCCCGGAGCCACCGTGCGGCGGGACGGGGGCGCGAGAGTAGTCCGGCGCAGGCCCGAAACCGGGGTTCGGCAACGACCGGACGGTCCGGGGATGGGAGGTCACGGCCGGCTCATCGGCAGGCGTCGGCGGGGCGGGTGCCACCGGCGGCCACGCGTCGACGGTCGGCAGGCCGGGCACCCTGGGCCGCAGGTCCTGGTCGGCAGCGGAAACCGACCACGCCCCGATCACGGGCTCACTCGACACCACCGGCTCCCGATCGACAGCGGTGACCGGCCGCTCCCCGACCACAGGTTCACCGGAGACCACCGGCTCCCGATCGACAGCCGTGGCAGGCCGGTCCCCGAACGCCGACTCACCCGACACCACCGCCCCCGGGCCGACAACCTCGCCCGACCGGTCCCCGACTACCGGCCCAGTGGACCCCACCCGTCCCGGATCAACAGCGGCACCCGACCACTCGCCGGCCACCGGCTCACTCGACGACACCGGCCCTCGATCGGCAGCCGTGGCCGGCCACTCCCCGACCTCCGGCCCAGCGGAAATCCCCCGCCCCGGATCAACAGCAGCACCCGACCACTCGCCGACCACCGGCTCACTCGACGACACCGGCCCTCGATCGGCAGCCGTGGCCGGCCACTCCCCGACCTCCGGCCCAGCGGACACCTGCCCCGGATCGACAGCCCCGATCGGCCCCTGTCCGACCACCGACTCACCCGACGCCACCGGCCCCCGATCAACACCCGCTCCCGGCCGCGCCCCAACCTCCGGCCCAGCGGAAATCCCCCGCCCCGGATCAACAGCAGCACCCGACCACTCGCCGACCACCGACTCACCCGAGGACACCGCCTCCGGATCGACAGTCGCACCCGACCGGCCTCCGACTAGAGGACCAGCAGCCACCCCCGGCCCCAGATCAGCACCCCCGAACGCCGGCTCACCCGATGACACCGCCTCGGGATCGGCAGCCCCGCCCGTCCGACCCCCAACCACAGGCTCACCCGACGCTCCCCGGCCGGCATCAACAGCCCCGCCCAACCCCTCCCCAACGACCGGCTCACCCGAAGACACCGGCCCGCGATCAACACCCGCACCCGGCCACCCCTCAACCACAGGCCCACCCGACACCCCCCGCCCCGGATCAGCGCCCCCGAACACCCCCTCCCCACCACCCCGCGGCGCGGAAAGCCCCGTACGCGGATCAGCAGGCGCCCCCGCCGAGCGTTCCCCCGCCGCGAAGTACGCCCCCGAGACCTGGCTCCGTACCAGCGCCGTAGCCTCCGCAGGCAACCAAACATCCGACAGCCGCTCGACCGTAAGGTGATCAAGAAGTTCCAACGGCCCAGGCCGATCACGCGGATCCTTGGCCAGACAAGCCGCGACCAGCCCCCGCAACCGCCCAGGCACGCCCGTGAGATCCGGCTGTTCGTGGACAACCCGGTAGGGCCACGCGGGCGAGCCGCCCTCGCCGAAGGGGGCGCTGCCCGCCGCCTGGCAGAGGACCACGCCAAGGGCGAACAGGTCGACGGCCGGCGTGAGCGTGCCGCCGGTGAGTTGTTCCGGGGAGAGGAAGCCGAGGGTGCCGATCTGGAAGCCGGTCTGAGTGAGGGCCGTTCCGTCGAGGGCTCGGGCGATGCCGAAGTCGATGACCCGGGGGCCGTCCTCCGCGACGATGATGTTGGCGGGCTTCAGGTCGCGGTGGATGACCCCGGCCTGGTGGATCGCGGCCAGCGCCTCGGCGAGACCGGCGGCCAGGACGGTGAGGGTACCCACCGGAAGGGGGCCCACCTGGTCGAGCAGGACCTGAAGAGTGGGTCCGGGTACGTACGCCGTCACCAGCCAGGCCGGCTCGCCCTCCGGATCGGCGTCCACTACCGGCGCGGTGTGGAACCCACCGACGCGGCGGGCCGCGGCGACCTCGTCCGCGAACCTGCGCCGGAAGCCCGGTTCCGTGCTCAGTTCGGGCCGTACGACCTTGACGGCCACCGCCCGCCCCGACCGCGACCGGCCGAAGTAGACAACCCCCATCCCGCCTTGGCCGAGCCGTCCGACCAGCCGGTATCTGCCCTCCCCGACGGAGGCTGGATCACCCGCTTGGAGCGGCTTCATGACTCCCCCGTCCCACCTCTCCGGCCCCCGTCGCCGTCGAGCGGCCTTGATCAGCCGCGAGGCTCCCCAATTCCGGCCACCAGTCTAGATGTTCCGCTCATGACGTCACCGGGTCCGGAACGGTTCCCCTTCACCCCGCGAGCGGGTTCGGCACCGGCAGATAGCGGGCGTCCGCGCCGTCCGCCCCGGTCCAGCGCAGCAGCAGGTTGGTCTTGCCGGGCAGGGTGGGCGAGGCGAGGAGCGCGGCGATCTCGGGGAGGTCGGTCCGGCGGGCCAGTTCGGCGCGGACGGCGGGCCACGGGTCCAGGCCGAGGTGGCGCTCGGCGAGGACTCCGGCGATCTCGACGAGGTGGTTGACGACCAGGCAGTACACCAGCCGCTCCCACCCGGCGGCCCGCTCCACGTCGGTCAGCAGCTTCACGCCCTCCGCGTCCCGGTACAGCGCCTGCGCGGGCGTCCCGTCCGCGTCGACGGCGACCAGGGTGTTCTGAAGATGCGCTTCGAGTACGACGCCGTGGTCGGCGTAGGCGGCGAGCGCGGGCGGTACGACCTGGCGCAGATACGCCTCCCACCAGGCCACCGGGTCGGCCGTGGCGTCGAGCGGGTTGCCCTCGAAGCCCTCGACCAGGCCCGCGGCGAGCAGCGGGGTCGTGCCGGGCAGGACGTGGTCGCGCAGGCCGTCACGGACGAGGACGGCGAGTTCCTCGAAGGCGAAGTCGGCGGTGCGGTACCCGCGGTCGGCGAGCCAGGCCGCCGGGCCGCCCATCGCGGCGAAGGCGTCCCGGGCGGCGGTGTCGGTGCGCCGGAGTTTCAGCAGGTCGTGGCGCCAGAGCCGGCGTACGTCGTTGGTGATGCGGACGTCGAGGCTGAACTTCACGAACAGGTCGTCCCCGGACGGGAGGTCGGGAAGGTACACCGTGCGGATCGCGGCCGTCGGCCACACCTCGGTCGCGGTGGTGCCGAGCCGGATCAGTCGCCCGTCCGCGAAGGCGCCCGCGAGGTCGTCGCCCACGAGGTCGAGCTGCCAGGGGTGGGCGGGCAGCAGCCGGTACCCGGGCGGGGCCGGGGCGAGGGCGTCCAGGGCCGAGGTGTCGCCCTCCTCCACGACCGCGTCCTCGCGCAGCCCCAGCAGCACCAGCGGGAAACGGGCGTACGCCTCCGGGGCGTAGGGCAGCCAGCCCGCGACGGGGCCGCCGCCGCGTGCCTTGGGCGCGGGGTGGTAGGGATGGCCGGTGATCAAGGACTGTTCGGAGCGGAGATACGGGTCGTCGGGCGCCGGTGTGCGCTCGCGCGCGGTGAGCAGCGCGGCGACCGCGTCGCGGCTGTCCGTCATCTCGGCGGGGAGTTCGTGGTTGGAGACGCCGGTGTGCCGGGTCAGTTCCTCGGCGACGAGTTTCACGAGTTCGGCGTGGTCGACGGGCTGCCAGTCGCCGCCCGCGTACACCTCGGGACCGGCGGGCCGCCGTTCGCCGCGCACCCGTAGCAGCCGATCGCTTCCCGGCAGCCGGTACACCCGCCGCTCCCCCGCCTCGGAGAGCGGCAGGGCCACCTCCCGGAGCAGACAGTTGAGCAGGGGCGCGGCCGCGTACGCGTCGGCGCGTTCCGCCACGTCGTCCCCGTCGTCGCCCGGGGGTGTGAAGTCGACGCGATCCATTCGTTCCCCAAGTCCGTGTCCTGCGATCGCGATCAGTATGTCTCTCGTCGTCACCGACCCTGACGCCCCGTCCGCACCCGAGGAGTCGACCGTGGACCGTCCCCCGAACCCCGAGGCCGAGGTCGCCGAGGAACTCGCCGCCGTACGGCCCGACCTCCTGCAACGGTACGCGGCCGAGCTGCCCGGCGCCCGGGCAGCGGTGCTCACCCGGCTGTGGCGGGCGCTCGCCCATGAGCCGCTGCCATGGATCACCGGCCGGGCGCCGGGCCTGTCGCTACGGCTCTCCGACGGGCGGACCCTGCACGGCCCGCCCGCCGATCCGTACGCGACCCACGCGTACGTCACCGTCGTCCACCTCGACGGCGCTGCCTACGACGATCCGGCGCGGCTGATGGCCGACCTCGCCGTACCGCACGGGACCGCCTTCGCGGCCGAACTCGGGCACAGCGTGGCCTCGTTGGCGCTCTCGCGGGCCAACCAGCCCGCCCCCACGGACGAGTGGCCGACACATGACTGGGAGTGGGAGCAGCGGATCGTCGACGGGCATCCCTTCCACCCAAACTGCCGTTCCCGGCCCGGGTTCTCGGTGGCCGAGCAGCTCGCGTACGGGCCCGAGCACCGGCCGGTGGTGGCGCTCGGTTCGGTGCCGGTGCGGGCGGACGAGTGTCTGCTGACCGGCGACTGGCCGGACGAACTGCGGGACGCGGGACGGCTGTTGATCCCGGTGCACCCCTGGCAGGCGGCCCATGTGCTGAAGCGGGCGGGGGACGGTCCGGTGGACGCGCGTCCGCTGATGTCGCTGCGCACGCTGGCCCTGGCAGACGGCACCCATGTCAAGACCGCGCTGAGCGCCCGGCTGACGTCCTCGGTGCGGGACATCTCGGTCTACTCGATCGGCCTGTCGGCGGTGCTGTCGTCGTTCGGGGAGACCCTGGCCGCGCGCTCGGAGGGCCTGTTGCACGTCACCCGCACGCTGGGCGCCGCCACCGCCGACTCACCCGATCTCGCCGCCGTGCTGCGGGAGTCGCCGCAGACGTACGCGGACACGGAAGCGGGCGAGCGGGTCCTGCCGGTGGCCGCCCTCGCGGCCACCGGCCTGCCCCGATCGCCCGCCTGGCTGGCCGAGTTCACGCGCCTGGCCCTCGTCGTCGGTCTGCGTCTGCTGGAGTCCGGTGTGGCCCTTGAGGCCCACGGTCAGAACCTGCTGGTGGTGCTCGATGGGACGGGTTCCCCGGTACGCCTGGTCTACCGCGATCTCGCCGACATCAGGGTGAGCCCGAAGCGCCTTGCCCGGCACGGGATCCCGGTGCCGGAGCTGAGCGGCCGTATCGTCACGGACGACGAAGTGACCCTGCGCCGCAAGCTGTTCGGCTCGCTGGTCGCGGGCGCGCTCGCGGACGCGGCGGGTTCGGGTACGGCACTCAGGGCGGCGCTGGCGGCCGTCGTACCGGATCTGCCGCGGACGCCGGACCTGGTCGCCCTGCTCGAACAGCCGCTGCCGACCAAGGCGTTGACACTGATGCGGCTGTCGCCGGAGCTGCCCGGGGACCAGTGGACCGCGCTGCCCAACCCGCTCGTTTTGGAGCCCGGTCCATCTGATCAATAGGATCCGGCGATGATCACAAGACAACGGCTGGCGGCGGGGATCTGCGCCCTGCTCGCCACCCTCACGGCCGGGGTCGCCTTCCCGGCCGGAGCGGTCGCCGACGAGACGGACTCCGCGGCCTCCCCCAAGGTCGAACTCGTGCTGGACGTCAGCGGTTCCATGAGCGCCAAGGACATCGACGGCGGCTCCCGGATGGCCGCGGCGAAGCAGGCGTTCAACGAGGTGCTCGACGCGACACCCGAGGAAGTGCAGCTAGGCATCCGCACGTTGGGCGCCAACTACCACGGCGACGACCGCAAGACGGGCTGCAAGGACACCGCGCAGCTCTACCCGGTGGGCACCCTGGACCGCACCGAGGCCAAGACCGCGGTCGCGACGCTCACGCCCACCGGCTGGACGCCGATCGGGCCCGCGCTGCTGAAGGCCGCCGACGACCTCGACGGCGGTGACGGCACCCGCCGTATCGTCCTGATCAGCGACGGCGAGGACACCTGCCAGCCGCTGGACCCGTGCGAGGTGGCCCGCGAGATCGCGGCCAAGGGCGTCGGCCTGACCATCGACACGCTGGGTCTGGTGCCGGACGCCAAGACCCGCGACCAGCTCAGCTGCATCGCGGACGCGACCGGCGGGACGTACACCTCGGTGCAGCACAAGGAGGAACTCTCCGACCGGGTGGGCCAGTTGGTGGACCGGGCCGCCGACCCGGTGGCCACTCCGGTCGCCACCGAGGGCGCGAGCCAGTGCTCCAGCGCCCCGACCCTCAAGTCCGGTCTGTACACGGACCGGGAGGAGTTCGGCAAGCAGCGCTGGTACAAGGTGGACGTCAACCCCGGTCAGGAACTGCGTACTTCGGTGAGCGTGGGCGCGGACCGCGAAGTGAACCCGGACTACGGGGTGTTGCTGCGGGCGGTCACCGTGCACGGCCGTGAGATCGTGCGCGGCGAGGGCACCGGCAACGGACGTACCGATGTCGTCTCGACCGGGCTGCGCTACCCGAAGGCCGAGAGCGACGACGACAACGCCCCGGCCGAGACCGTGTGTCTCCAGGTCACCAACTCCTTCTCGGCGGCCTCCGGGGTGAAGACCACGCCCGGCCTTCCCCTCGAACTGACCGTGGACGTCGTGGACGCGCCCAGCAAGGCGAGCGACGTGGCCTCCTTCGGCCTCGGCCGCGGCTGGTGGCTCCTCGGCGCACTGGTGCTGACCGGCTTCGTGGCGGGTCTGCTCTGGGGCTGGGTGTCACGCTGGCGGGTCGCGGTCTGGAGGACCAACTGATGCGGATCACACGTGTGTTGAGCACCGCCCTGCTCATGGCCGGGCTGGCCGCGGCACCCGCGGCGGCGGACTCGTCCCCGTCCGCGAGCCCCTCCGACGACGGCTCGGCGCCCACCCAGGCGGGCACCTCCTTCCGTACGGCGACGGAGCTGGACCAGGGTCAGCAGGCCACCGCGAGCGGCTCCACGGGTGACTACCTGTACTGGTCGTTCGCCGCGGACGCCGGGCAGCGCCCCACCGTCAAGGCGACGGTGAAGCTGCCGGACACGCACGCCGGGGAGACCTGGCAGCTCGACGTGTACGACGGGCTGCGGCGCCGCCAGGCCTGCCAGTACGGGGCCGCGACGCGCACCGCCGCGCAGGACGCGACCTCCCTGGACCTGGCCTGCACGCTGCGTACCGTCCGTGCCTGGTCGGAGACCTGGGCCAACGACCCGCTGCCGGGCACGTACTACGTACGGCTGACGGTCGTGGACCTCCAGTCCTCGGACCTGGGCCAGCCGGTCAGCACCGAGGTGCGGGTGGACTCCAAGGACATCGGCGGTGCGGCGGCGGTGGACGGTTCGCTGGCACAGCCGCTGACGCCGGGGATCGCGGTCAAGTCGACCTCGGACGAGGACAGTTCGTCGTCCACGTCGGCCGCGCTGTCGAGCATCGAGCCCGACGGCGGCTGGTCGTCCGGCTGGTGGTCCGACCGCTGGGTGTGGACCGGCGTGGGCGGTGTACTGGCCGCGCTCGCGGGGATCGGCGGATACGCGCTGACGCGCGGGTCGGGACGGCCCCGGCGCGCGACGCCGCCCGGCATGTGACGCCACCCGGCATGTGACGTTCCCTCAGAAGGCCCGCCCCCGGCGGGCCTTCTGTCATGAGGGGCCCAGTCTCACGCCTCCCGCAGCGCCTTCGCGAGCGTGCCGTCACCGCTCACCTCGATGCGTCCGGCGCGCACCCCCTCGGCAACGCTCAACTCCCCCTGGGCGACGGCCGTGCACGTCTCTACACCGAGCACCAGCCGGGCATCGGGCTCGACAGGAGCGGGCCCCTCCCCGTAGACCGCACCCTCCTCCCCCTCCCCCACCCTGAGGTGGAACTCCCCCTCCTCCAGGCGGACTTCGACGAGCCCCTCGCCTTCCAGCGCGCGCAGCAGCGGCAGCGCGAACCAGTGGGCGCGCACCGCGTCGGTCGGCCGCCGCTCCCCCAGCTCGGGCGCGCCCCAGGTGCCGAGGGCCTGAAGGACTGGGAGCAACTCCCGCCCCCGGCCGGTGAGTTCGTAGACGTAGGCGGCGCCGGGGGGAGGCAGTCGCCGCCGTGTCGTCAGCCCATCCCGCTCCATGTCCTTCAGCCGTGAGGCGAGTACATCCGTGCTGACACCCGGCAGATCGGCGTGCAGATCCGTGTAGCGGCGCGGGCCGGCGAGGAGTTCGCGGACGATCAGCAGGGTCCAGCGGTCGCCGACGAGGTCGAGCGCCCGGGCCGCGGAACAGTACTGGTCGTAGCTTCGGCGAGGTGACATGCGACGCAGTCTAGACATGTTGTTGGACTTTCCAAGCTCACACTTGGTAAAACCAAGCAACACACGAACCCGAAGGGGCGAGGGCGCAATGGAGTTCCGGCAGTCGAGCAAGCTCAGCGAGGTCTGTTACGAGATCCGCGGCCCGGTGATCGAGCACGCCAACGCGCTGGAGGAGGCAGGCCACAGCGTCCTGCGCCTGAACACCGGCAACCCCGCGCTCTTCGGCTTCGAGGCGCCCGAGGAGATCATCCAGGACATGATCCGGATGCTCCCCCAGGCGCACGGCTACACGGACTCGCGCGGCATCCTCTCCGCCCGCCGCGCGGTCGCCCAGCGCTACCAGACCCTGGGCCTGGAGGTCGACGTCGACGACGTGTTCCTCGGGAACGGCGTCTCCGAGCTGGTCTCCATGGCCGTACAGGCGCTGCTGGAGGACGGCGACGAAATCCTGATCCCCGCCCCGGACTTCCCGCTCTGGACGGCGGTGACCACCCTCGGCGGCGGCAAGGCGGTGCACTACCTCTGCGACGAACAGGCCGACTGGTACCCGGACTTGGAGGACATGGCGGCGAAGATCACCGACCGCACCAGGGCCGTCGTCATCATCAACCCGAACAACCCCACCGGCGCGGTCTACCCCAAGGAGATCGTCGAGGGCATCCTCGACCTCGCCCGCCGGCACGGCCTGTTGGTCTTCGCCGACGAGATCTACGACCAGATCCTCTATGACGACGCCGTGCACCACTCGGCCGCCGCGCTCGCCCCCGACCTGGTCGTCCTCACCTTCTGCGGCCTGTCGAAGACGTACCGGGTGGCCGGCTTCCGCTCGGGCTGGCTGGTGGTGACCGGCCCCAAGCAGCACGCGAAGAGCTACCTGGAGGGCCTGACGATGCTGGCCTCCATGCGGCTGTGCCCCAACGCGCCCGCGCAGTACGCCATCCAGGCCGCGCTCGGCGGCCGGCAGTCCATCCGCGACCTGACCGTGCCCGGCGGCCGGCTGTACGAACAGCGCGACGTGGTGTGGGAGAAGCTCAACGAGATCCCCGGGGTGTCCTGCGTGAAGCCGAAGGGCGCGCTGTACGCGTTCCCCCGGCTCGACCCCAAGGTGCACAGGATCCACGACGACGAGAAGTTCGTCCTGGACCTGCTGCTCCGGGAGAAGATCCAGGTGGTCCAGGGCACCGGCTTCAACTGGCCCACCCCCGACCACTTCCGCATCCTCACGCTGCCGTACGCGGACGACCTGGAGGCGGCCATCGGGCGGATCGGACGGTTCCTCGGCGGGTATCGCCAATGACATGACCGACCGACCCCTGCTGCTCCTCGACGTCGACGGCCCCCTCAACCCGTACGGCGCCCGGTTCCTGCGCCATCGCGGCTATGTCACCCACCGGCTGTGGCCGGCGAACTGGTCGGCCCGGCAGGCGCCGGGCTCCCGGCGGCTGCGGCGCGGCCTGCGGGTGCGGCTGCACCCCGGGCACGGGGAGCGGATACGCGCGCTGCCGTACGAGCTCGCCTGGGCCACCACCTGGATGCACCAGGCCAACGAGATGATCGCGCCGGTCATCGGGCTGCCCGGCGACCTGCCGGTGATCGAGTTCACCGACCTGTTCGCCAAGGACCCGGACGGCCTCTACTGGAAGACCCGGCAGATCGTGGCCTGGGCGGCCGGGCGCCCCTTCGTCTGGGTCGACGACCTGGTCACCGACCTGGACGTACGGCACGTCGAGGAGCACCACGACGGATCGGCGCTGCTGCTCAAGGTGGACCCGCGCCGGGGTCTGCGGGCGGCCGATTTCGCGACGCTGGAGCACTGGGCCCATAGCCTGTGAGGTATGGGTGATCTTTTCCTCGTACGGCACGGAGAGACCGAATGGTCCCGGTCGGGGCGGCACACCGGCTGGACCGATGTCCCGCTGACCGAGAAGGGGCGCGAGGAGGCCCGCGGCCTGGTGCCGCTGATCCGCTCGCACCGGGTCGGCGCCGCCTTCGTCAGCCCCCTGCAGCGGGCGCGGGAGACCGCCGAGCTGATCGGCCTGTCGGACGCACGGATCGACGTGGATCTGCGGGAGTGGGACTACGGCGGCTACGAGGGGATCACGACCGTCGAGATCCAGCGCACCCGGCCGGGCTGGTTCCTGTTCACCGACGGGGTCGCGCCCGGGCCGCCCGAGCATCCCGGGGAGAGCGCGGAGCAGGTGGGTGAGCGCGCGGACCGCGTGCTGGCCAAGGTGGACGCGGCGCTCGCGAACACCGAGGGCGTGGTCGTCCTGGTGGCGCACGGCCATTTCCTACGGGTCCTCACCGCCCGGCGGCTCGGGCTGCCCGCGTCGGACGGGGCGCTGTTCCAGCTCGCGACGGGGACGCTGTGCCGACTGGGCACGGAGCACGGCCGGCCGGTGATCGCCGCGTGGAATGTCAGACCTCCGTCGTAGCCTTCGAATGAGCCGTCCCACAGCCGTCGACCAGCCGTCGGCTCAGCATCGACTCGTCGGGAGGAGCACGCCGTGACACGACCGCCGACCGCCGCGCAGCGGCGTGTCATCGACGCCGCCGACCCGGTCACCGGGCGGCTGCGGGGTACGGATGCGCAGCTCGCCGCGCTCGTGACGCGGGGGCTCGCGTTCCGGCACCCGCGCCCACCGCACGACCACTTCCTGACGCCGGCGGGGCATCGCATACGGGAGTCCGCGCCGGAGGTTCTCGAGCCCGCCGCGGAAGCCCCCGCGAGCGCCGGGGTGTTCACCGCCCGGATCGGCGGCGAGGACCTGCCGGACGCCGGTCCGGCCCGCACCCGTGAGGTGCACAGCGCCTGGCAGGGGCTGCTGGAGCTGCGCCGGATGACCAATCCGGACGGTTCCGTGGACCGGCCGTGCGGCTGGGAGCGTACGCATCTGGTGCGGGCCGCCGCGCTCGCCCTGGAGGCGGCCGGGCACCGGCCCGCCGGACGGGACACGGAGGGCTACCGGGTGCGTACGACCCCGCAGCCGGAGGCGGTCGCCGTGCGTACTCCGGACGAGGAGTCGTTGCGTGCCTGCGCGGGGACCCTGGAGCGGGCGGGCTGGCAGGTGAGCGAGCACAAGGAGCCGCGTACGGCGGCGAGTTATCTGCTGGCCTCGCCGCGGCGGACCTGAGGGACATGCCAAGATCGGTCGGGCAGATCGTGCGTCAGTGCGAGAAGGGAACGCAGTGAGCGAGCCGTTTTCCGTCCCGGTGACCGTCCGCGGATACGAGACCGACAGCCAGGGGCACCTCAATCAGAGCGTGTATCTGCAGTACGCGGAGCATGCCCGCTGGACCCTGTTGCAAGCGGCGGGGGTGGGCCAGGCCGAGTTGCTCGCCCAGCGGATCGGGCCCGTCGCCCTGGAGACGACCATCCGCTATCTGCGCGAACTGCGCGCGGGTGACGAGGTCGAGGTGAACTGTACGTTCGAGTGGGGCGAGGGCAAGACGTTCCGGATCCTGCAGACGATCACCAAGACGGACGGCACGGTCTCCGCGGAGGTCGCGTCGGTCGGCGGCCTCCTGGACCTCGAAAAGCGCCGGCTCATCGCCAACCCCCGTGAGTTCTTCGAGCAGTTGACCACGGACCCGGGCCTGTTCGGACTCTGACCGGCGGCCTACTCCACCCCGCGCTCCATGTCATAGGCCGCGCGGGACTCGGCGATGTGCACCCGGTTGCGTTCGGCCCAGTCCGTCAGCCGTAGCAACGTCTCGTGCAACTCCTCGGCCACCGGGGTGAGTTCGTACTCGACCTTCGGTGGCACCGTCGGATACACGGTGCGGGTGATGAGTCCGTCGCGCTCCAGGTTGCGCAGGGTGAGGGTGAGCATGCGGCGGCTGATGCCCTCGATGCCGCGCTCCAACTCGGTGAAGCGGATGGGTCCGTGGGCCGCGGCGACCAGGATCTGCACGCTCCATTTGCCGGCGACCCTGTCAAGAACCTCACGGACCGGACAGGCGTGCGCGTTCACGACCTGGGCGGTAACACCGGTGTTCCCCTGGGACATCCAAGTGCCTCCTTACGACGGCCTCCATGGTTCCCCACGATGGTCCCCGTTACAAGTCGTGCGCCTATGCGCCCAACGGAGAACCCTGGAGGTCACCGGCCATGCCCACCCTTTGCGACCTTTCCGAGTCGCCGCCGCGAGAGCTGGGACGAACGTACTCCCGCTGGGCGTCCCTGGCCGTCCTGTGCGCGGGAACGCTGATGACGATCCTGGACGGCAACATCGTCACGGTCGCCATGCCGGCGATCCGGAGCGACCTCGGCTTCTCGGGGCCGGGGCTCGCCTGGGTCGTCAACGCCTATCTGATCCCCTTCGGCGGACTGCTCCTCCTTGTCGGCCGGCTGGGCGATCTGGTGGGCCGCAAGCGGATGTTCACGGCGGGACTGGCCGTGTTCACCGCCGCGTCCGTGCTGTGCGGGATCTCGACCGGACAGGGCACTCTGATCGCGGCCCGGGCCGTGCAGGGCGTCGGCGGGGCGATGGCCTCGGCGGTCGTCCTGGGAATGTTGGTGTCCCTCTTCCCCGAGCCGCGTGAACAGGCCCGCGCCATCGCGGTGTTCAGCGCGGTCGGCGCCGGGGGCGGTGCGCTCGGCACGTTTCTCGGCGGGGCGCTGACCCAGGCCCTCGGCTGGCACTGGATCTTCCTGATCAACCTGCCGATCGGGATCGTGGCCTGGCTCGCCGCCGTCCGCGTCCTCGCCCCCGAGCAGGGCGCCGGGCTCGGCGGAGGTGCCGACTATCCCGGAGCCGCGCTGATCACCGGAGCACTGATGCTCACGGTCTACGTCATCGTCGGCACCGGCGACCGCCCACTCACCACCACTCTGTCCCTGGCCGCACTCGCCCTGGCCCTGTTCACGGCGTTCACCGTCCGCCAGGCCCGGGCCGCCCGCCCGCTGCTGCGCCTGAGACTGTTCCGCTCCCGCCTCCTGACCGGGGCGAACGCCGTGCAGATCCTGATGATCGGCGCGATGTTCGGCTTCCAGTTCATCGGCGCGCTGTACGTCCAACGCGTGCTGGGCTTCAGCGAGTTGCTCACCGGTACGGCGTTCCTGCCCGCGCCGGTCGTGATCGGCGTCCTGATGCTGGGCCTGTCGGCACGGACCATCGGCCGCTTCGGCGCCTATCGGGTACTGCTGGCCGGACTGGTCCTCATCGTCGCCGGGATGGCCCTGCTGGGCCGCGCCCCGGCCGACGGCTCCTACGTCACCGACGTCCTGCCGCCCCTGCTCCTGCTGGCCACCGGGTTCGCCGCCGCGATGCCCGCGCTGACCGGGCTCGCCATGTCGGGGGCACGGGAGGAGGACGCGGGACTGGCCTCCGGGCTCTTCAACACCACGCAGGTGGTGGGGGGTTCGCTGGGTCTTGCGGTGCTGTCGACACTGGCGGCGGGGCGGACCGAGGGGCTGCTCGACCGGGGCGCGGAGTTGATACCGTCCACTGCGGCGGGGTACCAACTCGCGTTCCGTACCGGAGCGTTGATCGCGGCGGGTGCACTGGTCCTGGCGGCGACGGCACTGCGGAGCCGCGACTGACGCCCGCGTCAGGCCTCCGCGAACATCTCCTTGTGGCCCTCGGCCCACTCCCGGTAGGTCCGCGCCGGGCGCCCCAGTACCTCCGGTACGTCATCGGTGACGACCTCGTTGCCGCCGCCCCTGACGTACGCCCTGCT
Source organism: Streptomyces sp. NPDC051576 (assembly GCF_040681835.1). Classification (NCBI taxonomy): domain Bacteria; kingdom Bacillati; phylum Actinomycetota; class Actinomycetes; order Kitasatosporales; family Streptomycetaceae; genus Streptomyces; species Streptomyces sp. NPDC051576. The sequence continues at coordinate 224,712 of NZ_JBFAZO010000002.1, forward strand.
GATCTCGGAGGCGTCGATGAACGTGTCGCTGAAACCGAGCCCGAGCAGATACTCACGCGCCTCGGCCTTGGACAGGTCCCGCACCTCGACCGGGTGCTCAAGCACCCCGGCAAGGACGGCGGCCTGGTCCGGCACGCTGAGCACCTCCGGGCCGGTCAGGGTGTACGTCCGCCCCGTGTGGCCGGCGTCGAGCAGGGCGGCCACCGCCACCTCGGACACGTCACGCGGGTCGACCACTCCTTGGCCGCCGGTGCCACTCGTGTTCGGGATCGCGCTGCCCGTCCGGACGGATGCCGCCCAGCCCAGTGTGTTGGAGGCGAAGGCCGAAGGACGCAGGATCGTCCACTCCAACCCGCTGTCCCGCACGGCCTGTTCACCGGCCATGTGCCAGGTGCCGACCGGCCCCACGGCCGGGTCGCCGGTGCCGATTCCGGAGAGCTTCACGATCCGGCGCACTCCGGCGGCCCGTGCCGCCGCGACCAGGCCCCGGTCGTTCTCCGCGTCGTCGGGCCCGAACACGCCCACCAGGAAGGCGACTTCGACGTCGGTCAGCGCCGCGTCCACGGAAGTCCGGTCGGCGTGGTGGCCCCGCGCCGTCTCGACTCCCGAGGGGACACGGGCCTGTTCGGGGTCCCGGGTCAGGGCGCGCACCTTCTCACCGCGCGCCACGAGCTGTCGTACGACTTCACTGCCGATGGTGCCCGTGGCACCCGTCACTAGGATCATGACCACAACGGTGGGCGGGGAAGGGGCCTCGGCTCTAGGAAATTCCGGCACGTTCCGGGGGCGGGTACGGCCCGGCGGCGCGCTTACCGTGGAGGGGTGACCAACGCCGACGTGTCCGAACAGGAGCTGACCCTGCCGGACGGACTGCGCCCCTGGATCACGCGCATCGCCGAACTGAGCGTGAGCAGCCTCCCGATGGAGCCGTTCGTCCACCTCCCGGACGCGGACACGAAGCTGGTCGTGCGCGTCGAGGGGAACGGCCGCCGCAGCGTTCTCGTCGTCGGACCGCGGGTCCGGGCCACCTACCACGCGGCCAAACTCCTCGTGTCCTGCGTGGAGTTGCGGCTGGCGCCGGGCACGACGCGGCCGTTGCTGGGTGTTCCGGCGCTCGACCTCGTCGGCCGGGCCGTGCCCCTGGGCGACCTGCCGGGTCGGGCCGCCCGGCAACTGGCCGTCGAGATACGGGACTTGGAGTCCGAGGCGGCGGTGGCCCGGCTCGCGGAGGTGCTCCCCGAGCGGCTGGCCACCGCGGCGGACTCCTCCCGCACCGGACTCGTACGGGCCGGCGTCGACGCGATGTCGATCCGCACCGGCCACCTCCCCGGCCCGGTGCCCGACGTGGCCCGTGAACTCGCCGTCAGTGAACGCCAGTTGCGCAACCTGTTCGCCGAGGGGGTCGGCCTCTCCCCCAAGCACTACGCCCGCATCAACCGGGTCCGTGCGGTCGTGGCCCACGCCACCGAACTCTCCTGGGCCGAACTCGCCGCCGTCACCGGCTACTACGACCAGTCGCACATGACGTCCGACTTCCGCGCCCTGATGGGCGTCCCGCCCCGCTCGTACTTCACGGGACGACTCCCGGAGGCCATGCCCTGCCGGGCCCCGCAGGGGAACTCACAGTGACTTCCTAACGCCACCCCACGGCTTTCCCAAGTTGACGAGCGAGTCTCGGCTGCCTTTCACAGTTGCCGTGTACCGTGCCCGCCTTGGAGTCGACGTGCCGATCTTCCGAAGAAAAGCCGCCCGCCGCACCCTGCTCGCCGCCCTGGGAACCGCCGCGGTCGCGAGTCAGTGGCCGTCCGCCGAGGCCTCGACGGCGGGTGCGGCGGGGCTCGATGCCCCGGCGAAGAAGGATCTCGCGATGCGGCTGGTGTCGAGCGCGGAGAACTCCTCGCTGGACTGGGAGGCGCAGTACGCGTACATCGAGGACATCGGCGACGGCCGCGGCTACACCGGCGGGATCATCGGGTTCTGCTCCGGTACGAGCGACATGCTGGCGCTCGTCGAGCTGTACACGAAGCGGGCGCCGGGCAACGCGCTCGCCCGCTATCTGCCCGCGCTGCGCGCCGTGAACGGCACCGCCTCGCACAAGGGGCTGGCCCCGGGATTCCCCGCCGCCTGGCGGAAGGCGGCGAAGACGTCCGCGTTCCGCACCGCGCAGCGTGACGAACGGGACCGCGGCTACTTCGATCCGGCCGTGGCGCGCGCCAAGAAGGACGGGGTGCGCACGCTCGGCCAGTTCATCTACTACGACGCGATGGTGATGCACGGCCCCGGCACGGACCCGGTCTCCTTCGGCGGCATCCGCGCCCGGGCCCGCCGGCACGCGGCCACGCCTACCGACGGCGGCAGCGAGACGACGTATCTCAACGCCTTCCTCGACGCCCGGGTCTGGGCGATGAAGCAGGAGGCGGCGCACAGCGACGTGTCCCGGGTCGAGACGGCCCAGCGGGTGTTTCTGCGGAAGGGCAACCTCGACCTGGACACACCGCTCAGGTGGAAGGTGTACGGGGACAGTTACGAGATCGGCTGACCGGCGAGGGGTACGGCTTCGGTCGTATCCCTGACCTGTTCGCGGGCCCTGCCCAGATGGTTGAAGACCAGGTTCAGCGCCACCGCGGCGACGCAGCCCGTGGAGATCCCCGAGTCGAGGACGATCTTCGCGGTCTGCGGGAACGCGTGGTAGAGGTCCGGCGCCGCGATCGGGATGATGCCGACGGCCAGGGAGACCGCCACGATGAGGACGTTGTCGCCCTTCTCCAGGCCCGCCCTGACGAGCGTCTGGATGCCGCTCGCGGCGACCGAGCCGAACAGGACGACGCCCGCTCCGCCCAGCACCGGGCGCGGTACGACGGCGATGAGCGAGGCGGCCATCGGGCACAGGCCCATCAGGACGAGGAAGCCGCCGCCGGTGGCGACGACGTACCGGCTGCGGATGCGGGTCATGGCGACCAGGCCGATGTTCTGTGCGAAGGCGCTGCACATGAAGCCGTTGAAGAGGGGGCTCAGGGCCGAGCCGAGGGTGTCGGCGCGCAGGCCCGCGGTGATGGTCGCCTCGTCGGCGGGGCGTTCGACGATCTCGCCCAACGCCAGCATGTCAGCGGTGGATTCGGTCATCGAGACGACCATGACCACGATCATCGACATGATGGCGGCGAGCTGGAACTGCGGTGCGCCGAAGTGGAACGGGGTCGGGAAGCCGATCACGTCCGCGTCCGTCACCGGGCCGAAGTCGGCGGCGCCGAACGGGATCGCGACGAGGGTGCCGATCACCAGGCCGAGCAGGACGGCGATCTGTTTGACGAAGCCGTCGGTGAACCGGCGGATGAGCAGAACGACGACGAGCGTCGCCGCCGCCAGACCGAGGTTGGTCATCGAACCGTAGTCGTGCGCCGCCGGGTCGGGCCCCTGCGCCCAGCCGAAGGCCACGGGCAGCAGGGACAGGCCTATGAGGGTGATCACCGTGCCGGTGACGACCGGTGGGAAGAAGCGGACCGCCCTGCTGAAGTAGGGGGCGGCGAGGAAGCCGAGGAGTCCGGCGACGATCACCGCGCCGAAGATGATGGGCAGCGCGTCGGACTTGTCCTTGGTGGAGGCCACGACGGCGGTCATCGGGGCCACGCCGGCGAAGGTGACGCCGTTGACGAAGGGCAGTCGGGCGCCGATCTTCCAGATGCCCAGGGTCTGCAGGAAGGTGGCGAGGCCCGCGGTGAAGAGGCAGGCGCCGGTGAGGAAGGTGAGTTCGGTGCCGGAGAGGCCGATGGCCGCCCCGACGATCAGCGGCGGGGCGACGACACCCGCGTACATGGCGGCCACGTGTTGCAGGCCCGTGGTGGCCATCTTGAGTGCGGGGAGTTTCTCGTCGACGGGGTGGGTGATCACGGCGGCTCCTCCGGGCGGGTAACACGTCGGCTCTGACGTGGGTTTCAGGAGGTGGTGCGCGGTCGTGCGGGACCGGGGGAACGGAGCCCAACAAGGGGAATGGGCAGGGCCGTTCCGGGGCGCGCACGTTCATGCGCGCCCCGGCCACAGCCACCGGTCGAGGGCCGTCCCCCTCAACCGGAGATCTTCAACTTCTGCTCAACTGCTCAGCCCTGCGCGGCGATTTGTGCCAGCCGCCGAGCCTCCTCCCGCGTGGAGCGGGCGATCGCGTCCTCGTCGACGCGCAACAGCCGGTTGTTCTCGACGATCTGACGGCCGTTCACGAAGGAGGCGGTGACGGGGGCCGCGGCGCCGAAGACCAGCGCGGTCACCGGGTCGGCGATCGATGCGTGCGCGAGGGTGTCCAGGTTCCACAGCACCAGGTCGGCCAGCTTGCCCGGCTCCAGGGAGCCGATCTCGGCTGCCCGGCCCAGGACTTGGGCGCCGCCATAGGTCCCGAGGCGCAGGGCCTGGCGGGCGTTGAGAGCCGCTTCCCGGTGGGCGCCGAGGCGGTTGATGAGGAGCGCGTTGCGCAGTTCGGTGTGGAGTTCGCCGGACTCGTTGGAGGCGGTGCCGTCGACGCCGAGGCCGACCGGGACGCCGGCGGCGAGCATGTCGGGGACGCGGGCGATACCGGCCGCGAGCCGGGCGTTGGACGAGGGACAGTGGGCGACACCGGTCTTCGTCCGGGCGAAGGCGGCGATGTCGGAGTCGTTCATGTGGACGCAGTGCGCCATCCACACGTCCTCGCCGAGCCAGCCGGTGGACTCGAAGTAGTCGGTCGGGCCCATGCCGAACAGCTCCTTGCAGAACTGCTCCTCCTCGACCGTCTCCGAGCCGTGCGTGTGCAGCCGTACGCCGAGCCGACGGGCCGACTCGGCGCCCTGCCGCAGCAGTTCGGTGGAGACGGAGAACGGTGAGCAGGGAGCCACGGCCACCTGGGTCATCGCGTCGAAGGAGGCGTCGTGGTGCTCGCGTACCGTCGCCTCGGTCGCGGCGAGGGCACCGTCGAGGGTCTCGACGGCGAAGTCCGGGGGCAGTCCGCCGTCCTTCTCGCTGCGGTCCATGGAGCCCCGGGCCAGCGTGAAGCGGACGCCCATCTCGCGGGCGGCGCCGATGATGGCACCGGAGAGGTCGCCGGAGCCCTTCGGGAACACGTAGTGGTGGTCCATCGCGGTGGTCACGCCACCACGGGCCATCATCGCGAGGGAACCCTGCGCGGCGGCCCTGACCATCGGCTCGTCGATGCGCGCCCAGGTCGGGTATAGCGCGACGAGCCAGTCGAAGAGGTTGTGGTCGGTGGCCAGACCCCGGGTGATCCACTGGTAAAAGTGGTGGTGGGTGTTGACCAGGCCGGGGGTCACCAGATGGCCCGAGGCGTCGATACGGCGTACGACGTTCTCCAGGCCCTCGGGCGCCGGGCCCGCGCCGAGCGACTCGATGCGGTTGCCGGCGACGACCACGTACCCGTGTGCGTACTCGGTGTCGGCGGCGTCGACGGTCGCGATGGAACAGTTCTCGATGACGATGCGCTGAGCTGTTGTCATGGTGGGTGCGTCCTCTTCGCTCAGTGGACTGTGTGGGAGGAAAAGGAGGCGGGTCAGAGGTTGGTGACGTCGACCGGGATCTTCGGCTCGCAGCCGTCCCGCAGGACGGTCGCCTCGATGAGGCCGTAGGGCCGGTCGGCGGCGAAGTACACCTCGTTGTCGTTCTTGAGGCCGAAGGGCTCCAGGTCCACAAGGAAATGGTGCTTGTTGGGCAGGGAGAAGCGGACCTCGTCTATCTCGTCGCGGTTGTCGATGATCCGCGCGCCCATCTGGTACAGGCTCTGCTGGAGCGAGAGCGAGTACGTCTCGGCGAAGGCCTGGAGCATGTGCCCGCGGACCTGCTCGTACGACTCCTCCCAACCGGGCATCTCCTGCTCGTCGTCGGTCCAGTTGAAGCGCCAGCGGGCGGAGACCTGGGTGGCCAGGATGCGGTCGTAGGCCTCGGGGAGGGTCGTGTACTTGTCCTTGACGTAGCCCCAGAACTCGGAGTCGGTCGAGTTCAGTACGACCAGGTCCTTCAGGCCCGACACGACCTCCCAGGCCTGACCGTCGTAGGTGATCTGCGTGACCCGGGTCTCCTGGCCCTTGCGGACGAAGGAGTGGCCGCCCGTGGTGCGCTCCCAGGCGTACTCCTCGATGCGGATGCGGGCCTGGTGGATCGGCTCCTGCGAGGTCACGAAGTGCCGGGCGAGGTGGATGCCGAACTGCTCGGCGGACTCGATGCCGTGCTCCTTGGCGAACGCGTACACCGTGTTCTTGGTGGTGTCGGTCGGCAGCACGTTGGCGTTCGAGCCGGAGTAGTGGACCTCGTCCATGTCGCCGCTCAGCGACACGGAGACGTTGAGGTCCTTGATGTGATGGGTGGCGCCGTCCCGCGTGATCCTGACGACTCGGTTCTCGGCCTTGCCGTACTGGTTCTGTCCAAGCGTGGGCATGTCTGCTAGCTCCCTCGGTATACGGAGTAGCCGAACGGGTTGAGCAGCAGCGGTACGTGGTAGTGCTCGCCGGGTTCGACGGCGAAGGTGATCGCTACCTCTGGGAAAAACGCACCGCTGTCCCGATTCGCGGGGGCGTCCTGCTGCGCATCGGCTTGCTTGTTGTCCTGTTGCGAGAAGTACGGCTCCACGGCGAAGTCGAGCCGTACATGGGTGGTGCCCTCCGGCAGCGCCGGGAGGTCCTTGCACCGGCCGTCGGCGTCGGTGGCGGAACCGCCGAGCTGCTGCCACTGCGCCAACGTGCCGCTACGGGCGGCCAGTTGGACGGCGACGCCCGCGGCGGGGCGGCCGACGCTGGTGTCCAGGATGTGGGTGGACACGGAGGCGGTGGTGCTGGTGCTCATGCCTGTTCTTCCTCTACGAGCTTGGCCAACCGGATGCGGTTGATCTTCCCCAACTCGACCCGGACGATCTCGCGTTCGCGCTCCGGCGAGTTGCCGATCCGCTCCTTGACGGCGTCCCGCATCTGCTCGCCGGTCCGCCCGGTGGCGCAGATCAGGAAGACATGGCCGAACCGCTCCTGGTACGCCAGGTTGAGGTCGAGCATCTCCGCCCTGAGTTCCTCGGAGGCGCCCGCCATGCCGCGCTGTTCGCGGGCGGAGGTGGGGTCGCCGGGCTTGGGGCGGCCGATGGGCGGGTGGCCGGACATCGCCTCGCCGAGGTCGTCGGCGGTCAGGGCGGCCATCGCGGCGTCGCTCGCGGAGTACAGGTCCTCGGGGCCGGCGTACGGACGGGCGGCGAGCAGTCGCCGCGCCCACGCCGTGGAGGCACACGCCTCAAGGAGGACGGCGAAGGCCGCGTGCTCCTCCAGGGCGTTGAACCGGGCGACGCCCGGCGGCGTGGAAGTCGAAGTCACCGGAGCCTCCGTGGCTAGTGCTGAACGGGCTGGCAGTAGCTAACGCCCTCGACAACACCACGTCAACACTTTGTTGAAAATTCCGGGCAACGAAACCCCCGAGTCGCCCGGAAGCCCAGGTCAGGCGTCCTTCTCGCGGTTCAGGTAGTTGTAGACGGTGAACCGGCTGACCCCGAGGGCGCTCGCCACGGTCTCCACACCGTGCCGTACCGAGAAGGCGCCGCGCGCCTCCAGTATCCGTACGACCTCCTGTTTGGCCTTGCGGTCAAGGTCCGCGAGGGGCTTGCCCTTCTTGCGTTCCATGGCCGCCAAGATGTGGTCCAGCGAGTCGGCGAGCTGCGGCAGGCGTACGGCGAGCACGTCGGCGCCCTCCCAGGCGAGCACGACGTCGTCGGGTCCGGCCTCGTCGGGCGGGAGCAGCTCGCCGCCCATGGCGTCGACCAGCGGTTTGACGGCCGTGATGAACGGCTCGTCCCCGATGCCGGTCACCGGTCGCCCTCGCCGATGACGTTGAGCTGGAGCGAGATGCGGGTGGCACCCGCCTCCAGGGTCCTGCGCAGCAGCGCGTCGACGGCGGTGAGCACCGCGTCGGTGCCCCCCTCGGCCGTGTTGCCGAACGGCCCGACGTCCACGGCGTCCAGCTCCGCCGCCTCGATGACCTCCCTGGCGACCAGCGCATGCGCGGGGGCCTCGTCGAGATCGAAGGGCTCTGTCGTGAACTCCACTCGCAATCGCACGCGCTCAACCTAACGCCCCGTACGCGTTTTCGGGGAGGCGGCCAGTTTGGTGATGCGCTTCCACCAGGTGCGGGCGCGATGGCCGCGCAGGACGCCCTCGGGCAGGGCGGAGCCCAGTCCGGAGGGGGACATACGGGCGAGTTCGACGGCGAGGCGGTCGATGAGGCGTTCCGCGTCCGGGGTGCCGAAGAGCCGGCGGCCGAGTCTGCCGTCCTCGATGAGAAGGGCGACGCAGCCGAGAGCACTGGGCACGGCGGTGGGGTAGCCGTGCAGGGCCGCACGGTAGGACATCTTCAGCACACCGACCGTGTGTGCGGTCAGAAGGCCTTCGCCACTGATGACGATCAGGTCGCGCAGCTCCGCCGCGCCGGGCTCGGACCGCATGAACCAGCAGCGGAGGGCCAGGTCGAACGCGGTCTGCCGGGCCGTGGGGTCGAGCTGTGCGAGTGCCGGCCCGAGGGCGGTGCGCACCTCCGACAGGGTGATCGGGCGATCCGGTTCGTACGGGTGCAGGTGCGTCAGCAGCACCGCCCACGCCTGGGCGGGGCCCGCGGGCATGACGGACAGCAGCCCGATCACCTCCGGGGAGGGGATCGGGCTCGCGTCGACGCGCCCGTGCAGCCTGGCCGACACGAAGTCGGCCATGTCCGCGGCCAGCGGCGCGTTCCACTCCGAGGCGGTCGGGCGGAGCCGGGACCGGGGGTGTTGACGGGCGAAGAAGGCGAGCGCCCCGGCGGGGCCCAGGCGCTTGCCGTAGCTCGACAGGAGCCGGAACCGTCCGGGCGGATCGAGTTCCCGGGCCGCCGCGCACACCTGGGGTTCGATGTCCGGGCCGGTCAGCACGTCCAGCAGCAGCTCGGGCCGGCTCAGCGCGAGCGCGAGCGGGGTGACGAGCGCCGGGTCGGCGTCGAGGAACGCCCGGACCCGGTGCTCGGATTCCGCGTCCCGCTGGGCGATTCCGACGTTCAGGGCGGCGGCGCGCCATGCCGTGGGCAGATCCTTGTCGGCGGCGATCGTGGAGAAGCTCGCGCCGGAGTCCCTGATGAGCCGGTAGGCCGTCCCTTCCGGGAGCGGCGGGTGCCTCTCGGCGTGCTGGAGCAGGGACAGCCGGGTGTCCGGCCGTACGGAGGTGAGCGCGCCCAGTGCGGCCGCGCTCAGCAGCTCGCCCAGGCATGCGCGGGCGAACTCCGTGCGCGCCGGATGCAGTCGGGCGACCAGGGTGTCCGCCCGTCCGCCCGTGGGCCGGTCGGCCACGTCGTGGGCCAGCAGCCGTTGCTGCTCGTCGGGGACTCCGCCGAGGCCCGCGGCCAGTGAGGTCCACGCGGAGTCGTCGCCCGAGGCCAGCGCCTCGGCGCAGGCGGCCCGGGCCTCGGGCAGGCGCATGAGATGGCCGGCCGTGGGCGGATCGGCCAGACAGCGGACCACCAGGGCGGGGTCCGGGCGTACTCCCCGTTCGAGGCTGCGGGCGAAGGCGAGCCCCTCGGGCAGGGTGGCCAGGGACGGCCGCCCCTGACCGTCCGAGGCGTACACGGCCGCGACCCGCAACAGGCTCCGGTCGACGGCGTCCGGATCCAGGAGCAGGTCACGGAGGGCGGCGACGGCGGGTCGTACCGTCGCGCGGGGCTCGGCGGTCCGGCCCGGCCGCGTGTCGTCGGGGAGGTCCGCGATCACCGCGCCGTGGGGGGTCTGTTCGCGGGCGGTGATGCCCACGATCCCGAACTCCTTCACGGCACGGCCCGTCTCGTAGGTGGAGAACGAGAAGCGTTCGGCGGCTCCGGGCAGCAGGTGCTCCAACTTCGCGGTCAGTGCCACCGCGATCTCCGGGCGCCGGCGCAGACAGGCCGGGGCACGGCCCGCGGCGGTCAGTACGGCGTCGAGGAAGGGGGCGATCTCGTCGCGGTCGACCTGGGCCAGGGGCGGGCCGTGCGGGATGTCGTCGAGGCTGATCCTCGGCAGGTGCCGCTCCTCGTCGTCCGCGACCAGCGGGGTGTCCTGCGTCGCGCGCCACCAGAAGTCCGAGGCATGGCGCAAGGCCAGCTCGCTCACCGGGAGTTCGGCGCGCGGGCCGACCAGGACGTGGGCCCGGAAGTTGCCCGGGCGGCCACCGCCGTCCCTTCCCGCGTACGTGCGGTGGAACACCAGGCGGAGTTCGCCGAGGTCGGTCCAGCCGAAGGAGACCGGTGGCTCTTCGTCCTCCTTCCTCGGCAGGGGACGGCTGTAGCGGCAGAGGGCGAGGGCCGCGGCGAGGCTCGCGCTGCGGCCGGCGGCCAGCGCCGGGCTGGCCGCCACCCGCTGGAACCCGGCGCTGCGGTCCAGACCCGACAGCGCCCAGGTGTAGTGCAGTTGCTCGACCGAGCGGGTCACGGCCACGCTCACCAGCCCGTTCCCGGCACGACACCCGGGATGCGGTGCAGCAGTGTGAACAGCGGGTCGAGGCAGCGCAGGGGGTCAAGCACCTCGATCCTCCCGTCCACCGGGGTGGAGCCGATCGCGGCGACCGCGTGGAAGGACAGGCGGTCCTTGGGGAACGCGTTGGCGGCGGCCAGCAGATCGGGGGCGCGCAAGTCCTGGAGCACTTTGATCACGTATTTCTGGGTCGCCTCGATGTCCGCCCGCCACCTCTCCGCGTTCCCGACCGGATCCTCCGACTTGTGCGCCGGAGCCTGCTGGGAGAAGCCGAAGACGGACCCGGGCAGGAGTTCGGCCAGGAGATCGGACTTGGAGATCGTCAGTGCCACCGGGCTCGCGGTGCGGCGGTGCCACGGCTTCGAACCGTGGTGTCGGGCGAGATCCTCGACGCATGCGTTCAGCAGCCCGACCTGGCTCTGCGTCTGAGCCGCCTCGTCGTGCGAACGTTCGCGCTTGCGCCAGTCGGCGCGGTCCAGTTGCACCGGGTCCACCAGGAAGATCAGGGCGTCGGCCTGTCCGACGAAGTCCGCGTCGGTGGCTCGCTGCCGCTGGTCGGTGAGGGTCTCGCCGGCGACGTCGTGGAAGAGCAGGGCCACCGGGTCCCCGCCCTCGAAGGTGATGTTGCAGGTGAGCGCGCGCGGCCTTTCCTGGTGGCCGGCGGGGTTGGTCGGTTCCATCTGCCCGCGCAGTTGGAACACGTGGCTGAAGTAGTCCTCCTGGAAACGCCGTTCGCTGTCCTCGTCCAGCGCGAACTCCTTGCAGCCGACCTGCTCCAGCCCCTGTTCCCGGGCGGCCAGGAGCAACATGCTGGCCAGGTAGTGCGTCTTGCCGGCGCTCGTCGTCCCGGCGACTGCCACGGTGATGAGCCGCCGGTTGTCCAGGGCCGGGGGCAGCGGATGCCCGCACTTGTAGCAACTGCGGGCGGGTATGTCCTGCGACGAGGCGCGTGCGTTGAGCGGCTGGAGCGGGCGCGGCAGGTGCTGCCAGACGAACCTGGGCACCAGCCGTCTGCCGTACGAGGCCAGCAACGGGCCGATGCCCGGCTCGGGTTCCTCCTTGGGCGCGTTGCGCTCGGGCTTCAGTTGGGGCGCCACGATGACGGGGTAGCCGCCGGCCAGGCCGAGAAACCGGGCACCCGAGTACGGCCGTACGGTCGGCGGGGTGGGGTGCTCGGCGCCGGGTCCCCAGTCGGGGGCCGCGTCGGGCGCGGGCTCGGTGTAGTGGGTGGCGACGATCTCGCAGTTGCCGAGTTTGATCTTCTGCCAGCAGTAGGGGCAGGTTCTGGTGGCGTGCGTCAAGGCCTTCACTGGAGTCCCCCCGATGCTTCCGGCTCCGGATTCCCGCTGTCCTCACCGGAGTTGTCGCTGTTCCGGTTGTTCTGGTATTCCCGGCCGCCGTGCACGCTGACGTTCCAGCGGACGCCGGCCTTGATTCCGTCGCGGAGGCGTTTTCCGTTGTTCGCCGCCCCGCCCCGGGTCGATTTCGTCGGGTCGTAGGTGAACACGATGGTGAGGATGATCCCCACGACGAACGTGCAGTTGGGCACGGCGGCGGCGCCGATGTCCGCACCGTCCCTGCTGAGTGCCGTCGTGTAGATCATCGCGAACTCGGTCGCGGCGAGCATGCCGACGAACGCCATGACCCGAACCGCGAGTTGATTGGTGGCCGCCGGTCTCGTGGCGAGTCGGCGGAGGACATAGCCGAGTCCGACGCCCGCGCCTCCCGGGATCACGGCACCGGCCGCCACCGCGGTGTGCGCGCCGGGTCCGCTCTGGGCCAGCGCGGTGACGGTGAAGTCGGCGAAGTCCAGCCCCGCGGCCTGGGCGCCGAGGACGACGAGCGCGCCGCTGAAGACGGCGCCGACCCGGATGACGCGTTCCATGGGGTCGGCGGTTTTGAAGATCACGGCGATGCTGCACGCCACGAACGTGAGCATCGAGCCGATGAGCAGCACATGCAGTGCCACCCGCAGAAGTGTGCCAGTCATTGCCCCTCCCTGAACTGGCGACTACCGTAGCCCACAATCTGTATCTGGTATAGGAAAATAAATAGAGCCTTTCAATATAACTGATACAATAAAACTGTGATCGAAAACGCGCTGAGTGAGATCGGAAAAGCCGCCGCCGTCCTGTTCCGCGAGGCGCCCTACCGCGATGTCGGACTGGAGCGCGTGGGAGCCGCCGTGCGGCTGCCCGCCCCTGCCCGGGGGCGGCAGCCGACCGGCGCCGGACGCAGCCTGATGTGGGTCTACACGGTGATCCAGGGCAAGGGGCAGGCCGTGGCCCTGGGGGTCGCGACCGCCTGGCAGGACCATGTGGCGACCGCCCGCGCGGACGGGGAAGCCGCCCGGGACCGGCTCCCGGAGACTCTGATTGAGGCGCGTGCGCGGGTCGCCGAGGCGGTGGCCGCCGTCTGCCGGTTCGTACGGGCCGAGGGCCCACTGTGCGAGCAGTTGGCCAGCGGACTGTCCGACCTCTCGCACCGCGGCCCCGCCCCACGGTCCCGGCCCAAGGAACGGGCCCTGCCGGACAGCCTGTTGGGCCGGACCGCGGCGGCCGCGCGGCACGGCCGCTGCGCGGTGTTCACCGACTGGCTGACCACCGCGCTCGAAGAGGCCCGGGCCGCCGTCGGCTGGCAGGCGCCGTCCGAGGTGGGTCAGGCCGCGAGCGAGCTGTCCGACCTCGCCTTCCGGATCGCCGTCCAGGATCCGTCGGCCGACGCGGACACCCTGGGCCGGGGTCTGTCGGCGTACTGGTTCGAGCGGTTCGTGCTCGGCGACTCGGGAGTTCCGCACACCGAGGCGCTGCGCGCACTCGACGGCGCGGAGCAGGCCGTCGCCGCGATGCCCACCGGCTCCGCGCTCGCAGCGGCCTCCTCGATGCTGCGGGCCAGGGCCGCGCTCGCCACCGGGATCCATCATCGGCGGGCCGCCCGCGAATTCCGGCCGCTGGCAGCGGAGTTCACCGCCGCCGAGCGATGGGAGGAGGCGTCCGACGCCACCAGCAGGCTCGGCCTCGCCCTGTTGCGCGGCGGCGACCTGACCGGCGCGGACACCGAGGCCGTACGGTCGCTCGATCTCGCGCTCTCCGCCTTCGGCCCCGAGGACGACCGCGTCGCCCGCGCGCTCACCCTCCAGGCGGAGATCGCCGCTGTCGCGGGCAGGCCGCGACCGGCCCGGGAGCTGGCGGAGCGGGCGGAACGGGCCCGCACGGTCCGCTACGAGAGACGGCCCGGCCAGGAGAGTTGGCGGCGGCTGACCCTCAGCCGGGCCGCACGCGTCCTGGCGCTCTGCCACTCCGGCACCCCCTCGCGCGCCGCCGAGGGCGCGGCAGAACTGCTCGCGGACCGGCGGGCCCACCTGCGCGCCGGGCCCCTGACGCCCTCCGGTGTGCTGGACGCGGACCGTCTGCTCGGCCTGGCGCTCCTGGAACAGGGGGACTTGGCGGGCGCCGAACGGGTCCTGCGGGGGGCCCTCGCACAACGGCGTCGGCGAGGGGAGGAAGCGCACACCTCCACTCAGCGCCTGGTCGCCGACCTCGCGCGCTGCCTGCTGCTGTCCGGCGAGCCCGAGCAGTCGGGGGATCTGCTCGCCGCCGCCCCCGGCCTCGGCGCCTGGTACGAGACAACGGTGTCTTTCCGGCTTTCGTGCGGCATGCGGCGCTATCACGCCGAGAGCCTGCTGGCCCGGCCCGAGACTCCGGACGCACTCTCCCTCTCGGGTGAACTGCTCGACCAGTGCGCCGAGTTGCTCGCCCGGCACGGGGTCACGGGTACCGATCCACTGGCGGGCGCCCTCGCCAGAAGCCGGGCCCGTTGGCTGACCGCGAGCGGACGCCCCGACGAGGCGGTCCTACTGCTCCGGGCGGCGGCCGCCGACCTGCCCGACCCGGCCGCAGAGGGCTACCGCCCGCAGCGGGCGGCCCTCCACCGCGAACTCGCCCGCCTGCTGACCGAACACGGCCGTACCGCCGACCGCACCGAGGCACGACAACTCCTCGACGACGTACTCGCCCTGCCGACCGACCTCCTGGAACCGGCACACCCGCACCGCCTCGCGGCCCACTGCGCCCTGCTCGAACTCGCCCTGGACGAAGGCCGACCGACCGACGCCGAACGCCTCGCACGGCCCTTCACCACACCGGCCGCCGAGACCCTGCGCATCGACGAACGACACCCGGTCCTGCGCCGGGCGCGAGAGCTGCAGGCGCGGTTGCCCGAGGCGGACGCGGGCGGGTCGGTCGGGTGGGACGACCTGTGAGCCGCTCGCACACGGCACGGCCGGACACTGTGCGAGCCACCCCCACCCCTCACCGCATCGCGAGGCCGGCTGGGACGGCCCATGAGCCGCCCACATGTGGCACGGCCGGGGCATCCTGCGAGCCACCACACACGACACCGCTGGAACGCCGTGCGAACCACCCCCACCCCTCACCACACCCGGCTCGGCAACCCCGCCCGCCGCCACCCCTCCACCAGCGACCGGCGCAACCGGGGCGAGATCGACGCGTGCCGGAACGAAGCCGTGGCGAGGTGGAACGGGCCGACCACATAGGCCTCGGCGAGCCTGGGCAGGGTCGGGAACTCCCGGTCGTGGCGTTCCGCCGCCGCGAGCATGGTGGCGGAGCCGGGTGCCAGGTCCACGCCCCAGCGGGCCAGCCTCGGCAGTCGTGCCAGCCGTTCGACGATTCCGGTGCGCAGGGCCTCGGACAGCTCGATGCCCAGGGGGCGGGACGGGGCCGCCAGCGCGAGGATCTCGGCGGTCATCGCCACGCTCTCGGCCACCAGCAGCCCCTCGCCGAACTGCAGGCGCACCGCCCACTCGTGCAGTCCGAGCCCGACGAGGTCCCGTACCTGGTCGAGGTGGACGCCCACGTGCAGCCCGAACGAGGTCTCGATCCGGCTGCCGGGAAGGGCGTGCGGTGCCACCACGAAGACCGGCTCCGCGCCCTGGACCAGCCAGCCCCGCCAGATCAGTTCGGCCGGCACGGGAGCACGCAGGCAGGTGTGGCCGCGCAGGCCGAGGGGCCTCAGGCCGGCCAGCCGGTCCAGGGCGTCCGCCGCCTCCGCCGCGTCCACCACGGACTCCGGTGGCAAGGGGGCGGGCGACGGCGGTCCGCCGTGCCGGTCGCACAGGCGGGCCAGGGCGACCGCCGCACGGCGCACCCCGGCGGCAGGCCCGCACGGCGGAAGATCGTGCTCGCGCGGACGCGGATATCCCGCAGGAACGCGGCCCACGGCACCACGCAGTCCCCGCAGCCGGTCGGCGAATCGATGGTGCGCCGGGGCCAGCCGCACGGCCGCGCGGTCGACGGACCGCAGCAACCGCCGGTCGCCGCGGACGACGGCGTGCAGCAGGAGTTCCGCCAGCCCTCTGCACCGCCAGTCCGTCGCTTCCTGACCCGAGGCCGGTACGTCCCAGGCGAGTTCCACCAGCGGGTGACGGTCCCTCAGCATGCGGGCGCCGGGTCGGGCCGGCGCAGTCGCACCCGGTAGAGCAGCCGGTCCGGGTCGTCGAAGGCGGTCCGGCCGTGCAGCACGGTGCGGTTGTCGACGATCAGCACGCTGTCGGGCAGCGACGGCAGTTCGACCACGGCGGGGTGCCGCTCCACGTGGGCGGCGAAGAAGTCCCGGCAGCGCCCGGCCGACAGCAGGTTGTCGGACCGCCAGCGCATCCGGTCCGCTCCCTCCAGGACCGGGTAACCGGCGACGCGCCGTTCCGGAGTCCGGAACACGCCCGGTGTGCTCCAGCGCCACACAGGACTGCGCAGTTCGGCGAGGGTGCCCCCCGGCAGTCCGAGGATCGCCTCCCGGGCCGGGAGCAACCTGCTGTGCCCTCCGTCGGCGGCGGGCCGGACGGTGAACAGGCAGACCACGTCCTCGGGTTGGGGACTGTAGGCGGCGTCCGTGTGCAGCGGCGCAGGCCCCGTACGCAGCGAGAAGGTGTCCGCCGTGCCCGATCGCCGGGCGCGCACCGGCCACACCGCCGCCCCCGCGTCATGATCGGAGGGCGTGCCGAAGCAGCGGGCCAGCTCCAGCAACCGCCGGCGGTCCACGACGGTGCCGTCGGTGAAACCCGCCTCCGTCAGATACGCCCACCCCCGCGCGCGAAGGCTCCGCCGAGCCTCCGCGAGATGTCCGGGCTCCCGCCGGGGATCCGCGCCCGGACCGGTCCGCACTGCGCCGACGTCCGTCATACGCCCGCCCTCCGGATGTACGTCTCAGGGGGTGCGGCCGTCGGGTGGACGGCCCCGCACCCCCGGTCGGGGCCGCCCGCCCCCAGAACAGCGCAGGCGGGGGCGGTGTGTCAGCGTCGTCCGGGATGCCCGGACAAGCTCGGACAGCGCCGGCCCCGGCCACGCGCCGCCGTTTTCCGCCGAGCCCTCTTGACAAGCTCCGACCCGGAACGGCAATCTTCCATTAAGCAGAAACAATATTCCACGATACGGAATCTCAAGGCGGCACCCAGATACCGCACCCTGATACCGCAACCCGACACGGCATCCCGACACGGAAGGGAGCGCGACCCCGATGGGATTCGCAGACCAGCGCTTCAACGTCAACCTGTCGATCCTCTTCACCGAACTCCCGCTCCTGGAACGCCCCGCGGCCGCCGCCGCGGCCGGCTTCACCGCGGTCGAGCTGTGGTGGCCCTGGGTCGACTCCCCCACCCCCGCACAGTCCGAACTCGACGCGCTCAAGCGGGCGTTGGAGGACGCGGGCGTCCAGCTCACCGGCCTGAACTTCTACGCCGGACAGCTCCCCGGACCGGACCGCGGCGCCCTGTCGATCCCCGGCGAGGAGTCGGAGCGGTTCCGCGCCAACATCGACGTGGCCGCCGACTTCGCCCACTCGCTCGGCGCCACCGCGCTCAACGCGCTCTACGGCAACCGCGTGGCCGGCGTCGACCCGGCCGAGCAGGACGCGCTCGCGCTGGAGAACCTGGTCCTCGCGGCCCGCGCCGCCGACCGGATCGGCGCGATCCTGCTGATCGAGGCGCTCAACAAGCCCGAGTCGCCGCTGTACCCACTGGTCAGCGCCCCGGCCGCCGTAGGAATCGTCGACAAGGTCAACGACGCGAGCGGCCTCGGCAACGCGCGCTTCCTCATGGACCTCTACCACCTGTCCATGAACGGCGAGGAACTCCCGTCGGTGATCGAGCGGTTCGCGGCCAAGACCGGCCATGTGCAGATCGCGGACAACCCGGGCCGCGGCGCGCCGGGCACCGGGTCGCTCCCCCTCGAAGACCTCCTCGACCGGCTGGCCAAGGCGGGTTACGACGGCTGGGTCGGCCTTGAGTACAAGCCGGGCGACCGCCCGAGCGCCGAGGCCTTCGACTGGCTGCCCCGCTGACCCTTACCGAAAGGCACCCCCGATGAGCAAGCTCGCAGACTCTTCCCACCCGACCCGCCCGGCGATTGCCTGGATAGGCCTCGGCATCATGGGCTCCCCCATGTCCGAGAACCTGATCAAGGCGGGTTACGACGTCACCGGCTTCACCCTGGAACAGGACAAGCTGGACCGGCTGGCCGCCGCCGGCGGCAGCGCGGCCGGCTCCATCGCCGAGGCCGTGCGCGACGCCGACGTGGTGATCACCATGGTGCCCGCGTCCCCCCAGGTCGAGGCCATCGCCTACGGCCCGGACGGCATCCTGGAGAACGCGCGCTCCGGCGCCCTGCTGATCGACATGTCGTCGATCACCCCGCAGACCTCGGTCGACCTGGCGAAGGCGGCCCGGGACAAGGGCATCCGCGTCCTGGACGCGCCGGTGTCCGGCGGCGAGGCCGGCGCGATCGAGGCCGTACTGTCCATCATGGTCGGCGGCGACCGGGCCGACTTCGACGAGGCGCAGCCGATCTTCGACGCCCTCGGCAGCACCATCGTGCTGTGCGGTCCGCACGGCTCGGGACAGACCGTGAAGGCCGCCAACCAGCTCATCGTCGCGGTGAACATCCAGGCGTGCGCCGAGGCAGTGGTCTTCCTGGAGAAGTCGGGCGTGGACCTGGCGGCCGCGCTCGACGTCCTCAACGGCGGGCTCGCGGGCTCGACCGTGCTGACGCGGAAGAAGGACAACTTCCTCAACCGCGACTTCAAGCCGGGCTTCCGGATCGACCTGCACCACAAGGACATGGGCATCGTCACGGACGCGGCCCGCAATGTCGGCGCGGCGCTGCCGGTCGGCGCCGTGGTGGCGCAGTTGGTCGCCTCGCTGCGCGCCCAGGGCGACGGCGGCCTCGACCACTCGGCGCTGCTGCGCGCCGTCGAGCGCCTCTCCGGCGCCCGGCTCTGAGACTTCCGGGCGGCGCCGGCGCCGACAACTGTCCTGTCGCGCCCAGGCGGCGGTGCCGCCCGGAAACCACATCGACCCCACAAGCGGCCCGTGGGTGCCGGACGACCCGGATGAGGGGTGGTCCACCGGCACCGCGCGGGCAGGGCGAGGACCGCGGCGGAGTGCGAGCCAGTGCGGTGGTGAAGGTTCCGAGGCCTCCCTCCCGACCTGAGGGAAGGAGCACCCCGGTTCCGTCGCGACCGCCGCGGTCCCAGCCGAAACACCCTGCCGAAACACCCACCCGATGACCCCGTCCGGCGGCGCGAACGTCCTGTCGCGCCCAGCCTCGCGCCGTCGGACGGCCACACCACGAGCAGCGCCGGATACGGAGGATCCCGTATCCGGCGCTCTTCGGTGTTCCGACGCGGTGTTCCGGGGTGCGGATCCGCGTCCGGCGCAGCAGCCTGAAGGCATGGCACACCCACCGGAACACCCGCACATCGTGGTCCACGCCCCGGCCCTGGACGGCTCCCGCCGGGTCACCACCGGCGACCAGACCCTCGGCATCGCCTCCCACCTGGACGACGTCGTCGAGATCCTGCGCCTGGCCGACCTGGACCGGATCGAGGTCGAGGAGAGCGATCTGATCGAGTGGCAGGGCGGCGGCCCGGAGGACTGGCCCGGCCTGTCGGAGCACGACGACCGGCAACACGATCAGTGAACCTCAAATAAACCTCTGAACTCCGCTCCCGAGGCTTCAACCACCCCTGGACGCGGGCACATTCGTCGCACGAGGCCCGCCGGCACGGGGGCGGCGGGCCTCGTCTCAGGGGGTGTCATGAGCGGTGGCCCGACGATTCGGCTCCAGCCTCACGAGGTCGCGCTGCTGCGGGGCGGCGACCGGGCGGCCGTCACGGTGGCCGTCCTCACGCTGCATCTGCGGGGCGCGGTCCGGGCCGGTCAGCCCGGCACGATGCGGACGTACGGGCCGGCCGCGGACGCGGGTTCGCTCCCGCACCTGGCCAAGGCGGTGCACTCCGCGCTCTACCGTCCCGCGGGTATACGGCAGTTGCTGGAACGACGGGTCGTGCGGGACGCCCTCGCGGAGTTGCGGAGCGATCTGGTGACCGCCGGCCTGCGGCGCGGGTTCCCGCCGTATCGCACCCGTACGGCGCGCGCCCTGCTGAAGTCCCTGCGTGCTCAACTCCCGTTGCCCGCCGGGCGGGAGGGGCTGTCGGCGGAGGAGCTACTGCTCGCGGTCGCCCTGTACGGGGACCGGGCGCTGTCCTCGCTCGTACCGCGCTTCGCCGGGGCGGCGGGGCTGGTCGGCCGGGGCGGGGACACCGAGCGGGGGTTGCCGCAGTCGTGGGGTGGGGGGTCCGGCGGCGGGTTCACCTGCGGGGTCGTGTAGGCCCGGCGGGTTCGTGGCACTTCGCGCCCACGCATGACAAGCAAGAGGGGGCTGTCCCGTCCGGAAGGACGGGACAGCCCCCTGACTCTCTTCTCTCAGACCTTCAGCGGCTTGATCGACGTCGGTGCGTGGCCGGGCTCGGTCGCGAGTTCCTCGAACTCGACCACCGCGCTGATGTCGTTGGTCTTGCTCATCGCGATGTTGGTGACGCGTTCCAGGATCGCCTCGACGACGACCGGGACCCGGAACTCAGCGGCGAGCTTCTTCGCCTGGTCGAAGGCGGCGCCGAGTTCGGCGGGGTCGGTGACGCGGATGGCCTTGCAGCCGAGGCCCTCGACGACCTTGACGTGGTCGACGCCGTAGACGCCCAACTCGGGAGAGTTGATGTTCTCAAACTCCAGGTTGACCTGGAAGTTGATGTCCAGGCCGAGCTGCGCCTGCCGGATGAGGCCCAAGTAGGCGTTGTTCACCAGGACATGGACGTACGGGATCCGGTGCTGGGCCCCGACCGCGAGCTCCTCGATCATGAACTGGAAGTCGTAGTCGCCGGAGAGGGCGACGACCGACGCCTCGGGGTCGGCCTTGGCGACGCCGAGCGCGGCCGGGATCGTCCAGCCGAGGGGGCCCGCCTGGCCGCAGTTGATCCAGTGGCGCGGGCGGTAGACGTGCAGCATCTGGGCGCCGGCGATCTGCGAGAGGCCGATGGTGGAGACGTAGCGGGTCTCCGGGCCGAAGGCCTTGTTCATCTCCTCGTAGACGCGCTGCGGTTTGATCGGGATGTCGTCGAAGTGCGTACGGCGCTGGAGAGTTGCCTTCCTCTCCTGCGTGGAGGCCGCCCAGGCGGAGCGGTCGGGCAGTCGGCCTGCCGCCTTCAACTCCCTTGCCACTTCCACGAAAAGCTCCAGCGCGGCCTTCGCGTCGGACGCGATGCCGTAGTCGGGGGCGAAGATCTTCCCGATCTGGGTGGGCTCGATGTCGACGTGGACGAAGGTGCGTCCGGCGGTGTAGACGTCGAGCTTGCCGGTGTGGCGGTTGGCCCAGCGGTTGCCGATACCGAGGACGAAGTCGGACTCCAGGAAGGTCGCGTTGCCGTAGCGGTGCGAGGTCTGGAGGCCGACCATGCCGGCGTTCAGTTCGTGGTCGTCGGGCAGGAGGCCCCAGCCCATCAGGGTGGGGACGACCGGGGTGCCGGTCAACTCGGCGAATTCGACGAGGAGTTCGGCCGCGTCGGCGTTGACGACACCGCCGCCGGCGACGATCAGGGGCCGCTCGGAGGCGTTGAGGAGCGCGAGCGCCTTCTCGATCTGGGGGCGGGTCGCGGCGGGCTTGTAGGCCTGGAGCGGCTCGTACGTCTCGGGGTCGAACTCGATCTCGGTGAGCTGCACGTCGATCGGCAGGTCGATCAGGACCGGGCCGGGGCGTCCCGAGCGCATCAGGTGGAAGGCCTGCTGGAAGACGCCCGGGACCTGGGCCGCCTCCAGGACGGTGACCGCCATCTTCGTCACCGGCCCCGCGATCGAGGCGATGTCGACGGCCTGGAAGTCCTCCTTGTGGATCACGGCGGTCGGGGCCTGGCCCGTGACGCACAGGATCGGGATCGAGTCGCCGGTCGCCGAGTACAGCCCGGTGATCATGTCGGTGCCGGCCGGGCCCGAGGTGCCGATGCAGACGCCGATGTTGCCGGGACGGGTCCGGGTGTAGCCCTCGGCCATGTGCGCGGCACCCTCGACATGCCGGGCGAGGGTGTGGTGGATACCGCCGGAGGCCTTGAGGGCGGCGTAGAAGGGGTTGATCGCCGCGCCCGGGACCCCGAACGCGTCGCTGACGCCCTCGCGCTTGAGGATCTCGACTGCCGCGCGGGCAGCGGTCATACGAGCCATGGAGTACTCCTGCTTCGCTTCGGCTGTCGGATTGGCGTCACCGTCGCGCCCGCGGTGAGTACCTCCGAGTTTCCGTATCATGGAATTTGAATTCTGCTATCTGGAAGTAATGTAAGTGGAGGGGGCAAGACCGTCAAGAGAGGGACAAGCAGGGGTTTCCAGGAGGACGATGGGGCGCATGTCCGAGAGCGTGCCGGTGCGCTGTCCGGCCTGCCGACGTGAGCACGTCTACGCCGCGCCGTCGTACCCGTGTGTGTGCGGGGCCCCTGTCGCCCCGCCGCTGGATCGGCGTGGCGTGGCGACGGCGGTGACCCATCGGGTCTGGGACGAGGACTGGATCGCGGTGCGCTGCGAGGCCTGCGGCCGGCTGGACGAGTGGCCGTACCCGGAGCTGGGCTGCCCGTGCGGGACCCTGCTGCGGATTCCCGTCGCGGGCACGGAACCGACCAGCGAACCACCCGCACAGCCGACCACCCGGGCCGCCAAGACCGGCACCGATGTCCGTGGCCGCCCCGCCTTCCAGCCCATCACGATCCGCACCGCACGCGACGCGGTCACCGCCGCGGCGCTCTATCTGCGCTGGCTCGGCTACCGCGACATCCGCCGCGCCGACCAGCGCCCCCCGTCCGGCATCGGCCTCGCCGCCCGCGGCATCCTGGCCCAGGTGGACCCGACCGTACGCCCGGCCTCACCGCGCGACGTGGAATGCCTGTGGCTGACCGCCATGACGGAATCCACGACCTGCGTCTACTTCTCCCTGGCCGGCTACACCGACGAGGCCCGCGCCCGAGCCGACGCCCTCCACATCCCCCTGTTCATCCTCGACCTCACGGGCACCCCACAGCCGGTGAACGACTTGGCGGACGAACTCGACGCGGCGGGGGGTTAGTTCGAGGGCGGGCCCACAACTCCCCGAACAGCCCCTTCCCGAAGCTCGACCTTCCGCACCTTCCCCGACACGGTCATCGGAAAGGCGTCCATGATCTGAAGCAGGGTCGGGATCTTGTAGTGGGCCAACCTGCCCTCGCAGAAGGCGCGCAGCTCGTCCAGCGTCAGCGGATCCGCCGCGTCGCGCGGGATGACGCAGGCCAGCACCTCTTCGCCGTAGCGCTCGTGCGGGACCCCGACGACCTGGACGTCGGCGATCTTCGGGTGGGTGTAGAGGAACTCCTCGATCTCGCGCGGGTAGATGTTCTCGCCACCCCGGATGATCATGTCCTTGATGCGGCCGACGATCTCGACGTACCCGTCCTCACGCATCACCGCCAGGTCCCCCGTGTGCATCCAGCGGCCCGCGTCGATCGCCTCGGCGGTCTTCTCGGGCTCGTTCCAGTAGCCGAGCATCACGCTGTAGCCGCGGGTGCACAACTCCCCCGCCGTGCCCCGGGGTCGGGTCACACCGGTCGCCGGGTCGACGACCTTGACCTCCAGGTGCGGGAGGACCCGGCCGACCGTGCCGGTGCGGTGTTCGAGGTCGTCGTCCGTCCGGGTCTGGAGCGAGACCGGGGACGTCTCCGTCATGCCGTAGCAGATGGCCACCTCCGCCATGTGCATCTCGGCGACCACCCGCTTCATCACCTCGACCGGGCAGGGCGACCCCGCCATGATGCCGGTGCGCAGCGACGAGAGGTCGTAGGACGCGAAGTCGGGGAGGTTCAGCTCCGCGATGAACATGGTGGGGACGCCGTAGAGCGACGTGCACCGCTCCTGCTGTACGGCCTTCAGGGTCGCCGCCGGGTCGAAGGACGCGGCCGGGATCACGATGCACGCGCCGTGCGAGGTGGCCGCCAGGTTGCACATCACCATGCCGAAGCAGTGGTAGAAGGGCACGGGGACGCAGACCCGGTCCCGCTCCGTGTACGCGATCAACTCCCCTACGAAATAACCGTTGTTGAGGATGTTGTGGTGGGACAGCGTGGCGCCCTTGGGGAAGCCCGTCGTGCCCGAGGTGTACTGGATGTTGATGGGGTCGTCGCAGGACAGCTCCGGGTACGGTTCGTCACCCGTGCCGCGCGAGAGCAGCGCCTCCCAGCTCGGGTCGCCGATGTAGACGACCTCACGCAACTCCGGGCACGCGCCGCGGACTTGGTCGACCATCGCCCGGTAGTCGCTCCCTTTGTGGCTGAGCGAGGCGAACAGGACCGAGATCCCCGCCTGCTTGAGGACGAACTCGACCTCGTGGGTGCGGTACGCCGGGTTGATGTTCACCATGATGGCGCCGATGCGGGCGGTGGCGTACTGGACCAGCACCCACTCGGCGCAGTTGATCGCCCAGATGCCGACCCGGTCGCCCTTCGCCACCCCGCTCGCGAGCAGTGCGGACGCCAACCGGTCCACATCAGCGGCGAATTGACCGTACGTCCAGCGCCGCCCCGACGGTACGTCGACGAGCGCCTCCCGGTCGGGCCAAGCGGCGACGGCCCGGTCGAGGTTGCCGCCGATGGTGTCGCCGAGGAGTGAGGTCCCGCTGGTTCCATGGGTGTACGAGGTCATCGGAAGTCCTCCTCGCGGTACTCGGCGGCCGACCCGGCGGCCGTAGCCTCGCGCAGTTCGATCCGGCGGATCTTGCCGGAGACGGTCTTGGGCAGGGCGGCGAACTCCAGGCGGCGGATGCGCTTGTAGGGGGCGAGGACGTCGCGCGAGTGCTCGAAGAGGACCTTCGCGGTGTCCGGCCCCGGCTCCCAGCCCTCCGCGAGGACGACGTACGCCTTCGGTACGGCCAGCCGCAGTTCGTCCGGCGCGGGCACCACGGCGGCCTCGGCCACCGCCTCGTGCTCCAGCAGGGCGCTCTCCAGCTCGAACGGGGAGATCTTGTAGTCGGAGGCCTTGAAGACGTCGTCGGACCGGCCGACGTAGGTGATGTAGCCGTCCGCGTCGCGGGCGCCGATGTCGCCGGTGCGGTAGTAGCCGCCGGCCATCGCCTCCGCCGTACGGTCCGGGTCCCCGTGGTAGCCGGTCATCAGGCCGACCGGCGGGTCGGACAGGTCCAGCGCGATCTCGCCCTCGGTCGCGCCCGGCGCGCCGGAGACCGGGTCGAGGAGTTCGACGTGGTAGCCGGGGGTCGGGCGGCCCATGGAGCCGGTCTTCAGCGGCTGGCCGGGGCTGTTGGAGACCTGGACGGCGGTCTCGGTCTGCCCGAAGCCGTCCCGGATGGTGACGCCCCAGGCGCGCCGGACCTGCTCGATGACCTCGGGGTTGAGCGGTTCGCCGGCGGCGAGGGCCTCGCGGGGCGGGGTGCGGAGCTGGGTCAGGTCGGCCTGGATGAGCATGCGCCACACAGTCGGCGGGGCGCAGAACGTGGTGACGCCCACCCGGTCCATCTCGGACATCAGCCGGGCCGGGTCGAAGCGCGTGTAGTTGTGGATGAAGACGGTCGCCTCGGCGTTCCAGGGGGCGAAGAGGTTCGACCAGGCGTGCTTGGCCCAGCCGGGCGAGGAGATGTTGAGGTGCACGTCGCCGGGCTGGAGCCCGATCCAGTACATGGTGGCGAGATGGCCGATCGGGTACGAGGTGTGGGTGTGCTCGACCAGCTTGGGGCGGTCGGTCGTGCCCGAGGTGAAGTAGAGCATCAGCGGGTCGTCGGCCAGGGTCGGGGCGGGGTCCCGTACGAAGAGGGAGGCCGAGGTGTCGTAGACCTCCTCGAAGTCCAGCCAGCCGGGCCGCTCCGCGCCGACGGCGATGCGCGTGTAGTCGCCCGGCACCTCGTCGAATTTGCCGGTGTCCTCGGAGCGCACGATCACCTGCCGGACCCGGCCGCGTTCGACGCGGTCGCGCAGGTCGGCGGGGCCGAGCAGCGGGGTCGCCGGGATGACGACGGCGCGGAGCTTCATCGCGGCCAGGGCGGTGATCCACAGTTCGGCCTGGTTGCCGAGCATGACCAGGATGCGGTCCTCGGCGCGGACGCCCCGGGTGCGCAGCCAGTGCGCGGCCTGGTCGGAGCGGACGGAGAGTTCACCGAAGGAGAGCTTGGTCTCGCGGCCGTCCTCCTCGACGATGTGCAGCGCGGTGCGCGCGTTGCCGTCCGCGATGACGTCGAACCAGTCGAACGCCCAGTTGAAGTGCTCGGGCCGGGGCCAGGAGAAACCCTCGTAGGCCGTGGCATAGTCCTCGCGATGCGCCAACAGGAAATCCCGCGCACTACGGAACGACTCACTCGCCGTCGTCATCTGTCCTCCTAGTAACCGGACCATTGCCGGGCGGCTCTCTGACATCGTGTAATCCGTGATGTGGGTCTCACTACCCCCGTACGGGGGTGTGTGCAGCAGAGCGGCCGCAATGAAGGGGCGAACGGGTGGCTACGGACGCGGCGGGGATGGTGGAGATTCAGTCGGCACTGGTACGGCTGCGGCGCGGCACGGGGCTGCCGGTCGCCTTCGGCGGCCTGGTGGAGAGCGGCCGCCAGCAGATGCGCATCAGCGAGCTGAGCGGCACGGCGACGCCCGCCCTGCGCGCCCTCGCGGTGAACACGGGCAACGGCCTGGGTGGCAAGGCGGTCGCCCTCGCCCGCCCGTGCGCCGTCCTGGACTACTCCGCGTCCCGGCAGATCAGCCACGAGTACGACGCCCCGGTGGCCGCCGAGGGCCTGCGCGCGATCCTCGCGGTCCCGGTCGTCGTACGGCGCCGGGTGCGCGGTGTCCTCTACGGCGCGCTGCGCACCGCCCAGCCGCTGGGCGACCGGATGCTGAGCGCGGCGATGGACGCCGCCCGGGACGTGGAACACGCGCTGGTGGTCCGGGAGGAGGTGCGGGACCTGCTGAGCGCGGCGCGCCCGGCACCGGCCCCCGACCCGGCGGCGAGCGCGGTCTGGGAGCAGGTGCGGGAGGCGCACGCGGCGCTGCGGGCGCTGGCCCCGCGCATCCCGGACCCGGCGCTGCGCGCCGAACTCCTGGACGCCTGCGGGCTGTTGACCGGGGAGACGGTCACCGGGGAGGTCGGTCTCGCACCCCGGGAGCTGGATGTGCTGGCGTGTGTGGCGGCCGGGGCGACGAACGCGGTGGCGGCACAGCGGCTCGGGCTGCGGCCGGAGACGGTGAAGGGGTATCTGCGCTCGGCGATGCGGAAGCTCGGCGCGCACACCCGCGGGGAGGCCGTGGTGGCGGCCCGGCGGGCGGGGGTGCTGCCATGAGAGGAGCCCCGCGTGGCGACCCGCTATTCATTCGCCGGAGCTTTGAATTTCCCTATGCCTGGCCGTTGTTATTTCCCTCACGACCCCATCCATCCGAATTTCAAGGACTGATTGCCTAATATTGGCCCGGACACGACACACGAGGGGAGCGGTGACCGTGCGACGGGACTTCAAGGAGCCTGCCAGATTCCGCTCCGACCTGGTCATCGGCCGGGAGGAGATGTTCACCGCCGCCCGTGGCCAGCTCGCCGAGGGCGGCAGTGTGCTGCTCCACGGCCCCGCCGGAATAGGAAAGTCGACCCTCCTGCGCGCCTTGGCCGCGGAATACGGCGACACGGCACGGACCGTGTTGCGCTGCTCCGCCACGGAGTCCGAATCTCACCTCCCCTTCCTCGCCCTCGCCGACCTCCTCGGTCTGGTCCTCGACGAGGTCTCCGAGCGGCTGCCGGCCGCCCAGCGCACCGCACTGGAATCCGCCCTCACCGGACGCGGCGAGTCCTCCCTCCAGCGCGACGGACTCGCCCTGCGCCTCGCCGTCCTGTCCGCGCTGCGCGCGCTCGCCGCCGACGGCCCCGTCCTCGTCGTCGCGGACGACCTGCAGTGGCTGGACCCGGCCAGCGCGGAACTCCTCGGCTTCGCCGCCCGGCGCCTGGGCGACACCCAGGTGCAGATGGTCTTCGCGGTGCGCACCGAGGGCCAGGAGTACGACCGGTATCTGAACGCCTCCCCGCCGGACACCCTCGCGTTCCGGCTCAGCCCGCTCTCCCGGGCCCAGGTCTCGGCGCTGCTCGACCATCGCGGCTACACCGGGCTGCCCCGTTCCACCGTGCGCGAGATCCACCGCACCAGCGGCGGCAACCCGCTGTTCGCGCTCGAACTGGGCCGCGCTCTCGCCGAGAACCCGGCCCCGCCGCGCGCGGGCGAGCCGCTCCCGGTGCCCACCTCGCTACGCGCGTTGGTGCTGAGCCGGCTCGACATGCTGCCCGCCGAGGCCCGCCGCACCCTGCTGGTCGCTAGCGCCGGCGCCCGCCCCACCGTGGCCCTGCTCCAGACCGCGGGCCGGGAGAACGCCGAGGCCGAGACCGCGCAGGCGGCCGAACTCGGCCTGCTGGCAACGGAACCCGAGGGTCCCGCCGTACGGTTCGCGCATCCGCTGATCTCCGCCGCGCTGTACGCGGAGGCCCCCGCGCAGGAGCGGCGGGCCGCGCACGCGGCGCTGTCGACCGCCGCCTCCGACCCCATCGAGCGCGCCCGGCACCTGGCCCTGGCCACCACCGGCACCGACCCGGAGGTCGCCGCCCGGCTCGCCGAGGCCGCCACCCTGGCCCGCGACCGCGGGGCGCCCTCGGTCGCCGCCTCGCTCGGACTGCTCGCCGCCCGGCACACCCCCGGCGACGGCGTGCCGGGGCCGGACGAGCGGCGGCTGCAGGCGGCCGAGGACGCGATCACCGCCGGCGAGCTGGACCTCGCCCGGGACATCGCGCGCGAGGTGCTGACCCGGACCTCGGTGCCCGCCGAGCGGGTGCGGGCCTGGATCATCGTGATCGACACGGCGGGCCACTCGATGGCCGACGTCGACGCCGTCTTCCCGCAGGCCCTCGCCGACGCGGGCGACGACCCCAGGCTGCTCGCCCTGGTCCGCTACCAACTGGCCTGGCGCGCCCTGCTCGTGGAGGGCGACTTCGCCGAGGCCCGGGCGGAGACCGCGCGCTCCGCCGAGCTGGCCGCGCGCGCCGGCGACCGGCGTACCGAACTCCTCGCGCTCTCCTTCCAGGCCCAGACCGAGACCCTGATGGGCCATCCGGACGCCCCGCGCACCATCAAGCGCGCGCTGAAGGAGCCCCAGGACCCGAGGGTGTCGTGCCATCACAACGGTGCCGGTTCGGCCCGGTTCCGCTGGCTGGTGATGAGCGATCAGCTGCCCGAGGCACGCGCGACCATCACCGCGCTGCTGCGCGAGGTGCGGCGGCGCGGGTCGGTGGAGAGCGAGGTGCACTTCCTGCGCGGGTTCGCCGAGACCGAACTGCGCTCCGGGCACTGCGGACGCGCCCTCGACCTGGCCCGCGAGGGCCTCAGGCTGGCCCGGGACTCCGGCATCGGCCAGACGGCGTCCGCGATGCTCACCGCGCTCGCCGAGGCCTCCGGCGGTGACGTGGAGGAGGCCCTCGCCCTGGCCCGGGAAGCGGTGGAGCACGCCGAGGAGGACGGCGACCAGATGTATCTGTCGCGTGCCCTCGGCGCCCTGGGATACGCCCAGTTGGTGGCCGGGGACGCGCACGGCACGGTCCGTTCGCTGCGCCGGGTGCGGGAGCTGGAGCACGCCCTCGGGGTGACCGACCCGGCGCGCGGACGCTGGCACGGCGACCTCGCCGAGGCCCTCGTCCGCATCGGCGAGAGTGCCGAGGCCCAGGACGTCATCGACGTCACCCGCGAGCGCGCCCTGCGCCTCGGCCGCGAGAGCGTCCTCGCCGTACTGGACCGCGCCGAGGCCCTGGTGCGCGCGCAACGCGGCGAACACGACGCGGCCGTGGCCCAACTGACGTCCGTTCAGGACCGGCTCGCCAAACTCGGCTACGGCCTGGAGGAGGCCCGCGCCGCCTTCGCGCTGGCGTCGCTGCGCACCGGGCAGCCCGGCCCCACGTCGTACGAGGAGGCGACCCGGCTGTTCCGCCGCTGCCGGGCGCTGCCCTGGCTGCGCCAGGTGGACGAGGCCGCCGTGGTCCGGACCCCGGAGCCGGCGCCCGCCGTCGCGCCCGCCCCCACCCTGGAGGGGCTCGACGGGCTGGCCTCGATGGAGCGTCAGGTCGCCGCGCTCGTCATGGAGGGCGCCACCAACCGGGAGATAGCCGCCCGGCTGTTCATCAGCGTCAAGACGGTGGAGGCGACCCTGACCCGGGTCTACCGCAAGCTGGGGATCCGCTCGCGGGTGGATATCGTCCGACTGGCGGCGGGGCGCCGTCCGAACTGAGGACCCTACGGGTTTACTGTGCGGCGACCGAGGGTTTTCCCTGCCCAACTCCCCTAGGGGGTTCCCTCATTGGGAGCAGGGCGTGCCTGGTTCTAGCTTATGGGTGTGCCGCTCGCCCGGGCATACGGGGGTCGGTCCCGCGACCCCCGTTGCACACCCCCACACCCGCGCGACCCCCCACCGGCAACCCAATGAGGAGACTCATGTTCGGGCTCAACCGCGCCAAGAGAACCACGGCCGTCGTAGTGGCAACCGCCGCCGCTGCCGCGACCGCACTGCTCAGCGCCCCCACCGCTGTGGCAGCCCCCCAGCCCATCGTCGGCGGTACCACGACCACCACGACGGCGTACCCGTTCGTCATGCAGATCACGGACGCCTCGCAGAACCAGTTCTGCGGCGGCACGCTCGTCTCGGCCACCAAGGTGGTCACCGCCGCCCACTGCATGGTCGGCGAGACCACCAGCAGTGTGCGCGTCGTGGGCGGCCGTACGTACCTCAACGGTACGAACGGCACGGTCAGCAAGGTCAGCAAGATCTGGATCAACCCCAGCTACACGGACGCCACCAACGGCGACGACGTGGCCGTCCTGACCCTGTCGACGGCGATGTCGTACACCCCGGCGTCCTACGTCTCCTCATCCCAGACCAGCGTGTACGCGGCCGGCACCACCGCCCGCATCCTCGGCTGGGGCACCACCTCGGAGAACGGCAGCTCCTCCAACCAGCTGCGGACGGCGACCGTGCCGATCGTGTCCGACTCAAGCTGCAAGAGCTCCTACGGTTCGGACTTCATCGCGTCCGACATGGTTTGCGCCGGACTCACCTCCGGCGGCGTAGACACCTGCCAGGGCGACAGCGGCGGTCCCCTGCTCATCGGGGGCGTCCTGGCAGGGATCACTTCTTGGGGCGAGGGCTGTGCCGAGGCGGGTTACCCGGGTGTCTACACCCGGCTGACCACGTTCTCCAGCCTGGTGACCACGCAGGTCAACTCGTAACCCGGAAGATCTCCTGAGCACACCTCAGGGAAAAACCAGGGTGCGTTGCGGGCTTCCACGAGCAGCCCGCAACGCACCCTATCCATGTGCCCACCCCTGGAGCGGCCACCCCGAAGCCTGTTTCAATGAGCGCCTGACGGGACCGACGGGAGTCGTACACATGGTGTCCACGGACCGCTTTCTCGCGTTCGCCGCGATGTCCCTGCTGGTGATCGTGATCCCGGGACCCAGCGTCCTGTTCGTCATCGGCCGCGCGCTCGCCCACGGCCGCCGGACGGCGGTGGCGACGGCGATCGGCAATGTCTTCGGCTCGTATCTGCTGGTGACGGCGGTCGCGTTCGGCATCGGCTCGCTGGTGGAGCGGTCGGTCACGATCTACCTGACGGTGAAACTGGCGGGCGCGGCCTACCTCATGTACCTGGGGGTCCAGGCCTTCCGCCACCGCAAGGACCTGAAGGCCTCGGCGATGAGCACGGCCGCCACGACGGAACCGCGCGGCGACCTCCGCACGGTCCTCGACGGCGCACTGGTCGGCGTCACCAACCCCAAGGGCGTGGTGTTCTTCGCCGCCGTACTCCCCCAGTTCGTGAACCACTCGGCGGGCCACGTCCCGCTCCAGATGCTTCTGCTCGGCCTGATCCCCATCTCCATCGGCCTGGTCACGGACACCCTCTGGGGCCTGACCGCCTCGGCGGCCCGCACCTGGTTCGCCCGCTCCGACCGCCGCCTGTCCCTGATCGGCGGCGCGGGCGGCTTCACGATGATCGGCCTGGGCGTGACGGTCGCGGTGACGGGCCGCGCGGACTGACCGCCTACGGCCGCGCCACGACCGTCCCGAACCGGATGTCGTACGACGTCCCCTTGTGCATGGTGTCGAGCATCCGAGCCCCCTCGGCGCTCACCTCGTCCCGCTGCCTCTTGGTCAGCCGGCCGAAGGCCTCGACGACGAGGT
This sequence comes from Streptomyces sp. NPDC051576, assembly GCF_040681835.1. Taxonomy (NCBI): domain Bacteria; kingdom Bacillati; phylum Actinomycetota; class Actinomycetes; order Kitasatosporales; family Streptomycetaceae; genus Streptomyces; species Streptomyces sp. NPDC051576. The sequence goes on from NZ_JBFAZO010000002.1 coordinate 256,780, forward strand.
GACCGTCCTCGATCTTCCAGACCCCGGCGAGAAATCCGTCGACGAGGAAGGTGCGGTAAGCGACGTTGCCCTGCCAGGCGCGACCCCAGTACTCGGGCGGTACCACCCGGGTGCGGTCGGCGTGGGAGAGGAGCAGGTTGTCGAACTCGGGCAGGAAACGCGGCGGGGCCGGGGTGTCGGCGGCGGGCCGGGGCGCGTCCGGGAGGTCGAAGAGTTCGACGCCGTTCGGGTCCGAGAAGGTGACCAGCCCCGGTCGCAGCCGCTCGAAGACCTCGCGCAGCCGGGTCAGCCCCGCCCAGGTCTGCATGTCCTTGACGGAGGCCGGCCCGAAGGCACCGAGATACCGCAGCACGGTCCCGTCCGGGTCGGGCGCAGGCTCGGTGGGCCGGCCGAGCCAGTGCTCGGCGGTGGTGAGTGCGACCTGCCCACTCCGCCCCCACAGCCCGCGCGGGGTGACCTGGACGAGCGGGAGCTTGCAGCGGGCGGCGATGGCAAGGGCCTGCGGGTCGGCGTCCGGCCACTCAAGGAGCAGTTCCTCGCGCAACTCCTTCATGGTGCGCGGCTCGGCCTCGACCAGTTCACGGGCGAGCGCGGCGAGCCGGTCCAGGTCGACTCCGGCCAGCCCCTTGCGGAAATTGCCCAGCTCTCGATCGCGGGCGGCCTGCACCAACGGACGCAGGGTGAGGCAGTCGGCGGCGGTGTGGGTGTGGATCGTCGAGCGCATGGTGACGATCCGGACGACCGCGCGCTCGGCCATCAGCTCCGACAACGCCTCGGGTGCGAAGCCGTCGAGGCGGGCGGCGAGCGCGTAGTACGGCGGCTTGACGTTCTGCGCCTGCAGTCCGAGCAGATGCTCGACGGCCGCCCCGGCGGAGAGCGGGGAGCGGCGCAGCAGGAGTTGCCGTTCGAGGGTGGCGCGGTTCAGTGCGCGGTTGTCGAGTACGGGAGGGTGAGAGGCAGCCGCCTTGGTCGTCATGCTCCGCAAGCTAGTCGCAGTCGCGGACACCTTCCGTCCGCAACTCTCACCGAATCCGGGACCTGGTTCACCCGCCCAGGTTGTTTGCCCCGTATATCCTGCTCATGCCCTGTGATCACGTACCCGTAGGCTCGATCGAGAGGCACCGCGATGCCCCAGCGACGCGCCCGCCCCACCTCGAAGAACGCCGGGAACGGCAGGTTCGGCAGAAGGTCCGGGTGGCTCCGCACACCGGCCCCGCCCCCGCCCTCCGCGCCGACACCGCCGGAGTCCGCCACGGACACACCCCCCTCCGAACCGTCCGACACGGGCAGCGTCGTCCAGGCCGCCCTGTACCGGGACGGCGTACGGGTCTCGGCACCGGACACCCTCGCCGACACCTTCCGCGAGCTGCGCGAACAGCCCTCCGGCATGGCCTGGATCGGCCTCGCCCGCCCCACCGAACGCGAACTCCTCTCCCTGGCCGAGGAGTTCGACCTCCACCCGCTGGCGGTCGAGGACGCGATGGAGGCACACCAGCGCCCCAAACTGGAGCGCTACGGCGAGACGCTGTTCGTAGTCCTCAGCGCCGCCCGGTACTTGGACACTCCGGAGGAGGTCGACTTCGGCGAGCTGCACGTCTTCGTCGGCCCGGACTTCGTGATCACGGTCCGGCACGGCGCGGCCCCCGACCTCTCGGCGGTCCGCCAACGCATGGAGGAATCACCGGAGTTGCTGAAACTCGGCCCCGAGGCGGTGCTGTACGCCATCCTCGACGCGGTCGTCGACGGCTACGCGCCTGTGGTGGCCGGCGTCCAGACCGACATCGACGAGATCGAGACGGAGGTCTTCCGCGGCGACCCGGAGGTCTCCCGCCGCATCTACGAACTCTCCCGCGAAATGGTCGAGTTCCAACGCGCCACCCGCCCCCTGGTCGGCATGCTGCACAGCCTGATGGCCGGCTTCGCGAAGTACCGCACCGACGAGGAACTCCAGCGCTACCTCCGCGACGTCGCCGACCACGTCACCCACACCAGCGAACAAGTGGACGGCTTCCGCCAGGCCCTCACCGACATCCTCACGGTGAACGCGACCCTGGTCACCCAGCAACAGAACGCGGAGATGCGGGCGTTGGCGGAGGCGGGGTTCGAGCAGAACGAGGAGATCAAGAAGATCTCTTCTTGGGCGGCTATTTTGTTCGCGCCGACGTTGGTCGGCACGATCTACGGGATGAACTTCCGGCGCATGCCGGAGTTGCACTGGGTGCTCGGATACCCCTTCGCAATCCTCCTGATGGCGGTCGTATGCACCAGTTTGTACGTCATCTTTAAGCGGAAAGACTGGCTCTGAGTAATCGCCCTGGGAGGCGCTCCCGGTCTCCGGTGTAGCAGTAGATCGTCCCGATCCGGAAGTCGGCGCCGGTCAGCGGTCCGGCCCGGCGCTCACCAGTCCTTTGTCCACCAGGTCGGAGAGGAAGCCCGCTACATCCGGCCATGCCTTCTCTCCTGCGGCCCGACGCAGTTCGGTGAGCCCGTGCCAGTCGCCGTCCCACAGCACCAGCAGCGCGGCTCGGCACGCGACGTCCAAGCGCCAGGTGGTGGTAGAGCGGCGCGCAGACCCAGCGCCTGCGCGGCGAGCGTGGCGCACATCCCGGCCAGGGATGTGTCGATGACGGCGGTGATCATGGCATCGGGGTGTTCCTCGGGCACCAGTTGCCCGGGAAGGCCGCAGAGCCGCTCGATCCTGCGGGTGTCCGCGCAGAACACGACGCACACAGGGGCGGCGGCGACATGCCGCTGGCCGCCCGCGATCCGGGCGAGCGCCGCCCGCCGCGCCGGGTCGCTTACGACGACGAGTGAGTAGGGCTGGAAGTTGAACGCCGTGGGAGCCCGTACCGCCGCGTCGAGCACGTGGTCCAGGAGTGCGGGCGGCACCGGTGCGTCGGTGAAGTCCCGGCTGCTGGCGCGCCGGGCCAGCGCGTCGAGGACGGGGTGGTCGGGCGTGGCCATGGTCCCTCCTGGGAACGGGCGGGTGATGACACCTGCTGACGGATGCGGTGCGGACGGCCGGAAAGCGGCTCACCCGGCGACGGCGTTCTCCACCCCGCCGGCCGCGTAGAGGCGTTCGGCCTCCGGGTCGCGGCGCCACCACCAGACGGCGCCGAGGAGGACGGAGGCGATGCCGGTGCAGACGCCGATGGTGCGGATGTCGGTGACGGCGAGCAGACCGCCGAAGACGGCGAGCGAGAGGCGGGCGACGCCGTTGTAGGTGGTCATGTGGATGCTGGAGACCCGGCCGCGCAGTGACGCGGGCACGGTCGCCAGGAGCAGGGTCGTGTCCAGCCCGATGATGATGCCGCTGGCCAGCCGCATCACCGCGAGGAGGACGACCGCCACGACGGGGTGCCCCGCGAAGAACATCGCGCTCCATGCCAGCCCCTGGATCATGTAGGACGTGGCGTAGGCGGAGAGGTGGTGGCGCAGGGCGGTGCGGGCCGCGATGAGAGTGCCGATGATCACGGCGGCGCCGTCGGCGACGTAGAGGACGCCGAGGACCGTGCCGTTGCCGTGCAGGGTGGTGGTGGCGTACGAGGCGAGCAGGGTGTTGTAGGCGCCGCCGATGAAGCCCCAGGCGATGCCGATCCACACCACGGAGCGGGCCAGCGGCAGATCGCGCAGGACCCGTATTCCGGCGGCGAGTTCACGGAAGAAGGGTTCGCGGCGGGCCCGGTCGGCGGTCGACGGGGCCGTCGGCCGGTGCAGCGGTTTCCGGGCCAGCCGTAGCAGCGGCACGGCCGCCAGCAGTTGGATGCCGCATGCCGTCGCCATGGCGCCGGTGGGACTCCAGGCGGCCAGCACACCGCCCAGGGAGGCCCCGATGATGGTCATGACCCCGCCGATGGAGCCGATCGCGGCGTTGGCCGACGCCCGTGCCTCGACGGCGATGACGCCGTAGAGCCACTGCTGGCGCGAGGGGGCCCAGACGGTGTTGCTGATTCCCTGAAGGGCGTAGAAACCGGCGGCGAACCAGATGCTGGTGTGCAGCACCAGCGTCATGCCGAGGACGCACAGTGTCTGCGCGAGCATCGAGCCGATGGCGAGTCGGCGGACGTCCATGCGGTCGGCGAGGGTGCCCGCGAGGACGGTGAAGAGCAGAGCGGGCAGGGTGCCCACCAGTTCGACGACCGCGAGGACGGCCGGGGAGAAGTCCTGGAGCACCCGGATGAACAGACCGATCTGCATCACCCAGGTCGATCCCGAGGACAGCGCGCTCGCGGCCCACAGGAGGACGACGTTGCCATTGCGGGTAGGGAGGGAAATCAACACAGCTCCGTGGGTCACCGCACGGCGACGGTCGCCGCAGGGTCCTACTGTGGGGACCGAGCCGGTCCGTGCGCACGGACCGGCTCGGTGTGAGGAGGGCATGCCGACGGCGGACTGCCTCAGATGTCACCGTCGGCTGCCGCCATCAGACGCCGACCAACTGCCCAACCACGGCGTCGTTCTTGGCGACGACCGTGCCCGGACCGTAGGACGCATCGTTCTTCGCCACAACCGTGCCCGGACCGAAGCCCGTGTCGCTAGTGGTCCAACTCATGGGAAACCCTTCGTTCGGTGCTCTGATGGGGTGTTCGGCTGCTGTGGCCGGAGCCCGATCGGCAGCCTTGGGCCGGATCTGTGCTGGTCTTCACCCCCCTCGCGGTCGGGGCATCGGTGCCGTCCCGTCCGAACCGTCCGGCCTGTCGCAGTTCGGTGGGAAGAATCAGGTGCACGATCTGCCGCTCGTGCAGGCTCTCGACCAGCTCCCTGACGAACCCGTGGCTGCCGTACGGCAGTTCCGCGCCGGCATCCAGCAGGGTGAGCGGCGCCCCGGTGAGCGCCGAGTGTGCTGCTGGCCGCGACCGGGCCCTCGGGCTCGGTGGGCAACTCCTTCGGCGTCTCGGCCAGTTCGCAGATGTGGCAGCAGAACCGAAGGATGTCGACGAGGTGTTCGGGAAGTGCGTGGGCCACGATGTGGTCCAGCGAGAAGTCGGCGAAGCGCCGCAGCTCCTCCATACGGTCGAACTGTCCGACGGCTGTGGCCTGGTGGTAAGCGCGGAAGAAGGCGTCGCGCGGGGTGTAGCGGAACAACGCGTTCAGGAAGAGGGCGAATTCGGCCTCACGGCGCTGGATCCGCTGGGCGAGGACGAAGTCCGCTATGCCGTGCAGGTACGAGGCCTCGATCTCGGTGAAGAGGCGCTTCTCCTCCTCGGTGAGGCCGAGTTCGGTGGCGGCGGTGTCGAGACCGCCGGGTGCGAGCACGGTGTGGCGGAAGTCCGCGTCGCGCACGGAGCGGGCCAAGAGCTGCTGAAGTCCGGCGAGGCTCATCGGGCGGCCCCCGCTCCGGCGCCCGCCGCGGCGTCCGCGTAGTGGCGCATGAGGTCGTGGATCCAGTCGAGCCGGTCGCGGGTGCGTTCGGGCTCCGGGCGGGACGGGGTGCCACTGGCCTGTATCTCCAGGATGACCGCGGCGGGCCGGAAGTCCTTCTCGCGGAACAGGGCTTCGAGGGTGGCGAAGTGCCACTTCTCGTTCTGCCGCGTGACTTCGTGGCCGGGTTCGGCCAACTCCGCTTCGTTGGCGAGCGGCAGATGGACCTGCCAGACGCGGTCGAGCGGGATGTGGGCGATCTCGCGTTCCCGGTCCATGGGGTGGAAGGCGTCGGAGATCACGATGTTCGACAGGCTGAGCAGGATGCCCGCGTCGGCGCCGACGGCGATGTCCGCGACCTGTTCGCAGACCGCGCGAGGTCCGACCTGGTTGAAGACCTGCGGCTGGTTCTCGACGATGAGCGGGACCGCCGAGGTCTCGTTGGCCCGGCGGAGGTTGTCGATGAACACCTGGGTCTGCTCGTCGGTTCCCAGCGGCTGGAGAAAGGTTCCGCTGTACGTGGCCCGGGTGCCCGTCATGCCGATGTGCTCGCCGATCCAGCGGCAGTTGGACACGTCGGCCATCCGTTGCAGCCGCTCGATCGTGCCCTGCGGACCATGTCGATGCGGGCGCCGAGTTCGGTCAGCCTGCGGTGGTAGTCCTGGTGAGCCGGCATGCAGTGGTGCAGATAACCCGCGCCGACGGGGTCCGGGCAGAGGTGGTGCTGCGGCGTCCTGTCAGGGGTGCTCATGGTCGGCCTCCGGCGGTGCTGCGATGGTGAGCAGGCGGTCGGTGATGCCGTCGCGGATGAGTTCGTCGGACGGCCCCATCAACGCGGTCGCCTTCGCGTCGCGGAGTCTGCGCTCCAGCGGGAAGGAGGCGAGGAAGCCGCGTGAGCCGACCGCATGGAGCCGTGCCTGCCCCCCGTGTCAGCCCGTGCGACCGTCCTGAGTTCCTGAGACCTCATCAACCGGGATACGCCGGCTGAACGACGCCGCCCTGGCCTTGTCCCGGCCGCGGACCGGCTCGGCGGCCAGCGGGACGCCGGGGACGAGACGCTCAAGCATGGCGTCCAGCTCGTCGATGTGGCTTTTGGCGTGCCCGGCGTCGACCCGGGCCCGGGCGGCATGGCGGGCGCCCATCAGGATGGCGCTGAACAGCAGCACGTCGGGGTCGTCGGCCTCGCGGCCCGTGGCGGACGCGATCATCCCGGTGTACTGCTCGATCCCGAACGCGTTGCGCTCACGCAGGATCGCCGCGACGGCGGGCGTCCGGGCCAGTTCCATACGGGCTTCCTCGATGTCGCGGGCCTCGTCGTCCAGGGCGGCGAACGAGTCCCGCAGCACGCCGCGCACGGCCTCCAGCAGCGGGACCCCCTCCGGCACCGCGGCCATCATGCGGAACATCACCGGGTCGACGTTGTCGAAGAGGAGCACGTCCTCCTTGGTGCCGAAGTACCGGAAGAAGGTGCTTCGGCTGACCTCGGCCGCCGCGGCGATGTCGTCCACCGTCGTCTCGGCGTACCCCTGGTCGCGGAACAGGCGCAGGGCATGACGCTGCAGATCGGCGCGCGTGCGCTCCTTCTTCCGCTCCCGCAGGCTCACACGCCGATTGTGTCACGCGCGCTTTCGACTTGCGCCACGCGCACTTCGGTGCCAGAGGCGACTCCAAACGTTTGACACGCCGTCTCATTTGAACTGTAGTATCAGTTCATGGGCGACCGAGGGGAAGGGTTCATGGACAACCGAGGGGAAGGACCGGGTCCCGCCGACCCGGGCGCGGATGCCGACGGAAACCCCCGCGGGGAACCGGAAAACGGTCCGGTGATGGTGACGGAGAGGCCGCTCGCCGCCAGGCCGTCGTCGCGGGCGCTACTCCCGGGCCTGACGCTCGCGTGCATGGTGGTGGCGGTCGTCAGCAGCCTGGGCGCGCCACTGATCCCGACCCTCGCTGCGGATTATCAGGTGACGCTCGCCGACGCCCAGTGGTCGCTGACGGTCACGCTCCTGGTGGCTTCCGTCGTCACCCCGGTGATGGGCCGGCTGGGAGACGGGCCGTACCGGCGGCAGTTCTTCCTGTTCTCACTGGTCGCGATGATGCTGGGCGGACTGCTGGCCGCACTGCCGGTCGGGTTCGGCCTGTTCCTCGTCGGGCGTGGTCTGCAAGGGATGGGACTCGGGCTGACGCCCCTGGCCGTCGCGGCCGCCCGCGAAGCCCTGCCTCCGGAGCGGACACGGGCCGGTATCGCGGTGCTCTCGACCACCACCGCGGTGGGGATCGGCCTGGGCTACCCGGTCACCGGGCTGCTGGCGAAGGCCGGCGGCGTGCACCTGGCCTACTGGTTCGGGGCGGCAGTCGCCGCGCTCGCGCTGATCGTCTCCTGGCGCGTCGTCCCCGAGTCTGCGCAGCGGCGCCAGGGACGGCTCGACATCGCCGGTGCCGTGCTGCTCGGCGTCGGCTTGGCCAGTCTGCTGCTGGCGCTCAGCGAAAGCGAGAAGCGGGGCTGGAAATCGGGACCGGTGACCGGGCTTCTCGTCGCGGGCGTGGCGGTGCTGGCCGTCTGGGTGTGGTGGGAGCTGCGGGTGGCCCATCCCTTGATTCCCTTGCGGCTGCTAGGACAGCGCGCCGTGCTCACGGCGAGCGTGGTCACCCTGCCTGCCGCTGTCGGGATGTACATGCTGATCACGCCGGTGATCACGCTCGTGCAGACGCCGCTCAGCACCGGGTACGGGCTGGGTGGCACCGTCGTCGTCGCGGGCTTGGTGCTGGTCCCGTTCTCCGCGGCCAGCTATCTGATCGCGAAGGCGGTGCCGTGGCTGGTGCGGCGCACGTCCTACGAGGTGGCGCTGCCGCTGTCCACGGCGGTGATGCTGAGCAGCGCAATCGTGTTCAGCCTGGCGCGCGGCAGCATCTGGGAGATCGTGGTGGTGATGGCGATCGCGGGGGTCGGAACCGGGAGCATTCTCGCGGTGCTGCCCGGGTACCTCCTGCGCGGTGTGCCTGCGCACGAGACAAGCCGTGCGATGAGCTTCAACCAGATTCTGCGGACGGTGGGCTACTCCACCGGCGGAGCGTTGAGCGTGACCATCCTCCAGGCTCACACCTCGCCAGGGCAGAGCTTCGCCGCCGACAGCGGCTACTCGGCCATCGGCGTGGTCGCCTGCGTCGGGTGGGTGCTCACCGCCGCCGCCGCGATCCTGCTGCCGCTGAGTCGGCGCCGTCGCCCCAGTGCCGCACCGCAGGACGAACCCTGATCATTCACGGGAATTGACCGACCCGGCGCCCTGACAGCTGAATGGCGCCTCTGACCTGCGAGGATGCGAGTGTCCAGATCGAATCCACAGCAGAGAACCGGGCACCCTTCCGGTGGGCGAGGCCACAGGGTGGGACCGGGGCCTCGTCGCGCGGGCCGACGGGAAGGGCTGGTCGGGCACGCGGGGGTGGTGCTGTTGCGGCGGCCGGCGGACCGAGCGGGCCCGACGGAAGCTGGCCGCGGCGCTTCCCGGCGGCGGGCCTGGCCGGCGGGGTCGGACGGTGGTGAGGAGCGCGGCCTTCGACGTCGCATACGCGGCATTGCCCTTCCCGTTGCGCAGCGCCGAGACGGAGGCGACCGCGACAACGGAACCGCGGGCCTTCAACAGGTGCGGCAGAGCAGCGCGCAACAACTGGAAAGGGGCGGTCAGGTTGGTACGGATCACCAGGTCCCACGTCTCGTCCGAGAGGTCTCCCACCGCGCCGCCGCGTCCGACACCCGCGTTGAGGACCAGTCCGTCGAGCCTGCCCCAGCGAGAGACCGTGGTCTCGACAAGATCCTGGACGGCCGACGCGTCCGTGAGATCAACGGCATGAGCCAGAGCGCCTGTTTCGTCAGCCACCTGCCGCAGTGGCCCGGGCCGCCGTCCGCCTATGACGACATGATGTCCGTCGGCACTCAGCAACCGAGTGGTCGCGGCCCCGATTCCGGTACCTCCACCCGTAACAATGACAACTCGTTCGTCAGCCATGGCAGTTAGGGCTCCTCACCAGCGGGGGAACAGGCCGTGTGATCCTATGCAGAATCACCGGACCGCACCGCTGAACCAGTTGATCACCGTAGCCGGGCCCCACCTGGACGTTCCAGACCAACGCGTTCCGGTTCGAGGTCGCCGACGGCTCGCAGGCCGTGACCGCGTCCGTCTTCCTCCCCCACGGTCAGTCCTGCTCGAAGTGGCTGGGTCTGCCGTCACGATGAGCCAGTCGGCCGAGCCGGGCGGCCTCGGATCGGGGCGCGAGGGTCCAGGTGCCGTCGGGGCGGCGCAGGGCCGCGGAGTGCCAGGGGGTGGTCCAGGCGTCGGGTGCGTCGAGAAGGCTGATGCCGAACTTGGGGGCGCCGACGGGCTGGGGGTGGATGGACAGTCGGACAGCGCGGGGATGGTGCTCGGCGATCAGGTCGCCCCAGGCTCGGCTGCGCTGGATGACACCGTAGGCCCGTTGCCGGCAGGCGCGTTGGAGGGCGGAGCGGGTGCCGGTCCAGTCGGCGGTGTCCTCGACGAGGAAGCGGGTGATGCCGCGGTAGAGGGCGAGTGCGTGGCCGTCGGCACGGGTCTCGGCGCGCAGCGCGTCCAGTGCCGGGGCGTGGTGGTCGTGGACGTGGGCGCGTTTCGCGTGGTGCGGGAGGTCGCCCAGTAGGTCGCGCAGGTCGAAGACCGACAGTCTCTCCAGTCCCCATCGGCTTATGAGGAGACGGAGTTCGTCGGCGTACGCGTCGATGTGCTCGTCGGGGACGCCGATGAGGTCGCCGAAGACATGGCCGTCGGAGCAGATGACCATGCGGGCACCCGGCGGATAGATCCGCCCTATCTCCGTGCACAGGGTGTCGAGGAAGGTGAGGGAGAGGCGCTCGCCCATGTCGGGGAGATGGCCCAGCACCTTGGCCGGGTTGGGGGACTTGCAGGGGAAGCCGGGCAGGGTGAGGGCGACGGGGGCGCCCTCGCGCACGAACGCGGTGATCCGGCGCAGTTGATGCGGGAACGCCTCTGCCCGGGCGCGGTCGTGGCCCTGGTCGGTGGTGCGGTGGTGCGTGAGCAGCAGGTTCAGGATCGCGGCGCCGGTGCTCGTGGGGAGGGTGTCCGGCGCGGTCGTCAACGGCATGTCGTTCCTCCGGGAGGCGTGCGGGCACGACGGCATGGCGCCGTGGCGGTCACGGCCGGGCGCCGTCCGTCGGGTGGGGTGGTCGGTCGAAGCCGGGCCTGGCGGTGTCGCCGGACCCGGTCGGCGGGCTGGTGTCAGACGCGTCGGTCGTAGCCGACGGGAAGGTGGTTGGTGCCGCGGCCGAGGACGGCCGGGATCCACTCGATGTCCTCGTCGGCGATGGCGAGGTGCAGGCCGGGCAGGCGGCCGAGGAGGGTGCCCAGGGCTGTCCGGAGTTCGGCTCGGGCGAGGGCGGCGCCGGGGCAGAAGTGGATGCCGTGGCCGAAGGCGAGGTGAGGGTTGGGCGAGCGGTCGAAGTCCAGGGTGTCGGGGTCGGGGAAGCGGCGCGGGTCGCGGTTGGCCGCGCACAGGGAGACGATCACCGAGTCGCCGGCCGGGATCTCGGTGCCGTGCAGGTCGTCGTCCTGGTCGAGAAAGCGCCAGGTGGTCAGCTCGAAGGCGCTGTCGTAGCGCAGGAGTTCCTCGACCGCGCCGGGCAGGAGGGACGGGTCGTCGCGGAGGCGGGTGAGCTGGTCCGGGTTGCGGAAGAGGGCGATCAGGGCCGTGGTGATCTGGTTGGTGACCGGCTCCTGGCCGGCGACCAGGAGCTGGAAGATCATCGAGTCCAGCTCTTCCTGGGACAGTTCGCGGCGGTCGTGGGCCACCACGAGGCGGCTGAGCAGGTCGTCCTCCCGGTGCTCGCGCTTGTGGGCGACGACCTCGGCGATATAGCTCTGCAGTCCGTACAGGCGGGCCTCGTACATCGGGCGCCCGGGGTCGGTGGGCCCGACCGGCTGGACGACCTTCCCCCAGTCGCGGTCGAAGCGGACCGCCAACTCCTGTGGCAGGCCGATCACTTCGGCGAGCACCCGAAAGGGGAAGTGGGCCGCGAAGCCCGCCACCAGATCGGCCGGGCCGCACGGCGGCAGGGCGTCGACCAGTGTGTCGGCCAACTCCTGGAAGCGGGGGCGGAGTTGTTCGATCCGGCGCGGCGTGAACGCGTCCGTCACGAAGCTGCGCATGCGGGTGTGCTTCGGCGGGTCCTGGTGGAGGAGGTGGGCCTGGAGCTGGGAGTGCTGCGGCTCGGGCATGATCGAGGCGCGGGCACGCCAGCGGTCGTTGCCGCGGTCGTGGTTCTTGCCGAGGCGGTCGTCGTTGAGTGCGGAGTGGGCGGCGTCGTAGCCGGTGACGAGCCATGCGTGGACGCCGCTGGGGAAGAGCACGCGGTGGACCGGACCGGCCTCGCGCATCCGCTCGTAGAGGGGGTACGGGTCGGCCTTGTAGGGGCAGCCCATGAGGGGTACCGCGTCCGGGTCCGTCCCGGGTTCCTGAATGGTCATGAACGAGGCTCCTCAGAGGGCGAGTTCGGGCCGGTGGTGGTCCAGCCACAGGGCGAGGTCGACGACGCGCTCCAGCCTCAGCCGGTGGCCCCACTCCAGTCGGTCGGGCGGGGTGTCGAGACAGGGCTTGATGAGCGTCTCGTCGGCCAGGGCGCGGACCTGTTCGGTGGCGAGGGCGTCGCGGGCCAGGTCCTGGAGGCCGCGGTTGTAGTCGGGGTGGTGGGTGGCCGGGTAGTGGTTCTTGGGGCGCCAGAGAACCGACTCGGGCGCCAGGCCCGTACCCGCCGCGCGCAGGAGGCTCTTCTCCCGGCCGTCGTGACTCTTCAGGCTCCAGGGCGTGTTGAAGGCGTACTCGACGAGGCGGTGATCGCAGTACGGGACGCGGACCTCCAGGCCCTGCGCCATGCTCAACCGGTCCTTGCGGTGCAGGAGTTGGCGCAGCCAGCGGGTCAGGGAGACGTACTGCGTCTCGCGCTGCCGGTGCTCGGTCGCGGACTCTCCGTCCAGGTGCGGTACGGCGGCCAGGGCGCTGCGGTAGGTGTCTTCGCGGAACTCGCCTATACGCAGGTCGAGTTCGGGGTTGAGGGGCATGGCGGCCTCGTCGCCGGTCACCAGCAGCCAGGGGAAGGTCTCGGCGGCGAGTGCCTTCGGGTCGTGGAACCAGGGGTAGCCGCCGAAGACCTCGTCCGCCGCCTCGCCCGAGAGGGCGACGGTCGAGTGCTGTCGTATCTGTCCGAAGAGGAGATACAGCGAGGTGTCCATGTCGCCGACGCCGATCGGTGAGTCCCGCGCCACCACGACCGCTGTGCGGTGCTCGGGGTCGAGCAGGGTGCGCGGGTCGAGTACGACGGTGCTGTGGTCGGTGCCGATGAAGGCGCCGGCCTCGGTGGCGAACGGGGTGTCGTGGCCCGTGCGCAGGACGTCGCCCCTGAACCGCGACGCCTGGTCGCTGTAGTCGACGGCGTACGAGCGGATGCGGGCGTCCGGGCCCTCGCGCGACCGGAGTTCGTCGGCGGCCAGGGCGGTCAGGACGGTGGAGTCGATACCGCCGGAGAGCAGGCTGCACAGCGGGACGTCGGCTTCCAACTGGCTGCGGGCGGCGGCGCTCAGGAGGTCGTGGACGCGGGAGACGGTCGCTTCCCGGCCGTCGCCGTGAGAACCCGCCTCCAGCTGCCAGTACCGGCGTTCGCGGATGCCGTCCCGGTCCAGGACGAGGATCCCGCCGGGCTCGACCTCGCGTACGCCGGACCAGAGGGTCGGCCCGGTGTTGAACAGCAGGCTGTACGCCTCCCGCAGTCCGTCGGCGTCCACGCGGGGCCGGATCTCCGGGTGGGCGAACAGCGCCTTCGGTTCGGAGGCGAAGGCGAGACCTCCGTCGACGGCCGCCCAGAACAGCGGCTTCACCCCGAGCCGGTCGCGCACCAGCACCAGCCGCCGCGCGCGCTCGTCCCATACGGCGAAGGCGAACATGCCCTCCAGTTGATCGACGGCACTCTCACCCCACTCGGCGTACGCGCGCAGCACGACCTCGGTGTCGCTCCGGGTCCTGAAGCGGTGTCCCAAGTGCTGTAGCCGAGAACGGAGTTCGTGGTGGTTGTAGACCTCGCCGCTGTAGCTGAGCACGAGGGCCGGCTCGTCGGGCCGGTCGGTCATCGGCTGCACACCGCCCTCGATGTCGATGACGGCGAGGCGGCGATGACCGATCGCGGCCCGCTCGCCGATCCAGACGCCTCCGGCGTCCGGGCCGCGCGGGGTGAGGGTGGCGGTCATGGTCTCGATGACGTGAGCTTGGGTTCGGGCGTCGTGGTGGAAGGACGCCCAGCCGGTGATTCCGCACATGGGGAGGTCTCCTGGGTCAGGTGTAGGCGGCGTCGGCGGTCTGCTCGGCCACGGGTGCGGGTGGTCGGGCGGGCAGCGCGATGAGGGGTACGGCGAGGCAGGCGGCGGTGGCCGCCAGGGCCAGCCCCGCCCGTGGCGCACCGGCCAGTCCCCAGGCGGCGGTTGCCAGGGCCGGCCCGAGCGTGAAGCCGAGGCTGCGGGCGAGTTGGACGGTCGACCCGACGGTGGCGATACGGTCCGGCGGGGCGGCGCCCATGACCAGGGCCTGGGTGGGGCCGCCGTTGAGGCCCATGCCGACACCGGCGAGGGCCAGTCGCCAGGCGACCTGCCACGGTGCCCACCCGTCGCCCAGCGGGACGAGGAGGAGAAGTCCGATCGCGGTGAGGGCGGCACCGGTGACGGCCACCGGCCTGGCGCCGTACCGGTCGGCCAGGCGTCCACCGAGCGGTCCGGCCACCCCCATCCCCAGCGGGAAGGCGAGGACGATCAGACCGGTCGTCGTGGCGCTGACTCCGTCGTCGCGCCGGAGATGCAGGGCGACGACGTAGTGCATCGCGGCGAAGCCGATCGCCAGCGCCAGTACCGCTCCGTGTGTTCGGAACAGCCCTGAGACGCGCAGCACAACGGCCACCGGACGTCCGGCAGGACCGCGCAGCCACCACCACAGCGGTGGTGTCGCGGCGAGGACGAGCAGCAGCCACCACGCTTCGTCCGAGGCCAGGGTGAAGGCCAGGAGGAGCACCGCCACACCGGCGGCCACCAGCACGGCATCCGCCAGCGAGCGGCGTTCCGGCCACGGCGGACGAGTGTCCTGTGGCATCGCCCGCCGGGCCACCAGCAGAGCGAGCAGGCAGAAGGGAATCTTGACCAGGAACACCGCGTGCCAGCCGAAGTGGTCGAGGAGCAGGCCGCCGACCGCCGGACCGGTGACCGCCCCCAGCGGGCCCAGGGTGGCAGGCACGCTCATCGCTCTCCCCCGGGCCTCGGGCCGTACCGACCGCATGGCGAGCACCGGCATCAACACGAACAGCACCGCCCCGAACACGCCTTGCACCAGCCGGGCGGCGATCAGCCAGGCCGCCCAGGGCGCCGCTGCGGCCAGCGCGCTGCACAGGCCGAAGCCGGCCGTGGAGACCAGCAGGGCGGAACGCGTGCCGACACCGTCCAGCCACCGGCCCACGGGCAACAGCAGTGCTACGACAGGCAGTTGGTAGCCCAGTACGGCCCACTGCGCGGTCGCGGCGGACACGTGCAGTCCGTCGGCGATGTCCGCGAGCGCCACGTTGACGATGTTCATGTCGAGCATCGCCACGAAGGACAGCAGACCCGCCACCGCCACCAGCAGCCAGCGATCCTCACCTGCCGAGCCGGAATCGTGATGCGTCACGCATCCGCCCCTCACCGTCGTGGGTGGGCTGCCGGTCGGCAGCCTCGTCCCACAAGTCGGGGGGACATCGGGATGAGTTCCCGGATACAGCCAAATGCCTTGCTGTGAAAGGGAGTTGCCCGAGTCCGCGACAAAATCGTGGTGGCACCGCGGAACTCCGGGCTCCGTCGGGCCGACTGATGGAGCACCGGGGCAGGACCGAACACCTGCCCCGGTGCATCCGTAAACCACCCCGAAGCCTCATCGGCGTCCAGGAGTTGTGCCATGGCCCAGAAGAGACCTGGACGACACACTGCTGCGCGCCGCGATCGTCGAGGCGGGTTTCGGCCTCGCCGACGCGATCGCCGCCTGAGTACCCGAAGAGGCCGGGCAGCCCCCGTGTGTCAGCTGCCCGGCCTCTTCGTCAGCCGCCCGCGCGCACGTCCACGGGCTGCTCCGTCTCGGCCGGCACCCGGTGGTCGAAGGCGATCAACGGGTCCCCGGTCAAAGGGTGATCGACCACCGCGGCCCGCACCCCGAACACCTCGGCCATCAGGGCGGGCGTCAGGACATCGCGGGGGCGGCCGGAGGCCACCACGGCTCCGGCGTGGAGCACGTGCAGCCGGTCGCACACGGACGCCGCGGCGTTGAGATCGTGCAGCGACACGAGGGTCGTACGGCACTGGGCACGCAGCAGGGCGAGCAGTTCGACCTGGTGGCGTACGTCCAGGTGGTTGGTCGGCTCGTCCAGGACGAGGACATCGGGGTCCTGCGCGAACGCCCTTGCCAGCAGCACCCGTTGGCGTTCACCGCCGGACAGGGCCGTGAAGCGGCGGCCCGCGTGCCCGGCCATGCCGACGTCCGCGAGGGCACGGGCGACGATGTCGTGGTCGGTCGCGTCCTCTCCGGCGAAGGCCCGCTTGTAGGGCGTGCGGCCCATGGCGACGACCTCGCGGACGCTCAACTCGAAGTCGCTGCCCCGCTCCTGAGGCAGGGCCGCGACATGTCGGGCCGACCGGGCCGGGGCCATGTCCCCGATGTCGGTGCCATCCAGCAGCACCCGCCCGGCCACCGGCTTCAGATGCCGGTAGACCGTGCGCAGGAGCGTGGACTTGCCGCTGCCGTTCGGCCCGACCAGACCCGTGATCTCGCCCTCGGCCGCCACCAGACGGGCGCCCGCCACCACCGTCCGGCCCGCGTAGGCGATGTGCAGGTCCTCGATGTCGATCCTCAACTGCCGCTCCCCAGGCGCCGGTCCAGCAGATACAGCAGGGCAGGAGCCCCGATGAGCGAAGTGACGACGCCGACCGGCAGCTCCTGGGTGTCCATGGCCGTACGGCAGACGATGTCGACCACGACCAGCAGCAGGGCGCCGAACAGCGCGGAAAGGGGCAGGAGTCGGCGGTGGTCGCCGCCGACGACCAGGCGGCACACGTGCGGCACCATCAGCGCGACGAAGGCGATCGCCCCGGAGACCGCGACCAGGACACCGGTCAACACACTGGTCACGGTGAACAGTTCACGGCGCAACCGGGTCACGTCGACGCCGAGGCCGGCCGCCGTCTCGTCGCCCATCAGCAGGGCGTTGAGGCCACGGGCCCGCGCCTGGAGCCACAGCCCGGCAACGGGTACGACGACGGCGGGCACCGCCAGCAGCTCCCAGTTCGCCCCGCTGAGGCTGCCCATGAGCCAGAACAGCACGCTGTGGGTCTGCTGTTCGTCTCCGGCCCGCAACACCAGATAGCTGGTGAAGCCGGAGAGGAACTGGCCGATCGCGACTCCGGCCAGGACCAGTCTCAGCGGGGCGAAGCCCCCGCCGCGCCGGGCGACCGCCCACACCAGGGCGAAGGTGGCCAGGGCTCCGGCGAAGGCCGCGCCCGACAGGCCCAGCCCCAGGGCCCCGCCCGCACCGAGGCCGAGGACGATCGCCGCGACCGCCCCCAGCGAGGCGCCGTTGGAGATGCCCAGCAGATACGGATCGGCCAGCGGATTGCGCACCAGCGCCTGCACGGCCGTACCGACGAGACCGAGACCCGCGCCGACGAGCGCGGCCAACAGGGCACGCGGCACGCGGAGTTGCCAGACGATGAGGTCGTCCGTCCCCGGGCGCGGCGCCTCGCCCAGGAGCCGTCGCCACACCACGCTCCACACCTCCCCGGGAGGGATGGACGTCGACCCCCAGGCCACGGCGGCCGTCAGCGCGGCCAGCAGGGCCAGGCCCAGGAGCGCGGCGAGCGGCCCGACCGGCAGCGCGCGGGCCTCCTCGGGTGCCTCACGACGCCGTAACAGCAAGGTGGCCATGGTCAGCCGACCTTGCCCGGGTAGAGGGTCTTGGCGATCGTCTCGACCGTGTCGGCGTTCTCGACCCCTGCGATGGTGGTGTGTTCGGAACCGATGCGCAGGAAGTGGCCCGCCTTGACCGCCTTGAGGCCCTTGGTGGCCGCGTTGGACCTCAGCCACGCCTCGGCCTCGTCGAACGCCTTCTTGTTCGCCGCCTCGCTGCCCCGGTCGCGGACGCCGAGCTGGATCCAGTCCGGGTTCTTGGCGATCACGTCCTCCCAGCCGACCTGCTTGTAGTCGCCGTCGCAGTCCGCGAAGGCGTTGCGGGCCCCGGCCAGGGTGATCACCGCGTTGGCGACCTGGCGGTTGCAGACGACGGTGGGCTGCTTGGTGCCGGCGTCGTAGTCGAAGAAGAAGTACGTCGGCCGTGCGCTCTGCGCCGTGGAGCCGACGGCCTTCTGCACGGCGGCCACCGTCGACTTCATTCCGGTGACGAGTTCCTTCGCCCTGGCACTGGTATCCGTGATCCGGCCGAGGGAGGTGATGTCGGCCTCGACGGCGGACAGATCGGTCAGGGCACTCCTGCTCTGTGCCGCGCAGGCGGTCGACTTCAGGTAGATGTGCTTGATCCCGGCGGCTTTGTACTCCGCCTCGGTCGGTGTGTCTCCCATGCCGCCGCCCATGCTCATGTCGGCGAAGGTGTCGATGTACAGGTCGGCGCCGCTGCCGAGGAGCTTCTCCTTCGGGATCACGCTCTGGCTGAGCACCCTGACCTTCTGCGCCTCCGTGTCGAGGGCGCCGGGCAGGGTGCCCTTGCCGGGCGGGAAGCCGGTGCCGATCACCTTGTCGCCGGCTCCGAGGCGCAGCAGCAACTCCAGACTCGAGGCGTTGCTGGTGACGATCTTCCCGGGGGCTTCGGAGAAGGTGGTCTTCACGCCCGCGCAGTCCGTGACGGAGACCGGGTAGCCGCCCGAGACCGCCTTCCCCGCGTTCTCCTCCGCCGGGTCGTTCTTCTCGGAGGCCCCGCAGCCGGCCGCCAGCAGACCGCCCAGCACGACGGCCGCCGTACCGCCCCACACACGAGAACGAGAACGCATCGAACAACTCCCGGATCCACTCGGCACATGGGCGAACGTCCGTCACCCGGTCCAGTAGTCGGGGCGAACACACCTTGAGTTCCCGGCCAGTTGGACCTCCGTGTCGGAGAGCGGGACCACCACGATGTGGTGCTGCCCGCCCGGGTGCGTGTCATCGGCTCTCGCTCCGGAATGTGCCGCCGAGGGTGCCGGGACGTGCGGCCCCGGCACCCTCGTGGTGCGAAGGGAACCCTCAGACCGCCGCCGGCGCGGCAGGCTCCTCCGCCTTCTCCAGCAGGTCGATCAGAGCCGCCCGGGCGCGGGCGACACGTGAGCGGACCGTGCCGATCGGGCAGTCGCTGGCCTCGGCCACCTCCGCGTACGGGAGGCCGGCCAGCTGGGTGAGGATGAACGCCTCCCGGCGCTCGTCGGGCAGCGCGGCCAGCAGGTCCAGCAGGGCCACGCCGTCGTCGAAGCCGGGCAGCCCCGTCGGCTGGGCCAGTTCGACGGCCAGTTGCCAGTCCGGCAGGTCGGACAGCCGGGGCCGGGCAGCCGCGTACCGGTAACTGTCGATCACCGCGCGACGGGCGATGGACAGCAACCAGACGCGCGCCGAGGAGCGGCCCTCGAAGCGGTGCAGGCTGCCGAGCGCGCGCAGAAACGTGTCCTGGGCGAGGTCGTCGACGGCCTGGGGGTCGCCGCACAGGTGGGCGACGTACCGCTGGACATCGCGCTGCAGAGCGCTGACGAAGTGCTCGACGGCGTCCGTGTCGCCGCCTCGGGCGGCCAGCGCCCAGGCGGTTATCGACTCGTCGGCGGATGCCCTTTTGTCCGTCTTACTGGGCGAATCAAGCAAGGCAGAGGTGATCACCTGGTGTCCTCAATCGAGATCCGTGATCCGGACCGGGGCGCGCGAGGGCGCGAACGGTCCGGTGAGTGGGGAGACGGCCCTACGGCACAAAGGCGCGGCGGCATGCGCGGAGGCATGGAGTCGCTACGGCGTTTGCGCGGGCGTACGGCCGGGGCCCGAAGCGCACTACGGCTGCCTCGGGAATCCAGCTGTCGTCAGGCGACAGCCGTTCCGGCGGGAGGCCCGCGAGTGGTGATCGCGTGGACGAGCAGCCGAAGGCTCGGCGCCCTGTCCGAGCGAGGGCGGCTCGGGCGGACGCGCGGCTGGTCCGGGACCGGGGGCAGTGCCAGGAGCAGCCGTAGCGGCGCCGCCAGCCACCCGGCCACGGCCCGCAGGATGCGGAAGGCCGCCCTCTCCCCGTGCGCGAGCCACAGCCCGCACAGCAGCGCGGCCAACAGGTGGGCGGCGAGCATACCGACGGACGACGAACCGCCCATGGAGTTGTCCATGGGGCCCATGTCCATGGATTGCATGGACTGCATGGACTGCATGTGCGCTGAGCCCATGTTCATGGAACCCATATCCATGGAGCCCATGTCCGCGGACGTCGTGTCCCCGGCTGTCGACTGCGCGAAGGAGAAGGCCACGTGCAGTCCCGCCTGGACGGCGACCACGACCGTCACGACGAACGGCAGCCCCCGCTCACGACCCGCCAGACACCAGCCGGTCCCGCTCGTCACGACCGCGCCGGCGAGCAGAGCCCACGACGGGACGTCTCCACCGGACGACATGACGTGCCCCAGGGCGGCGAGCAGCACGCAGACGGCCGCGAACAACGCGGCCCGTACTGCGCGTGAACCCCACCCTGCTGTCATGGCGCCTCATCCTGGCATCCGGGCGTCGCTCGTCGTGCGAGGGTACGGAAACCCACAGGGGACCACACTCAATCCATAGGGTGTGATCCAGAGCACACAGGCGAACCGCGCGCGGCGGGTCATGACCTCGGCCGGACCACCACCGCGATCGTCTCGACCGGCCCACCGCGCTCGAAGTGCAGCGTGAACGGGACCAGGTCGCCGGCGCGCAAGCGGGTCCTGGCCGTCAGCGTGACGTCCAGGCTGCTGGGGGACATGGTCAACTCGCCGCCCGCGGGGACGGCTGCCGAGGTCACGTCGGCCTTGGAGGCGGCCCCGCCGTCGAGCATGCGGTGGCGGCTGAGGGTGATGTCCCCGCTCGCGGCGGACGAGGTCACCTTCACCAGCCGGTCGTCCGACCCTCCGAGGTTGGCCAGGTCGAAGAACGCGGCGGTCTCCGCGTTGTCGCCGTACGGCAGGAAGACCCGGCTGTTCGAGACGGCGATCCTGGCCGGACTGCCCGCCTTCCCGGCCTGGACCCAGGTCGTCAGTCCGCCCAGGGCGATGGCGCACACGGCGACGGGCGCGAGGGCGGCCAGCAGAGTGTCGGTGAGGCGGCGCCGGGTCGGCCGCCAGAGGGACTGGGCGGTCATCGCGTACGCCTCCGAGCGGGCGGCGAGGGCTGCCGGCCGCGCAGCCGCAGGCTGTTGGCGACGACCAGCACCGAACTGACCGACATCGCCGCGGCGGCGAGCATCGGGTTGAGCAGGCCGACCATGGCGAGCGGCACCGTCACGACGTTGTAGCCGAACGCCCAGACGAGATTCGCGCGGATCGTGCCCAGGGTGCGCCGGGCCAGCCGGACCGCGTCCGCCAGCGCCTCGATGTCGCCACGGACGAGCGTCACGTCGGCTGCCCCGATCGCCACGTCGGTACCGGTGCCCATGGCGATCCCGAGGTCGGCACCGGCCAGTGCCGCGGCATCGTTCACGCCGTCGCCGACGACGGCGACCCGGTAGCCCTGTTCCTGGAGGTCGCGTACGAGATCGGCCTTGCCCTCGGGCGTACAGCGGGCATGCACCTCGTCGATGCCCAGCGCCTTCGCGACGGCCCGAGCGGGTGCTTCCCGGTCTCCGGTGGCGAGCACGGGCCGTACACCCAGGCGCCGCAGCCGGTCCACGGCCCGGTGGCTGCCGGGCCGTACGACGTCCCCGACCTCGATCAGAGCCTCGGCCACACCGTCCACGTACACCAGCACCGGTGTGTGCGCGGTGCCTTCCTCCACCGACAGTCCCGTGGGCAACTCGTCGTCCGGAGCGAGGACTTCGACCAGTCGTCCCTCGACCCGGCCCCGCACGCCGCGCCCCGGCAGCGCGCGGAACTCGTCCACCACGGCCGGTTGTCCGCCCGCTTCCCTCCGGGCATGGGCGGCGACAGCCCGCCCCAGCGGGTGCTCCGATCCCTGCTCGACGGCCCCCGCCAGCCGCAGCACCGCATCATGGCCGAGTCCGTCCGCTACGGCGGTGATCCGGGCGACGCTCATATGACCCGAGGTGAGGGTGCCGGTCTTGTCGAGGACGACGACGTCCAGGTGCTGGAGCCCTTCCAGGGCCTGCGGACCGGTGACGAGGACGCCCAGTTGGGCACCGCGCCCGGTGGCGGCCATCAGCGCGGTGGGAGTGGCCAGGCCGAGCGCACACGGACAGGCCACGACCAGAACGGCGACACACGCGGTGATCGCCGCCTGTGGATCGGCGCCGGCGCCCAGCCAGAACCCGAGCACCGTCACGGCCAGCGCCAGAACCACGGGGACGAAGACCCCGGCCACCGAGTCGGCCAGCCGCTGCGCCTTCGCCTTGCCGGCCTGCGCCTCGGTCACCAGCCGTGTGATCCGGGCGAGTTGGGTGTCCGCCCCGACCGCGGTGGCCCGTACGAGCAGCAGTCCACCGGAGTTGACGGCGCCGCCGACCACGGCCGAGCCCGGCCCGACCTCGACCGGTTCGCTCTCTCCGGTGACCAACGACAGGTCCACGGCCGAACTGCCTTGCGCGACCTCGCCGTCGGTGGCGATCCGCTCGCCGGGCCGTACGACGAAGATCTGTCCGGCACTCAACTCCTCGATGGCGACGAGCCGTTCGGACTCCCCCTCCCGTACCGCGACCTCCTTGGCGGCGAGTTGGGCGAGCGACCGCAGCGCCGCACCCGTCCCCCGTCGCGCCCGCGCCTCCAGGAACCGGCCCGTCAGCACGAACAGCGGTACGCCGACGGCCGCTTCGAGATAGATGTGCGCCGCGCCGTCGGAGGCCGAGGGCACGAGGCTGAACGGCATCCGCATCCCCGGGTCGCCCGCGCCACCGAGGAAGAGCGCGTACGCGGACCAGGAGAAGGACGCCACCACGCCCAGCGAGACCAGCGTGTCCATGGTGGCCGCGGCGTGCCGCAGCCCTCGTACGGCCCTGGTGTGGAAAGGCCAGGCACTCCACACGGCGACCGGCGCGGTCAGTGCGAAGCACAGCCACTGCCAGTTGCGGAACTGCAGGGCGGGCACCATCGACAGCACGAGGACGGGCAGCGCGAGCAGCGCGGTGATGAGCAGACGGTCACGCTCCCGCTGCCGGGCGTCCTCGGACTGCCCGTCCGTCTCTCCCTCCTCGCGCCGTCGCTTCTTCGGCGGCTCGGGCAGGGCGGCCGTGTATCCGGCCTTCTCGACGGTGGAGACGAGTTCGTCGGAGCTGATCTGCGGCGGATGGCTCACCCGGGCTCGTCCGGTGGCCAGGTTGACGGTCGCCGTGACCCCGTCCAGTTTGCCGAGCTTCTTCTCGACCCGCTTCACGCAGGCCGCACAGGTCATGCCGCCGACGGTCAGATCCGTCGTCAGCAGAGCCACCGCCGGTTCGGCGCCCATCAGTTGCCTCCCCCCTGCATGCCCATTCCGTCCATGTCGCTCATACCGCCCCCACCGCTGGTGCCGGTGCCGGTGCCGCCGTCGGTGCTCGCACCTGTGCCGGTGCCGTGCATGCCGGGTGCGACGGGGCCGGCCGAGGCCCCGGCGGCGTACGAGCCGGCGAACATCAGGGCCAGCAGCAGAAGGAAGCCGCACAGTGCGGGCGGGGGCGCGAGTTTCCGTAGCACCGCCACGGCGTCGGGGAACGAAGGTCGGGACTCGTCCATCACCGGATCTCCAGATCACGTCGTACGGCGTCGGCCGGATCGAGCCGTTCCGTTCGCTTCAGGAGTCGGAACGGCCGTCGGCCGAGTTCCGGTACGGAGGTGTGGCACGCGTCACGTGAAACCAGGGTGTGAGAACCCGCCGGCTGTTCGGTCGCGAAGTGTCAGTCGCCCTCGGCCAGCCGGTTCGCCCACCGCTGCTCCACCCTGGCCAGCCTCCAGTAGGCCAGCGCCGCCGCCCACACCACGACGAACAGGCCGACGATGACGTAGCCGACGTTGTCCAGGTCGAGACCGGAGATCCAGTTCGTGACCGTGTCGGTCAGGTCGAGCTTGTCGTGCAGGACGCCGACGAGTTCGATGGTGCCGATGAAGAAGGCGACGGCGATGGAGAGGCCGGTGATGGTGAGGTTGTAGAACACCTTGCGGACCGGGTTCGAGAACGCCCACTGGTAGGCGAAGTTCATGAACGTACCGTCGAGCGTGTCGAACAGACTCATGCCGGCCGCGAAGAGCAGGGGCAGGCAGAGGACCGCGTACCAGGGCAGGCCGGCCGCCGCGCCCGACCCCGCCATCACCATCAGCGTGACCTCGGTCGCGGTGTCGAAGCCGAGGCCGAAGAGCAGGCCGATGGGGAACATCTGGCCGGGCCGGGTGATGGACTTGGTCAGCCGGCCGAGGATGCGGTTCATGAAGCCCCGCGAATCCAGGTGCTGTTGGAGCTCCGCCTCGTCGTACGTCCCCGCCCGCATCGCCCGGAACACCTTGAGGATGCCCAGCAGGGCCACGAGGTTGAGGGCGGCGATGACGTAGAGGAAGGAGCCGGAGACGGTCGTGCTGATGACGCCGAGCGTCTGATGCGCACTGGAATCGTCGTTCACGAGCGTGCCCGCGATGGCCGCTCCGCCGGCCACCAGGGCCGCCAGCACGACCACCACACTGGAGTGCCCGAGCGCGAACCAGAACCCCACCGACACCGGCCGCTTGCCGTCGGCCATCAGCTTGCGGGTGGTGTTGTCGATCGCCGCGATGTGGTCGGCGTCGAAGGCGTGCCGCATGCCCAACGTGTAGGCGGTGACGCCGAGTCCGATCCCGAACGCCTTGGAGCCGATCTCGTAGTGACCGGGCACGACGAGAAGGAACAGGATGCCGAAGGCGACGACGTGCAGGGCGGCGATCACCGCCATCAGCCCGATCGTCTTGACGGTGTCCTCGCGCCGCCACCGGAAGGAGGCGGGCTTGGTCTCGGCCAGGGTCATGCGGTCACGCTCCAGCACCTCGTGGATCACTTCGTGAGATGCCGTGGCCGGTCTCCTGGCTGACAGGTCGTACGTCCGCCGCCCGCCTTCCCGGCCGTCCCGCGACGGCCAGTGGCTGTCCCTTGCGGGACGTGGGCGACGAACTCCCTGATCACAGTGGCGAGGGCCGCGTCGGCTTCGCACCGACTTCCCGAGCACCACGGCCCGCCCACCGTAGGGCCGTTCACGCTTACTTGCATAGCTGCGCACCTGCGCAGGTATGGAAGATCACATCGAAGAACACATGGAAGAACACATAGAGGCGCCTGCGAGGATGGCGGCATGCATCTCGTCCCCGCCGAACGCGCCGACCGCCGCACCATCGACGGCCACCGGGTCTGCGACGCGATCGCCGCCATCGGCGAGCCCGACCACGTCCGCACCTGGGCCGAGCGGTTCGCCCTGCTCTCCGACCCCGGACGCCTCGCTCTCCTGCTGGCTCTGCACCGAGCGGGGCCGCTCGCCGTCTCCGACCTCGCCGTCGCGACCGGCATGAACGACCCGGCCGTCTCACAGGCCCTGCGCCTGCTGCGCACCGCCGGCGCGGTGGTGGGCGAGAAGGAAGGGCGAGTGGTGCGCTACCGGGTCGTCGACCCGCTGGTCGCCGACCTCTTGAAGCACTGCACCGCCGACTGACACTCCCAGCCGCCGACATGGCGCGGGTGGTGGGGTTGTCCCCTTCGTGACGTCGAGGCCGCGCTCACACCTCCGCCGCCGGAAGCGTCACCTCGAACCGGCAGCCGCCCGAGACGTTTCGTACGGCGGCACTGCCCTGGTGGGCCTCCACGATGCCGCGGACGATCGCGAGGCCGAGGCCCGCGCCGGCCGGGGGTGTTCGTGCGTGCGTGCCGCGCCAGCCGGTGTCGAAGACTCGGGGGAGGTCTTCCTCCGGGATGCCGCCGCAGCCGTCCGTGACGGACAGGACCACGCCGTCGGGGGAACGTTCGGCGGCGACCGCGACCGTGCCGTCGGCCGGGGTGCGCCGGATCGCGTTGACGAGGAGGTTGCCCAGGACGCGGCTCATCTCCTTGCCGTCGACCTCGACGGGCACCGGTTCGACCAGGTCTCCGACGAGGCGTACGCCGTGTTCCCGGGCGAGGGGGTCGGCACCCGCGAGGGCGTCGCCGACCAGGTCGTACAGCGACATCCGGGAGGGTGAGAGCGCGAGTGTTCCGGCGTGTATGCGGGAGAGTTCGAAGAGGTCGCCGACCATGTCGTTGAGGCGTTCGACCTCGGTGCGCATCTGGCGGAGATAACGGGCGGGGTCGGCGGCCACCCCGTCCTCCAGGGCCTCGGACATCGCGCGCAGACCGGCGAGCGGGGTGCGCAGGTCGTGCGAGATCCAGGCGACGAGTTCGCGCCGGGAGGACTCCAACGCGCGCTCACGGTCCCGTGATTCGGCGAGCTTGGCGCTGGTCGCCGCCAACTCGCGGCTCAGCTCGGACAGTTCGGCGGTCGCCGGGCCGTCCGGGGCAGAGAAGTCGCCGCCGTCGCCGAAGTCGCGTGCGGCGAGGGCGAGTTCATGGCTGCGGGCGACGACCCAGCGGCCGAGCAGCAGCGCGGTGGCGAGGGAGACGACGGCCGCCATGGCCACGACGGTGGTGACCACGGACAGGTCGTGCGAGGACAGGAACATCGCCTCCGCCACGGCCAGCGTGCCCGCGAGCATCGCCGCCACCGCGACGGCGGCGACCACGGCCACGGAGAAGGTCAGCGAGCGGCGGCGCAGCAGCCACAGCGCGCCCGCGCCGAGCAGTCCGGCGGCCGCGGCGCCGAGGAAGGCGTAGAGGGCGATGAGCAGCATGTCGTGCATGGTCTACGACTCCACCGTGGGCGTGTCCGGCGTGGCGGGCGCGGGCTCCTGGAAGCGGTAGCCGACTCCCCACACCGTCTGGATCAGGCGGGGCACGGCCGGGTCGTCCTCGACCTTGCCCCGTAGCCGGCGGACGTGCACCGTGACGGTCGACATGTCACCGAAGTCCCAGCCCCACACCTCGCGCATCAGGTCCTCCCGGCTGAACGCCTGCCCGGGGTGGCGCAGGAAGAAGGCGAGCAGGTCGAACTCCCGGAGGGTGAGGGCGAGTTCGGTGCCATTCTTGGTGGCGCGGCGGGCGGCGGGGTCGACGGTGAGGCCGTCCGACCGCAGGGCGCGCGCGGTGGTCGCGGGCCGGGTGCGGCGCAGTACCGACTCCACCCGCAGCACCAGTTCGCGGGGGCTGAACGGCTTGGTGACGTAGTCGTCGGCGCCGACCTCCAGGCCCAGGATCCGGTCGTCCTCGTCGCCGCGCGCGGTCAGCATGATCACCGGTACGGGTCCGCGCGCCCGCATCCGTCGGCACACCTCAAGGCCGTCCATGCCCGGCAGCATCAGGTCGAGCACCACGAGATCGGGCCAGTGGGCGGCGGCCCGGGCGAGTGCCTGCGGCCCGTCCTCGGCGCGGTCCACGACGTATCCGGCGCGGTCGAGATAGCCGGAGACCACCTCGGCGACGGTCGGATCGTCGTCCACGACGAGAACACGCATCGTGTCCCGGTGCCCGCTCGGGGCGGGCACGGCACCTGGGGATTCGTACGGCTGCTGCATACCATCCAGCCTCCCACCAGCCGCGCGCCGGTGCGGCCGCGCGCCCCGGACGTCCGCGTTTCGTAAGGACCGGAACACCGCCGGACGGTGGTCACTCCCTGTAGTTATAGCTGACGGACGGTGAGTTCGGATCCTGTACGGCGGCGGCCCCGCACACCCACCGGTCGATGTGGACGTGCGGGACCGCGCTGGTCAGCTGTGGCCGTCGGAGCGCTTGCGGTGGAGGGTGAAGTTCTCGAACACCGACAGGTCGCCGTTCGGCTTGTTCACGTTGTAGTAGGTCACGTGCATGCGGGTGATGTCACCGGCGTGCCGGCCGGGGTCGACGGTGAAGGCGGCGAAGCCGTAGGGGTGGTCGGTGTCCCGGACGCCCATCCAGACCGCCTGCTCCTTCACATAGGTGGAGGTGCGCTTGCCGTTGGAGCCGGCGGTCGCCGACACGGCGGTGATCACCTTGCCGGTGCCGTCCTTGAAGAAGCTCTGGTTCGTGGTGCCCGAGACCCCGCCGCCGCCGAGGACCATGTGCACGGTGCCGAGACCGGTGTCGATGTCGTCGGTGGCCGTGGAGACGGGGTTGGGGGTGAGCGTCTCGGTGCCGCTGACGACTCCGCGGACGGCCAGGGAGCGCTCGTAGTTGTGCTCGTGGCCGCACAGCACCAGGTCGACGCCGTAGCGGTCGAACAGCGGGCCGTACTTCTGGCGCAGGCCGAGGTCGGCGCCGTTGGCGTCGGTGGAGCTGACCATGACCTGGTGCATGGCGACGACGATCCAGTCGGTGTCGCGCGAGGCGCGGGCCGCCTCCAACTCCTTCTCCAGGAAGGCGAGTTGGCGTCCGCCGGAGTAGCCGTTGATGTAGACGTCGCCGCCGTCCTGGAGGCAGTTGTCGTCGTTCTGCAGCACGATCACCCGGACGGATCCGGCGGTGAACGCGTAGTAGAGGCCCGCGAGTTCGGCGTCGGTCTCGGTGGACGGGAGGGAGAAGTAGGCCTGGTAGGCGCCGAGTCCGATCGGGCCGTTGGCCTTCTCGATCTCGTGGTTGCCGGCCGCCGGCATCCAGGGGCGGAAGCGGGCCGAACGGGTGTTGTTGGTGAAGAAGTTGTTCCAGGTGCGCACCCGGTCGACGTCCAGGTTGGCGTAGCAGAGGTCGCCGTTGAGCAGGTGGAAGAGGGGGGCGACCTGCTCGATGCCGGTGACGATGTCCTTCGTCGCGGGGGTGGAGTTCGCGTCGAGCCCGACCGTGCCGTTGGCCGCCCAGGTGACCTGCGGGGCGGACTGGTCGCCGAAGCTGGTGAAGGTGAGGGGCTTGCGTCCTCGCGGGGCGGTGCGGAAGGTGCCGCTGTCGGGCGTCGCCCCGTCGTGGGTGGCGAGGTAGAGGTAGTCGGTGTCCGGCGAGAGGCGGTTCAGCGCGGCGTGGTGGACGTGGACGGTGCGGCTGGAGGTGCCGTCGACGTAGGTGACGGTGCGGGCCTTGGCGCTGGAGCCGAAGCCGTGCTCCAGCGTGCCGTAGCGCACGACGGGTCTGTTCACCGGTTTGTCGGTGATCCACGAGACCGTCATCTGGGTGCGCGGGTCCGCCCCGAAGGTGAGGTGCAGGCCCTGGACCGGGGTTGAGCCCGAGGAGTCCGCGGTGAGGTGCAGTGCCGGGGCGTCGAGCGGGGCGGCCTGCGCCGTTCCTGCTCCCAGCAAGGGGGTGACGGCCGCGCCGGCGCCGGCCGTACCGAGGAGTCCCAGCGCGTGACGCCGGCTGACCCCCTCCGACGACTGTTCCGACCCGTCCGGCGTCTCTGTCTGTGCGGTCATGGTGCCCTCCCTGGCGAGCAGTTGAGCTGACAACGTCCGCACCCTGGCGCTCGCCGGCGGCCCCTGAGTGAACAGCGCGTTGCCAGAGGGTCATTGCGGCGCCAGGGGCCGGCCGCGGGGCCGATTCTTGCCACGGGCTTTGCCAGGAGCCGCCCCTTCGTTGGCACGGACGGGCGGCCGGGCGCGGGTCGAGGAATCATTTCCGGCCACTGCCGTCGCCAACTCCTGGTCCGCCGCGAGCCGCTGGACGACGCGAGCCGCGGCCACCTCGGGATACGGCAGCCCCACCCACGCGTGCGGAGTGGTCTAGACCGCCCGGCGAGGCAAAGGTCACAGCCGCGCCCTCTGCTGCTCACCTGCGCTTTTGCCCTAGCATCCGAGCATGACGGTCCTGCCTGACGACGGGCTCTCGCTGGCCGCCGAGTTCCCTGACGCGACCCATGAGCAGTGGCAACGCCTGGTGGAGGGCGTACTGCGCAAGTCCGGCAAGGAAGTCTCGGGCACGGCAGCGGAAGACGCCCTGTCCACCTCGCTGGAGGACGGGCTGCGCGCCCGTCCCCTGTACACCGCGGACGACTCCGCGCCCGAGCCCGGCCTCCCCGGTTTCGCCCCGTTCGTACGGGGTGGCCGCGCCGAGGGCAACACCCTCGGCGGCTGGGACGTACGACAGCGCCACACGACCGCCGACGGCGCCGCGGTCCTCGGGGACCTGGAGAACGGCGTCACCTCGCTGTGGCTAATCGTGGGCGAGCACGGTATCCCGGTCGCACAGCTCGACAGCACCCTCACCGGTGTCTTTCTGGACCTGGCCCCCGTCGTCCTCGACGCCGGCCCCGAAGTCGCGTCCGCCGCAGGCGAGTTGCTACGGCTGTACGAGGAGCGCGGGGTCGACCCGCGGGCCGTGCGCGGCAACCTGGGCGCCGACCCGCTGGGCTTCGCGGCCCGTACCGGCGGCGAGGCCTTCGACTTCGCGCCGGTCGCCGCGCTCGCCCGGCGCTGCGCCGAGGAGTACCCGGGGCTGCGGGCGCTCACCGTGGACGCGCTGCCCTACCACGAGGCCGGCGGTTCGGCGGCGCAGGAGCTGGGCGCCTCGCTGGCCACCGGTGTCGCCTATCTGCGGGAGCTGACCGAGGCCGGGCTCAGCGTCGAACAGGCCGTGTTCCAGCTGGAGTTCAGGTACGCGGCCACCGCCGACCAGTTCCTCACCGTCGCCAAGCTGCGCGCGGCGCGCCGGCTCTGGGCGCGGGTCGCCGAGGTCTGCGGGGCGCCGGGCGGTCAGGTGCAGCACGCGGTGACCTCGCCGGTGATGATGTCCCGCCGTGACCCGTGGGTGAACATGCTGCGCACCACGATCGCCACACTGGCCGCCGGGGTGGGCGGCGCCGAGTCCGTCACCGTGCTGCCCTTCGACCACGCGCTGGGCCGGCCGGACGCCTTCGCCCGCCGGATCGCCCGCAACACCTCGACGATCCTGGTCGAGGAGTCGCACCTGTCCCGGGTGATCGACCCGGCCGGCGGCTCGTGGTACGTGGAGCGCCTCACGGACGAACTCGCCCACGCGGGCTGGGAGTTCTTCCAGCACATCGAGCAACTCGGCGGCCAGGCAGCCGCGTTGCGTTCCGGCCGCCTCGGCGAGGACCTGGCCGCCACCTGGGCGGCCCGCAGCGCGAAGCTCGCCGAGCGGCGCGAACCCATCACCGGCGTCAGCGAGTTCCCCAACCTCGCCGAACGCCTCCCCGAGCGCGCACCGGCCCCCGCCGAACCCTCCGGCGGACTGCCGCGCGTCCGCCGCGACGAGGCCTACGAGGCGCTGCGCGCCCGCTCCGACGCCCATCTCGCGGCGACCGGCTCCCGGCCGCGGATCTTCCTGGCCGCCCTCGGCCCGGCCGCCGCGCACACCGCCCGCCTCACCTTCGCCTCGAACCTGTTCCAGGCGGGCGGCATCGAGCCCGTCACCGAGGGCGAGTTCGCGGACAGCGGGGCCACCGAAGCCTGTCTGTGCTCCAGCGACGCGCTGTACGAGGAGCAAGCGGCCGATGTCACCGGGGAGTTGAAGTCCGCCGGTGCCGGACATGTGTTCCTCGCGGGCCGACCCGCTCAGTACACGGGTGTCGACGCCTATGTCTTCGCGGGCTGTGACGCCGTGGCCGTACTGTCCGCCACCCTCGACCGCATGGGAGTGTCCTGATGGCAGCGATGGGGCGCATCCCCGACTTCTCCGGGATCGAGCTGGGGGCCCCGGCCGCCGAGGCCGGCCCCGACGAGTGGCGTGACGCCGTCAAGAAGGCGGCGGGCGGCGACGATCTGCTCTGGGAGACCCCGGAGGGCATCGCGGTCAAGCCGCTGTACACCGGGCAGGACCTGGAGGGCCTGGACTTCCTGGGCACCTACCCGGGCATCGCGCCCTATCTGCGCGGCCCGTACCCGACGATGTACGTCAACCAGCCCTGGACGATCCGCCAGTACGCGGGCTTCTCCACCGCCGAGGAGTCCAACGCGTTCTACCGGCGCAATCTGGCCGCCGGTCAGAAGGGCCTGTCGGTCGCCTTCGACCTGCCCACGCACCGCGGTTACGACAGCGACCACCCGCGTGTGACCGGTGACGTCGGCATGGCGGGTGTCGCCATCGACTCGATCTACGACATGCGGCAGTTGTTCGACGGCATCCCGCTGGACAAGATGACCGTCTCGATGACGATGAACGGCGCCGTGCTGCCCGTGCTCGCGCTCTACATCGTGGCGGCGGAGGAACAGGGCGTACCGCCCGAGAAGTTGGCCGGGACCATCCAGAACGACATCCTCAAGGAGTTCATGGTCCGCAACACCTACATCTATCCGCCGAAGCCGTCGATGCGGATCATCTCCGACATCTTCGCCTTCACCTCGCAGCGGATGCCGCGCTACAACTCCATCTCCATCTCCGGCTACCACATCCAAGAGGCGGGCGCGACGGCCGACCTGGAGCTGGCGTACACCCTCGCGGACGGGGTGGAGTACATCCGGGCGGGCCGCGAGGCGGGGATGGACGTGGACACGTTCGCGCCCCGGCTGTCGTTCTTCTGGGCGATCGGCATGAACTTCTTCATGGAGATCGCGAAGCTGCGGGCGGCGCGGCTGCTGTGGGCGAAGCTGGTGAAACAGTTCGATCCGCAGAACGCCAAGTCCCTCTCCCTGCGCACCCATTCGCAGACCTCGGGCTGGTCGCTGACCGCGCAGGACGTGTTCAACAACGTCACGCGTACGGCCGTGGAGGCGATGGCGGCCACCCAGGGCCACACGCAGTCGCTGCACACCAACGCCCTCGACGAGGCGCTCGCGCTGCCCACCGACTTCTCGGCGCGCATCGCCCGCAACACCCAACTGCTGATCCAGCAGGAGTCCGGCACCACCCGGGTGATCGACCCGTGGGGCGGCAGCGCATACGTCGAGAAGCTGACGTACGACCTCGCGCGCCGGGCCTGGCAGCACATCGAGGAGGTCGAGGCGGCGGGCGGCATGGCCAAGGCCATCGACGCGGGCATCCCCAAGCTGCGCATCGAGGAGGCGGCGGCCCGCACCCAGGCGCGCATCGACTCCGGGCGCCAGCCGGTCATCGGTGTCAACAAGTACCGGGTGGAGACCGACGAGCAGATCGACGTCCTCAAGGTCGACAACTCCTCCGTACGCACCCAACAGATCGAGAAACTGCGGCGGTTGCGCGCGGAGCGCGACGAGCAGGCCTGCCAGGACGCGCTGCACGCGCTGACCCGGGCGGCCGAAGGCACCGGCAATCTCCTGGAGTTGGCGGTGGACGCGGCCCGGGCGAAGGCGACGGTCGGCGAGATCTCCGACGCGCTGGAGAAGGTGTACGGGCGGCACGCGAGCCAGATCCGTACCATCTCCGGTGTGTACCGCACCGAAGCCGGCGAGTCCCCGTCCGTCGAGCGCACCCGCGCCCTGGTGGCCGAGTTCGAGGAGTCCGAGGGCCGCCGCCCGCGCATCCTGGTCGCCAAGATGGGCCAGGACGGCCACGACCGGGGCCAGAAGGTGATCGCCACCGCCTTCGCCGACCTCGGCTTCGACGTCGACGTCGGCCCGCTGTTCCAGACTCCGGGCGAGGTGGCCCGTCAGGCCGTCGAGGCGGACGTGCACGTCGTCGGGGTGTCCTCGCTGGCCGCCGGACACCTCACCCTCGTACCGGCGTTGAAGGAGGCCCTCGCCGAGGAGGGCCGCGAGGACATCATGATCGTGGTCGGCGGGGTGATCCCGCCGCAGGACGTGCCCACGCTCCTGGAGATGGGCGCGGCTGCCGTGTTCCCGCCCGGGACGGTGATCCCGGACGCGGCGTACGACCTGGTCGAGCGGCTGGCCGCCGACCTCGGGCACAGCCGGTGATCGATGTCGACACCTATGTGAAGGGCGTCCTCGACGGGAAGCGGGCGCTGGTGGCCCGCGCCATCACGCTCGTCGAGTCGACGAGGCCCCAACACCGGGTCATGGCACAGGAGTTGCTGACCGAGCTGCTGCCGCACAGCGGGCGGGCGCGACGGATCGGCATCAGCGGGGTGCCGGGCGTGGGCAAGTCGACGTTCATCGACGCGTTCGGCACGCTGCTCACTTCGCTGGGGTTCCGGGTCGCGGTGCTCGCCGTCGACCCGTCGTCGACCCGGACTGGCGGGTCGATCCTCGGCGACAAGACCCGCATGGAGCGGCTGGCGGTCGACCCGGCGGCCTTCGTCCGGCCCTCCCCCACGGCCGGCACGCTCGGCGGGGTCGCGAAGGCGACCCGGGAGTCGATCGTGGTGATGGAGGCGGCGGGCTACGACGTCGTGCTCGTGGAGACGGTCGGTGTCGGCCAGTCCGAGACCGCCGTGGCCAACATGGTCGACTCCTTCCTGCTGTTGACGCTCGCCCGCACCGGGGACCAGTTGCAGGGCATCAAGAAGGGCGTACTGGAACTCGCGGACGTCATCGCCGTCAACAAGGCCGACGGCCCGCACGAACGCGACGCGCGGGGCGCGGCACGGGAGTTGGCGGGCGCGCTGCGGCTGATGCATCCCGCCGACGCGGCCTGGACGCCGCCGGTGCTGAGTTGCAGCGCCCGTGAGTCGACCGGCCTGGACACGGTGTGGGAGCGACTCGAACAGCACCGGACCCTCCTCGACTCCACCGGCCGGCTCGCCGCCAAGCGGCGCGACCAGCAGGTGGACTGGACCTGGACAATGGTCCGCGAGGAGCTGCTCGGCCGGCTGCGCTCCGACCCGGCCGTACGCGCTCTCGGTCCCGCGCTCGAACAGCAGGTCAGGGACGGCGAGTTGACCGCGACCCTGGCCGCCGAGCGCATCCTGGGGGCGTTCGGGAGCGACACCGGTGAGAACCCTCGCCCCACCCCGTAAGCTGGGCCGTGCAGTTGGTTCGCCCCGTCCGCCAGACGGGATGCGTCGCAAGAGGGAACCCGGTGGAAATCCGGGACTGCCCCGCAGCGGTGAGTGGGAACGACCGCCGTCATACGCACTGGGCCCGAGACAACAGGGCCTGGGAAGCGACGGCCAGTAGGTGTCCTCCGTACGGAGGGCGCGCCCACGAGTCCGAAGACCTGCCAACCGCCCGTGCGCGAAGGACTCGCGCGCGGAGTCCCGGTGACCTCGTGGGCGGGTCGGCGTACACATCGGCGGGCACGACAGCCGTCCGGTCTGGCGTTCCTTCGCGCTCTCGTCCCGTCGCCGGGATCTCAGGGAGACAGCTCGCGAAGGAGAGTTCCGTGACAACGAAGTCCGCAGCCGCGGCAGCACGGGCCACCGTGTACGGCTACCCCCGTCAGGGGCAGGGCCGGGAACTGAAGAAGGCCGTCGAGGGGTACTGGCAGGGCCGCGTCGACGCCGACGCTCTGAGGGCCACCGCCGCCGAACTGCGCGGCGCCACCTGGCGGCAACTGGCCGGGGCCGGCCTCCACGAAGTACCGACCGGCGACTTCTCGTACTACGACCATGTGCTGGACACCAGCGTCATGGTCGGCGCGATCCCCGCCCGCCATCGCGCCGCCGTCGAACTCGACGCGCTGGACGGGTACTTCGCGATGGCGCGCGGCACCCAGGACGTGGCGCCGCTGGAGATGACGAAGTGGTTCGACACCAACTATCACTATCTGGTCCCGGAGTTGGGACCGGATACGGTCTTCACCGCCGATTCCACCAAGCAGGTCGGCGAACTCCGTGAGGCCCTCGCGCTGGGTCTCGCCGCCCGACCCGTCCTGGTCGGCCCGGTCACCTATCTGCTGCTCGCCAAGCCCGCGCCCGGTGTGTCCCCGGACTTCGATCCGCTGACCCTGCTGGACCGGCTGCTGCCGGTGTACGCCGAGGTCCTCGCCGATCTGCGGGCGGCGGGCGCGGAGTGGGTGCAGCTCGACGAGCCCGCCCTGGTCCAGGACCGCACCCCGGCCGAACTGGCCGCCGCCACGCGGGCCTACGGCGATCTCGGGGGCCGCACCGACCGGCCGAAGCTCCTGGTCGCCTCCTACTTCGACCGGCTCGGCCAGGCGCTGCCCGTGCTCGCCAAGGCGCCGGTGGAGGGGCTCGCGCTCGACTTCACCGAGGCCGCCGCCGCGAACCTGGACGCCCTGGCCGCGGTGGGCGGGCTGCCCGGCAAGCGGCTGGTCGCCGGGGTCGTGAGCGGCCGCAACATCTGGGTGAACGATCTCACCAAGTCCCTTGCCACGCTGGGCACTCTGCTCGGTCTCGCCGACCGGGTCGACGTGGCCGCCTCCTGCTCGCTGCTCCATGTGCCGCTCGACGCGGCGGCCGAGCGGGACATCGAGCCGCAGATCCTGCGCTGGCTCGCGTTCGCCCGGCAGAAGACGGGCGAGATCGTCACCCTCGCCAGGGGGCTGGCCCAGGGCACCGACACGATCGCCGCCGAACTCGCCGCCAACCGCGCCGACCTGGCCTCCCGCACCGGTTCGACACTCACCCACGACCCCGCCGTACGGGCCCGGGCCGCCGCCGTCACGGACGCGGACGCCCGCCGCGCGCAGCGCTACCCCGAGCGGGCCGCCGCCCAGCGTGCGCACCTCGCACTGCCGCCGCTGCCGACCACCACCATCGGCTCGTTCCCGCAGACCGCCGAACTGCGCACCGCACGGGCCGACTTGAGAGCACGGCGGATCGACACGACCGGGTACGAGGAGCGCATCAGGGCCGAGATCCAGGAGGTCATCTCCTTCCAGGAGAAGACCGGCCTCGACGTCCTGGTGCACGGCGAACCCGAACGCAACGACATGGTCCAGTACTTCGCCGAGCAGCTCACCGGCTATCTCGCCACCCGGCACGGCTGGGTCCAGTCCTACGGCACCCGGTACGTCCGCCCGCCGATCCTGGCCGGCGACATCTCCCGCCCGGACCCGATGACGGTACGCTGGACGACGTACGCCCAGTCGCTCACCTCACGCCCGGTCAAGGGCATGCTCACCGGACCGGTCACCATGCTCGCCTGGTCCTTCGTCCGCGACGACCAGCCGCTCGCCGAGACCGCCCGCCAGGTGGCGCTCGCCCTGCGCGACGAGGTCGACGACCTTGAGGCGGCCGGGACTTCGGTCATCCAGGTCGACGAACCCGCCCTGCGCGAGACCCTGCCGCTGCGGGCCGCCGACCACCCCGCCTATCTGGCCTGGGCGACGGAGGCGTTCCGGCTGACCACCAGCGGGGTGCGGCCGGAGACGCAGGTCCACACCCATATGTGCTACGCCGAGTTCGGCGACATCGTCGGGGCCATCGACGACCTCGACGCGGACGTCATCAGCCTGGAGGCGGCCCGCTCCCACATGCAGGTCGCTCGTGAGCTGGCCGGGCACGGCTATCCGCGCGAGGCGGGACCCGGCGTGTACGACATCCACTCGCCGCGCGTACCGAGTGCGGACGAGGCGGCGGCCTTGCTGCGCAAGGGGCTTGAGGCCATCCCGGCGGAGCGGTTGTGGGTCAACCCGGACTGCGGTCTGAAGACCCGCGGCTGGCCCGAGACCCGGGCGTCCCTGGAGAACCTGGTGGCGGCGGCCCGCACGGTCCGTACGGAACTCGCCGGTTCCTGACCCGTCGGCGGGGGCGGCCGGGAGGACACCCTCCCGG
>NZ_JBFAZO010000002.1:293870-935246 GCF_040681835.1 Streptomyces sp. NPDC051576
CACGGGGGGGGGGGCGCCCCGGCGGGGCTGCGCGACCCGCCGGGTCCCCGCCCGGGGGGGGGGGGGGGGGGGCGCCACCCCCCCCGCGCCGCCCCCCGCCGTGCCTACGCGCGAGACGATGTGCCCCACAGCCCGGAGAACTGGAGCGACCGAGTGACCAGCCGCATCACCTTGATCTCACCGGCGATGAACCGGTCCCTGCGGGAGACCCGGTTCGACGACGGTGCCCCGCTCGACCCGAGCGGCAGGGCC
Source organism: Streptomyces sp. NPDC051576 (assembly GCF_040681835.1). Classification (NCBI taxonomy): domain Bacteria; kingdom Bacillati; phylum Actinomycetota; class Actinomycetes; order Kitasatosporales; family Streptomycetaceae; genus Streptomyces; species Streptomyces sp. NPDC051576. Next base: position 294,123 of record NZ_JBFAZO010000002.1, read on the forward strand.
GGCGCCGAGTCCGCCGCCGGCTCGCTGCGGGCGGCCGACCGGGTGCTGGTCTCCCCCACCGCGCGCTGCCGTGAGACGGCGTGCGCGCTCGGTCTCGCGGCTGCCCCGGAGCCCGAGTTGGCGGGGCTCGACATGGGCCGCTGGCGGGGTCTGACCCTCGACGAGGTGATGGCCCGGGAGCCGGAGCAGCTGATGTCGTGGTTGTCGGACCCGGATGCCGCGCCGCACGGCGGGGAGTCGGTGCGGGCGTTGTGCGAGCGGGCGGCGCGCTGGCTGAACGCGGCGGCGGCGTTCGAGGGCAGGACCCTCGCGGTGGTGGAGCAGGAGATCGTACGGGCCCTGGCGGTCACGGTTCTCGGCGTGCCCGGGCCCGCGTTCTGGCGGCTGGACGTACCCCCGCTGACCGCGACGGACCTCAGCGGACAGTCCGGGCGCTGGAACCTGCGCCTCGGGCGGGAGTTGGGGGCCTAGCGCGGTACGGGAGTCGCCTCCCGCGGCCACGCCGATCGACTATACACACCGTTTCTACTCGCTGTGTATAGTCCCGGCATGCCATCTCTGAGTAAGAAGAGGAAAAGAACCCGGGCCGGGTTGCGTGCCGTCGGCATGTTCATGGCGACCGCCTCGCTGGCCCTCTCGTCGAGCGGCTGCGCGAGGCTCGACACGACGGCGCCGGCCGCCGCCCGGGCGAAGGCCGCGTCCGCCACCGCGCAGGCCCGGTTCGGGACGGTCGACTGCCGTGAGGTCAAGTGCATCGCGCTGACCTTCGACGCCGGACCGAGCGAGAACTCGGCGCGGCTGCTCGACATCCTGAAGGAGAAGCGGGTCCCGGCGACCTTCTTCCTGCTCGGCAAGCGGCACATCGAGAAGTACCCGGAACTGGTCGAGCGCATGGCCGCCGAGGGCCACGAGGTGGCCAGCCACACCTGGGACCACAAGATCCTGACCAGGATCACGCCCGCGCAGATCCGCGACGAACTGGAGCGGACGGACGACGCGATAGAACGAATAACCGGCAGGCGGCCGACGCTGATGCGCCCGCCGCAGGGCCGCACGAACGACACCGTGCACCGGATCTGCCGTGAACTGGGCCTCTCGGAGGTCCTGTGGAGCGTCACCGCCAAGGACTACGCGACCACCGACTCCGCGCTGATCACCAAGCGCGTCCTCGCCCAGGCCTCCCGGGACGGCATCATCCTGCTCCACGACCTCTACGCGGGCACCGTGCCCGCCGTCCCCGGCGTCATCGACGCCCTGAAGGAACGCGGCTATGTGTTCGTGACCGTGCCGCAACTGCTGGCGCCGGGCAAAGCCGAGCCCGGAAAGGTGTACCGGCCCTGAGTCACCACGTCAGACGCAGGACGTACGGGGAACGGTGGATCATCGTCGGCCGCATGACGACCGGACGGTCCTCCGCCGGCCGCAGGCCGGGCAGCCGGCGGGTCAACTCCTCCAGGGTGAGGCGGAGTTGTTCCCGGGCGAGCTGGGAGCCCGGGCAACTGTGCACGCCGAAGCCGAAGGCGAGATGGCGGCTCGATGTGCGGGTGATGTCGAAGGTGTCGGCGCGCGCGTGCCGCCGCTCGTCGCGGTTGGCCGCGCCGAAGGCGACGAACAGCGCTGCCCCGGCGGGGAGTTCGGTGCCGGCCAGGACGACGGGCCGGGTGGTGATCCGGCGGAAGCCCTGGAGCGCGGTGTCGTAGCGTGCCGCCTCCTCGATCGCCGCGGGGATGCGATCGGGTTCCGCGCACAGCAGCTCCCACTGGCCCGGGTGACGCAACAGATGCAGGACGGTGGTGCCGATGAGCGCGGTGGTGGTGAGGTGTCCGGCGAGGAGCAGGTTCTGGAGGTGGGCGACGAGTTGGTGCCGGTGCTCAAACGTCAGCGGCCCCTCCACGACGGAGGCGATCAGCTCCGAGCAGAGGTCCTCGCGGGGCTCGTCGTACCGTTCCTGTACGTACCGGTCGAGGGTCCGCTGCATCGCGACGACGTCCTCGGCCGCGGCGATCTGCTCGTCCTCGGGCAGGGGGCGGAAGAGGAGTTCCTCGGCGCGGTGACCGCCGTGGACGACCCCGGGCACATCGGCGGGGTCGAGGCCGACGATCCTCCCGATGACCTCGCCGGGGAGCCGCTTGGCGTAGGCCGACATCAGCTCGACGTGCCCGTCCCCGGCGAAGGCGTCCACCAGGGCGGCGGCGCGCTCGGCGGCGTACGGCAGGACGGCCGTGACGCGGGCCGGTGAGAGGCCGCGGACGATGGGCGCGCGCAGCCGCTGGTGCTCGGCACCGTCCGCGGTGACCACGACGGGCCGCCCGCCGAACCCTCCGCCGAGCACGGCGAGGGCGGCGGGCGCGGGCAGCACGTCGGGCCGTAGCGCCATCGCGGAGGAGAAGTCCTCGGGGCGGCGCAGGACTTCGCGTACGTCGGCGTCCCGGGCGACGAGCCAGGCGTCGAGTTCGGCGAGGTGGGTGAGCCCGTCGGTCTGCCGCGCCCGGGTGTAGAGCGGATACGGGTCGCGCTGCAACTCGTCGAGCCTGGCGTGCAGTTCGCGGTCCACGGGACACCCTCCGGCCGGTGCTGCGGTGCGGGTCGCGCTCATGGTGCCGTACGCGCGGGCGGTACGGAAGGGAGGTGCCGGGCGGGGTCAGAACACCACGGTCCAGCCCTCCCGCGCGGCCTGCTCGGCGGTGTAGGAGACGCCGTGCACCTTGAGTCCTGCCGCGTCGAGGAGGGTGATCTCGCCGCCCTGGTTGCCGAGTTGGACGCCGTCCGTGAGCGGGACGAGCAGGGTGGCACCCGGGGCGAGGGCGCCGGGCGGTACCGCGCAGGAGTGGCCCAGCCGGTCGCGGACGTGCCAGCCGGCCGGGTCGAGTGGATCGGGCGAGGCGTTGAGGAGGGTGACGCTCTCCGTCTCGGGGGCCGGGCCGCTCGGGTTGACGAGGGCCGCCACGATCCGCAGGGGCTGCCCGCCGGGCTCGTCGCGGGAGCCGTCGGTGCCCTCCAGGGTGTGGCCGGTGGTGTCGTCGGTGTGCCAGGACTGGCTCTGGAAGGCGAGGAAGATGCCGACCCACCGCGACCGTGCCGGGAAGTGGACGAGGATGCCGCCGTCCTGCCAGACCCCGTCGTCGCCGCTGAAGCGGCGGCTGTTGCCCTGGTTCATATGGATGTCGTGGACGCCGTTGCCGGGCAGGAACCCGAACACCTTGTCCTTGACGGTCGGTTCGGGGCCGAAGCGCTCGCCGAAGACGTACAGCCGGGCCTCCGGGTCGTCCACCGCGCGTCGTACGTAGTGGTCGAGGAGGTCGGCGAGGTCGTTGTCGGGCCCGCTCGCGTCCGGCGGGAGCGTACGCAGCCGCGCCGGGTCGAAGAGGTTGCCGCGCACGAAGTCGAGGTTCGGGCCGCCGGGCCCGGGCAGCAGGGTGTTCCAGCCGCTCGGCAGGCCCTCCAGGCGGGCCGTGACGGGGTGTTGGAAGTCCTCGTCGACGAGGTAGAGCAGCTCGGAGGGCCGCTCCGCGGACAGGACGTTGACGGCGGCTCGAAAGTGCGTGCCCGCGTCGTCCGTGAGATGGATCTGGTAGTGCGGTGTGCCGGCGGCGCCTTCGCGCCGCGTGTCGACCGCTCGTGTGATCAGTACGCCGTAGGCCTTCAGTGGCATGACGACCAACTCCCCCGTGGGCAGGCGGGATGCCCGCCCTCGGGTCAGAGCGTAGGGGGGAGGCGTCAGTTCCGGCCGGGGCGCGGGGAAACTCGGGGCGGCTGTCCGGTGTACGTCGTCTCCGTCCCTGTGAACCTCTACGCCAAGGGTGTGAGCTGTCGGTGAAAGTACCGTCGAACAGGGAGGGTTCTCTACGATCTCTGCATGGTCAGCTTCCGTCTCGAACGCACGGCACCGCTTCCCCTTGAGGAGGCGTGGCGCCGGTTGACGGAGTGGCCACGCCACGCCGATGTGGTCCCACTGACCCGGGTCACCGTGCTCACTCCGCCACCGACCGGTGAGGGCACGGTCTTCGTGGCCCGCTCGGGTTTCGGTCCGCTCTCCTTCGACGACCGGATGGAGGTCACCGTGTGGCGGCCGCCGTCGGAGGACGAGCCGGGTCTGGTCCGGCTGGAGAAGCGGGGGCGGGTCGTCCTGGGCTGGGCGGAGATCGAGGTGCGGCCAGGGCCGGGCGGCCGGAGCCGTGTGGTCTGGCGGGAGGAGCTGCGGGTCCGGTTCCTGCCGCGGCTCTTCGACGGGCCGCTGCGCGCGGTGGCGCGGTCGATGTTCGGGCGGGCGGTGAACCGGCTGCTGAGGCGGCCCTAGGCCCTGTCTTCAAATCCCCCTCTGCCCCGCGACGCCCGGCACGCACTCTCGCTGCACCGGGCACAAGCCCAAGTACATCCAGTACGAGGGCCTGCACCCGGCACACCGAGAGCACGCACCGGACGCCGCGGGGCCGCCCTCCGGGCGACGAGGGGGATTTGAAGACAGGGCCTAGCCCAGTCAGTCCTTGCGGCCGGTCACGGCAACCGTCACGCCCAGGCCGATCATCGTGAGGCCGCCCGCGCCGCCGACCGCCGAGAGGCGGCGCGGTGAGCGGGCGAACCAGCCGCGTGCGGTGGCTGCGGCCAGGCCCCACACGCTGTCGGAGACCACGGCGATGAGGTTGAAGACCAGGCCGAGCAGCAGCATCTGCGCCGTCACCCGGCCCTGTTCGCGGTCCACGAACTGGGGCAGGACGGCGGCGAAGAACACGATCGTCTTGGGGTTGGCCACCCCGACGGCGAATCCCTCCCACAGGGTGCGCAGACCGCTGTGCGGGGCCGCCTCCTCCCCCGCGAACGCGGCGCGCAGCGAGCCGCGTTGGCGCCACGCCTTCACGCCGAGGTACACGAGGTAGGCGGCGCCGGCGAGCTTCAGGGTCGTGAAGACCAAGACCGAGCGCTCGACCAGCGATCCGATGCCGAGGGCCACGGCGACGACGAGCAGATAGGCGCCGAGTGTGTTGCCCACCACGGTGGTCAGCGCGGCGCGTCGGCCGTGCGCCAGCGCCCGCCCGATCACGAACAGCACGCTGGGGCCGGGCACCACGATCAGCAGGAAGGACAGGGTCGCGAAGGCGAGCAGTCGGTCGGTGGACACCATGGGCCCATGGAAGACGCGGGCACCCCGGGCCCGCAACCGATTTCCCTCTCCCCCGACGTCGATGTCCGCCGCCCGTGGCGAACGCTCTAGTGTGATGATCCTGAACGGCCCTTGTGGGCACGGGAATCAGGAAAGGTGACCGGCGAATGTCGCTGCGCCCCGGAGACGCGGAGTCCATCGGCGGCTATACGCTGCTCGACCGGCTCGGCAACGGCGGGATGGGCGTGGTGTATCTCGCGCGGTCGGCCTCGGGACGGCAGGTCGCGGTCAAGGTCGTGCACGCGCAGTACGCGCTGGACGAGGAGTTCCGGGCCCGCTTCCGGCAGGAGATCGCGGCCGTCCGCCGGGTGAGCGGCGCGTTCACCGCGCCCGTCGTGGACGCCGACCCCGACGCCGAGGTCCCCTGGATGGCCACGCTCTACGTGCCCGGCCGCACCCTGGCCGAAGTCGTCGAGAAGGAGGGCCCGTTGGGCGGGCAGACCCTGCGCACCCTGGCGCTGGGTCTGGTCGAGGCGCTGCGGGACATCCACCAGGCCGGGGTGGTGCACCGCGACCTGAAACCCAGCAACGTCCTGCTCGCCGAGGACGGACCCCGCGTCATCGACTTCGGTATCTCCCGCGCCGCCGACAACCAGTCCCTCACCGTGACCGGGCGGCTGATCGGCACCCCGCCCTTCATGTCCCCCGAGCAGTTCGCCGCGCCCCGGGACGTCACCGCCGCCTCCGACGTCTTCTCGCTGGGCTCCCTGCTGGTGTACGCGGCCACCGGCAACCGCCCCTTCGACGGCGCCAGCCCGTATCTGACGGGCTATCAGGTCATGTACGAGCAGCCCCGGTTGGACGGAGTGCCCGAGCCGCTGCGGAGCATCGCCGAACGCTGCCTGGACAAGGACGCGGCGGCCCGTCCCCAACTGGCCGAGCTGCACGGCATGTTGCTCACCCTGTCCGACTCCACCGCGCCGGCACCGGCACGCCCCCGCCCGGCGACACCCGAGACCGTCCCGGGCAGCGGCCCCCGCCCGCGCCGGGGACGACGACGCCTGGCCATCGCCCTCGCCGCCACGCTCGCCGTCACCGCGCTCGGCCTCACGACCCTGCACCGGATGTCGGCCGACGGCACGGACTCGGGCACGGCCGCGGCCAAGTCCTCCACCACCGCCGTGGCGCTGCCCACCGGCTGGCAGTCCTGGCGGGCGAGCCTGCTCACCGCCAAGACGGGCGAGCCCCTGGACTACGGCCAGTCCGGCTGTGTGGCGGGCGCCACCACCACTGTGTACTGCGCCGGCACCGGTTTCACGGTCACCGCGCTCGACGCCGCCTCGGGCCGGGTCGACTGGCGGTCGGGCACCAGCCCCGAGACCTCGCGCCCGATCGGTGTCAGGGACGGCCGCGTCTACACCTACGTCAAGCCGGACTCGACCCAGACCTACATCACCCGCCGCCTGGTGGCCCTGGACGCGAAGACCGGCACCCAGCTGTGGGAACACCCGGTCAGCGAGGACCGTGACGCCGTCCTGTTCGACGGCGGAATCCTGGCGATGGACGAGCACGCGACGCATTTCGTCGCCTACGACGAGTCGGGCAGCCGCCTGTGGACCACGCCCGCGTCGTCGAGCGTCGGCGACGCCTGCACCCCGGCGGTCCTGGGCGGCACCCCGTACGGCCTGTGCACTCCCGCGGACGACCCCACCAAGGACGGTGTCGCCCTGGTGCACCTGAACCCCGCCGGCGGCACGGCGAAGGAGGTCGCCACGGTGCCCACCGGGGCCGTGCCGCTGGGCATGGTCGACGGGCGCCCGCTGTTCGCGGTGCCGAAGCTGGCGGCGGGTTCCTTCGGCCCCGGCGAGGACCAGCCGTACACCAGGCTGGAGGAGGTGGACCCCGTCGGCGGGGGGCTCGCGATCCCACTGCCGGGCACGACGCGCGGCACGCCCACTCTGGTCAAGGGCGTCGTCTACTTCGTCCGCCCCAACGGGACGGTCACCGCCGTGCGGGTCAGCGACGGAAAGCGGCTGTGGCAGCGGGAGACGGACATCGAGAACCTGTCGACACCGGTGTACTCGGCGAAGTTCGACACCCTGTACTTCGCCAACCGGTTCGGGCGGCTGCTGGCCCTGAACGTCCGTACCGGCGCGGTGCGTTGGCGCACCTCCGCCCTCCAGAATCCCGGCGACTCCGCGGACGACACGGACCCGTACGTCCTGCTCGTCAAGGACGCGCTGGTGGCGGTGGCGGGCGACACGGCCTTCTCGGTACGACCGGACCGGCCCGCCCTGCCGCGCTGAGCGCCGGGGTCTCAGGCCACAGACCCGATCCGCCCGACCGTCACCGACGCCCCGTCGTGGTGGATCGGGGTGTGCGCGCCGGTGAGTGAACTCCCGCTGCCGCCACGCCTGTTGGCGACGATCTCGGAGGCGATCGACAGGGCGGTCTCCTCGGGCGTCCGAGCGCCCAGATCGAGGCCGATCGGAGACCGCAGGCGGGCCAACTCCATTTCCGTGACGCCGACTTCGCGCAGGCGCTCGTTGCGGTCGAGGTGGGTGCGGCGGGAGCCCATCGCCCCGACGTACGCCACCGGGAGACGGAGGGCGAGCCGGAGCAGGGGTACGTCGAACTTGGCGTCGTGGGTGAGGACGCACAGGACGGTACGGGCGTCGACGTCCGTGCGGTCGAGGTAGGTGTGGGGCCACTCGACGACGATCTCGTCGGCGTCGGGGAAGCGGGCCCTGGTGGCGAAGACGGGGCGTGCGTCGCACACCGTGACGTGGTAGCCGAGGAACTTGCCGATGCGGACCAGCGCGGAGGCGAAGTCGATCGCGCCGAAGACGATCATCCGGGGTGGCGGGACCGAGGACTCGACCAGGACGGTGAGCGGGGCCCCGCAGCGGGAGCCCTGTTCGCCGATCTCCACGGTGCCGGTACGGCCGGCGTCCAGCAGGGCACCGGCCTCGGCGGCGACCGTGCGGTCCAGTTCGGGGTGGGCGCCGAACCCGCCGTCGTAGGAGCCGTCGGGGCGTACGACGAGGGCGCGGCCCCGCAGCCCGGCCGGGCCGGAGACGATGCGGGCCAGTGCCGCCGCCTGACCGCGGGCGGCCGCCGACAGGGCGGCGGTGACCACCGGGCGGGCCGGGTCTTCGGCCCGTACCGGTGTGACGAGGATGTCGATGACTCCGCCGCAGGTCAGGCCCACGGCGAAGGCGTCCTCGTCGCTGTAGCCGAAGCGCTCCAGGACGGTTTCGCCGTCTGTGAGGGCCTGTTGGCACAGTTCGTAGACGGCGCCTTCCACGCAGCCCCCGGAGACCGAGCCGATCGCCGTGCCGTCGGCGTCCACCGCGAGGGCGGCGCCGGGCCGGCGGGGCGCGCTGCCGCTGACGGCCACCACGGTGGCGACGGCGAAGTCGCGGCCCTGCTCGACCCACCGGTGCAGCTCTTCGGCGATGTCCAGCATCTCTCGGTCTCCTAACGGGGTTGCGGGGAAGAGCTGTCGAGGCGCGCGGCTAGTGCACGCCGAGCCAGCCCTCGATCGGGTTGAGGGCGAAGTAGACGAGGAAGACGGCGGTCAGGACCCACATGAAGGGGCCGATCTCGCGCGCCTTGCCCTGGGCGGTCTTGATGGCGACGTACGAGATGACACCCGCGGAGACGCCCGCGGTGATGCTGTACGTGAACGGCATCACGACCACGGTCAGGAAGACCGGGATCGCGGTGGCGCGGTCGGCCCAGTCCACGTGCCGGGCGTTCATCAGCATCATCGAGCCGATGACCACGAGGGCGGCGGACGCGACCTCCTGCGGGACGAGCGCGGTGAGCGGGGTGAAGAAGAGACAGGCGGCGAAGAACAGGCCGGTGACGACCGAGGCGAGGCCCGTGCGGGCGCCCTCGCCGACGCCGGTGGCCGACTCGATGAAGACGGTCTGGCCGGAGCCGCCCGCCACACCGCCGATCGCGCCGCCGGCGCCGTCGATGAACAGCGCCTTCGACAGGCCCGGCATCCGGCCCTTGTCGTCGGCGAGCTTCGCCTCCGTGCCGACGCCGATGATGGTGGCCATCGCGTCGAAGAACCCGGCCAGCACGAGCGTGAACACGATCATGCCGACCGTCATCGCGCCGACCTTGCCCCAGCCGCCGAACTCCACATGCCCGAAGAGCGAGAAGTCCGGCATGGAGACCGCGCTGCCGTGCAGTTCGGGGGCGGCGCCGCTGGCCCACTGCTTGGGGTCGATGACCCCGGCGGCGTTCAGGATCGCGGCGACGACCGTGCCGCTGATGATGCCGACGAGGATGGCGCCGGGCATGTTGCGGGCCTGGAGCATGAAGATGAGGAGCAGGGTGCCGGCGAACAACAGGACGGGCCAGCCCGCGAGTTCACCCGCCGGGCCGAGGGTGAGGGGGGTCGCCCTGCCCTGGTGCACGAAGCCCGACTTGTAGAAGCCGATGAGGGCGATGAACAGGCCGATGCCCATCGTGATGCCGTGTTTGAGCGCGAGCGGGATCGCGTTCATGATCATCTCGCGCAGGCCGGTGACGACCAGCAGCATGATGACCACGCCGTAGATCACGCACATGCCCATCGCCTGCGGCCAGGTCATCTGCGGGGCGACCTGCGAGGAGAGCACACCGGAGACGGAGAGGCCGGCGGCGAGGGCCAGCGGGACCTTGCCGACGAAGCCCATCAGCAGGGTGGTGAAGGCCGCCGCGAACGCGGTCGCGGTGATCAGGCCCTGCTGGCCGAGCGTGTTCCCCGCGACGTCCTTGCCGGACAGGATCAGGGGGTTGAGCAGCAGGATGTAGGCCATCGCCATGAAGGTGGTGACTCCGCCACGCACTTCACGCGCGACGGTGGACTGCCGCCGGCTTATGTGGAAATACCGGTCGAGCCAGGACCGGCCGGCCGGGACGCGGGTTCCTTCGCCCGCGTCTTCGGCTGTGGTCCTGGGCTCCACGGACTGCTGGGTCATGGTGCCGTCTCCCAAGGTTCATAGGGGCACCCGCGCAACTGCCCTGTGGGCGGCGGGTTTTGGGAAGGTGCACGACCCGGGGGACGGCCCGAGACGAACAAAGAGGGGAGTCAGGGGGACTCAAGTCCCCCTGGACTACATGCCCGTGAGGTGCTCCGGGCGGACCGGTGTCCTGTTCAGTTCCAGCCCGGTCGCGTTGCGGATCGCCGCCAGAACGGCGGGAGTCGACGACAGGGTGGGTGCCTCGCCGATGCCGCGCAGCCCGTACGGGGCGTGCTCGTCGGCGAGTTCGAGCACATCGACCGGGATGGTCGGCGTGTCGAGGATGGTGGGGATCAGGTAGTCCGTGAAGGACGGGTTCCTGACCTTGGCGGTCTTCGGGTCGACGATGATCTCCTCCATGACCGCCACACCGAGACCCTGGGTGGTACCGCCCTGGATCTGGCCGATGACGGACAGCGGGTTGAGCGCCTTGCCGACGTCCTGTGCGCAGGCCAGCTCGATGACCTTCACCAGGCCGAGTTCGGTGTCGACCTCGACGACGGCGCGGTGCGCGGCGAACGTGTACTGGACATGGCCGAAGCCCTGTCCGGTACGGAGGTCGAAGGCCTCGGTGGGGCGGTGGCGCCACTCGGCCTCGATCTCGACGGCCTCGTCCTCGAGGACGTCCACCAGATCGGCGAGGACCTCGCCCGCGTCGGTGACGACCTTGCCGCCCTCCAGCAGGAGTTCGGCGGTGGCCCAAGCGGGGTGGTACGTACCGAGCTTGCGGCGGCCCAGCTCCAGGACCTTCTCGCGGACCAGCTCGCAGGAGTTCTTCACCGCGCCACCGGTGACGTACGTCTGCCGGGACGCGGAGGTCGAACCGGCGCTGCCCACCTGGGTGTCGGCCGGGTTGATGGTCACCTGCGTGACACCCAGCTCGGTGCGGGCGATCTGCGCGTGGACGGTGACACCGCCCTGGCCGACCTCCGCCATCGCGGTGTGCACGACGGCGACGGGCTCACCGGCCACGACTTCCAGGCGGACCTTCGCCGTCGAGTAGTCGTCGAAGCCCTCGGAGAAGCCGACGTTCTTGATGCCGACCGCGTAGCCGACCCCGCGGACGACGCCTTCGCCGTGCGTGGTGTTGGACAGGCCGCCCGGCAACTGCCGTACGTCGGCGGCCTCTCCGGCGGCGAGCCACTGCTGCTCGGGCGGCATGGGCATCGCCTTGACGCGGCGCAGGAGTTCGGCGACCGGGGCCGGCGAGTCGACCGGCTGCCCGGTCGGCATGATCGTGCCCTGCTCCATCGCGTTGAGCTGACGGAACGCGACCCGGTCCATGCCCACCTTGTCGGCGAGCTTGTCCATCTGGGCCTCGTAGGCGAAGCACGCCTGGACCGCGCCGAAGCCGCGCATCGCGCCGCAGGGCGGGTTGTTGGTGTAGAGGGCGATGGCCTCGATGTCGACGTTGTCGACGACGTACGGTCCGGCGCCGAGGGAGGAGGCGTTGCCGACGACCGCCGGGGAGGCGGACGCGTAGGCGCCGCCGTCCAGGACGATCCGGGCCTTGAGGTGGGTGAGCTTGCCGTCCTTGGTCGCGCCGTGCTCGTAGTGGAGCTTGGCGGGGTGGCGGTGGACGTGTCCGAAGAAGGACTCGAAGCGGTTGTAGACGATCTTCACCGGTTTGCCGGTGCGCAGGGCCAGCAGACAGGCGTGGATCTGCATCGACAGATCCTCACGGCCGCCGAAGGCGCCGCCGACGCCGGACAGGGTCATGCGGACCTTGTCCTCGGGCAGGCCGAGGACGGGCGCGATCTGGCGCAGGTCGGAGTGCAGCCACTGGGTGGCGATGTAGAGGTCGACCCCGCCGTCCTCGGCGGGGACGGCGAGACCGGACTCCGGGCCGAGGAACGCCTGGTCCTGCATGCCGAAGGTGTACTCGCCCTCGACGATGAAGTCGGCGCGCTCCCGGGCGGCTTCCACGTCACCGCGCACGATCGGCTGGCGGTGCACGATGTTCGGGTGCGGGACATGGCCGATGTGGTGGTCGTCGCGGCCCTCGTGGATGAGGATCGCGTCCGGCGCGGTGGCGGACAACTCGTCGGTGATGACCGGGAGTTCGCGGTACTCGACCTTGATCTTCGCGGCGGCGCGGCGGGCCGTCTCCGGGTGGTCGGCGGCGACGATCGCGACCGGCTCGCCGTGGTGGCGGACTTTGCCGTGGGCGAGGACCGGGGTGTCCTGGATCTCCAGGCCGTAGTTCTTCACGTCGGTCGGCAGGTCGTCGTAGGTCATGACGGCGTAGACGCCGGGGGTCTTCAGGGCCTCGACGGTGTCGATGGACACGATCTCCGCGTGAGCGACCGTGGACCTGAGGATCTGGCCCCAGAGCATGTCCTCGTGCCACATGTCGGACGAGTACGCGAACTCGCCGGTGACCTTGAGGGTGCCGTCCGGGCGGAGCGTGGACTCGCCGATGCCGCCCCGGGTCTTGGAGCGCTGGGTGAGGTTCGTGGGAGTGCCGGTGGTGCCCATCGTCAGACCGCCTCTCCCTGCCGGGCGGCCGCCAGGCGGACCGCGTCCATGATCTTCTCGTAGCCGGTGCAACGGCAGAGGTTGCCCGAGAGCGCCTCGCGGATGTCGGCGTCGGTCGGGGTCGGGTTGTGCTCCAGCATCTCGTCGGCGGCGACGAGGAGTCCGGGGGTGCAGAAGCCGCACTGCACGGCGCCGGCGTCGATGAACGCCTGCTGGATGGGGGCGAGTTGGGTGCCCTCACCGGTCTGGGAGTCGTGTCCCTTGGCGGCCCACTGCTGGGCCTCCTGCAAGGACGTGCCGCAACTCCCGTGCTCCGCGCGCTGCTTGGCGTAGTCCGCGAGCCCCTCGACGGTGACGACCTCGCGGCCCTCGACCTGACCGGCGGCGACCAGGCAGGAACACACCGGGACGCCGTCGAGGCGGACGGTGCAGGAACCGCACTCCCCTTGCTCGCAGGCGTTCTTGGAGCCCGGCAGGCCCAACCGCTCCCGCAGGACGTACAGCAGGGACTCGCCCTCCCAGACGTCGTCGGCTTCCTGCGGACGGCCGTTGACCGTGAAATTGACGCGCATCAGGCGACTCCCTCCGTGCGGGCGGCGGTGCCGCGGTAGGACTCCCAGGTCCAGGTCAGGGTGCGGCGGGCCATGATGCCGACCGCGTGGCGGCGGTAGCTCGCGGTGCCCCGGACGTCGTCGATCGGGTTGCAGGCGGCGGAGCACAGGTCCGCGAACTGCTTGGCGAGCGACGGGGTGATGATCTTCCCGTTCTCCCAGAAGCCGCCCTCGTCGAGCGCGGCGTTCAGGAATTCCTCGGCGGCCTTCGCCCGGACGGGGGTCGGCGCGGCCGATCCGATGCCGGTGCGGACCGTGCGGGTCTCGGGATGGAGAGCCAGTCCGAAGGCGCAGACCGCGATGACCATCGCGTTGCGGGTGCCGACCTTGGAGTACTGCTGCGGGCCGTCCGCCTTCTTGATGTGGACGGCCCGGATCAGCTCGTCGGGCGCGAGCGCGTTGCGCTTCACTCCGGTGTAGAACTCGTCGATCGGGATACGACGGCTGCCGCGCACCGACTCGGCCTCGACCTCGGCGCCCGCCGCGAGGAGCGCGGGGTGGGCATCGCCGGCCGGGGATGCGGTGCCGAGGTTGCCACCGACTCCGCCGCGGTTGCGGATCTGCGGGGAGGCGACCGTGTGCGAGGCGAGGGAGAGGCCCGGCAGCTCGGCGCGCAGGTTCTCCATGATCCGGGTGTACGGGACGGAGGCCCCGAGCCGCACGCTGTCGGCGCCGACCTCCCACTCGTAGAGGTCGCCGACGCGGTTCAGGTCGAGCAGGTACTCGGGCCGGCGGTGGTCGAAGTTGATCTCGACCATCACGTCGGTGCCGCCCGCGATCGGTACTGCGGTGGGGTGCTCGGCCTTCGCGGCGAGCGCCTCCTCCCAGCTTGCGGGGCGAAGGAAGTCCATGACCGGCTCTCTTCTTCGTCTCGTGGGTCGTACGGGATCGTACGGATCAAGCCAGTTCGTGTGCGGCGGGCCCGGCTCGTTCATGCGCTGTTAATGCAGCGTGAGGTCAGTACACAGCGCCGTGCTCCCACGGGGTCAGTCACGGAAACCATGAAGGAGTTGGCTGGCCAGCGCGGGCATCTTGTAGATTCGTATGAACGGAGGCCATCAGTAACCCCTCCGATTCCCTGTGGAAACGTGGGAAACAGCCCCGCACGGCCTCACACCCACAGCACCTCATGGTTCATCGTAGTTTTCTAGACAAAGAACGGCGGCGACGGCGATGCGGCTGCGCGCACTTCTGGACACCGATGCGCTGGGGCTGCGGCTGCTCGGCGGGGCGGACGAGCTGGACCGCACGGTCCGCGGGGTGATGACCACCGACCTGCGCGACCCCAGCCGCTATCTCTCCGGCGGCGAGCTGGTCCTGACCGGCCTGGCCTGGCGCCGTGACACCTCCGACACCGAGCCGTTCGTACGGCTCCTGGTGTCCGCCGGGGTGGCCGCGCTGGCCGCCGGCGAGGCCGAGCTGGGGGCCGTCCCGGACGACCTGATAGCCGCCTGCGCCCGGCACCGGCTGCCGCTGTTCGCGGTCAACGAGTCGGTGGCGTTCGCGACGATCACCGAGCATGTCGTACGGCAGGTCTCCGGCGAGCGGGCCGGTGATCTCGCGGCCGTGGTGGACCGGCACCGCCGGATGATGACCTCGGGCCCGGCGGGCGGCGGCCCGGACGTGGTCCTGGACCTGCTCGGTTCCGACCTGGACCTGCGGGCGTGGGTGCTGTCGCCGACCGGACGGCTCATCGCGGGCGCGAAGATGTCGGGGGCGGGGCCCGCCCTGTCCGCGGACGTGTGCGCGCAACTGGCCGCCGAGCACCTGACGGCCACCCGCACCGGCCGCCGGGGTCCGCACCGGCTGGTCCTGGGCGGCGCCACGTACTCGCTCTTCCCGATTCGTGGTGGCCGCTCGCGGGACGTACGCGAGACGGTCCTGTCGGACTGGCTGCTCGCGGTCGAGGCGGACGCCGGGGACTGGCCGGACGAGCGGCTCGACCTGCTCCAGGGCGTCACCCAGCTCATCGCGGTCGAGCGGGACCGCCGGGACGCGGCGCGCACGGTCCGCAGACGGCTCGCGCAGGAGGTCCTGGAGCTGGTCCAGACGGGTGCCGCGCCGGCCGAGATCGCCGCGCGGCTGCGGGTCGCCGCACCCGTCCTGCTGCCCGGGCTCGGGGCGGCCCCGCACTGGCAGGTGGTGGTGGCCCGGGTCGAGTGGGAGGGCGGCGACATCGAGGCAGGACCGGTCGCCCAGTCGCTCCTTGAGGAGATCCTGGTCGACCCGCTGGCGACGGGCCCCGAGCCGTCCGACCGGATCGCCGTGGCCCATTCCGGCGACGAGGCGATCGCGCTCGTACCGCTGCCCGCGGTCTCGGCGGAGCACGACGGCTCCGAGTCCGGTATCCACGCGGACGTGCTCCTGACGGCCGTACGGGATCCGCTGTCGGCCGGGCTCGACGGCGACGGGCGGGTCACGCTCGGGGTGAGCGCGGCCGTGCACTCGGCGGAGGGGCTGCGCGGGGCGCTGGAGGAGGCGCGGCACGCGCGGCGGGTGGCCGCGGCGCGTGCCGGGCGGGTGTGCGCGGCCGGGCATCAGGAGCTGGCCTCGCACGTCCTGCTGCTGCCGTTCGTGCCGGACGACGTGCGGCGGGCGTTCACCGCCCGCCTCCTGGACCCGCTGCGCGAGTACGACCGCAGGCACCGCGCGGAGCTGATCCCGACGCTGGAGGCGTTCCTGGAGTGCGACGGCTCGTGGACGCGCTGTGCGTCCCGGCTGCACCTGCATGTCAACACGCTGCGCTACCGGGTCGGCAGGATCGAGCAGTTGACGAGTCGGGACCTCTCGCGCCTCGAGGACAAGCTGGATTTCTTCCTGGCACTGCGGATGAGCTGACCCCGCGCTCCCCGGACGATCACACGACTTTGTGAATTCTTTCACCCACCCTCTTGGCCGGGCGCCGGGATTCGTGCTGAGATGCGGCCACCACTCAACAGCTCAATGGTGTGCTCGGGGAGGGCAACGTGGCGTATTCCGCCATGTCTGGGAACGGAACGACCGCCGATGACGATCCCCTCCAGACCGCGGTGTGGCGGCTGCGCTCGCGGGCCTGTTGGGCCGACGCGGCGGCGCTGCTGCGGCCCGACACCGCGGCGGCGGCCCTCCAGCGGACCGCGCTGCTCGTGGAGCGCTGCCTGTACACCGAGCGGGGCTGGGAGGAGGCCGAGGACGCGCTGCGTACGGCCGAGGCGCTGGCCCACAGTGACGACGAGCGGGGCGCGGCGGCCTGTGAGCGCGGGCAGCTCGCCTACGCGGCCACCCTGCTCGGGGTCCGGGACCGGGCGGACGAGGCGCGGGCCGCGCTCGGGCGGGCGGCGGCGCTGATCCCGCCGGGCGGCGGTGGGCGGGCGCTGCTGGACTTCCGGCGGGGGCTGCTCGCCGAGAACCTGGCCCGATCGCCGCAGGCCGCGCGGGCCGCCTACCGGCGCGCGCACGCGGGGGCGGCCGAGCAGGCCGACCCGCTGCTGCTGTCGTTCACCTGGCGCCATCTGGCCGGACTCGCCCTGCGGGACGGGGAGTTGGCGGAGGCACGGCACGGCTTCGCCGAATCACTGCGGATCCGGGAGGAGTTGGGCTACCTCGTCGGTACGGCACCGGCCCTCGCGTCGCTCGCGGACGCGGAGGTGGAGCCGGAGGCGTCCCGGTTGCGCGAGGAGGCACGGCGGCTGTTCCGGCTGCTCGGCGGTGTACCGACCTGGCTGGCACGGCAGTTGGCGGTGCCCGCGCCGGGGGCGGCGACGGCGTAGATCAGTGGCCGTCGGTCCGGTTCTGGACGACGTTCACGACGTGGTGGACCAACTGCAGGACGGATGCCCGGAGTTCGGGGTCGCGGGCGACCAACACCCCGACGGCGACGAGGAGTAGGAAGGACACGAGTCCGCCCCCGCGCCGTGAGCCGGAATGGCCGCGCCGGGCGCCCGCCTGTGCGGCGCGCAGTCCGTCCTGGTATCCCTGACGGGCCGATGCCTCGGCGCCTCGCTGTGCGGCCTGCCGGCCGGGATTCGGAAACATCGGCGCTCTCCCCCGTGGAACGGTCGTCCCTTTCCGTGGGGCACGTCACCGCCGGTCGGCCGGGTTCCCGGTGCGGTCCTCGGTGGCCGGACCCGGACCCGCTCGTGACCGGAGTCACATATTCGGATTCACGCGGCTCCCGCGAAGTGCTCCCGCACCAGCGACTGCACCACGTCCCACTCCCCCGCGACCAACGCCTCCAGGAGCGCCAGGTGTTCGGCCGCGTCCGCCACGAGGTCGGCGCGCCCGCGGGTGACCGGGCCGCCGACCAGCGGCCACTGGGCGCGGCGGTGCAGGTCCTCGGCGATCTGGACGAGTTGTTCGTTGCCGGCCAGGGCGAGCACCGCGCGGTGGAAGGCCCGGTCGGACTCGGCATAGGTGGCCCGGCACCCGGAGGACGCGGCCCGGACGGTCCCCTCGGCCAGCGGGCGCAGGTCGGACCAGCGGGCGGCGGGCACCGTGCGGGCGAGCCGCAGCATCACGGGGACCTCGATCAGGGCGCGGATCTCGGCCAGTTCGGCGAGTTCCCGGGCGCCCCGCTCGATCACGCGGAAGCCACGGTTGGGTACGACCTCGACGGCGCCCTCGGTGGCGAGCTGCTGCATGGCCTCGCGCACGGGGGTGGCGGAGACACCGAACCGGTCGCCGAGCGCGGGCGCGGAGTAGACCTCGCCCGGGGTCAGCTCCCCGCCGACGAGCGCGGTGCGCAGGGCGTCCAGGATCTGCCCGCGCACGGAGGACCGCTGGACGACGGCACGGGGGCGCGGGATCGGCGTCTCGCTGTGCGTGTGCTCACCGCGCACCGCACCGGCGCCGTCCGCGAGATCCCGGTCCCGGTCCATGTCGGCGGCGGTCTGCTGCGGCGGCACCCAGGCCCCTCTGGCCGCACGGGGATCCGGAGTACCCGTCCCGGCGGAGCTCTGCGTGCCCTGCTTCACGGGTCCTCCTCCGGACGTGTCGGTACTTGGGGTCATTACGGCTGCTTGTTACTCGTCCGTCAAGCACCTTAGGCGCAGATCGGACTAGTTCAAATTATGGGTCGGTTGGGTAAGGTAAGCCTTACCTCTAACCAACGGCGAATCGGTGGTCCCGGAATGCCCCTGACTTCTTCGGCCGTAGCGGACGCGTACGCCCGCCTCACCGAGGTCATCCCCGGGCTCGCGATCACCGAACTCTCTCCGGGACAACCGGCCCCGACCGGCGGCGGCTGGACCCGGGCGGCCGAACTCGCCGAGGGCGGCTCGGGTCTGGAGGAGTTCCTCGCCTGGGACGACGCCCAGGTCCTGCGCGACCACGGGCAGCGGGGGCGCCCGGACGTGATAGCCAGCTTCGGCCTGCACCGCTACTCCTGGCCGGTCTGCCTCCTGTTCACCGTGCCGTGGTTCCTGCACCGCCGCGTCCCCCGCCTCCCCGTGACCCATGTCTCCTACGACCGCACCGCCGAGGGCCTCGACATGGGCCACCTGGTCGTGCGGGTCGACTCCTTCGCCTGTCTGCCCGGCGACCCGGCGGCGGCGCTGCCCGGCGCGCGGGTGGTCGCGGACGAGGAGGCGCTGCGGGCCGAGGTGCGGGCCGCGGTCGCCGAGCACATGGAGCCCCTGCTGGCCGGCTTCGGCCCGAGGATGCGACGGCGGGGCCGCGCCCTGTGGGGCATGGCGACCGACGAGGTGGTGGAGGGGATCTGGTACGTCGCCGATCTCCTCGGCGAACAGCCGCGTGCCGTAAGCGAGTTGGAGGCGCTGCTGCCGGGGACGACCAAGCCGTACGTCGGTTCGGCCGCGTTCCGTGAACTGACCGGCCCCGACGGGGAGTCACTGCCGACCCGGGACCGGGCGAGCTGCTGCATGTACTACACGCTGGACGCGCTGGACGCCTGCCCCACCTGTCCGCGCACCTGCGAGGCCGAGCGGGTCACCAAGCTGCTGGCCGCCGCCGCGAGTTGAGGGACCCTCAGTGACGGGCCGGATTCCCGCCCCGCTAAGATCGGCCGCGAACGAGACGCCCGCCCGGTAACAGGTACTTCACAACTTCCTCACTTGTCGCAGGAACTTTCCGTGGAACCACCCGTACGGGTAGTCTTATTCGAACTCAACTCCCGCCCCTCAAGCGGCAGTTCGAGCAGAAAGCCGCCCTGGGCATCCCCTTGCACCTCCTTGGCGGCCTCTTGCCCCGAAAACGCCTGAGGGCCGTTGGGATTGGGCCACTATGGCGGGCGTTACGCCCTATCCCAATGCAAGGGACCCCAGATGAGACTGACCGACATATCGCTGAACTGGCTGCTTCCCGGCGCCGTACTGCTCCTGGGCATGCTGGCGGCGGTGGCGGTGCTCGCGCGGAGCAAGCGGTCCGGCGGGGAGCACGCGAAAGACGACTCGTGGGAGCGCACCGAGGAGCGCCGCAGGCGCAAGGAAGCCATATACGGCATCGCCTCCTACGTCCTTCTGTTCTGCTGCGCCGCGGTCGCCGCGGCCCTCTCCTTCCACGGACTGGTCGGCTTCGGCCAGGAGAACCTCGGCCTCACCGACGGCTGGGAGTACCTGGTCCCGTTCGGCCTGGACGGCGCGGCCATGTTCTGCTCCGTCCTCGCGGTCCGCGAGGCCAGCCACGGCGACGCCGCCCTCGGCTCCCGGATACTGGTGTGGACGTTCGCGGCCGCCGCGGCCTGGTTCAACTGGGTGCACGCGCCCAGGGGTGTCGACCACGCGGGTGCTCCGCAGTTCTTCTCCGGCATGTCGCTGTCGGCCGCGGTCCTGTTCGACCGCGCGCTGAAGCAGACCCGCCGGGCCGCGCTGCGCGAGCAGGGTCTGGTGCCGCGCCCGCTGCCGCAGATCCGTATCGTCCGCTGGCTGCGGGCCCCCCGGGAGACCTACAGTGCCTGGTCGCTGATGCTCCTGGAGAACGTGCGCAGCCTGGACGAAGCGGTCGAGGAAGTGCGCGAGGACAAGGCGAAGAAGGAAGAGACCCGACTGCGCCGGCGCGACCAGCAGCGGATCGAGCGGGCCCAGCTCAAGGCCATCAGCCGGGGCCAGCGCGGCCTCATCGGCCGGGGCGGCGGCCGGTCGCAGGAACCGCAGGCCCTGGAGCGCGGCTCCGGACAAGCATCCGCGGAGCCTGCCCTATCGACGCCGGAACAGCTGCCGGTTCGCACGCGTCCCTCACTCCAGCCCGTCCGGGGGGCATCTGACCCGATAACCGTCGACCTCACCGCGGAGGACGACACGATGGCCCTGCCGCGGCTCGACTCCCTTGAGCGCAAGCTCAAGGACCTGGAGCAGCAGTTCGGCTGAGATCCGGGACCCTTACGAGGTCCGGGACCGGGCGACAACGGGGCGGGGGCGGAGTCCAACTGGACGCCGCCCCCGCCCCGTTGCTCATGCCGCGTCCGAACCGAGCTCGAACCAGACGGACTTGCCCACCCCGTGGGCCGACACTCCCCAGGCGTCCGCGAGGGACTGCACCAGGACCAGGCCCCGCCCGTGCGTACCGTCGTCGGCGTCCGGTACGTGCAGTCGGGGCCTGCGGGCCACGAAGTCCCTTACCTCCACACGCAGTCCACGGGGTCCGACGGTCGCCGTCAGTACGGCGTCGTGGTCGGTGTGGACCAGCGCGTTGGTGACGAGCTCACTCGTGAGCAGCTCCGCTATCTCCGATCGTCCCGGCCTCCCCCAGTGCCGTAGCAGTTCGCGCAACGCTCTGCGTGCCTCGGGCACCGCCCGCAGGTCCGCGCGTCCGAGTCTGCGCCTCAGCTGAGGCGGCTGCGCCGGTTCTCCGGCGCTGTCTGCCGTGTCCTCCACCGCTTTCACCGAGGAGGCCCCGACCGCCATGGGACCGCCCCCTCGTGCTTGCCTCTTCATGACCCCCGCCTGCACGCCGGTTTGCCGGTTCCCCTCCTGCTCGAACATGTTCACGGGGATCCATGCCCTCGCCGGGAACGGGGCAGTCATGTCGAATCATCAACGACCAGGTGTTCGGCCATGGTGGGGCCGGATCCGGCGGGACGGCGGAATCGGGAGCGATACCGTCCGTACGGTCGAACGGCCACCGTACCGAGCATGCGGCCCGGAGTGACCTCTCAGGGCGCTCCCCTCCGGGATGTGAGGGTTCACGGCGCCGGGACCAGACATCCCGTGGCGTCCTGACCACGGACGATCGAACCGACTGCCGATGCGCGACTGCCGATCCGGCCGTAGTCCGCGAAGGCGTGGGGCGGCTGGTCCCCCCGGGCCGCCCCCGAGGCCCACGCTCCGCGAAACTGGCCGGAATCAGCCGCTCAGGAACCGCGAACGGCCCCTCCCCCGGGCCTACTTGCCCCCGATCCCCTTCGTACCGATGTGAAAGATCTTGTGAGTCGTGCGGGTCATGTCGACGATCAGCCTGGTGGTGTCGCCGCCGCCCCAGGTCAGGGTGATGGCGGCCTCGGTGTAGCCGGCGGTGCCGTTGTCGGTGACCTTCCACCTCATGGGGGTGTTCTGGGCCTGGAGGACGCCGTCCGCGTGGTTCTTGTCCTCCCAGGCCGCCAGCTCCTTCAGGTAGGCCGGGGTGAGGTAGTACGCGCGCAGTTGCTGAGCGAGCTTGCCGCCACCGCCGTCGAGGTCGCTCTCGGCGTCGATGTAGGCACCGTAGAAGTCGGCGATGCGGGTGATGTTGTCGTCCGGTGAGCCGCTCACGGTGCGCGGGGCGCCGGCGGAGGCCTGGGCCGCCGCGCCCAGCCCGAGGGCGAGGACGAGGCCGGCGGCGAGGGCGGTGCGGCGCGTGGCCTTCTTGCTGTTCACGTGGGTTCCCCGTTTCGGGTCGGTGCCTTGCTGTGGTCGCTCAGAGCTTCGGCGCCCGGCGCGGACGACCGCAATGGCCACCGCCCAACCCGCAACGGTGGAACCGTCCCACCCCGTCCGACCTCCTGATATGTGGAGTGCCTGGGATGCCGTCCTGGGACGCGACACGCACGGGGGCACGGTGTCGGGCGAGAGCGACGACAAGGACGTGGAGGAGTTCGCGGCCCTGCTGCGCCGCCTCAAGGACCGCACGGACCGCAGCTACGGCGCGCTGGCCCGCCGCCTGAACATGAACGCCTCGACCCTGCACCGCTACTGCGTGGGCGAGGCGGTCCCCCTCGACTTCGCCCCGGTGGAACGCTTCGCGGCGCTGTGCGGGGCGACCCCGGAGGAACGGCTGGAGCTGCACCGCTTCTGGATCCTCGCGGTGGCGGCACGGCAGCGGCCACGGCCCGCCGGGAACCCGGCCCCTGAACCGGTGCCGCGGGAAGTCCCCGCGCCGGCACCCGGCCCCTGGTACCGCCGACGGCTCACCCTCACCGTCGCCGTGGTGTGCGTGACGCTCGCGGTGTGGGGCAGTCTCTCGGCGGTCTCCACCCACGACACCGCCCGGCCCAAGGCCTCCCCGTCCGCACCCCCGGCACCCCTCACGTGGACCGCCGACTCCCAGGTGTGGGAGATCGGCTGCGACCACGACTACGTCATCGACAAGGCGACCAAGGACGTGCCGCCGCCCCCGGTCCAGCAGGACGCCGGAGCTTGGGCGGCGACCCAGCACGCGGTGCACGGCGGGCAGACCGACGTGGAGATCTCGGTGCAGGGCAGGACCTCAACCGCTGTGGTCCTGGAGGCACTTCGGGTACGGGTCGTCGGCCGTACGACACCAGCCCCGGGCACCGCCTACTCGATGGCCCGGGGTTGCGGCGGGGACATCACCCCGCGCTACTTCGGCGTGAACCTCGACGCCCACCGCCCCCTCGCTCTTCCGGAGCCGGGCAGCGATATGGGCAAGCGGGTACCTGCGGTGCGGCTGCCGTACCGCGTCTCGGCCACGGACCCGGAGGTCCTGCTGGTCAAGGCCCGCACCGGGACCTGCGACTGCCGCTGGTACCTGGAGCTCGACTGGTCCTCGCAGGGCCGCACCGGCACCCTCCGGATCGACGACCACGGGCAGCCGTTCCGCACCAGCTCGTTCAAGGGCCTGCCGCACTACTGGTACGGCGAGCACGGCTGGACCCCGATCGGCTGAGCGGCGGTCGGGCTAAGGGCGGGGCACGTTACGGATGTTGGACCGCGCCATCTGCAGCATGCGCCCAACTCCCCCGTCCAGCACGATCTTCGACGCCGACAGCGCGAAGCCCGTCACCATCTCCGTGCTGATCTTCGGCGGGATGGACAGGGCGTTGGGGTCGGTGACGATGTCGACGAGGGCCGGGCCCTTGTGCTTGAAGGCCGCCTTCAGGGCGCCTTGGAGGTCCTTGGGCTTCTCGACCCGCACACCGTACGCACCACAGGCGCGCGCCACGGCTCCGAAGTCCGGGTTCTTGTTGCTGGTGCCGTACGACGGCAGACCCGCGACGAGCATCTCCAACTCGACCATTCCCAGGGAGGAGTTGTTGAACAGGACGACCTTCACCGGCAGGTCGTACTGGACGAGGGTGAGGAAGTCGCCCATCAGCATGGAGAATCCGCCGTCGCCGGACATCGACACGACCTGCCGCCCGGTGTCGGTGAACTGGGCGCCGATCGCCATCGGCAGCGCGTTCGCCATCGAGCCGTGGGAGAACGAACCGATGATGCGGCGGCGGCCGTTGGGGGTGATGTAGCGGGCGGCCCAGACGTTGCACATCCCCGTGTCGACCGTGAACACGGCATCGTCATCGGCCAGTTCGTCGAGTACGGCGGCCACGTACTCGGGGTGGATCGGGACGTGCTTCTCCACTTTCCGCGTATACGCCTTGACGACCCCCTCCAGCGCGTCGGCGTGCTTCTTGAGCATCCGGTCGAGGAACCGCCGGTCCTCCTTCGGCTTCACCCGCGGGGTCAGACAACGCAGTGTCTCCTTGGCGTCGCCCCACACCGCGAGGTCCAACTTCGAGCGCCGGCCGAGGTGTTCGGGCCGTACGTCGATCTGGGCGATCTTCACGTCGTCGGGCAGGAACGCGTTGTACGGGAAGTCGGTGCCGATGAGGATCAGCAGGTCGCACTCGTGGGTGGCCTCGTAGGCGGCGCCGTAGCCGAGGAGTCCGCTCATCCCGACGTCGAACTTGTTGTCGTACTGGATCCACTCCTTCCCGCGCAGCGCGTGCCCGATCGGGGACTTGATCTTCTCGGCGAACTCCATGACCTCGGCGTGCGCGCCGGCCGTGCCGCTGCCGCAGAAGAGCGTGACCTTGTCGGCCGCGTCGATCATCTCGACGAGTTGGTCGATCTCGGTGTCGCCGGGGCGGACGGAGGGGCGGGAGGTGACGAGGGCGGTCTCGGCGGCCCGGTCGGGGGCGGGCTCGGAGGCGATGTCGCCGGGGAGGGAGACGACGCTGACGCCGGACTGGCCGACCGCGTGCTGGATGGCGGTCTGCAGCAGCCGGGGCATCTGTTTCGGGTTGGAGATCAGCTCGCTGTAGTGACTGCACTCCTGGAAGAGCCGGTCCGGGTGGGTCTCCTGGAAGTACCCGAGGCCGATCTCGCTGGAGGGGATCTGCGAGGCGAGGGCGAGGACCGGGGCCATCGAGCGGTGGGCGTCGTAGAGGCCGTTGATGAGGTGCAGGTTGCCGGGGCCGCAGGAGCCGGCGCAGGCGGCGAGCTTGCCGGTTGTCTGCGCTTCCGCGCCGGCGGCGAAGGCGGCGGTCTCCTCGTGCCGTACGTGGATCCAGTCGATGGCGGAGTTGCGGCGGATCGCGTCCACGACCGGGTTGAGGCTGTCGCCGACGACGCCGTAGAGGCGCTTGACGCCGGCGCGGACGAGGATGTCGACGAACTGTTCGGCAACGTTCTGCTTGGCCATGGTTCTCGCGTGCCCTTCGGTGTCCGGTGTGCTGTGCCGGCGGATACCTCTGGGTTCCATGAATTCACAGCACTGGCCGTCACGCCTCCCAAACGGCTGCCGCTGTGCGGTCGTCGGCATAGCCCTTGACCCGTACTTGGGTGTCGGCGAGGAAGGCGGCCAGGCCGGGGGCGGTGGTGCCGGACCACCGCTCCGACAGATGCGCGGAGAGTTCGGGCTCGCCGCGCAGCGGTTCGGCGAGGCCGCCTGTGCACATCAGGAGGGTGTCGCCCGGGCGGGCGACGGAGGCACGGAAACGGAAGGGTTCGCGGGGCGGTTCGGGGGCGGGTTCGTACGGGCTCGGGGGTGTCGGGATGCCGAGGTCCATGGTGAGCCGGTCGCCCTCGGGGGTCTCGGCGGGCTGCGAGCCGTAGCCGACGACGGCTTCGCCGATGGCGTCGCCGACGGTGGGTTCGATGTCCTGCCACTCGCCGTCGCGCAGCCGGAACAGTCCGCCCGGGCCGACTCCGAAGAAGACGCGCGTACGGCACTCCGGATGCGCGGGAAGGAGGAGACACCGCAGGGTGGCCGAGTACTCCTCCGGGTCGACGCCCTGTTCGGCGGCGCTGGCTCGGAGCTTGCCGAGGCTGCGGTCGGTGAGGCGGTGCAGGCCGGACTTCAGGTCACCGCGCCGGGCGCCCCGGATGTCCTCGGCCAGCCGCGCGTGGCTCCGCCCGACAGCCCGCCCGATCCAGTGACAGGCCTCGGCTGCGGCCCGATGCGCCCCCGGCGTGGCCCGGGCCCCGGTCGCCATCGCCACCAGCACCAACGCCTGCTCCCCGCTGCCGAACCGCGCGGTCAGCAACGAGTCCCGCCGCGGCTCCCCCCTGAACCGGGCGGAGTCCCCCCGCACAGACGCGGCCCGCAAGGTACTCGTCCCGTACCGGGCCCCGTCCAACACGGTGTCCGCGACCAGATCGTCCAGCTCGTCGGGGTCGGCCGGGGGCAGCGCGGTGGGTTCGGCGTCGTAGGTGGGCGGGCCGGAGCCTACGTAGTCGGGGGTGGGGGGCGGTGGAGAGGGGAGGGCGGGGAGGTTGTGGGGGGACGGCGGGACGGGAAGCTGAGGGTGGGGAGGGAGGGGGGCGCCCGCGGGGCGGGTCTGTGGGGCGGGAGGTGCGGGAGCGGTCGGCGTCGGTGGGTACCGGGGCGGGTCGAGGCGGGAGCCCTGCGGGGCTGGCCGGGGTGGGTAGTCGCCGCCGGAAGGAGGCGCTGGCCGGGGGGCGCTTCCGTCGACGGCCCGAGGGCTGTCGCCCGGGGCGGTGAGCGGAGCGGGCGGGGGGTTGAGGCGGGCGTCTGTGGGGGTGCCGGGATGGACGGGTGGAGGCGGAACGTCTTCGGCGGCGGGCGGCTGAGACGAGGTCGGCGGGACATCGGGCTGGGTGTCCGTATGGACGCTCTGCGGGGGCGGCGGTGGTGCGTTGTCGCCGGGGGCCGTGGGTGGGAACGGCGGAGGATCCAGGCGAGCGCCCATGGGAGTGCCCGGGTGGGCGGGTGAGGGCGGGAGGCCTTCGGCGGCGGGCGCGTCGCGGGGAGCCGGTGGGAGGCTCTGTCCAGCCGACGGCGGAGTGGTGTTGCCGGGGGCTGTGGGTGGGAACGACGGAGGATCGAGGTGTGGGTCCGTTCCCGCGCCCCGTCGCGCCGAAGGGGGTGGATTGGCACCGTCCGCCATGTCGCCCCGGAGGGGACCGGGCCCACCCGTCGAAGCGCCGGACGAGCTGCCCTCACCCTCACCCTCATCCTCGTCCCAAAGCGACGTCTCAGGGACCGGAGGTGCCGTGGATCCCCGTTCCCAAGGATTGCGCGGGGAGTCGGTCGGTGGCTCGGAGTTGGTTGCCGGGCGGGGCGCCGGGACACCCGTGCCGTCTCTCGCCACGCCCCCGCCCACCGTCCCCGCCGCCGAGGCGAACCGGTCGTCGACGGAGTCGGCCGCGGCCGTGGGCCCCGTGTCGTCCGCGGAGTCGTCGTACAGCTGGCCCCACCAGTCGTCCTCGTGACCGGTCGGCGTTCCCCCCTGCTGGCTCATGCCCCTAATTGTCCACCGCACGGGCCGGAAGAAAACGGGGCGTCCGGAAAATCCGGTGCGCACCCCTCCTCGAACGGCGTGTCGGATGACGTACCGAACGCCCGTCCGCCACAGGGAAATACAGAGCCGCCGGACGGTCCCACCCCCCACGGGAGAACCGCCCGGCGACGTCTGAGTGGCCCGGCCCCGGATCCCCTACGGTCCGGGGCGCGTTCCAATTGACGGAATCCCGTTGCCGGTTCGACCCGTCCGGCCCCAAGTGTGACCCGCTTTCCTGAAGATCCCCTGTGATGCACACCCGCCTGCCCCGCAGCCCGCCGCGCACGAATCCGCAGGCCGAGCGGCCCCAGTACGGGCATTGCGGGCGGCAGTTGACACCCTCGTCACCTCCCCCGCCCCCGCCGCACATCCGCGGCCACCGCGCACCAGCCGGACGGCCCGACGGAACGGACCTGAAGGCGCTGCCCCTGCTGCCGACCAGCGTGACGCCCCGGCCGCAACCAGTCCGGCACACCCACGAACGGCGCCGGCCCGCCGACGGCTGACCTGCGATTTCACCCCGTATCCCGCACGCTGGGCAGATGGGAGTGGCTGAACTCCTGCTGGTCGGCGTCGTCATCCTGCTCGGCCTGTGCGGAGTCCTGGTGCCCGGCGTGCCGGGGTCGTGGCTGGTGTGGGCCGCGGTCCTGTGGTGGGCGCTGAAGGACCCGCAGCCGGTCTCCTGGGGCGTCCTCGTGGGCGCGACGGTCGTCCTGTTCCTCTCCCAGGTGGTGCGCTGGGTCCTGCCTCCGCGCCGGCTGCGCGCGAGCGGCGCGACCCCCCGAATGGCCGTGTACGCCGGAGTCGGCGCGTTCCTCGGCTTCCTGCTGATCCCCGTGCTGGGCGCGATCCCCGGCTTCATGGCCGGGATCTACCTCCACGAACGGCTGCGGCTGGGCCGGCACGGTGAGGCCATGGCCTCGCTCCGTACGGCGATGCGGTCCGGCGGCTCCAGCGTGCTGACCGAACTGTTCACGTGTCTGCTGATCGCGGGCGCGTGGCTGGGCGCCACCATCTGGGGCTGACACGTCGGACCTGTCCCGCCCTGCCGACCTCACCCGAGTTCGGCGAGGTCGACCGTGTCGGCGAGGGCCCGCATGCCGGCGTCGTTGAAGTGGAGGTGGTCGCCGGAGTCGTAGGCGGGCCGGATCCGCTGCGGCTCCTCCGGGTCGCGGACGGCCGTGTCGAAGTCGACGACGGCGTCGAAGGGGCCGCCGGCGCGGATGAAGGCGTTGACCTCCTGGCGTACGGCTTCCCGGGCCGCCGTGTACGCGCCGTTGCCGCCGTACGGCGTGAGGGTCGCGCCGATGACCCGGATGCCCAGGGCGTGCGCGCGGGTCACGAGCGTGCGGTAGGCGTCCTCGAAGGCCTCGGGGTCGGTGGCGTTCGGGGTGCCCTTGATGTCGTTGATGCCCTCCAGGACGATCACCACCCGCACGCCCGACCGCGACAGGGCGTCGGCGTCGAAGCGGGTCAGGGCGCTGGGCCCGACGTCCTCGCGGAGCAGCCGGTTGCCGGAGACACCGGCGTTGAGGACGCCGAGGCGGCGGGAGGAAGGCAACGCGGCGAGGCGGTCAGCGAGCCGGTCGGGCCAGCGGTGGTTGGCGTCGCGGGTGGAGCCGTTGCCGTCGGTGAGGGAGTCGCCGAACGCGACGACACTGCCGGCCGCGGGGGCGTCGAGGACGTCGACGCCGGTGACGTAGTACCAGGAGGTGGTGGTCGTCGTGTACGCGGAGCCGTCGCTGTCGGCCGCCCAATTGCCGCTCGGTGCACGGTAGTTGGTCTGTCCGGCGGCGCGGTGGTAGGTGGCCGGGCCGGAGTCGGCGGGCGTGTGGACCGTGACCAGGAGGTCCGCTGAGGCGGGTACGGCGAGCTGGATCGGGTCGGTGACCAGGTCCTCGCCGGCCGGGACGGTGACCGTCCCGGCGCCCTTGAAGGTGGCGGTGCGCATCGAGCCGGGCAGGGCGTCCGGACCGGTCTGGCGCAGGGCGACGGTCACCGTGTCGAGGTCGAGAGGGGCGGTGCCGAGCCGGTTGGTGAGCCGGACGCGGACCGCGCTGCCGCCGACGCTGAGGTGGACGACGTTGCGGAGGGAGGCGCCGGGCTGGGCCGGGGCGGTGCCAGAGGGCGCGGCCTCCCAGGTGCCGGTCCAGGTGTCGAGCGGTGCGGGGGCCGGGTCGTCGGCGGTCGCCGTGCCCTGGCCGGCTCCCGCTCCCAGCACCAGTACGAGCAGTGCCACGCCGATCCGTCCGGCCCCGACCATGAGCGCTCCGCCTCTCCCCGCCGACCGTGAGGAGGCGACCGTGGCATGCCGGGGTGGGCGGACGGCGGAGCATCACCGGCGACCGCCGCCGTATCCGCCTGTCCGGAGTAGGGCGGAAGGGGTAGGGCGGAGGGGTAAGGCGGAAGGCGTAGGCCCTGAAGCCGATGCGTCGGGGCGGGCAGGCGTGTTTGGCTTCGGGCATGACCGCATTCACCGAGGCCGAGCGCGCCTACCTCACGTCCCAGCGGCTGGGGCGACTGGCCACCGTCGATCCCCAGGGGCAGCCGCAGGCGAATCCCGTCGGCTTCTTCCCGCAGGACGACGGGACGATCCTGGTCGGCGGCTACGCGATGGGGACGACGAAGAAGTGGCGCAACCTGCGGGCGAACCCGAAGGTCGCGCTGGTCGTGGACGACATCGTCAGCGTCAGACCGTGGAAGGTCCGCGGTATCGACATCCGCGGCGAGGCCGAACTCCTCGTCGGTCCGCACGAGTTGGGGCCGCACATGAGCGAGGAGGTCATTCGGATCCACCCCCGGCGGATCCACAGTTGGGGGCTGGAGACCGACTAGTCCAGCGCGTGCTCCAGGGTGAGGAGCGACACCTTGCGGTCGAGGCCGCCCGCGTAGCCCGTCAGCGATCCGTCGGCGCCGATCACCCGGTGACAGGGGCGGACGACCAGCAGCGGGTTGGCGCCGATCGCCCCGCCCACGGCCCGGACGGCGGCCCGGGGCGCGCCGATCCGGGCGGCGATCTCGCCGTACGTCGTCGTCGCGCCGTACGGCACGGAGTCGAGCGCGGTCCACACGCGCTCCCGGAAGTCGGTGCCGGAGGCGCGCAACTCCAGGTGGAATTCCTTGAGTTCACCGGCGAAGTAGGCGGCGAGCTGTGCCCCGGCGGCCCGGAAGGGACCGGGATCCTGCCGCCACTCCGGCTGGACGGTACGGCCACCCTTCTGGCCGGGGACCGAGAGGGAGGTGAGGGCGCCGAACTCGTCGGCGGTGAGCAGGAGTTGCCCCAGGGGGCTCTCGAAGCTCATCCAGCGGGTGTTCGTGGGGTCGGTCATCGGGACTCCAACTCCCCTGCCGTGCGCAGGTGTTGTACGGCATAGGAACGCCAGGGGCGCCAGGCGTCCGGGATGTCGGCGCCGGGCGGCGCCACGTCGGGGTCGCCGAGGGCGCGGGTGCGGATCACGGCGACGGTCGCGGCGTCCATGCCGGGCAGCGCGAGCAGGGCGTCCTGCGCGTCGTCCCGGTCGACGCCGGCGTCGAGTCGTACGGTGCCGTCGGCCAGGGCGGTGGCGAGGGCGGCCAGGGGATCGCCGGGCGCGGCCTCGGCGAGGGCGGCCGGCTCGGGGAAGAGGTGGGTGAGGGTGCCGGACGGGGCGTCCAGCGTCTTGCCGTAGCGCCGCACCAGCCGCTCGGCCTCCGCCCGCCCGACCAGAGCCCGCACGGCCAGTTCCTCCGGATCGGCGGCGCCCGGCGAGCGCAGGCCAGGCCGGGCCGCGACGAGCGGGCCGAGCCGGGGGTCGTCGCCGAGCCGCTCGTCGACGGCGTACGGATCGGCGTCGAGGTCGAAGAGCCGGCGCAGCCGCTGTACGGCGGTGGTCAGGTCGCGGTGGTCGGTGAGGTGCAGATGGGCGTCGAGCCAGCCGCCGGGGTGGGCGGGGGACCCGGCCGCGAGGGTGCCGGGGCGTTCGTCGACCGCGACGATCCCGGTGCCGTACGGGAGGCGGAGGGTACGGCGGTAGGTGCGGCGGCCGGGGGCGCCGGTGAGTTCCTCGATGCCGGGGACGGCCTCGCGGGCGAGCAGGTCGAAGACGGCGGCGGACTGGTAGGGGCCCCGGTGGGCGAGCCGCAGCGGGATGCCGGCGGAGGGCCCGGTACCCCTCGTCGGGCCCTTGGGCGCGCTGGTGCGCAGCTCGCTCGGGCTCGACGCGTACACGGCGCGCATCGTGTCGTTGAACTGGCGCACGCTGGCGAACCCGGACGCGAACGCGATCTCCGTGATCGGCAGGTCGGTGGTCTGCACGAGTACCCGTGCGGTGTGCGCCCGTTGGGCCCGGGCGAGGGCGACGGGACCGGCGCCGAGTTCGGCGGTGAGCTGCCGCTGGACCTGCCGCGCGCTGTATCCGAGGCGTACGGCGAGCCCGGCGACGCCCTCACGGTCGACGACGCCGTCGCCGATCAGCCGCATGGCACGGCCCACGACATCGGCGCGCGCGTTCCACTCGGCCGAGCCCGGCACGGCGTCGGGACGGCACCGCCGGCAGGCCCGGAAACCCGAGCCCTGCGCGGCGGCGGCCGTCGCGAAGAACCGCACGTTGCGCCGCTTCGGCGTCACGGCCGGGCAACTGGGCCGGCAGTAGATCCCGGTCGTGGCGACGCCGAAGAAGAAGTCACCGTCGAACCGGGCGTCCCGGCTCCGAACGGCTTCGTACCTGGTGTCCTCGTCCATCACGCCGTCCAGTCTCCGCCATCCCCGGGATCGGGGCTGGCGGAAATCGGACGCGACGTTACGGGGGGGCGGACCTCAGGCCCAGCGCCCCCGCTTCGCCTCCATGGCCGCCTTGCCCTCCGCCCCCTTCCGCTTCCAGTCGCGGCGCAGCTCGGCCCTGAGCCGGGCGTCGGTCTTGGCGACGATCCACTGGTTCTCGCGCATGAGCTTGCGGTAGCTGTCGAGCCGGCGTTCGGAGAGTTCACCGGAGTCGAGAGCGGCGAGCACCGCGCACCCGGGTTCGGCGGTGTGGGCGCAGTCGTGGAAGCGGCACCGTCCCGCCAGTTCCTCGATCTCCGCGAAGACCTGCCCGACCCCGGTCTGCGCGTCCCACAGTCCGACGCCCCGCAGCCCGGGGGTGTCGATCAGCACCCCGCCGCCGGGCAGGACGAGCAGATTGCGCGTGGTGGTCGTATGACGGCCCTTGCCGTCCACGTCACGCGTCGCCTGGACGTCCATCACGTCCTCGCCGAGCAGCGCGTTCGCGAGCGTCGACTTGCCCGCACCGGACTGCCCCAGCAGCACGGACGTACCACCGGCGGCGACCGCCGCGAGGACGTCGATCCCTTCCCCGGCCGCGGCACTGACGGTCAGCACCGGCACACCGGGCGCCGTCGTCTCCACGTCCTGGACGAGATACGACAGCGTCGCCGCGTCCGGCACGAGGTCGGCCTTGGTCAGCACGACGACGGGCTGGGCACCGGACTCCCAGGCGAGCGCGAGAAACCGTTCGATACGACCGAGGTCGACCTCCCCGTTCAGGGGTACGGCCACGATCGCGTGATCGACATTGGCCGCGAGGATCTGCCCCTCGGACCGCTTGGAGGAGGTGGACCGCACAAAGGCGGTACGACGCGGCAGCAGCGTCCGCACGTACCGCGGACTACCGCCCTCGGGATCGACGGCGGCCCAGTCCCCCGTGCACACGACCTTCATCGGGTCACGGGGCACGACGAACTCGGTGTCGGCACGGATAACGCCAGCCGACGTGACGACATCACACTGGCCGCGGTCGACCCGTACGACACGGCCGGGCAGGAGACCCCGCTCGGCGAAGGGGGCGAACTCGGCCTCCCAGTCCGCGTCCCAGGCGTACGGGGCGAGCGGGTGTGACGAAGCCGAACTCGAAAGAGAGGAGAAAGACAAGGGGTGACCCTTCACAAGGGTGGCCCCGGCAGCACGCGCACAGGCGCGATAGAAGAGGAGTGGTCAGCCGGAGGCCACGGGAGTGGACTTGATGAACTTCCGGATGCGGGCAGCGCCCATCACAGAGACAGCCATCGGTCACACCTCCCACGGCACAAGCCAAGTCACCGGCGGCACCACGCGGGTGGCCGCTCCAACAGAGACGACTCTAGGGATCCGCCGGCCGTGACACCACCGAATTTCCACCAGCGGACCGTCGGTCACAGGGCAAGCGTGAAGCCGCCCCAGGCGTGGTGTCCCGCGAGGAGATACGTCACGCCTCGCAGTACGTCGGAGGCGGTCGTGGCGAACACCGCTCCCTCGGGGCCTTCGGGCAGACCGGCCGCCTCCAGGCTCCGGCCAGCAAGGTCGTCCGTGCCTCTGGTGACGATGCCGATGATGCGGCCCTCGACCGGCCATTCCCGGCCGAGTCAGGAGAGTGCGGCGCTCAGTTCGACCACTGATGTTGGCGAGCACCCGCGGCGCCCGTTCCTTGACGGCGGTCTCCCGGCACGTGCCGAGCTCGAAGGTGTAGGCGGCGACGATGTGTTCGCGCTCGTGCCACGCCTCGGTGGACCGCGGTCTGGTGCATGTGAGCTGGGTGTCGAGATAGGAGAAGAGCCGTCCCCGCAGCAGGGGGTCGTTGGTGACATCGATGCCTGGCACCAGGTGCCCGACGCGTAAGGCGACCTTCTCGACCACTTTCAGGAGTGCGAGGTCCCGACGCGCGCAACAACTGACGCTCGGGGTGCGGCGTGACGGGCGGACCCCGCGCCGTTCGTGTCCTCAAGGCGCCGCAGCCACACGGTCGCCAGGGCCAGCAAGCCTGTGAAGACGACGAAGAGAAGCACTGACGTCCACATGGGTCGGCTTCCGGGAGAGTCCCATGCCGTCCAGGCGGTCGAGACCACCCAGAGGGCGGCGCCGGCTCCGTAGAAGGCCCGCATGTGCCTCAGGTGCCTCGCCGCCCGCAGCGGTGTGGGCTGTTCGGAGGCGGATCCCGGATCTGCTTGTGCGCCCCGGTGCGTCGGAACCTCCAGGACGGCCCCGCAGCGCCCGCACAGCGTCCCGTCTCCGGCCGGCGTGCCGCACACCTTGCAGTATCGGCTGGACTTCGGGCTCTCGGTCTTCTCCGTCATGATCTCTCCGGAAAGGGGGTGAACACTGCCCCCTGCCGGGTGCCCCCACCGGCTACGAAGATTCATCAGCCATTCTGAATTCCGGGCACGATATGCATTGCTGAAGGTGCGGGGGTTTCGAAAACAGCAATGCCCCCCATTACATACGGGCCCCGGTCCAAGACCGGGGCCCGTATGAGGAGAGATGTCGTCCGCTACGTCTACCAGCGGTACCAGCGGCCGCTTCCTCCCCTGGGGCGAGCGACGAATCCGACCAGCCAGACCGCCAGCACGATGACGGCGACGAACCACAAAGCCTTCAGCGCGAATCCCGCACCGAAGAGAATCAGGGCAAGCAGGAGTACGAGAAGCAGGGGAACCATAGTTATCAACCTCCGCACCACCGGATGCCCAGGTTCTTTTGCCTCACACACCGGGAGCGGAATCTCCGGCCAATGACCCTGCGGACGGCGGCCACGGGTCGCCCTCTGTGAAACCACGCCCTGTCGAGTGACACGAACGGGTTCGGCGCGGCGGTCTTTCTCGTATTCGGGGGTACTTGGACGTCACGGCGAAGGAGGGCGAGTCATGGATGAGACAGGTAGGTACCCGACCGGCAGCACTACCCGGCACAGTGACGCGGCCGAAGAGCCGGTCGGTGAGCTGGTGCAGCGTGCCTCGCAGCAGCTCGCGGAGCTGGTGCGGGGCGAGATGCGTCTGGCCCAGGCGGAGATGAAGGAGAAGGGCAAGCTCTACGGCAAGGGCGGCGGGCTCTTCGGCGGGGCCGGCCTGGCCGGCTTCCTCACCCTGCAAGCGCTGGTCACGGCCGGGATCGCGGCCCTTGCGGTGCCGTTGCCGGTCTGGGCCGCGGCCCTGATCGTGACCGCGGTTCTCGGCCTGCTGACCGCGGTGCTGGCCCTGACCGGAAAGAAGGAGGTCGGCCAGGCGGCCCCGCCCGCTCCCGAGCAGACCATCCACAGCGTGAAGGCCGATGTGGCCGAGATCAAGGAGAGTGCCAAGCGATGACGCAACCACCCGACGACGAGCCGACCGCCGCGAGCACGGAAGAACTGCGCGAGCAGGTCGAACAGACCCGGCACGAACTGGGCGACACGGTCCAGGCCTTGGCCGACAAGGCCGACGTCAAGGCCCGCGCGCAGGAGAAGGCCACCGCCCTGAAGGAGCAGACGACGGCCAAGGCCGCGGAACTGACCGGACAGGCCAAGGTGAAGGCATCCGAGGCCTCGCACGTGCTGCAGGACAAGGTGCCCGACACGGTCAAGGACAAGGCGGCCGTGGCTGCCGAGCAGGTGAAGGCCAAGGCGTCGCAGGCGGAACAGATGTGGCAGGCGAAGGCGCCTGAGCCCGTGCGGAACAACCGCACCGCCCTGATCGGTGCGGGCGTGGCGTTCCTGGTCGTCTGTGTACTGCTGCGTCGTAAGAAGAAGTGACGAAGAGGAAAGAAGCGAAGAAGCAGGGGGTCCGGATGAAAGCCTCCAAGGTGGCCTACAAGCCGGTCGGTCTGGCGCTCGGCGCGCTCAGTGGTATGGCTGCTGGCGCGCTGTTCAAGCAGGCGTGGAAGGTGTTCAGCCACGACGAGGACGCGCCCGACGCCACGGACGAGGACCGCGAGTGGAGCGAGGTGCTGCTGGCCGCCGTACTGCAGGGCGCGATCTTCGCCGGGGTCAAAGCGGCTGTCGACCGCGGTGGCGCGGTGGCCACCCGGCGCCTGACCGGCATCTGGCCCGGCTGATCCGCCGTTCCGCTCCCGGCGGCTCCGACCGAGGAGCTGCCGGGAGCCTGCGCGTACTCACCCTCGGGGATCACGCCCTCGAACCCCTCGTGCTCCAGCGGATGGTCCTCGGTGGGAACGGCCAGCCGCTTGTCCCCACACTTTCCGCGACAGGTCCGCAACGGGACCTTGTCCGTCACGTCGAGCCGCCTTTCCGCTTTCCGCGCCTTCGGAGACGCGAGCCCGGCATGACGTGCTCGCCCGGCGCTCACGATGTCGCAGCCCGAGTAGCCACCCGCCTTCGGCTACCCGCGACCGGAGGCGAAGAGGCGGTTCTACGGTGCAGGGTGGGAGGCATGGCAAAGACCGCGCTGATCGTCATCGACATGATCAACACGTACGACCACGACGACGCCGACCTGCTGCTTCCCTCGGTGAAGGCATGCCT
Organism: Streptomyces sp. NPDC051576; assembly: GCF_040681835.1. Lineage (NCBI taxonomy): Bacteria > Bacillati > Actinomycetota > Actinomycetes > Kitasatosporales > Streptomycetaceae > Streptomyces > Streptomyces sp. NPDC051576. The sequence goes on from NZ_JBFAZO010000002.1 coordinate 330,464, forward strand.
GCCGGGAGTGACCAGACTCCTGGAACGCGCACGCCGGTCCGGAGCCCCGGTCATCTACGTCAACGACAACTTCGGCCAGTGGCGCTCCCACCACGGCGAACTCCTGAAGACCGCGCTGAGCGGCCCGCACGCGGACCTGGTGCGGGCCGTCGCGCCCGACGACACGTCGCTCTTCGTCGTCAAGGCACGGCACTCGGCCTTCTACGAGACCCCGCTCAGCTACCTGCTCGGCCAGGAAGACGTCGACCACGTGGTGCTGTGCGGGCAGGTCACCGAGCAGTGCGTGCTGTACTCGGCGCTCGACGCCCACATCCGGCATCTGAGCGTGACGGTGCCCCGCGACGCGGTCGCCCACATCCACCAGGACCTGGCCGAAGCCGCCCTGAGGATGATGGAACGCAACATGGCCGCGCGCATCACCATCGCCGACGACGTCCGCTTCTCCGACACCACCGGCCGCTGAGTACGGGGCAGCGGGTCACACCCCGATGAAGCTCACGGTTTCCGTCAGGTCCGCCCGCCCGGTGCGCAGTTGCGGCACGCCTTCCCTCTCGAAACCCACCGAGACACCGCAGAACAGCGCGAGCCCATCACCGGCTCCGACTGTCTGGCCGACGGTCCTGCGGTACATCGTCCACATCACCTGGGGGCAACTGTGCAGCCCCTCCGCCCTCAGCAACAGCATGACCGTCTGCAGGTACATCCCCGCGTCCCCCCACTGCCCGGGCCCCATCGTCCGGTCGAGGTAGCAGAAGAGTACGACCGGCGCCCCGAACGCCTCCGAGTTCAAGGCCGCGATCTTCATGGGCCTGTCGGGGTCGTCGCGCTCGATCCCCAGCGCTTCGTACCGCTGGGCGGCCGCGGCGGAGAAGCGGTCCAGATACGGCGCCGTCAGCTCGGCCGGGTACATCGGATACTCCCGCTCATCACCCGGGTCGCCCGCCAGCGCCCTGGCCGTCGCGCGTCTTTTCAGCTCGGCGAGGGGCTCGCCGCTGACGACGTACACATGCCACGGCTGGAGGTTCCCACTCGACGGAGCCCGCGTCGCCGCGGCCAGCACTCGTTCGAGCACCTCCTTGGATACCGGCTCGTCGCTGAACGCCCGCACCGCCCGGCGACTGTCCACGGCTTCATACACATCCACGTCTTGCGTCCTCTCCATCGCGTCCGTCGCGGGCAGCGAAGACACGAGGGTGGGTTCCCCGTCGGATCCTCATCGGACTCAGCGTCCCCGGCGGGACCGCGCCGACCACCGGTCCGCGGTCCTGGCGGCCAACGACCACGACAAGGCCAGCATGAGCTACGGTCCGGCGGGCACCCGGCCTTTCGAACCGGGGGAACCGGCTTCCTCGACGAGGCGGGCGGTCGCGCGGGTCTCTTCGTCTCCTTCGTCCTCTTCGGGCAGGTAGGTGAACAGGACGTCCGCGCCGTCGCGGAGGTGTCCGAGTTGGGGCCGACGTGTGGATCACGGGTGTCGGGGCACTCGCGGCGTGAACAGACCCGAGTGTCGAACGGGATCCGACTCGCTGACGGGACGCCCGCGACGCCGGCACCCCAGTGGTGAGCGGCTTCCACCGAGCGATGGGTGGGACAGAGTGCACCGGGTCGTCCCACGCCGCTCACGTACCGGAGGTGCATATGGCCACCGCAGTGCTCCCGCGCCCCACGCCGTCTTTTCTCCTCGCACCGCCCGGGGTCTACCGGCCCCAGCACGACACCCGGCTCCTCACCCGCGCCCTGTGCCGCGAGGGCGTGGCCCCCGGGTCGGAGGTACTGGATCTGGGAACCGGAACCGGAGCGCTCTCCGTGGCGGCGGCGCGACTGGGTGCGCGGGTGACCGCCGTGGACATCTCCTGGCGTGCGGTGCTCACCGCGCGCCTCAACGCGCTGGCCGCCCGGCAACACGTCGTCGTACACCGCGGAGATCTGACGGATGCCGTCCCCGGCCGCTCCTTCGACCTGGTCGTCAGCAATCCCCCCTACGTCCCCTCGCCCACCGACCGTCTGCCCCGGCGGGGCCCGGCCCGGTCCTGGGACGCGGGGCGTGACGGCCGCGCGCTCGTGGACCGGATCTGTGACGGCGCGCCCTCGGCGCTGCGGGCCGGCGGAGTCCTGCTCCTCGTCCATTCGGGCCTGTGCGGAACCGACGCCACCCTGGAGCGGTTGGAGAGAGCCGGAATGAAGGCGACGGTCACCGATCGCGTGCTGATCCCCCTCGGACCGGTGCTGCGCTCCCGCCTTCCCTGGCTGCGTCACGAGGGCCTGATGGCCGAGGAGAACGAGGAGGAAGTGGTGGTCGTCCGTGCCGAACACGCCTGAACGCCCGCGCCGCATCCGGGTCGACCCCGGAGGGCCCCTGCTCGTGGAAGGCCCGGTCGAGGTGGTCACGGACGACGGCAGGGTCGTCGTCTCACGACGCTTCGCGGTCGCGGTCTGCACCTGCCGGCGCAGTCGTACCTACCCCTGGTGCGACACCAGCCACCGCCGCCACGAGAAGCCGCGGGACCGGCGGGCTCCCGACGACCAGAAGCGGGGCGAGTGATGTCCGCCCACCGGGAAGCCCGGCTCGAAAGCCCGCCCCTGCCCTCCCCGCGAGGAACGCTCTCCGCCGCCGTCGTCTCCGCGCTCCGGGAAGGCATCACGCCACCGCCACAGGAGACGACCAGCGCCGACCCGTACGGGGAGGATCTGCAACTCGCCCTCTACCTCCTGTACGAACTGCACTACCAGGGCTTCGCCGGCGTCGACGACAGCCACGAGTGGGACCCGGACCTCCTGGCTCTCCGCCGCGCGCTCGAACGGCGCTTCCTCACCGCGCTGCGCGCCGACGTACCCGGCCCCCAGCCCCTGCGGCAGGCCCTCGACGGACTGCTGACCGAACCCGTCGGCGACCCCACCACCAGCGTCACCCACTACTTGCGGAACGAGGGCGGCCTGCCCCAACTCAGGGAGTACGCGGCGCTCCGCTCGCTCTACCACCTCAAGGAGGCGGATCCGCACGCGTGGGTCCTCCCCCGGCTATACGGGCGCGCCAAGGCGGCGATGGTGGCGGTGGAGTTCGACGAGTTCGGCGCCGGACGCGCGGACGACATCCATGCCCGGCTCTTCGCCGACCTCATGACGGACCTCGGCCTGGAGACCGCCTACGGCCACTACCTCCACGCGGCCCCCGCCGAGGCCCTCGCCCCCGTGAACCTCATGTCCCTTCTCGGACTGCACCGGGCCCTGCGCGGCGCACTCGTCGGTCACTTCGCCACCGTCGAGGTGACCTCCCCACCCGGCTCACGCCGACTGGCCAAGGCCATGCGCCGCACCGGCGCCGGGCCCGCCGCCGCACGCTTCTACGACGAACACGTCGAGGCCGACGCCGTCCACGAACAGGTCGTACGCCACGAAGTGATCGGCGGCCTCCTGGAGAACGAACCCGGCCTGGAACCCGACGTCGTCTTCGGCATCCAGGCAACCGTCCTGCTGGAGGACCGGCTCGGCACACAACTCCTCCGGGCGTGGCACGACAATCGCAGCGCGCTCCGCACCCCCATCGGGAGCCCGAGTCCGGCGGGGCGGTAGCGAGCGCAGGCCCAGAGCCGTCCTCCCCGGCCGGGCCGGAACCACCGTCAGTCGGCGCTGCCGCTCGCGGTGCTGCTTCCGGCGGCGGTGGTGCCGAGCCTGCCGGTCACCGCGGTGAACCGTTCGACGGCCGCCCAGAGTTCGTCCTCACGCCGTGGGTCGTAGGACTCATCCGACGAGCGGTCCGCACGGCCGCGGTCGACGTAGGAACCGGTCGGTACCCGGGGTGTGCCGAGGACGGCATCGGCAAGGTGGCGGCCCGCAGCGGCGCGGCTGGTGGCGAACGGTGTGAGCGTCAGCATCGGCATGACGCGCCGCATCGCGAACCGGGAGAGGGGTCCCGCGTTGCGCGCGAGACCCGTGCCGGGGACGAACGCCGGGTTGTAGGTGACGGCGTCGATCCCGGCCGGCAGCCGGCGCGCGTACGCGTGCACCAGGTAGATCGTCGCCAGCTTGCTCGTCGAGTACGCGGTGCGTCCGGCGGCCACGGTGTCCGGTGCGGAGAAGGCTCCTGTGCGGGCGAGGGCGTCCGGGGACTTCCAGACCGGTCCCGGCACCAGACCCAGGTTGTGCCTGAAGTCGCCGAAGTGGGTGTCGCTGGTCGTGATCACGATCCGGGCGGGAGCGGCGAAGCGGTCCTGGAGAAGGCGTACGAACAGGTGGTTGGCGAGCACGTTGACGGTGAAGGTGGACTCGAACCCGTCGGGGCCCTCGGTGAGCGCGTTCGAGTACTGCACGCCCGCGTTGCCCACGAAGCCGCGCAGCGGCGGCAGTTCACCTCGCTCCAGCCGGTCGCGGATCTCGGTGGCGGCCGAGCGGACGCTCTGCAGCGAGCCGAGGTCCGCCGAGACGTGCGAGACCGCGTGTCCGCCCGTTCCGAGCTCCGCGGCCGTCCGTGCGCCGGAGGGTCCGCGTGCTACGACGACGAGGTGCGCGTCCGGCGAACGGCGCAGGATGTACTCCGCCGCGACGCGGCCGATCCCGCCGCTCGCTCCCGTCATCACGATGGTGTGCCGCATGGGGACTCCTTAGCTGGTCGGCCGATGGCGCCCCTCGGGCGCGTCCTCACCTTCGCGGCTCGCGCCGATGCCGGCCAGTGCCGTAGCCGTCACTAGGACTGGCAGTACCCAGGCTCGTCCACTCCCTGGAGGCGAGAATGGACCCATGGCTTCCGCCCGCTCCGATTTCGCCGCACTCCTGCGCGCCTGGCGCGACCGCCTGCCCCCGGCGGACGCCGGCTTCACCGTGATGCCCGGACGTCGTGCACCGGGCCTGCGCCGCGAGGAGCTCGCACAGTTGGCCGGGCTCTCCGTCGACTACGTCCTGCGCCTGGAACAGGGACGTGCGAAGAACCCCTCGCCCCAGGTCGTCGGCGCCCTCGCCCGGGCCCTTCAGTTGTCCCGCGCGGAGCGCGACCAGTTGTACCGAGGCGCCGGGCTCCTGCCGCCCCGGGACGGGACGGTCAACACCCATGTGCCCGCAGGGATCCAACGGCTCGTCGCACGCCTGGGCGACGTCCCGATCGGGGTGTTCGCCGCCGACTGGACCTTGGTGTGGTGGAACACCGCGTGGTGCGCCCTGCTCGGTGACCCCTCATTCCTCCCCGTCAGCGAACGGAACCTCGCCCGCGCGCTCTTCGGCGACGGCGCCGCTCATGCCCTGATGCTCTCCGTCCGGTCCGAGCGCGGACCGGACACCTTCGCCGCGTCGATCGTCGCCGACCTCAAGGACGCGGTGTCCCGCTGTCCCACGGACGCCCAACTCGGTCGTCTCGTGCGGGAACTGCGAGAGGTGTCGGACGACTTCGCCCATCAATGGGCCACGGAGACGGCCGCCCAGCACACGAGCGACCGCAAGACGATCCGGCACCCCGAGGTCGGCGACATCCACCTCGACTGCGACGTTCTCATCGTCCCCGGCGCGGACCTGCGCATGGTCACCTACACGGCGGCGGCCGGAAGCGACGACGCGGGGAAACTGGACCTCCTTCGCGTGACCGGCGCCCGAACCACCACCGCGCACGCATGAAAGCAGGCCCGTGCGTCATGTCTCCCTCTCTGCGCTGTAGTTGGAGCTTCTGGCCCTGTCGGGCGTGGCCCGGGCCATCGGCATCACTGCGCCGACGGCCCCAACTACGGCACAGCCGACTTCGCCTGCGACGAATTCACCGGGTGCTCATCGTACGGATGTGAGCCTCATCGCCCACCCACGCCCTTCGGCCGACAACGAGCCGGTTCTCAGCGAGCGTTCAGTTCAGTTGCTCGGCCAGGCCGACGATGATGCCGTCAGGGCCGCGGAGGTAGCAGAGCAGATAGCTGTCCTCGAACCGGGCGATCTCGCCGACGAGTTCGGCGCCGTGAGAGCGACGGAGGCGGGCAACGGTGTCCTTGATGTCGTCCACGGCGAACATGACGCGGTGCGTGCCCAGAATGTTGTGCGGCCGGTTGCGCGGCCCGGCGCTGATCGCCGTAGGGCTGCGGTACTTCGCCAGCTCAAGCCGGCTGTGGCCGTCCGGCGTCCGGACCATCGCGATGTCACAGTGGACGCCGTCGAGTCCGGTGCACTGGTCGGCGAAGAGGCCCTCGACATCCGCCCTGCCCTCCAGCTCCATACCGAGTTCCACGAAGAACGCGATGGCGGCATCCATGCCCTCGACGACGATGCCGACGTTGTCCATCCGCTGAATCGCCATGCCGGCGTCTCCTTCTTCCTCGTCGTGCTTCCTCGTGCGGCCGGTGGTGGCCGCTGATGCCCCTGGGACGGAGCCGATGGCACGTTCTCGACATCAGCGGACCACCGAATCCCGAATCCCGACTCCCGATTCAGAGACCACAGCGAGCGCAGGGGTCGGGGATGTGCCGTTTTCCCGCGGGGATCAGTCTGTTGAGCGGTCCACGTCCCCGGCGGCCGAGGGGAGGACCGTGGCCTCGTGGGCGGCGAGTTCGTCCCGGGTTCCGACGAAGGCAGGGCCGCAGTCGGGAGGGAGACGGCCGAGCACCATCGTGACAGCTTGTCGGGGCGTCGCGGCGGGACCGACGGTCTCGGTGCGCAGAGGGCCGGCGACCCAGTACTCGCCCTCTGCCGCAGGCAGGACGTAGGGGATGTCCCATGTCCAGGGATTTTCTGTGCAGCGGCTGAAGTGCAGCTCGCCCATGCCTGTCCACGGGAACAGTTGGCGCAGGCGGGGTTCGGCGAAGGCCGCCGCGAGCAGATCCGGGCGAACCCGCCCGTCGTCGCGAACCTTCTGCCAACCCGCTTCGACGCGGGCTCGGCCCGGCGGTGTTGTGTCCATGGCGACCATCATCTCGCCACAGCCGGGGCAGTGCATGCCCGAAACCCCTTTGAGCAGGTCGCGGTCTCTCCTAGGTTGACCCACGTGACGATCGAGGTTCCCTACCGACCGCTTCCGATCCACCAGTCGGACGTCCGCTATGCCCACGGCCCGGACTCCACCGCACAGCCCGGCGTACCCCGGGGCGAGACGATCGAGTTCGACTGGAACGACAGCGCGAGTTACCCCGGCACGTCCCGGAAGTTCTGGGTGCACGTGCCGGCACATCACAACCCCGCCGAACCAGCTTCGCTCATGGTGTTCCAGGACGGCTGGTGGTACCTGGACCCCGCGGGAGAGGTCCGCGGCGCGATCGTCCTCGACAACCTCACGCACCGGGGTGACATCCCGGCCACCATCGGCGTGTTCGTCGACCCCGGCGTCTTCCCCGACGCCGTAGAACCGAAGAACCGCAACACCGAGTACGACGCGTTCGACGACCGGTACGTGGGTTTTCTCCTGAACGAGATCATCCCCGAGGTCGGCAAGCGCTGTTCGATCACCGAGGACCCCGATCAGTGGGGCATCTGCGGTGGCAGCAGCGGCGGCAACTGCGCCTTCACCGCGGCCTGGCTGCGCCCCGACAAGTTCCGCCGGGTCACCGCGTTCCTGTCCAGCTTCACGCAGATGCCGGACGGCAACCCGTACCCCGAACTCATTCCACGCGTCCCCCGCAAGCCGCTGCGCGTCTTCCTGCAAGCGGGCCATCGTGACCTGCGCTGGAACGAGCCCGAGCGGAACTGGCTCGCCGACAACCTGCGCGTCGCCGCCGCGCTCGCGGAAGCCGGCTACGACTTCCGCCTCGTGCTTGGCGACGGCGGTCACAGCCCCAACCACGGCGGCGTCCTGCTCCCCGATGCCCTCCGCTGGCTGTGGCGGTCCGGCGAGGGCTGAGTGCCGCCAGGCGCTGATCGACAACCCCGCCTGGCCTCTTTGGTGGCCTAAATATTCGAACACGTGCTTGAATCTGGCCATGCGATCGCTCCCTCACGCCCCCGCCCGGCTCCGCTTCCGCCCCTCCCATCCCTCTCACCCCTCTCATCCCTTCCGTCTCTTCCGCCACCTGGAACGGTCCTACGGTGATGAGAGTGAGCGGCTGCACCAATGACGCACTGGGACGGAGAGGCACAGGTCCCGGATGACGCCGGAGGCAGGTCCGGGCCGGTTCGCGTGATCGTGCTTCCGCCGTTGCCCAAGGGCGGCCGGCGTGTGCGCGTGGACGGCGAGATCCTCGGCCTGGCCCACAACCTGGCCGACATCGCCGAGTTTCTCCGCCGAGCCGGGCTGGAGATCGACCCGGCGGAGGTGGCGGAGTCACCGTGGATCGACTGGCGTGATGGAGGGCCCGAGCGCTGGGGCCCTGAGAAGGGCGACTAGCGGGCTGGTCGAGGCCGGCCATTCCGCTGTCGCTCCGCGCGACCACGTCGAGGCCGTCGACGAAGAGGTACGTACGCACGGCGGCGCACGCGGGTGGACCGGGCCACGCGTCGATGAGCAGCGTGCTCACCGCGCCGTCGCGCTGCCCGTCGGGCACGGCGTCCGGCGTCCCGCACCTCGCGCGGAGACCTACGCGGGATCCGCCTGATGGGACGTCATGCGGCGATGACAAGGGCCGTGCTGCTACGCCCTCTCGGGAGCGAGCCGGACCGCCGAGCCGGCCGTGGCCGGATAGTCCGGCGGAGTCGCCCAGCCCAGCAGGATCCCGGCGACGGCCGCCAGCGGGCGGTTCCGGATCTTCGCCGCGAGGGTCTCCAGGAGCCGGAAGACGGTGTAGTAGGCGCCGGTCAGGACAGTGGTGACGACGGCGGCCACCGACGCCGAGTCGAAGGTGACGCCGATATGGACCAGGAGGGTCAGTACGAGTCCGGCGACGATCGGTACGAGCGTGCGCATGAAGCTGACGAAGAGGTTCATCGCAGGGAGTCCTTTCAGTTTCTGTGGCCGGCGGCCCGTGCTCACGGGGCCGTGTCGAGGTGGACGACGACCTTGCCCACGGCCGTCTCGATGGCCGCCGTGATGGAGGAGACCAGCGCGGCGGGGTCGATGTTCTTGTCGAACGTCGCGATGGCGGTGGCGAGTTGGGCGATGGCAGCGCTCTGCGCCGCCTCGGTCGCCTGGACGGCCCGTAGCCGCACGTGGGTGTCCTTGATGTAGGACTGGAGCTCCCAGTACGGATTGGTCTTCACGTCGGGGGCGTCGGCGGGGGCGGCGATCAGGCCGTCCATGGTCAGTACCGCCTTCGCGGAAGCGGTGGCGATCTTGCTGATGTCGTCGGCGGTGAGCGGCATGTCGGTCTCCGTTCCGGCGGCCCACGTACGCAGCGCGGACTCGCTCAGGTAGCAGATGGATCGGTCGAGCGGGGTCGAGGTGAACTGCCAGAACAGCGGTGACCGCCCGGACGGGGCGGGCCGCGCGTGCGCCTCGGCCTGTGCGTAGGTCGCGGCGCCGGCCCACGGGTAGGCCGGGTACCACAGCGGTACGGCGGCGGGTGCGTGTCCGGCGGACAGGTCGCTGCCCGAGGTGTAGACCCCGACGCGCTGGCCGGGGAACGCGGCCTGGACCGCGGTGATCCACTTCGTGGCGTAGGACTGGATCCCGGCCGCGGAGACGCCGGCGTAGTTCGCGCCGTCGGACCGGCGTTCCAGGTCGAGCCAGTGCACGAAACCGGGCCGGGCGTGGGGTTTCACGGCCGCCACGTAGTTGGCCGCCTCGGTGGCGGGGTTCTGGTTCGGCCAGCCGAAGTGGTAGGCGCCGGGGACGAGTCCGGCGCCGATGACCGCGGTGATGTGCTGGGCGAAGCGCGTGTCGTGGGTGTGCTCGCCCTCGCTGGCCTTGGCGAAGGCGAAGACGACGCCCTCGGCCTTGCGGGCGGTCCAGTTCTGGGGCGTCTGATAGGCGGAGACGTCGACGCCACGGCAGGTGGCCATGTCGGCATTCCCCTTTCGGGTCGTCGTTCGTGGGGCTTCGGCGTGTCAGGGGGAACGCTGGCAGGCACCCCGTGACCGGGACGTCACCGCCGCGTCAACGTCACCGGGCCCGGCGCCGCCGACGACGCCGGGCCCGGTCCCGTCACCCGGAGCGGTCGTGCCGCTCGGGCGTCTCGGCCATGCGCGACGGTGTGCGCACGGCGCCCTCGGCCCGCTGCGGGAGCATGCCGGCGAAGCGTGCCGAGGGCTCGATCCCCAGTTCCGCGCGGAGCAGCCGCCGGAACGCCTCGTAGTGCCGGATCGCCTCCACGACGTTGCTCTCGGCGAGGTGCACGGTCACCACCGCGCAGTGCGCGCTCTCGCGGAGCGGTTCGATCGCGACGCAGGTGAGGGCGGCCTCCAGCGCGAGTGCGTAGCTGCCGCGCCGGGTGTGCCGGGCACTCAGCGATTCGAGTGCGTGCAGTCGGAGTTGGCGCAGCCGCTCCCGCTCGGAGCAGATCCACTCCTCGTCCCATCCGGGAAGCAGCTCGCCTCTCGCCGGCAGTCCGAGCTGCGGCGCCACGTCACCCGGATCGTGTCCGGGGCCGGTCAGCCGCAGGGCGGCCCGGGTGAAGTCGTCGACGTCGACGGACACACCGTCCGTGAGGTACAGGGTGTCGCCGTCGCTGCCGACCGCCGGGTACGGCACCCGGCGCAGCCGCCAGAGCGTGGTCCGCAGGCTGCCCTGCGCGTGCTCCTCGGTGACGTCGGGCCACAGGGTCCCGGCGACGACCGACCGGGGCGCGCGCTGGTGCAGCCCGAGATAGGCCAGCAGCCGCTGCTCGTTCGCGGGGACGGCGATGCTCCCCTCTCTGCCCTCCAGCCGGAAGGCGCCGAACAGCCGCAGCCGGGCGAGCGCCGGTGACCGTTCTGCCGAATCGCCCGTCAGGTCTCCCGCCGGGTCGCCTGTCGGGTCGCCCGCCGGGTCTTCCGTCGTCCCGTGTCTTCGCGTCTCCGCGGTCAGTTCGTTCCAGGCCATCGCCGTCCCCGTTTCCCCGTGTGGCGACCGCTGGTTGAGCGGCGCGCCGTGTACGGGGACCAGCCTGGGGAGGCCGGACAAGGTCTGTCATATGCCGTTCCGCTCATCGGACCGAGCAGCCGACGCGCGGGGTCACGTGCCCGGCGACACCTCGAACGCGCACCTCACAGGGTACGCGCGACTACTGGCTGCAAGCGCCCCCGTTGAGCGTGAACCCGTACGGCGCGGAGTTCTTGCTGTTGTTCCACGTCCCGAGGAAGCCGAAGGTGAAGCTGCCGTCCGCGGCGACGTTCTTGTTGTAGTCGGCGGCGGTGGCGGTGACCCGGGAGCCGTCCTGGGCGACGCTCGCGTCCCACATCTGCGTGACCTGCTGGCCGTCGCGGTAAGACCAGGAGACGCGCCAGTTGTCGAGGGCCTTGGTGGTGGTCACGGTGACGGCGGCCTGGAAGCCGTCGTTCCACTGGTTGACCATGTCGTACGTGACCTCGCAGCTCGCCGGCGCACTCGGGCTCGAACTCGCCGTCGGGTCCGGTGAGTTGCTCGCGGTGGCCGAGGCGGTGCCCTGGGGTTCCGTGTCGGGGTTCTTGTCGCCGGGTGAGGCCGTCGCCGTGTGGCTCGCCGCGGGCCGGCCGGTCGAGGAGGCCGTGACCGGCGGGCGCGCGCCGACGGATGCCACCGTGGAGCTGGGGTCGGCCACCGGCTGGCGGTCGGCGTCGTCGCCGGCCGCGTTGTCGCGCCCGGCACCGCCCATCGGCATCATCGAGACGCCGAGCGCCACCAGCGAGAGGAGGACGGCGGCGGCGAGCAACCCGTTGCGCACGAGGCGCGCCTTGCCCGCGCCCTCCCTCGGCTCCCCGGCCTCGATCTCGGCCGCGGGGCGCCCCGCGCCCAGCCGCACCTCGGCGGCCCGGCGGCGGCGCTCCAGATAGGCGAGCCCGCCCCAGCCGATCACGCCGCTCGCGAGGGCCGACGGCAGTCCGCCGCCCTGGAGCCGCAGGCAGGCGGCGGCCTCCGCGCACTGCACACAGGTGGCGAGGTGCCGTGAGAGGTCCTCGGGCGTGTCGGCGGACGGTGAACGGGTCACCGCGTCCAGCAGCCGGGCATAGCTGCGGCACTCGGCGGCCATCGGTGTGTCGAGGTGGCTGCGGTGGCAGCGGTCCCTGAACAGGCCCCGCACCTGGGCGAGTTCACCGGAGACGAGCGCCGGGTCGAGGCCGAGGCGGCGGGCCACGACGGGCATCGGCAGCGCCTCCACCTCGGCCAGCCACAGCAGCGCCGCGTCCGCCTCCTGAAGGTCCCGCAGGCCGCGCAGCGCGATCGGGCGCTGCAACGGCATGCCGGTGTAGCGGGCCGCCTTGTCCGAGTTGAGCCACAGCCGCAGGTCCGGGTCGAGCCGGTGCCCCCGCCCGGCGGCCTCCCAGGCCGCCGCCGTGGTCCGTACGGCGGTCAGCAGCAGCGGTATCACCGGCAGGACGCGCCGGGTGGAACCGCGCATCGGGCCGGACCCGGCGCTGCGGGCCTCCTGCATGCCGAGCGTGAACGCCTCGCCGGCCAGTTCGGTGGCCGAGGCGGCTCCGGACGTGCACAGGTCGGCGTAGGACAGCACGGCGTCCCAGCACTCGGTGAACAGCGCTGCCTCAGCGGCGTCCTGAGGAGTCGGCAGGTCGGGCATGGGTCTCCTGCATCCACGAATGACGGCCAACTAGCTCTGACGGTAAGCGAGTTGGAGGGGGGCTGCCTCGTGACAGGGCAAGAGCCTTTCACGCATCCCACACAACTGACAAGCCGCGTATTCAATTGCGGTAACTGTCAGTCGCCCTCTGTGCAGTTGTACGTGTTCGAGCCTCTCCCGTCTCACCGGTCGCGGGAGTTGACCACACCGTTACCGATTCCTTACAAGGGCGCGGGCTCCTCGGCGGGAAGGCTGTCCATGAAGGAGCTGACGGAGAAGACCGCGCGGCCGGGACCCGGTTCGCCGTATCCGGGCGGGGACTTGAGGCCGAAGTCCTCCATCGTCGAACGGTAGGCCTCCAGCAGCCGGATGTGGTACTCCAGCGGAGCGCCCTGCGGATTCGCCTTGCCCAGCGGGGTGGTCGGCTCGGGGCACCAGGTGGTGAAACGGGGCGTGATGCCCTGCGACATGAAGAAGCGCAGGCCCTCGGTCGTCGACGCGATCGCCTCGTCAACGGTCTTGAAGCCGAACGGCTCCGCCATCTCCACGCCGGCCACGAAGTTGGGGATCACATTGCGGGCGCCGAAGATCTCGGCGGAGTCGAGGATGCGCTTGTGCCACTCGGCGCGGCCGACGTAGCGCTCCTTGCCCGGGCAGTGCAGCTTGAACAGATACTCGTCCCACACCTCGTAGTTGGGGTGGTAGATCTGCACGCCGTAGTCCTTGAACCGCTGTACGTCGTCCTTCGGCAGCGCCTGGGCCACGACCTTGCCGATCCACCGACCCGGGAACCGCTCCTCGATGGCCTTGGCGTAGTGGCCGTAGAAGTCGGCCTCGTCGCGCCCGGCGACCGTCTTGGTGATCGCACCGCCGGTGAGGGTGTAGGCCGTGGACGTCTTGGCGGTGTCGTACCGGTCGATGATCTCCAGCGCCTCCAACACCTCCTCCACATCCTTGACGCCCGTGTACGGCCGCCCGGCGGCCTTGTGCTGGCGCCAGTTGTGGTTGATGTCGCAGTACTGGCACTCCTCCTTGGCGCCGAAGTACTGGCAGACGCGGAAGACGGTGAGGTAGATGAGATACCCCCACTGGATGGTCGGGGCGACCTCCATCACGGACTTCCCGTTGGCGAGCTTGTGCCGGTAGTACTCGGGCATGGGCGGCACTCCGACATCGGCGATCCGCTTGCCATCCAGATACAGCCCGAGCACGCCGTCGTCGTCGGCGGCCACGCGGTAGGGCGACGCCGGGTTGACGCGCACGGAGACGACGGTCCGCCGCAGGTCGTACGGTCCACCGGTGAGGATGATCTCCTCCGGCGGCCGCCGCAGCGCGGCCTCGCCCAGCTCCGGCAGGGTGCCGTGGTCGAAGGAGAAGATGAAGTACGACTTCGGCTTCACCTCACCGCCCTCGTTGTCGCTCAGCGCGGACGGGTCGAAGGCGACACCCCCGCGCAACAGGTCCTCCTTGAAGACGGCTTCCCGCGGCACATGCGGAAAGCGCTCCATCAGGTCCTCGACCAGTGCGGTACGGCTGCCCATCCCGTGTCTCCTCCCGGCTCGGGCGCCCTGCTCAGGCGTACGACTCCTCACGGTATGCCCCCGGCGGTCTTGAGGTGGGGGCGGGGGTGTCGGCGGGTCAGCCCTGCACGGCCCCCTCCCGGCGCGCGATGTGGTCCGGTACCGGGATGCCGGGCGACAGCAGTGGGTCCGGTGTCGGTGTGCCCCAGGTCGCGGTCAGCGGGAGCGTGCCCGCCCACAGGCCCAGCTCCGCGTCGGGACCGTCGCCGTCGTCGGGCGCGCCGGTGCGGATCTTGACGGAGGCCTCGTCGAGGGAGAGGGCGAGCAGCGTGGTGGCGGCGAGTTCCTTGCGGTTCGGCTGCCTGGCGTACGACCACTGCCCCGGCGTCGCGTGTTCGGTGAGGCGGCGCAGCCCGGCGAGTTTCTCCTCGGGGTCGGTGACCTTGCGGGGCACCGCGTGGATCATCGCGCTGCGGTAGTTGACCCCGTGCTCGAAGACCGACCGGGCCAGCACCAGCCCGTCGACATGTGTGACGGTGACGCACACGGGGGTGCCGCCCGCGAGACTGCGGCTGGCGACCGACCCGTGCAGATAGAGCCGGCGCCCGTCCCGCCCGTACACCGTGGGTATCACGACCGGGCGCCCCTCGATCACGACCCCGAGGTGGCAGACGAACCCGGCGTCGAGGATCGCCTCCAGGTCGGCGCGGTCGAGGCTGCCCTGTTCGCGCAGGCGGCGGTGGCGGGTGAGGTCGGTGACGGGAAGGGAGTCGGCCATGACACGAGAGGCTACCGATATCGCAGGAAATAGGCTACGGATTTATCCATCACGTCACTTTCACTGCCGTAGGTCGACGAAATCCGTATCCGTTGTCCGCAGGTGAGAGGGTCGGGGAAAACGCACGCACCCGGAGGGACGGCAGGGATGACGGAGACGGTCACCAACTGGGCCGGCAACATCACCTACGCGGCGAAGGAACTCCACCGCCCGCGCACACTCGACGCGCTCAGGACCCTCGTGGCCGAGAGCGACCGGGTCCGGGTGCTGGGCAGCGGCCACTCCTTCAACGAGATCGCCGAGCCGGGCCCCGACGGCACCCTGCTGACGATCGCCGCCCTGCCGCCCGAGTTCGACGTGGACACCACGGCCCGTACGGTACGGGTGTCGGGCGGCGTCCGGTACGCGGAGCTGGCCCGCCGGGTGCACGGGCACGGGCTCGCGCTCCCCAACATGGCGTCCCTGCCGCACATTTCGGTGGCCGGCTCGGTGGCGACCGGCACCCACGGCTCGGGTGTCGGCAACGGTTCGCTCGCGGCGGCCGTCCGCGAGGTCGAGATCGTCACGGCGGACGGCGCCACGGTGACGATCGCACGCGACGACGAGCGCTTCGAGGGCACCGTGACCTCGCTCGGCGCCCTCGGTGTCGTCACCTCGCTCACCCTCGACCTGGAGCCGGCCTTCGAGGTCGAGCAGTATGTCTTCACCGAACTCCCGCTCGCCGGGCTGGACTTCGAGACGGTGGCGGCGTCGGCGTACAGCGTGAGTCTGTTCACCGACTGGCGCGAGCCGGGCTTCCGGCAGGTGTGGCTGAAGCGGCGCACCGACCAGTCACCGGTCGACTTCCCGTGGGCCGCGCCCGCCACGGAGGCGCTGCACCCGGTGCCGGGGATGCCCGCGGTCAACACCACCGAACAGCTCGGGGTGGCGGGCCCGTGGCACGAGCGACTGCCGCATTTCCGGGCGGAGTTCACCCCGAGCAGCGGCGCGGAACTTCAGTCGGAGTACCTGCTGCCGCGCTCGGCCGCGCTCGACGCGCTGCACGCGGTCGACGGCATCCGGGACACGGTCGCCGGTGTGCTCCAGACCTGCGAGGTGCGGACGGTGGCCGCCGACGCGCAGTGGCTGAGCCCGTCGTACGGCCGGGACACGGTGGCGCTGCACTTCACCTGGATCGAGGACACGGCGGCGGTACTGCCCGTGGTGCGACGGCTGGAGGAGGCGCTGGACGCCTTCGACGCGCGGCCGCACTGGGGCAAGGTGTTCACCGCGGAGGCGGCGGTACTGCGCGAACGCTATCCCCGGCTCGGCGACTTCGCGGCGCTGGCGCGGAGCCTCGACCCACAGGGCAAATTCGCCAACGCCTTCGTCCGGGACGTCCTCGGCGACTGAGGGGACCGATGGCGGGGGCCAGACTTTATACAGCCCCTTTCCTAACCCCTTGTCGAACCTCGCCCGCAGCCCATAGCCTTGCCGCGCGCCGGTGCCGTCGTGCCCCGGTATGACGGCAAAGGGTGGGGGCACCTCGGTGAAGCGCACATCACGTGACATCCGTACCGCGAACCGTTACGAGGTGCTGCGCCAGATCATCGCCGAATCGCCCACCTCCCGGCAGGAGTTGGCCGCCGCCACCGGACTGAGCCTGGCCACGGTGGCCACGCTCGTCGGTGAGCTGCTCGATCTGCGGATGATCACCGAGGTCGGGTTCGAGGACTCGGCGGGGGGCCGCCCGCGCGGTCTCGTCGCCGTCAACGCGTCCGGGGGCGCGCTGATCGGCGTCGACATCGCGGAGACGTACATCCATGTCGAGCTGTTCGACCTGGCGTTGAACGTCCTCGCCCGGGCCGACGAGGACATGCGGCCCGGCGAGAGCCTCCCGGAGCAGGTGGTCGGCCATGTCGCCGCCGCCGTCGGCTCGGTGGTCGCGCAGGCCGGCGTCGAGGCGGCCCGGGTGCTCGGCGTCGGGGTGAGCGTGCCGGGTCAGGTGGACCGGAGGACCGGTGTCTCGGAGTACGCCCCCAACTGGGACTGGCACGACGTGCCGTTGCTCGACCTGCTCTCCGAAGTCATCGCCTACCCCCTCTACTTGGACAACCCGCTGCGGGCCGGCGCGGTAGCCGAGATGTGGTTCGGGGCGGCGCGCGGACGCGGGGACGCGGTGGTGGTCAACCTCGGGACCGGGGTCGGCGCCGGGCTCGCGCTCGGCGGCGGCCTGTACCGGGGCGTGAGCAACAGCGCCGGCGAATGGGGCCACACCACGCTCGTCCTGGACGGGCGACTGTGCCGCTGCGGCAACCACGGCTGTGTGGAGGCCTATGTCGGCGCGCCCGGAATCATGCTGAACCTACGGGAGTTGAGCCCCGAGAGCCCGCTGCTGCACCCCGAGGACCAGACGGCCACCATCGACGCGCTGGCCCAGGGGGTGGCCGCGAACGACCCCGTGGCCCTCAAGGTCGTGCGGGAGACCGCCCGTTACATCGGTGCGGGCATCGCCAATCTCGTCAACGTCCTCAACCCCGAAGTGGTCGTGCTCAGCAGTTGGGTCGCCCGCAAACTCGGCACCCCCCTGCTGCGTGAAGTGCGCGAGGCCGTCCAACGGCACGCGCTCAGGCGGCCGTTCGCCGCCACCGAGATCGTCCTCTCCCCCATCCCCACCGATCCGGCGTGCCTGGGCGCGGCGACGTTCGCACTCGAAGGGGCACTGCAGTCGGTCGGGCAGCGGGCGAGGCGCACCACCCCCGCAAGGAGCCGTACCGCACCACCTTCATGACGACGGAAGGGATGCACGTGACTCACCCCCACCCCAGGAGATCGATCCTCGCGACAGCGGCGGCCGCGCTCGCCGTCACCGGGGCCCTGATCTCCGCGCCACCCGCGAACGCCGAAGGCGTCGCACCGGCCGAGGTCTCCCCCCATGCCGCCCAGACCATCGACAACATCGGCGCGTCCGGCGCCTGGTGGGTCAACGACCTGCAACACTTCAGCCCGGCCGTCCAGGCGCGGGTGGCCCGACTCCTGTTCTCCTCGAAGGGGTTGGACCTCAGCTCCTACCGCTACAACATCGGCGGCGGTGGCACCGCGGTGACCACCCCGGCCCGTGCGGCCCAGGACTTCCTGAACGCCGACGGGACGTACGACTGGAGCAAGGACAAGGGCGGCCGGACGTTCCTCGAGTACGCGGCGCAGTACGGCGTCCAGGACCTGATCGGCTTCGTCAACAGCGCGCCCGCGCAGTGGACCACCAACGGGCAGAGCTGCGGCGGGCAGTTGAAGGCGGAGAACGAGGGCGACTACGCGAAGTACATCGCCGACGTCACCGCCCACTTCGCCAAGCAGGGCGCGAAGTTCGACTACATCAGCCCCTTCAACGAGCCCGACAACAACTTCGGCGACTGCGGCCAGGAGGGCATGCAGGTCACCGTCGACCAACGCGACGACATCGTGCGGGCGTTGGGCGCCGAGCAGCGGGCCCGGCAGCAGAAGACCTCCATCATCGCGGACGAGTCGAGCAGCACGGTCGGTTTCAGCACCGAGCTCCCGCAGTGGATCTCACAGCCGGACACCGCCCAGTACGTGTCGAAGCTGGCGCACCACACCTACAACAACCCGAACGACGGCCAGTTGGGCAATGTCTACGAGACGGCGAGGACGGTCGGCAAGCCGTCCTGGGCCACCGAGATCTGCTGCTTCGGCAAGGGCACCACGGGCTGGAACCAGGAGTACGACCCGACGATCGACAACGCCCTGCTGATGTCCCGGATCATCTACAAGGACTTCGCGACCTCGCACGACTCGGCGTTCCAGTGGTGGGTGGCCCTCGCCAGCGGCTACGGCACGGACCCGGCCGCGCGCAACGACGTCGGCTGGAACGACGGGTTGATCTACTACGACCCCGACTACGCGACGAACGGCAACCAGTCGCTGTACTTCACCAAGCGGTACTACGCGCTCGGCCAGTACAGCAGGTTCGTGACACCGGGCTCCGTCGCGCACAACGTGACGGGCGCGCCGAGCGGCGTCGAAGTGACCTCCTACGACCAGGACGGCAAGTGGGTGGTCGTGGTCAACAACCAGAACACGACGGACACTTCGCTGAACCTGCACTTCAACAGCAAGACGCCGGTGCGCACGACCCAGGCCGTGCGGACGTCGGCCACGGAGAACTGGGCGAAGGTCACCAGGCCCGACGTCAGCGGCTCCACGATGTCCACGACCCTCGCCGCCCGCTCGATCACGACGTACGTCCTCGACCAGAAAACCCGTAAGCACCAAGGGAGTTCGACGGCCGTCACCGGCGCCCTCCAGGGCAAGCAGTCCGGCAAGTGCCTGACGGCGGACGCCTCGGGGGCCGCGATCGGCACCTGCACGGGCGGGGTCGAGCAGGCGTGGTCGTACGACGCGAAGGGTGGCCTGAAGGGCGCCAATGGGTATCTGACGGTGGGGAGTTCGGGGTTGACGACGACCGCCGGCTTCACGGGCGATCCCGGGCAGCGATGGCTGCTGAACGGCAACGGGCAGATCCTCAGCGAGGCGTCCGGGAAGTGTCTCGACGTGAGCGGGCAGTCGACCGCCGACGGCGGCAAGGTGATCCTCTACAGCTGCAACGGCGGGGCCAACGAGGCCTGGTCGAAGGTGTAATGACCACCTGAACACGTGGTGCGGGCCGTCTCCGCGGCGGCCCGCACTTCGTCACGTCCGGTATTCCGAACGCTACACAACGCTTCGAACAGACTTCGTCCAACCCCTTGCCGAAGGATTGGGCGAAGGTTAACGTCCCGCACCGCACCTCGATTTGAGCCACGGGCCGCTGAGCCGTGGAGCCGCAGCCGCGCGAGAGACCGCGAGAGACAAGGACGTCACCATGTCGGCAATGAGCAACAGCAACTGGTCCCGCCGATCCGTATTCCGGGCGGCGGCGGGGATGGCCGCGGCCGGCACGCTGGCCGCCTGCGGGGGCAACAACGGCCGTGGCGGGGGCTCGGGTTCGGGCAAGCAGCTCGTCCAGTACTTCCACGCGTACGGCGAGGCGGGGACGGAGCAGGCGATCAAGCGGTACGCGAAGGCCTACAGCAAGGCCAACGTGTCCACCACCTGGATCACCGGCACCAACTTCGAGGCCAAGCTCTTCTCGTCCCTGCTCACCAAGCAGGCGCCCGACGTCTTCGAGTTCCACCCGCAGTTGCAGTTGGTCAAGAGCGGTCAGGTGGCGGACCTGAGCGACATCATCGACCCGGTCAAGGACGACTTCAATCCGGCCGACATCACCTCGCACACGGTCGACGGCAAGATCTACGGGATCCGGATGATCGACGACCCGCAGTTCTTCTACTACCGCAAGTCGATGCTGGAGAAGGCCAAGGTCGAAGTCCCCACCACGCTCGACGAGTTGCTGGAGGCCGCCGCCAAGCTCACCACGAGCAAGGTCAAGGGCGTCTACCTCGGCAACGACTTCACCTCGGTCCAGAGCAACGTGATCTGGTCGGCGGGCGCCGACACACTGAACGCGAACCACGAGATCGCCTACCACACGGACGCCGTCGTCGACGGCCTGAAGAAGCTCCGGACCCTGTTCACGAGCGGCCATGTGCTGCTGGACGCCCCGACCGACTACTGGGACCCGTCCTCGCTCGACCAGGGGCTGTGCGCCATCCAGTGGGGCGGCATGTGGTCCATGCCGGCCATGCAGCAGGCGCTCGGCGACGACCTCGGTGTCTTCCCGTTCCCGAAGGTCGGCGACAACGGCAAGTTCTCGGTCACCAACGGCGGTTGGTCGATGTTCGTCAACGCCAAGGGCAAGAACGTCGAAGCGGCCAAGGAGTACGTGAAGTGGCTGTGGATCGACCAGAAGAAGTACCAGGAGGACTGGGCGCTCTCGTACGGCTTCCACATCCCGCCGCGCACCTCGATAGCCGCGCAGGCCACCAAGCTCAAGACGGGGCTGCCGGCCGAGGCCGTCAAACTCTTCACCGACTACGGCCACTTCGACAACATCAGCTGGGACCAGACCATGATCACCGCCTTCAACGACGTGATCGCGTCCAGCGTCCGCAAGAACGGCAACCCGGAGGCCGCGCTCGACGCGTGCGACAAGAAGGTCGATGTCGAGCTCAAGAAGCTGTTCGGATAGACCGGCGGACGGAACACGACATGTCGACCACCACCACGCGCGGGGTCGCCCAGCCCGCCGCGGCCAAGGCCTCCAAGGCCCGGCCGCGGCGGGGCCTGCGGTCCAACGCCACCCTGAACTTCTGGCTCTTCACCGGCCCCTTCCTCATCGGCCTGGTGATCTTCGTCTTCGTCCCCATCGGATGGAGCATCTGGCTCAGCTTCTTCGACGCCCGCTACACCGTCACGCCGAGCGACTTCGTCGGCCTCGACAACTACCGGCAGATCCTGACCAACAGCAACTTCCCCGATTCGCTGCTGACGTTCACGGTGTTCGCCGCGTTCATCGTGCCGACCACCTGGGCGCTGTCGCTGGGTCTGGCGCTGCTGGTGAACCAACTGCGGTTCATGCGGGCGTTCTTCCGGTCGGTGTTCTTCCTGCCGACCGCCGTGTCGTACGTCGCCGCCGCGCTGATCTGGAAGATGTCCATCTTCACCGGTGTCCGCTTCGGCCTGATGAACACGGTCCTCGGCTGGTTCGGCGTCGACAACATCGCCTATCTGTCCAACCCGAGCCCGCCCTGGTACTGGGTGGTCATCGTGAGCCTGCGGCTGTGGATCCAGTCCGGCTTCTACATGATCCTGTTCCTCGCGGCACTGCAGAACATCCCGGCCGAGCTGTACGAGGCCGCCGAGATCGACGGCGCCAAGCGGGGCTGGCAGACCTTCCGCTACATCACGCTGCCCCAACTCCGGGCCACGTCAACGGCGGTGGTCCTGCTCCTGCTCATCGCCGCCTACCAGGCATTCGACGAGTTCTACAACCTCATCACGACCAAGGCCACTTGGGCCCAGACCCCGCTCATGGAGCTCTACAAGGCGGCCCTCGGCACGAACCAGGACTACGGCGCCGGCAGCGCGGGCGCGGTCATCCTGTCCCTGCTGATCTGCGTCATCACCCTCGCCCAGGGCAAGATCATGGGCTTCGGAAGGGGGGAGGAGTCCAAGTGACCACCACCGCACCGCAGTTGGGCAAGAAGCGCCGTAGGAGGCGCGGCGGCGTCCTCGGCAACACGGGTCTGTACCTCGCCGTCTCCGTCGCCGCCCTGCTCTTCCTGATCCCCTTCTATCTGATCCTCCGCAACGCCCTCTCCACGGACCCGGAGATCACCGGCGAGAACTGGAAGCTGCTCCCCTCCTTCCAGTGGGGCAACATCTCCGAACTCTTCGACGACCAGACCGTCCAGTTCGGCCGCGCCCTGTGGAACTCCACGGTCGTCGCCGTCCTGATGACCCTGGGCACCCTGCTGGTCTGCTCACTGGCCGGCTACGGCCTGGCCCGCATCCCCTACAAGCACGCCAACAAGGTCTTCTACGCCGTCCTCGCGACCCTGATGGTCCCCACGGCCGTCACCTTCGTGCCGAGCTTCGTCCTCGTCTCGTCCCTCGGCTGGGTCGACACCTACCGGGGGCTCATCATCCCGGGCCTGTTCAGTGGTTTCACCTGCTTCCTCTTCCGGCAGTACTTCCTGGGGTTCCCCAAGGAGTTGGAGGAGGCGGCGCGCGTGGACGGGCTCGGCTACTGGGGCGCGTACTGGCGGATCGTCGTACCCAACTCGCTGAACTTCTTCGCGGCGATCGCCACGATCACCTTCATCAGCGGCTGGAACGCCTTCCTGTGGCCGCTGGTCATCGGCCAGGACCCGGACTCCTGGACCGTGCAGATCGCCCTGTCGTCGTTCATCACGAACCAGACCGTCAACTTCCATCTCATCTTCATGGCCACCGCAGTTTCCATCCTGCCCCTGGTCTTCGTGTTCCTCTTCCTCCAGCGCTGGCTGGTGCAGGGGATCGCGCAGACCGGCATCAAGGGCTGACGCCTCCCCCCTGACGAACTGGAGACCGATGTCTTTCCGAACGACCACGGCCACCGACTACGTCGAGGATGTCTCCCCGGGCAGCGGGGCTCTCCCGCCCCGCGCCCGGTACGCGTCCTCGGACGCGAAGTCACTGTCATTGAACGGCAGTTGGCGCCTGCGTGTGTCGGCGACCGCCGACGCCGAGGACGACTCGTTCGCCGCGGAGGGCTACGACGCCGGGGGCTGGGCCGAGGTCACGGTCCCCGGCCACTGGGTCCTGCAAGGCCACGGCTCCCCCATCTACACCAACCACCTCTACCCCTTCCCGGTCGACCCGCCGCGCGTCCCGACCGAGAACCCGACCGGCGACCATCTCCGTACCTTCGACCTGCCGTCCGAGTGGCCCTCGGACGGCGGGGCGGTGCTGCGCTTCGACGGGGTGGAGTCCTGCGCCCGCGTCTGGCTGAACGGCACGGACATCGGCGAGTTCAAGGGCTCCCGGCTGCCGCACGAGTTCGCGGTCGGGCACCTGCTGAAGCCGGGCGGCAACGTCCTGGCCGTCCGCGTCCACCAGTGGTCGGCGGGCTCGTACCTGGAGGACCAGGACCAGTGGTGGCTGCCCGGCATCTTCCGAGACGTCACCCTGCTGCACCGCCCACCGGGCAGCGTCCTCGACTTCTTCGTGCACGCCTCCTACGACCACGTCGGCGGCGCGGGCACCCTGCGCGTGGACTCCGACGTCGACGGCCGGGTCACCGTGCCCGCCCTGGACATCGATGTCGCGACCGGCGAGTCCGTCACCGTGCCGGTCGAGCCATGGACGGCCGAACGCCCGTACCTGTACGAGGGGTTGCTGACGACGGAGGGCGAACGCGTCCCGCTGCGCATCGGCTTCCGGACCGTCGAACTCGCCGACGACCTGATCAAGGTCAACGGGAAGGCGATCCTCCTCAAGGGCGTCAACCGCCACGAGTGGCACCCGGAACAGGGCCGCGCCCTCGACCTGGAGACCATGCGCGAGGACGTGCTGCTGATGAAGCGGCACAACATCAACGCGGTCCGCACCTCGCACTACCCGCCGCACCCCGCCTTCCTGGACCTGTGCGACGAGTACGGCCTGTGGGTCATCGACGAGTGCGACCTGGAGACCCACGGTTTCACCGAACAGGCCTGGCGCGACAACCCCGTTGACGACGACCGCTGGACCCCCGCCCTCCTCGACCGCGCCGCCCGCATGGTCGAACGGGACAAGAACCACCCGTCCGTCATCATCTGGTCCCTCGGCAACGAGGCCGGCACCGGCCGCGGCCTCACCGCCATGGCCGAGTGGATCCATGGCCGTGACCGCTCACGGCTCGTGCACTACGAGGGCGACATCAACTGCCGTGACACGGACGTCTATTCACGGATGTACGCCGGCCACGCCGAGGTCGAACGCATCGGCCGGGGCGAGGACGGCGGCACTCACCGGCGCCGCGGGCTCCCCTTCATCCTCTGCGAGTACGGCCACGCCATGGGCAACGGCCCCGGCGGACTCGCCGACTACCAGCGCCTCTTCGAGTCGTACGACCGGCTCCAGGGCGGTTTCATCTGGGAGTGGATCGACCACGGCATCAGGGACGAGCGGTACGGCTTCGCGTACGGCGGCGACTTCGGCGAGGAGCTGCACGACGGGAACTTCGTCTGCGACGGCCTGCTCTTCCCGGACCGCGCTCCCTCCCCCGGGCTGATCGAGTACAAGAAGGTCATCGAGCCGATCTCGATGACCGATTCCGACGGCTCCGTCGGCTCCGTGCTGGTGACCAACAAGCACGACTTCGCCGACCTGTCCGCATTCGTCTTCCAGTGGTCCTACCAAGTGGACGGCGAGACGGTCGAGTCGGGCACTCTGACCGTCCCGCCGCTCGCACCCGGCGAGTCCGCCGACGTAAAGCTGCCGGCCCCGCCCGTGGAGTCCGACGGCGCCGAATCCCAGTGGACCGTACGGGCGTTGCTCGCGGCCGACACCGCCTGGGCGCCTGCGGGCCATGTGATCGCCTGGGCCCAATTTCCCGTCGCCGCCCGCCCGTTGCCGTCGGTGTCCGCCCTCACCGGACCCGTCCTCGGCGAGCGGCGGATCACCCTCGGCCCGGCCTCCTTCGACGCCCGTACGGGTGAGCTGAAGTCGATCGGCGCGGTGGACGTCACCGGTCTCCGTCTGGACGTGTGGCGGGCGACCACCGACAACGACGACGGCGCGTCCTGGCAGACGGACGTCCGATTCGGCCTGCTGTGGCGCAAGTTGGGCCTGCACCGGATGCGACACCGCCTGGACGGCGTGGAGCTGAGCGAGGACGCGCTGACGGTACGCACCCGGGTGGCGCCCGCCGCCTGGGAGATCGGGCTCGCCACGGTCTACCGCTGGACCTCGGACGGCGAGCGGCTGCGGCTCACGGTGTCAGTGAAACCCGAGGGCGACTGGACCGTACCGCTCCCGAGGTTGGGCATCCGCTTCGGGCTCGACGCGAGCGCCGACCGGGTGAAGTGGTTCGGCGGCGGCCCCGGCGAGGCGTACCCCGACACCAAGTCGGCCTCGCTGCTGGGCCGTTGGGAGTCCACGGTCGACGCTCTCCAGACCCCCTACGTCCGTCCGCAGGAGAACGGCGCCCGCGCGGACGTCCGTTGGGCCCAGCTGGGCGGCCTGCGGATCGACGGCGACCCGGAGTTCTGGTTCACGGCCCGCCACTGGACGTCGGAACAACTGGACGCGGCCACCCACCGCGCCGATCTCACTCAGGGCGACACGATGTGGGTGAACCTCGACCACGGCCAGCACGGCATCGGCTCGCAGTCCTGCGGCCCGGGCCCGCTGCCGCAGTACTTCCTCAACGCCGAACCCACCGAGTTCTCCTTCGTCTTCTCGGAAACCCCGGAGCCCAATTGACCAGCACCGCCATGAAACCGTCCGCGGCCGACCGGCTCTTCAGCCGACCGGCCGCGGTCGCGTCCTGCGTCGGCTTCGTCCTCATCGGCATGCTCCAGGCCCTCTACGGCCCCGCGATCCCGGGCCTGCGCCACGAGTTCGGGCTCTCCCCGTCCGGCGCGGGCCTCGGCCTGAGCCTGCACTTCACGGGCGGAGTAGCCGGCGTCCTGGTCTTCAACGCGATCCACTCCCGGATCAGCAACAGGGCGCTGCTCGCGTGGAGTTACGGCCTGATGGCGGCGGGCGGCGCGGGTTTCGCGCTCGCGCCCCACTGGCCCCTCGCCCTGGCAGCCGCGTTCCTGGGCGGCCTCGGCTTCGGCGGCATCGACTACGGCCTGAACCAGCTCTTCGCCGCCGGTTTCGGTGACCGCTCCACCGCGATGCTGAACGTGCTCAACGCGCACTTCGGCATCGGTGCGGTGCTGGGCCCGGCGGTCGTGGCCTGGCTCGGTCCGGACGAATACCCGTACGCGTTCGGGGCGTGCGCGGTGCTGGCGGCGGCGCTCGTGTTCGCCGGCTCAAGTGGCGTACGTACACGTGTATCTGACGACCCACCAGCAAGGACGGGTGGCGATGGCCTGGGCCTGTCCCGCGTCCTCGTCGGCTTCCTTCTCCTCTACATCCTCAACGTGGCGGTCGAGGCGGGCGTCGGCGGCTGGGAGCCCACGCATCTGGAGACGATCGGCTACACCGCGACCGTGGCCGCGTCGGCGACCTCCGTCTACTGGCTGATGATGACGGCGGGCCGCTTCCTGGTCGTGCCGATCACCCTGCGGTACGCCCCCGAGCGCATCCTCGCGGTGTGCGCGGCCGGGATGACGGTGTGTCTGCTGTTGACGCTGGTTAAAGGAGTGGCACCGGTGGCGTACGCCGGTGTTGGCTTGTTCATCGCGCCGGTTTTCCCGACGGGCCTGCCCTGGCTCAACAAGGCGCTCCCCCAGGCCGGGCGTGCCGGTGCGTGGGTGATCGCGGCCTCGATGATCGGCGGGGTGGCGGCTCCGCCGCTGCTCGGGGTCGGGATCGAGGCGTCCGGGATCCACGCGGTGCCCTGGCTGTTGACCCTGTTGTCGGGCGCGTCGCTGCTGGCGACGGCCTGGCTGATCCGACTGACGAGGAGGTCCGCGTCATGAACGTGATGAACGCCCTGTACCGGCTCACCCGAAGGTGGATCGAGTGAGCGCGAGCAGCATCGAGGTACGGGGCCTGTCCCGCACCTTCCACACCACGGTCCGCCGCCCGGGTTTCGTCGGCGGCCTCCGCTCCCTCGTCAACCCTGAGCGCGTCCCCAAGTACGCAGTCTCCGACGTCACGTTCGAGGTCGCGCCGGGCGAACTCCTCGCGTTGCTCGGTCCGAACGGCGCCGGCAAGTCCACCACCATCAAGATCCTCACCGGCATCCTGACGCCCACCTCCGGCGAGGCCCGGGTCGCGGGCGTGGTGCCGTACCGGGAGCGCGAGCGCAACGCCCGTAACATCGGGGCGGTGTTCGGGCAGCGCACCCAACTCTGGTGGGACCTGCCGGTGCGCGAGTCGTTCGCGATCCTCCGGGACATCTACGAGGTGCCGAAGGCCCAACACGCGGCCCGGCTGCGGGAGTTCGACGCCATCCTCGAACTGTCCGCCTTCTGGGACACTCGTGTCCGCCATCTCTCCCTCGGCCAGAGGGTGCGCTGCGACCTGGCCGCCGCCCTGTTGCACGACCCGCCGGTCGTCTTCCTCGACGAGCCGACCATCGGCATGGACGTGGTGGTGAAGGAGCAGGTACGAGAGTTCCTGCGGCACCAGGTGGAGGAGCGCGGCCGTACGGTCCTGCTGACCACGCACGACATGACCGAGGTCGCCCGGCTCGCCGAGCGGGTCGTCCTCATCAACCACGGCCGGCTGGTCCTGGACGGCACTCTCGACGAGATCCGCCGCAGGTTCGGCTCGACCTGGCAGATCCGCGCGACGCTCGCCGACGCGCACGCGGCGGCCGTAGCCCTGCCGGGCATCGCTCTGGTGCGACGGGACGGACCGCAGGTGGTCTTCGGCCCGGACGGCTCCGACGCACCGACCGTCCACCAGGCGCTGAAGCAGGTCATCGAGCGGTACGAGGTGACCGAGATCGCCATGGACGAGGCCGAGTTGGAGGATGTGATGCGCGCCGCGTACGTCCAGGCCGGCCCGCGGGCCGAGGAGGCCTGAGATGGCCGCCCTGCACGCCTGGCGCGCCGCCCGCGTCACCCCGCTCGGCGAACTGCTCGCCCCTCCCCGCATCACCGCCGCTCTGCTCCGCCTGACCGTGCAGGTCGTGCTGGTGGCATCCCTGTGGCGCGGCCTGTACTCCCAGACCGGACCCACCGCCGGCCTCACCCGCGACCAGGCGGTGACGTACGCCGTACTGGCCGTACTCGCGTCCCGCCTACGGGAGTTGGACCAGCAGGCGGGCCGGGACACGGTCCTCCAGCACATGCACTTCGGCACGATCATCTACTGGTACCTGCGCCCGCTGCCGCCCCAGCGCTACTACGCGCTGCGGGCGTTCGGCGAGCAACTGTACGGCCTGGCGTGGGCGTTGACGGGATACGCGGCCTGCCTGGCGGCCGGGGTGGTGGAACCACCCAAGTCACCAGCGGTAGCGGGGGTGTTCACCCTCAGCATGCTGCTGGGCCAGCTCGTCCTCTACTACGTCATGCTTCTCATCGACCAACTGTGCTTCTGGACACTTCGCAACGGCGCCGCGATGCTCATCCTGATCTTCGCGCAGAACCTGCTGTCCGGGGTGTACGCGCCGCTGTGGTTCTTCCCGGACTGGTTCATCACGATGAGCCGTTTCCTGCCGTTCCAGGCGACACTCAGCGTGCCGCTGTCGATCTACGTGGGCCGTATCCCGCTGTCCGACGCGGGCACGCAACTCGCCCTACAGGCCGCCTGGGTGATGTCCCTTTCTCTCTTCACCCGGTTCCTGTGGCGGCGTGCCGCCCGCCGGGTCGTGGCCCAAGGAGGTTGACGCGAGTGAAAGCAGTCCGGATCGTGTGGCGCATCACGCGCCTCAACTTCCGTGCCCAGCTCGAATACCGCACCGAGTTCCTGCTGATGATCGCGATCGGCGCGATCTGGCAGGTGTCGGTGATCGTGTTCGCGACCGTGCTGCTCACCCGGTTCTCCGGAATGGGCGGCTGGGACAGCTCCGACGTCCTGCTGATCCCGGCGACCCGGATGCTGGCGCACGGGCTGATGGTCCTGTTCCTGGGCCGTATGCACGGCGTCGGCAGATACATCCAGGAAGGCCGTATCGACATCTACCTGGTGCGCCCGATGCCGGTCCACCGCCAGGTCCAGTTGGAGTACTTCCCCACCAACGCGATCGGCGACCTGACCGTGGCCGCCGGCCTCATGATCGGCGCCCTCGGCCGCAGCCACCTCGACTGGACGGCGGGCCGCATCACGTACCTGATCGCCGCCCTCCTCGGCGGCATGCTCCTGGAGGCGGCCCTCTTCACCGCCGTGGCGAGCGCCTCCCTCCGCTACCCGTCCGCGAGCTACTGGAGCCGCTGGCTGGAGGACCTCCTCGGCACCTTCGGCAACTACCCCCTCAACGTCCTCCCGCGCGCGGTAGGCGGCTTCCTCACCTACGGCCTCCCCCTCGCCTTCGTAGCCTTCCTCCCCGCCGCCGTCCTGACCGGCCACGGCCACGACATCGGGGTCCCGTACTGGCTGGCGGCGGGGTCGCCGGTGGTGGGGGTGCTGGCGTATGTGGGTTCGCGGGGGCTGTGGCGGTGGAGTCTGGGGCACTACACGGGGGTGAACGGGTGAGCGCGGCTGCGCTCCGGCCGAGCGCCTGGGGGGTGTGCGTTCTTCAAAGGAGGAGGGTGGGGCCGCCGGGGACCGCCTTCGAGTCGGCGATCACTGCACTCTCCAGCTGCGCACGTGTCATCGCAGCCGACTTCGCACCGGACCCACCGGCCGCAGCAGCGGTCGTACCACTCGCTTTCGCGGAAGGCTCGGCCGCCTTGGAGGAGCCGTGCCCTCCACATCCGGCAGCCAACAAGACCGAGCCGGCCTGGATTCCGGCACGGCATATTCCCCCGCGTCTATTCATCAACGCTCGCATCTCTTGGGTACACAGCCGGTCCGGCAGGATTCCCTTCCGGCTTTGAAACCCTCGCAGTGTCCGCCGACGGCATGGTTACCTCCACCTCGGCGACTTCTGCGGTGTCTTCTGCAGTGGGAGGAGGCAGGTCGACGATGGTCTGGGTGAAGAGGTGATAGAACCGCGGATCCACCACATCCGTCAGTGCCGCTGGCCCCCCGTAGCTCCCACGCAGCAGCCATCCCGGCCCGTCGCACCCGACGATCCGCGTCGGCTGGAGCACCTGCTCCCCGCCCTTCACGACAGGAATCCGGGCACGGACCTCGGAGCCGAGGCTGCTCTCGGCGTCCTCCGCGGTGCCTCCCTGATTCCGGACACCCTGGATGATCTTCGGTCGCACCTTCCCCCAGACCGGGCCTACCGGAACCCGGAACGCCTGGAGGCTGAGGGCGTGATCACCTAGGGAGACGATCACCCCGACGGCGCGCCCGCCGGAGTTCAGCGGGTGGATGCGTGCGCCCTCCAGCTGCGGCACCCTCAGCACGCCGTAGTCGAGTCGCTCCACTCCGGAGGGCACCGGCGTCTCGGTCTCGTCCCATGGTCCGAACTCACCGTCCCTGACCTGGGGACGGGTCATCTCGCCGGAGTCGAGCACTTCGGACCAGAGGTCCTCCGCCTGAGACAGCAGAACGTCGAGAGTGCTCGCGGACGCATCTGGACGCCGGACGAACTCCACGAGCCGGGCCACCACCTGCTCCCAACTCATGGCCGCGTCCTCGACGCCCAGTTCAATCGCGCGGAAGTCTCCCGAGATCAGCCCCGCCAGTACCGTGTCGCCCGACTCCGCGATCTCCCTGGCGAACGCGGGATCCTCAGCCACGGCAAGGCAGAGGGCCATGCCCAGGAGCACGCCCGGAGTCAGCCTGTCCCAAACACCGAACTCCGCCAAGGCGAGCCTCTCGGAAGACAGCCGTCCGTCCCGGCCGTACTGCTCGACGATCTCCTCGACATCCGCCCTGACCCGGTTCATCAGTCGCCCTCCGCCGCCCTTCGTGCTCTGCGCGCCAGACCCTTTTTGAACGCGTCGATTCCGACAGTAATGGTCACGGCCACCGCGCTGATCGGGTCTGTGGCCTGCACGCCACCCCCAATGTGATCACCGATCTGCTGTGCAACGCTGGACACCTCTTCGACCGCGCCAGTCTTGAACTCCGCGCGTTCTGCGCCCTCTTCGGCCGTTGCCTCGGCCTCGGCCGACGCCTCTCCCGACCGGCTGGCCGCCGCGCCGGGTTGATGCCGGGGAATGCCGTTGGAGCCGAAGTCCGGAAGATCGGCGGCTCCACCCGTCGGGCAGTTGTGGACCAGCAGCGGGGCGCCGCCCGCCAGTACGTAGTACGTGTGGAGGGTACCGACGGTGAGGTCGTACGTGGTGCTGCGCTGATGGAAGTTGCGCACCCCTCGGATGACGACCGTCGTACCGTCCGGCTGACGGAGCTTGGTGCCGGAGGTGAGGTAGCGGGCATCGGTCCACCGGTGGTGGGTGGCGTCCCAGAAGGGGTGGTGCCAGGTGGTAGTGAGGGTCTGAGCACCGGCCTTCTTGTGCTGGGGCGGGCCTCGGACCGGAGCCGTGTCCAGGGTGAGGGTGGTGAAGTCCTTGTCAGTCGTAGTGACGATGACGTTCTGGACCTTCTCCGGGGCCGTGACGCCCGTCTGCGGGTCCGTGGCGAGGACTGTGTCCCCGGCCTTGACCTTGCTGATCGGTTTCGAGGAGCCGTCTGCCAGGCGCACCCCGGTACTGGGTACGAAGCTGTGCACCACGCAGGTGGCGTCTTCGGCGACACCCGGGCCGGCGCTCTCCGCCGTGCGGGCTTCCTCGACGGCGTGACCTTGAAGGCTTCGACGCCGACCTTGATCGCTTTGAAGACCTTGCCCCAAGGGGCCGCTGCCAGGGCCGTGTTGACACAGCCCATCACGTCGCCCTGGTGAAGCAGTTGTAGGCGTCGGTAAGGCCGATGACGTCCGCGACCAGGCTGAGAAGTTGGTGCCTGAAGCCCGAGGCCTGCTTCTTCGCCGCCGTGACTGCCGCGTCCGCGGTGGCCTTCGCCCGCTGTACGGTCTTCAGTCCGCCCCCGAAGGCTGCCCCAACCTCCGCACCTCGGGTATCGGCGAACCCACCACCCACAACACCGACATCGCTCCCCCGACCGCGGCCACCATCAACGTCACCCTCAGCCCCGCCAGCGTGGCGAGCTCACCGCCGATCAGCGCGCCCAACGGACGTACCCCGTAGTTGACCGTGCTGTACGCGCCCGCGACCCGGCTGCGCAGCCCGTCCGGTACGACCGATGCCTGGAGGGAGTTGAGGTTGACGTCGAAGAGCATGACGCCGAAGGCGGAGAGGAACTCGGCCGCGCCCAGGAAACCTAGGCGGGCCCAGGTCGGGCCGGTCGCCGCCGCGACGAGGGCGAGGGGTGCCGGGAACAGGACCGCTCCGACGGCGATGCTGTGGCCCACGCCGATCCGGCGGGCGATCGCCGGGGCCGTCACCGCGCCCAACAGCCCGCCCGTCGCGCCCACCCCGAAGGCCAACCCGATGGCGCCGGGCGAGAGTTGGAGGACACGGTCGGCGAACAGGACGAGCAGACCGGTGCCCGAGAGGAAGGTGCAGAAGTTGACGGTGGTGGCGCAGAGGAGGCCCGCCCGCATGACGGGGTCGTGGATCACGAAGGCCAGACCTTCGCGCGCCCGCCGTAGCAATGAGGGGCCGGTCGCTTCGGAGTTCGCCGGTTCGTCGACCCGGGTGCCGCCGACGAGGATCGCCGACGCCACGAACGACAGCGCGTCGGCGATCACCGCGACCGGTGCCGTCAGCGCCTGGACCAGAACGCCGCCGATCGCGGGACCGGCGATGAAGGAGGCCGAACGGCTCGCGCTGAGCTTGCTGTTCGCATCGACGTACGACGTCGGCGGCACGAGGTGGGCGAAGAACGACGAGTAGGCCGTATTGAAGACGACCGCCGCCGTGCCGGTCAGCAGGGCCACCGTGTAGAGCTGGCCGAGGGTCACCGTGTCGAGGGCGTAGGTGATCGGCAGGGTGAGCAGGACAGCGGCTCGGAACAGGTCGGCGAGCAGCATGAGTCGGCGCTTGCCGGGGCGGTGGTCGACCCAGGCGCCCAGGAACAGGCCGAGGAGGTTCGGGGTCCAGACGAGGGCGGTCAGCAGGGCTACCTCGTTCGCGGACGCGTGCAGTGCGCCAACTGCTATGAGGGGTAAGGCCAGTTCGGAGACGCGGTCGCCGAACTGGGAGACGGACTGGCCGCACCAGAAGCGGACGAAGCGGCGGTCCCGCCACAGCGAGCCCGGCGTCGGCCGGGTCGTCCATCGGCCCTTCACTCCGGCAGGACGTACGTCAACAGGCGGACGTCTCTGCCGTCCTGCGGTCGTCGGTCCTGTTTGCGGAGGACGTACGGTGCGATCAGTTCCTCCAACGCGTCCTTCAGGGAGGCGAGTTCGTCCGCCGTCACCACGATCCGCGTGTTGTCCGCCCCGGCGAGCCCGGCCCACTCCGGCTCCAGTTCGGGCGCGGTCTCGGTCAGCCAGCGCAGGGGCAGTTCGGCGTTCCGCGCGAACATCTCGCCGGCCAGCACCAGCGCGGCCGAGCGGCCCTCCTCGTCCTGCGGTATCCCGACGCGGAAGCCCCGCGCCACCGCCTCCCAGCGCCGCTCCCGCCGGTCCGTCCCGCCCTCCGCGTCGCGGACCAGGCCGTAGCCCGCGAGATGGCGCAGATGCCAGCTCGTGACGGACGGGGTGGCGCCGACGTGCGGGGAGAGCCGGGAGGCGGTGGCGGCGCCGTGGCGCTGGAGGCGTTCGAGGATGGCGAGCCGTACGGGGTGCGCCAGCGCGCGCATGGCCTTCGGGTCGGAGATCTCCATGTCGCCGAAGCGGTTGCCGGAATCCATGGTCCGAGAGTGTTCTCTCAGAAAGTCTGAGAGTCAACTCTCAGTTCTCATCCGGCAGTTGATGATCAGTTCGGTTGAGGCGTAAGGCGCCTGTGGCCCTTCCTGTCGTAGTACCTGACCATCGCGAAACCGAAGAGCAGGCCGATCGCCGCGCCGATCGCGATCATCGTCCAGGCGCGGGTCAGGCCCGCGTCGCCCCGTGCGTCGAAGTAGAGGATCGCCCGTACGCCGTCGCTGAGTTGGCGCATGGGCTCGAAGTGGGAGAGGAAGCGGTAGAAGCCGGGGACCGCCTGGAGGGGGACCGTGGCGCCGGAGGACGGGAGGCCCAGGACGATGAAGACGAACATGGAGACGAGCTGGCCGATGCCTCCGAAGGCGGCGTTGATGGCCTGGACGCCGAGGCCTACGGCGAGGGCCGCGCAGTAGGAGTAGATCCACAGGAGGGGGATGTGGGTCGCGTCCATGCCGAGGATGGTGACGGTGGCGAGCATGATCAGGGAGACGCTGAGGAGGGTGATCCCTGCCGTCATCGCCATTTTCAGGAGCAGGGTCTGGGTGCGGTCGATGGGGACGGTGGGGCGGCGGGTGTGCCAGGGGCCGATCTCGTTGTCGGCGTAGCCGAGGGCGGTGTCGACGCCGTTGCTGATGACGTTGCCACCCATGAAGCCGGCCAGGACCAGCAGCAGGGTGTAGTAGAACGCGGTCAGGCCGATGCCGCTGTTGGCGCCGATGGGGTGGCCGACCTTCGTGACGATCAGCACCGGGTCGGCGAGGAACAGCTTCTGCGTGGAGTCGGCCTTCGTGGCGGCCGCCGTGAGCTGTTTGCCGATGGTGAGCGAGGCCTGCTGGGCCGCGGTCGTGGAGATCCGGCTCGCGAGGGAGGAGCCGAGACTGCCCTTGCCGGGGTTGGTCAGCACGGTGATCGTCGGGCGGGCGGTGGCGTTCGTGGTGGTGAGTGCGGCGACCGAGTCCGTGAAGTCGGCGGGGATGACGAGGGCGCCGTAGACCTTGCCCGCGTCCAGTTCGTCCTGGGCCTGGGCGCGGGTGAGTTGGCGCCAGCCGGGTGCGCGGCTGCTGGTGTCGGTGACGATGGAGTGCGCGATCTGGGTGCCCAGGTTCTGCCGCTGGCCGGGCAGCGGGCTGCCCGTGTCGGCGTTGACGAGGGCGATGGGCAGGTCGCGAAGTTCGCGGTTGGGGTTGACGATGCCGCCCATGTAGAGGAGGGAGAGCAGCAGGGCGAGCAGGCCGGTGAGGACGGTGGGGATGAGCCACAGTCTGGGGCGGCCGAGGAGCGCGGTGGCGCGGAGGGCGGGGAGGGCCGAGTCGTCGTCCATGGTGGTCAAGTCTGGTGCCGGGATCCGGTGGTGGCGGTGGGGAAACGCGCCGGACACCCCTCTTGTTATTAGCTATTGTCCTAGGGGCTCTAGTTACCGCAGGTCAGGAGGGAGGTGGTCAGCCGTGGCTCGCGCCGGGCTCACCGCGGACCGTGTCGTGGCGGCCGCCGCCGGCCTCGCCGACGAGGTCGGCTTCGACCATGTCACCCTGTCCGCCCTGGCCCGCCGGTTCGGCGTGAAGGACGCGAGCCTGTACTCGCACGTCAGGAACCTCCAGGACCTGCGCACCCGGGTCGCTCTCCTCGCGGGCGGCGAGCTGATCGACCGGATCGCGGTCGCGGTGGCCGGCCGCGCGGGCCGGGACGCGTTGACCGCCTTCGCCGGCGCCTACCGGGCCTACGCCCTGGAGCACCCGGGCCGTTACGCGGCCACCCAGATCCGTGTCGACCAGGCCCTGATCGCCGACTCCCCCGCGCTGCGCCGCACCGCCGAGATCACCTACGGCATGCTGCGCGCCTACGGCCTGGAGGAACCCGATCTCACCGACGCCGTACGCCTGTTGCGCAGTACCTTCCACGGCTACTGCGCCCTGGAGTCCACCGGCGGCTTCGGCGCGCCGCGTGACGTGCAGAAGTCCTGGGAGCGGGTCGTCGACGCCCTGCACACGGCGCTGACGCACTGGCCCCGGGCGGCTGCGGCGGGCTGACGGAGACGCTGGTTCCGGTGCACGTCCCAGGGGCATCGCTGACCACTTAGACTGGAAGCTTCGCGAACGTCACGTGCCACCCCGGGGGGAGGGAGCGCGAGTTGTCCCAACAGCAGCTTGGACGTGGTCCCTTGAGGACGCCGGGATCGCCCGGTCCGGTGCCGCCGGGCGGGGATCCGCCGGCCCGGTTCGTGGGCTGGCTGGGCCGGTTCGGGTGTGTGGCCGCCGGATACGCGGTGTTCCAGTTCCTGTTCGAGGTGCTGCCCGACTCGATCGACGGCGCACCGGCCAAGTATCTGATCGCCGGGCTGAGCGGCCTCGCCACGGCCGGGATGACCTGGCTGGCGGCCGCCCTGCTCCGCGCCCGCACGTCCGGACCCGCGCCGCTCACCACGCCCGCGCCCCTCGCGTCGACCGCTCCCGGCCCGCTGCCGCACGTGTTCACTTCGGCGTACGACACCCTCGCGGCGCAGGTCGCCGTGGTGGACGACCCGGTGCGCGGCCGGCTCGTCGGCTGGCCGCACTCCCTCCAGGAACTGGACGGCCCGGCCCGGCCGACCTCGCTGGCCACGGCGTACGGGCTGCACATCGTGCTGGACCTCGGCGTGCCGGACGGACGGCTGCACACCGGCGACCTCATCGACACCCTGTGGCGGCTGCGGTTGCAGGGCGGCGGCTGGTCGGCGCGTTCGCAGGGATCCGTGGCCCGACCCGAGGTCACCGCGATGGTGCTCGGCGCACTGGCCCGGGCCGGGGCGTCACGGGAGCGGCTGGCCGACGAGGTGGCTCGCTGCGAGGCCGGCTTCACCCCTGAACTCGACGGCACGGGACGGGCGTTGACCCATGTCGTCACCACCGTGCTGCGCGGGCTGCTGCGCGCGGCACCGGACGCGCCGACGCTGCCCGTGCTGCGGGACGCCCTGGTCGACGGCGCGTTCTCCGACCCGCAGCGCCAGCATCGCCGCTGCTGGAGCCACCGGCTCTCCCCGCCGCCCTGGGCCGCGCATCCCGCCCAGCCCTCCGCTCTGCACACCGCGCAGGCCGTGGTCGCCCTGGACCGGGCGGCCCGGGTCCTGGGCGAGGGGCCCGTGGAGAGTTCGGTCCGCGAGGACGGAGTGCGCTGGCTGCTGTCCTGCCCGGCGACGGCGCACGACACCTGCGGCGATCTGGCGAACCTGCGGGAGGAGGTGCGCCGACGCCACCCGGACGACTCCTCGCACCACGAGGTGCTGAACGTACGGCACTTCACCGCGTCCTGGATCGTGCGCGCCCTGCTCACCCCGGGCGCGCAGGAGATCGCCCGGGAGGACGGTCTGGAGGAGGCCTGGCGGGAGCGGTTGAACGGCGCGGCGGCCGCGGTGTGGGCGGCGCAGACCGACGGTATCTGGTCCTGGAGCCGGGACGGGTCCGCGTTCACGACGACCGAGGAACTGCGCCAGCCCATCTGGATGACCTATCAAGGCCTTTCGGCGCTGCGCGCCCATGCCGTATGGATGTATCAGCCCGATACGCGAACGAGGCTGGTGTGAGCCGGAGTTGGGGAGTGAGTGCATGGGTGGTCGGCAGATCCTGGCGGCGCGACGGCTGCTGACCGAGGCGCTGGACGGTGAACTGTCCGACCACGGGACGGTGACCGCGGCCCGTGCCGTCGTCGCCGAACTGGGCTCCCCCGAGCGCCTGTTGGAGCTGGTGGCCGAACTCGCCTCCGGCGAGGGCGATCCGGAGGGCTGCGCCAACCTGTCGTACCGTCATGTCCTGGGTTTCGACAAGCTGTTGCTGATCGACGCCGGCCCGCGGCACATGCTGCGCGCCCATCTGTGGCATTCCGACAGGGCGGCGATCGGCACGGAGGACATCCACAACCACCGTTCCCCGCTGGCCTCTTACGTGGTCCGGGGGCGGCTCGCGATGGAGTTGTACGAGGCGCGGGGCGACGGCGGGATCACCGCGGACCGGTACGAGGAGTCCCTCTCCGACCACGGCGCCGACTGGCGGCTGCGGCCGACGGGTCCCGCGCGGCTCCGGCTGACGCATGTGGGGCAGTACGCGGCGGGCAGCGCCTACGCCCTGCCCGCGAACATCCTGCATCGGGCCTGGTGCGACACGGACATACCGACCGTGACGCTGTTCCTGGAGACGGGTGCCGACCGGCGGCGCCACACCGATGTGTTCACGGCGGCGGGCCCGCATCCGGGCGCGGTGGCGAAGGTGCCCCTCGATGTGAAGGACTATCTCGGCGCGTTGGACGCGCTGGCGGAGTCGCTCAGAAGTTCGTGAGGGCCTGTCGTACGACGTCCAGGTTGTACGCGTCGATGTCGATGCCCGCTTCGGCCAGCTCGGACGGCGGCAGCCACCGGTACGCCTGGTCGGGCTCGGGGAGGGTGATCTCCCGGGTCAGCGGCCTGACCAGGTAGTTGTCCTGCCAGTTCTTGGTCTCGCGGCCCCGGTACTCACTGACGAAGGACGACTCGCCGATCTTGCGGACGATCTCCCCCAGGAGCCCGGTCTCCTCCTTCAGCTCCCGCAGCGCGCCGTCCTCGGACCGCTCGTCCGGCTCCAGCTTCCCGCACGGAACGCCCCACACACGCGGCAGGAACCGCTCGGTCGCACTGCGGCGCACCAGCAGGACGCGCCCCTCGTCGTCCATCACGACGGCGGCCGCCAGTCGCTTCTCGCCGGGGTCCATGGCCATGGTTCCTCGGTCCCTCGCCGGTGGTGATCCAAAAGGGTCTGATACCTGAGTACGTGAGTACCTGAGTCCAAAGGGTCTGATACCCAGGAAAGCTTCCAACGTACCAGGATCGGCCCGCCTCGGCTGTGGAGCCGGTCTCACTCCCGAACACCGCCCACACATTGCGTCGGCACCACGGCAACCTCCCCCGCCCGAGCGGCGACTTGGGGACATGACCAACGCAAGACGCACCACCACGCACCGCCGCCGCGCCCGCCGCCGCATCGCCCGCAAGCCGCTCGCGGGCTCGCTCGCCGTCGCGGCCCTGCTGGGCGGTGCGTGGTACGCGACCGCGGCGTCGAACAGCGGCGACGGCGCCGACAACGGCGGCTCGACCGCCGCCAACGTGACCACGACCACGCCCGCGGTCACGTCCGCATCCACGAGCGCCGAGGCCGCGACCCGCAGTTCTACGACTCCCTCCGCCTCCCCGAAGACCACTCCCGAGGCCGCCTCGAAGACCTCGACGGCCGCCAAGGCCACGACCGGCACGCTCTCCCCGATCAGCACCACGATCGCGCTCACCGCCAAGTTCCCCTATCTGACGGCCGGTTACAACAACGCCCGCCAGTGGACCCGTACGACCACCTCCGTCGCGCCCAACGGCACCCTGCGTGTGGCGTGGCCCGCCGCCGACGGCGTGCATGTCACCCCGCTCAGCGCCGCCGGAGTCCGCTCGGGCGCCGACACGGTCGTCAAGGGCGCCAAGGAGGTCGGCGGTCTGGTCGCGCACAACGACGGTTTCGCGCTGCTCACCCGGGTGGCCGACACCAACAAGTGGAAGGAGACGGCCGCCGCGATCATCCGCTACACGAACGGCAAGCAGACCTTCCGCACCAAGCTCACCGGCACCGCCTCGAACGACACCTCCCCCGGTCTCGACGGCCAGCTCACCTGGAACGGCACCAAGTACGGCGCGTACTTCGTCGTGCACGGCGCGGGCGGTTTCGCGGACGGCCACTTCGGCGACAAGCTGGCCTACGTCAGCGCCAAGGGCGCCAAACTGAGCGGTGGTTGGAGTTGGGGCTGCAGCCACAACGAGGGCATCGCGCTGCACGCCGAGACCTCCGGCGCCTTCACCTCGCTCTGCTTCGACGACTGGCGCTCGGGCCTGTTCGTCTCCACCGGGATCGGCGCCCCGGACGTCGCGCCGGTGGTGCAGCGCGAGCAGTGCTGGGCGGGGTACTGCGGTGGTACCTTCCCCGGCCGCACCGGTGACCTGGTGAAGTCGGCGAGCGGCCGGTACGCCACCGCCTTCGCCTCCCGCGGCGCCGCCTCGGCCAAGAAGAACACCGCCGACTCCAGCGGACGCGGCTGGACGGTGACCCCGAAAACGAGCACCCACCAGGTCGCCGTCGCCTTCATGGCGAACCGCAACTCCGCCCCGGGCAAGGCCCTTTACCTCACCAGCGCCGCGGGCACCGAGAACGTCAACGTGCACGTGGCGCCGTACGGCAAGGACCGTCTCCTGGTCTCCTGGGAGTCCCTGAAGAACGCCAAATGCGCCGCCGGAACCTGCACCGGCACTTTCACGGGGACGCATCTGCGGCTCATCGACTGGAACGGCAAGTTCCAGAGTGCGGACAAGATAGTGAGCGCGCGGATCAGTGGCGACATAGCGGTCCTGAAGGACTCCACGCTGACC
Source organism: Streptomyces sp. NPDC051576 (assembly GCF_040681835.1). NCBI lineage: Bacteria > Bacillati > Actinomycetota > Actinomycetes > Kitasatosporales > Streptomycetaceae > Streptomyces > Streptomyces sp. NPDC051576. Next base: position 370,653 of record NZ_JBFAZO010000002.1, read on the forward strand.
TGGGCGTACGCGCCTGTCACCCCGACTTACGCGACCGCCCTTTCCGGGGCGTCGCCGACCGTCACGAGCCTCCGGATAGCCCGGCTGACTCCGTGAACCGGTAGGTCGTCCGCCCGCCGCCGGCCCACCGAACGGAGACGCCGTGCTCCCCGTCGACCGCCACGGACACCAGCTCCGCGAGGGGACGGGGGTCCGGCTCAGCGGTGAGCCGTACCACGGCGACGAACAGGGTGGGCCCGTCACCGACGACACCCTCGCCGTCCAACAGGCCGTGCAGGGAAAGGAGTTCGGCGGTCGGCCCGCCCTCCGCCGACCAGCCAGTGACCCGGACCTGCGTCCCGGCGGCGGCGCCCGCCACCAGATGGGCCCGCACCTCCACCGCGCTCTCGGCCATCACCACGCTGGTCACCCGGGCACCGGCAGCCGCCGTGTGCCGCGAGGCCGCCCACCCCTCCCCCACCCCCAACGGCACGATGTCCGTACGGCTCGGATCGCCGTCGAGGATCACGCTGTTGTCGTACGCCGTCGAGGGCCCCGTAGCCGTGGAGTAGGCGAGGCGGGTGTAGTACGGGTCGTAGCGGACGTCCTCGCTGCCGTGGTTGTGGAGGCGGACCAGGCCGTCGGAACTGGTGGACTGGAGAAGCCAGTTGGCGGGCTTGATCGCGGTGACGGCGTCCGCGCGTTCCGCCGGGCCCGGTTCCTCGACGGCCGTCCACACCTCGTGGTCCGGCGGGAGCAGCAGGCCGAGGAATCCCTTGCTGGCCCAGTACGGGGAGGCGGGGCCCGAATAGCCTTGCAGGAGGGTCTCGTCGGGGCCGAGCCAGCCCAGGGTCAGCAGGCCCCGGTCGTCCACCGCGCCGCGGTCCAGGAAGTACCGGAGCGCCCCGGAGGCCAGCCGTCGGGTCTCCCCCGGTGGCAGCGGCGTACGTCCCGTCAGCGCACCCAGCCACAGCGGGGCCGTAGTCGCGAAGCGGTAGGTGAGGGAGCGGCCCTGAAGCATCGGGGCGCCGTCGCCGCCGAACAGGCGGGCGTAGTCGGAGAGATGGCGTTCCAGGCGGCCGGCGTAGCGGTCCAGGAGGCGGGTGTCGTCGGCGAGCCAGGCGTGCAGGACCGGGTAGAGGTGCATCGCCCAGCCGTTGTAGTAGTCGAACTTGCGGCCGTCGCCGTCCGTGTACCAGCCGTCGCCGACGTACCACTGCTCGATGCGTTCCAGCCCGTGGTCGATCGCCTTGCGGGAGGCCTCGGGCTCGTGGCCGATCTCCTGGAGGAAGCCGCCCACGGTGACGGGGAACAACTCCCAGTTGCAGGGCCAGGGTTCGGCGGTAAGGGCGTCGGCGAGCCAGGCCGCCGCGCGCTGACGTACGGGCTCGTCGAGGCGGTCCCAGAGGAGGGGGCGGGTCAGCCGCAGGGCGAGGGCGATCGAGGCCGCCTCGACGAGGGGCTGGCTGCGGTCCTCGATGCGGGGCCAGGCGCCCGCGACGCCTGCGGCGAGTCCGTCGGCGTAGCGTTCCAGTGCCGTCTCGTCGCGGCGGAAGGCGGCCAGCAGCAGGGTGCGGGCGTAGCCCTCCAGGCCGTCGGAGAGCCTGCCGGACCAGCTCGTATGCGTGCCGGGGAGGTGGTAGAGCGCGCGGTCCTCGGTCGCGTACGGCTCCACCGCGGCGAGGAGGGCGTCGGCGGCGGTCTCCCAGTGGGCGCGGGTGTAGCCGGTGCGCGGGCTCAACAGGCGGTCGTCGGCGGGCAGTTGCATCGGCTCGCTCTCAGGGGCGGGGAGTGGAGCCTGGGGCGCTCCGGTTCCGGTCGGAACGCCCCAGGGGTCTTTTGGGTCTCATCCCACCCGTACCCGGTCCTCCGGCAGCAGATGCCGGGCGACGAGCGCGTCGCGGACCAGGCCCGCGTACACCGTGGCACCGTGCGCGGAGGTGTGCGTGTTGTCCTTCTTCTCGTTGTAGAGATAGATCGCCTTGGAGCCTTCCACTCCCAGCGATTCCACCAGCGCCTTGGTCTGCGCCGTGAGATCGATCAGTGTTACGCCCTCGGCGGCGGCGACCGAGCGGATGACGCCCGGCAGGTCCACGCCGAGTCCGTTCACCAGCAGCGCGATGTCGTTGTTCAGTGTGCCGTCGGCATTGAACCAGCGTCGGACGATCGGTGTCACCAGAACCGGACGACCGCCCATCTCCCGGATACCCGCTATGAGGGTTTCCAAGTTCGCGCGATACGTGGCCTCGTCGGTCGTCTTGTCGTTGTGGGCGAGCTGGACGAGGACGAGGTCGCCGGGGTGGATCAGCGGCTGAACCGTCCCCCAGAGCAGGGGATTCTCCAGGTAGGTGACCGTACTCTCCCCGGAATCGGCGTAGTTGGCGACGGACACGCCCTTGCGCAGGAACTGCGGGAGCTGTTGGCCCCAGCCGGAGTACGGGTCGCCCGGTTGGTCGCAGACGGTGGAGTCGCCGATCAGGATGATCTGCCGGGCCCGGTGGGCGGGCGTGACGCTGATGTCGGCGAGCGCGGGCGCGCTGCCGCCGAGGGTGAGGTCGAGGCCTGGGGTGCCGTCGGGGCCGGTGGGTTCGCCCTCGGGGGTGCGGACGTCGACCGTGAAGCTACGGGTGACGGTGCGTCCGGCGGCGGTGGCCGTCTCGGGGAGCAGGGAGCGCCGGGTCTCGCCGGTGACGGACGTACTCGCGGCCGACGCGCCGCCGAGGCGGACCTTCACGTCGTAGGTGCCGGGCGGGACGTCGAAGTGGCAGGCGGTGGCGGTGCAGTCGGCGATGCCCAGTGGGGGTGTGCGGTCGTGGGCCTGTGCGGGTGCGGCCGACAGGGCGGTGCTCAGTGTCACCGCGGCCAGCAGGGCGATGTTGAAACGTCTCATTCGCGGCTCCTCCGTCCGACGACAAGGCCTGGCGGTGGACCGTACCGCTCCGGACAAGCGCTTTCTAGACCTCGGTGCGTTTTTACTTCATTGCCAACTCCGGGGCTGCGAAAGCCCTTTCGCGAAATCGATTCAACTGTCACCCTCCAAAGCACCCGCACCCCCACCTCCCGAAGGAGGCACCCCCATGTCCGGCTCTGTGAACAGACCGGTTCGCCGCCGCACCTTCGTCCTCGGCACGGCGGCCGCGGCCGGTTCGGCGGCGCTCGCCGGGCCGCTCGCCGAGAGCGCGTCCGCCGCGAGCTTCGGCTACACCGACGACGGCTCGAACTACGTCGTCGACACCGGCGCGAGCCTGGTCTTCAAGGTCAGCAAGACGAACGGCGATCTGACCTCGCTGGTCTACAAGGGCACCGAGTACCAGGGCTACGGCGGCATGAACTCGCATGTCGAGTCCGGCCTCGGCGCGTCCACGGTGACCATCGCGCAGTCCGGTACGACGATCCTGATCTCCGTCACGCACGGCACGCTGAAGCACTACTACGCGGCCCGCAGCGGCGAGAACAACGTCTACCTGTGGACCAACAAGGCCGACACCTCGGTCAGCGCGACCCGCTACATCGTGCGCGTCAAGGCCGGCATGTTCCTCAACGACGAGCCGGATTCCTACACTTACGCGCCGACCACCATCGAGTCCGCCGACGTCTTCGAGAAGTCCGACGGCCAGACCCGCTCCAAGCACTACTCGAAGCACCGGGTCATCGACTACGACTACATCGGCTGGACCACCGGCAGCGTCGGCCTGTGGGTCGTGCGCAGCAACCACGAGAAGGCGTCCGGCGGCCCGTTCTACCGCTCCCTGCTGCGCCACCAGAGCGCGGACGGCGGCGGGTTGTACGAGATCCTGTACTACGGCGAGAACCAGACGGAGGCACAGCGCTTCGGTCTCCAGGGCCCGTACGTCATCGCGATGACCGACGGCGGCGCGCCCTCGTCCACGCTGTACCACGCCAACCTCACCACCTCCTGGGCCGACTCGCTCGGCATCTCCGGGTACACCTCCGCGAGCGGTCGGGGCCGGGTCGCCGGTGTGGGCATCACCGGGCGGGACACGGCGTACGCGTACACGGTCGGGCTCGCCAACTCGGCCGCCCAGTACTGGGGTTCGGCGCGCGCCTCGGACGGCTACTTCTCCGTCACGGGAGTTCTGCCCGGGACGTACACACTGACCGTCTTCAAGGGTGAACTCGCCGTCTACACCGGGTCGGTGACGGTCACGGCGGGCGGCACGACGACGCTGAACAGCATCGCGATCCCGTCCTCGAACGACCCGTCCAACGCGAGCGCGATCTGGCGGATCGGCAACTGGGACGGGACGCCCGGCGGGTTCAAGAACGCGGACCTGATGACGTACGCCCACCCCTCGGACGTACGGGCCGCGTCCTGGACCGGCAATGTCGTCATCGGCAGCGGCACCGAGACCTCGGCGTTCCCCTGCTACCTCTGGAAGGACGTCAACAACGGCATCATCGTGTACTTCAAGTTGACGGCCGCCCAGGCCGCCGCCGCGCACACCCTGCGCATCGGTGTGACGACGGCCTACGCGAACGGCCGGCCGCAGATCGTGGTCAACGACACCTGGACCTCGGCCGTCCCCTCGCCGCCCACCCAGCCGAGCACCCGGTCGCTGACCGTGGGCTCGTACCGGGGCAACAACTACACGTTCACCTACAGCGTTCCGGCGTCCGCCTGGCTGACCGACACCAGCGCGTACAACACGCTGAAGATCTATGTGGCGAGCGGCTCGGGGACCACGTCGTTCCTGAGCGCCGGGACCTCGATCGACGCGATCGATCTGCTGGCCTGAGGGCGGCAACTCGCGGGCGGGCGGCGGCGACTTGAGGGCATGACTGATCCCAGGACCCACCGCCGCTCTCCCGCCCGGCGCCGGGCCGCCGCGGCGACCGCCGGTGCCGCGGCCGCCCTCGGCCTCGGCGCGGCGATGCTCACCCAGGCGCACGCCGCCACCGTCCTCACCGTCGCCAAGGACGGCTCGGGCCAGTTCACGACCGTGCAGGCGGCCGTGAACGCGGCCGCCGCCGGCGACACGATCTCCGTCGCGAAGGGGACGTACACCGAGATCGTCAACGTGCCCGTGAGCAAGACGGGGTTGACCATCAAGGGCGCCACCGGCAACGCCGAGGACGTCGTCATCACCTATGACCGGGCCGCCGGTTACACCGATGCCGCCGGCAACAAGTACGGCACGCTGGGCAGTTCGGTGGCGACGTTCTCGGCGAGCGGTCTCACCGTCACCGGGGTCACCGTCCAGAACACCTTCGACAAGTCGGCCCACCCCGACATCACCGACACCCAGGCCGTCGCGATCACCGCACAGGGCGACCGGCAGACCTTCACCAACGACCGGTTCATCAGCCGCCAGGACACCGTCCTCAACTGGTCGCCGTCGTCGACCGGTCAGTACCGGCAGTACTTCTACTCGTCGTTCATCTCCGGCGACGTGGACTTCATCTTCGGCAACGCCACGGCCGTCTACGACCGGGTCAACATCCAGCTGCGCAACTCGGGCGCCGCGGCGGGCGGCCTCAACGGCTTCCTGTCGGCGCCCAACAGTAGCTCCGCCAAGACGTACGGCATCCTGATCACCGGCAGCTCGGTGACCAGCTCGGCGGCGGCCAACACGTACTACCTGGGCCGCCCCTGGCATCCCTCGGCGGACGCGGTCGGCCAACTGGTCGTCCGCCAGACCTCGTTGCCCGCTGCCGTGAAGATCGCCGGGCCCTGGACGGACATGAGCGGCTACTCCTGGAAGAGCGCCCGCTTCTCCGAGTACAAGAACACCGGCGCCGGCGCGACGGTGAACTCCAACCGCCCGCAGCTCACCGACTCCCAGGCCGCGAACTACACGGCCCAGACGTACCTGGCGGGCACGGACGGCTGGAACCCGGTCAAGTAGTCACTATCAACTACCGCGCGTCCACTGCTGGTTGGTCGCTCCGCTGCACGTGTAGGTGATGATCGCGGCGGAGTTGGCGGTGGACGCGCCGGACACGTCCAGGCACTCACCGCTCGCCCTGGCCTTGACGAGGACGTAGCTCCCGGACGTGGTCAGGCTCCACTGCTGGGCGGTGGCGCCGGTGCAGTTCTCCTGGGTGACGTTCGCCGAGTTCTCCTGGAGGCACAACGAGCTGCCCCGGCCCATGAGTTCGTAGTAACCGGTGCCGAGGTCCTTGAACCACCACTTCTGGTTGGTGCCGCTGTTGCAGGTGTACTGGCTGATCGCGACGCCCTGCCACAGCGACTGGTTGGCCACGTCAGCACACTTGGCGCTGTTCCTGGCGATCAGCGTGTTGTACGCCGCGCTCGTCCCGGTGACCGTGCCGGCGGCCGTGTCGACCGACACCTCCGGGTACCAGGACGCCATGGACATCGAGGTCGTGGTCGGGAACGTCAACGGCAGCCAGACGTAGCGGGAGTCGTTGACGGTGCCGCCGAAGGAGTTGCCCCAACGGTCGCCCATGTAGAGGTAGGAGGTGCCCGAAGTCCCCGTGACCGGAAGGACGTAGGCGGTCTGCGAGTTGTACGCCGTCGAGTCGCCGACGTTGGTGAAGGCCGTCCACGGGCCGGTGATGCTGGTCGCGGTGGCGTACTGCTGCTGGTTGGCGCTCCAGCCGGTGGCGCCCGAAGTCAGCATGAAGTAGACGCCGTTGCGCTTGAACAGGGCGGGCGCCTCGCGGTGCCCGCCGACCCACGGGTTGGCGACCAGACTGTCGATGCCGGTGTAGTCGGCGGTCAGCTTGTAGATGTGCAGGTCGTAGTTCTCGTTGGCGGCGGAGACCATGTAGGCGGTGCCGTCGGTGTCGACGAAGGTCGTGATGTCCCGGGACATGTTGTCGCCGAGCGGCTGGAAGCTGCCCCGGTAGGTGTAACTGCCGTCCACGGTCGAGGAGACGGCGACGGCGGCCTTGGCCTCGCTGTAGTCGACGCCGTTCTCCTTGTGTATCCACATCACGAACTGGCCGGTGGACGCGTTGTAGATGACCTTCGGCCGCTCGATGTAGGCGGTGCCCAGTTCGGAGGCGCTGGACTGGGTCAGGACGTGGGCCCGGAACTCCCAGTTCTTCAGGTCGGTGGAGCGGTAGGCGTCCACGTACTTGAAGGTGTTGTCGGCGTTGCGGTCCTCGCCGAACCAGTAGTAGTAGCTGCCGACCTTGATCACCCCGCCGCCGTGCGCGTGCAGGGCGTTGCCCGAAGTGTCGGTGAACTGCGTGCCGTTGGTGATGGTCTGGGCCGCCGCCTGGGCCGGTCCGGCGGTCACCAGTGCCGCGGCGAGCACACAGCACAGGGCGACAAGGATTGCGTACACACGTCTCATCTGACGCCTCTCGGAGGGGGGTTCGAGATTTCGTACGGCATCTGTCATGACGAACGCCGAAAAGGTAAGGGCGTGTTACAGGGAGGTCAACGGGTCGCGCGTGACAAGGACGGCCGCGAGATTTCTGTTGCGAAACTCTGTCGCGAGATTTCTGTCGCGGGTTTTCTGTTATCGCCGCCCGCCGCACACGTCTCCCATGATGTGCGCAGCCATACCTCCCGTAAGACAGCAGCCGCCGTAGGCGCCCTCGCGACCGTCGCCTTCCTGGTCGGGGCTCCCCCGGCCTCGGCCGCCGGCACCCGTGACGCCACCGCCGACGTCCTCGCGGACCGCGATGTCACGCTCACCGGCGACACGGTGGTCACCGTGCCCTCCGGGACGACGACGTACGACGGGGTCTTCCGCGGCAAGGGCACGCTGACCGTGCGCGGCGGGGGCACGCTGGTCCTCACCAAGGACAGCGACTTCACCCTCCCGGCGGCCCGGCAGCGGCAGAAGGTGACGACCCTGGGCGGCAACCACCCGTACACGACCGTCAGCAACCCGGACCCACCCGCGATCACGGTCGCGCGCGGGACGACCCTCCAGTACGGCACCGGCGGCGGCACCGGCCTGATCGGCCACTTCCCGTACAGCACACCGGGCTACCAGTTGAACCAGCTCAACGTCCGGGTCGACGGCACCCTCCGCCTCTCCCTGACCCGCACCTTCAACATCGGCACCATCAGCGGCTCCGGCCTGGTCACCCAGCCCCGCAACATGTGGGGCACGCTCGACCTCGCCGGAACCCACCCGTTCTCAGGCGTGATCGACAACGGCACCGGCATGGCGGTCGGCCGCCCCGAGTACCCGGTGGCGCTGCCGAACGCCCGCGCCATCCTCAACCAGGGCTCCTGGATCATCGACACCCCGCTGTACCAGACGATCACCCTGCGCCAGAACTTCTACCAGCGCGCGTACGGCAGCGACATCAACGTGCACTCCCGGCCGGGCAGCAAGGTCGTCCTCACCGGCCAGTACAGCTACAGCGACCAGGGCGGCGACACGAATCCGTCGCTCAGCGACCCGGACATCAACTGGCGAGCGATCGCACACCAGTTGAACAAGCGCGGCACCAACATCGAGGGCGCGGACGTCCAGTGGGGCGACGGCACCACGCATCGCATCTTCATGCCGGGCACCAAGGACACCGTCTACATCAACCTCCACGAGGCGAGCGGAGTCCGGTCCAGGCTGACCTTCGACTACGACGGTCCGGTGACCCTCGGTGCCCCGATCGGCGGCGGCAAGTACCACGACACCCTGGCCGCGCCCGGCGCCGGGGACATCGTGATCGCGGGGACGCGCGGGAACGACGTGACCTTCGCGGCGCCGCAGTACTACGACGGGTCGACGACCGTGGAGAAGGGGGCGGTGCTGCGGCTGGGGTCCGGGAAGCAGGGCGGCGACGGCGGGCTGCTGACCGGCACGGCAAGGCGGCGGATCGCCGACGACGGAACCCTGGTCGTGGCGAACGTCTCCCTCCCCGTGAGTCTGTCGCACATCGGCGGCACGGGCTCCCTCGTCCAGTCCGGCGCCGCGACGACGACGCTGACGGGCGCGGCGGTCACGTACACGGGGACGACGACGATCGCGAAGGGCACGCTGGCGCTCCGGTCGGGGGCAACTCTCGCCCACAGCAAGGCGATCCGGCTCACCTCGGCGAAGGCCCGGCTGGACGTCGGGACACCGGGGCTGCGGGTGGCGAGCACGCTCACCGGCTCGGGCACGGTGAAGGGTTCGGTGACGAACGACGGCGTGCTCGCGGGCGGCCTCACCGTGACCGGGAACTACACACAGAGCGCGAAGGGCGAACTGGTCCTGGACGCAAAGCCGTTGAAGGTGGCGGGCAAGGTCGGTCTGTCGGGCGACCTGGACCTGTCGGCCCTCGGAACGCACCCCGCGCGGACCGTCACGATCATCGACCACACGGGGAGCGGCTCAACGACGGGCGCGTTCGAGGGACTTCGCGAAGGTGCCCGGCTGAAGCTCGCCGACACGACCTACCGCATCACCTACCGGGGCGGCGACGGCAACGACGTCGTCCTGACCACCGCCACCACGAGCACCTCCTCCCCCAGCGCCCACCCCAAGTCGTCATCCGGCACGACGATCACCGAGGCCCGCACCGCGAACACCGCCCGCGGCGACGGCTTCGGCTGGTGGCCCTACGCCCTCGGCCTCGGCCTGCTCGGCGGTCTGCTGGTCCCGGCGACCAAGCGGACGCGGGGCGGTGGCAGGCGCGGGGGCGGGAGGCACGCGGCGTAGGGCGGCGCCGAATATTCCGCATTCCGGGCATTCCGTTCGGCAGATGGACAAGGATCCGCCTCCGTGGCCGTATCGACTAGCGTCGTGACATGACCAGCGACACCGCTCCCCTCCTCGCCGACGCCCTGGCCGCCGGAACGCTCGTCCTCGACGGCGGCCTGTCCAACCAGCTCGGGGCGGCCGGCCACGACCTGAGCGACGAGCTGTGGTCGGCGCGGCTGCTCGCGGACCGGCCCGAGGCGATCGCCGAGGCGCATCTCGCGTACTTCGAGGCGGGCGCCGACGTGGCGATCACCGCCAGCTACCAGGCCACCTTCGAGGCCTTCGCGAAGCGCGGGATCAAGCACGACCGGGCGGCCGAACTCATGGCCGAGAGCGTGGAGTTGGCCGTCGACGCGGCGGTGGAGGCCGGGCGGCGGGGCATCGGACGGCCCCTCTATGTGGCGGCCTCGGTCGGGCCGTACGGCGCGATGCTCGCGGACGGCTCCGAGTACCGGGGCCGGTACGGGCTGAGCGTGGCCGAGCTGGAGGCCTTCCACCGGCCCCGGCTGGAGGTGCTGGACCACGTCGGGCCCGACGTGCTGGCCTTCGAGACGATCCCGGACACCATCGAGGCCGAGGCGCTTCTGCGGGCGGTGCGCGGGCTGCGGGTGCCCGCCTGGCTGTCGTACTCGATCGCCGGGGACCGCACCCGCGCCGGGCAGCCCCTGGAGGAGGCCTTCGCGCTGGCCGCCGACGCGGACGAGATCATCGCGGTCGGCGTGAACTGCAGTGCCCCCGAGGACGTCGACGGCGCGGTCGAGACCGCGGCCCGGGTCACCGGGAAGCCCGTCGTCGTCTACCCCAACAGCGGCGAGACCTGGGACGCCGGGGCTCGCGCCTGGACGGGCAGCTCCACCTTCGCCGCCGGTCAGGTCGAGGGCTGGCGGGCGGCCGGCGCGCGGCTGATCGGCGGCTGCTGCCGGGTGGGGCCGGAGGCGATCACGTCGATCGCCCGGACGCTGCACCCCAAGACCCTCTGACTCAGGGAGCGGCCGCCGCGATCGAGTCCCGCACCACCACATGCGTGCCGAGCAGCAGATGCTCGTCCGGGGACTCCGCGGTGCGGCCCAGCGCGGTGCGTACGGCGAGGCGGCCCAGCTCCTCGTAGGGGACGTGGACCGTGGTCAGCGCGGGGTGCAGGTCGCGGGCGAACGGAATGTCGTCGTAACCGGCCAGCGAAACATCGCCGGGGACGTCCAGACCCGCCTCGTGCAGCGCGGTCAGCGCGCCCGCCGCGACCATGTCGGTGGCGGCGACCACGGCCGTGAACTCCAGTTCCCGGCTCAGGGCGAGCCGCATCAGGCGGTGGCCCGAGTCGCGGGTGAAGTCGCCGTGGAGCAGGAGTTCCGGGTCGGGTTCGACACCGCGCGCGCGGTGTGCGGCGAGGTAACCGCGTTCGCGGCCCTGCGAGGTCGCGTGGTCCGGTCTGCCGCCGAGGAACAGGACACGCTGGTGGCCCTGGGCCAGGACGTGCGCGACGAGGGCGTAGGCGCCGCCCTCGTTGTCGTACTCGATGACCGTGACCGGTGCGCCGGGACCGAGCGGCGGGCGCCCGCAGAGGACGAGCCGCGAGCCGGCCGCCGCCAGCGAGTCGGCGATCCGGCGGGTGCGTTCGCGGTACTCGGGGGTGTCGGCGGTGCCGCCGACCAGGATCACGGCGGCGGTGCGCTGGGCGCGCATGGTCTCGATGAAGTCCAGTTCGCGCTGGACGTCGCCCTCCGTGCTGCACACCAGGCACAGATGGCCGAGCCGGGTCGCCTCACGCTCCACCCCGTGCGCCATCAGCGCGAACGACGGGCCCGTGATGTCCTCCAGGACGAACGCCAGCGTCGGCGTCCCGACCCCCGCCACCGCCTTCGCGCGCGCGTCGGCCACGTAGTCGAGTTCGCGTACGGCCCGCAGCACGCGCGCGCGGGTGGCCGTGCTCACGGGGTAGTCCCCGCCCAGCACCCGCGACACCGTGGACGCGGACACCCCGGCACGGGCGGCCACGTCCCGGATGGTGCTCCCGTTCGCGTCCTGGCTCTTCCTGGTCATATAACGCCCCACCCCTCCCCGGCCTGTGGCAACACTTCCCGCAACCGGTTTCCTGCGCGGAGGGTAGCAGCGGGCGACGGCCGGGAGGAGAGGCGTGACCCGGCCAATTCGGCTACGTCAGCGGGGCGGTGGTCCGAGAAAGGTATGCCACAACCGGTTTCTATCCCTGATCCACACCTTTACGACGACCGGCGCACGTCCCCCGTCCGCCGCAGCCGTCGTACGACCGACCGCAGTTCGGTGGCGCTCCGCGCGGGTGCGCCCTCGACCGGGACCGCTGCCTCCTTGGCCATGGCGTCGGCCGCCCACAGGGCGAACTCGGGGTCACGCGGTCCGGCGGCGACATAGGGGGCGCCCTCGCCGAAGATCCGTACGGGATGCGAGTCGTCCCAGGACGGCCAGCCCGGATCGCCGTCCGCGGCGAAGCTCACCCAGGCCCCGTGCATGGCGTCGGCGAGATCCTGGGGCGCGCCCTCCCCCGCGAGCTTGGCGGACTCCGGGATGTCACCCGTGTCGAAGACGAAGCCGAGTTCCAGGGCGTGGCAGGAGCCGAGGGCGGGGCGGTTGGAGGGCCAGGCGAACTCGTACAGATAGGAGTTTCCGGGGCGGGCCTCGGCGAGGCGGTGCAGCGGGTAGCGCAGGAGGTGGTCGGTGACGAGCTGGCCGACGGTCTCGGCGGTGCCGGCTCCGGGGTGCAGGGCGCGGTAGCCGCGTGGGACCTCGACACCGCAGTGGCAGCGGGCCATCGCGCCGGCCAGGGCGACCGCGCCGAGCCGGTCGACGCGCTCGTGGAGGCCGCCGGGCACCAGCCACAACCGGTACTCGTCGCGGGTCCAGCCCATCATCAGGTCGACGCCCCGGGCCGCCTCACCCGCGATGAGCGCCTCCAGCGGATCGCGGGGCACCAGGTCGCCGTCGATGACGATCCCGAACGTGGGACCGCCGAGGACCGGGCTGCTGAGCCGGCCCACGTCGGCCTGGGTGCGCAGCAGTTGCCGCCGGTCGACGGCGGCGAAGGCCTCGGCGGTGGCGGGGATCTTCAGACGGGTCGCCATCCGGCGCACCATCCGCCGTACCTTGTCGCGGTCGAAGGCCTCCGGCGGTCCGCTCTGCAGGACGGCCCGCCGTACCAGCCCCTGGGCCTGCGGGGCGGCGAGCAGGGCGCCGATGCTGATGGCGCCGGCGGACTGGCCGAAGAGGGTGATCCGGTCGGGGTCGCCGCCGAACGCCGCGATCGACTCGTGCACCCAGCGCAGCGCGGCGAGCTGGTCGCGCAGGCCGGGGTTGGCGGGCGCGTCCGGGAAGAGGCCGTAACCCTCCACGCCCAGGCGGTAGTTGACCGAGACGAAGACGACTCCGTCGCGGGCGAAGGCGTGGCCGTCGTAGACCGGGACGGCCGAGGAGCCCCGGGTGAGCGCGCCGCCGTGCAGCCAGACCATGACCGGAAGCCGTGCGCCCGGTCCGGGGTCCGGAGTCCACACGTTGAGGTTGAGGCAGTCGTCGCCGGGCACGACCGGGTCGGAGAGCAGTTCGGCGAAGACGTCGGAGTACGGCGGTTTCGGTGCGGTCGGGCCGAAGGCGAGCGCGTCGCGCACTCCGGTCCAGGGCTCGGGCGGGACGGGCGGGCGGAACCGGCGGGCGCCGAACGGGGGTGCCGCGTAGGGGATGCCCCGGAAAACCGCGATTCCGTGCTCGTACCGGCCGCGTACCGCCCCGTACGGGGTGCCGACCACGGGGTTCGCCTGCTCTGCCGCCATCGCCGTCATCTGCCCACCAGCTCCTTGTCGCGCTCGTGAACCATGCTCATCAGAGCATCACATCGTGCCCCTCTATTCCGGTGGACGAACGCGGCTGGACGGGTCATGCCGGTGCGGATCGTGTCCGGCCGTCTCCGACACCGATCGAAATGTTTCCGGGCCAGGGCGCTCCCACCCACCGATTGACCCCCGCTCCACAGCGGATCTACGGTAGAAGGCGCTTTCAGAAAACGTTTCCGAAACCGTTGCTCGTGCCCGCGTTCACACCGCGCTACTGGAGGGTCATGCCCAGCGCCCAACCGCCGAGGGCCGTGTTCGCCATGGATCCGGTGCATCTGCCCCTGCTCTTCCCCTCGCCCCTGATGGCACGGCTGCGGCGGACGGCCGAGATCGATCCGAAGCTCGTGGTGCGGGACTTCTCCAACCCCGGGGCCGCGGGGGCCCTGGCCGGGGCCGAGGTCCTGATCACCGGCTGGGGCTGCCCGCACCTCGACGCCTACGCCCTGGCGGCGGCACCCCGGCTGCGCACCGTGCTGCACGCGGCGGGCTCGGTCCGCTCGCTGGTCGGCGAGGCCCTGTGGGAACGCGGGGTGACCGTCTCCAGCGCGGTCACCGGCAACGCGCTGCCGGTCGCCGAGTACACCCTCGCGATGATCCTGCTCGCCGGGAAGGACACCTTCGCCCAGCGGGACCGCTTCCGGCACACGCACGCGCACCCGACGCCCGCCGAGACCGCGCCGATCGGCAACCTGGGCCGCCGGATCGGTGTCATCGGCGCCTCCCGGGTGGGCCGCCGGCTGCTGGAGCTGCTGCGCCCCCACGACTTCGAGGTGCTGCTCCACGACCCCTACGTCAGCGTCACCGACGCCCGCGCTCTGGGTGCCGAACTCCTGCCGCTGGACGACCTGTTGAGCGCCAGCGACATCGTGAGCCTGCACGCTCCGGACATCCCCGAGACGCAGCGCATGCTGGACCGCGGGCGGCTCGCCCTCATCCGCGACGGCGGTGTGCTGATCAACACCTCGCGGGGCGCCCTCGTCGACCACGAGGCCCTCACCGACGAGCTGCTCTCCGGCCGGCTGACCGCGATCCTGGACGTCACCGAACCCGAGCCGCTGCCCCCCGCGTCCCCCCTCTACCACCTGCCGAACGTCTTCCTCACCCCGCACATCGCGGGCTCGCTCGGCAATGAGCTGGCGCGCCTCGGCGGCATCGTCGTGGACGAGCTGGAGCGCCTGGCCGCGGGGCTGCCGCCGGCCCACGAGGTACGGCACGCGGACCTCACCCGTGTCGCCTGATCCACGTTGTCCACAGGCCGTCCGGCCTGGAACAACCATGGGATACGGTTTCCGAACCGGCGCGGGAACAGGGCCTCGCGCGCCGGTCGGCACGTCATCAGGGTGAAGGAGTCGCTACGGTGAGTCAGCGCAGGACGTCGGGCGACACCGGCCGGGCGACGATCCGGGACGTGGCGGAGCGCGCCGGGGTCTCCGTCGCGAGCGTCTCGCGGGTGCTGTCCGGCAACTACCCGGTGTCGGAGGAGCTGCGCCGCCGGGTGATGAAGGTGGTCGGCGACCTGGACTACGTCACCAACGCGCACGCCCGTTCACTGGCCGGCGGGGGCACGCCCACGGTGGCGATCCTCATCAACAACATCACCGGCGCGGCCTTCGCCCACGTGGCCAAGGGAGTCGAGGGCGCGGCCACGCTGCGCGGCTGGCTCTCCCTGGTCGGCACGACCGGCGACGACCCGGAGCGCGAGCTGGCGCTGGTCAACCTCATGCGCCAACAGGGCGTCGCCGCGGTGGTGTTGCTGGGCGGGGCGTACGACGTGGACGAGTACCAACTGCGCATGGCCCGCTTCGCCCGCTCCCTCGACGCGGCCGGCTCGCACCTCGTGCTCGTGGGCCGCCCGCCGCTGGAGGACGACGTCCCGGCGACGACGGTCGACTACGACAACGAGGGCGGCGCCTACGCCATGGCCAGCCACCTCCTCTCGGCCGGCCACCGCCATGTGCTGGTACTGCCGGGGCACGCCGGACTCACCACCGCCCAGGGCCGGTTGACGGGGGCGCGGCGGGCGTTCGAGGCGTACGGCGTGCCGTTCTCGCAGGGGCTGGTGCTGCACGGGCCGTACGACTACGAGCACGGGTACGAGGCGGTGGAGGACACCCTGCGGAAGGGGCTGGCCTTCACCGCGGTGCTGGCGGGGACCGACGTGGTCGCCGCGGGCGCCATGCAGGCGTTGCGGGCGGCGGGCCTGAGGGTGCCCGAGGACGTGTCGATCGTCGGCTACGACGACATCCCGCTGGCCTCCCAGCTCACCCCCCAGCTCACCACCGTGCACGTCCCGTACGAGGAGATGGGCCGGGTCGCGCTGCGCGCGGTGGCGGACCGGCGCGAGGGCGGCGGCACGGGCCGGCGCAGGGGAAGCGACGGCGACCATCTGGTCCTGGGCACGCATGTCGTCGTACGGAACTCGGTACGACCGCCCGCGCACCGCGGCTGAAGTCCCCCGCGAAACCCGCCGTTACGTAACCGGTTTCTCTTCAAGTCCCCAGGCCAGACAGGGTCTGTTTAGCGCGATCGAAACAAGTCGCTGCACACCCCTTGCTCCCGGTGGGGGCCGATGCCTACCTTCACAGCAACCGGTTTCTACCTCTTCTCTTCCGAAGGAACACGGCCTGATGAACTTCACCAGCTCCCGGAGAAGGTTCGCTCGTGCAGCCGTCGCGGGTCTCGCACTGACCGGTCTGCTCTCCGCCTGCGGCGGATCCGGTTCAGGGGACTCCGACTCCAAGTCCTCGGGCCCGGTCACCCTCCCCTTCTGGGGCTGGGCCAACGGGCAGGACCTGGTCGTGAAGGCGTTCAACGCCTCCCACAAGGACATCAAGCTCAAGTACACCAAGGTCACCGACCAGTTGACGATGCAGAAGCAGCTCACCAACGCGGTCAAGGCCGGCAACGCTCCCTGCCTGGTGCAGAACACGGCGGAGTACGTGACCACCTGGGTCTCGCAGGGCGCGCTCGCCGACATCTCGCAGTACGTCTCGGCCGACAAGGCCAAGTTCAACGCCGGCTCCTGGGCCAGTGCGCAGGTGCAGGGCAAGTCCTATGGCGTGCCGACCAGTTCGGCCCCCGCGTTCACGATCTACCGCACGGACGTCTTCCAGAAGTACGGCCTCAAGGCGCCGACGACCTGGGACGAGTTCGTCGCCGCGGGCAAGGTGCTGAAGAAGCACGGCATCAAGATCACCAACTTCGCCGGTGAGGACCCCAGCACCCTGGAGACCCTCGCCATGCAGGCCGGAGCCCACTGGTACGCCATCGACGGCAACTCCTGGAAGGTGGACTTCCAGGACGCGGGCAGCCTGAAGGCGGCCCAGCTGATCCAGGACATCATCGACAACGACCTCAACTCCAAGCTGTCGTTCGCGGACTACGCGGCCGTGCAGCGCAACTACGACAACGGCGGCACCGCGACCCGGCAGATCTCCACCTGGCAGATGGCGGGCATGGTGCAGAACTTCACCAAGTCCGACGGCAAGTGGGCGCTGGCGCCCTGGCCGACGTTCGCGGGCGAGGCCGCCAAGACGCCCGCCGGGACCAACCAGAGCGGTGGCGTCACCCTGGTGACCAAGCAGTGCACGCACCAACAGCAGGCCGCCGAGGCCGCGTTGTGGATGTCGACCGACACCGGTGCGGTGAAGACGATGGCGAGCCCGACCACCGGCAACGGTGTGATGCCGGCGCTGGCCGACAGCGGCGCGTACGTCGACGAGGCGATCTCCGACAAGCTGCTCGGCACCAACTACGAGCCCGCGAAGAAGATCGTCACCGACAGCCTGAACACCGTGACCTCGGACTGGGTGTTCGGCCCGGACTGGACCGCGATGTTCACCGAGTTGCAGACCGGCTGGGCGAAGGTGATGAACAAGCAGGAGAAGGTCACCGATCTGCTGGCCCACATGCAGGAGTGGACGGTCAAGGACCTGAAGTCCCGCGGTATCAGCGTCAAGGGCTGAGGCAGCCACCGATGATTCGCTCCCAGCGCTGGAAGGGTGCCGCGTTCACGGTGCCCTTCCAGCTCGGTTTCGTGTTCCTGTACCTGATACCGATCGGGTACGCCGTCTACGAGTCGCTGTTCGTGGAGCACCAGTCCGGGCTCGGGCTCGGCGGCTCCACACAGAAGTTCTCCGGTTTCGACAACTATCGACAGGGCCTGACCGACTCGGCGTTCATGAACTCGGTCCTGCGCGTGGTGCTGTTCGCCTGTGTGCAGATCCCGGTGATGCTGCTGGTCAGCCTGCTGCTGGCGCTGTTCCTTGACGCGCTGTCCTCGAAGGTCGCGGGCCGGTTCCGGATCCTGCTCCTTGTGCCGTACATGATCCCCGGGGTGGTCGCGGCGATCGTGTGGATCAACCTGTACAGCCCGGACGTCGGTCCGCTGACACCGCTGGGCAAGGTGTTCGGGCTGTCCTGGAACTTCTTCGCGCCCTCGATGGTGTGGCCGTCCATCGGCAACCTGCTGACCTGGCACGGCATCGGCTACAACATGGTCATCATCTACTCGGCGCTCCAGGGCGTGCCCCGCGACCTCTTCGAGGCGGCCCGCCTCGACGGCGCCTCCGAGTTCCGGGTCGCGCTCAGCATCAAGATCCCTTACGTACGAGGGGCGTTGGTTCTGACCGGGATGCTCTCGATCATCCAGATGCTGCAGATCTTCAACGAGCCGGCGCTGTTCCGCAACGTCACCCCGCAGACGGTGGACGACAGCTTCACCCCGATCATGATCATCTACAACCAGGCGTTCAACGCGGGCAACTACCACTACGCCGCCGCCCTTTCGGTCCTGCTCGCCCTCATCCTCGGCCTCGCCTCCTTCCTCTTCTACCGGCTCACCGCGAAGGAGGCCGACTGATGACGGTCGTCGAAGAACGCCGGAACACATCCCAGGTCCGCCGCCTCAACAAGCCCGATCCGACGGCCCGTTCACGCGGCGGCCAGCGTTTCCTGCTCGTCGGACTGGTCCTGGCCAGCGCCTACAGCCTGTTCCCGGTGTGGTGGCTGATCGTCGCCGCCACCAAGAACCGCACGGGGCTGTACCAGAGCAACGGCCTCTGGTTCTCCGGCATGCACCTGTGGGAGAACCTGCGGCAGGTCTTCACCTACGAGCACGGCATCTTCCTGCGCTGGACCGCCAACTCGTTCCTCTACGCCGGCGTCGGCTCGCTCGGCGGCACACTCATCGCGCTCGCCACGGGCTACGGCCTCGCCCGCTTCGAATTCCCGGGCCGCAGCGCGGTGTTCGCGTGCGTGGTGGGCTCGTTCCTGATCCCGATCGCGCTGCTCACGCTCCCGCTGTACCTGATGTTCTCGAAGATCGGCCTGGTCGACACCCCCTGGGCGATGCTGATCCCCTGTCTGATCAACCCGTTCAGCGTCTACCTCGCCAAGGTCTACACCGAGGCCACGGTCCCCTTCGAACTCCTGGAGGCGGCCCGTCTCGACGGCGCGGGCGAGCTGCGGATCTTCTTCAGCATCGTGCTGCGGATGATGGTCACCGGCGGGGCGACCGTGTTCCTGCTCGCGTTCGTGAACACCTGGAACGCCTTCTTCCTGCCGCTCACGGTCCTGCGCGGCGAGGACAACTGGACCCTCAACATCGGCCTCTACAACTGGTCCGGCAAACGCCTGGAGTCGGGCGTCGACCTCACCAGCCTGGTCCTGACCGGTGCGCTGCTGTCGATCGTGCCGATGGCCGTGATGATGGTGGCGATGCGGCGGTACTGGCGTACCGGAGTGACGCTGGGAGCCCTCAAGTGACCCTGCTGCACAACCCCGTTGTGCGTGGTTTCGCCCCGGACCCCTCGATGGTCCGGGCCGGTGACTGGTACTACGTGGCGACCAGTTCCTTCGAGTGGTTCCCCACGATCCCGATCCACCGCTCGCGGGATCTCGCGCACTGGGAGTACGCGGGCCATGTCCGGGGCGCGGTCCCCGGCGACTCCCTCGCCGGGGTCCCCGACTCGGGGGGCGTCTGGGCTCCCTCGCTGAGCTGGGACGGCGAGCGGTTCTGGATGACGTACTCGATCGTCCGCTCGGTCGGCACACCGTACTTCGACCTGGACACCTATGTGACGACTGCGACGGACGTGGCCGGGAAGTGGACGGCCCCGCGGCGGGTGGCGAGCCACGGTTTCGACCCGGCGCTGTTCCACGACGAGGGCCGGCTGTGGCTGCTCAACCTCCAGAGCGACCATCGGCCCGGCGGCCGGCGCTTCGCGGGGATCGTCGCGACCGAACTGGACCGCGACACACTCTCCCCGGTCGGCGGGACCCATCTGCTCCTCCAGCACGAACGGCTCGTCGAGGGACCGAAGTTGGTGCGGCGGGGCGGCTGGTACTACCTGCTCCTCGCGGAGGGCGGCACGGGGTTCGAGCACGGCGTGCTGATGGCGCGCGGCCGTACGGTCACCGGCCCCTACGAACTCGACGACCGCCCTCTGCTGACCTCCCGGGACGATCCGTCGCTGCCGTTGCAGAAGGCGGGCCACGGTGAGCTGGTCGAACTGCCGGGCGGTGACTGGGTGTTGAGCCATCTGGCGGCGCGCCCTGTCCCGACTCCCGACGGACCGCGCTGCCCCCTGGGCCGGGAGACGGCGATCCAGGCCGTGGTCTGGGACGCGGACGGCTGGCCGAGGCTGCGGGACGGGGGCCGGCACCCGGCGGTGGAGGTCACCGTACCGACACTCCCCGCAGCCCCGCCTGATCAAGTCCCCCACCCCGACGAGCCGTTGGGATGGCCGTGGAGCAGTCCGCGAGCGTACCCGGACCCGTCCTGGGCCGACGCCACCACCCGCCCCGGCTGGATCCGGCTGCGCGGGCGGCACGGGCCGGAGTCGCGGTGGGCGCACAGTCTGCTCGCCCGGCGGATCACGGAGCATCGCGCGGAGGCCGAAGTGACGGTCGACGCAAGCCCGTCGACGTTCACGCAGGCGGCGGGGCTGGTGCTCTGGTACGGCGCCGAGGCGTATCTGAGCCTGCACCTGACATGGGCGGAGCCCGAGGGCGAGGAGCAGTGCGGGCAGCAGTGGCGGGGTGGTGGCCGTACGGTGCTGAGTCTGGTGGAGCGGGACGAGGACAGCACCCGGCAAGTGGCCGTCGTCGAGGTCGACATGGGTGCTCCGGTGACGTTGGGGGTGACGGTCGAGGGGGCGGACGCGCGGTTCTGGTGTCTGCGGGAGGACGTGCGGACGCCGGTCGGGCCCGTGCTGGACTTCAGCCGGCTCTCCGACGACCACGGGTCGCGACTGCGGTTCACCGGTGCGATGGCGGGCATCCACGCCTGGGACCTCGTCGATGCCGGGTTCACCGCCGATTTCACCCGCTTCCGCCTCGACTGCCCACCCGGTTGACCTGTTCGGGGTTTCGAAAGATCAGGTGCGTTCCATCACGTGAATTCCCTGCTCTTCCCGCCGTGTTGACGCGCACCTATCGTAGGAAGCGCTTTCTGGACGGCTGCTGGTCGAGCCGTGCAAGCAGCACTGGTCGAAACTTTCGATGGCCCTCGGGCGGGCTGGAGAGGTGGTACCCGATGGTCCGTACGGGGAGCGCGAGCGTGACGGCGGGGCCGACCCTTGCGGTCGTGGCCCGCGAGGCGGGGGTGTCCGTGCCGACGGCGTCCAAGGTGGTCAACGGGCGGGAGGACGTGGCGCCGGAGACGCGACGACGGGTGACGGAGGCGCTCGAGCGGCTCGGGTATGTGCGCAGACCCCGGTTCGACGCGAACAAGGCGCCGGGGCTTGTGGACCTGGTCGTGCACTCCTTGGAGAGTTCCTGGTCCGGGGCGGTGCTGCACGGGGTGGAGGAGGCGGCGTACGAGGCCGGTCTTGAGGTGGTGGTCTCGGCCGGGCTGACCCGGACGCGGGCCGACCGGCCGGAGCGGGGCTGGCTGGACAAGCTGGTCGCCCGGGGGTCGTCCGGAGTCCTGTTCAACCTGGCGGAGTTGACGCCCTCGCAGTACGCCTGGCTGGAGCAGCACCGCATCCCGTTCGTGATGATCGACCCGGTGCACGAGCCGCCGCCGGGCGTCGTGTCGGTCGGCGCGGCCAACTGGCAGGGCGGGGTGACGGCGACCGAGCATCTGCTGGCGCTGGGCCACAGGCGCATCGCCGTGATCGCCGGCCATCGGCACAAGATGTGCAGCAGCGCGCGCGTCTCCGGCTACCGTTCCGCGCTCTCCGCCGCCGGGGTGCGCGGGCGCCCCGAGTACATCCGGCACGGCGGCTTCGACCGGACCATGGCCCGCACCCGGATGCGCGAACTCCTCGACCTGTCCGAACCGCCCACGGCGGTCTTCGTCTGCTCCGACCAGATGGCGCTCGGTGTCTACGAGGCCCTGGCGGAACGGCGGTTGAGCGTCCCGGACGACATCAGCGTGGTCGGCTTCGACGACCTGCCCGAGGCCCGCTGGGTGACTCCGGCCCTGACCACGGTCCGCCAGCCCCTGTCGGAGATGGCCGCCACGGCACTGCGCCTGCTGCTCCGGCTGATGGACGGCGACCGGCCGGAGGGCACCCGGACGGAGTTGTCGACGCGGCTGGTGGAACGGGCGAGTACCGGGGCGCCGCCGGGCGGGGCCGCCGGCCGATAGCCTGCCGACATGGCCAGGGTATGGAGTGTGGAGCAGTTGATCGCGGACGGCTTCGAGCCCACGTACGTGGACTTGGAGTGGCACGACGGGCCGCGCAAGGGGCTCGCTCTCGTCGACGGTGTCCCGCACTACTACGAGGGCCGTGAGTACGACCCCAGGGACGAGGCCGATGAGTACCTCGTGTGGCCCGCGAGCGAGGCCGCGGTGGCGATGGAGCGCGAGCAGTGGGCGATCTACGTCAGGTACGAGGTCTCCGATGCCGGCAGGGAGGAGCATCCGGCGAACGGAGGGGTCGACGCCCGCTTCGACGAACTGCGTTCGCTCCTCGCGCCGCACCGTCGGGCACCGGACGGTGCTCGACGGCTCGTGGGTGAGGTGCGCTTCGACGACGGGGACGACCGCTACCGGCCCGACGGGGTCGACCACTGGTTCCGGTGGCGACCGGCCCCTAGGCCGACCCCGCCGCCCAGTTGATCCCGCCCAGCAGATGCGCCCGGAAGTCCGGGTCCTCGTAGGCCTCCGAGGCGTGGCCGAGGGCCGTGTAGAAGACGCGGCCGGTGCCCTTCTCGTGGCACCACGCCAGGGGGTGGTCGGCGCCCATCCGGCCGCCCTCGTAGGAGGATTCGTCGGCGGAGACGAGGACCCGTACCGAACTCCGCGGGTTGGTGCGGAAGTCGTACCACTCGTCCGTGAACCGCCATACGGCGGGCAGGTGTCGGGTGGCCGAGTGGGTGCGGTCCTCGACCAGCGCCTTGCCGGGCTGGTAGGCGGGGTGCTGGGCGAAGCGGGCGCCCAGGAGGTCGCCGTAGTACGGCCAGTCGTACTCCGTGCAGGCCGCCGCGTGGACGCCGACGAAGCCGCCGCCCGACTCGACGTAGGAGGCGAGGTGTTCGCGGCCCGCCGGGGTGAGCACCTCGCCGCTGGTGGAGAGGAAGACGACGGCCGCGTAGCCGTCCAGGGGGCGCTCGAAGGCTGCCGGGTCCTCGGTGGCGGTCACCTCGAAGGGGCCGAGGGTGCGCAGCGCGGTCACCGCGGCAGGGATGGAGTCGTGGCGGAAACCGGTTGTGCGCGTGTACGCGAGGAGACGGGGTGCGGCAGCGGGCATACGGAGAAGCCTAGTTCACAGGTCAACGCGCTCTGCGTCGCCTCGGACCTGCGGTGTCCGATTCGTTCAAGACCGGCCGCCCGGTCCCTGCCTACGGTGGCCCCATGACTCCACGATTCGACGCGATCGGCCTGGTCGTCTCCGACATGGCCGCCTCTGTCGCCTTCTACCGTCGGCTCGGTTTCGGGTTCCCCGAGGGTGCCGAGGACCAGCCGCACAGCGAGGCCCGACTACCGGGCGGGGTAAGGCTGTTGCTGGACACGGAAGACACCGTCCGCTCGTTCCACGCGGGTTGGCGGCCGGCCACCGGTGGCAGCGGCCGGGCCGGACTCGCCCTGCTCTGCGACGACCCCGCCGAAGTCGACCGGGTCTACGGCGAGTTGACCGGCGCCGGGCACCACGGCGAACTCAAGCCGTGGGACGCCTTCTGGGGCCAGCGGTACGCCGTCGTGCACGACCCCGACGGCAACGGCGTGGACCTCTTCGCCCCGCTAGCCGGACCGGCCGAGTAGTTCACCCAGCGGCATCCCGGCCAACTCCTTGACGTCCCGGGCGAGATGGGCCTGGTCCGCGTAACCGGACCGGGCCGCCGTCTCCGCGAACGGCACCCCTGCGCGGGCCAGGGCGAGGGCGCGTTGCAGGCGCAGCACCCGGGCCAGTGTCTTGGGGCCGTAGCCGAAGGCGGTCAGTGAGCGGCGGTGCAACTGGCGGGCGCCGAGGCCGAGTTCGTCGGCGGTGGCGGCCACGGGTCGGCCGTTGTCCAGGGCGGCCACGAGGTGTCGTAGGAGTGGGTCGGGTGCGGCTGTGCGGGCCGCGCGGTCCAGCGCCAGTTCCTCCAGCGCCCTCGCCGGGTCGGGGGAGCTGTCGACGCGGGCCCGCAGGTCGCGTACGAGCGCGGCGGGCCAGAGGTCGGCCAGGTCCACGCGGCGGTCCCGGAGCTCGTGGGCGGGTACGCCAAGGAAAGCGGGCGCTGTGCCGGGGAAGAAACGGATGCCGGCCCAGTGTGCGGGCGCGCCTCCGGCGACATAGGCGTGTGTGTCGGGGCCGGCGACCAGCAGACGGCCCTCGTTCCACAGCAGGTCCATGCAGCCGTCGGGCAGGACGGTGGCCGTGCGAGCCCCTACCGTCCGGCTCCACACCACCGCGCCCGGCAGCCGCGATGCCCTCTCCACGTACACGCTCACCAGGCTACGGCGACCGGTGCTCCTGCGGGCTCACGGCGTGGAAGGTGCGGCGGAGCCTCACTTCTCCGGTGGTGGGGTGTGCCCCGCGGGCTTGTGGGTGCTCTTGGCGTGGGTGCGGAGGCGGGAGGTGACGTCCTCCGGGGGCAGGAAGCGAGACCAGCGTTCCGGGAACTCGGAGGGCATGTCGGGGTCGTCGGGGTCCTCGTCGTCCTCGTCGTGGGAGCGGGCGGCGGCCATCCTGGCGACGTACTCGGCGGCCTGCTCCTCCTGCCGGCGTTCGTTGGCGGCGCGGGCGGCGGCGGTCGCGGCGGCCGGCCAGACCCGGTCGATGGCCGCGTTGACGGCGGCCCCGACGAGGACCGCGAACGCGGAGACGCCGATCCACAGCAGGACGGCGACGGGCGCGGCGAGGGAACCGTAGATGGTGGGGCCCTCGACCGTGCCGGTGAGGTAGATGCGCAGCAGGTAGCTGCCGAGGACCCACATGGCGAGGGCGACCAGGGCGCCGGGCACGTCCTCGATCCACGGGGAGCGGACGGGGACGGAGACGTGGTACAGCGTCGTCAGGAAGACGACGGACAGGACGATGACAACCGGCCAGTACAGGACCTGTACGAGCGTCTCCGACCACGGCACCACGTTCACCACGGCGTCGGGCCCGGCCACCATCAGGGGCAGCGCGATCGAGCCGATCAGCAGGCCCGCGATGAACAGGGCGAAGGACACGATCCGGGTCTTGACGATGCCGCGTACGCCGTCGAGGCCGTACATGACGGTGATCGTGTCGATGAAGACGTTCACCGCGCGGGAACCCGACCACAGGGCGAACAGGAAGCCGATGGAGATGACGTCGGGCCGGCCGCCCTTCATGACGTCGTGCAGGATCGGCTGGGCGATCTCGTGCACGCCCTTGTCGGACAGGACGGTGCGGGACGCCTCCAGGATGTTGTTCTCCAGGCCGGCGATGCTGTCGGCGCCGGTCCAGCTGTCGACGTAGCCGAGCAGGCCGATCAGGCTCAGCAGGAGCGGTGGCACGGACAGCAGCGTGAAGAACGCGGCCTCGGCCGCGAGGCCCAGGATGCGGTACTCCATGCAGGAGTTGACGGTGTCCTTGACCAGCAGCCAGGCGGTCCTGCGCTTGGAGACGTTCCGGTAGAGGGCGCGTGCCCGGTGGAACCGGCTGGAGGGCCGCTCGGGGGTTTCACTTGCTGACTGCACGCCCTAAAGGTATCCGCCGTGCGGGGATGCACTCATCCCGCGGGGGCACCGGCCAGGCAGGACGCCCCCGGGACCGTCATGTCATGCTCGCGCTGGCCGAAACTGTTCGCCCCGGAATTCGAATTGGCATTCGAGATTTTAATGGTTGTTTCGGAGAGTGCGCCGGTGAGGACTTCGCCCGTCAATCCTGATTGACCAACCCCTCACCTGCCGAAGACGAAAAAGCGCCATTGGCCAAAACGACCTTGACCCGTTCCAGAATGTCCAGAAATAATCCGGACTGCATTCGTTGCGCGCGTTGGGACGACGTCAGCGCACACGACTCGGGGGAATCGAAATGGGCCCAGGACCGGGGCCCGTCCATATGGCAACTTCTGTACACAATGCAGAACTCCACTCTCAGACATTCCCATTTACCCCACCCGTTTCGCGTGCCGCTGTATTCGTCTTTGGTAATTCAAAGACAGCGATCAGCACCAGGGAGCCACGTGGTGGGAAAACCCGGCACCGTCACCGAGACCGTCCTCGCAGAGGTCCTGGCCGGTGTCGTACGCAAGGAAGACATACCTCTCGACAGTCACTTCTTCGACGACCTGGGCGCCAACTCGCTGGTGATGGCGCATTTCTGCGCCCGGGTCAGGAAACGCGAAGATCTCCCGTCGGTGTCCATGCGGGACGTCTATGGCCATCCGACGATCCGTAGTCTCGCGGCGGCGATCGCCGAAACGCCCGAGCCTTCCGTGCCGATCGAGGCGGAGGCGCCGCCGGCCGGCAGCACGGCCCGCTATCTGTTGTGCGGGACACTTCAATTCCTCGTTTTCGCGCTGTACTGCGTGCTCGCCGGACTGGCCACCGGACGCGGCTACGAATGGATTTCCGACGGTTCCGGAGTGGCTCAGGTATATCTGCGTTCCGCGATATTCGGCGGCGCGGTGTTCATCGGTGTGTGCACGGTGCCCGTGGTGGCCAAGTGGGTACTCGTCGGCCGCTGGAAGGAGACCGAGTTCCCGGTCTGGGGCCTGGCCTATGTCCGGTTCTGGACGGTCAAGGCGCTGCTGCACGCCAACCCGATGATCCTGTTCACCGGCAACCCGCTGTACGTCCTCTACCTGCGCGCCCTCGGCGCCAGGATCGGCAAGGGCGTCACGATCCTGTCGCACTCCGTGCCGGTCTGCACCGACCTGCTGACCATCGGTGCCGGAACGGTCATTCGCAAGGACTCCTTCTTCCTCTGCTACCAGGCGCACGCCGGCCGCATCCGCACCGGCCGCGTCACGCTCGGCAGCGAGGTGTACGTCGGCGAGAAGACCGTCCTCGACATCGGCACGGTCATGGGCGACGGAGCCCAACTCGGCCACTCCAGCGCGCTGTACGACGGCGCGCACGTCCCGGCGGGCGGGCGCGCGCACGGCTCCCCGGCCCAGCCCACGGACGTCGACTACGTCCGCGTCCCGGCGGCGGACTGCTCCGCACCCCGCCGCTTCGGCTACGGCCTGGCCGCCCTCCTGCAGATGCTGCTGGTCTACGTCCCGCTCGCGCTCGGCGGCACCTACCTGCTGCTGACCGTGGCACCGGCCCTGGACCACCTGCTCGACCCGGACAGGACGGACCTCAACTCGGCCCGGTTCTACGGCGAGGCGCTGGGTCTGTCGCTCACGGCGTTCGTGGGGTTCGTCGTCCTCGGCTTCGCCGCCGTGTCCCTGCTGCCCCGGCTGCTCCGTCCGCTGATCCGCCCCGACCAGGTGTATCCGCTGTACGGCTTCCACTACTCGGTGCAGCGCGCGGTCGCGCGGACGACCAACCTCAAGTTCTTCAAGTGGCTGTGCGGCGACAGCTCGTACATCACCGGCTATCTGCGGGCCATCGGCTACGACCTCGGCGTGGTGGAGCAGACCGGCTCCAACTTCGGTACCGAGGTGCAGCACGAGACGCCGTATCTGGCCACGGTGGGAACGGGCACGATGGTCGCGGACGGTCTGTCGATCGTGAACGCGGACTTCTCCAGTACGTCGTTCCGCCTGTCGCGCACCACCATCGGGCCGCGCAACTTCCTCGGCAACAACATCGCCTACCCCGCCGGCGGCCGCACCGGCGACAACTGCCTGCTCGCCACGAAGGTGATGGTGCCGATCGACGGCGAGGTCCGCGAGGGCGTGGGCCTGCTGGGCTCGCCCTGCTTCGAGATCCCGCGCTCGGTGGAACGCGACAGCCGCTTCGACCATCTGCGCGAGGGCGAGGAGCTCAAGCGCCGGCTGGCCGCGAAGAACCGATCCAACCTGTGCTCGATGGGCCTGTTCCTGTTCGTGCGCTGGCTGCACTGGTTCGTGCTCACCGTGCTCGGCTTCGCCGCCGTCGACCTGTACGGGGGTGAGGGCATCGGCAGCGGACTGGTGATCGGCGCGTCCCTGATGCTCGGGCTCTCCTTCACCGCCGGGTACTACGTGCTGGTGGAGCGCCTGGTGGGCGGATTCCGGCCGCTGGAGCCCAAGTTGTGCTCGATCTACGACCCGTACTTCTGGTGGCACGAGCGGCTGTGGAAGGTGCCGGACACCTATATGCAGGTGTTCAACGGCACGCCGTTCAAGAACCTGATCTGGCGGCTGCTGGGCGTGCGGATCGGCCGCCGGGTCTTCGACGACGGCGCCTACATCACCGAGCGCACCCTCACCTCGATCGGCGACGACTGCACGCTGTCGGCGCACACCAAGGTGCAGTCCCACTCGCAGGAGGACGGCACCTTCAAGTCCGAACACATCACCATCGGCGCGGGCTGCACCCTCGGGGTGGGGGCGCTCGTCCACTACGGCGTGTCGATGGGCGACGGGGCCCAACTCGCCGCCGACTCCTTCCTGATGAAGGGCGAGGAGATGCCGGCGCGGTCGCGGTGGGGCGGCAATCCGGCGGTGGCGCCACGGCGCGCCGGACGGCACATGGCTCCCTGACGGCTCGGGCCGCAGGGGCAAGGAAACAGGGGAAACAGGGGGGAAGAGAAAGATGGAGATCATTCCGCGGTGGACGCTCGCTCCGGAGCCCGGTGTGGCGGAGTACGAGGTGTCCCTGCCCGAAGGGCTGTCGGCCGAGCCCGCAGAACTGAAGATCGCCCACGCCAAGGTGCTGGGCGCGCTCTTCGGCGAACCCGCCGAGGAGGACCCGGCGTTGCGGGTGAGCGTCACCGGCAACGCCCTGCGGCTGCGGTACCGCACCGACGTCCTGGACGCCGAGGCCGCCGCCCGCGTCGCCGGCTACCACATCGCCGCACTCAGCGAGCCGGAGCGGACGAGCCTGCTGTCCGAGGCCGAACTCCGCTTCCAGCTGGAGGAGTTGGCCGGCCCGCACCGCGAGCTGCCCGACCGGCGGGTGCACGAGCTGTTCGAGGAGCGGGTGTCGGCGCACCCGGACGCCGTCGCCGCCGTGCAGGGCGACCGGCAGTGGACCTACCGGGAACTCAACTCCCGGGCGAACCAGCTCGGTCGGGCCCTGCTCTCGCGCGGCCTGACCCGCGAGGGTGTCGTCGCCGTGGTGCTGGAGCGGAACCTGGACTGGATGGCCGCCGTCCTCGCCGTGTTCAAGGCGGGCGGGGTGTATCTGCCCGTCGAGCCGCACTTCCCGGCCGACCGGGTCGCGCGAGTGCTCGATCGCGCCGGGTACGAGGTGGTCCTGACCGAGCGCGGCAGCGACGGCGCGCTGGAGGTGTCCGACCGCACGCTCTACGTCGACGAGGCCTACGCCGAGGGCCACTCGGACGGCGACCTCGGGATCGCGGTCCAGCCCGGTCAGCTCGCCTACATCTACTTCACGTCCGGTTCCACGGGCGAGCCCAAGGGCGCGATGTGCGAGCACGCCGGGTTCCTCAACCACGTGTACGCCAAGCTCGACGACCTGGGGATCGGGGCCGGGCAGGTGGTCGCGCAGACCGCGCCGCAGTGCTTCGACATCTCCCTGTGGCAGTTGGTCTGCGCACCGCTGGTGGGCGGGCGGACACTTCTGGTGGAACAGGACGCGATCCTGGACGTGCCGCGGTTCGTGGACACGATCGAGACCGGGGGCGTCAATGTGCTCCAGGTCGTGCCGTCGTATCTGGAAGCCGTCCTCGCCGAGTTGGACCGACAGCCGCGTGAACTCCCGGACCTGCGCCGTGTGTCCGTCACCGGGGAGGCCGTGAAGAAGGAACTCGTGGAGCGCTGGTTCGCGGCGCGGCCCGGGGTGCGGCTCGTCAACGCCTATGGCCTGACGGAGACTTCGGACGACACCAACCACGAGGTCATGGACCGGGCACCGGACGGGCCCCGCGTCCCGCTCGGCCGGCCGGTCGGCAATGTGCGGGTGTACGTCGTCGACGAGGACCTGGTGCCGGTGCCGCTGGGCGCGCCCGGCGAGATCGTGTTCTCCGGCGTGTGCGTGGGCCGGGGGTACGTCA
Source organism: Streptomyces sp. NPDC051576 (assembly GCF_040681835.1). Taxonomy (NCBI): domain Bacteria; kingdom Bacillati; phylum Actinomycetota; class Actinomycetes; order Kitasatosporales; family Streptomycetaceae; genus Streptomyces; species Streptomyces sp. NPDC051576. The sequence continues at coordinate 400,641 of NZ_JBFAZO010000002.1, forward strand.
ACGATCCGGAGCGGACAAGGGCGGCGTTCACCGAGGACCCGTACCGGCCCGGTGAGCGGCTGTACCGCAGCGGCGACCACGGGCGCTGGCGGCCGGACGGCAAGCTGGAGTTCCTGGGGCGCCGGGACAGCCAGGTGAAGATCCGCGGCTTCCGTATCGAGATCGGCGAGATCGAGAACGCGCTGCTGCGGGTCGACGGGGTCCGGGACGGGGCGGTGGTCGTCGTCCGCGGGACGCAGTTGGTGGCGTTCTGCACCGGCCCGCGGCCCGTCCAGGCGCGCGCCGTGCGGGCCCGGCTCGCCGAGTCGCTGCCCGCGTACATGGTGCCGTCGGTCGTGCACTGGCGGGCGTCACTGCCGCTGACCGCCAACGGCAAGACCGACCGCAGAACACTCACCGCGCTCGCCGCCGACCTGGACGCGGTCGGCGACGGGCCCGACACGCCGGCCGAGCGCCGGCTGGCGGCGGCCTGGGCGGTGGTGCTGGGCATCCCGGCCGACCGGATCGGCCGCCAGGACCACTTCTTCGACCGCGGCGGCACCTCGCTGGCCGCGGTGAAGCTGGCGGTCGCCCTCGACCGGGCGATCAGCCTCAAGGACGTCACCCGTCACCCGGTCCTCGCGGACCTGGCCGGACTGCTGGACCCGCCGGTCTCCTCCTGACACCGGCCCCACCCCGGTCGAACGCTCGACAGCACCACCGAAAGGAACACCGAGATGTCGCTCTCATCCGCGACCCTTCTCCACGCCGTCACCCTCAGCCCGGACGGTCCGCCGCTGCTGCACGCCGAGGCCGGCGCGGACCCGGTCGGCTGGGCCGCCCGGCACCGCGACGCGCTGCGCGCCGTCGTCGCCGAGCACGGCTGCGTCCTGGTCCGCGGTCTCGGCCTCGCCGACCCGGCCGGCGCCGAGACCGTCTTCCGGCGGCTCACCGACTCCCTGATGGCCGACCGGGAGCCGTTCGCGCCCCGGCGTACGTACGCGGAGGGCGTGTACTCCGCCACCAAGTGGCCGACCGACCAACCGATGTGCCAGCACCACGAGTTGAGCTACGCCCTGGAGTTCCCCGGGCTGCTGCTCTTCGCCTGCCTCGACGCGCCGACGGAGGGCGGGGCCACACCGGTCGCCGACGCCGAGGCGGTGCTCCAGGCGCTGCCCGCGCCGCTGGTGGAGCGGTTCGAGCGGGAGGGCTGGCTGCTGACCCGGACGTACCACGAGGAGATCGGGGCGTCCGTCGCCGAGGTCTTCGGCACCGACGACCGTGCCGTGGTGGAACGCTACTGCCGGGCCCAGGGCATCAAGTTCGCCTGGCAGCGCGACGGTTCGCTGCGCACCCGGCAGCACCGCGCCGCCGTGCTCCGGCACCCGGTGACCGGCCGGCGCTGCTGGTTCAACCAGATCGCCTTCCTGAACGAGTGGACCATGGAGCCCGAAGTGCGCGAGTACCTGATCGACGAATACGGCGCCGACGCGCTGCCCTTCAACACCCGCTTCGGCAACGGCGATCCGGTCGGCGCCGACGTAGTGGCGACGATCAACGAGGCGTACGACGCGCAGGTGAGGCGCGAGCCGTGGCGCTCGGGGGATCTGCTGCTGGTGGACAACATCCGTACCGCGCACGGCCGTGAGGCCTTCGACGGACCGCGCGAGGTGCTCGCGGGGCTCGGCGATCCCGTACGGCTGACCGACTGCGCCCCGACCACCGAGGGGAAGGTCGCATGAGCGTCGACACGCCCTCGTTCTCCGTCATCAGCGGCGAACAGGTCCAACAGGCCCTGACCGGAAGGGAGTCGGAGATCGGCGCCCTCGTGGAGGCCGTGTACCGGCTGCACGGCGCGGGCGAGTCGGTGAACCCGCCGTCGTACTTCCTGCGCTTCCCGGACCGCCCCTCGTCCCGGATCATCGCGCTGCCCGCGTCGCTGGGCGGGCCGCTGCGGGTGGACGGCCTGAAGTGGATCTCCAGTTTCCCGGGGAACACCGGGTCGGGGCTGCCCAGGGCCTCGGCGGTGCTGATCCTGAACGACCCCGACACCGGCTATCCGTACGCCTGCCTGGAGAGTTCGGTGATCAGCGCGACCCGTACGGCGAGTTCGGCGGCCCTGGCGGCCGAGAAGCTCAGCCAGGGCCGGACGCGTCCGCTGCGGGTCGGGTTCGTGGGGACGGGGCTGATCGCCCGCTACATCCACACCCATCTCCGGGCCACCGGCTGGGAGTTCGAGGAGACGGGCGTGTACGACCTGTCCGCGGCCAGCGCGGAGGGGTTCCGGGGCTATCTGGAGCGGTCGGGGGTGCCGGGGCGGGTCACCGTGTACGACAAGACCGAAGGCCTGATCCGCGCCAGCGACCTGATCGTCTTCGCGACGATCGCCGGTACGCCCCATGTGCACGATCCGGCCTGGTTCGACCACCATCCGCTGGTCCTGCACGTGTCGTTGCGGGATCTCGACCCGGCGATCCTGCTCGCGTCCGCCAACTTCGTGGACGACGTCGAGCACTGCCTGAAGGCCGACACCTCGCCGCATCTGGCCGAACAGGCCACCGGGGGGCGGGAGTTCATCGACGGCACGCTGGACGACGTACTGACCGGGCGGGTGAGTGTCCCGGCCGACCGGACGGTGGTGTTCTCGCCCTTCGGTCTCGGGGTGCTCGACCTCGCGGTCGGCAGGTTCGTCCATGACGAAGTGGTTCGACGGGGCGAACTCCGCGTCGTCGACGGGTTCTTCCACGAGCTGCGCCGGTACGGCTGACGGCGATCGTGGCGCACCATGAGGGGGGAAAGCATGTCTGTCATTTCTGATCCCGCGGAGTTCAACGAGGACGACCTCTACGTCGACCTGCGGGCCGCGCTGGAACTGCCGCTCTATCTGAAGTGCGAGGGCTTCAACTTCGCCGGCTCGATCAAGCTGAAGGCCGCCACCGAGATGGTGAACGCGGCCGAGCGGGCCGGCATCCTGCGACCCGGCTCGGTGCTGGTCGAGTCGTCGTCCGGCAACCTGGGGGTGGCGCTGAGCGTGATCGCGGCGAGCCGCGGCTACGGGTTCCTGTGCATCACCGACAGACGCTGCAACGTGCCGACCGTGCAGCTGATGGAGTCGCTCGGCACCCGGGTCCACGTCATCGACCAGCCGGATGTGCACGGCGGGTTCCTGGGCGCGAGGATCGCGTACGTGCGGGCGCTGTGCGCCTCCGACGAGCGGTATGTGTGGCTCAACCAGTACACCAACCAGGGGAATTGGCGGGCGCACTACCGCACCACGGCACCGGCCATCGCCCGCCGGTTCCCGCAGCTCGACGTGCTGTTCGTGGGGGCGGGCACCACGGGGACGCTGATGGGCTGCGCGCGCTGGTTCTGGCAGTGGCGGCGCCGGGTGCGGATCGTCGCGGTGGACGCCGCGGGTTCGGTGACCTTCGGCGGGGAGGCACGGCCCCGGATGATCCCGGGGCTCGGCACCAGCGTGCCGCCGGCCTTCCTCGACACCTCGTACATCGACGACGTGGTCCATGTCGAGGAGCCGGACACCGTGCAGACCTGCCGTCGGCTGGCCGCCCGGGGCTTCCTGTTCGGCGGGTCCACCGGCACGGTCGTCAACGGGGCCGGACAGTGGCTCGCCCGCAACGGCCGGCACGGCACGACCGCGGTGGCGATCGCCCCCGACCTGGGCGAGCGCTATCTGGACACCGTCTACCGCACCGGCTGGCTTGAGGAGGAGGCACCCGAACCCGAGATGCTGGCGGCCATGTCCCGCTCGGCCTGACGTGCGCGGGGGCGGCTGTGTCAGGGTGGAGATCCAGACCACCGCCGTCCCCACGGGTAGGTTCCAGCCATGGCACGCACCACCCACACCGTGACGAACCAGACTCCCCCACTGGTCGGATACGACGTCTTCGCCGCCGACCGCGCCCTGACGGCCGCGGTCGAGCGGCACACGGCCCCCGGACTGCTGGACGAGGTCCGGGGCGAACTCTCCGTCCTGGGTCAGGCAGCCGGCTCGGCCCAGGTACAGGAGTGGGGTGCGCAGGCCAACGACAACCCCCCGGGCCTGCGCACCCACGACCGCTACGGCCGGCGGATCGACGAGGTCGAGTTCCATCCGGCCTGGCACCGGCTGCTCGGCAAGGGCGTGGGGGCGGGCCTGACCTCGGCCTGGAACCGTCCGGCCGGGCATGTGCGCCGGGCCGCCGGGTTCCTGGTCTGGACCCAGGTCGAGGCGGGAAACTGCTGCCCCCTGTCGATGACTCACGCGGCGGTGCCCGCCCTGCGCGCCGACCCCGCGCTGGCCGCCGAGTGGGAGCCCCGGCTGGCCTCCACGGTCTACGACCGTGAGCTGCGGCCCGCCCACCTCAAGGCCGGCGCGGTCTTCGGGATGGGCATGACGGAGAAGCAGGGCGGCAGCGACGTCCGCGCGAACACGACGGCCGCGCACCCGCTCGCCGAGGACGGGACGTACGAGCTGACCGGCCACAAGTGGTTCTGCTCGGCGCCCATGTCCGACGGCTTCCTGGTGCTGGCGCGGGCGCCGGGCGGACTCACCTGCTTCCTGGTGCCGCGGGTGCTGGCGGACGGCACCCGGAACGTTTTCCTCCTCCAGCGGCTCAAGGACAAGCTGGGCAACCGGTCCAACGCCTCCGCCGAGGTCGAGTTCGACGGGACCTGGGCGCGTCGGGTCGGGGACGAGGGGGACGGGGTGCGCACCATCATCGGGATGGTCGCGGCGACCCGGCTCGACTGTGTGCTCGGCTCGGCCGGTCTGATGCGGCAGGCCGTCGCGCAGGCCGCCCATCACGCCGCCCACCGCGAGGCGTTCGGCGGGAAGCTCTTCGACAAGCCCTTGATGCGCAATGTGTTGGCCGATCTCGCCCTGGAGTCGGAGGCGGCCACCACGCTGGCGCTGCGGCTCGCGGCGGCCTACGACGACGGCGGGGAACAGGAGTTGGCGTTCCTCCGTCTCGCGGTACCGGCCGCGAAGTACTGGGTGACCAAGCGCTGTACGCCGGTCACGGTCGAGGCGGCGGAGTGCCTGGGCGGCAACGGATACGTGGAGGAGTCCGGACTGCCGCGCCTGGTGCGGGAGTCACCGCTCAACTCGGTCTGGGAGGGCGCCGGGAACATCCAGGCCCTGGACGTGCTGCGGGCGTTGCGGCGCGAACCGGCGGCGCTGAACGCCTTCCTGGTCGAGGTCGGCCGGGTGCGCGGGGCCGATCACCGGCTGGACGGGGCCATGAAGAACCTGCTCACCGAATTCGCCGACCTGGAGGGCATCGAGGGCCGCGCCCGGCGCCTGGCCGAACGGATGGCGCTGGTGCTCCAGGGCGCGCTGCTCGTCCAGCACGCGCCCCCGGCGGTCGCCGACGCGTTCTGCGCCTCCCGGCTGGGCGGCGACTGGGGCGCCGCCTTCGGCACCCTGCCGCCGAGCCTGGACCTGACGTCGATCGCGGAGCGGGCTCGCCCGGCGCTCTGAACTCCGGCGCAACGCGAGGGTGGTGCTGCGCCGACACGGCACCACCCTCGCAGCGTGGGACAAGTTTCAGACACCGTAAGGCCGTTCACCAGGGTTGCAGAGGGTTGCAACTTGGCGGCTTCTGTGTCCGAACTGTCTCCCTCCGTCACCGGGGAGCGGCACTATGAGACCAACAGTCGATACGGGACCGGAGAGAAGGATCCATGGCGAACCCGCCGGCCGGCCCGGCGCAGCGCACCACCGTCGACGCGGCGCGGACGGCACGGATGCTCAGCGACGCCCGGCACGCCATGCTCTCCCAACAGCGCGCCCGCACCGCCACGCGCCCGGTGATCGAGGCGTCCTGGGAGCGCGCGATACGCGGTGGAACGCACCCGGACCACGATCTGCGGACCGGGGTCCTCTCCCGCGAGGAGGTCGAACGGCGGCGCGGCACAAGCCCGTTGCGGCACGTCCTGCCGGTGCTGCGGGAGGGTCTGGTGTCGGTCGCGGACGCCGCCCACCACATCGTGCTGGTCGCCGACGACGAGGGCCGGGCGCTGTGGCGCGAGGGCAGCGCCGCGGTGCTGCGCAAGGCGGACGAGGTCGGCATCGAGGTCGGCACGGACTGGCGCGAGGACGTCGTCGGCACCAACGGCCTGGGCACCCCGGCCGTCGTACGGCGGCCCGTGCAGGTCTTCGCCACCGAGCATCTCTCGCGCGCGCTGGCCGGGTTCACCTGTGCGGGCGCCCCGATCACCGACCCCAGGGACGGCCGGCTGATCGGCGTCGTCGATGTCAGCGGTCCGCTGGAGACCATGCATCCGGCCACCCTCGCCTGGGTCGACTCGGTGGCGAAACTCGCCGAGGCCCGGCTGCGCGAGCTGCATCTGACGTCGATCGAGCGGCTGCGCGCGGTGGCGGCGCCGATCCTGCCCCGGCTCGGCGGCCGGGCCCTGGTGGTGGACCGGGACGGCTGGACCGCCGCGGTGACCGGAATGCCGTACGCGAAGCGGATCGCGCTGCCCAAGTCGCCCTCGGGGGGCCGCCGTTGGATGCCCTCGCTCGGGCTGTGCCTGCTGGAGCCGCTGGCCGGGGGCTGGTTGATCCGGGTCGTCGACGAGCCGGCGCCCGCCGCCACCCGGATCGTCCTCGACCTGGCACTGGCGCGCCGCCCGTCGATGACGGTGTCCGGCGGCGCGGGCTCCTGGACCCATGAACTGAGCCCCCGGCACGCCGAGTTGCTTTATCTGCTGGCCCTGCACCGCGCCGGGCGCAGCGCGGCGGCGCTGGCCGAGGACATGTTCGGCGACCCCGGCCGCACGGTGACCGTGCGCGCCGAGATGTCACGGGTACGGCGCTATCTCGGGGCGTTCCTGGAGCACCGGCCGTACCGCTTCAGCGAGGACGCGGAGGTCGAGGTGCTGCTCCCGGACGACCCGCGCGAGCTGCTGCCGCACTCGACGGCGCCGGGGGTGGCCAGTGCTCGGGGTTCGGTCCGGACGCCGTAGCGGACAGGTGGCGCAAAACACTCGCCGAGCGGCATCTTCCGCATAATTGCAGGGTCTTGCCCCTGGGGCGGCACCGACTGCCGTAGCATCCCCCTACGGGCCACCCCACCTGCTCCCTGGTCAACGCACGGATCACCAGGCGCAGTTGGCTCGCCTCGGGAGGACACTATGAGTGCACGTGGACGACATCGTCGACGCAAGCGGGGCAGGGCGCTGCGCGCCGTGCTGGCCGGGGCCGCACTCGGTCTCACCGCCGCCGCGACGCTGATCAGCGCCTCGCAGGCGACGGTCGCTTCCGATCCCGGGGCGCTGAAGCCGATCACCTCGGCCGCCGGTCTGGGCGAGTTGCGGCTGCGGGAGAGCCTGGAGCCGCAGCAGTCGCTGGACCGGCTCGCCGCAGCCATGGGACGTCCGGTGGGCGTCGGCACCGTGCTGAAGAGCGCCGACCACACCATGCGCGACTCCGCCGACTGCACGACCGACGAGAAGGCGGCGCTGCCCGTCGAACCGGCGGCCACCCACGCCTACTGCTGGGACAGCGGCGACGCGGCGGACCCGGCGTGGACGCCCCGCTCCGTGACCACCTCGGGCGACGCCGACGAGGACGGCTGGTGGGGTTCGAACCGGGTGATCCTCTCCGGCTGGTCCGCGAACACGCGCGGCCTGGCCCGGGTCGCCTTCGTGAACGCCGCCGACCCCGCCCGCCTCACCTACACCTGGGCCCTCCTCGCGGTGCCGACCGACGGCGGGCGCGACTACCGCGGGCTCGTCTCCAGGATCTCCGGCATGGTCTGGTACCAGGACAAACTCCTGGTCACCACAACGAGCGGGTCCCGCGACGCCCTGTATGTGTACGACATGAACCGCGTCCAGCGCGCCACTGTGACGGCCTCCGCGGTCGGCCGGGTGCGCGAGGGCTGGTCGGCGGCCGGATACCGCTATGTGCTGCCCGCGATCGGGTCGTACCGGCTGAGCGGCGGCAAGTCGGCGGTCCGGCCCGTGGCGCTCTCCCTGGACCGCGGCACGGTCCCGGACAGTCTGGTCGCGAGCGGGGCGAAGCGCCTGTGGCGCTACCCGTTCAGCGGGGACCCCGCGCGGGCGGGGCTGCTCGCCACCGACGCGGCCGGGCGCGCCTCGGCCGAGGAGGCGTACGACACGAAGGTCACCGGCGCCGGAGGTGTGCTCTCGTACGGGTCCGCCTGGTACCTGGGCGGTTCGGCGGGAACCGAGGGCGGGCGCGGCACCATGTGGCGCCAGAACACCGGTGGCGCGAAGGCCACCGAGTGCGGGGCCGACGGGACGCACCGGTGCTGGAGCCCGCGCACGGACTCCCTCTCGTACTGGCAGGAGACGGGCGAGGTCTGGTCGGTGTCCGGGCGGATGCTGTTCGCGCTCCCGCTGACCTCGATCGACCGGTCCCTGGGCTGATCGACAGATCGCGGGGCCGGATGATTCCCTGACGGACATGACGAACATCCCCGTGACCACCTGGTCCCTGGAGCAGACCGACCCGAGCGACCTCCTTCCGGCCATCGCGCCGGACGGGGACGTACGGATCGTCCGCTCCGAAGTACCCTCCCCCGAGTTCAGCCGCTATCTGTACGCGTCCGTGGGCGGGGACATCCTGTGGATCGACCGGCTCGGCTGGACGTTCGCGCAGTGGCAGGAACACCTCGACCGGCCGGGGGTGGAGACCTGGGTCGTGTACGACCGGGGCACACCCGCGGGATACGTGGAGCTGGAGCCGCAGGGCGACGGGGTAGTCGAGATCACCTACTTCGGCTTGATCCCCGCCTTCCGCGGCCGCCGCCTCGGCGGCCATCTGCTCTCCTACGGCGCCGCCCGCGCCTGGGACCTCGCGGACCGCTGGCCCGGGCTGGCGGCCACCAAGCGGGTCTGGCTGCATACCTGCAGCCTGGACGGGGTGCACGCGATGGACAACTACCAGCGCCGGGGCTTCAAGCTCTTCGACACGCAGGTCGAGGAGGTGCGGCAGGCGGCGACCCCGGGGCCCTGGCCGGGGGCCTACCCTGTCTGACCTGGGCCGACAAGACGGCGTACGCTCCTTGTGACCGACAACACCCTCGTCTCACACTTCGGGACAAGGGTGTCCGCATGACGGACGAAGCTGGACTCTGTCCAGATCGCCGTGACACGCTTCCGTCATGTCTGGAACTGGAATTGCCTTGGTGAGTCGGCGGCACGTCGACCTCGGCCGCATGTCCAGCGCCATCTGTCCGGCGGGCTAGCCCGAGCCGCAGCACCCCCGGAATCCCCGTATCTGCCCCACCCCGCGCAAAGACGCGCACGTATGCCCGCATGCGCCCGTACGCGCAGGTCAGAGCCGATCACCCCCGCCTGTCCCGGAGGACGTAGAACCATGGCCGCCACCCCGCAGAACCCTGCAGCCGCAGCGCCCCGCCGCAAGGTGAGCCGTCACCGCGGTGAGGGTCAGTGGGCCGCGGGGCACCACACCCCGCTGAACGGCAACGAGCAGTTCAAGAAGGACGACGACGGTCTCAATGTGCGGACACGCATTGAGACGATCTACTCCAAGCGCGGATTCGACTCGATCGACCCCAACGACCTGCGCGGCCGTATGCGCTGGTGGGGGCTGTACACCCAGCGCAAGCCCGGGATCGACGGCGGCAAGACCGCCATCCTGGAGCCGGAGGAGCTGGACGACAAGTACTTCATGCTGCGCGTCCGCATCGACGGCGGCCGGCTGACCACGGACCAGCTCCGGGTGATCGGCGAGATCTCGCAGGAGTTCGCGCGCGGCACGGCCGACCTCACCGACCGGCAGAACGTGCAGTACCACTGGATCCGGATCGAGGACGTCCCGGAGATCTGGAACCGGCTGGAGGCCGTCGGCCTGTCCACGACCGAGGCCTGCGGTGACACCCCCCGCACCATCCTCGGCTCGCCGGTCGCCGGTATCGCCGAGGACGAGATCATCGACGGCAGCTCCGCGATCGACGAGATCCACCGGCTGTACATCGGCAGCAAGGAGTTCTCCAACCTGCCGCGCAAGTTCAAGACGGCGATCTCCGGCTCCCCGCTCCTCGACGTCGCCCACGAGATCAACGACGTCGCGTTCGTCGGCGTCAACCACCCCGAGCACGGCCCCGGCTTCGACCTGTGGGTCGGCGGCGGCCTGTCCACCAACCCGAAGATCGGCGTCCGGCTCGGCGCCTGGGTCCCGCTGGACGAGGTCCCGGACGTCTGGGCCGGCGTGATCGGCATCTTCCGCGACTACGGCTACCGGCGGCTGCGCACCCGCGCCCGGCTGAAGTTCCTCGTCGCCGACTGGGGCCAGGAGAAGTTCCGCCAGGTCCTGGAGGACGAGTACCTGGGGCGCAAGCTCGTCGACGGCCCCGCCCCCGCGCAGCCCGTCCAGCGCTGGCGCGACCACGTCGGCGTCCACCGCCAGCAGGACGGCCGTTTCTACGTCGGTTTCGCCCCGCGCGTCGGCCGCGTCGACGGCACCACGCTCACCAAGATCGCCGAGCTGGCCCAGGCGCACGGCTCGGGCCGGCTGCGCACGACGGTCGAGCAGAAGATGATCGTGCTCGATGTCGAGGAGAGCCGGATCGACTCGCTGGTGGAGGGTCTGGAGGCGCTGGGCCTCACCACGAAGCCCTCGCCCTTCCGGCGCGGCACCATGGCCTGCACCGGTATCGAGTACTGCAAGCTCGCGATCGTCGAGACCAAGCAGCGCGGCATCCAGCTCATCGACGAACTGGAGCGCCGCATCCCGGAGTTCGACGAGCCGATCACCATCAACATCAACGGCTGCCCGAACGCCTGCGCCCGTATCCAGGTCGCCGACATCGGTCTCAAGGGCCAGTTGGTCCTCAACGACCAGGGCGAGCAGGTCGAGGGCTTCCAGGTGCACCTCGGCGGCGCCCTCGGCCTGGAGGCCGGCTTCGGCCGCAAGGTCCGTGGCCTGAAGGTCACTTCGGAGGAGCTGCCCGACTACGTCGAGCGGGTCCTCACCCGGTTCCAGCAGGAGCGCGAGGACGGCGAGCGCTTCGCCGCGTGGGCGACGCGCGCCAGCGAGGAGGCACTGTCGTGAGCGAGCGTGCCGCCCCTTTCTACTGCCCCTACTGCGGTGACGAGGACCTGCGTCCGAATGAGCAGGGCCATGGCGCGTGGGAATGCGCGGCATGCAACCGGGCCTTTCAGTTGAAGTTCCTCGGGCTGCTCGCCCGCGGAGCTCAGCGGAACGAAGCCGGAGGGGACCAGATATGACGACCATTCAGAAAGAGCGCACGGGCGAGGACCTGAAACGCCTCGCCGAGCAGGCGGGCCGCGACCTGGAGGACGCCTCCGCGCTGGAGATCCTCCAGTGGGCGGTGAAGACCTTCGGCAAGCAGTTCTGCGTGACCTCCTCGATGGAGGACGCGGTGGTCGCCCACCTCGCCTCCCGCGCGATGCCCGGCGTCGACGTGGTGTTCCTCGACACCGGCTACCACTTCCCGGAGACCATCGGCACCCGCGACGCGGTCGAGGCCGTGATGGACGTCAACGTCATCACGCTCACCCCGCGCCAGAGCGTCGCCGAGCAGGACGCCGAGTACGGCCCCAAGCTGCACGACCGCGACCCCGACCTGTGCTGCAAGCTCCGCAAGGTGCAGCCCCTGGAGCAGGGCCTCACCAAGTACGCGGCCTGGGCGACCGGGCTGCGCCGCGACGAGTCCCCGACCCGGGCGAACACCCCGGTCGTCGGCTGGGACGAGAAGCGCCAGAAGGTGAAGATCTCGCCCATCGCCCGCTGGACCCAGGACGACGTGGACGCGTATGTCGCCGAACACGGCGTCCTCACCAACCCGTTGCTGATGGACGGCTACGCGTCCGTCGGCTGCGCGCCCTGCACCCGTCGGGTGCTGGAGGGCGAGGACGCGCGCGCCGGTCGCTGGGCGGGCCGCGGCAAGACCGAGTGCGGACTGCACGAATGACGACCACGACCGAGGAGTTGCACGTGACGACCGGAGCCACCGTCTGGCTCACGGGTCTGCCGAGTGCCGGCAAGACCACCATCGCGTTCGAGCTGGCCGGCCGGCTGCGCGAGGAGGGCCACCTCGTCGAGGTGCTCGACGGCGACGAGATCCGCGAGTTCATCTCGGCGGGCCTCGGCTTCAGCCGCGAGGACCGGCACACCAACGTGCAGCGCATCGGCTTCCTCGCCGAACTGCTGGCCCGCAACGGCGTCAAGGCGCTGGTGCCGGTCATCGCGCCGTACGCCGACAGCCGCGAGGCCGTCCGCAAGCGGCACCAGGAGAGCGGCACCGGCTACATCGAGGTGCATGTGGCGACCCCGGTCGACGTGTGCTCCGTACGCGATGTGAAGGGTCTCTACGCCAAGCAGGCCGCCGGTGAACTGACCGGGCTCACCGGGGTCGACGACCCGTACGAGGAGCCCGAGTCGCCGGACCTGCGGATCGAGTCGCAGCACCAGACCGTGCAGGAGTCGGCGGCGGCACTCCACGCGCTGCTCACCGAGAGGGGACTGGCATGACGACGACCGTTGCCAAGGCCGACGAGGGTACGGACACGCCGTACGCCCTCTCGCATCTGGACGCCCTTGAGTCCGAAGCGGTGCACATCTTCCGTGAGGTGGCGGGTGAGTTCGAGCGGCCGGTGATTCTGTTCTCCGGCGGCAAGGACTCGATCGTCATGCTGCACCTGGCGCTGAAGGCGTTCGCGCCGGCGGCGGTGCCGTTCTCGCTGCTGCATGTGGACACCGGACACAACTTCCCCGAGGTCCTCGAGTACCGCGACCGCACGGTCGAAAAGCACGGCCTGCGCCTCCATGTGGCCTCCGTACAGGACTACATCGACCGCGGTGTGCTGCGCGAACGCCCCGACGGGACCCGCAACCCGCTCCAGACCCTGCCGCTCACCGAGAAGATCCAGGCCGAGCGCTTCGACGCCGTCTTCGGCGGCGGCCGCAGGGACGAGGAGAAGGCCCGCGCCAAGGAACGGGTGTTCTCGTTGCGGGACGAGTTCTCGCAGTGGGACCCCCGCCGCCAGCGGCCCGAGCTGTGGAACCTCTACAACGGGCGGCACGCGGCCGGCGAACACGTCCGCGTCTTCCCGCTCTCCAACTGGACCGAACTGGACGTCTGGCAGTACATCGCCCGCGAGGGCATCGACCTCCCGCAGATCTACTTCGCGCACGAGCGTGAGGTGTTCAGCCGTGCCGGTATGTGGCTGACCGCCGGTGAGTGGGGCGGGCCCAAGGACGGCGAGACCGTCGAGAAGCGCCTCGTCCGCTACCGGACCGTCGGCGACATGTCCTGCACGGGCGCCGTCGACTCCGACGCGGTGACGCTGGAGCAGGTCATCACGGAGATCGCCGCGTCCCGGCTGACCGAGCGGGGCGCCACGCGGGCCGACGACAAGATGTCCGAGGCCGCGATGGAAGACCGCAAGCGCGAGGGGTACTTCTAGACATGAGCACCATCACGACCGAGGAACTCTCGGCCACCACGCTGCTGCGGTTCGCCACGGCGGGCTCCGTCGACGACGGCAAGTCCACGCTCGTGGGACGGCTGCTGCACGACTCCAAGTCGGTCCTGACCGACCAACTGGAGGCCGTGCAGCGGGTGTCGGCCGACCGCGGCCAGGACGCCCCCGACCTCGCCCTCCTCACCGACGGCCTGCGCGCCGAGCGCGAACAGGGCATCACCATCGACGTGGCCTACCGCTACTTCGCCACCGCCAAGCGCCGGTTCATCCTCGCCGACACGCCCGGTCATGTGCAGTACACCCGCAACATGGTGACGGGTGCCTCCACCGCCGAGCTGACGGTGATCCTCGTCGACGCCCGCAACGGCGTCGTCGAGCAGACCCGGCGGCACGCGGCGATCGCCGCGCTGCTGCGGGTCCCGCACGTGGTGCTCGCCGTCAACAAGATGGACCTCGTCGAGTACAAGGAGACCGTGTTCGCCGCGATCGCCGAGGAGTTCACGGCGTACGCGAGCGAGCTGGGCGTCCCGGAGATCACCGCGATCCCGATCTCGGCGCTGGCCGGGGACAACGTGGTGGAGCCGTCCGCGAACATGGACTGGTACGGCGGCCCGACCTTCCTGGAGCACCTGGAGTCGGTGCCGGTCAGCCACGACCTGGCGCACTGCCACGCACGGCTGCCCGTGCAGTACGTGATCCGGCCGCAGAGCGCCGAGCTTCCGGACTACCGGGGGTACGCGGGCCAGATCGCGGCGGGTACGTTCCGCGTCGGCGAGTCCGTGACGGTCCTGCCGTCCGGGCGGGCCACGAAGATCTCCGGCATCGACCTGCTCGGCAAGCCGGTCAGGACCGCCTGGACCACACAGTCGGTGACCCTCCTGCTGGAGGACGACATCGACATCTCCCGCGGCGACCTCATCGTGCCCAGCAAGGACGCGCCCGCGACCACGCAGGACATCGAGGCGACGGTCTGCCATGTCGCCGACCAGCCGCTGACCGTGGGCCACCGGGTGCTCCTCAAGCACGGCACCCGCACGGTCAAGGCGATCGTCAAGGACATCCCCTCCCGCCTCACGCTCGACGACCTGTCCCTGCACCCGCACCCGGGACAGCTCGTCGCCAACGACATCGGCCGGGTGAAGATCCGCACCGCGGAGCCGCTGCCGGTCGACTCGTACGCGGACTCGCGCCGTACGGGCTCGTTCATCCTGATCGACCCGGCGGACGGAACCACGCTGACCGCAGGCATGGTCGGCGAGTCGTTCGCGGCGCCGGAGCCGGTCAAGGACGGTTCCGACGACGACGGTTGGGACTTCTGACGATGAACTCCACGGATTTCTACTCCACGTTCGCGAAGGAGGGCGGCCGGGTCGGCAGCGGCGCCCTCGGCAGCGGGCAGGGCGGGGTGGCGCGATGTGCGCGATGACGTACGCGCACTGCCTGCGCGCCCCGTCCCCCCACCCGCCGTCCCGGACGCGACGAAAACGTAGACCTGCCGACCTCCCGGCCACGACCTGAGAACGTGACCGCCGGGCCAACGAGAGGAACACCTCCCGTGCCTGCCAACCGCTCATCGCTCCTACGCCGCGGCATAGCCGTCGTGGCCGCCCTCCCGCTTCTCACGCTCGCCGCCTGCGGCTACGGGTCCCAGTCCACGGCCGACAACTCCAAGGAGAAGGTCGCCGCCGGCTCGTCGAAGATCGACGGTCTCGACTCCGTGAAGATCGGCTACTTCGGCAATCTGACCCACGGGACCGCGCTCGTCGCCCGTCAGCAGGGTCTCTTCCAGAAGGACCTGGGCGCCACCAAGGCCGCGTACCAGATCTTCAACGCCGGCCCCTCGGAGATCGAGGCGCTCAACTCCGGCTCCATCGACATCGGTTGGATCGGCCCCTCCCCGGCGATCAACGGTTACGTCAAGTCCGCCGGCAAGGGCCTGAAGATCATCAGCGGTTCGGCGTCGGGCGGGGTGAAGCTGGTCGTCAACCCGAAGACGATCAAGTCCCTGAAGGACGTCAAGGGCAAGAAGATCGCGACCCCGCAGCTCGGCAACACGCAGGACGTGGCGTTCCTCAACTGGATCGCGGACCAGGGCTGGAAGGTGGACGCGACCACCGGCAAGGGCGATGTGTCGGTGATCCGCACCGACAACAAGATCACCCCGGACGCCTTCAAGTCCGGTTCCATCGACGGCGCCTGGGTACCGGAGCCGACCGCGTCCAAGCTGGTCGCCGAGGGCGGCAAGGTGCTGCTGGACGAGTCGACGCTGTGGCCGGACAAGAAGTTCGTGATCACGAACATCATCGTGCGCCAGGCGTTCCTGAAGGAGCACCCGAAGGCCGTCGAAGCCGTACTGAAGGCCTCCGTCGAGGCCAACAAGTGGATCAACGCCAACCCCGACAAGGCGAAGGCGGCGGCGAACAAGCAGTTGGAGGCGGACTCCGGCAAGGCGCTCCCGGCGAACGTCCTCGACCCGGCCTGGTCGTCGATCCAGTTCACCGACGACCCGCTGGCCGCCACCCTCAACACCGAGGCGGCGCACGCGGTCAAGGCCGGTCTGCTGGAGAAGCCCGACCTCAAGGGCATCTACGACCTCACGATCCTCAACAAGGTCCTCAAGGCCGAGGGCGCGAGCACCGTCGACGCCGCCGGTCTCGGCACCAGTTGATTCCCGCCCGATGAGTTCCCAGGAGGTGACGACCATGGCAACGACCCTCGCCAAGGCCGAGGAGTCGGTGGAGTACGCCGCTCGCCTTGAGCATGTCTCGAAGTCCTTCGCGACGCCGGGCGGACAGCAGCTCGTCCTGGACGACATCAGCATCGATGTCGCGCCGGGCGAGTTCGTCACCCTCCTGGGTGCCTCGGGCTGCGGCAAGTCCACACTGCTGAACCTGGTCGCGGGACTGGACCGGCCGACCGTCGGCTCGATCGCGACGGACGGCCGCCCGGCCCTGATGTTCCAGGAGCACGCCCTCTTCCCGTGGCTGACCGCGGGCAAGAACATCGAACTCGCCCTGAAACTCAGGGGAGTCGTGAAGAACGACCGGCGCGAGAAGACCGAGCGGCTGCTCGAACTCGTCCGGCTGAAGGGCGCGTACGGCAAGCGCGTCCACGAGCTGTCGGGCGGTATGCGCCAGCGGGTGGCGCTGGCCCGGGCGCTCGCCCAGGAGAGCAACCTGCTGCTGATGGACGAGCCGTTCGCGGCCCTCGACGCCATCACCCGGGACGTACTGCACGACGAACTCACCCGGATCTGGGCCGAGACCGGCGTCTCCGTCCTCTTCGTCACGCACAACGTGCGCGAGGCGGTACGGCTCGCGCAGCGCGTGATCCTGCTGTCCTCGCGCCCCGGCCGGATCGCCCGCGAGTGGCAGGTGGGCATCCCGCAGCCGCGCCGCATCGAGGACGCGCCGGTGGCCGAACTGTCCCTTGAGATCACCGATGTACTGCGTGGGGAGATCCGCCGTCATGGCCAGCACTGACACGACACCGGTCCAGGACGCCGGCAGCGTCGAGGCGGGCCTGGACGCGCTGGACACCTCGGTCAAGGTCCGTACGCCGTTCAGCCAGACCTTCAAGAACAAGATCCTGCCGCCGATCATTGCGCTCGCGCTGGTCCTCGTGGTCTGGTTCGTCCTCACCCCGGTCGTCGACGACCCGAGCAAGCTGCCCTCCCCCGGCGATGTGTGGGGCGAGGTCGAGGACCAGTGGCTCAAGGGCACCCTGCTCGACTACATCTGGGGCAGTGTCTCCCGCGGTCTGCTCGGCTTCCTGCTCGCGCTGGTCATCGGGACGCCGCTGGGCCTGGTGGTGGCGCGGGTGAAGTTCGTGCGCGCGGCGTTCGGCCCGATCCTCTCCGGGCTGCAGTCGCTGCCCTCGGTCGCCTGGGTCGCGCCGGCGGTGATCTGGCTGGGGCTGGACAACTCCGTGATGTACACGGTGATCCTGCTCGGTGCCGTGCCCTCGATCGCCAACGGTCTGGTGTCCGGTGTCGACCAGGTGCCCCCGCTGTTCCTGCGCGCGGGCCGCACCCTGGGGGCGACGGGCCTGCGCGGCACCTGGCACATCGTGATGCCGGCCGCGCTGCCCGGCTATGTGGCCGGTCTCAAGCAGGGCTGGGCGTTCTCCTGGCGTTCCCTGATGGCCGCCGAGATCATCGCCCAGTCACCGGACATGGGCATGGGCCTCGGCCAGCTGCTGGAGGTGGGCCGCACCAACAGCAGCATGGCGACGGTCTTCCTCGCGATCCTCCTCATCCTGTTCGTCGGCATCGCGATCGACCTGCTGATCTTCAGCCCGCTGGAGCGGTGGGTGCTGCGCAGCCGCGGTCTGCTGGTGAAGAGCTGATCCCAGTGCGCACTCCGGTCCTCCTCGTCATCGCCCACGGCAGCCGCGACCCGCGGCACGCCGCGACCGTCCACGCCCTGGTGCGGCGGATACGGTCGCGGCGGCCCGGGCTGCGCGTGGAGACCGGCTTCCTGGACTTCAACATCCCTTCCGTGCAAGGGGTGTTGAAGTCCCTGGCGGCAGAGGGCGTCCGTGACGTCGTGGCCCTCCCCCTCCTCCTGACCCGCGCGTTCCACGCGAAGGCGGACATCCCGGCGGTCCTGCGGGACGCGCCGCCGCGCCTGCGGATCCGGCAGGCGGAGGTACTGGGACCGTCCCCGCTGCTGCTGCGTACGCTCGAACGCCGTTTGTACGAGGCCGGGTTGACGCCCGCCGACAAGTCCTCGACCGGGGTCGTGCTGGCCTCGGCGGGCTCCACCGACCCGGAGGCGATCGCCGTGATCGCCGGCCTCGCACGGGAGTGGCAGCACACCGGCTGGCGCGCCGTACGCCCCGCGTTCGCCTCGGCGGCGCTGCCCCGCACACAGGACGCGGTGCGCGAGCTGCGGGCCATGGGGTGTGAACGGGTGGCTGTGGCGCCGTATGTCCTCGCACCCGGCTTTCTGCCGGACCGGATCGCTCGGGGGGCTGCGGAGGCGGATGTGCTCGCCGAAGTGCTGGGGCCTGCACCGGAGGTGGCGCGGGTGCTGCTTGAGCGCTACGACGCGGCCCTGGCACCGGCGCTCGCGGTCGTGGGCGCGTAACACCTTCACTGTTCCCACCTGCCCGGATTCCCGGAAAGGGCCCTCCCCCTGGTCCCGGATCTGCTGGGATGGTTCCTCTGAAGGCTAGTGGGGAGCAAGTGGACGTGGCGGGTCGGGAGTTCGGGCATCGCGAAGGGCCTGCACCGGCCCAACTGCACTACACCTCGGCGCCGTCCGGCTCCGGGGATTCCGGCCCCCGGTTCACAGCCGTCGGCGCGGATGTGCCGCCAGGGGTGCTGCGGGAGGCGGAGCGGCTCATCGGCTACGAGCCGCCGGAGCGGACCCTCGCCGAACAGCTCAACGGCTTCCCCACGGTCTTCAGTTTCAGTGAACTCGCCGACGGCGGGCGGCTGTTGAGCCGTTCCGTGTGCACCGGCGCCGACGCGGGCTTCCACGCCCACGCCTTCCTGCTGCCGTCCGGCACCCGGCTGCCGGACGGTGTGCTGCCCATCTCCACCTGGGAGTCGCCACGTTGGGCCCAGGCGGCTCCCCCGGACGGCAGGCCCGATCCCGTCGACCGTGTCGAACCCTCCGGGCTGCTGCGCAAGGAGGCGCTGGTCGCCTTCGCGGTGTCCCGGGCCGGCCGGCTCGCCCCGTTCTTCGCCGATCTGCGCGCGGTGGCCGCGGATCCGGGCGCCGGGCAGCTCGTGGTGGTGGAGCACGACAGCGCCGACGTGGCCCGGTGGATCGCGCTCGCCTGCACGGTTCTGCCCCGCGAACAGGCGCACCGGCTCACCTTCACGACGTACACCCGCGACCCCCGGCAGAACCGCCAGCAGCTCGTCGGCGCGCTGCCGTCCTCCGAGTCCGTCACAGGCGACCGGCGCTACCGCGTGCACGACTGCACAAGCGACCAGCCGTCCGGGCCGGTGAGCGACACCTGGGCCGAGGTGTGCGCCCGGATCTGGTGTGCGGGCCGGCCCGACCTCTTCCGCGACGACCCCGAGGACCTGGGCCCGTTGGCGGTGAGCGCGCTCGTCGCGGGCATCGAGCTGCGTACGGACGCCCGTGCGGTGGTGGCGAGTTGGGCGGCGGAACAGGTGGGCGCGCTGCCGGACGACACACTGACGGCGTTGGTCGCCGGGTTGTGCGGAGGGCCGGTGCCGCACCTGGGCTCGCGCTCGACGTCCCTGCCCGGCGAGGCCGAACAGGCGGCCCTGGCCGCGCTGTTGACCCGGTTGGACGGACGAGTGACGGCCGCGGTGTCGGCGCCGCTCGCCGCGCGGGTGCTGGCGTCGGCGGTCCTCGCCCATGGACCGGTGCCCGCGCTGCGCGCCGGGTCCCTCACCGCGCGGGCCCATGACGACCTGGCCCGGGATCTCGCGCCCTCCCTCCGGGCCGGTATCGCGGACAGGACCGAGCCGGCCGCCGGACGGCCCCTCGCGCTGCTGCGGGCCGCCGATCTGCTCGACGTCGACTGCCAGGACCAACTGCCGGAGCTGGCCGAGCGGTTGGCGCGGGAGCTGGTGGACGCCTCGGCCCCGCCCGCGTCGGGCGGCGGGTCCCCTGCCGTGGGCTGTCCGCCCGCCCTCCTCGACGCGGTGCACACCCATCCCGAGCTGCGGGTCGCGCTGTTCGGCTCGCTCGACGCACTCGCCGCCACCGAACCGGCCCCGGTCGCAAGGGCGTTGAAGGACTCGGGGCTGCCGCTCGGCCTCCAGCAGTCCGGTCTGCCGCATCTACGGATGTGTGTCGCGCCCGCCGGGCCGGACGACCGGCTCGACCGGCTCCACGGTCTGCTCCGCACGGCCGGCATCTCCCCGCACGCCGATCCCACCGTGCTCCGCACGGCCCTGCGCCTCACCTGGTCCGGCGGTGAGCTGCCGACCGGGCAGGAGGCGAGCCTGCTGCTGAGGGAGCTGGGCTCCGACACCCACCGAGCGGCCGGTACCCGGGAGTTGCTGATCGAGGCGGCACTCGCCGCTCCCCCGGACGACCCCGGCATACCGGCGCTCGCCGCCGACCTGCTCCGCTGCTTCACCACGGAACTGGGGCCAAGTCGGCGTACGGCTCTGCTCCTTCTGGAGTTCACCGGGCTGCTGGGCACCGGGAGCGAGGGCGAGGAGTGGGTCGGCCGGGTGCTGGAGCTGACCTCCGCCGGCGCCGCCGACCCGGTGCCGGACACCGTCGCCGAGCGCGCCTTCCAGGCCCTCGCGTGGCGGCTTCTGGAGGGGGCGGCACCGGAGAACGAGCTGTACACGCTGGCCCGTTCGGCCGAGCCGCGTCTGCTCGCCGCGTACGAGCGGGCGGGCCGCTCGGAGCGGGTGGCCGACCGGTTGCGGACCGGTCCTGCGTATGCCGCCGACCGGTTCTGCGACTGGAGCGCGTTCCCGGGGACGTACCCCGCCTGGGACGAGACCCGCACAGCCCTGCTGACCAAGGTGCTGCGGCCGGTTGTGCGGGCCATGTCGGCCGAGGACCAGATCGCGGTCGAGGCGGCGCTCGACCACGCGGGCCGCGGCAAACTCGACGCGTTCCGCGTCTGGAACCGCCCCGGCGCGCTGGGGCGACTCGCGGGACGGCTGTCGGGGCGGGGGCGACGCGTCGAACATCCCGGCGGCTGACCGCACTTGGGAGGTGACCGACCCGGTGACCGGCAGGGAAGCGCCGCCCGAGGTCCGGCACTCCCCTGTGATGTCGGACCCCGGACGGCCCGTCCGCAGCGCGGCCCCCGCCGGCGTGAGCCTGGTCGCGGGGGTCGCTTTCTCTACTGCGTGTACCGCCGCGTTTTTGTCACTGCACGACGACAACTCCCCCGGGCTTTGCCCTCGTTCAGTCGAAGGACAGACCTCCGGTACGCGTCCGCTTCAGCTCGAAGAGGTCGGGATGCGTGGCCAACACCCGGAAGCTGTCGAAGAGTTCGGCCGCCTTCGCGCCGCGCGGAACGGCCCGTAGGACCGGGCCGAACCACACCGT
Organism: Streptomyces sp. NPDC051576; assembly: GCF_040681835.1. NCBI lineage: Bacteria > Bacillati > Actinomycetota > Actinomycetes > Kitasatosporales > Streptomycetaceae > Streptomyces > Streptomyces sp. NPDC051576. The sequence continues at coordinate 422,069 of NZ_JBFAZO010000002.1, forward strand.
TCCATCGACGTGCAGGGTCGGCGTGCCCACATATCCGCCCGACTCCTCCTCGACGCCCGCCTCATGACTGCGGCGCACGGCGTCGTCGTACGACGGATCATGGGCGGCGTCGGCGAGTTCGGCGGGGAGGCCGAGTTCGGCGAGGGACTCGGCGATCACCGCGTCGAAGTCGTCGTGGCGCCGCTCGTGGATGCGGGTGCCGAAGGCCGTGTAGAGGTCCCGCAGGATCTTGTCACCCTGCTGTTCGGCGGCGGCCACGGCGACGCGGACGGGGCCGATCGACTTGTCGACCAACTCGCGGTACCAGTCGGGGAGTTCGTTGCCGATGTTGTGGAGGTAGAGGCTCATCGCGTGAAACCGGAGGTCGAGCGGGCGCTCACGCTCGACCTCCAGCAGCCAACGGGAGGTGATCCACGCGAAGGGGCAGGCGGGGTCGAAGTAGAAGTCGACGCGGACCGGGTCGCCGGCACGGGTGTCTTGGCTCATACCGGACACGCTAGCCATGGATTGGGCCGAATGCTCGACCCAATCGGCCGCCCCCTCAGTGGTCCACTTTGCCGACGGCCGTCTGCCGGGGGTCCCGGCCGCTGGCCGCGAGGGCACGGTCGAACACGGGGGCGTCGTCCGGCACCGGCACCGGGTCGGCGAAGCCGTCGTACTGGCGGTAGAGCTCGGCATGCTTCTCGACCACGTCGAGGACAAGGCGGGCGGTGCCGTCCGAGACGCGGTACTCCTGGCCGGTGGCCGTGGCCACGTCCCAGCCGTGCACCGCCAGCTCCTTGATGATCATCGAGGCGATCTCGTCGGCCGGCATCTTCGCCATGCCGAGATCGATCTCGCCCTCCCAGACCGCCGGGTCGGCCCAGGCGGCGACGGCCCGGTCCAGTTGAGCGGCGTACGCCGTCGCCCAGTCCGGGTCCGCGGTGAAGTCGCGGGAGGTCAGTTCCTCGGGGAGTTGCTTGCGCAGGGCGCGGTGTTCGAGGCCGTGCGAGGTGTAGAGGACCCAGTGGTTGACCATGGCGCGTACGTCCCAGTCGGGGCAGTGCGTCGGGTCGTCGAGCTGTGCCGCGGTGACACCGCGCGCGACTCGGGCCGCCTCGGCGGCGCATTCGATCATGTACGGGTGCAGGTCGTCGTTGCTCATGCGTCCCACGCTAGGGAGGGCGCCGTCAGGACTCTTGAACAAACGCGACAGCCTCGTCGACGAGGCGGAGCAGCTCGTCGAAAGGCATCGAGCCGGGCGCCCTGCGCTCGCGCGCGAAGTCGTTCGCCAGCCGTTGCAGCAGGTCGTTGAGGGGGGTCGGAACACCGTGCAGCCGTCCCAGCAGGGCGATCTCGCCGTTGAGGTAGTCGGCCTCGATGGTGCCGGTGCCCCGGCTCAACGACTGCCAGGAGGAGCCGCCGCCGCGCGGGGCGCCGTCGATCTCCACGAGCTGGATCTTGTCGCCGCGCGCCTGCCGCTCCTCCTCGGCGCTCGCGTACGCGATACCGGCCGCGTCGAGCACGGCCGTGCCCTCGGCCCGAATCCGCCGGTAGAGGGCCAGGCTCTCGTCGCTGGTACGGCTCCCGGCGACCGCCTCGATCGCGTTGACGAGGTTGCCGAGCAGCTTGGCGTACTGCCAGCGCGCCACATCGGGTACGACCGGCGCCTCGAACCTCGACTTCTCCAGGTCGGCGGCGATCAGCCGGACGGTCTCGTCCGTGCCCCGCGGACAGCGGCCGAGGTGCAGGACGCCGGTGAGCGGGGCGCCCTCCGCGGCGACCACACCCGGTTCGACGAAGGTCGCCGGCAGCCAGACGCAGACGCCGTAGACCCGCCGGAACCTGCGCAGTGCCAGGCGCCGGCTCTCCACCCCGTTCTGCGCGCAGACGACCGGCAGCCGCTCGGCGGCCGTGCCGCCACCGGATACCGGCGCCGGGCCCCAGAGCGCCAGCGCGGCCTCGCAGTCCTGGGTCTTGGCGGCGAGCACGAGGACGTCGTCGGGCCTCAACTCGCCCAGTTCGTCGGGTCCTTCGACCACCGGCAGCCGGTACGTCGACTCGCCCTCCGGCACCTTGAAGCGCAGCCCCCGCTCGGCCAGCGCCGCCCGGTGCGCGCCCCGCGCCACCAGGACGACCTCGTGCCCCGACCCGGCCAGCCGGCCACCGATGGCCCCGCCGACCGCCCCTGCTCCGATGATGATGTAGCGCATGGGGTCGAGCCTCGCACAGTCGGTCAACTACCGGTCATCTCCACCAGTTTGAGCACGGTGTTCCAGTTGCGGGAGGTCGCGATCAGCCCCTTGTTCAGGCGGGGCCGGGAGAGTTCCACGGCGAGCTTGGAGCGACCGAGGCCGTCGGGGGCGTAGAGGTACAGGGCGCGGTCGCCGAGGCGGAACTCCTCGGGGAGGAACGCGGCCCGGTCCAGTCCCGCGAAGCGGTCCTCGCCCGGCGGTGCCGAGTAGTAGGTGACGTGCAGCTGTTTGGCCTCCAACTCGGCGGCCGGGAAAGGGCAGTTGGCGGCGATCGCGGCCAGGTAGGCGTGGTCGCGGACGACGACGTCGACCGCGAAACCGAACCGCTCCTCGACCGCCCGCGCGAGCTGCGCCGCGAGGGACTCCTCGTCCCCGTCGTCGCTCGCGAACACGGCCTGGCCGCTCTGCAGATAGGTGCGGACGTCGTCGAGTCCGAGGCCGTCCATGAGAGTGCGCAGGTCGGCCATCGGGAGCTTCCTGCTGCCGCCCACGTTGATTCCGCGCAGGAGCGCCGCATACGTCGTCATCCGGACACCATAGGGCGGCCTTCGCCCTCCGGCGGGGTGGGCACGACGGCTCCGGGCCTCGCGCACCCTGATCATCTCCCCCTGACCGCCCCGATAGATGTAAGGGGCCGCTGTCCTCCCCAGTGCGGAGGGTCCGGGGTCCGTGCGGAGGAGCCGCGCCCCCGGTACTTCACCGGAAAGCACGAGGAGACGTTCTTATCCCGCGCATACCTTCGAACCATGAGGTGGCGGCAGGGGGCTGTCACCGTGCACAAGGGGGCATGCCCGTCATGGGGAACGCAGATTCGCGGGTACGGGGCCTCGCCGCCCGGGCCGGCGGCTGGAGCGCCCGGCACCGGTGGGCCGCGGTCGGCATCTGGGTGCTGTTCGTGGTTCTGGCGATGGGGATCGGTTCGGCGGCGGGCCGTGTCGATGTCGACGAGAGCGACCAGCTCAAGGGAGAGACGCACACCGCCGCCACGATCATCGACGACGCCGGGATCAAGGAACCGTCCAGTGAGACCGTCCTGATCCAGTCCAGGAACGGGTCGCTCACCTCCACGGACAGCGAGTTCCGCACGGCGGTCACCGCCGTCGTCAAGGCTGTCGAGGGGACCGGGAAGGTCACCGACGTCACCTCGCCGTACGACACGAAGACGATCTCGAAGGACGGGCGGAGCGCACTCGTCCAGTTCGACATGCGGGGCGACGCGGACACCGCCGGTGACCGGGTGGAGCCGGTGCTGAAGGCCGTCGCCGGGGTGCAGAAGGACCATGCGTCGTCGCTGCGGATCGAGGAGATCGGCGGCGCCAGCATGGCGAAGCAGTACGAGGACGCGTTCGGCGACGACTTCAAGAAGGCCGAGTACTCCGCCGTGCCCGTGGCCCTCGGCATCCTGCTGATCGCCTTCGGCGCGCTGGTCGCGGCGCTGCTGCCGGTGGCTCTGGCCATGACCGCGATCATCGCGACGATGGGCCTGATGGGCATCGTCAGCCACATCCAGCCGATGAGCGACACCGCCAACTCCGTGATGCTGCTGGTCGGTCTGGCCGTCGGCGTCGACTACTGCCTGTTCTATCTGCGCCGCGAACGCGAGGAGCGCGAGGCCGGCCGGGACGCCGGGGCCGCGCTGCGGATAGCCGCCGCCACGAGTGGCCGCGCCATCATCGTCTCCGGTGTCACGGTGTGCGTGGCGATGGCGGGCATGCTGTTCACCGGGCTCGCCGAGTTCGAGGCGATGGGCCTGGCCTCGCTGATGGTCGTCGCGGTCGCCATGGTCGGCTCGGTGACCGTACTGCCCGCGCTGCTCTCGCTGTTGGGCGAGCGGGTCGAGAAGGGCCGTATCCCGTTCCTGCGTCGGCGCAGCCGCCGGGGCAACGGCGAGAGCCGGTTCTGGACCTCCGTGCTGAAGGGCGTGCTCGCCAAGCCGCTCGTCTCCGTGCTCGTCGCGGCCGGCGCGCTGCTCGCCATCGCCTCTCCCGCCCTCGGCATGAAGACCCAAAACCTCACGCTGGACCAGGAGTTCGGCAACTCCCTGCCCATCGTGGGTACTTACAACCGCGTCAACGACGCCTTCCCCGGTGGCACCGAACCGGCCGAGGTGGTCGTCAGGGCGAAGGACATCAACTCGGCCGACGTCAAGCAGGCGCTCGCCGACTTCAAGGCCCAGGCGGTCAGTTCGGGTGCCTCGCGCGGCCCGGTCGACATCAAGCTGCACGACGCGCAGAACGTCGCCTTCGTCTACGTCCCGCTCGTCGGCGGCTCCGACCAGGACAAGGCCGCCAAGAGCCTGGAGAAACTGCGCGACGAGGTACGGCCCGCCACCCTCGGCAAGGTCGACGGCGTCCAGGCACCGATCACCGGGAACGTCGCAGGGTCGCACGACTTCAACGACCAACTTCTCGGGTCGGTCGTACCGGTCTTCGCGTTCGTCGTGGTCTTCGCCTTCCTTCTGATGCTCCTGTCGTTCCGCTCGCTGACGGTCGCGATCACCTCGATCGCCCTCAACCTGCTCTCGGTGGGCGCCGCCTACGGCATCCTCGTCGCGGTGTTCCAACACGGCTGGGGCGCCTCGCTGGTGGGCGCGGAGGGCGTCGGCGCCATCGTCACCTGGCTGCCGCTGTTCCTCTTCGTCATCCTGTTCGGCCTGTCGATGGACTACCACGTGTTCGTCGTCTCCCGCATCCGCGAGGCACGACTGCGCGGCCGTACGACACAGGAGGCGATCCGGCACGGCGTGGTCACCACGGCGGGCGTCGTCACCAGTGCCGCCGTCATCATGGTCGCCGTCTTCGCGATCTTCGGCACGCTCTCCATGCAGTCCATGAAGCAGATGGGCGTCGGCCTCGCGGCGGCGGTCCTCATCGACGCCACGGTCATCCGGGGCGTCCTGCTCCCCGCGGTGATGGCCCTGCTGGGCGAGCGCAACTGGTACTTCCCGAAGTGGCTGCACCGCCTGCCGGACCTCACCCACGACGAGTCCGCCGAGGAGATCACCTCCACGGTGGCGGGCGAGGGTGAGCCCATCCGGGTGTAACTCCTCCTGACTGAGGGCCTGTTGGTATCCCCGGGGGAACCAACAGGCCCTCATTGCCGTCCTGTCGTACCTTCGCTACGACGTCAACTCCTCGTACAGCCTCAACCAGTACTCCGGGGACACCGCACCGACCAGGACGTGCGGGTCGAGGCGCGCGGCACGGAACGCGGCGTCCACACGGCGCCTCGGGTGGACCCGGCGCAGGGAGGCGTGCAGCGAGCCGCCCGCCCCCGAGAAGCCCAGCTCGACCAGGTGCCGCCAGCCGTGCAGCGCGGCGGGTCCGAGCAGCGGGGTCCCGCGCCGCTCGATCCGGACGATCCCGGCGTCGACGCGCGGCACCGGACTGAACCGGCGCCGGTCGACCCGCCCGACCAGCCGCCACTCGTACCGGGGCCAGCTCCGCACCGTCAGCAGCGTCCAACTCCCGTAGTCCCCGGTGCGTTTGCGGGCGTACTCCAGTTGGGTCAGGAGGGTGGCGTCGGTGAGGGCGGGGGCGCGCAGGCACCAGTCGACGATGTCGGCCGTACGGGAGAAGGGCACGTTCCCGGCGACGGAGAACGGCGTGCGTGGGGGCCGGGTGTCCATGAAGTCCCCGGCGACGACGTGCACTTGGGGTGTGGTGGAGAAGCGGGCGTGGAGTTTCGGGACGAGCCGGGGGTCGATCTCGTGGGCGTGCAGTTCGCGGCAGCGGGGTGCGAGCATCGCGGTCAACGCGCCTTTCCCTGCGCCCACTTCGAGGAGGAGGGGGATCCGCCGTCCGTGCGGGACGGCGAGGCGGGCGACGTATTCGGCGGTGGCGCGGTCGGCGAGGAAGTTCTGCGAGAGCGCGCGGGAAACGCGGGTCGGGCGGGCCATGGCCTGCGGTCCTTGTCTTCCGTGAAGGGCATACGGGCAGACGAAGGCCCCGACCGGAAGAGAAGGAGGACGCGCGGAGCGACAGAGGGGCTCCGCGAGGACGTCAGCGGGGTGCGACGCCCGGGCCGGTCAGGGCACCGGGGCCGCGCCGCATGCGGATCGCATACGTGCAGCTCCGGCCGAGACCGGAGAAAGTGATCGAGTTGCAGGCCGACATGAAAGGCACGCTAGGCGGTCCGTGCGGCCCCGGGCAACGGAATATCCGCGTCAGCGCTGGTAGCGGGCCAGCACCAGATTTCCGTCCTTCTCCAGTCGTTCGCGCAGTTCGGCGAGGGTGATCGCGCCGCTGTAGTACTCCTGGAAGGCGGGGGTGGCCACCTTGTCCTTCCACTCCGGGTAGCCCCTTACGGACTGGGCGGGTGCCGGGGCGAGGTCGGCGGCGAGTGCGGTGCCGGTGGCCCAGTCGTCCTTGGTGGTGTGCAGGGCGGGGTCCTTGAGGGCCTGGGTGCCGGTGGGCAGCATCCAGTCGCCGAGGGCCAGTCGGACCATGTTCTTCGGTTGGAGCAGGAAGTCGATGAACTCGGCCGCTTCCTTCTTGTGCGGGCTGTCCTCGGCGATGGACAGGGTCTGCGGGCTGACGCCCTGGGTGAGCCCGTCGGCGCCGGCCGGGGCGGGCAGCACCTGCCAGTCGAAGCCCTTCGGTGCCTGCTGCGCGATCTGTTGGCGATAGGAGAAGCCGAGCGGGACCATCGCGTACTTGCCGCCGAAGAACCCGGGCAGCGTGTCCGAACCGCCGCTGCCGAGCGTCGTGGGCGAGGCGCTGTGGTCCACGTCCGCCTGGTCGTGGATGGTGCGCGGCACGACCTGGTCGGCCGCATCGAAGCGGACGGTCACCTTGCCGTCCGTGCCCCGGTGGAAGAGTGCGCCGCCCGCCGACAGCGACAGGTTGAGGGTGGCGGACACGGGTTCCTTGAGCGGCCAGGCCACGCCGTACTTCCCGTCGCCGCTGAGCCGCCGGGTGATGTCCCTGAACTCCGGCCAGCTCCAGGGGTGTTCGGGGGTCGGGATGCGTACGCCGGCCTTCTTCAGCCAGGTGGCGTTGGCGACGATCACCCGCGGCTCCTGGAGGAACGGCACGCCGTAGATCCCCTCCCCGAAGGTCGTCGCGTCCCAACTGCGCTGCGGGATCTCCGACTTGAGGCGGGCGGGCAGCAGGTCCCGGAGGTCGGCGAGGTAGCCGCCGTAGGCGAAGTCCGCGAGGTCGTCGGAGGCGTCGTGGATGATGTCGGGCGCCTCACCGCCCTCGAAGGAGGTGAGGAGCTGGTCGTGGACGCTGTCCCAACTGCCCTGTACGTACTCGATCTTGATGTCCGGGTGGGTGGCGTTCCACTCCTTCACCAGCTCCTTGTTGGCGGTGACGGACTCCTCCTGCCAGGCCAGGGACTGGAAGCGGAGGGTGATCCGGCCGTCCGCCGAACCGTTTGTGCCGCCGCCCGTGCAGCCGGCGAGGAGCAGGGTCAGGGCGAAGGCGAGGGCAAGGATCCAGCGGGGGCGCATCAGCTCTTCACCGCCCCGGTGAGCATGCCGCCGGTGATCCGGCGCTGGATCAGCGCGAAGACGACCAGCGAGGGCAGGGTCGCGAGGAACGCGGCGGCGGCCAGCGGGCCGAGGTCGGCGACGCCCTCCGCGCCGATGAAGTGGGTGAGGACTACTGGGAGCGTCTGTTTCTCCGGGGTCTTGAGCAGGACCAGCGCGAAGAAGAACTCGTTCCACGCGGTGACGAACGCGAACAGTGCCGTGGCGACGATGCCGGGCGCGAGCAGCGGTGCCGTGACCGACACGAGTGTCCGGAGCTTCCCGGCACCGTCCACGGCGGCGGCCTCCTCCAACTCGGCGGGCACGGCCCGGACATAGCCGACGAGCATCCACAGTGCGAACGGCAGCGCCCACACCACGTAGACCAGCACCAGCCCGGCCAGGGAGTCGATCAGCCGCAGGTTCTTCAGCACCAGGAAAAGCGGGATGATCACCAGCACGAACGGGAACGCCTGGCTGACCACCACCCACCCGGTCGCGGCCCGCGCGAGCAGCGTCCTGCGCCGGGCCATGACCCAGGCCATCGGGGTCGCGATCAGTACGGCGATCAGGGCGGCCCCGAGTGCGGCGAGCAGGGAGTTCAACGCGGCGTGCAGCAGCGGCTGTTCGTCGAAGGCCTGGCGGAAGTTGGCGAGGGTGGGGTGCCGGGGGATCCAGGTGGGGTGCAGACTGCCCAGCTCGCGGGGGGACTTGAAGGCGGTGGAGATGAGCCAGAGGAAGGGGAAGGCGAGGAAGACGAGGTACGCGAGCAGGGCGAGGTACTGTCCGGCGCGGGCTCCGGTGCTGGTCCTCATGACCCGTCTCCTCCCCTGATACGGCCCACGAGGAAGACGGCCAGGAGCACCGAGATCACCGCGACCATCACGCATCCCATCGCCGCCGCGTAGCCGAACTGTCCGTAGCGGAAGGCCTCTTCGTAGGCGAAGAGCATGGGCAGCCGGGTGCGGCCGCCGGGTCCGCCGCTGGTCAGGACGTAGACCAGGGCGAAGGAGTTGAAGTTCCAGATCAGGTTGAGCGCGGTGATCGCCAGCGCCACGGGTCTGAGGGCGGCCCAGGTGACCGTGCGGAAGCGGCGCCAGGCACCGGCGCCGTCGACCGCCGCCGCCTCGTGCAGTTCGCGCGGGGTGTTCTGCAGCCCGGCGAGCAGGGCGACCGTCGTCTGGGGCATGCCGGCCCAGACGCCGACGACGATCACGGCGGGCAGCGCGGTCCCGAGGCCGCTCAGCCAGTCCCGGCCGTCGCCGAGGCCGAGGTCGTGAAGGGTCTCGTTGAGGATGCCGGCGTCCGGGTTGTAGACGATCCGCCACATCATGCCGACGACGACCTCGGGCATCGCCCACGGGACGATCGCGAGCGCGCGGGCCAGCCACCTGAGCCGCAGGTCCTGGTTGAGCAGCAGGGCGAGTCCGAGGGCGAGCAGGAACTGCGGCACGGTCACTCCGACCGCCCACACCAGACCGATCCGGAACGACTCCCAGAACAGCGTGTCGTGCAGCAGGTCCCGGAAGTTGAGCCCGCCGATCCATCGCGTGGACACGGTCCGGCCCGACTGGGAGTCGGTGAAGGCCAGCAGCACACCGTAGAGGAGGGGGCCGACGCTGAGCACGAGGATCGGGATCAGCGCGGGCAGCACCAGGAACCAGGCCGCGCGGTCGGGAGCGCGCCGCTGCCTGCCCCGGCCCGGCGCGCGGGTCGGCGGCCGCCTCACCTCCGTCACCGATGTCATGGAATCAGCCCCTTTGCGCCACCAGGTCGGGCCTGGTCATGGTCGTGAACGCCTGATGTCCCGTCAAGGCACCTCGCATGCCGTCCCACCTGTGCGAATGCGACACTGGCCGTCGGATGGCGGGAACCCGACGCCGTACGCACACGCACAGGGACCACATGGAGGCGGGACGCATGGACGAGGCACGGGCGCGGGACGTACTGGCCGCGGCGGACGTACTGCCCGGCCCGGCGCGGGACGCGCGGCTCCTCGCCCTCGGCGAGAACGCGGTGTTCGCCGCCGGTGACCTGGTCGTCAAGGTGGGCCGCGACGCCGAACTCCTCGACCGCGCGCGGCGCGAGCTGGACGTGGCGGTCTGGCTGGCGGAGACGGGCGTGCCGGCGGTGCGGGCCGCAGACCCGAAGGCGCGACTGGTCGAGGGGCATCCGGTGACCGTGTGGCACCGGCTGGCCGATTCCCTACGCCCGGCCGAGCCCCGGGATTTGGCCGAACTGCTACGCCTCGTCCACGCCCTCCCCTCCCCCGCCTTCGATCTGCCGCCCCGCGAGCTGCTGGGCGGTGTGGAGCGCTGGCTGCGTCTGGCCGGTGACGCGATCGACCCGGCGGACGCGGCCTATCTGCGGGAGCGGCGCGACGGCTTCGCGGCTGCCGCCGCCGCGCTCACCCCCCAGCTGCCGCCGGGCCCGATCCACGGCGACGCGCTGCCCCGCAATGTGCATGTCGGCCCGGACGGCCCGGTCCTGGTCGACCTGGAGACCTTCTCCGCCGATCTGCGCGAGCACGACCTGGTGGTGATGGCCCTCTCCCGCGACCGCTACGGCCTCCCGGCCCCGGCCTACGACTCCTTCACCAAGGCCTACGGCTGGGACGTGCGCGAGTGGGCGGGCTGCTCGGTGCTGCGCGGCGCCCGGGAGACGGCCAGTTGCGCCTGGGTCGCCCAGCACGCGCCGAGCAATCCCAAGGCGCTGGCCGAGTTCGAGCGGAGGGTGGCGTCCTTGCGGGACGGGGACGAGACGGTGCGCTGGTATCCCTTCTGAACCTGCGACCCCGTTGCGGCCTGGCCGCTCAGACCGTCTCGTCCTCCAGCTCGCGCAGCGGCCAGGTGCCGTCGACCACCGCGTCCTGGTCGCCCTTGCGGCGCAGGAAGCTCTGGAAGTCGGCGGCCCATTCCGCATACCACTCGATCTGGCGGCGGTGCAGCTCGGCCGGGCCGAGGGCGGCGACCTTGGGGTGGCGGTCGGCTATCGCACCGGCCAGCCGGGCGGCGGCGAGGGCGTCGGCCGAGGCGTCGTGCGCGGAGTCGAGCACCACGCCGTACTCGGCGCAGACCGCTTCGAGGTTGCGCTTGCCCCGGCGGTAGCGGTCGACGGAGCGGTCGATCGTGTACGGGTCGATGACCGGGGCGGGGTCGGTGCCGCCCAGGCGGTCGCGCAGGGACGCCAGTCCGTGCCGGCGCAGCTCGGCGGAGAGCAGGGTCAGGTCGAAGGCCGCGTTGTAGGCGACGACCGGGACGCCCGTCTTCCAGTACGTGACGAGGACGTCGGCGATCGACTCGGCGACCTGGTCGGCCGGGCGGCCCTCGGTGACGGCCCGCTCATTGGTGATGCCGTGCACCGCGACGGCGTCCGCCGGGATCTCCACGCCGGGATCCGCCAGCCACTCCCGGCGCCCTATGGGACGTCCGCCCCTGACCTCGATGACCGCGCCCGTGACGATGCGCGCCTCGCGCGGCTCGGTCCCCGTCGTCTCCAGGTCGAAGCCGATGAGCAGCTCCTGGTGCCAGGCCATGACGGCCCCCCTTCTCGGTGGTGCTTTCCCCCAGTGGTCTCCACGATCGCATGAGCCACTGACAATCCGAGGACCGCGTTCCGCTTACCGCGGACCGGGCCGGGGACAGCTCAGGACACCGGTCGCGAATCCGCCCACATCTGCTCGAACTCATCGCGATAGGTGGGGAAAAGCGCGCTGTCGTCCATTTCGTCCGACTTGACGAGCCGGCTTCCGTTCCGCAGCACCAGCACCGGCGCCTCCATGCCGCGGGTGCGGCGCAGATAGGACTGCACGACGGCGATGCCGTCCGAGCCGTCGCCGTCCACGAGGTACGCGGTGAAGCGCGGCGTCTCGTCGAAGACCTGGATCTCGAAGGCCCCGGGATCGCGCAGCCGGGACCGCACCCGCCGCATGTGCAGGATGTTCATCTCGACGGCGCGGCTCAACTCTCCCCGCTTGATACCGAGTTCGCGCTCACGCCGCTTCACCGCGCTGGAGGCCGGGTTGAGGAAGAGCAGCCGTACCCGGCAACCCGACTCGGCGAGCCGGACCAGCCGTCTGCCGGAGAAGTTCTGCACGAGCAGGTTGAGGCCGATGCCGATGGCGTCGACGCGGCGGGCCCCGCCGAAGATGTCCTCCGCCGGGAACTGGCGCATCAGCCGCACCCGGTCGGGGTGCACGGCGACCACGTCCGCGAACCGCTCGCCGATCAGCTCCTCGACCGCGTCGACGGGCAGCCGCCGGGCCGAGGGCACGTCACCGCCGGCGCCGAGGGTCTCCAGCAGGTTCGCGGAGGCGCGCTCGGCCTGGTTGAGGACCGCCTCGGACAGGGCCCGGTTGCGGGAGACGACGTTGCGGGTCACTTCCAGTTCGTCCAGGGCGAGTTCGACGTCGCGGCGCTCGTCGATGTACGGCTCGAAGCACGGCCAGTGCTGCACCATCAGCTCGCGCAACTGGGGCAGGGTCAGGAAGCTGAGGACGTTGTCGTCGGCCGGGTCGAGCAAGTAGCCCTTGCGGCGGCTGACTTCGCGTACGGCGACCGCGCGCTGAACCCACTCCTGGCCGGCCGGACCGGCCGCGGCGACCACCCACTCGTCGCCGTGGACGGGTTCGTAGATGGGGCGCAGGACGGCGGCCACGACGGCCCGCAGCCGCTGTTCGACCAGGTTCAGCCAGATGTAGGCCCGGCCGGCTCGCTGGGCGCGCGTGCGCACCTCGCGCCAGGCGTCGGCGTCCCAGTCCAACTCCGGCCCAATGGAACCAGCCGCGTCCATCGGACGTGCCAGGGACACCGCGCCGGGCGGGACTTCTGCGGAGTTCCCCTCGTGACCCTCGTCACCAGGGGGCAACTCCAGCCCTCCCGAGCCCACCCGTGCACCGCCTTCCGCTCCCCCGAGCTCACCCCAGTCTCAACGATCAAGGAAGGGTACTCCGGGACCGGTCGGCGGTGCAGCCGGATGGACAGGGTCGTTTCTCAACTTCCGCCGTTCACATTGCCGTTCTGGTTCGCGAGGGCGGCCGGAGTGAGCGGATTCATAGCGGTGACGTCGCGCGGGGCGATCGAGAACCCCTGCCAGTGGACCGGCATGGGCTGCTGGTCCTCGTCGCGGGCGATGTGGTGGAAGCCGACGTTCACCCAGACCACGGGGTGGGTGAGGGTCTGTCCGTTGACCCACTTGTCGACCGACTTCGGGTGCCCGGCACCGCAGTTGGGCAGGTTGTCGCTGGCGAACTGCTCGCACTTGTTGTACTCGGTGAAGTACACGTCGTGCTGGGTGAAGCTGCGGCCCGGGTACTTGGTGGAGGGGCCGGGGACTATCTCGTAGGACCGGGCGTGGTTGTCCTTGTTCTTGCCGGTCGCGCTGACGACGCGCCACCAGCGCATGTTCTTGGCGTCGCCCACGAGTTCCTTGGTGACCTTGGTCAACGTGGTCTTGTTGGTGGGGGTGTTGGCGCCGTGCGTGGTGACCGTGGAGTCGTACTGCTCGACGCGTCCCTTGGAGGAGCCGTCGAGGGCGAAGTCCAACTTCCAGAAGACGTCGTGCTGGTGGCTCGTCGCGTACGCCGTGGCGCCCTTGCCGAGCGGCCAGCCGCGGCCGTCGCCCGCGTCGTAGTCGTAGGGCGAAAGGCTGCCGGTGGCACCGACGTTCATGTTGATGGTGCCGTCGTCCTGGAAGCGCCACTCGGTGATGTACTCGTACCAGCCGACCTGGTTGACCGTGTAGACGAGGAAGTCCTTGCCCTGGGTCTGGAAGACCTTGTTGGCGCTGTCGCCCTGCATCCGGAAGGCGTGGCCGCGCGAACGGGTCGTGGTGCACAGGCCCTTGACGTTCGGGTGGTCCGGGTCGATGGCGTCGGGGACCTTGACGGTCTTGATGGTGCCGCCGGGGCACTCGCCGGGCTGCATGTTCATCAGGCCGGTGCCGAAGCCGTACTGAGTGAGGTCGCTGTACTCGTTCTTGCCGTCGTCGTAGGGCACGTGGATCTGGGCGAGCTTGGCGTCGGCGAGCACCTTGATGGGGGTGGCCTGGCCGGGCGGCTGGTAGGAGATGTTCTCCAGGACGAGGCCGGCTTCGCGCTCGTAGTGCCAGCACATCCGCCAGGTGGTGCCGGTGGAGAGCTTCTGCTCGATGGTGTACGCGGCGCTGCAGCCGGGGGCGGCGGCGCTCGGGGCGGCCTTCGGCTGGGCGACGGCCGGGCCCGCGCCCGCGGTGGCACCGGCGGCCAGGGCGGCCACGGCGAGGCCCACGGCCCCCCGCCTGCGGGCACGGCTGATTCTGTTGACGCGCATGAAGAAGTGACTCCCTTACAGGAGAAGCAAGTTGGGAAGTGGACGAAGAACTGCGCGATGTACGCGGTCTGTTCAGCCGGTGAGCTTGCCGACCTTGCGGGCGCTCAGGTCGACGACGAAGTCACGGGCGTCGATCCACGGCCCGTTCTTCACCTTGGGGAACAGCCGCACGCAGCGGTGCTCGCCGCACTGGTCGAGGACTCCGGACTGCTTCCCCGGAGCGGCCTTGTAGATCATGGCGGTCAGCAACAGTTGGTCCGGCGAGGTGAGTTGGCTGCCGGTGGCGTCCTTGTAGTCGGCCTTCAGGCCCGCGCCGAGCGGGTCCGCGAGCAGCAGTTCGGCCGCCTCGACGTCCTCGGCGTGACTGGCCGGCGGCTGCACTCCGTGCTGGGTGCCGGTCTGCTCGACCTTGCCGGTGTCGAGGTTGACGGTCTTGGTGACGACCGTGTCGTCCTTGTAGTCGTAGAACGTCACGTCGGCGCGGCGCGGCGCGTTCGGGTTGTCGAGCTCACCGGCCTCGGGGTCGGCGAGTTCGACGTCGAGGCGCTGCGGTCCGCGCTTCCCGTCCACGTTCTCGCTGGAGTTGAACAGCTGTTGGTTCACCGCGAGCTGCTCGACGCGCTTGGTCTCGTCGTCGGTGAGCGGGTCGCGGCCCTTGCCCTTCTCGCCCTCGGCCGGGACCTGTTGCACTACACCGGGCGCCGCGCCCGGCCCGTCCGCGGCCTGCTGGGCGGACCCGGCGGCCTTCCCGGTGCCCCCCGACTCGTCGGCCCCCGCCGTGCCCGGCAGGGTGACGGCGACCATCACGGCGGTCCCGGCCACCGCTATGGCCGTACCCGCCACCACTTTCCCCAGGTGGCGGTGCACTGTCCTTCGCACATTTCCCCCTACTCCCCCTGGGCCCTCCCCGGACCCCCGGGAGTGGTGTCTGTCCCACTCGGTTCGGCATACGGCATACGTCAGACGCCGCACGCACTGGTCATTTGGTAAGAGGGACGTAAGTCATAGGTGGTTCCCTCACTTTCGGGGAGACTCAGGAGCAAGGCGCCCCGGCGGCGGGGCCCGGCTGAAAGAGTCGTGACCATGCAGGTCTGGCCTGGAGAGGCGTATCCACTCGGTGCCACGTACGACGGCGCCGGCACCAACTTCGCGGTCTTCACGGAGGCCGCGGACCGAGTAGAGCTGTGTCTGCTGCACGACGACGGCTCGGAGACGGCGGTGGAACTGCGCGAGAGCGACGCGTTCGTGCGGCACGCGTACGTGCCCGGCATCATGCCCGGACAGCGCTACGGATTCCGCGCGCACGGCCCCTACGCCCCCGAGCGCGGCCGGCGGTGCAACTCCGCGAAGCTGCTGCTCGACCCGTACGCGAAGGCGGTCAGCGGATCGATCACCTGGGGCGAGGAGGTGTACGGCTACCACTTCGACGCTCCCGACAAGCGCAACGACCTGGACTCGGCCCCCCACACGATGTCGTCGGTCGTGGTCAACCCGTACTTCGACTGGGGCGACGACCGGCTGCCCCGGCACGGCTACCACGAGACGGTGCTCTACGAGGCCCATGTGAAGGGCCTGACGATGCGGCACCCGGGGCTGCCGGAGGAGCTGCGCGGCACCTACGCGGCGCTGGCGCACCCGGCCGTCATCGAGCACCTGGTGGGGCTGGGGGTGACCGCCCTGGAGCTGATGCCGGTGCACCAGTTCGTCAACGACCACCGGCTGGTCGACATGGGGCTCAACAACTACTGGGGCTACAACACGATCGGTTTCTTCTCCCCGCACAACGCCTACGCCTCCTGGGGCGACCGCGGCCAGCAGGTCCTGGAGTTCAAGTCGGCGGTACGGGCGCTGCACGAGGCCGGTATCGAGGTCATCCTGGACGTCGTCTACAACCACACCGCCGAGGGCAACCACCTGGGCCCGACGCTGTCCTTCAGGGGCCTCGACAACCCCTCCTACTACCGGCTGGCGGAGGATCCCCGCTACTACATGGACACCACGGGGACGGGCAACTCGCTGCTCATGCGGTCCCCGCACGTGCTCCAACTGATCATGGACTCGCTGCGCTACTGGGTCACCGAGATGCATGTCGACGGCTTCCGCTTCGACCTGGCGGCCACCCTGGCCCGGCAGTTCCACGAGGTGGACCGGCTGTCGTCGTTCTTCGACCTGGTCCAGCAGGACCCGGTGGTCTCCCAGGTGAAGCTGATCGCGGAGCCCTGGGACGTCGGCGAGGGCGGCTACCAGGTGGGCAACTTCCCGCCGCTGTGGACCGAGTGGAACGGCAAGTACCGCGACACCGTGCGGGACCTGTGGCGGGGCGAGGGGCGCGCGCTCGCGGAGTTCGCGTCCAGGCTGACGGGTTCGTCCGACCTCTACCAGGACGACGGCCGCCGTCCCCTGGCGTCCATCAACTTCGTCACCTGCCACGACGGGTTCACCCTGCACGACCTGGTGTCGTACAACGACAAACGCAACCAGGCCAACGGCGAGGACAACCGGGACGGCGAGAGCCACAACCGGTCCTGGAACTGCGGGGCCGAGGGTGAGACCGACGACCCGGCCGTCCTGGAGCTGCGGGCACGCCAGATGCGCAACTTCGTGGCCACGCTGATGCTGTCCCAGGGTGTGCCGATGGTCAGCCACGGGGATGAGTTCGCGCGCACCCAGCGCGGCAACAACAACGCGTACTGCCAGGACAGCGAGCTGGCCTGGGTGAAGTGGCCCGAGGGCGACGCGGAATCGCCGGAGCTGCTGGCCTTCACGCGCGCGTTGGTGTGGCTGCGCAAGGAGCATCCCGTGTTCCGGCGCCGGCGCTTCTTCCACGGGCGGCCCGTGGAGGGCACCCACGACGAGCTGTCGGACATCGCCTGGTTCACCCCCGAGGGCAAGGAGATGACCCAGCGGGACTGGGACTCGGCGCAGGCGTCCGCCCTGTCGGTGTTCCTGAACGGCAACGCCATCTCGGAGCCGGGCCCGCGCGGGGAGCGCATCTCCGACGACTCCTTCCTGATGATGTTCAACGCCTCCCCCAAGACGCTGGACTTCGTGGTGCCGGTCAACCACGGACGCCAGTGGCAGGTGGTCGTCGACACAGGCCGCCCCGAAGGGGTGCCTCCGGGCACGGGCGCGAAGGTGAAGGCCGGGGACCGGCTGACCCTGGTGGACCGCAGCATGACCGTGTTGCAGCGGCCCACTTAGGAGAACACCCGGTCGGCGGACCGGATGCGGGGGTCGATGACACGAAAGACGGCCGGGCGGGTACGTAGGTCTGCATGACACCTGAGCGACCCGACCCGGCAGTGCCCACGGCCACCTACCGGCTGCAACTGCAGCCCGAGTTCCCGTTCGCGGCGGCCGCGGCGGCCGTGCCGTACCTGGCGTCGCTCGGCGTCTCGCACCTGCATCTGTCGCCCGTCCTGGAGTCCGTCCCCGGCTCGACGCACGGCTACGACGTCGTCGACCACTCGCGCGTGCGGGACGAACTCGGCGGCGAGGACGGTCTGCGGGCCTTGGCGCGCACCGCGCGGGAGCATGGTCTGGGGCTGGTGGTGGACATCGTGCCCAACCACATGGCCATGGCGCCGCGTCACAACCGCGCGCTGTGGGAGGTGCTCAGGGAGGGCCCCGAGTCGCCGTACGCGCGCTGGTTCGACATCGACTGGGAGGCCCAGGGCGGGCAGGTGCTGCTGCCGGTGCTGGGCGGTCCGGTCGGCTCGGAGATCGACCATCTGAAGGTCGACGGCGACGTCCTGCGCTACTACGACCATGTGTTCCCGCTCCGCGCGGGCACCGGGGAGCTGCCGCTGCCGCAGCTCCTGGACGCGCAGTGGTACCGCCCGGTGTGGTGGCGGCTGGCCCGCACCGAGCTGAACTACCGGCGTTTCTTCAGCATCTCGGAGCTGATCGGGGTGCGCGTCGAGGACCCCGAGGTCTTCGACGCCACGCACGCGAAGCTGCTGCGACTGCTGCGCGAGGGCGTGGTCGACGGGCTGCGCGTCGACCACCCCGACGGCCTCGCCGACCCCGACGACTACCTGCGGCGGCTGCACGAGGCGACCGCCGGCCGGTGGACGGTCGTGGAGAAGATCCTCGCGGACGGGGAGCACCTGCCGGCGTCCTGGCCGGTCGCGGGCACCACCGGCTACGACGCCCTCCGACACATCGACGGATTGTTCAACGATCCGTCGGGGGCGGGTGAACTCCTGGGCCAGTACCGGAGGTTCGCGGCCCCGCAGACGGACCGGGGCGGGCAGTGGGAGCCGACGGTACGGCGGGCGGCGTACAAGGTGATCACACACGAACTGGTCGCCGAGACGGAACGGTTGACCCGGGTCGCGGCCCGGCTCTGTTCCACCTCCCCGGACCCGGCACTCCGCGACCGGGCCCCCTGGACGCTGCGTGCCGCGCTGGTGGAGCTCCTGGTGCGCATGGAGGTCTACCGGCCCTACACCTCGGGCGACACCGCCGCCGTCGTCACCGAGGAGGCGGCGGCCGAGGCCCGGCAGGCGTTCGTCGTCGCGGAGGAGGCGGGCGCCGTCGACGTCGTACGGGATCTGCTGCTGGGGCGGTACGGGGACGGGCCCGAACAGGTCGAGTTCCGGACGCGGTTCGCGCAGACCTCGTCCGCGCTACGGGCCAAGTCGGTGGAGGACACGGCCTTCTACCGCTATGTGCCGCTGCTGTCGTCGACCGAGGTGGGCGGGAACCCGGGCAGCCCCGCCGTGTCCCCGGAGGACTTCCACGCGTACTGCGCGCGCGTGCAGCGCGACTGGCCCGCCATGGGCACCGTGCTGTCGACCCACGACACCAAGCGCAGTGCCGATGTACGGGCCGCGCTGGCCGTGCTCACCGAGGTGCCGGAGCGCTGGGCGGACGTGCTGGCCGAGGTGACCCGCACCGGCGAGGGCGTACCGGACGCCCAACTGGCGTGGGCCGCCTGGCAGACGGTGTTCGGCCTCGGCCCGGCGGACCCGGGGCGCGTCCAGGAGGCCCTGCTGAAGCATGTGCGCGAGGCGGGCCTGTACACGAGCTGGACGGAGCAGGAGCCGCCGTACGAGGAGGCGGTGGCGGCGTTCGTCGCGGCGGGCCCGTGCGGGGCGCCAGGCGAGCGGGTGGCCGCGTTCCGCGCGGAGGTGGAGCCGCACATCAGGGCGAACCTGCTGGGCGCCGCGCTCATCCACCTGACGATGCCGGGCGTACCGGACCTCTACCAGGGCACGGAGGCCGAGTACCGCGCCCTGGTCGACCCCGACAACCGCCGCCCGGTGCCGTTCCCGTCCCCGGACCCGGGCGACAAGGGCGCCCTGACGGCCGCCGCGCTGCGGCTGCGGGCCCGTCGCCCCGAGGCCTTCGGCGACGCGGCGACGTACACCCCGCTGGCGGCGGAGGGCCCGGCCGCGGCGCACTGTGTGGCGTTCGCGCGGTCGGGGGCCGCGGTCACGGCAGTGACCCGGCTGTCCTCGCGGCTCGCGGCGGCGGGCGGCTGGCGCGACACGTCCGTGGCGCTGCCGCCGGGCCGATGGGTCGATGTGCTGGCTCCGGAGCGGGAGTTCACGGGGCACGCACGCGTGGCGGAGCTTTTCGGGGTGTCGCCGGTGGTGCTGCTGGAGGTCGCGGGTTAGGTGCGCACCTTGAGGGTCCGGGGCGAACGGCGGACCAGGTCGTCGGGGAGGTCCCGGGCGCCCGGTGCGCGGCGCAGACCGGGCAGGGCGGTCAGGAGGGCGCGCAGGCCGTGTTCGGCCGTGAGACGGGCCAGGAGGGCGTCGGGGCCGGTGTCGTGGACGAGCGGTCCGGGGTCGGGGCGGAACGCGTCGTAGCGGTCGGGGTCGGTGAAGCGGTCCGGGTCACGGCCGGCCGAACCGAGGAGGCAGGCGACGGTGGCCCCGGCGGGTATGGCCCCGACGGGTTCGACGGCCCGGCGCAGCACGACGTGCAGCGGTGGATCGCGGCGCAGGGACTCCGCCCAGGCACCGGCCGTGAGCGCGGGGCGGGCGCGGAGCACCTCCAACTGGCGTGGGCTGTCGAGGAGGTTGGCGAGGAACGACGCGAGCGCCCGCGCGGTGCTCTCGCCCGCCGCGCCGAGCAGCGCGCCCACCAGCCGCGTGACGGTCCCGTCGGACAGCGGGCCGTCGGCGGTCCGCGCGGTGCACAGGACGGACAGCAGGTCACTGCCCGGATGGGCGCGGCGGCGGGCCGTCAACGGGCCCAGGAAGGCGGCCAGTTCGGCACGGCCGCCCCCGGAGGGGCCAAGGCCCGTGCGGCACCAGCGGTGCACGCGCGCGGTGTCCTCGTAGGGCAGTCCGAGCGCGGCCACGGCCGTGGCGGTGGGCAGCCAGACGCAGAACTCGGCCACCAGATCGGCCTCTTCACGGGCGGCCAGCCGGCGGGCGAGAACATGGGCACCGCGCTCCACGGCTGCGGTCAGGGCGGCCAGCGCGGGCCCGCGCAGCGCCCGGTCGAGAAGCCGGCCCGCCTCGGCCCCTGCTTCGGGCACTGGGACGAACCGGGGGTCGGCGAGCGCGGCGCGGACATCGCCGTAGCGGCTGAGAAGCCAGGCGCCGAACGGCTCGTCGTACACGAGCGGATAGTGCGTGCGGAGGGTGCGATAGAGCGGATACGGGTCCCGTACGGCCGTCCGCAGGCTCGGCGGTAGGGGCGCACGGGCCGGGGTGCCCGCGGTCCGCCTGACGGGCACGTCCGTGAGACACAGCACCGCCGTCCGCTCCCGGGGTCGTCGCTCCGCCCCACGCCGTGGCGGCGCGCGGCCGGTCGTCCGCGCCATGGGCACGCGCGGCTTCCCCCAGCGGACCATCGCGCCGCGCGGGTCGCAGCCCCCGTACGGCCGTCCGGGTGAAGCGGCCGTCCCGCGGTCCTACGGCGTACGCCGACCCGCCGCACGCCGTGGGACCGTCCCGGCCACCGGCTCGCACCCGCGTGCGATCCCGGGGTGCGTGCCGAGCGGCCGGCGTGCGGTGTCGGAGCGGCGGCGTCGGTGTGCTCGGGACGGGGGAACGCGCGTGTGCACGGTGTCGACGTCACGGACAGTGAGCGCCGGTGTCCGTGAAACACCCTGGAAATCCCGGCCCCCCTGCTGGCACCAACTCGCCTACCGGCTGTCGGTAAATGCATCTGGGCGCCCCCGGTAGCCTCCCCCGTGGCCTTCTTGACAGTTCACAGAGGCCGTGGGGTACTGCGGGTGCGAAGCCGGGGCTGACTAGTCGGGGGTGAGTCTCCTGCCGGAGTTGCGATACCTCAGTGTGACCGAACTGGTCGCCTCAGCAAGGGCGTTGGCCGCGCACCGGCCCGCCCTCTGCGCCCTGAGGCAGGTGGGCGTCTCCCGCGCGGGCAGACCACTCCATCTGCTGTCCGTGGGGCACGCCCGACGCGCCGTCCTGGTGGTCGCGGGCGCCCACGCCAACGAGCCGACCGGTGGCTCCACCCTCCTCGCGCTCGCCGAACGGGTCGTCGGTGAACGGGAGTTGAGGTCGGACACCTCCTGGCACTTCCTGCTCTGCGCCGACCCGGACGGGGCGAGCCTGCATGTCACCCCGGCGCCGCGCAGCCTGTTCGACTACCACCTCGGTTTCTACCGCCCGGCCGGTCCCGAACAGCCGGAGTGGTCGCCCTCCGTGCTGCCGCCGGACCGGTTGCCGCCCGAGACCCGCGCCCTGACCCGGGTGATCGACGAGCTGCGGCCCTACCTCCAGGTGACCCTGCACGGCACCGATCTGGGCGGTAGCTGGGTGCAGTTGACGAAGGACATACCAGGTCTCGCCGAGCCGTTCGCCAAGTCGGCGGCGGAGCTGCACATCCCGGTGGAGACGGGCGCCTCGGACGCGGCGGGCTGGCCCGCCTCGGGGCCCGGGGTGCATGTGATGCCGGCGCCCGGCTCGGACGTGGCGTACCCGAGCATGCCGGACGACGCACGGCACAGCACCTGGTACCACGCCCATCGGTACGGCGGTCTGACCGCGGTCGTGGAGGTGCCGATGTGGGCCAGCGACCTGGTGGACGACCCGGCCCCGCATCCCGCCCCGGCGGCCGCGATACGGCGGCTGGCGCGCCGGCTGCTGCGGGACACGCGGGAGGTGGAGCGGGTGCTGGCCGAGGCGCTGCCGCGGCTCCAGGGCGTCGAGGGCCCGCTGCTGCGGGCCGCCCGGTGGGCGCTGGAGCTGGTGCCCGGTCTGGCAGCGGACTGGATGCACACCCCGCCGGCCGACACCACGATGGCGTACGTCGGCAGCGTGGACGCGTTCGGGCGCCGGCTGCCGTTACGGGCCGCCGCGATGCTGCTGCGGGTCCTGCGGGAGAGCGACGACCGTGCGGCACCGCTCCTCGAACACCTCGTCGGGCACTGGAGCGACGCCTTCGAGGAACGCTTCCGGGCCCGCTGGGTGCCGTTGGAGCACCAGGTCGAGCATCAGTCCCGCACGGTCGTGGCGGCGGCGTTGCACGCGCGCGAGGACGCGGGGGGAATCGCCGACGCCCCCCACGCGCGTGCCCGGCGCTCGGCCTGACCCCGGCCGCGTCCCTCAGGTGTCCAGCGCGAAGACGTCTCCGGTCCGCGCCGCCATGGAGCACCGGTTGGAGAAGGTCCTCGTGTAGTCGACCTGGTGCCCGTTCCACTCCCCGCGCGCGTGGGCGGTCACCGGGGCGTAGATCATCGGGCAGAAGACGCTCTTGGCCGGGATGGCATCGATGTCCCCGTCCGCGGCGCCCAGTTCGGCACAGGCCTCGGCCGCGCGGGCGTGGCCCTGGGGCGGGTCGCACAGGAGCAGGGTCCCGCGCGTGTCACTGGACCGGCCGTCGCCGCGGGTGACGGTGAGGTAGAGCCAGTCGCCCTGGAGGCCGTGCCGGGCCGCCGCGTGGGCCGGCACCTGACCGGCGCCGAGGAGCAGGGCCGCCGTCAGCAGGGCGCCGCGGAGCAAAGTCGCCTTCTTGTAGTTCTTCATGTGGTGCTTCATGTGGTGCTTCTTGAAGATGTACGTCACTCCCGGTGCATCGGCACCGCGGTCTCCGTACCCCAGCCCGGCTCACCCGAACGGGAGCGCACGGGCGCGTACCGCCGGGCCAGTTCGAACGCGCTGAGCACCACGCGCGACTGGTACTCGACCTGGCGCGCGACCGAGATCCAGCGCGCCCCGCAGCCGTCCCGGTAGTCGGCACACCACTCGTCGATCAGCCGGTCCAACTCCGGCAGCACACCGGCCGGATCACGCCCGGAGGCCACCACGACCTGATACAGCAGCCCGGCCGTCCGCAACGCCAGCCGCCGCCCCGCGATGCGCAGGGCGGCCAGATGAGCGGTGTTGAGCGGCGGCAACGGGCGGCCGCCGCCGGTGTCGACATCGGGATCCCACGCGTCGGCGAGCCCGGGACACACCAGTAAATAGTCGTCCACAGGCGCTAGCAGCCGCCCGACATCGGGCACGGTGCTCGCGGTGCCCGGTGCGGCCAGTGCTGCCCCCGGTCCTCCCGCTCCGGAGAGGCTCCCCCCGGATGCCGCCGCCGTGTCGACGGCGGGTCTGGGCCGGCCCTCGGGGGTCCTCCAGGGGGGCGGTCCCGGGTCGGGGGCGGGTCTGGAGCGGGTGTCTCCCGGGCCGAGGTGTGGTCCGGGCTCCGGGCCGCCCTGGACGTACGGCCTTATGCGCGCCAGGAGTTGTTCCAGGATGCGGGTGTCGTGGCGCAGGGTGTGGCTCACGGTGCGCAGGATCGATTCCGCGTCGGCGGGTGGGGTGGCGTCCTCGACGCCGGCGACACCCCACATGGGTGCTTCCACGACCGCGGTCACCGTGCCGTGCCGGTGCGGGTGGTACCAGGTCGACTCGACGGCGGCCTCGGTGATGGCCGCGGCGAGGTCGCCCCGGCGCGGTGGCGGGATGCGGTAGACGGCGGGGCCGAGGCTCGGCCAGTACAGGGTGTCGTAGGGCCCGAGTTCGCGCGGGATGGCGAGGCGGGTCGCGGTGTGGGCGACGCGGCGGGCGAGGCCGGGGAGGTCGCGGGTGAGTTCGACGAAGCCGCCGCCCACGTCGACGCCGTGGAGCGAGCACTGGAGGAACGGGCGGAGTTCGTCCTGCACCTCCAACAGGGCGCGCGTCTCCGGGAGTCGGGCCCCGGCCGCGCCGTCCGGCAGCCACTCGGGCTGTTCCAGGAACCCGGGCCGGAAGAAGTTCCGGAAGTAGCGGCCGAGGCTGTAGGGGCCGGACAGCCAGCCCTCGTTGCGGCGCGAACCGTCGGGGTCGAGGCACAGCAGCAGGTTCCAGGTGGCGTCGGCGCCCTCGCTCAACCGCGGGTCGGCGAGGACCCGTTCGGCCAGGCGCAGCACCGTCGCACCACCCACGGGCTCGTTGGCGTGCGGTCCGGCGACCACGAGGGCCTGGCGGGAGCCGTGACCCACGGAGAGCAGCCACAGGGGCGTACCCGCGCGAGAGGTGCCGACGTGGCGCAGTCGGGCGTCCCGGGGGTGGCGGGCGACGAGCGCGGCGGCCTGGGCGCCCAACTCGTCCACGGACGGGTAGCGGAGGAGTGGCGGCAGGGCACACCTCCACGAAGTGGTGCCGTCGGTTCACCTGATGTGCATGGTGTACGCACAGTCAGTCACGGCGCGCGGGGTACGTCAACACCGCCGTACGCAAAGGGATTTGGTGCATACCGATGGCCGCCACATGGGGTAATGCCCGGGCCAGAGGTGAGGCAGGGCTACGTTGAGGGGCGGTTCAGGGCCGGTTCGCGGTCAGTTCACGGCGAGCCGGAACGCCATCCGCCCGAAGCCGATCTGATCGCCCTCGCGGACGACGGCCGCTCCGATCACCCGACGGCCGTTGACCGTCGTGCCGTTGGTCGAACCGAGGTCGCGCAGCACCCACATGCCGCCCTGGCGGCTGAGTTCGGCGTGCACCCGGGACACCGTCTCGTGGGTCAGCCGCAGCCCGTTGGCGGGGTCGCGGCCGATGCGCAGCGGGTGGCCGTTGCCCGGGTGGGGCAGCAGCAGCTTGGGGAGCCGCTCGGCCTGCCAGGCCCTGCGCAGCCGTACCGTGAACCCGGAGACGGCCTCCACCGTGCCGAACAGGGCGCGCGAGAGGCGGCTTTCGGTGGGCAGGTCGGCGGTGAGCGCGACGAGTTCCTCGGACCGGCGGGCGGCGAGCGCCAGTTCCATGCGCCGGATGAACGTGTCGTGAGAGAGCCGTCCCATCGCGACGCCGTCGTGGAGCACCTTGAGCGCCTTGTCGCGCTCCACGTCGGAAAGCCGCGCGGGGTACGTGTGGAACTCGAAGGACGACGTCACGCTCGTGATTGTCGGGCAGTGAACCCCGGGTGTCCAGAAGACGCGGAAACGGCACGCACGCGCGCGCAGATGACGACACCTGCGCCAAAGGGGTGGATTCAAAAGCGGATTGATCTCGTTTGAAGCACGATGGACGGGCTACATCCCGGTGAGCAGACGAAGGGGAACCGTCCGTGCAGTTCGAGGTGTGGGCACCAGAGGCAGACCGTGTGACGCTCCATCGCGAGGGCGCCACGCGCGCGTTGGAACGCGATCCCGAGCGCGTGGGGTGGTGGAGCGGAGATGCGGAGGCGGGCGACGGCACGCGGTACGGGTTCGCGGTGGACGACGGCCCGCCCCTGCCCGATCCGCGCTCGCGCCGCCAGCCGGACGGCCCGGACGGACTGAGCGCGGTCGTCGACCACGAGGGGTACGCGTGGCGTACGGCGGAGTGGCCGGGGCGCCCGCTGCCCGGTGCGGTGCTCTACGAGCTGCACGTCGGCACGTACACACCCGAGGGCACCCTCGACGCGGCGGCCGACCGGCTCGGCCATCTCGTCGAACTGGGCGTCACCCACGTCGAGTTGATGCCCCTGTGCCCGTTCCCCGGCCGGCACGGCTGGGGATACGAGGGCGTCTCGCTGTGGGCCGTGCACGAGCCCTACGGCGGCCCCGAGGGACTCAAGCGGTTCGTCGACCGGGCGCACGAGCTGGGCCTGGGGGTCGTGCTCGACGTGGTGCACAACCATCTCGGCCCGTCCGGGAACTACCTGCCCGCGTTCGGCCCCTACTTCACGGACTCGCACCAGACCCCGTGGGGCAGCGCCGTCAACCTGGACGCGCCCGGCTCGGACGAGGTGCGCGCCTTCCTCCTGGGCAGCGCGCTGGCCTGGTTGCGCGACTACCGGATCGACGGGCTGCGACTGGACGCGGTGCACGCCTTGAAGGACACGCGCGCGTGCCACTTCCTGGAGGAACTGTCGGCCGCCGTCGACGCGTTGGCCACCGAGACGGGCCGGCCGCTCTTCCTGGTCGCCGAGTCCGACCTGAACGACCCGCGCTTGGTCACCCCCCGCGCGGAGGGCGGCCTGGGTCTGCACGCGCAGTGGAACGACGACTTCCACCACGCCCTGCACACCGCGCTGACCGGTGAGTCCCAGGGCTACTACGAGGACTTCGCGCGGGCCCCGCTGGCGGCGGTCGCCAAGACCCTCACGGACGGCTTCTTCCACGACGGCACCTATTCGAGCTTCCGGGACCGTCACCACGGCCGCCGGCTGGACCGCACGAGGGTGGCCGCCCACCGTCTGCTCGGCTACAGCCAGACCCACGACCAGATCGGCAACCGCGCCCAGGGGGACCGCCTTTCGGCCTCCCTCTCCCTCGGACTGCTGGCCTGCGCCGCTTCGCTGACACTGACCGGTCCCTTCACACCGATGCTGTTCATGGGCGAGGAGTGGGCGGCGGGCACGCCCTGGCAGTTCTTCACCGACCACACCGACCCGGACCTCGCGGAGGCCGTACGGCGGGGCAGGCGGCGGGAGTTCGCGCCGCACGGCTGGGCCGAGGAGGACGTGCCCGACCCGCAGGACCCGGCGACCCGCGACCGCTCCTGCCTGGACTGGTCGGAGCCGGAGAGCGAGCCCCACGCGCGCGTGCTGGCCTGGTACCGCCGGCTCATCGCGCTCCGGCACGAACAGCCCGACCTCACGGACCCCGACCTCACCGACACCAAGGTGGCCTACGACGAGGACGCCCGCTGGCTCGCCCTCCGCCGAGGGGACGTACGCGTCGCCGTCAACCTGGGGAAGGAGTCGGCCGCGATCCCCCTGGGCACCCGCCCGGCGGAGGTGCTGGCCGCGTGGGAGCCCGTGGCGGCGCCGGGGGCGGACGGGTTGCTGCGGCTGCCCGGGGAGTCGTGCGTGGTGCTGGCACAGGCGTAAACGCTTGCGCAAGCCTTTGTGCAAGCGTTTGCGCGCTACAACTCCCCGTCCCCGCCCCGCAGTTCCGTCACCCGTTCCAGCAGGATCGCCTCCCAGGTGCGGCGCAGTTGGGTCCTGAGCAGCGGAAGGGAGCCGGTGTCGCGGCCTCCTAGGTGGCCGGCCAGGCGGACGACGGTGTCGCAGCGGGCGAGCCAGAGGCCGCGCAGACATGGGCGGGCGCCGTAGCCGGCGAGGGTGGCGGCCCGTACGGCGGCGGGGGAACCGACGGCCAGGGCGAGCCCGGCGATGTCCTCGGCGGGGTCGCCGAGGACCGCGTCGGTCCAGTCCAGGACACCGCGCACGCGGCCGTCGGCGCTCACCACGAGATGTCCGCCCTTGAGGCCGTGGTGGACGAGGACCGCGGTGCCGGGCTGGGCGGCGAGTTGGAGCGCGCCGGGCTGGGTGAGCTGCTGGAGGCGTGCGGCGTCGAACTCGTCGGCGGCGGCCAGCCGCCCGGCGGCCTGCTCGGCGGCGCGGCGCAGCGCCTCCAGGGAGCGGGGCGCGGTGCGCGGGACACCGAGCGCCTCGGCCTGCCGGGCGGGCACCTCGCGCAGCCCGGTGAGCAGCCCGGCCAGGTCGGCCTCGCCGACTGCCGAGACGTCCTGGTCCTCGCCGGACCGGCCGGGCACCAAGGTGTCGAGCGTGTAGGTGAGCCCTGGTGCCCAGTCGCCGTGCGCCACGCTCGTCGGCACCGCGACGGGGACGTAGGGCCGTACGAGGTCGCGCAGGCGCAGTTCGCGGCGCTGCCGCAGGGCGGCCTCGTGGTCCGGGGCGAGGCGCAGCACATGGCGGGTGCCGATCCACCAGGTGGAGTGCTCGCCGCCCTCGGCGACGGGCCGGATCTCGGGTCCGGAGCCGTCGGCCGCACTGTCCTTGAGCAGGGAACGGACCAGCCGTCGGACGGTGTCCTCGGTGGGTTTCGGTGCCTGGTTCATGGTCGCGCCGCTGCCGTTCGGGGTGTCGGGGCTCCTGGTCGTCGTCAGTCCACCAGGGCCATCTCGCGGGCCGTGTTGTTGAGTCGCCGGCCGCCGGCCCCGGTCACCGTGACGATGTCCTCGATGCGTACCCCGAAGCGGCCGGGCAGATAGATGCCGGGCTCCACGGAGAAGCACATCCCGGGCACGAGGGGCTGTTCCTCGCCCTCGATCATGTACGGCGGCTCGTGCGTGGTGACGCCGATGCCGTGGCCGGTGCGATGGATGAAGTAGGGACCGTATCCGGCGTCGTCGATGACCGCGCGGGCGGCCCGGTCGACCTCCTGGCAGGCGACTCCGGGGCGCACCGCGCGGAAACCGGCCTCCTGGGCCTCGCGGACGAGGTCGTGGACGCGCTGTTCCTCCTCGCCGGGTTCGCCGACGTGGACCGTGCGCGAGGTGTCGGAGCCGTAGCCGTCCTTGAGGCCGCCGAAGTCGAGGACGATCATGTCCCCCTGCCGGATGACCCGGTCGCCGACCTCGTGGTGCGGGTTGGCGCCGTTGGGGCCCGAGGCGACGATCGTGAAGTCGACCTGCGAGTGGCCGAACCGCCGTAGCAGATCGGCCAGATCGGCGCCGACGTCGGACTCGCGGCGGCCGGCGAAGGGAACCTTCCGGATCTCCTCGTACGCCGCGTCGGCGGCCGCTCCGGCAGCTGCCATGAGTTCCAGTTCCGCCGCGTCCTTCACCGCGCGCAGCATCGGCAGCGCGGTGGTGAGGGAGGCGTACGTGGTGTCGGGCAGCGTCTTCTGGAGGCCCAGCAGATGCATCGCCCAGGTGTTGTCGCTGATGCCGAACCGGCCCGTCGCGTCGAGCAGGGCGGCGGTGGCGGCATAGGGGTCCTTGCCGTCGGTCCAGTCGCGCAGGGTGAGGACGTCGGCTCCTGGTGCCTTGGCCGCGTCGGGGGCCTCCAGGGTGGGGACGACGAGGACCGGGGAGCGGCCGGGCGCCAGGACGAGCACGGTGAGCCGTTCGGTGAGCGCGGTGGGCGCGTAGCCGGTGAGCCACACGAGGTCCGGCCCCGGAGCGATCAGCAGTCCCGCGAGGCCGGCGTCGGCGGCGGCCCGCGCGGCGCGGTCCATGCGGGCCCGGTAGTCGGCGGCGGTGAAGGGCGCGGGCGTGCTACCGGTCATGCAGGCCTCCGGGAACGGGCGAAAGGTGGCTACGGGCAGCATCCTGCCCGCACCCGGAGGGCCACGCGAGCCGATCGTCGGCACTTCCGGCCCCGGACATGGCCATGACCTCAGCTCTCCAGGGCCACGCGGGCGCCCAGGAGCAGCAGCACTCCGCCGGAGACCTGCTCCAGGCGCCGACGCACGCCGGCCCGGGACAGCACGTTCTTGAGCCGACCGACGAACCATACGTACAGCCCGCAGTAGCCGATTTCGTGAACCGCCCACAGCACGGCGAGCCCGATCATGGCGGGCAGGTGCGGGGCGCCCTCGGGTACGAAGCGCGGGAGGAAGGACATCGCGAAGATCGCTGCCTTCGGGTGGGCGAGATTGAGCAGCGGTCCTCCTCTGTAGGAGGACCAGCCGCCGCGTTCGGAGGCGCCGAGGAAAGCGAGGAGCGTGCTCAGCATGAGGCCATCGTGGCCCCGGCCGGGGCGGCGGGACCAGTGCTTTTCCCCGCTCGCGCACTGCTCGTGCGCTTCATGGCCCACGTGCTCGTCATACGACGAAGCCGGGGACCACGGTGAACTGCTGGAAACCGCCACTGCGGTGGCGCACCGTGACGGTGATCTCCTCCCCGGGGTGGGCCCGGGCGACGGCACGCGCGAGGTCGGCCGCCGAGTCGACACGGGTGGAGCCGAACGTGAGCAGTACGTCGCCGCGGACCAGGCCCGCCGCGTAGCCGGGGCCGGGGACGTGGACGCCGACGACCAGGGCGCCCGCCTTCTCGGCGTCCACGGCCTCCACACCGAGCGTGGCGGCGGTCGTGGGCGACGGGGTGGGGCTCGCCGAGGGCGCGGGGGGAGCGGCGGTGTGCGCCGGTTTCCGGGCCGCCTGGCGCTGCATCTCGGCGAGCCTGCTCATGCCGATCACCGTGGCGCCGACGGTGCCGAGCCCGATCCCCGACAGGACCAGGACCGTGCCGACGAACAGGCTGAACAGCAGGGTCATGAGCCGTCGACCGCGGCGCCGCGCGGCGTGCGGGCGCCGGGCCACGACGGGCCTTGTGCCGTCGCCGGGGTCCTGACCGGGCATCGGCTTGGGACGCAACGCAGTCTGTTCCATGGATCGCCTCCGGCAGATGCTCTACCCGGCGCACCGGCGCCCGACGTGCCACGAACGAGTGAGACTGACCGGAGGTCAGCGGCGTGAGGCCTGTTGTCAGTGCTCGCTGTTACGTTCTGTGACATGAGCGATCACGTCCTGCGGCTGCTCCGAGAGCACGCCCATCTGGCCGAACTGGCCGCGTTTCCCTTCGACTTCGACCTGCGCCGAGCGGAGCACGGGGAGCCGGTCCGGCTGGCCTCGGGCGGTCCGCTGCGGCCCGTAGCGGGTGATGACACGGGCGGTACGTACTTCGTGTGCGCGGACGGTTCCGTGCTGTACGCCGACTCCGAGGGCTCGGCCGGGATCATCGGCTCCAGTGTCGACGAGGCGGTGGAGATCGTGATCGGCCTGCCGGGCTGGCGCGACCATCTGGACCTGTCCCCGTCCGACGGCCCGGAGAAGATCCTCGCCCAGGTCACGGAGACGGAGGACGAGTTCCGCGAGGACTACGGCATCGACGAGGCGCGGCCCGAACTCCGCGCCGCCCTGGGCCTGTCCGAGCGCTCCCCGGTCGAGCTGATCGGCATGCTGCACGCTTCCCTGCTGCGCACCGAGCCCGACTTCCTGCTCCTCAACGCGGAGGAGGGCTGCGCCTACGACCTCTTCGACCGGCATCCCCGTCCCCCGCTGTGGGAGCCGGTGCTCGCCCAGGGGCGGGCGGATCTGGCGGCGCTACGGGCGGGCGACCCCACGGTGTGGGACGCGACGGCCGAGGATCCCGTACGACGTCGACTCGCGCTGCGGGCCGCGCAGTTCGACCGCGCGGACGGCGACCTGGAGTTGCTGCGGCATCTGCTGCGGTACGAGGCGGCAGCGGGGATGACGGACGAACTGCGGCTCGCCGCCCTGCTGGTGGGGCTGCGCGGGCACGCCGAGGATCTGCGCCCGGTGTACGCGTTGCGGGAGCGGGACTTCGACGCCGCGTGCGGGCTGAGCGAGATGCCCGGACCGGACGCGGACGGAGCCGCCCTGCGGGAGTGGGCCGAGGAGCTGGACGACTCGCTCTTCGGCGCGGATCCCTCGGACGAACCCCTGTGCGCCTGGACCGAGTTGGCGGCCGACCAGGGGCTCACCGAGGTGGCGCGGGCCGCCCTGATCCGCCGGCTGGACACGATCGAGATGGACCGGAGTCTGCTGTGCCGTCCGGGCGCACCGAAGAAGCCGGGGCGACTGGACCCGTCTCCCCTGGGGGCGCTGGCCCAGGATTTCGAGCAGTTGGGCGACCGCCTCCAGGCGCTGCGCGCCCAGCGCCTCTATGCCGCCCTCCAGGACACGGAGTGGGACCGCGTCTCGGCCCGGCTGACCCAGGCCCGCCTGGAGCGGGAGACGGATCAACTCCCGCAAGCCGGCAACACGTTGGCGACCCTCCGGGACATCCTCGACTCTCCCGCCGACGACTCCCTGCGGCACCTGCACAGAGTCGGCCTCGGCCGGTTCGTCGCCGAGGAGCACTACGCCCTGACCCGCGCCCTGGCCGACGCGGACCTCCGGGAGGAGGCCCGCGCGACCCTGGCCGCCGCCGACGAGATACGCGGCAGGCTCTCGGGGGCCGGCGACGCGGCCCTGCGGGAGTTCGCCGCGGAAGCCACCGCGCGGGTCCGGGACTTCAGCTGAACGGCAGCGCCGGGGCCCGGTCCGGGAGGAAGCCGTGCGAGCGGCGGGCCAGATACGCGGGCTTGTAGCGGTCGACCGCCCGGTGCCAGTTCAGGATGCCCGCCATCCAGTGCTGGAGGTCGGTCACATAGCCCCGCATGATCTCGCGCGCCTCGTCCGAGAGATCGAAGTCGTCGTAGACGACGGGCAGTTCGTTCGCGGCGACGTGTTCGAACTGGCGCATGCGCTGGGTCATCAGGTCGTGGACGACACCGAGCGCGGTCGGGTAGTCGATGCCGAAGAAGTTCTGGACGACAAGGATGGCGTTGTGGACCTCACCCTCGTACTCGATCTCCTTCTGGTAGGAGAAGACGTCGTTGATGAGGCAGCCGTAGTCGATGGCCGCGTTCTCCAGGGCGCGGACGGGGCCGGTGCGGTAGACCTCGGGCGGGACCTTCGGGCCGTGGCCCATGCGGCACATGCTGAGGGTGAGGTCGGAGCCGAAGGTGGCGCGGCGCATCTCCAGGTAGTCGACCGGGTCGGGGATGCGGTGCTGGATCTGGTTGACCAGTTCCCAGACCCAGCTCTCGGTCATCGTGTTGACCGCGTCCTTCAGGGTGCGCCGGTCGGCCACGGGCATCTCGGCGGTGGTGAGGGCCCAGAGGTCGATGAGTCCGCGTTCCATGCCGTTGGCCGGCACGAGGACCGCCGGGCCCTCGATGGGCATGCAGTCCGAGAGGCGGGCCGTGGTGACGCGGGCGGCGGCCAGGTCGCCGCGGATGCCGTAGACGAGGGGATAGTAGTCGTCGCCGTAGGTACCCCAGGCGAGCCAGCGCGAGCTGAGGTCGAGGGCCTTCTCGGTGGCGTCCGGGTCGATGCCGGCGGAGCAGAGCGGGAGGTCGGCGGCGGCGAGCTTCTCCTCGTCCCAGACGCCCTCCTCCAGCATGCCCATGGCGTGCATCCAGTCGACGAGGCGCAGGCGGGCGCCGTCCAGGTGCGGGCTCAGCTCGACCTCGAACGGCATGTAGAAGTCGGGGAGTCGGGAGGGTCCGACCTTCTGGAAGGGGACGTGAGTGTAGGCGCGCAGCCGTTCGGCGCCGGCCGAGGCGAGCAGGGCGCCGATGTCGGCGGCGGAGGTGCCGATGCCGGTCGGTCCGTTCAACGGCGAGTTGTCGAGGGCGCCTTCGTTCATGTAGCGGCTGGAGCGCAGGTGCCACTCGTGGCCGCCCGACTGCCAGTCCTGGAGGCCCCGGGTGTAGGCGGCGACGGCGCCGAGCTCGTCCGGGGTGAGACCGTTCTCCAGGGCCACGGCGGGCACTTCGGTGAACGCGGTGTGCTCGAACTGGTGGAGCCGGGAGGTGAGGACGTCGTTGACGGTGTCGGCGGCCTCCTGGGTGGTGCAGCCGAAGAAGGTCTCCAGGACGAGCACGCCGTTGCTCAACTCGCCCTCCTCCTCGACCTCCCGCTGATAGGAGAACAGGTCGTTGCGCAGATGGACGCCGTCGGAGAAGGTCTCCATCAGCACCCGCAGCGGCCGCGATCCGGCGACGGACGCGGGCACTTCGGAGGTCGCGTACTCCACCAGCCCCGCCGACCAGGGCGCCCCGCCCACCTTGCGGCGCATCTCGATGTACTCGACGGGGTTGGCGACCCGCCCCTCGTTGATGTTGGACAGCTCCCACAGGGACTCGTTGAGGAGATGCTCGGTGGCGACGGCGAAGCGGCGACGCCAGTCCACGGACATCGACGGCACCGTGCGCGCCCACAGGTCGGCGAGCCCCGCCTCGACCGGGTTCTCCGGCTCCGGCACGGGAGTCGCCAGGTCGAGCGGCATGAACAGCGGCAGCCGGTCCAGATAGGCCTTGCCGCCCACCCGGTCCTGGCTGCGCTTGAAGATCTCCAGGAAGTGGTCGTCGAAGAAGAACACCCACACGTACCAGTCGGTGATCAGCGACAGGGCGGGCCCGTCGCAGTCGGGGTGGGTGTAGGCGCAGAGCAGGCCGTAGTCGTGCGCGTCGAGATCGGCCTGCTCCCAGATCCCGGAGCCCTCCAGCATGCCCATCTCGCGGGCCCACACCGAGGAGTGGGCGCGGGCCTCGTCCAGATGCGGAT
The DNA here is from genome assembly GCF_040681835.1 of Streptomyces sp. NPDC051576. NCBI lineage: Bacteria > Bacillati > Actinomycetota > Actinomycetes > Kitasatosporales > Streptomycetaceae > Streptomyces > Streptomyces sp. NPDC051576. Next base: position 456,290 of record NZ_JBFAZO010000002.1, read on the forward strand.
TGAGGCGCGCGGGATACGGCATGTAGAAGTGCGGGAGTTCGAACGGCTGGGTCATGGCCGGGCCCTACCCGTGGCCCTCAACTGCCATCCCGGGCAGGGGACATGATCACACCATCGCGTGAATCGGCGGTGAATCCATGCGTTCCGTCGGCATCTTGTGGCGTTCACCTCTACGCGCGCAGACTACGGGGGTTCACGTGCCCCCTCCCTCACCGGAGTCCCGATGAACCACTCCAGAGCCTTGTCCCGCCGCACCGCGCTCGCGTCCCTGGCCGGGGCGGCGCTGGCTGGCACCACCGCGTTCCCGGCGTCGGCGTCCGCCCGGTACGGGTACGGGCGGACCGTTCGGTTCGCCACCTTCAACGCCTCGCTGAACCGGGCCGCCCAGGGCGCGCTGGTCACCGATCTGTCGACGCCCGACAACGCCCAGGCGCGGAATGTCGCCGAGACGATCCAGCGGGTGAACCCCGACGTCCTGCTGATCAACGAGTTCGACTATGTCGAGGGCGGCGCGGCGGTCCGCCTGTTCCTCGACAACTACCTGTCCCGGGGGCAGCGCGGCGCCCGCCCGATCCACTTCCCGCACCACTTCACCGGCCCGGTGAACACGGGCGTCCCCTCGGGCATCGACCTCGACGGCAAGAACGGTGTGGTCACGACGCCGGGTTCGGACGCGTACGGGCAGGACGCGTTCGGCTACGGCTTCTTCCCGGGGCAGTACGGCATGGTCGTGCTCTCCAAGTTCCCGATCGACACGCGCGCGGTGCGCACCTTCCAGCACTTCCTGTGGAAGGACATGCCGGGCAACGTGATCCCGCCGGGCTACTACAGCGACGCGGCCCGCGCGATCCTCCGGCTCTCCTCCAAGAGCCACTGGGACGTGCCGATCCGCCTCGGCCACGAGACCGTGCACTTCCTGGTCTCCCATCCGACACCGCCCACCTTCGACGGCGCGGAGGACCGCAACGGCCGCCGCAACCACGACGAGATCCGGCTCTGGGCCGACTACATCGGCGGCCAGGCGCGCAGCGCCTATCTCTACGACGACAAGGGCGTCCGGGGCGGCCTCAGGCCCGGCGCGCGGTTCGTGATCGCGGGCGACCAGAACGCCGATCCGTACGACGGCGACAGCTACGACCACGCCGTACGACAGCTCCTCGATCACCCGGCGGTCAACCTGCCCGACAAGCCGCCCGCCAGCGCCGGCGGGGTCGAGGCCGCGAAGCTCCAGGGCGGCGCCAACGTGGGCCAGGTCGGCGATCCGGCGTACGACACCGGCGACTTCGGCGACACGGCTCCCGGCAATCTGCGCGTGGACCACGTCCTGCCGTCCAAGGGCCTGGTCCCGGGCCGCAACGGAGTGTTCTGGCCGGCCTCCGACGACCCGCTGTACCGCCTGGTCGGCGACGGCACCACGGTGGTCACGTCGGACCACCGGATGGTGTGGCAGGACGTGCGGCTGGGCTAGGGCCTGACCGCACCGCACGCCCCACCCGCGTGCGCAGCGCCACGAACTCCGGCAGTCCCCGCGTGCCGAGTTGGTCGCGGGGACCGGGGAGTTCGACCGACAGGTCCAGGGCGATCTTCGCGCCGGGACCGGGTGACAGAACGACTACCCGGTCGCCGACGTAAACGCTTTCGTCGATGTCGTGGGTGACCAGGACGATGGTCGTGGGGTCCGTGCGGTGCACCTCCAGGAGGAGGTCCTCCAGGTCCTCGCGGGTCTGGGCGTCGAGGGAGCCGAAGGGCTCGTCCATCAGCAGCAGGGAGGGGCGGCAGACCAGGGCGCGGGCGATGGCCACGCGCTGTTGCATGCCGCCGGAGAGCTGCCAGGGGTGGCGGCGGGCGGCGCCGGTCAGGCCGACGCGGTCCAGGATGTGCTCGGCCTCGGCGCGCCGCTCGGGTCGGCTCAGGCCCTGGCGGCGCAGGGGCAGGGCGACGTTGTCGCGGACGGTGAGCCAGGGCAGCAGCGAGCGGCCGTAGTCCTGGAAGACGACGGCCAGGCGATCGGGTACGCCGGTGACCGGCGTGCCGTCGATCGTGATCGTTCCCTCGGGTGCGGGCAGGAGTCCGGCGACGGTGCGCAGGAGTGTGGATTTGCCGCAGCCGGACGGGCCCACCACACACAGGAGTTGGCGATCCGGCACGGTGAGGCTGATGTCGTGCAGGACGGGTTGGTCGCCGTAGCGCTGGCTCAGGGAGTCGAGTCGGAGCATGGGGCGCGGGTCACCTGGCCCAGGGTTCGGGGTAGAGCGTGTCCTCGCCGGAGGCGACCCGCAGGTGCAGCAGGTGCGGCCCGGCCTCGTCGTCCGCGCGCAGGACGCGGTCCAGGGCCGCGGGGAGTACGGCGGGATCGTCGACGTAGCTCGCCGGGCAGCCGAAGGACCGGGCCAGCGCGACGAAGTCGACGCCCTCGATGTCGGTGCCGGGGACCTGCGGGATGCCGATACGGCGGCCCAGGGCGCGGACGGCCGCGTAGCCGCCGTTGTCGAGGACGACGTAGGTGACGGGTGCCCGGTGGCGGGCCGCGGTCCACAGGGCCTGTACCGAATAGAGCGCCGAGCCGTCGCCGACGACGCAGACCAGCCGGCGCCGGTCGGCGAGCGCGCGGCCGACGGCGAGCGGCAGGCCCCAGCCGAGCGCCCCGCTGCCCGTGGTGAGGAAGCCGCCTGGGCTGTCGACGGGCACGCGCGCGTGGAGCGCGTCCCGGTGGCTGGGGGCCTCCTCGACGAGGACGCGGTCCCGGGGCAGCCGGGCCCGGAGGTGATCGAGGACCAGTTCCGCGGTGAGGCCCGCGCCGGGTTCCGGCGGTGCAGGGGCCGGGCGGGGTGGCGGGGGCACGCGGTCGGTCGCCGCGAGCAGCGCGGTGAGCTGGGCGACGGCGGGCTTGAGGGTGGTGACGATGCTGGTGCCGGTGGGCAGCCAGGCCGCCTGCGCGGGGTCGCAGTCCAGGTGGTGGAGTTCGGTGCCCGGGTGGAGGAGCGGTCCGCCGTCGTCCACGTGATAGGTGAAGACGGGCGCTCCGAGGGCCACCACCACGTCGTACGGCCTTAGCCGCGCGGCCAGTTGACCGGCGACCGGAGGCAGGAAGCCCTGGAAGAGGGGGTGCGACTCGGGGAAGCCGGAGCGGCCGGAGAGGGGGCTGATCCAGACGGCCGCGCGGGTCCGTTCGGCCAGGGCGCGGACCTCGGGGAGGGCCTCCTCGTCGTCCACGCCGGGACCGACGACCAGTGCGGGCCGGGCACACGCGTCCAGGCGGGCGGCGAGGGCGGACAGGGCGTGCGGGCCGGCGGTGAAGTCGGTGTGCACGGTGCGCGGTGCGACAGGTTCGGCGGGTTGCTCCCAGTCGTCCTCGGGGACGGAGACGAACACCGGTCCCCGTGGGGGTGTCATCGCGATGCGGTGGGCCTCGGCGAGTACGGCGGGCACGTCGGCGGCCCGTACCGGCTGGTGGGCGAACTTGACGTAGGGGCGCGGGAATTCGGCGGGCCGGTCGGCGCCCAGGAACGGGCGTAGCTGGATCAGCGGGCGCGCCTGCTGCCCGGCGACGATCACCAGCGGGACGCGGTCGCGGTAGGCGTTGAAGACGGCGCCCAGCGCGTGGCCGACGCCGCCGGCCGAGTGCAGGCTGACGAACGCGGCGCGGCGGGTGCCCAGGGCGTGGCCCGCGGCCATGGCGAGGGCCGTGGACTCCTGGAGGCCGAGGACGTAGGCGAAGTCGTCGGGCCAGTCGCGGAACATGCGCAGTTCGGTGGAGCCCGGGTTGCCGAAGACCGTGGTCATGCCGGTGTCGCGCAGCAGCCGCACGACGGCGTCCAGGACGGTTCCCTTCACGTGGTCCATGCGGTCCATGTGGTCCTTCCCTTGCCGGTCATGTGGTCCTTGCCTTACCGATGAGTCGTCTCTCGACCGCCAGCAGGCCGGTGTTGAGGAGATACCCCAGGGCGCCGAGCAGGACCAGTACCGCCCACACGGTCAGCAGGTCGGAGCGGGACTGGGCGTCGGTGAGCGTGAAGCCGATGCCGTCGGCGGTGCCCGGCAGCAGTTCGGAGAAGACCATGAGGACGAGCGAGAGCGAGAGGCTGAGGCGCAGGCCCGCGAAGATCCGGGGCAGCGCGGACGGCAGCAGCAGGAACCACAGGCGTTCGGGTGCGGTCAGGCGCAGCACGGCGGCGACGTCGAGCCGGAGCGGGTCGATGTCACGGGCGCCCTCCGCGGTGTTGATCAGCACCGGCCAGACGGCGCTGAACACGATCGACGCGAGCTGCATCGGCGTACCGAAGTCGAGGACGACCACGAAGACCGGCACCAGGGCGGGCGGCGGCACGGCCCGCGCGAACTGCAGGACCGGGTTGCACAGGGCGTGGGCCCGGCGCGAGCGGCCGACCGCCATACCGAGGGCGATCCCGGCGACGGCGGCGAGCGCGAACCCCGCGGACATCCGGCCGAGGCTGGGCAGGATGGCGTCGACGGCGGCCGGGGTGAGGAACACGTGCCCGACGGGCCCCGAGAACCACAGGTCGTAGGCGTGGTGGGCAATGCGGGTGGGTGGCGGGAAGTAGATGCTGCCGTGCGCGCGGGCGGCCAACTGCCATACGCCGAGGGCGAGTACGAGGACCAGCAGGCGTGGGAGGACACCCCGGGTGGCGCGGGCCCGCCTCATGTCCGCCGCCTCAGGTGCCGGGAGCCGCCCCGACCCGGCCCGCCGACCACCCCGGCACTCGCGGTCCCGACCTCCCGCGCCCTCCCCCGCCCCTCCGGCGTCCACGCGAACACCCGCCGCTCCCCCCAGACGAGCACCCCGTTGATGACCAGCCCCAGCGCCCCCGCCCACACCACTCCCGCCAGTACGTCCCGGGTGCCGTCCGTGGCCAGTTGGGCCTGGGCGATGAAGATGCCGAGGCCCTGGCCGAAGCCGGAGAGGAGTTCGGTGGCCACGGCGAGGATGAGGGCGACGGACGCCGAGATGCGCAGGCCGGCGGCGATGAAGGGGGCGGTGGCGGGGAGTTCCACGCGCAGCAGGACGGAGAGGCGGCCGAATCCGAAGGCGCGCAGGGTGTCCTTGGCGAGCGGGTCGGTCTCGCCCAGGCCGTAGACGGTGTTGAAGAGGATGGGCCAGACCGAGGCGTAGGTGATCAGCGTGACCTCTGTGCCGGTGCCCGTGCCGAGGAGCAGCGAGACCAGGGGGATCAGCGCCACGGAGGGCAGCGGGCGCAGGAACTCGATCACGGCGCGTACGGCGTCGTCGAGCACCGGCACGCTGCCGAGCAGCAGCCCCAGGGGCACGGCGATGGCACAGGCGAGCGCGAGGCCGAGCGCCCAGGCGCGCAGGGTGGCGCCGACACCGTCCAGGAAGGCGCGGTCGCCCGCCAACTCGACGGCGCGGACGAGGACTTCGGAGGCCGGTGGCAGGTAGGTGCGCCGTACGAGACCCGCCCGGCCGACCGCCTCGCAGGCGCCGAAGGCCAGTAGTACGCCGAGGCCGCCGAGGGCGAGTTCCTGGCGCCGGTTCAGCCGGTTCACTTGACCAGCAGCGTGGCCGGGTCGATCGCCTTCGTCAACAGCCCCTGTTTCCGCATGAGTTCGGTGAGCTGCCTCAGCTGTGCGGGATCGGCGGTGGCGGGGTAGGCGGGGAGGTTGATGGTCTTGGCCTGCGCCGCGGTCACCTTGGTGTACTTGGGGAGTTCGGCGCGTACGGCGGACGGGTCCTGTGCCGCGATCTTCGAGGCGGCCTCGACAGCTCGCCGGAAGGCGGCCGCGGCCTTGGCGTGCTTCTCGGCGAAGTCACGGGTGGTGACGTATCCGCTGATCGGCAGGGACTGGACGGGCGCGGACGCACCGTCGAGCAGCACCCGTGCCCCCAACTCGCCCTGGATCGCGCTGTCGAAGGGTTCCACCGCGTGTACCGCGTCGACCTGGCCCTTCTGCAGGGCGGGTCCCATCTGCGGGAAGGCGATCTGCCGGTAGACGGGGTGTCCGGCGCCCCGCTGGTCCAGGATCGCGTTCAGGGTGAGCGACTGGATGTTGTTGAGGATGTTGACCGCGACGGTCCTGCCCTTGAGGTCGGAGACGGTCTTGAGCGGTGAGTCCTTGGGGACCAGGACGTCCATCATGTGCGGGGCCGTCCGGACGCCCTCGGCGAGGATGCGGAGGTCGAGGGTGCCCTTCTCGTCGGCCTGGAGGAAGGTCACGTAGTTCGCACTCGCGATCACGTCGACCTGGCCCTTACTGAGGGCGGGCAGCGCCTGGATGCTCTGCTGGACGGGCTGGATGGTGACGTCCAGGTCCTCCTTGGCGAACAGTCCGCGGTCCCGGGCCAGGTAGAGCGCTGCCGAGTCCGTGAGGGGAAGCGCGGCGACGGTGATCTTCTGGCGCCCACCCCCGGACGACCCGGAGTCCCCGCCTCCGCCGCAGGCGACGAGCGCGAGCGCCAGCACCATCGCGCCCGCCGCCGACTTCCCTGTTCCCGTTCGTAATGGACGTGACGTCGTCATGGGAGCAAGAACTACCAGCGTTTTGACATGATCACCACATAGAAGCCAGACAAACCTTCACTCTTTGGAAAAATGCGAAACGAGTTCCGCGCCGACCCACGCGAGCGCGTCCGGCAGCGCCTCCGTGGCCACCGGCAGCCACAGGGACGCGGAGACGAGCCCGGCGTCGGACAGCCGGCCCAGTTCGTCCCGTACGCTCTCGGCCGTCGCGTCGGCTCCGCCCAACGGCCGGCCCGGCACCTTCACCGCGGGGCCGAACCCGGGCGGCACGAGGAACAGGCCTGCCGTCAGGGCGAGTTGACCGGGGTCGCGCCCCACCTCGTCGCCGAGCGCGTCGAGCCGCGCCCGTACGCCGGTGAGCCCCTCCGCGTCGACCCCGGAGCCGTGCCAGGCGTCGCCGAACCGCAGGGCCCGGCGCAGTGCCGCGTCGCTCTGCCCGCCGATCCACACCCCGGGACCGCCCTCGGTACGCGGCAGCACCCCGAGCCGCGCCGAGCCCTCGCCGCGCCACAACTGCCGTACGACAGCGAGCTGTTCGTCGGTCCGACGGCCCCGCCCGGCGAACGGGACGCCGACGGCCGCGTACTCCTCGGTGTCCCAGCCGGTGCCGATGCCCAGCGTGAAACGACCGTCGGAGAGCCGGTCGAGAGTGGCGCTCTGGTGGGCCAGGATCACCGGGTTGTACAGCGGCAGCACGAGCACGCTGGTGACCAGCCCGATCCGCCGGGTCGCCCCGGACACCGCGGCCAGCAGGATCAGCGGGTCCGGGGTCACCCCCGTCGCGCCGGCCACCGCGTGGCCGCTCGCGAAGACATGGTCGAACCCCAACTCCTCGGCCCTGACGGCGGTTTGGAGAACCGCGTCCAACTCGCCCTCCTGGACAGGCCAGAGGCGGTGCGGTGCCACTCCGATACGCATCTCGGTCGTACTCCCCTCGCGCGAAAGGAACGTCGCATGTCGACAGGTCTACCGCTCAAGTCGCCTCCTGTACCGAGGACTTGAGAACCTACGGCCGCACTTGGACCAGCGCGTGGGTGCCGCCGGTGCGCCAGCGCTGTTCCTCCGCGGCGACCAGCGCGGTCTCGGTGCGGGCGTCGAGGCCCGTGATCACATCGGACTTGAGGGTGCGCAGGGCGGCGACCGGGCCCGGGAAGTAGGCGGTGACGTCGGCGAAGGGCGTGGTCGGGGGCCAGAGGCGATCGCCCACCAGGCGGCGGTAGTTGAGGTCGCCCTTCACGATCGTCAGGGTGGCCGCGGCGAACTCCGCGCGGAGGTCGGCGGGCATGTCCGCGTACGGCAGCGGGGCGCAGGAGAAGGCGTGGGCCCGCACGGCGAGGCGGCCGTCCGCCATCGCCGACCAGAGGCGGCGGCCGTACGTCGCCGCCGCACCCGGGGCGCGGGTCAGCCGGTGCAGGGCGTCGACCACGTCGGCGGCCGTGGCGTCGGAGACGTAGTAGGGGTGCGGCTTGATGTGCAGCACCGCGCGCTCGATGCGCTGCTCGGCGAGGAGATGGGCGATCAGCAGCAGGTCGGGGATGAGTTCACGGCCCGCGTTGTCGGCGACGAGGCACAGCGTGCCGGAGAGGAGCGACCAGAGTCGCTCGCTGTCGTCGGCGACCAGGGCGGGCACGGCGGCCTGCTGTTCGGCTCCGGCCGCGGAGAGCCGGAAGCCCAGGTCCGCGCGGTTGCCCCACAGGGAGCCGTGCACCAGCGCCCGCCCGCGCTCCGCCGGCGACTTGTCCTCCAGCGCGTCGAGCGCGGCGAGTTCCTCGTCCGTCTCGGGGGCGTCGAGTTCGGCCCGTTTGAAGGGGCGGAACGGGTCGATGCCCTGCCAGATGCCGGGACGGAAGTAGCCGATGGCTTCGAGGAGTTGGCGGTAGAAGTAGCTCTCGGACCAGAGCCAGGGCACGTCGTACCAGGAGTGTCCGGCGTACTCGTCGGTACCCCAGGCCGCCCACTGCGCACGGTCGGGGGCGTCGGCGGGGAGGGGTTCGATCGTGCCCTCGGTGCAGTTCTTCAGGAGGGCGTCGAGGGCGCGGTGCCGCTCGGGGTCGTACGGGAAGGCGTCGCGTACCTGCTGGATGATCGCGGGGTGCCGTTCGGCCAGCACGCTGCGGGGGAACGAGCCGGGCTCGCCGCCGAGGATCACGGGCGCGGCAGGGGTGTCGGGCATGCGGCTCACCGTACCGGGCGGGTCAGCCGGCTTCGATCTCCCGTTCCAGGCGCGCGGCGAGGCTGAGATAGCGGGCGCGGCGGGGGACGGGGACCAGGCCGCGGATCACCAGGTGCCACATCTCGGCCGTTCTGCGGGGCTGTAACGCCACCGGTTCGAGGGTGCGGCCCAGGACGCGGATGCCGATGAAGAGGCCGATGAGGGTGTGGGCGACGGCGTCCACGTCGATGTCGGGGTGGGCGTCCGCTTCGGCGACGGCGCCCGCGAGTTTGCGGGAGGCGGTGTCGAGCCATTCGGTGAAGGGGTGCGGTGTCGGAGGCCGTACCTCGATCTCCCCCGCGGCGAGCCGGAGTCCGGCCCGCGGGATCGGGCCCTCGACGGCCATCCGGGTCAGACCGAAGGTGACACGTATCAGTGTCTCCAGTGAGGAGTAGCCCCGACTGTCCATGTCCTTGGAGAGCTGGCGGGAGGCCTTGGCCTGCATCTCCAGGATGGTGTGGGCGAGGTCTTCCTTGGCGGCGAAGTGGAAGTACAGGGCGCCTTTGGTGACTTGGGCGTGGTCGACGATGTCGCTCAGGCTGGTGGATTCATAGCCCTGCCGGTCGAACAGCTCGGCGGCGGCCGTGATGATCGTTGTGCGGGTCTGCTCGGCCCGTAGCTGCCTCACCATCGACTGACATACTCCCGTGAAGGAAAAACAACGGCCCGTGCCGTTTTTTATTACCCCCTGTAGACAGTAGCTCACCGTACGACGGTGTCGACCTTGCACCCCAAGACCGCCAACACCCCACACGTTCCCATCACTTGCGTCTCTGCGTCACCCCTGCCCCGACTCTTGACCACATCCAGTGTTTGTGGCACGTGTCAACGCCGATTCCCGGCCATGCGAAAGACCGACCGACCCTGCGGGGTACCCGAGGGGCACGCCCGTATTTACGGGTCAGTCGGTCTGTTTCTGTGGATCGCCTGTGCGGCAGGACACGCCCCCAGTTCACGGTGCCGGAGCGGACTGAACACGTGGGGCCCGAGCGCCGTATGACACGAACAGACCGTTGCCGCGCCGGCCGAGGAGACGTTCCGGATGTCCCGGATGACCGCACATCGCACCGCCATGGCGGCCGCCGCCATGGCCCCGCTGCTGCTCACCGTGTGGGCGGCGGGTCCGGCACAGGCGCACGGGGCGCCGACGTATCCGGTCAGCCGGGTGTACGCCTGCTCGCCCCAGGGCGGGAGCCAGGCCAAGTCGGCGGCGTGCGAGGCGGCCGTCGCGGCGAACGGGGCGCCCTTCACCTACTGGGACAACCTGCGGGTCCCGGACGTCAACGGCCGTGACCGGCAGGTGATTCCGGACGGGAAGCTGTGCAGCGGCGGCCTGCCGGACTACAAGGGGCTCGACCTCGCGCGTACCGACTGGCCGTCGACGCGGCTGACCCCGGGGGCGAAGCTGACGATGACGTACGCGTCGACGATCGCGCACACCGGGACGTTCAAGTTGTATCTGACGAAGGCCGGTTACGACCCCGCGAAGCCGCTCACCTGGTCCGAGCTGGCGACCCAGCCGTTCGCCGAGGTGAAGGACCCGCCGCTGACCGGCGGTGCGTACCGCATCAGGGCGACGCTGCCGACCGGCCGGACCGGGCGCCAACTGATCTACACCATCTGGCAGAACAGCAGCACCGAGGACACGTACTACTCGTGCTCGGACGTGGTGTTCCCCGGCGGCGGTACCGCTTCTTCGTCCTCTTCGGCGGGGACGGCCGGCTCGAAGGAGAGGACGGCGAGTCCGTCGTCGTCAGCGTCCGCGGCCAAGTCCCCTACTGCCGCGAGCCCTTCGGCAAAGGCCCGGGAATCCGCTACGGCGCAGAAGGCGTCCCCGGCCGGGGAGAGCACCGCGCCGGGCAGCAGTCCGGTGGCGTCGAGCACCGACGCCGCTTCGGGCGGCCCTTCGGCGCCCATGGTGGCGGGCGGCGCCGCCGCGGTGCTGGTGCTCACCGGGGGCGCCGCCCTGGCCCTGCGACTGCGTCGACGCTGAACTCGACTGGTCGGCAGTTCGACAGATCGACGCGAACAGGCCCTGCCTGCTGCTTAGTTGACGTAGACCGGCGAGCCGCCGTCCGTCACCGGGGCGTACTTCGCGGTGAAGTAGCCCGCGCTGAAGCACAGGGACGAGCCGGAGACCTTGGTGAAGGCCTGGCTGGTGAAGTTGATGCTGTTGTCGGTGTTGCTCGACGTGCCGGTCAGGCTGGGCGCCTGGTAGACGCAGGTGATGCTGCCGAGCAGGGTGCTCAGCTTGACCGTGGTCTGGATGGTGGAGCCGCTGGCCGGGGTGACGGTCAGGGTGCCGTCCGAGGCGACCGCGGTGCTGTAGGGCAGGTTGTCGACCGTGATGCTGGTGACGCCGGTTACACCGAGGACGTTGCTCGTGCAGCTGGTGCTGTCGAAGCTCTGCCCGGACACGGACTCGGTGGCGGTGCCCGGCGCGGTCGGGTTGTCGGTGACGGTCGCGGTGAACGTCGACGAGGTGCACTTGACGCCGCTGGTGCCGGTCGCGCTGGAGTACAGGGTGGCGCTGGTGCCGCTGGCCAGGGGCGCGGTGAGGACGTCACCGACGGCGACGGCCGTACCGGCGGCGCTGCCGGTGGTGAGCACGGGGGTGTCGGCCGCCGAGGCGGAGACGGTGAAGGGGAGGGTGAGCGCGGCGACGGAGCCGACGAGGGTGAGGACGGTGCGAGTACGCATGCGGGTGTACCTCTTCTTTCGAAATTCTTTCGGACGTGGAGGACCGAACCGGGGGGTTCGTCCGAAGTGGGGGAACGGGGGGATGGGGGTTGGGGGGCGCGAGTCGCCGCCGCCGGCCCGTGACGCCTTCTCCGTACGTGACGGGCCGGCAACGGCGGCCGGCCGGTGAACCGGCCGGAGGCCCGCGGGGGTTGGGGGTCTCCGGCCGGGCCGGGCGGTGGGGCGGACGGCACGGACCAGGGGGGAAGCGGCCGTGCCGGGCCGCGGGGTTCGGACTCTGGGGGCGGTGAAGTGCCCCTGCGGAAAGGGAAGTCCGGGAACGCGGCTCGTGCCGCGTGCCGGATCCGGCGCCACGGATCCGGCAAACAAGGGAGAGTTGTAGACCTGAGTGTCTGTCAACGTCAAGACGTGCAGGGCAAGTTGATGTAGAAGTCAGGGCTCGCCGGGACCGCCGGAAAGCCTTGCCCTACAGGTGGTCCATCATCAACACTCTTTTTTCACAACTCCCTTGACCCTCGAATGTAACCCCCGGTAACTTCCTCGACGGCTACTGCTGCGTAACCTGAAAGCCCTTGCACCCGCCGGGAGTTGTGGGGATGGGTACGCCGCACCCGCTGTCCGCGCCAGGACAACGCGCCACTTGGATACCGACTCGCGTTGAACCAGAGCAGCACATTGGGAGCAGACATGGCTTCACCCTCGGACGCCAACCCGTCCAACGGAAACACCCCTGAGCAGCCGGAAAGCGGTTCCGCACCCGAAACCGCGGAGGCTCCCGAAAGACGCGGTCAGGTCCGACTGCGTCGCGCCGCGATCATGGCGGTGCCGGCCACGCTGGCCGCCGCGGCCCTCGCGGTGCTCACCGCGCAGGGCGCCCTGGGGGTGCAGTTCTCCATCTCCGGCATGCCGTTCACGGTCACCGCGAAGTCGCTCGACGGCACCGGCTTCGAGCAGTTCGGCGACCTCGACAGCATGATCCCGAACAGCCCGAACGAGGGTGACACCGGCGGTCAGGTGCTGGTCATGACCTCGGCCATCAAGACCGCCACGCTCGACAGCCTGTGCCAGAGCGTCGACCTCGGCGGCATCAACCTGCTGATCAAGGCGGGCAGCGGCTCGACCAAGGTCACGGCGAGCGACCTGACCACGGACTCGACGCAACTGTCGGGTGACGCGTCCTTCGGCAACATCGAGATCGGCAACGACGCCAGCACGCTCACCAAGGCGGGTGTGCAGGGCAAGAAGGGCGTCTTCAGCCAGCAGTCCGACACCGTGCACATCGACAACCTGCGGCAGACCAACTACGCCACCACGGCGGGTGTGTTCAAGCTGCCGGGCCTCAAGCTCAGCTTCAGCGACTCGGGTTGCTGATGTCCCGGAACCTGCCGACGCAGGGGAAGCGGCCCGCCTTCCGGAACTGGCGGGCCCGCCGTCCGTTCTGGGGCGGGCTGCTGCTCGCCCTGGGCGGGGCGGAGATCCTGCTCACGGAGAAGGTGTCGATCAAGGTCGCGATGCACATCGGGATGCAGGGCATGACCGGCTACCTGCTCCCCGTGATGATGCTGCTGTGCGGACTGCTGATCCTCTTCAGCCCCGGCCAGCGCCTGTTCTACTCGATCGTCGGGATCCTGTGTTCGCTGGGCAGTTGGCTCACCTCGAACCTCGGCGGCTTCTTCATCGGGCTGCTGCTGGGCATCGTGGGGAGCTGCATGACGTTCGGCTGGCTGCCGGACCAGGAGCCGCGGGCGGAGCGCCGACGCCGTAAGCGCGAGGCGAAGTCGGCCACGAAGTCGCTCCAGCAGCAGGCCTGACCCGTCATATCGGCCCCGGCGCAAGCCGGGGCTCGACGCGTCTCAGGGGGCGGTGGTGGGCGGCTCCGCGGACGTGGTCACCTGGGGCTCCGCCACGTTGCCCTCCTCCTTCATCGCCTTCGCCTCGCTCTTGAGGATGCGCATCGACTTGCCCAGTCCGCGCGCGGCCTCCGGCAGCTTCTTCGAGCCGAACAGCAGGATGACCATGATCGCCACGATCAGCAGGTGCCAGGGTTCCAGTCCGTTGCGGAGCACGGTCCCGCCCTCTCTTCCCAGGATTCTTCTCGGACAACAGTTGCCGTGTTGCGCAACTGTACAACTCAGGAGTGGATCGCAGACCCCCTGGGGGCTGGAACTTCTCCCCCGCGCGGGGAGTTTCCACGGTGCCTCGGGCACGGACGCACCGGGGCTCGGCTACTGGACACAAGGAGTTCGCATGGCCCTGTGGGACCGCTTCAAGGAGTCCGCGTCGACGATGCAGACCCAGCTCGTGGCGAAGAAGAACGACCTGAAGAGCGGGGCGTTCCGCGACGCGAGCATGGCGATGTGCGCCCTCGTGGCGGCGGCCGACGGCACGATCGACCCCTCGGAGCGCCAGCGCGTCGCCCAGCTCATCGCGAGCAACGAGGTGCTGCAGAACTTCGACGCCATGGACCTCCAGCGCCGCTTCGACGAGAACCTGGGCAAGCTGACGGCCGACTTCGCCTTCGGCAAGGTCAGTGTGTTGCAGGAGATCGCCAAGGCGAAGAAGAAGCCCGCCGAGGCGCGTGCCGTGATCCAGATCGGCATCGTGATCGGCGGCGCGGACGGCGACTTCGACAAGACCGAGCAGGCCGTGGTCCGCGAGGCCTGCTTCACCCTGGAGCTGCCGCCGCACGAGTTCGACCTCTGACCGGACCTCGATGCAGGAGCCGCAGCGTGTCCGAGCACAGCCGCATCGACACCGCCACCGCCCACTCCGCGCGGATCTACGACTACATCCTGGGCGGCACGGACCACTACCCCGCCGACCGGGAGGCCGGCGACGCGATGGTCCGGGAGTGGCCCGCCATGCCGGTGCACATGCGGGCCAACCGCGACTTCATGAACCGGGCCGTGCGGTATCTCGCCGGGGAGGCGGGCATACGGCAGTTCCTCGACATCGGCAGCGGCATCCCGACCTCCCCGAACATCCACGAGATCGCGCAGGCGACCGCGCCGGAGGCCCGGGTCGTCTACGTGGACAACGATCCGCTCGTACTCACCCTGTCCCAGGACCTGTTGGACAGCACGCCCGAGGGCCGTACCGCGTATGTCGAGGCGGACATGCTGGATCCGGCGGCGATCCTGCGCGCTCCGGAGTTCCGCGGGACGCTCGACGCCGCCGAGCCGGTCGCGCTGACCGTGATCGCGATCGTGCACTTCGTACTGGACGAGGACGACGCCGTGGGCATCGTGCGCCGGCTCCTCGAACCCCTGCCCTCCGGCAGCTACCTGGCGATGTCCATCGGCACGGCCGAGTTCGCGCCGGACGAGGTGGGCCGGGTGGCACGGGAGTACGCGGCCCGCGGGATGCCGATGCGGCTGCGTACGTTCGCGGAGGCCGAGGAGTTCTTCGCGGGGCTGGAACTCGTCGGGCCCGGTATCGTCCAGGTCCACAAGTGGCGTCCGGACGGCACGGATCCGGAACCGATCAGGGACGAGGACATCGCGATGTACGGAGCGGTGGCCCGCAAGCCGTAACCCACCGGTCCTCCCGCACTTCACGTCGTTAACTTCCGTACGACGTCGAGATGATCACAATGCGGCAGCAACAACTCACTCCATGTCGCTGCTCACTTGACTACCAGCGGTCACACGCGATTGGCTCCGGCCAGCGGGAGTCTCCCGGTCGGCGCACCTCATACGGCTCCGGGCGCACTCTCCCCGTAATCAAGTTCGGCCGCACAGCGAGGTGCCGCACCGCTCATGACCACTCCTCCCCCACCTCACACCTCCTTCCGGCGCATACGCCGCACGGTGCCGACCGCCGCCGTCGCGGTCTGTCTGCTGCTCGCCGGCTGCTCAGGGACCGGCGGTTCCCAGGCCGGCTCCGACGCGGGCGCGGCCGGGGCCGCGGGCACCGGTCGGCTCAAGATCGCCATGGTCACCCACGCGAGCCAGGGCGACGACTTCTGGGTGCTGGTGAAGAAGGGCGCCGAGGCCGCGGCCGCCAAGGACGACGTCGAGCTGACGTACACGAGCGATCCCGACGCCACCGGGCAGGCGGAGCTGGTGCGGGACGCAATCCGGGACGGGGTCGACGGCATCGCGCTGACGCTCGCCAAACCGGACGCGATGAAGGCGCCGATCGCCCAGGCCAAGGCCTCGGACATCCCCGTGGTCGGCCTCAACTCCGGTATCGACTCCTGGCAGTCGGACGGCATCCTGGAGTTCTTCGGGCAGGACGAGAGCGTCGCGGGCCGCGCCGTCGGCGAGAAACTGGACGCCCTCAAGGCCAAGCACGCCCTGTGCGTGATCCACGAGCGGGGCAATGTCGCCCTGGAGGCACGCTGCGCGGGCGTGAAGAAGTCCTTCACCGGCGAGTCCGACATGCTCTATGTGGACGGCACCGACATGGACGCCGTGTCCGCGGCGGTCACGGACCGCCTGAAGCAGGACCCCACCATCGACGAAGTGGTGATGATGGGCGCCGACTTCGCGCTGACCGCGGTCAAGGCCGTGAAGGCGGCAGGCAGTAAGGCCAAGGTCGCGACCTTCGACCTCAACCAGAAGCTGGTCAAGGCCGTGAAGAGCGGGGACGTGCAGTTCGCGGTCGATCAACAGCCGTATCTGCAGGGCTATCTGGCCGTGGACTCGCTGTGGCTGTACAAGACCAACGGCAACATCAGTGGCGGCGGGGTGGCTCCCGTGCTCACCGGCCCGGCGTTCGTGACGAGGACGAACGTCGGCGCGGTCGCGAAGTTCGCGGCCAACGGAACGCGCTGACCGGACACTTCGTACGAGGATGTAGCGAGGACGACCACGATGTCTCCACGGACAGGTGCCCGGCGCCGCGTCGGTTCCATACGTCTATCCCTGATCCTGCTGGCGCTGGTCCCCAGCGTCACGCTGGCCGCCATGTGGGGCCTCACGACGACCCAGATGTTCGCGGAGGGCCTGCGGCTGCGCTCGCAGACGGAGCTGAGCAGATCGACCGGCGCCATGGGCACCGAGGCGGCGCTCGCGCTCCAGCAGGAGCGCAGTCTGTCGGCGGCGTGGCTGGCCTCGCCGCACGGGTCCCGGGCCGCGCTGGACGCGCAGCGGGTGAGGACGGACAAGGCGGTGGCCCAACTCGTGGGCCAGTCCGGCGCGATCAAGAAGGCGCCCGCCCGTATCAAGGACCGGCTGTACTCGGTCGTCGCGTCCGTGGACAGCCTGGAGTACTACCGGGACCAGGTGGACGACCCCACCGACATCACCGCCCAGCAGGTGCTGGACCAGTTCACCGCGATCATCGACGACCAGATCCAGGCGTTCCAGCAGCTGTCCCAGGTCGACGACGGCGACCTCACCTCCCAGGCGGAACCCCTCGTCGCCCTGGAGCACGGGGCCGAGCTGGTCTCCCAGGAGGACGCGCAACTGACCCTGGCCTGGCCCTCCGGGCATGTCGACGACAAGACGTGGGAGCAGTTCGCGGAGCTGGTGCACGCGCGCCGCTGGCTGGTCCAGGACCAGATCGCCACCGCGTTCCAGGGCAGCGCCAAGACGCAGATCGAGCAGGTGCTGCAGAGCCGGGAGTGGAACACCCTGGAGTCCGTGGAGGACAGGGTGCTCGCGGCCGGTACGGCGGACGGCGGCACCGCCGGCCGGATCGCGCTCCCCGACGCGCGGAAGCAGTGGAACAGCGCCCTGGCCGAAGTGGGCGCCCAGTACACGACGTTGATCAGACAGCAGACGGACGGACTCCTCGACCGCAGCTCCGACAAGGCGCACCGCCTGCTGGTCACCGCCGCCTCGCTGAGCGCGGGCGGACTCGCCGCCCTGCTGCTGTGCGTCGGCATGTCGTGGCGGATCACCCGCTCCCTGTCCAGGCGGCTGCGCGGTCTGAAGATGGCCACCTTGGGCCTGGCCGAGGAGCGACTGCCCGATGTGGTGGCCCGGTTGAACCGGGGCGAGAAGATCGACGTGGAGTCGGCGACCCCGCCACTGGACTACGGCGGCGACGAACTCGGCCAGGTGGCACAGGCGTTCAACACCGCGCAGCGCACCGCCGTGCACACCGCGGTCGAACTCGCCGACACCCGGAGGGGTTTCCAGAAGGTCATCCTCGGCATCGCCCGGCAGAGCCAGAACCTGGTCAACCTCCAGCTCACCAAGCTCGACGCGCTGGAACGCCGGCACGACGACCCCGAGGTGCTGCGCGGCCTCTACGAACTGGACTCCACCGCCAGCCAGTTGCGCCGCTACGAGGAGAACCTCGTCGTCATCAGCGGCGAGCAGCCCCGCCGCAGCTGGACCGAGCCGGTCGCCCTGATCGACATCCTGCGCAGTGCCGTCGGCGAGGTCGCCGAGTACCAGCGGGTGGAGGTGCACACCGACGAGGAGGTGTGCCTGGCGCCGCCCGCGGTCGCCGACGTGATCCATCTGCTGGCCGAGCTGATCGACAACGCGACGGTGTACTCCCCCGCGCCCAGCCCTGTCGGGGTGCGGGCCGCGATGGTCGCCAAGGGGCTGGTCATCGAGGTCGAGGACCGCGGGCTCGGCATGTCCGAGGAGGACTACGCCTCGCTCAACGAACAGCTCGCGGTGGCCCCGAAGTTCGACGTGGTCGCCCTCGCCGACGACCTGCGGCTCGGCATGTTCGTGATCGCCCGGCTCGCCACCCGGCACAGCATCGCGGTGACGCTGCGCCCCTCGCCGTACGGTGGCACCACCGCGATCGTGCTGATCCCGCACGAGATCGTCGTACCCGAGAGCCCCGACGAGCCCGCCCCCGGCGCCTCGAAGGCCGCCGATGTCCACGAGGCGGTCGTAGCCGAGCGGGCCGCCGAGAGGCTGGAGCCCGCGCCCGAGGCCCACCCCGTCATCCCTCCGGCGCGCTCCCCCGAGCCCGCGGTGAGCGCCGGTCCCAACGGGCTTGACGGGCTCGCCCCCTTGCCTCGGCGGGTGCCGCAGACCAGTCTGGCCAGCGAGTTGCGGGAGGAGGCCGGTTCGGTCGAGGAGGACGGAGAGCTGGAAGACTTCACCGCGGAACGCGCCGCCTCCTCGCTCGCCGGGTTCCAGCGCGGCACGTTCCAGGCACGGGACGCCATCGACGACGACGCGCCACCGCAGTACGACCGGGAGGAAGCAGCAGCCTCCTCGACTCCGCCCGCCGACCGCTCATGAAGGACTCCGCCATGACACGTCCTGTCCCCGCCACGCACACCCAGCTCGACCAGTTGCTCACCGGACTCGTGGACCGGGTGGCCGAGGTGAACCAGGCCGTCGTGCTGTCCGAGGACGGCCTGGTCGTCAGCAAGTCCACCGGGTTCCTGCGCGACGACGCCGAGCGGCTCGCGGCCACCGCGTCCGGGCTGATGAGCCTCAGCAAGGGCGTCAGCATGGACTTCCGGGGCGGCCCGGTGCGCCAGGCGCTGATCGAGATGGCGAACAGCTATCTGATCCTCACCGCGGCGGGCCCCGGCGCCCATCTGGTCGTGCTGACCGGTCCGGGCGCGGACGTCGGGGTCGTGGCGTACCAGATGAACATGCTGGTGAAGAAGATAGGCGAGCATCTCAGCGCCGCGCCGCGGGCCGGCGTCGGCCCCGCGGCCGGCTCCGGCGAGTGAGGTGAGCGGTGGCGACGCGGCGGGACGGCTGGTCCGGCCGTTCACGCTGACCGGAGGCAGAACCCGGCCCAGCCGCGCCGATTTCACCCTCATCACCACGGTGACCGCGGTCGAGCCGGTGCCCGCTCGGGCGCCCCGGCCGCAGCCGGAGCAGTCCCGCATCCTGCGGCTGTGCGCCGAGCCGCTGGCGGTGGCGGAGGTCGCCGCCCTTGTCGACCTTCCGGTGAGCGTGGTAGTGATCATGCTCTGCGACCTGCTGGAGGCGGGCCTGATCACGGCCCGTCCGCCGCACCCGGTCTCCCGTACCAGCCCGGACATGGACCTGCTGCAGAAAGTGAGGGAGGGCCTTGACCGGCTCTGACACCATCGCTCCGGCACCCGCGCCGCCCGAGACGGTCAAGATCCTGATCGCGGGGGGCTTCGGTGTCGGCAAGACCACCATGGTCGGCTCGGTGAGCGAGATCGCGCCGCTGCGCACCGAGGAACCGCTGACCGTGGCGGGCCTCGCCGTCGACGACCTCGACGGCATCGAGGAGAAACGGGCCACCACCGTGGCCCTGGACTTCGGCCGGATCACCATCGGCCAGGACCTGGTGCTGTATCTGTTCGGCACCCCGGGCCAGCAGCGGTTCTGGTTCATGTGGAACGACCTGGCGCTCGGCGCCCTGGGCGCGGTGGTCCTGATCGACGTCCGCCGCCCGAAGTCCAGCTTCGCGGCCGTCGACTTCTTCGAGCGCCGGGGCATCCCGTTCGTGGTGGGTGTGAACGGCTTCTACGGCGAGCATCCGTATCCGGCGGAGGCGGTCCGCGACGCGCTGGCACTTCCAGAGAACGTCCGGGTGCTGCTGTGCGACGCCCGGGAACGCGACTCGTGCCGCAACGTCCTCATCGCCCTGCTCGACCAGTTGATCGCCGCCGCCATCGAGGGCGGCGGGGGCGGGAAGCTCACTCCTCCGCCCCGGTGAGCGGCGCGTCCGAGGGCGCGATGATCCGGGCAGCGAGGTCCGGCTCCGCCATGTCCCGGTCGAAGGGGAACAGGGGCCGCCGGATGCGGTGATGGCCGAGCCGGCCGAGGTCCTGGTCGACGCCGCCCGGAGTGAGGGCCATCTTCCAGTCGGCGGCCATGGCGAAGAGTTCGGGTTCGAGATAGCCGATCTTGACGAGCACGAGATCGGCGGAGCGCGGGTCCAACTCCAGGTCGGTGAAGTCGTGTTCGTGGTGGTACGGCTTGCGCAGCCGGGTCAGGATCACATAGACGCTCCCCACCCTGAGCACCACCTCGGTCCCCGCGTCCCGGTCCCCGTGCCGGACGCAGTGCACGACACCGGTGAGGGTGAGCGGGCCCGCGTGCCGGTCGTCGACCTCCGCGCCCGCCGTGACGGTGACGGTGGCGCCGACCCCGGCCCGCTCGGCGGCGGCTACGGCGCCCGGTCCGGGCAGCGAGGCGTAGATGACCGTAGGCCCGTCGTGATCCTTGAACTCCGGGCGTTCCAGGACGTGTTGGAGGCCCCAGGTGACGTCTCCCGCTCCGCCCGCGGTCGGGTTGTCGCCGGTGTCGCTGATGAAGTACGGGCGGGCGGTCGAGGCGAGGGCCTCGTCGAGGCACTCGTCGAGGGTGCCGGTCGGCGCGACGAACGCGAAGCCGTGCCGGGCGTCCCAGAAGCCGCGCGCCAACCGCTCGGCACCGGCGGCGACTTGGGCGGCGGAGTGTCCCGTGACCACGACGGCGGCCCGGTTGCGGGGTTCGTCGGCCCACGCGTAGCCGACCCAGATCGCCGCGTCGACGACCCCTTCGTCTGCCTCTACGTCCGCCACCGCCGCGTACACGCTCTTCGCGGGTTCGATACGGGTCGAGGTCTGCTCCCCCGCGAGCAGCACCGGCACCGGCACCCAGGCCTTGACCGGGCGGGGCGCGCCGCTCGCCAGGAGGTCGACGAGGTTGCGGGCGGCGCGCTCCTTGGTGTCCATGGCGTCCTCGTGCGGGGCCATGCGGTAGCAGGTGATGAGGTCGCTCCGGTGGACCAGTTCGCGGGAGACATTGCCGTGCAGGTCCATCGAGGTCGAGACGAGGGTGTCCGGGCCGACGGTCTCGCGGATGCGGGCGAGCAGGAGGGCCTCGGCGTCGTCGATCCCCTCGACTGTCATCGCGCCGTGGATGTCGTACCAGAGGCCGTCGAGCGGACCCAACTCCCTTACCCGCTCGATGAGTTCGGCGGAGAGTTCGGCGTACGCGGCGGCCGTCACGGTGCCGCCGGGCAGCGCCTTGCCGACCAGGGCACCGCGCCAGTCGGCGGCCTCGCGGAGCGGGGTGCCTTCGGCGAGGAAGGGGTAGCGGGTGAGGACGGCCGCGCCGTGCTGGGGGTGGAATGCGGGGGCTTCGGTGCGGGCCGGGGAGAAGGTCGAGGACTCGATGCCCAGGCCGGCGATGGCGATGACGGGACGGGGAACTGACATGGCTCCTCCGGAGATCAGGATTGGTGGGTACCGGTGACCGTGTGCAGCGCGTGGGCAAGGGCCCGTTGCAGAGCGAACTGGCCCGCGCCCACCAGCCCCGCGTCCGCGCCCAGGCTCGCGCGCTCGATCGCCAGGTGTTCGGTGACCAGGGGGTGGCAGCCCTCGTAGAGCTGGCTGCGGACGGCCGCGACGAAGGGTTCGAGGGTGGAGAGGATGCCGCCGAGGTAGACGGCGTCGGGGTTGAAGAAGTTGACGTTGGCGGCGAGGACCTGGCCGAGGTAACGGCCGGCCTGGCGGACCGCTCGGGTCGCCTCGGGGTCGGCGTCGGTGGCCAGCCGTACGACGTCCTCGGTGGAGGTCACGTCGAGGCCGTGCCCGCGCAGGATGCGCACGAGGGCGGCGCCGGAGGCGACGGTCTCCAGACAGCCGGTGTTGCCGCAGGAGCAGGGCGTGTCCTGGGCGGCTTCGACCCGGACGTGGGTGATCTCCCCGGCTGCGCCGGTGCCGCCCCGGTAGAGCCGGCCGTCGGCGATGACGCCCGCGCCGATCCCGGTGCCCACCTTGACCATGATCGACTGGCGTCGCTCGGCGGGCTGGACCGTGTGCTCGCCGACCGCCATGCAGTTGGCGTCGTTCTCGATGGCGGCCGGCACCTCGAACCGCTCGGCGAGCCAGCTCCGGATGGGAAACCTGTTCCAGCCGGGCATCCGGGCGGGCAGCGTGACGACCCCGGAGGCGATGTCGACCGGGCCGGGCAGGCTCAGGCCCACGCCTCGCAGCAGTTCCCGCCCGTGCCGTTCGGCGAGCGCCATGAGCGTCTCGGCGAGACCCGGCAGCGCGGCCTCCGGACCGTCCGCCGTAGGGAAGGGCACGGTCGACACGTCGGTGAGTCCGCCGCCCGGCAGGACGACCCCCACGTGCGCGTGCCTGCCGCCGAGTTCGGCCGCGACCGCGAACCCGTCGCTGCCGCCCAGCCGCAGCACCTTGCGCGGCCGGCCGCCGGTGGAGGAGCGGGTGCCGTGCTCGGCGACCAGGCCCAGGGACACCAACTGGCCCACGGCGAGGGAGATCGTCGAGGGTGCGGCGCCGAGCAGTTCGGCGAGTTCGGTGCGGGTGGCGGCCTGCCCGGAGGCGAGCAGTTCGAGGACATGCTCGGCCAGGGAGGAGACGCCCGAGGTGCCCTTGCGGCGGTGCGCGCTTTTTTCAGGCATGAAGGAAGTTACTTCCGGATCGGGTGATCGAGGCGTCGAGCGTAAGTCACCCGAACAGCCCTCCGGCTTTTTTCAGAACGGCAGTAACAGGCTTTTTACAGCGGCACGCCTGTTTCTTCGACCACGAGGGTCGTTGACTGTCCTCACCCCCGCCTCCGCCCCTCATTTTCCGAGGAGAGCCATGTCCCCTGTTCGCACGAGACTCCTCACGGGTGCCTCCCTGACCACGGCCGCGCTGCTGCTCGCGGGCTGTTCCGGGTCGAGCGGTACGTCGTCCTCCGGGTCGCACGACTCCATCGACTACGCGCTGCCCGCGAACTTCACCCCGAACTGGATCCTGCCGATCGGCACCGCCGCGCACCTCAACACCAACAACATCTCCATCGCGTACTCGCTGTGGGAGCCGCTGGTTGCCTACGACGGCTCGACCGGCACCATGGGCTGGAACAAGAAGGGCTCGGTGGCGACCGCCGCCGACTTCGCCGCCGACAACAAGAGCGTGACGATCACCCTCGGCGACCGGCACTGGAGCGACGGGAAGCCGATCACCTCGGCCGACGTGAAGTTCTGGTTCGACCTCATCAAGGCGAACAAGGCGCAGTGGGCGGGCTACAACCCGGGCAAGGCGCCGGACAACTGGACGTCCTTCAAGACCGTGGACACCCGCCACTTCACGATCACCTTCGACAAGGCCTACAACCCGCAGTGGATGCTGGCCAACGAGCTGAGTTCCATCAACCCGCTCCCCCAGCACGTGTGGGACAAGGTCGGGGACGCCAAGAAGGACTGGACGTACCTCAACGACGCGGCGAAGAACATCAACGGCTATGCCACGAACGCCCTGTGGAAGACGGTCAGCGGCCCGTACACCGTGAAGTCCTTCTCCACGGCCGGCAAGGTCGTCCTGGCCGCCAACACCAAGTACGACGGCGGCGAGAAGCCCGGCATCCCCACCGTGAACCTCCTCCCCTTCACGACGGCGGACGCCGAGAAGAACGCGCTGCGGTCCGGGAGCGTCGACTACGGCTACATCGAGGCGACCGACCTCGATCAGAAGGCGAGCTTCACCGCGCAGGGCTACACCGTGAAGCCGTGGTCGGGCTGGGCGATCACCTACATGCCGTACAACTTCAACAACCCCGCCATGGGCGCCGTGTTCAAGCAGCTCTACGCCCGGCAGGCCGTCCAGCGCTCCATCGACCAGTCCGGTCTGGCGAAGGTCATCTTCAACGGGACGGCGGTGCCCGGATACGGGCCCGTCCCGCAGGCGCAGAGTTCGTCGTTCCTGTCGGCCACGCAGAAGAGCGACCCGTATCCGTTCTCGACCTCGGCCGCCAAGTCCCTTCTCACCGGCCATGGTTGGACCGAGCAGGGCGGGGTGATGACCTGCACGAGCCCGGGGACTGGGGCCTCTCAGTGCGGTGAAGGGGTCGCCAAGGGGACGAAGTTCCAGATGCAGGTGCTGTCGCAGTCCGGTTCGACGGTGACCGACAACATGATGAGCGCGATCCAGTCCTCGCTGGCGAAGACCGGCATCAAGTTCTCCATCAAGACCGCGCCGGTCAACTCCGTGCTCTCGCAGACCCCGCAGTGCACGGCCTCGCAGTCGATCTGCAAGTGGCAGCTCTCCTTCTTCGGTACGGCCGGCAGTTGGTACTTCCCGGCCTTCCCGACCGGCGACTCCCTGTTCCAGTCCAAGGGCGGCGCGAACTTCGGCAACTACTCCGACGCCGATGTCGACAAGCTCATCTCGGCGTCCACCACGTCGAGTTCGACCCAGGCGATCCAGGACTACAGCGCGGCCCTCGCCAAGGACCTGCCGGTGATCTGGCTGCCGGAGCCCGACTACCAGATCTCCGTGGTCAAGAGCGGCCTCGGCGGCTTCTCCCAGGACCCCCTCGCCAACTTCCACCCCGCACAGTGGAAGTGGACGAACTGAGGCATGGACACCCTCCTGTACCTGACCCGGCGGATCGCCCAGGCACTGGTCGTGATCCTCATCGTGACGGTCGTGGTGTTCGGCCTGCTGCACGCGCTGCCCGGGGGTCCCGCACGCGGGATCCTCGGCCCGCAGGCCACCCCGCAGCAGATCACTCTCTTCAACCACGACCAGGGCCTCGACCGCCCGCTGCCCGTCCAATACCTGTACTACCTGCGGCAGTTGCTGCACGGCGACCTCGGCACGTCGTACACCCTCAACGAGGCGGTGTCCCAGCTCATCGAGCAACGGCTCCCGAAGACACTGGTGCTGACCGTGCTGTCGGCCGTCGTCGGGCTGCTGCTCGCCCTTCCGCTGGGCATGTGGCAGGCGGTACGGCGGAACAAGCCGGCCGACTACGTCATCACGACCTTGAGCTTCGTGGCGTACTCGACTCCCGTGTACTTCCTGGGACTTGTGCTGGTGCTGGTCTTCACACAGATGCTGCGGTGGTTCCCGTCGCAGGCACCGCAGGGCGACACGGTGGCCCAAGTCTTCGCGGATCCGGTGGCGTTGGTGCTGCCCGTGGTGACGGGGGCGGCCTCGATGGTCGCCGTGTTCAGCCGGTACATGCGGGCGGCGACGCTGGAGAACCTCTCCGAGGACTACGTGCGGACGGCTCGGGCGGGGGGTTCGCGGCAGCGGGCGATTCTCTTCAGGCATGTGTTCCGGAATTCGCTGACGCCGGTGATCGCGATGCTGGGGTATTACGTGCCGGTGTTGTTCGGCGGGGCGTTGGTTGTCGAGCAGCTGTTCAACTACCCGGGGATGGGGCTGTTGTTCTGGAGTGCGGCTCAGTCGTCCGACTACCCGGTGCTGTTGGGGTGTGTGTTGGTGATCTCTGTGGCGACTGTGGTGGGGACGTTGCTTGCGGATGTTGTTCAACGGGTTGTGGATCCTCGGGTGAAGGGGAGCATGACGTGAGTGTTCAAAGTGCGGGCCGGTTGGGGTCGGCCGCGCCCCGCGGCGGAGCCGCAAATAGACACAGCCCCGCGCCCCTGATTGCTCGCTTCGCTCGCAACAGGCTCGCGGTGGGGGGACTCGTAGTTGTGGTCCTCTTCCTCTTGTTCTGCTTCCTAGGGCCGGTCCTCCACGCCACCGATCAGGTTCATACCGATCTCACGCAGGTCAACCTCCGTCCCAGTGGCGCCCATTGGCTCGGGACGGACGCCGTCGGTCATGACGAGCTCGGGCGGCTCATGTACGGCGGAAAGGTCTCGCTGCTCGTCGGGCTGGCCGCCGGGGTGCTCGCCACTGTCATCGGGACGCTGTGGGGGTCCGTCGCCGGGTACGCGGGTGGGTGGGTCGACGCGGTGATGATGCGGGTGGTGGACGCGGGGATCGCCATTCCGGCGCTGTTCATCCTGCTGGTCGTGTCGGCGATCACCAGTCCGGGGGTGCCGGGGCTGATCGTGATTCTGGGGCTGGTGTCCTGGCTGGTGCCGTCGCGGCTGGTGCGGGCGGAGACGTTGACGTTGAAGCGGCGGGACTATGTGCTGACCCTGCGGGCCATCGGGGGCACGCACGGCCGGGCCATCGCCCGGCACATCCTGCCCAACTCGGTGTCGACGATCGTCGTCGCGGCGACTTTCCAGGTCGCCGACGCGATTCTGCTCGTGGCCTATGTGTCCTATCTGGGGCTGGGAGTTCAGCCGCCGCAGACCGACTGGGGCGGCATGTTGTCGGCCGGGCTGACGGCCGCCTACTCGGGACGCTGGTGGCTGATCGTTCCACCGGGCCTCGCGATCATCCTCGTCGTGTGCGCGTTCAACGCGATCGGCGACGGGCTGCGCGACGCCTTCGACGTGAGGGGACGCGGATGAACGGCATCCTGGAGATCGAGAACCTGGGTGTCAGCTTCTCGACGGAGAGTGGTGAAGTGCCCGCCGTGCGCGGGGTGTCGCTGCGGGTCGCGCCGGGCGAGACGCTGGCGCTGGTGGGTGAGTCCGGGTCGGGGAAGTCGACGGTGGCGCTCGCCGCGCTCGGGCTGCTGCCGGGCAACGCCCGTGCGTCCGGGGGCGTTTCGGTCGGTGGCACGGATGTGGTGGGCGCCGGTGAGGCCGAACTCGCGCGGCTGCGTGGCCGTACGGCTTCGATGGTGTTCCAGGAGCCGGCCACCGCGCTCGATCCGCTGACCCGAATCGGCAGGCAGATAGCGGAGGTTGTCCGCAATCACCGGGACGTCTCCGCCAAGGAGGCGGCCGCGGAGGCCGTCGAGTTGCTGCGCAGGGTCGGGATTCCCGAGCCGGAGCGGCGGGCCTCCGCCTTTCCGTTCCAGTTGTCGGGCGGGCAGCGGCAGCGGGTCGTCATCGCGATGGCCATCGCCAACTCGCCCGGACTGCTGGTCGCGGACGAGCCGACCACCGCCCTCGATGTCACCGTGCAGGCCGAAATCCTGGATCTGCTGCGGGCGTTGGCGGCCGACTCCGGGACGGGCGTGCTGCTGGTCACGCACAACATGGGGGTCGTCGCCGATTTCGCCGACCGGGTCGCCGTGATGCTGGAGGGGGAGATCGTGGAGACGGGCACGGTGGAGGAAGTGCTGCTGCGGCCCACGCACGAATACACGCGGCGGCTGCTGGCGGCTGTGCCCCGGCTCGCCGTGACGGGAACGGCGAGTGCCGTGCGTAAGGAGGGCGAGGGGGCGCCGGTGGTCGAACTCCGGGGTGTGGGTGTGCGGTTCGGGCGCGGGCCGCGTGCCGTGCGGGCGCTGGACGAGGTGTCGCTGACCGTGCGGGCCGGGGAGACGGTGGGGCTCGTCGGTGAGTCGGGGTCCGGGAAGTCGACCGCGGCTCGGGTGGCGTTGGGGCTGGTCGCGCCCGAGTCGGGGGACGTCTCGCTCTTCGGCACCGATCTGCGCCGGGCGCGGGGGCGGGCGCGGCGGGCCCTGCTGGCCGGGGTCGGCGTGGTGTTGCAGGATCCGGTGGCGTCGCTGGACGCGCGGATGAGTGTCGGGGAGTGCGTGGCCGAGCCCTTGCGGGTGCACCGGCGTGGCATGGGGGCGGCCGAGCGGCGTGAGCGGGTCGCCGAGGTGCTCGAACTGGTGCGGCTGCCCGGGGAGTTGGCGCGGCGCGGGCCGCGTGAGCTGTCCGGTGGGCAGCGGCAGCGGGTGAGTCTCGCGCGGGCGCTGGTCCTCGCACCCCGGCTGCTGGTCGCGGACGAACCGACGAGCGCGCTGGACGTGAGCGTGCAGCGGACCGTGCTGGAGGTGATCGCCGAGTTGCAGCGGGAACTCGGGTTCGCGTGTCTCTTCGTCTCCCACGACCTGGCCGTGGTGCAGCGGTTCGCGGGGCGGGTCGTCGTGATGCGGGGCGGGCGGGTCGAGGAGCAGGGGCCGACCATGAGCACGTTGCTGCACCCCGAGACGGAGTACACGCGGCGGCTCATCGCCGCTGTGCCGGTACCGGATCCGGTACTCCAACGGGAGCGCAGAGAGCGCCGGGTGGCGTCGGGGACGGGGGCCGGCGCGTGAGCGAGGCTCCCGAGGTGGTGGCCGGCGTCGACATCGGCGGAACCACCACCCAGGCCGTGCTGTGCACCGCCCGGCTCGACGTCCTGGACCGGGCGGAGGTGGCGACCCCGGCGCGCGAGGGCGGCGCGGCGATGATCGAGGCGGCGCTCTCGGCGCTACGGCTGCTGCTGGACCGTAGGCCTGCCCGGTTGCTCGGTGTGGGCGTCGGCGCGGCCGGTGTCGTGGACGCGCGGGCCGGGCGGGTCCTGGTGGCGAGCGACTCGTTTCGGGGCTGGGCCGGGTTCGAGGTGACGGCGGCCGTCGAACGGGCCCTGGAGGTACCGGCGTTCCTCGACAACGACGTCAACGCGTTTCTGCGCGGGGAGGTGGCTCGGGGCGCGGTCGTGGGCGAGGAGAACGTGCTCGGGATGACGCTCGGCACCGGCGTGGGCGGCGCGCTGTGGCTGAAAGGCGCCCTTCACGACGGGCCGCGGGGGGCGGCGGGCGAGATCGGCCATGTCCCCGGGTTCGGTGAGCTGCCGTGCACCTGTGGTGGTCGGGGGCATCTGGAGACGCTGGCGTCGGGGCGTTCGATCGCGGCGCGGTACGGGGAGCGGACGGGCCTGGAGCTCACCGCTCGTGCCGTCGCCCGGGCGGCCGGGCGGGGCGATCCGGACGCGCTGGCGGTGTACGGGGAGGCGGGGCGCGGGGTCGCCCGTGCGCTGCTGATCACCGCGGGGCTGCTGGATGTCACGACCTGTGTGATCGGCGGGGGTGTCAGCCGCTCGTGGGCGCTGGTCGGGTCGGCCGTCGAGGAGACCCTGGCGCTGGAGCCGCCGGTGAGCGGTCACCCGGTGCGGGTGCTGCCGGCGCTGCTGGGCGGTGACGCGGTGGCGATCGGCGCGGCGGCCCGGGCGCGGGCGGAGCTGCCGATCCACACAGGAGGCCCCCAGCAGGCGCCCAGGTGAACGACGAGAACCGGCCAAGCACGACCGTGTGATTGACGCGCACGCGCCCCATCTCTACCTTCTGATCGACTTACCGAACTCCGTTCGTGATGTCGAACATGGTGTGCATGTCTGACCATTGGGCCGCTCGCATCCCCCCCTGGAGAACACATGGCCGTCCCCCCGCTCCCCCACCCGTCCCGCCGCCTGTTCCTGGGCATGGCCGCGACCGTCCCCCTCGCGGCCACCGGCGCGCTCACCCTCGGCGCCGGCAGCGCCTCGGCGGCGACCGACTCGGCTTATGTCATGTGCTACTTCACCGAGTCGCCGACGTTCCTGGGCGCCAACTACGGTCTGCACCTGGCCGTCAGCACCGACGGTCTGGAGTGGACCCCGCTCAACCAGAACGCCCCCGTGGCCACCCCGACCGCGGGCTCCCTCGGCCTGCGCGACCCGTTCATCCTGCGCAAGCAGGACGGCACCTTCGTGGTCCTCGCGACGGACCTCAACGGCACCGACTGGTCGTACGTCAGCCAGTACATCCACGTCTGGGACTCCACCGACCTGCGTACCTTCACCGGCTACCGGCGGATGAAGGTGCACGACATGGACACCCACGCCTGGGCGCCGGAGTCGTTCTGGGACGCGGGGCGCGGCCAGTACGGGGTGATCTACTCGGCCGTCAACTCCAGCGGCCACAACGTCATCATGGTCAACTACACCAGCGACTTCGTGACCGCCGGGGATCCGCAGGTCTTCTTCGACCCCGGTTACGACGTCATCGACGGCGACCTCGCGGTGGGGGTGAACGGGGTCAACTACCTCTACTTCAAGAAGAACTCGACGCTGGTCGGCGCGAAGTCCACCTCACTGGACCCGGGCAGCTTCACCGAGTTCAGCACGGCGGTCTCGCACAACGGCACCGAGGCACCGACGCTGGTCAAGTCCCTCACATCCAGCTCGACCTGGTACCTGTGGGGCGACACCTGGGACCCCAACGGCGTCTTCTACGCCTGGCAGACCAGCAGTCTGGCCGCCGGCACCTGGACCGCCGTGGACCAGAAGCTCTACACGCAGCCGCTCAACTCCAAGCACTGCGGCATCCAGCCGATCACCATGACCGAGTACAACAACCTCGTCGCCAAGTGGGGCACTCCGGCCTGGAACCGGCTCAAGTCCTACAACTATCCGGCGCGTTACGTCCGCCACTCCAACTACATCGGCCGGATCGACGAGTACGCCTTCGACCCGTACCCCGACTCCCAGTGGACGCTGGTGCCGGGCCTCGCCGACTCGGCCGGGGTGTCCTTCCAGTCGGTCAACTACCCGACCCGCTATCTGCGGCACTACAATTACGCGCTCCAACTCGACGTGAACGACGGCACGTCGACGTTCGCCGGGGACGCCACGTTCTACCGGACGGCCGGCCTCGCGGACTCCGCCTGGGCGTCCTTCCGGTCGTACAACAACCCGACCCGGTACATCCGGCACTCCGACTACGTGTTGCGCATCGACCCGATCTCGACGGCCACGGACCAGCAGGACGCGACGTTCCGCGTGGGGTACTGAGCCGCCGGACACAGCGACGCGGGTGCCTCCCGGAGAACGGAGGCACCCGCGTCGTCGCCGGAGACGGTCAGCTCAGGCCGGCCGTCTTCAGCCAGGCCTTCGCCACGTCCAGCGGGTCCTTGTTCTGGGACTGCACCTGGGTGTCGAGGTCCAGCAGGGTCGCCGTGTCGAGCTTCGCGGAGACCGCGTTGAGGGCGGCGACACCGGCCGCGGAGAGGCCGCTCTTGTAGACCAGGGGCTGCACGTTCTCGAAGCCGAAGAGCCGCTTCGGGTCCTGGAGGGTGACGTGCTTCTCCTTGACGATGGTCGGGTCCGTGCTGAAGAGGTCCGCCGCCTGCACGGTGTTCTTCTTCAGCGCGGCCGCCGTCAGCGGGCCGCCCGCGTCCAGCGCCTTGAAGGACTTGAACTCCAGGCCGTAGACGGACTTCAGGCCCACCAGGCCCTGCTGCCGGGTCTGGAACTCCGGCGAGGCGCCGATGACCAGGTCCTTGGCGACGGACTTGAGGTCCGCGATGCTGGAGTCGGCCGTGAGGTTGTACTTCTTCGCGGTCTCGGCGTTGAGGGTGACCGTGTCCTTGTCCTCGGCGGCGGCCGGGTCCAGCAGCGTCAGCTTGGAGTCCAGCTTGGCGTTGATCGCCGCCGTGGTCGCGGCGAGGGTCGCCGGGGTGGCCTTCGGGTCGAGGTAGGCCAGGAGCGCGCCGTTGTACTCGGGCAGCACGGTGATGGTGCCGCTCTTGAGGAGACCGTAGGTCGTCTCACGGCTGCCGATGTTCGGCTTGTAAGTGACCTTGACACCCTTGGCCTTGAGCGCCTCGCCGTAGATGTCGCCGAGCAGGATGCTCTCGGCGAAGTTGTTCGAGCCGACGACGACCGTGTCACCACTGGCCTTGCTGCCCGCGAGGGGGTTGTCGTCCTTGCTGTCGGTGGACGAACCACACCCCGTGACAAGCGCAGCCGTGGCGGCGAGGGCGACGACCGCCGCGCCGGGGTACCTAGTACTGGACCAGCCGTTCTTCGCTTTAGAAGTCACAATTCCCGTTCCGGGCTCGGATGTTGGTACAGCCATGGCAGTGGCGCCCCGCGCGGGGCGTGAACGCCGCACTCCACTGATCCAATCCAGCCGGTTCTTGGTCAGTCAAGAGAAGTCCGGTCACCGATTGGCCTCAATAGGTGCCCAGTTGTGAAGGCAACGTAAACGGACCGGTCGCGAACACGGGCGCTTTGTAACTGATTCTTGACGTAGGGCGACGTGCTTGATCGTTCAAAGAGACGGTAGTCTCCCCGGAGTTGGCGTCGGTCACAGCGGTGTGCGGGGGCCGCTTGGATCAAAAACAGTCACGCGCCGGTCATCGCGTTTCGTGACAGAACCCCACGAAGGAGGCCTGGTGTCCATACGGGGCTTCGCAGACCGTTGGCCCTTCAGGCGCAAGCTCAATCTGCTCGTCGGCGTACCGCTCGCGGTGGTCGCGGTGCTGCTGGCGTATCTCATCGCGGATGAGGTCGGGCAGTCGACGGACGCGGGTGACGCGGCCCAACTGGTGCGCGACAGCGGGCAGGTCGCCAAGCTGGTGAACCTCGTGGAGGCGGAGCACCAGCAGGCCATCCTGCTCTCCGTCCGCTTCGAGGCCACCAACGACGGCGGCACTCCTTCGCCGGCCGCCTACCGGGCGGCCCAGAAGGCGGTGGACGAGCAGGTCGGGAAGGTGCGCGACACCTTCGGCGACCGGCTGCCCGCCAGCGAGGCCCAGGCGCTGAAGGAGATCACCGGCCTGGAGACGCTGCGCGGCACCGTCGAGCAGAGCTATCTGCCCGCCGACAACATCGACCCGGCGTACACCAGCGCCTCCGACGGTCTGATCGACGGGCTCGACCTCGAACACAACGCGAACCTCGCCACCACCTTCACCGGCAACCTGCTGGACTCCGTGCTGCGGGCCGACGCCGCGCACAGTTCCTTCGAGACCAGCGTGTTCTCGGCGACCACCGGTGACAGCAACGCGCTCATCGAGTTCAACAACGCGGTCGGCGCCTACGACCTCTACACCTACCAGGCCGCCCGCTTCGCCCGGTTCGCCACCGAGGAGCAGGCCGACCAGCTCTCCGGGATCGAGCACACCCTCGCGCAGCGGTCCATCGCCGAGGCCTACGCCGAGCTCCAGGTCGACCCCAGCGGGCTCCAGGCGGAGTCGCCGGGCGCGATCCGCAGGGCCTTCGCGGACGCCATGAGCGACTACCCCGCCTTTCCGCAGCAGGCCGCGAGCCGGCTGAAGATCACCAACTCGCTCATCGGCCAGATCGCCACCCGCGCCGACAGCGCGTCCAGCTCTGCCTCCTGGCGGGCCGGGCTGCTGCTGAACCTCTCGCTGCTCGGCTTCGCGCTGTGGATCGTCTTCGCGGTGATCGTGCGCCGCTCGGTGGTCCGCCCGGTGCAGGCGCTGACCGGTGCCGCCCAGCAGGTCGCCGAGGTCGCGGGCCGTGAACTGGCCCGGGTGGCCGACGACGACGCCGAGGACGACGGCCCGCCGCTGCTGCGGGACATGCCGGTCACCGCGAAGGACGAGATCGGTGACCTCGCCGAGGCCTTCAACCATGTGCAGACCACGGCCGCCGCGCTGCTGGCCCGCCAGGTGCTGAGCCGGCGCAACATCGCCGAGATGTTCGGGAACGTCGGCCGCCGCGTCAGCAACCTGACGACCCGTCAACTCGCGCTGATCGACGCGGTGGAGCGCGGCGAGACGGACCCGGCGCTGCTCGAACGCCTCTACTCCATCGACCACATCGCCGTCCGCCTGCGCCGCAACGCGGACAGCCTGATGCTGCTCGCCGGCATCCGCGAGACGGTGATGGACGGCGGACCCACCGAACTCACCAACGTCGTACGGGCCGCGCTGGGCCAGATCGAGGGCTTCCAGCGGGTGAGCCTGCGCGCCGTCACCGAGGTCATGGTGGAGCCCGACATCATCGGCGACCTCACGCTGATGGTGGCCGAACTCCTGGAGAACGCGGTCTCGTTCTCGCCCGCGGGCAGCCCCGTCGAGGTGGTCGTACGGACCGACGGCGACGACGCGCTGATCGTGGTCGCCGACCACGGTCTGGGCATGAGCGCAGAGCGCATCGCCGAGGAGAACGCCCGGCTGATCCGCCGTGAGCGTCTCGACGTGGTGCCGACGAAGGTGCTGGGTCTGTTCGTGGTCGGTACGCTGGCCCGCCGCTGGGACATCGACGTCACGCTGGCCCGCACCCCGGGCGGCGGTGTGACGGCGGAGGTGACGATCCCGGCGACGCTGCTGCTGCGGATGAGCGCGCTGGCCTCCGGCGGTTCGGCGGCGGGCAAGGAGTTGGCGTCGGCCGCCGCGGTCAACTCCGGTCAGGAGCAGCACCGTCCGGCCCCGTCCTGGGCCGCCCCGGAGCCCGGCCCCGCTCCGACAGCCGCGCACTCCGGCCGACCGGCCACCGGTGCCGAGGCCACCGCAGGCCATGGCACCGGCCTCGGCGCCGAGTCCGCGCGGCCGACCTCCGCCGACGAGGCTCCCGCGGGTCACGACTCCGGTTTCGTCGCTCCCCCCGGACCCCGGCCCGCCGCCGTCATCAGGACCGCGGAGGAGCACGCCCGGGCCGGTGACCAGCCCGCCCCGCTCCCCCGCAGGGTCTCCCGGTACGAGACGGCCCCGGCCGCCGCGTC
Organism: Streptomyces sp. NPDC051576; assembly: GCF_040681835.1. Taxonomy (NCBI): domain Bacteria; kingdom Bacillati; phylum Actinomycetota; class Actinomycetes; order Kitasatosporales; family Streptomycetaceae; genus Streptomyces; species Streptomyces sp. NPDC051576. Next base: position 490,591 of record NZ_JBFAZO010000002.1, read on the forward strand.
CGACTCCGTTCCCGCCTCCGGCGACGGCGACAGCACCGGAGGCTCCCGCCCCCTGCGTCGCCGTGTCCGGGGCGCCACCCTTCGTACGGGCGCCGACGCCGCCGCCCAGCAAGTCGCCCGGCAGGCCGCCCCCCGGCCCGCCGACGCGGACGCCGTCCGCTCGGCCCTCGAAGAGTTCGAGGCCGCCGTGGAGCGGGCGCATCGCGACAGCGACACCCTCTCGGGCCTGCGTGTCACGGACGCGGACCACCCGCACGACCAGAACGACCTCCCGAAAGGAGCTGAGCAGTGAGTACGTCGACAGGTGAAACCCCCGGGGGAGGCACCACGCCGGCCGAACTGCAGGCAGCCGCGGCCGATTTCAACTGGCTGCTGAACCGTTTCGCGAAGGAGACCGCGGGTGTCGTCGACGCCATCGCGGTGTCCTCCGACGGTCTGCTGATCGCCGTCGCCGAACTGCGCGAGCACGCCCACTCGGAGCGGCTCGCGGCCATCGTCTCCGGCATCACCAGCCTGGCCGCCGGTGCCTCGGGCAACTACGGTCTCGGCGCCCTGAACAAGGTCATCATCGACCTGGAGGGCGGCCACGTCCTCGTCTCCGCGATCGGCAGCGGCGCCGTCCTCGGCGTCGTCACCGACAAGGAGGCCAAGCTCGGCAACATCGCCTACGAGATGACGCTGTTCGCCAACCGTGCCGGTTCCGCGCTCAACCCCCAGCTGGTGCTCCAGTTGAAGAACAGCGTCGGCGCCGCTTCGGCTCGGTGACCGGTCCCCGACCGGTCGAGAGAGGAACAGCCACTCATGCCCGACGGCCGCACTCCGAGCGGTGCCGGCGCGGACGGGGACGACACCCCGGGTCGCGATCCGGTACGCCCGCCCTCCGCCGTACGGCCGTTCCTGGTCACCGCCGGCCGGGTGGCGGGCGCGGGAGCGGCGGCCTCCGAACGGCCGATCCCCGTCGAGACCCAGGTGGTGGCCACCGCCGCCGGGCTCGACGTGCTCGACCGGCTCTCCTTCGAGCAGCACGACATCGTCGCCGCCTGCCGGCAGCCGCAGTCCCTCGCGGAGATCGCGGCCCGGCTGCGGCTGCATCTGAACGTGGTGCGGGTCCTCGCCGAGGACCTGCGCGCCGCCGGGCAGTTGACGGTTCATGTGCCGAACGCCGACATCGTCCATGACCCGACCGTCCTGCGAAGGGTCATCGATGGCCTCCGCGCCATCCCCAACTCCCGGGGAGTACTCCGTGACACCGACTGAACCGGTCGCCCGCGGTGCGGCCGCTCAGACCGTCGTACGACCGCCGCTGCCGGTGAAGATGGTCGTCGCGGGCGGCTTCGGCGTGGGCAAGACCACCACCGTGGGCGCCATCTCCGAGATCGAGCCGCTCACCACCGAGGCCGCCATCACCGAGGTCGCGGCGGGTGTGGACGACCTGTCCCACACCCCGCGCAAGACCACGACCACGGTCGCGATGGACTTCGGCTGCATCACCATCGACCCCACCCTGAAGCTGTATCTGTTCGGTACGCCCGGGCAGGACCGGTTCGGCTTCATGTGGGACGACATCGTGGAGGGCGCGGTCGGCGGTCTCGTCATCGTCGACACCCGCCGGCTCGACGACTGCTACGCGGCGGTCGACTACTTCGAGCACAAGCAGATCCCGTTCGCGGTCGCCCTGAACGCCTTCGACGGCAAGATCGAGCACTCCCTGGACGAGGTCCGCTGGGCCCTCGACGTCAACGAGCGGGTCCCGGTGATCGCCTTCGACGCCCGCGAGCGCGGCTCGGTGCGGGACGCGCTGCTGGTCGTACTGGAGTTGGCGCTGGCGCGCACGGAGAGCTGACGGAAGCACATGGCGGGAGGGCCCGAGCGATCAACTGCTCGGGCCCTCCCGCTGTTCGGGCCCTCAGCTTCTGCGCACGCCCGGTGAGACCGCGAGCCGTGCGATGCCCCAGAAGACCGCCAGCGTCACCAGGGCCATGCCGGCGACCAGGGTGGCGCCGCCGACGACCTTCTCGTAGTTCTTCTGGTAGAGGCCGTCGATGATGTAGCGGCCGAGGCCGCCGAGGCTGACGTAGGCCGCGATGGTGGCCGTGGAGACGATCTGGATGGCCGCCGAGCGCAGACCGCTGAGGATCAGCGGGAGCGCGACCGGGAGTTCCACCTGGAAGAGGACGCTCGCCTCGTTCATGCCCATGCCCCGGGCGGCGTCGACCGGGGAGGGATCGACGGAGCGCATCGCCTCGTAGGTGGTGACCAGGATCGGCGGTACGGCGAGGACGACCAGCGGGATCATCACCGGCACCAGGCCGAAGCCGATCAGCACGAACATCAGCACCAGCAGACCGAAGCTGGGCAGTGCGCGGGCGGCGGTGGCGATGAGCGAGAGGGCGTTGCCGCCGCGCCCGGTGTGGCCGGTCAGCAGGCCGACGGGGAGACCGATGGCGGCGGCGATGGCGAGCGCGAGCAGCGAGTACTGGACGTGCTCGCGCAGCCGGGTGGGGATGCCGTCGTAGCCGTGCCAGTGGGTGCTGTCGCTGAAGAACAGGTTGATGTAGTGGAGTACGTTCACCGGGCTGCGTCCTCCAGTACGGCTTCGGCCGGTTCGGGCCGGTCCTCGACGGGGCGGGCCCTGCGGGTGCCGCGCGGCATCCAGGGGGTGAGGAGCAGGCGTACGGCGACCAGGACGGCGTCCACGACGATGGCGAGGACGGCCGTGGTGATCACGGAGAGCCAGATCAGCCGCGGCTGGTGGTAGATCTGGCCGTCGTTGAGCAGGTTGCCCAGCGCGCCCTGGTTGCCGATGAGCATGCCGACGCTGACGAGGGAGATGCTGGAGACGGTCGCCACCCGCAGGCCGGCGATGATCGCGGGCACGGCGATCGGCAACTGCACCTGGAGATACCGGCGTACGGGCCCGAGGCCCATCGCGGTGGCCGCGTCCAGGGTCTCCTGGGGCACCGAGCGGACGCCGTCCACGATCGCCGGGACGAACACCACGAGGCTGTAGACGCCGAGCGGGATCATCACGGTGGTCTCGGTCTGGCCGGTGTAGTCGATGAGGACGACGAAGAAGGCCAGCGAGGGGATCGCGTAGAGCACGGTGGTGATCCACAGCACCGGCGGGTACAACCAGCGCAGCCGCACGCAGAGTTGGGCGATGGGCAGCGCCACCACCAGGGCGACGAGGACCGGGATCACGGCCTCGCGCAGATGCAGGCCGATGAGTCCGAGGTAGCTGTTCTGAAGGTCGCTGGGGATGCGGAACCAGTCGTTCATCCGAGGACCTTCGTGTCGCCGCGACCGGCCGCGTGGGCGCTGCGGATCGCCTCGCCGACGGCGGCCTGCGACACGACGCCGACCACGCGCCCGGTGGCGTCCACGCCGACCGCCCATCCGGTGGGCGAGAGGACGGCGCCGTCGAGCGCGGCCCGCAGCGAGTCCTTGCCGGCCTCGAACGGGCGGCCGTGGGCGATGAGTCGGGTGGTGTCCACGGCTCCGGCGGTGAGCGCGCCGGGTTCGCTCCAGCCGAGCGGTTTGCCGTCCAGGTCGGTGACGAGGAGGTAGGGCACGTCGGGCGTGGTGCGTTCGGCGATCTGCTCGGCGGTGGAGTCGACGGCGACGATCGGGGAGGTCTTGAGGTCGAGGCCCGCGGAGGAGAAGAAGGACAGGCGCCGGATGCCGCGGTCGGTGCCGAGGAAGTCCTCCACGAAGGCGTCCGCGGGGTCGGACAACAGCTCGGCGGGCGGGGCGAACTGGGCGAGCTTGCCGCCGGTGCGCAGCACCGCGACCATCGTGCCGAGCTTGATGGCCTCGTCGATGTCATGGGTGACGAAGACGATCGTCTTGCCCAACTCTTCCTGGAGGCGCAGGAGTTCGTCCTGAAGTCCCTTGCGGACGACCGGGTCCACGGCGGAGAAGGGTTCGTCCATGAGGAGGACGGGCGGGTCGGCGGCGAGGGCGCGGGCGACGCCGACGCGCTGCTGCTGGCCGCCGGAGAGCTGGTAGGGGTACCGCTTGGCGAGGGCGGCGTCGAGGCCCACCCGCTCCATGAGTTCGGTGGCCCGCGCCCTGGCCTTCTCCTTGCCCCAGCCGAGCATGCGGGGCACGGTCGCGATGTTGTCGACGATCGTGCGGTGCTGGAAGAGTCCGGCGTTCTGGATGACGTAACCCATCGACCGGCGCAGCGTGTTGACCGGCTGCTTGGTGATGTCCGCGCCGTCCAGGGAGATCGTGCCCTCGCTGGGGTCGATCATCCGGTTGATCATGCGCAGGGTGGTCGTCTTGCCGCAGCCCGAGGGGCCGACGAGGACGGTGATCGAGCGGTCCGGTATGTCCAGGGACAGTTGGTCGACCGCCACCGTGCCGTCCGGGTACCGCTTGGTGACTGAATCTATCCGTATCAAAACGCCGAATACCCTTCGGGTTTGGCAGAAACTGCCCGTTCTCGGCCACGGTCGCAGGCCATTGGGGGCAGAGTCTAGACCGCTTGTGTTGCGGGAACTTGGCGGGAGCCGCGTCGCTCGAACCGATCGCCTGCGGCCGGAAAGCGCTGTTGACCGGTCGGTTGCCGAGTACTGTCATGGACAGGGGTCGACCACCCCTGCCCATCCCTGACCGCATACGCACGCATCCGACCGTCCGATGACGAGGAGCGCGACGTGACGAACGGCGGTACGTCCCCCTCCGACGCCGCCGTGCTCGCCCGGGGACGGAAGCTCCTGGCCCTCGCCGGAGATGCGCGGGGCCGGGACTCGGCCGAGGAGGCGCGGACGCTGGCGCTGCGGGCCGCCGCCGATCTGGAACGGGGCGTGCGGCTCACCGGCGGGACGGGAGCACCCTCGGCCGTACGCTGCCGGGCGCTGCTGGACCTGGCGGAGGCGCGGGCCGTCGCCGCCGCCGACAGCGGGGCGACCGGAGTGCTGGAGGCGTTGCACGAGGCGGTGGAGAGCGTCCGGGACGTGGGCCCGGACCTACGGGTCGTGGCCCTGCGCAGACTGGCCGAGGCCCACAGCGCCCGCTACCGCTACACCGCCGACCCCGCCCAACTCGACGCCGCCGACCGGGTGTTCGCCCAGGCGCAGGATCTGGTGCAACGCGACGACCCGGTCCGGGCGGAGCTGCTGGCGGGCCGCGGCGAGGTGCTGCTGGCGCGGGCCGAGAGCGGTGGCGGGCTGCCGGTGGCGGCGGACGCGGTGCGGGAGCTGCGCTCGGCGCTGGCGCTGACCGCGGGCGGTGATACCCGGCTGGCCGAGCGGCAGTTGCTGTTCGGGCGGGCGCTGCGCCGGCATCACACGGCGGGCGGGGCGGCGACCGATCTGCACGAGGCGGAGTGGATCCTGGCCCGCGCGGCCCGCGGCGCCCGGACGGACCGTACCGCCGCGCTCGCCTGGCTGGAGCGCGGCGAGGTGCTGCTGACCCTGGCCGGGGCGACCGGCGCACCGGAGTGGCTCGACCTGGCGGCCGAGTCGTACCACCACGGCGCCCGTAGCGCGTCCCTGGCCCACGAGCCACTCCTCGCCGCACAGGCCCACCACCAGCGCGGCGGAGTCCTGGAACGAACGGCGGGCCCGGCCCGCGCACTCAAGTCCTACCAGGCCGCCTGGGAACGATGGCAGGAGGCCGGAGCGGCACAGGGGCCACAGGCCCGGTCCACGTTCGAGCGCATGACCGCGCTCGGCGCTACGACGTAGAGGAGCACAGGGTGGCGGACTTGGCCGAGGACAAACGGAACGTGGGACTCGCGGGGAGCGGGCCGGGGCACGAGCAGGGCGGACTGGACACACAGTCGCGGCAGGAGCCGGGCCCGCTGCACACACACCCGGAGGGCACACCGCTGCCCGCCCATGGCCGGGGCGACCCGACCGCGCTGCGGGCGCAGGCTGACCACCCCGTGCCGGGCGGGGAGTTGGCGAACCCGGCAAAAGCCCCGCAGGCCATGCGGCGCGGACCCGGCCGGAGCGAGGACGCACCGCTGCCCGGCCACACCGACGTCGATCCGGCCGCGCTGCCTGCGCAGGCGAACCATCCCGTGCCGGGCGGGGAGTTGAAAGACTCGCCCCAAGCCCCGCGCGACGTAAGGCACGAGCAGGGCGCGCCACACGCACACCCGGGCGGCCGACCGCTGCCCGACTACACCAGAGCTCATCCGACCAGCCCGCGAGCGCGAGCCAACCGCCCTGTGTCAGGTGCGGAGTTGGAAGACTCGGCGCAAGCCCCGCAGGCCGGCCGGCCCGAACCCGGCCGGCGCGAGGACGAGTCGCGCACGCCGGCGCCGCACCCCGACCGCACCCCGCTGCCCGACTACACCGGCGTCGATCTGACCGCGCTGCGGACGCAGGTCGACCATCCTGTGCTGGGTGCGGTGCTCGCCACTCTGCTCGCTCGGTCCTGTCATGCCGACGGGGGGCTCGTCGCGTATCACGAGGACTCGCCCGGGGCAGAACGTTAGGGGCGGCAGAGCGCCGGCCGACGGGAGGCGATGCTGTGCACAGGGCGCCGGACCACAGCTTACGGACGGCCAGGGACCGGGAACTCGCGCCGTGGCCGCACGCCGCGCTCGACGTGGCGGCTCTGCGGCGCGCGGGGCAACGGCCGTTCCCCTTCCGGCAGTTCGTCCTCAAGGTGCACGGCCGCTGCAATCTCGACTGCACGTACTGCGTGATCTACCAGGGCCAGGACGCCAGTTGGCGGGGCCGGCCGGCCCGGGTGAGTCCGTTCGTGATGCGGCGCACGGCGCGCAGGATCGCCGAACACGCCCTGGCGCACCGGCTGTCCGAGGTGCGGATCGATCTGCACGGGGGCGAGCCGCTGCTCTCCGGGGCGGAGACCGCGCTCGCCTACACGGCCGCCGTACGCGCGGCGCTGCCCTCGCACATCGCGCTGCGGACCACCGTGCAGACCAACGGCACCCTGGTCACCGAGCGGACCCTGGACCGGCTCGCCGACGCGAACATCCGGGTCGGGCTGAGCCTGGACGGCGGTACCGCCGTACTGAACCGGCGCCGGGTGGACCACGCGGGGCGCCCCTCCTGGCCGGCCGCCGCACGGGCCGCGCGCCTGCTGGCCGACCGCCCGGAGCTGTACGCCGGGATCCTGTGCGCCATCGACGTCACCAGCGACCCCAAGGAGGTGTACTCCTCGCTCGCCGAACTGCGCCCGCCCCGCCTGGACCTGCTGCTGCCGCACGCCAACTGGTCCAGCCCGCCCCCGGGACTGGCCGCCCGATCGCCCCATGACCCGCGCGCCCAGCGGGCCGTAACCACGCCGTACGGCGACTGGCTGGCGACCGCCTTCGACCTGTGGTGGGACGGCCCGCCGGACGGGACACAGCCCCGGGTGCGGCTGTTCACCGAGATCGTGGCGCTGCTGCTCGGCGTCCCCAGCGCCACCGAGTCCGTGGGGCTGTCGCCGACCTGCGCGGTGGTGGTGCACACCGACGGTGCCGTCGACCAGATCGATTCGCTCAATCTCGCCTACGACCGGGCCACCGCCACCGGGTTCGACGTGTTCGGGCACAGCTTCGACGAGGCGCTCGACCATCCCGGGATCGTGGCCCGCCAGATCGGGGTGGAGGGGCTCGCGGACGAGTGCCGGGCGTGTCCGGTCGGGCGGGTGTGCGGCGGCGGCAACTACGGGCACCGCTACTCCGCCGGGACCGGCTTTCTGCACCCTTCCGTCTACTGCGCGGATCTGGAACAACTGGTGCGGCACGCGTCCCGGCGGCTGAGCGCGGTGATGCCCGAGGACCGACCGCGTATCGACTAAGGTGCACGCGAAAACCAGCGAAACAGTCACATCACAGCCAATCCACGCCAACCAGTTCATTTCGGTGTAAAGGGAGACGGTCGGATGACCGACAGGTCCAAGGGCGCCGAGTCCCACGAGCACTTCACCATCAGCTACGCGGGATTCAACCGGCCGTGGGCCACCTGGATCGCCCACCAGCTGGAGCAGTTGGGACACGCGACGACCCTGCTGCGGTGGGACCCGCCCAAGGAGATGTCGCTCGCCGAGGCGCTGCGCAATCTGCTGGAGGCTCCGGGCCGGGTCCTGCTGGTCCTCGACGACTGGTACTTCTCGCTGGGCCCGCGCACCGACGCCGAGTGGACCCAGGCGCTGCACGAGGTGGTCCCGGCACATGTCGACCGGTTCTCCGCCGTCAGCGTGGCCACCCGCGCGCTGCCCTCCACCGCCGCCCCGCTGCGCCCGGTCGATCTGCGCGACCTGGACTCGCGCGAGGCCCGCCGGCGTATCCTGCGCCGCCTGGACCAGGACCCGGCCGTCGAGCCCGGACCGGTCAGCGGCACCGCGCCGCGCTTCCCGAACGACCCGCCGGCCGTGTGGAACGTACCGCGCCGCAATGTCCGCTTCACCGGCCGCGACGCCATCCTGGAGAAGCTGCACGCCCGCTTCGAGGAGGGCGGGCGCGGCGGGGCCCGGGTCGCCCTGCGCGGTATCTCGGGTGTCGGCAAGAGCCAGATCGCCATCGAGTACGCGCACCGGTTCGGCAACGACTACGACATCGTGTGGTGGGTGGGGGCGCGGTTCCGGGCGCCCGCCCGTGAGCAGTTCGCGCAGTTGGCGCCGAGGCTGGAACTGCCGGTCGGCCAGGAGCTGGGCGAGCGGATCCGGGCGGTCCACGAAGCGCTGCGCACCGGCCGGCCCTACCGCCGCTGGCTGCTCGTGCTGGACAGCGCCGACGACATGGAGCAGATCGAGGACCTGCTGCCGGAGGGCAACGGCCATGTCCTGATCACCACCCTCACCCAGGACTGGGCCACCTCGGGCAGCGTCACCGAGATCGAGGTGCAGCCCTTCCGCCGTCCCGAGAGCGTGGCCTACGCCCGCCGCCGGGCCCAGCGGTTGACCGAGACCGAGGCCGACGACCTCGCCGACGCCGTGCAGGACCTGCCGCTGTTGCTGGCCCAGACGGCGGCCTGGCTGGACGCCAACGTCATGCCGGCCAAGGACTATGTGGCGATGATCCGGCGCGGCGAGGCCAGCCAGATCGGGATCCGGATCTCCTCCGACTACCCGATGGGCTTCCAGACCAGTTGGTCGATAACTCTCAACACGCTGCAGGAGAACAACCCCGAAGCGGTGGAACTCCTGCACCTCTTCGCGCTGTTCTCACCGGACGCCATCCCGGTCCGGCTGATGCAGGCCGCCCACCCGTCCGACCTGCCGGCCCATCTCGCCGCGCTCGCCGCCGACCCGATCCGCTGGCACACGGCGCTGCGCAGGCTCTCGGAGTCCACCGCGGTCCGCCTGGACTACGTCGAGTCCTCGGAGGCCGAGCCGGCCGTGGACCGCGTGTCCATGCACCGCCTCTACCACAGCTTCCTGATCAGCACCCTCACCGAGGACCGCCGCGAGACCCTGTCCAAGACCGCCTGCACACTGCTGGCGGGCGCCGACCCGCGGCGGCCCAACGACACGCGTGAGTGGACGCGTTACGCGGAGCTGATCCCGCACCTGGAGACCGCGGGCGCGCTGGACAGCCGTGAGCCCGTGGTCCGCCAGCTCGTGCTGAACTGCATCGACTACATGCGGGTACGGGGCGAGAACCGGGCCGCGCTGCGGCTGTGCGAGCAGACCGTGGCCCGCTGGCGCACCCGGCTCGAACCCGACGAGCGGGACATGCTGGTGCTGACCCACGACCACGCCAACATGCTGCGGCGCAGCGGCCGTTACCGGGAGGCGGAGGCCGTCGGCCGTGCCGTCCTGGACCAGCTCGCCGAGACCCGCGCCGACGACGACCCCGATCTGCTGCGCGCGAAGAACGGCCTGGCCGGCACCCTGGTGTCGCTGGGCCGCTACGACGAGGCGCACGGGATGTTCGAGGAGTGCGTCCACGCGTACTCGGACACCCTGGGCACCGAGGCCCCGCGCACCCTCCAAGACCGCGGGAACCTGGCCGTCGTCACCAGCCTTCTGGGCCGCTACGAGGAGTCGCTGCTGCTGCACCGCGACATACTGCTGATCCGGGAGCGGCTGCTGAACCCGCGCCACCATCTCACCCTGCGCTCCGGCATGTTCTACGCCTGGATGCTCAGGCTGCTGGGCCGGTACGAAGAGGCCACCTCACGCCAGGAGTTGAACGTCCGGGCGCACCGGCAGGCGATGGACCGCTTCACCCCGCAGACCCTGTTCGCCGAACACAATCTGGCGCTGTGCATGCGGCGCACCGGCAATCTGCTGGGCGCCGAGTCGCTGATGCGCAGCGTGGTGGAGCGGTTCGTGCAGCGGCAGGGGCCGCGCCATCCCGACGCGCTGCTGGTGCAGGCGGACTTCGCGACCTTCAACCGCGAGCACGGCAATCTGGAGCAGGCCAGGGAGATGGCGGCCACGGTCGCCGAGGACTACGCCAGGCTGGTGGGCCCCGAACACCCGTATGCCGTGGGCACGATGGGCAATGTCGGGCTCGCGCTGTGGGAGTACGGGGAGCGGGACGAGGCACTGCGCATCGCGGAGCGGGCGCTGACCCAGATGCGGGCCGCGGTCGGCCCCGCCCATCCGTGGGCGCTCGGTGCGGGGCTCAACGCGAGCGGTGCGCGGAGTCTGGCCGGCGACGAGGAGGGGGCGGCCGAACTCAGCCGTACCGTCCTGGAGTCGGCGCGTGTCTCCCTGGGCGAGACCCATCCGCTGACGCTCTCCTGCAAGGCGGCCCTGGCCGGTGACCAGCGCGCGCTGCGGCGCGGCCAGGAGGCCACCAAGCTGGAGAACGAGGCACTTCAGCAACTCGCCGACACCCTCGGCGCACAGCATCCCCATACCCTCTCGGTCCGCCGCAGGGAACGGCCGTACTGGGATTTCGAACCACTGACAACATGAGTCCCGGGCGGCAGTAGCATGGCCGAGTTCCGTTGCCCAAGGGGGACTTCGGCCGTCCTTGAGAGGTAGATCGTGCGGGGAAGAGATGGAGACGGCCCCTCCAGGCTGGGAGAGCGGGGGCCGGGCGGCGCGTTGCCCGACTTCGCGGATCTGGACCTGAGCGCCCTGTCCCGTCAGTCATCGCATCCGGTGCTCGCCGCGGTCGCCAGCGGCCTGCTGCCCCGGATGCTGCGCAACGAGCCCGCGATGGCCTACTACGAGGACGGCCCGTACCAACTGTGACCGCCCTCTGGCCCCTTGAGGAACTCGACGTCGCGGAGTTACGGCGGTCCGGGGTGCGGGCCGTGCCCTTCCGGCAGTTCGTGCTGAAGGTGAACGGCCGCTGCAATCTGGCGTGCAGCTACTGCTATGTCTACGAGGGTGCCGACAGCAGTTGGCGCGACCGCCCGAACCGGGTCTCCCCCGCCGTGGTCCGGCGCACCGCGACCCGCATCGCCGAGCACGCCGCCACCCACCGGCTGACCTCCCTCCAGATCAATCTGCACGGCGGCGAACCGCTCCTGGCCGGGGTGTCGAACCTCGTCGCCCAGGTCAACGCGGTGCGCGAGGCGGTCCGCGAGCGATGTGGCCGAAGCTGCGCTGTTGACGCCTCCGTACAGACCAACGGCACCCTCCTCACCGAGCACGCGGTGGCCGAACTCGCCGACGCGGGCGTACGGATCGGGGTGAGCCTGGACGGCGGCACCCCCCGGCTCAACCGCCACCGGCGCGACCACGCGGGCCGCTCCTCGTGGGCGGCGACCGTCGCCGGACTGCGCGTGCTGCGCTCCCGTCCGGAGGCGTACGCCGGAATCCTCAGCGTGATCGACCCGTCCTCCGATCCCGCCGAGGTCTACACGTCGTTCGCCGAGTTCGAGCCGCCCACCATGGATCTGCTGCTGCCGCACGCCAACTGGGCGTTCCCGCCTGCGGCCGAGGGCCCGCATCCCTACGGCGACTGGCTCATCCGGCTGTTCGACCTATGGTTCGACGCCGGCGAACGGGCCGTGCCGATCCGGCTGTTCCACGAGATCATCGCCCTCCTCTTCGGACTGCCCGGCCGCGCCGAGGCGGTCGGCAACTCGCCGGTGGTCGCGGTCGTCGTCGACACGGACGGCACGATCGAGCAGGTCGACTCCCTCAAGACCGCCTACGCCGGGGCGCCCGCGACGGGGTGTGACGTCTTCCGGCACACCTTCGACGACGTGCTGGACCATCCGGGCGTGGTGGCACGGCAGTTGGGCACCGCCGCGCTCGCCCCGACCTGTCTGGCCTGTCCGCTCGCAGAGGTGTGCGGAGGGGGCAACTACGCGCACCGGTACCGCCCGGTCGAGGGGTTCCGCAACCCGTCGGTGTACTGCGCCGACCTGGAACTCCTCATCCGGCACATCGCGGGCCGGGTGCGCGGCGCCGCCGATGTCGACGTCGTCCCGGCCGGATCAATCAACGCCCGTCGAGGACAAGGCTGTTGATGGCGCGCCAGAATTGGGGAGGGTAAGGAAAGGATTCCGGCTCTCCGACGGGGGAAGTGCTGCATGGCGATCGTGACGAGGGTGGCTGCGGACGGCCAGAAACAGGAACGGCCGATCTACGTGGAGGTCGACAACCCGCCGACGCCCGGCGAACTGGAGGAGATGGGCGATCTGGGGGCGCTGTACGACGGGATGAAGACCCGGGAGGGTGCCGCGGAACGCGTGCTGACGGTGGCCCGGGACGTCTACGGCGACGGCCTGGAACTGGCCCGGCGCTGCGCCCGGCAAGCGGCGGGCCGGCTCCACGACCTCGGTGAGGGGCTGACCCCCGACGAGGTGGAACTCCAGCTCTCCATCAAGCTCGACGCCGAACTCGGCGCGTTCCTGGTGAAGTCGGGGGCCGAGGCGCAGCTCCAGGTGACGTTCCGCTGGACACCGGGCAGCGCGTCGTGACCGGTCCGCTCGACGGCTCGGAGGTGCACATCCTGCCGTACAGCCATGTGGTCGGGCAGAGCGAACTGAAGCTCGCTCTCGAACTCAACTACATCGCGCCGCGGATCGGCGGTGTCCTCATCAGCGGTCAGCGGGGCACCGCCAAGTCCACGGTGGTACGGGCCTTCTCGCTGCTGACCCGGGGCGAGCTGCCGGTGACCCTGCCGATCAACGCCACCGACGACCGGGTGCTGGGCGGCTGGGAGCTGGACGCCCTGATGCGGGGCGAGGCCCGGACCCAGCCGGGGCTGCTGGAGGAGGCCGGCAAGAAGGGGATGCTGTACATCGACGAGGTCAACCTGCTGGACGACCACATCGTCAACATCATCCTGGACGTCGTCTCCACCGGGGTGCTGTCCGTGCAGCGCGAGGCCATCGACACCGTACGGAACATAGGGTTCGGCCTGGTCGGCACGATGAACCCCGAAGAGGGCGGGCTACGGCCGCAGTTGCTCGACCGGTTCGGTCTGATGGTCGCCGTGTCCGAGCTGGACCAGGAGCAGCGCCGGGCCATGGTGCTGGCCGTGCTCCGCTTCGACGACGCGGCCGGTACGGACTCCCCGTGGCTGGCCGAGGGCCTCGACCGGGACCGGGCGCTGCGCGAGCGGCTCGACCGGGCCCGGGACAGTGTCCAGGACGTGCGGCTGAGCGAGGACATCGCGAAGCTGTGCGCCGATGTCGCCACCCGGCTGCGGGCCGTGGGCCATCGCGGCGAGGTGGTCACCGCCTGGGCCGCCCGCGCGCTGGCCGCCTTCGAGGAGGCGGACGCGGTGGCCGCCGACCATGTGCGCCGAGTGGTCCCGCTGTCCCTGCGGCACCGGCGGCCGGAGGCCGCGCACGGCGGTCCGGTCGAGTGGACGGCGGAGGAGTCGGAGCTGCTCGACGGGCTGCTGGGATGAGCGCGCCCGCGGAGAACCGGCCGGTCGGCCCCCGGCAGCGCCTGTTACAGGTGCTGGCCTGCTCCGCGCTGGGCCCCGGCCTCGACGGGGTGCTGCTGTTCGACCTGGAGCCGGAGATGGTGGCCCCGGTGACGGACGCGTTCGCCGGCATCCTCCAGCTCCGCGAGCAGCGTCCGGTACGGCGGACGACGCTCGGCTCGGTCACCGGTGACGACGAGCTGTGGCTGCGGCCGACGCTGCGCCATGAGGGGAACGGCGTCAACTTCTCTTTGGCGCCGGGCCCGTTGGTGGACAACGCGTCCGACTCCGCCACGGTCGTGGTGGTGCCCGATCTGGTCCGGCTCAGCCTGCCGGGCATGCGGGCCGCCGTACAACTGCTGGGCGCGGATGTCGCCGCGGTCGAGCGGTCCGGGTTCCGGGCCCGCTGGCGGCCCCGGGCCCGCTGGCTGGCCGCCTGCCAGGAGGCGGACATCGGCCGGCTGTCGCCGCACCTGCTGGACCGCTTCCCGATCCGGCTCAACGCCGCCGGCCTACGGCGGGTCGGCAGCGGCCTTGACCGGGTGCTCGACGCGCTCGACGGGCGGGAACCCGAGCCGGGGCTGGGCGAGTTGCCGTCGGCCTGGCGTACCGCGCTCGCGGCCCGGACCCGGTCCGCGTGCACGCTGACCGAGGAGGCGGCGGCGCACGCGGTGGGGCTGTTCGGCGGGGACACCAGCGGTCGGCGGGCGATCGGGCTGGCCCGGCTCGCCCGGGTGCTGGCCGTGGTGAACGGCGCCGAGACCTGTGGCCCCGACCGGGTCGACGAGGCGGCCCGGCTGCTGGGCGTGGCCGCGCCCTCATCGCCCCCGGCGGGCCCCGGCCGTGCCACCAACGGCACCTCGCTCGCCACCGGGAACGACACCGATGGCCGGCCGCCGCCACCGGAGCAGCCGAAGGCGGAGCCGGTCCCCGAGGACACCCCGTCGACCGGCCAGGCGGGGGGTGCCATGGCGTTGCCGGCGGGTCCCGCCGAGGCCCTGGACACCTTCTCGGCCGACACGGGAGAGGGGCCGGGCTCGCCGTTCCCGGAGGACGACGCGGCGTTCCTGCGGGAGTTCGCCCCGTTGCGCATTCCGTGGCAGCGGCGGCCGGAGCCCAGTTCGGCGCGGGGTCCGGTGATCGGGGTGCGGTCCGCGACCACCCTGCGGGACCTGGCCGTCGTGGCGACCGTCGTCGAGGCCGCCAAGCACCAGAAACTGCCCGGCCGGCGTGCGCTGCGCGCGGGCGGGGACGGGCGGCTGGTGGTGCTGCCAGGGGACTTCCGCAGTTACGCGCGCCTGCCGGTGGCCGAGCGCATGCTGGTGCTGCTGCTCGACCACACCTGCCGGCGCGGCTGGGACTGGCAGCCGGCGCTCGCGCCCTACCTCCAGTGGGCCTACACCGGCCGTGCCTCCGTCTGTCTCGTCGAGGTCGGCAGCCGGGACGCGGCACATGAGCTGCGCGCCGACCACTTCATCGCCCGCAGTGTCCTCGACCCCCGGGTCGGAGCCGCCCTGCACCGGCCCTCCGGCCGCAGCACCCCCCTCGCCCACGGCCTGACCCTGACCGACCAACTCCTGCGCCGCGCCTTCCAGCAACGCTCCAACCTGGTCGAGGCCTGGCTCGTCGTCGTCTCCGACGGCCGCGGCAACGTCCCCCTGGACGCCAGCGCGGGCGGCCGCCTGCTGGGCCCGGTCCGCCGCACCGGCATCGACGACGCGATCTCGGCCGCCGCCCGCATCGGCGCGATGGGCCGTATGCGCCTGCACTCGGTGGTCGTCGACGCGGCCCGCCAGCCCCACCCCGACCTCCCGTTCCTCCTGGCCGACGCCCTGGGCGGCGTCACGGTCGCGGGCCGCACGACGCGGGGGGTGCCGAGTGCCCGCTGAACACCGCACCGCACCGGACGCCCGCACACAGAGGCGACCGTCCCCGGACACCACCACACCCCGATGCCGAGTGCCCGCTGAGCCTCCCGGCCGACACGCTCGCGGCGGGCCCGATACCCCAGCGGCACCACTGCCCTCCGCGACCTCGGCACACCCCCACCCACTCTGGGCGTGCCCGACGCCCGCCGAACCCCCCGGCCCCCGCGCCTTCGTCGGGACCGAACCGCCCACGGGCCCGCCCGCCCCCACAGCCCCGACCCCGCCCGACCACACCCCGGGGGTGCCCAGTGCCCGCTGAACCCCCCGGCCCCCGCGCCCTCGGCGGAGCCGTCCCCCTCGGGCCCGGGGCGCCCGCTCGCAGGCCCGCGCCCGAGGCGCTCGTCGCTCCCCGTACCGCGGGTGTGCCCGAGCATGTGGCCGAGCCGTACGAACCCGTGTCGCTCGCGGCGACCGCTGTCGATCCGGATGCCCGGCTGCCGGTCGGGTTCGCGAAGCTGGCCGTGAACCGGGCCTATGACGAGCGCGGGGAGGAGGTGTTCTGGCTGACCGGGCACAGCGGTGATCTGGAGCTGTCGCTGGACTCGGAGGACACCCGGCTGCGGCCGAGCGGGCTCGCGCTGAGCAATCTGCGGCCGGACGGGTTCCTGCCGACGGAGATCTTCCGGGCGGTCGCCGAGTGGTCGGGGCACCAGGAGGACGTGGTGCGCTGGATCAACGAACTGCGGGCCCGGTTCGGCGCCGAGCTGCACCTGGTGATCTGGGACGACACCGACTACGACATCCCGTGGGAGATGCTGCGGCTCACCGGCGGCCGGGACCTCGGCGTCGACGACGGCATCCTGGGCGCCCTGGTGACCGTGGTGCGCTGGACCACCATCCGCGAGGCCGGCCGCACGCCGTTCGACGAACCGGCGGTCTGCTCGGGCCATGTGCTGGGCTACTACGCGGAGGAGATGCGCCGCGACGCCACCGTGTTCGACGGCTTCGAGCACCGAGGGCACTTCGGCACCACCCGCACCTTCCTCACCGAACTCGCCCGCCCCGGACTCGGCGCCGGCCTCGTCTACATGGGCTGCCACGCCACCCACGGCCCGAACCTCTACAAGCTCAAGCTGGGCACGGTCACCTGGAACGAACTCAACGGACTGGACATGTCCGCGCTGGACGGCCGCCGCACCCTGGTGTGCCTGAACGCCTGCCACTCCGCGCGGTTCGTGAACAACCGCCCGCTCGGCGAGAACGCCCTGCGCGGCTTCGCCGAACTCTTCCTCCGCAAGGGAGCCGGCGGCTGCATCGCCACCTCAGGCAAGGTCGGCGACGACGTGGCGCACATACTGATCCGTGATCTGGTCGGACGGCTCTGCGCCGACCCCGAACTGCCGGTCGCCCGGGCCCTGCGCGACTTCCGCGCCGCCGCCGTGGCCGATCTGCCCGATCCGCTGCCGTTCGCCTACGGCGACGACGACAGCTTCGACGCCGAGGGCCAGCGGCAAATCCTGCCGATCCTCTACAGCTTCATGTTCCTCTACTTCGGACACCCCTTGACCACGCTCCGGCTCAGCGTCCGGGCGCAGGAGGCGAGGACATGAGCGGCGATCCCGCTGCGTTGCTGATCGAGCCCCTGGTGGGCTGGCCCCGCAAGGCCCAGGCGGGGCAGAGCTATCTCGTCACCGTCGACCTCAACGGCCCGGCGGCGGCCGAGGACTGGCCCTACGACGAGGAGGAGTTCGACTTCGGCGTGGCCCTGGACGGCTCCCGCCGGTTCGTGTGCGAGGCCCTGGGCGAACCCAGCGTCGTCCTGCACCGCTTCGGCGGCACCTACGGCCCGGCCCGCTTCGTGGTCAAGGCGAGCCGTGCTCCCGGCCAGGCCACGATCTGGCTGACCATCAGCAACCGCTGGGGTGTCCCGGTCCGCACCGTCGAGCTGCCCAGCGAGATCGTCGCGGACGCCGTCGTAGGTCAGGGGCATGTCGTCGTGCCCGCGCTGAACGGCAGGACCGCCACCCTGCCGGGCGAGGACACCGCCCCGGGCCAACGCATCGGACGGCGTCCGGTGTCCGGCGTCTGGTCGCCCCACCACATCACGATCAGCTACGCCGGCACCGACCGCGCGTGGGCCGTGTGGACGGCCCGCCAGTTGGAGCGCCACGGCTGCCAGACGCTCCTGCTGCGCTGGGACCCGCCGCCCGGACCGCCGCTGGCCCGGCTGCTGGCCGATCTCCTCGCCGCCCCCGGCCGGGTGCTGCTGCTGCTCGACGAGGAGTATCTGCGGCTCGGCCACCGCACCGAGCTGGAGTGGGGCGAGGCGCTGGGCACGGTGGTCACCGCGGACCCCGACCGGTTCGCCGCCGTGGACCTCTCCACGCGCGCCCTGCCGGCCTCGACCGCCGTGCTGGGCCCGGTCAATCTGCGGGAGTTGGAGCCGGCCGAGGCGCTGCGCCGGCTCCTGGCCACCCTCGACCTGGAGCACGTCAGGCCCCGGCCCGAGGACGACTCTGCCCCGCGTTTCCCGGACGCGCCGCCCGCGGTGTGGAACGTACCGCGCCGCAACTTCCGCTTCACGGGCCGCGACACGGTCCTGGAGGAATTGCGCGCCCTCTTCGAGAACGGCCCGCCCTCGGGCGCCCGGGTGGCCCTGCGGGGCATGTCGGGCGTCGGCAAGAGCCAGATCGCGACCGAGTACGCGCACCGGTTCGCCAACGAGTACGACGTGGTCTGGTGGATCAGCGCGAGCTTTCGGGCCACGGCCCGCCAGCAGTTCGCCGACCTCGCCGAGCCGCTGGGTCTCGCGGACAGCAGCGCGCTGCCCGAGCGGGTCCGCGCGGTGCGCGAGGCGCTGCGCACCGGCCGCCCGCACCGGCGCTGGCTGCTCGTCCTCGACGGCGCCGACGACCTGGAACAGGTCTACGACCTGCTGCCCGAGACCGGCGGCCATGTCGCCGTGACGACCCTCACGCAGGGCTGGGCGACCTCAGGCGGGGTCGCCGAGGTCCAGGTGGAGCGCTTCACCCGGGCGGAGAGCATCAGTTACGCGCGCCGGCACGTGGAGCGGCTCACCGAGGAGGAGGCCGACCAACTCGCCGACGCCGTAGAGGACTTCCCGCTGCTGCTGGCCCAGACCGCGGCCTGGCTGGACGCCAACCGGATGCCGGCGGCCGAGTACATCGCGCTGCTGCGCCGGGCCGACGCCGACGAGATCGGCATCCAGACCCTGCCGGACTACCCGATCGGCTTCCAGACCAGTTGGGCCCTCACGCTCGACTCCCTGCGACAGGACAGCCCCGAGGCGACCGAACTGCTGCGCCTGTTCGCCATGTTCTCGCCCGGCTCGATCCCGGTACGCCAGCTCCAGCGGGCCCGCCCCGGCGATCTGCCGACCCTGCTGGCCGACCTGGCCGCCGATCCGGCCCGTTGGCTGGGCGCGCTGCGCCGGCTGTCCGAGTCCACCGCCGTACGGATGGACTACGTCCAGCCCTCGGACAGTGTCGGCTATGTCGACAGCGTGGAGATGCACCGCCTCTATCACCGGTTCCTGCGCCGCACCCTCACCCCCGGCGAGCGGGACGAACTCTCCGCCGTGGCCTGCCGGGTCCTGGTCTCGGCCGACCCCCGCTCCCCGTCCGAGGTCGCCAACTGGCCCGTCTACGCCGAGCTGTTGCCGCATCTGCATCCGTCGGGCGCGCTGGAGAGTCCCGAGGACCCGGTGCGCGACCTCGTCCTCAACTGCATCGAGTACCTGCGGCTGCGCGACGAGGAGAGCACCGGTCTCACCCTGTGCGAACAGGTCCTGGCCCGCTGGCGGATCAGGCTCGCGCCCACCCATCCGTCGATGCTGGTCCTGGTGCACCAGCACGCCAACATGCTGCGCCGCTGCGGCCGTTACCGCGAGGCCGAGGCCGTCGGCCGGTCCGTCGTCGAGCAGCTGGCCGAGGAGCGGGCCTCCGACGACCTCGAACTGCTGCGGGCCGAGGCGGGCCTCGGCGGCTCCCTGATGGCGCTCGGCCTCTTCAACGAGGCGCACCAGCTCTTCGAACAGGTCTGGCTGGCCTACGACGTCCTCGACGGGCCTCAGGCCCCCCGCACCCAGGCCTGCCTCAACAACCTCGGCGTCGCCCTCGGCCTCCTCGGCCGCTACCAGGAGGCGGCCGATGTGCACGCCCAACTCCTGGACCTGCGCCAGCAGTCGTTCGGCCCGCACCACCAGGCCACCCTGCTCAGTGGCCTCACCTACGCCCGCTCGCTACGGCTCCTGGGCCGCCACCGGGACGCCACCGCCCTCCAGGAGACCAACTCCGCGCTGCACCGCCGGACGATGGGCGACCACCATCCCCAGACCCTGGCCGCCCTGCACAACCAGGCGCTGTGCCTGCGTCGTTCGGGCGACGTACCGGCCGCCGCCGACCTGCTGCGCGGTCTGGTCGAGCGGTGCCAGAACCTCCAGGGCGTGCGGCATCCGATGACCCTGATGGTCCAGGCCGACCACGCCTCCTTCCTGCGCTCGCACGGCGAGCTCGCCGAGTCCGCCGAGCTGACGGACGCGGTGGCCGACGGGTACCGGCATCTGCTCGGCGACGACCACCCGTACACCGTGGGTGTCCTGGGCAACCGGGGCCTGCTGCTGTGGCTCGGCGGCGAGCGGGCCGCCGGGACGCGGCTGATCGAGCAGACCCTGCGGAACATGGCGAACGCCGTGGGCCCCGATCATCCATGGACCCTGGGCTGCGCCCTGAACGCGGCGGCGGTCCGGCGGCTGTCGGGGCGCCCGGACGAGGCGGCCGAGCTGCGCCGGGACACCCTGCTGCGGGCCCGCCGGGTCGTCGGCGACGGCCATCCGCTCGTCCGGGCCTGCGAGGACGCGCTGTCGACGGGAGCGGAGGAACCACCGGGCTGGGACTTCGAGCCACAGCCCATCTGAAGCCCGCCCGATGCCCGTCCGAACTGCCTTTCCGGGCCCCAGTATTGGGGCCGGACCTGAGAGCACTGTGGGCTTCCTGTGAGTCCGCTGATTCTCATCGGCCCCTCAGCAAAGGCTCAGCGACGCCACAGACGGGGACCGGAAAGTCACCGTCATGAACGAACAGAACGCGGGAGGCGTCCGGCAGCGGTCGGTCGAGGTCGTGGTGCCGGTGTACAACGAGGCGCACGTCCTCGCCGACAGTGTCGGCCGTCTCCACGCATACCTCGAAACGTCCTTCCCGTTCCCGTTCACGATCACCGTGGCGGACAACGCGAGCACTGACGGCACCTGGCAGGAGGCGCTCGATCTGACCCGGCGGCTGCCGCACGTGCACGCCGTGCACCTCGACGCCAAGGGCCGGGGCCGCGCGCTGAAGCAGGTGTGGAGCGACTCCGAGGCGGACGTGGTCGCGTACATGGACGTCGATCTGTCCACCGGCCTCGAAGGCTTCCTCCCGCTGGTCGCTCCGCTCCTGTCCGGCCACAGCGACGTGGCCATCGGCAGCCGACTGCACCGGCAGTCGGCGGTCGAGCGCGGAGCCAAGCGCGAGTTCATCTCCCGCTCCTACAACCTCCTCCTCAAGGCGGCCCTCGGGGCCCGCTTCTCGGACGCGCAGTGCGGCTTCAAGGCCGTCCGCACCGAGGTGTTCCGGGCGCTCGCCCCGCACATCGAGGACACCGCCTGGTTCTTCGACACCGAACTGCTCGTCCTCGCCCAGCGCAACAGGCTGCGCATCCACGAGGTCCCGGTCGACTGGATCGACGACCCCGACAGCCGTGTCGACATCGTCCGTACCGCCCTCGACGACCTCAAGGGCATGCGCCGCATGTTCAGGCAGACCGTCACCGGCCGCGCCCGCATCGCCGCCGTACCCCACCGCCCGCGTTGGACCGCCAGGGCGGGTGCCGACGCACGCATCGCTTCCCGCTCGGAGAATCTGGAGTACGCGTCATGACGACCCTCGCCCCGCCGCCCGCCCAGGAAGGCACCCGGCCCTCGCACCGGGCGGGCCCGCCCGCCGACGGCGGCCTCAACTCCCGTGCCAGAAGGCTCTTCACGGGCCCGGAGGAGGACCCGCGCTGGGCCCGCCCGACCCTGTGGGCGATCCTGCTGCTGGCCACGGCCCTCTACGCCTGGAACCTGACCTCGATCACCGGCAACTCCTTCTACGACGCCGCCGTCTACAGCGGCACCAAGAGCTGGAAGGCGTTCTTCTTCGGCGCGCTCGACTCCGGCAGCTTCATCACGGTCGACAAACCACCGTTCGCCCTCTGGGTGATGGGCCTGTCCGCCCGCGTATTCGGTTACGGGAACTGGCAGTTGATGCTGCCGATGGTCGCGGCCGGCACCGGCTCGGTCGCCCTGCTGTACCGGCAGGTGAAGCGGGACTTCGGCGCGGTCGCGGGCACCGTCTCGGCGCTCGTCCTCACTTTCACCCCCATCACGGTGGCCATCACCCGCGACACCAACCCGGACCCGATCCTCGTCCTGCTGATGATGCTCGGCGCGGTGGCCCTCCTGAAGGCCGTGCGCAACGGGAAGTTGATGCCGCTGGTGTGGTCGGCGGTCGCGATCGGCTTCGCGTTCAACACCAAGATGATGCAGGCGTACGTCGTCCTGCCCGCGTTCTTCGTCGTCTACCTCTGGGCCACGAACCTCTCCCTCGGCAAGCGCGTCCGCAACCTCGCCGTCGCCACCGTCGCGCTGATCGTCTCCAGCGCCTGGTGGATGGTGATCGTCGACCTGATCCCCGCCTCCTCCCGCCCCTACATCGGCGGTTCGACCGACAACACGGTGTGGGACCTGGTCATCGGCTACAACGGCTTCGGCCGGATCTTCGGCGCCAGCTCGTCGGTGGGCTCGCAGGGCAACGGGGCCTCGTTCGGCGGCAGTTCGGGCCTGTACCGGATGTTCAACGAGATCATGGGCGGCCAGATCTCCTGGCTGATCCCGTTCGCGGCCATCGCGCTGATCGCCGGCCTGGTACTGCGCGGACGCGCTCCCCGCACGGACGCCAAGCGCGCGGCACTGCTGCTCTGGGGCGGCTGGTTCGTCCTGCACTTCCTGACCTTCTCGCTGGCCGAGGGCACCTTCCACCCGTACTACGTCACCGCCATGGCGCCCGGTATCGCGGCCGTGGCCGGTGCGGGCGGGGTCATGCTCTACCGCGCCTTCCGTGAGGGCACGGCGGCCAAGTGGGCCTGGGTGCTGCCCCTCGCCATCGCGGTCAGCACGGTCTGGGCGGTCGTCCTGCTCCAGCGGGTCTCCGGCTCCGGCACGGTGTACACGGTCGCGGAGATCGTCGTCGCCGTGGCGGGCGCGGCCTCCGTACTCGGCCTGCTGGTCGGCCGGTTCACCCAGCGCCACCGTCTGATGGGCTTCGCGGCCCTCGCCGCCATCGTCGCCCTCCTCGCCGGCCCCGCGGCCTACTCGGTCTCGGCGGCGACAACCTCGACCAACGGCACGAACCCGACGGCCGGTCCGAGCACCGGTGGCGGTATGGGCGGGGGCGGTGGTGGTGCCCCGAGCGGCATGAAGTCCGGTACAAAGCCGAGCGGTTCGGCCCCGTCCGGTACGAAGCCCAGCGGTACGGCGCCGTCCGGCGCCCAGCCCTCGGGCAGCGCTTCGGAGTCCGGTTCCGAATCCGAGTCCGGTACGCAGACTGCCGGTGGCGGTGGCGGTATGGGCGGCGACACCCAGGTCTCGTCCGCGATGATCTCGTACCTCAAGAAGCACCAGGACGGGGCGACTTGGCTGCTCGCGGTGGCCACCGACCAGACCGCGTCCTCGATCATCCTGGAGTCCGGACAGCCCGTGATCTCCATGGGCGGCTGGTCCGGCAGCGACAACGCGATGACCCTCGCCAAGCTCAAGTCCCTGGTGAAGTCCGGCCAGTTGCACTACATCACCGTGAGCAGCAGCGGCGGCGGTCAGAGCACCAACTCCGAGATCGCGACCTGGGTCAAGGCCCACGGCACGGCGGTGTCCGCCTACAGCGGCCTGTACCGCCTGGACGCCTCCGACGTCAGCTGAACCACATCCGAATTCACTGAGCCACTTCCCGACAGGAAGGGCCGCCGGGGGCGCCCGGCGGCCCTTCCGCATGTCGCGACGCGCCACGCCGGGTCGGCAAAGGTCCAGCCCACCTCGCGATGCCCACCACACTCCCCCACCGACTCAAGGACCTGGGAGGTACCCCCACTCGCCACACCAGCCGCTTACGCGGCGACCGCGAAACGGGCCGCCCTACGAGTGACCGACAAGACTTCCCGGCCGCGACCTAAGCCGCAGCCGCAGTGTCACCCGCCACCGGGAATCCCGGCGTACGACGCACCCGCGGGAGATGCCCCCACTCGGCACACCGGCCGCTTGCGCGCCGGCCGCGAGACGGGCCGCCCTACGGGCGACCGACAAGACTTCCCGGCCGCGACCTGGACCGCAGCCTCAGTGTCACCCATGACCGGGGAGTCCCGGCGTACGGCGGGCCCATGGGAGATGCCCCCACTCGCCACACCAGCCGCTTACACGGCGACCGCGAAACGGGCCGCCCTACGAGTGACCGACAAGACTTACCGGCCACGACCTGGACCGCAGCCTCAGTGTCACCCACGACCGGAGAGTCCCGGCGTACGGCGGACCCATGGGAGATCCCCCCACCCGACACACCAGCCGCTTACACGGCGACCGCGAAACGGGCCGCCCTACGAGTGACCGACAAGACTTCCCGGCCGCGACCTAAGCCGCAGCCGCAATGTCACCCGCCACCGGGAATCCCGGCGTACGACGCACCCGGCGGTCGGTGTCGACCGCGAAGACCTCGCAGCCTGGGCGGGCGGCGGCCCAGTCGACGCCCTCCGTGCCCATCGCGAAGGCCGCGGTGGCCGTGGCGTCCGCCTCGGTGAGTGAGGGGGCCACGACGGAGAGGCTGAGGAGTCCGGTCGCGGGGCGGCCGGTGCGGCCGTCGACGATGTGGTCGCCGCGCTCGTAGCGCGCGGAGGTCGCCACCGCCCCGTCGGTCAACTCCAGTACGGCGCACAGTCGGTCGGCGTGCTCCGGGTGCCGTACGCCCACCCGCCACGGACCGCCGGCCACGACCACGTCGCCGCCGGCGTTGAGGATGAAGCGCCGGGCTCCGGCGGCGGTGAGCAAGTCCGCCGCCCGCTGCACCGACCAGCCCTTGACCACCGCGCAGGGGTCGAGGGGCCGGCCGGGCAGCCGGACGTCGAAGGCGCCGCCGGTCGCGAGCCGGTACTGCTCGCAGAGGTCCAGGACCTCGGTCAAGTCCGCGCTGAGGTCGGGGAGTCGCAGCTCACCACGGTCGTAGCGGCACACCTCGCTGTCCGGGCGGAACGGGCTGAAGCGGGCGTCGACCTCGCGCAGCCAGGAGAACAGCGCGTCGGCGGTCTCCTCGCCAATACCGATGCCGATGTCCTCGTCATCGACCCGCAGCGACACCGGGAAGCCCATGACATGCTCAACTCTCCGCATCTCAGGCCCCCTTGGCGTCAATGGCGGCCTGGAGCGACTGGACGTAGGCGTCGCTGGTGATCGTGGCGCCGGACACCGCGTCGATCTTCGCGCTCTGTGCCTTCAGCGTCTCCGAGATCAGCACCGGCACCGCTGCCGCGGTCTGCGGGTGGTCAGGCTGCTGGAGCATGCTGACCGCGCTGATCTTGTCGCCCTCGAAGGTCGCCTGCACCTGGACGGTGCCCTTGGACGTGTTGATCGCAGGGCCCGCGACGGTCTGCTTCGCGGGCGACGCGGTGGCGGAGGGCGAGGCGGACGTGGCCTTGTCGTTGGCGTCGATGGCGGCCTGGAGCGACTTCTTGTACGCGTCGCTGGTGATCGTCGCCCCGGACACCGTGTCGACGTCCGCGCTCTGCGCCTTCAGCGTCTCCGAGACCAGCACCGGCACCGCCGCGACGGTCTGCGGATGGTCCGGCTGCTGGAGCAGTTTCACCGCGGTGATCTTGTCGCCGTCGAAGGTCACCTGGACCTGGACAGGACCCTTCTCCGTCTGGATCGTGGTGCCCTTGACGACGGTTCCGGACGTAGCGGAGGCGGACGGTGTCGTGACGGGCTCGGCGGTGGAGGTCGTCGTAGTGCCGATGGAGGGTTCGTAGCGCCAGACCGGGACCAGGCCCGCGATGCTCAGCGCGACGACAGGTATGGCTCGCTTCACCGGGTTCCTCCGAGGATGCTCCGGCCTTCAGGCCGGGGAGGAATCGGACTCCTACGGAGCAGGGCAGGAAAAGCCGAATCGCCGTCAGGGCGATTCGGCGTCTGCCGCGGCGGCGTCGCGCTCGACCTCCAGCCGGTAGACGATCTCGGAGTTGAGGGATCTGCGGGCGAACCTGGCCTGAGCAACCAGCCATGCGTGCAGGTCGGCGGGCAGACGGAGCGTGATGCGCTTTTCTTCATCCATGACCCCAGAGTAGTGGATTTCGAGTGACCTGCTGGTGGTAAAGTGACACCACGGTGATGCGATAGAAGGTTTCGGAGGGTGCCGTGCATGCCCGGTACACCTACCGGCTCCGCGTGTCGTCGACCGCCCGCACCGGCCTGATGGCCGAGTGGGCGCGCTGTCGTTGGATCTGGAACGAGTGCGTGGCCATGTCCCGCAAGGTCCACACCGCGAACCGCGACGCGGTCGAGAACACAACGTGCGGCCCGGCCCAGCTCGACAAGCTGCTGACCGAAGCCCGCAACGCGATGGCGTGGCTGCGTGAGGGCGCCTCCGTGCCGCAGCAGCAGACCATCCGCGACTTCGCCAAGTCCCGCGCCAAGGCCATGAAAGACATCAAGGCCGGACTGCCGATGCGGCAGCGCGCCGGGATGCCCCGCATCAAGCGCAAGCGGGACGCACTGCCCACGCTGAACTACACCCGGCGCGGGTTCCGCCTGAAGGACGGCCGCCTGCACCTGGCGGGCGGGGTAGTTCTGACCCTGGTGTGGTCCCGCGACGTGCCTTCCGACCCAACCAGCGTGCGTGTCCATCAGGACGCCCTCGGCCACTGGTACGCCTCGTTCGTCGTCCCGACCGAAATGCAGCCGCTCCCGAGGACGGGCCGCGTGCTCGGCGTGGACTGGGGGGTGAAGGAGACCGCCACCACCACCTCTGACGCCCACGACCTCCCCCACCCGCAGCACGGCAAGAACGCCGCTCAACGTCTGGCCGGCTACCAGCGGATGATGGCCCGCAGGAAGCCGGTGAAGGGACAGGCCGCCTCGCGCGGCTACCGCCAGGCGCAACTGCAGACCGCGAAGTTGCACAAGAAGGTCGCCCGCCGACGGCAGGACACCGCCCGCAAGTGGGCCAAACGCGTTGTGACCGACCATGACGCCATCGCCGTCGAGGACTTCAAGCCGAAGTTCCTCGCGAAGACCACCATGGCCCGTAAGGCCGCTGACGCGGCGATCGGCGCCACCAAACAGGCTCTGATCGAGATGGGCCGCAAGCACACACGGGACATCCGTCTCGTGCATCCCGCGCACACCACCATGGACTGCGCGTCGTGCGGAGCGAGAACCAAGCACGCACTTCCTCTTTCGGAACGTACCTACACCTGCACCGCGTGCGGAGTCGTCTCGCCTCGGGACAAGAACTCCGCGCGCGTGATGCTGGTCCGGGCTGGTCTCAACCCGGCTGGTGTCGAGGGCGTAAGACTTCCGGGGGCGTTGCTCCCGGAGGCAGCCTGAGCCAGGAATCCCCCTCGTTCACGAGGGGGAGGATTCAAGGTGTCTCTCTCATCCCGCCGCCGCCAGGCTGAAACGCTCGAAGTGGATCTGTTGCTTGGGCACGCCCAGGTCGCCGAGGGTGCGCAGCACCGCGTTCATCATCGGCGGCGGTCCGCACAGGAAGACGTCCCGGTCGGCGATGTCCGGTACCAGCAGGGCCAGTTCACGCGGGGCCAGCTTGTCGGGGACGGGCGGGCCGGTGACCAGGTGCAGTTGGGCGCCCTTGGTGTGGGCCAGTTCGGTGAGTTCGTCGTAGAGGACGGCGTCGCGGTCGGTGGCGACGCGGTAGACGACGACGGCATGGCCCTCCAGGTCCTCCAGCAGGGCGCGGATGGGGGTGACGCCGACGCCGCCCGCGATGAGCAGGGATTCCGGCTTCCTGCGGTGCAGGGTGGTGAAGGCGCCGTAGGGGCCCTCGGCGAAGACGCGGGTGCCGACCTTGAGGTGGCGCAGGGCGGCCGTGCCGGCGCCGGCGGTCTTGGCGGTGAGGCGGAGGCGGGTGCCGTCGGGGGCGGCCGAGAGGGAGAAGGGGTTGGCCTGCCACCAGCGGTCCTTGGTGAGGAAGCGCCAGAGGAAGAACTGGCCGGCCTGGGCCGGGAGCCGGTCGAGGTCGCGGCCGGTGATGTATATGGAGACGACGGTGTCCGACTCGGGGACGACCGCCGAGACCCGGAACTGGTGGCGCCAGTTGCGCCACAGCGGCAGCACCAGCCGGCCCAGGGCCACCGAGCCGAGGGCGACGCCCCAGAGGGCGTACCAGTACGTCGTGGCGGCGGGCGACGCGGTGAACGTCGTACCGACCGCGACCTGGTGGGTGAAGGCGAGGACCACCGCTACGTAGGTGTAGAGGTGGATGAAGTGCCAGGTCTCGTAGGCGAGCCGGCGCCGGGCGTAGCGGGCGGAGGTCGCGCCGATGACGAGGATCAGGGCGAAGGCGACCAGCGCGCGCAGGATGCCCTCGGTGGTCTCGGCGAGGTCGACGACCTCGCCGACCGGGCCGGTGTCGGTGCCCTGGGCGTAGCCGAAGGCGATGAACACAAGGTGCCCGAGCAGCGTCCACAGCAGCGCGAAGCCGGTCCAGCGGTGCCAGGAGGTCAGCCGGTCCATGCCGATGCGGCGGTCGAGCCAGGGCAGGCGGGCCACCAGCAGCAGTTGGAAGGCCATGACGAGCGCGCCGTAGAGGCCGAGGAGGCGGCCGATGACGATGAGCGCGTTGGAGGCGGTTCCGGCCTGGGCGAAGAAGACGGTCACCACGGCGACGTTCGCGACCAGCACGGCGTACAGACTCGTGCGGGCCACCACCCTGGGGCGTATCGCCGTGGGGGGCGCAGGGGGTGATTGGACGGTCGTCACGGACGGCAGCTCCTTGATCGGGTCCTGGGAGTCGAGCTTCACCTCGGGGAGCTGTCGTTTTCCTGTCGTACAACTTTCAAGTGGTTATCGATGTGGGCACGGCGGACCACCGGGTCTGGCGCGGATCGGCGCGTGCAGCACTATGAGCGGGTGGACAAAGTTCGACTCCTCGTCGTGGACGACGACCCGCCGATCGCCGACCTCGTGGCGACGGTCGCCCGGTACGAGGGCTGGGAGGCCGCGTGCGCGTACTCCGGTGAGGAGGCGCTGAGCGTGGCCGCCGAGTTCGTACCGGACATCGTGGTGCTGGATCTGATGCTGCCGGGACTCGACGGGTTCGGGGTCCTGGACCGGCTGCGGCGCTCCGGGACGATGGTGCCCGTGGTGTTCCTCACGGCGCGGGACGCGGTCGCCGACCGGGTCGCCGGGCTGACCCGGGGCGGTGACGACTACCTGGTCAAGCCGTTCGCGGTGGAGGAGCTGATGGCCCGGCTGCGGACCGTGCTGCGGCGCAGCGCCGGGCCAGGTTTCCCGCGTTCCGTGCTGCGGGTCGCGGATCTGACGATGGACGAGGACACCCGCGAGGTGCGCCGCGCCGACCGGCTCCTCACCCTCACCCCGACCGAGTACGAGGTGCTGCGCTATCTGATGCGCAAGTCGCCGACCGTGCTCACCAAGGCGCAGATCCTCGACCACGTGTGGGAGTACGGCTTCGGCGGCCGCTCCAATGTGGTGGAGCTGGTGGTCAGCCGGCTGCGCCGGAAGCTCGACGAGGGGCATGATCCGCTGATCCACACCGTGCGCGGCTTCGGCTATGTGATCCGGCAGGCCGCCGAGTGATCGGGCGGATGCGGCAGAACTGGCGCAGGCTGCGGCTGGGCACACGGCTCGCGCTGGGTCTCGGTGCGCTGGCCCTGGTGGCGTTCGCCGTCGTCGGCACCGCTCTGACGACGTACATGCGGGACTATCTGTCGGCCCAGCTCGACGACCAGCTCGGGCTCGCCCAGGGGGGCCAGTCCAAGTCCATCGCGACGAGCGGCACGCTCCAGGGCAAGAAGTACTACCGCTGGTACTACGCGGTGTACGACGTCTCGAACGGCACTCCGGTGCTCCGCAAGCCCGAGGAGAGTTCGGACCTGCCCTCGGACATCGCCGACCTCACCTCGGTGGCCAGGGCGCAGATCGCCTCGGGCGGCCATGTGCTGCGCACCGAGAACCTCACCGGCGAGGGCGAGTACCGGCTGCGCGGCTGCGAGGTCGAACCCGGTGTGGTGCTGGTGAGCGGCGCGCCGATGGGCGACATCGACGAGACGGTACGACAGCTCGTGATCATCCAGGTGGTCGCCTTCGGGCTGGCGCTGCTGGCCCTGGTGGTGCTCGGCCGCAGGCTGCTGCGGCGCGGGCTGCAACCGCTGAGCGACATGGCGCACACCGCGCACGGCATCGCCTCGCACGACCTCACCGACTCGGCGGCCCGGCTCCCGCTGCGCGCCGAGAACCGCGACGGCGGGCCCGAGGTGGAGGAGCTGCGCACCGCGTTCAACACGATGCTGGAGCACATCGACGACTCGCTCGCGGTGCGCGCGGAGGCGGAGCAGCGGCTGCGCCGCTTCGTCGCGGACGCCTCGCACGAGCTGCGGACGCCGCTGATGTCGGTGCGCGGCTACGCGGACCTGTTCCAGTACGCGGCCGCCAACGTGCCCGAGGAGCGGGACAGGCATCTGGCCCGGCTGCGTGCCGAGGCCGCCCGGATGGGCGTGCTCCTCGACGACCTCCTGCTGCTCGCGCGGCTCGACGCGGCGGACGTGGAGACCCCGCTGCGGCCGGAGGACACGGATCTGGTGGACCTGGTCCGGCAGGCGGCGGACGCCTTCCGCGCCGGGCACCCGGACCGTCCGCTGACCGTGACGGTCCCGCCGTCCCCGGTCCGGCTGCGCGTCGACCCGGTCCGCGTCCGGCAGGTCCTGGACAACCTCCTCACCAACGCGGCCGTGCACACCCCGCCCGGCACCAAGGTGTCGGTGACCGTCTCGGTCGGCGCCGCCACGGCGTCGGTACAGGTCGCCGACACCGGCCCCGGCATCCCCGAGTCCGACCGCGACCAGGTCTTCGACCGCTTCTACCGCGTCGACAAGGCCCGCAGCCGTGACCGGGGCGGCAGCGGCCTCGGCCTCGCGGTGGCCCGCTCACTGACGGAGGCACACGGCGGCACGGTGGAGCTGGTGGCCGAGCCGGGGGCGACGGTGTTCACGGTGACGGTCCCGCTGGGGGCGGTCTCGCCTCCTTCGTCACCCTAGGCTCCTCCACAGCTTGCGCCTACCATGGGTGACGTGGCGTCACCTGAGGCACAGGAACACCAACTGGCTCTGCGTTGCCGCCAGTTGACGTGCCCAGAAGTCCGGAAGTCGCCGTCACATACCGCGCCACACATTGTCGTAGGCCGCGTCCTCCACGGTCTTCCGCTGACGCACAGCCTCCAACTCCGTCACCGCGCCGTGGACGACGGCGAGGACCGCGTTCAGGGCCTCGTCGGTGATCTTCGCGGAGTCCTCGTCCGGCACGGCACGGATGCCGACAGCCGCCGCGAGCTGGGCGAGGACGGGCTCGCCCTCGGTCCAGCGGTCGGTGGCACGGGTGCGGGCCGGGGAGTCGACCAGCGCGGTGCGGCCGGTGCGGACCGGGATCCAGCGGGCGCGCTGCCGGGCGACCAGTCCTTCCGCCTCCAGCGCGGTCAGATAGGCCAACGACAGTCCACGCCCGCGCCGCCACAGCCAGTCCTCGACCGACTCGTACGGCGTCTCCCGCACGAGCGAGGTCGCGGACTCGTCCAACAGGCCGTCCTCCAGGGGTACTTGGAGGTTCGGCACGATCAGGTCGCCGTCCAGCGTGACGGCATCGGCAGCGAGGAGGTCGATCACCTCCGCTCCGGCGAGCGCGAGCGAGAGATCACCCGTCTCGACGGGGCGCTCGGGTACGACATCCATGGCAACGATCATCAGGTCCCGCGGTGTGCTCATGGGGGCCAACCTAGCGCGGCTTATGCGAGGGGGCACCGACACCCAACGTTTACATAATTCCGTCCCGCCGTCGGCGATGTTTCGGGACCATGAGCCCCGGATGAATACCAGGGGCTTTTGGACCGCTTGCGCCACTGCGGTCCGAATGGCGTGCCCTCTGAAGGAAATTGGCAGGGTTTTCGGTTGTTTGGGGGCCGGTTCCGAGTGGCTTGATCACTTCCCTCCATGAGTTGCTTACCTTGTCGTAGTTGACCCATGAGTAACAGGGGGGCTAGTTTTCAACCAGCCATCTCGCGTCTTTGCGATTACATTCGGCGCCCCGGCCGAAACCCCCCACCGTGCAGTTTCACCGTTTATTCGGAGAATCATGACGCCTGTCGCGCGCGCCGAAGAACTGATCATTGGAATCACCCCGTTCCATGAGCCGGACGCCAGGCTCGCGGCGGCAGTCAGCCGCGCCGGCGGCCTCGGCGTACTCGACCTGGGAATGGGCGACCGAAGAGCGAGAGAGGCCCTGGCGCGAATCCGGCGCTGGGCCCCCGGCCCTTTCGGGGTGCGGATCGGAGCCCACTGCCGGATCGTCCCCGGGGACCTCACGACGGGCGGCGGCGCGAGCCCGCACACCGTCGTTCTCGCCGTGGACGCCCCCTGGCCGATCGCGGACGTCGCCGCCGGGCACCGGGTGCTGGTCGAGGTGACCGGTCCCGACGAGGCGCTCGCGGCGGTCCGCGCCGGTGCACACGGGCTGATCGCCCGGGGTGCCGAAAGCGGCGGCCGGGTGGGCGAGTTGAGCACCTTCGTGCTGCTCCAGCGCCTGCTCGCCGAGCCCGGTGTGGACGTCCCGGTCTGGGCCTGCGGCGGCATCGGGCCCCGTACGGCGGCCGCTGCCGTGGCCGGTGGCGCGGCCGGGGTCGTCCTGGACAGCCAGCTGGCGCTGCTCGCCGAGTCGGGCCTGCCGGAGACGGCGGCCGCCGCGCTGCGCTCGATGGACGGTTCCGAGACCACGGTGGTGGCCGGTCACCGGGTGCTGCTCCGGCGCGGCCCGGACGCCCCGCAGGTGCCCGCCGAGCGGGTGTCCGAACTGCTCGGCGCCCGCGACCCGCGCACCCAGCTCCTGCCGGTCGGCCAGGACGGTTTCCTCGCCGCGCGGTTCGCCGAGCGCTGGGGCGACGCGGGCCGCACCGTACGTGAACTGACCGCCGCCGTACGGGAGTCCATACGCGACGAAGGACCCACCCGGGCGCTGCGCACCGGTTCCCCGATGAGCGAGGCGCTCGGCACCCGACTCCCCGTCGCCCAGGGCCCGATGACCAGGGTCAGCGACCAGGCGGAGTTCGCCGCCGCGGTGGCCGCGGGCGGTGCCCTGCCGTTCGTCGCGCTGGCCCTCTCCAGCGGCGAGCAGTCGCGGGCGGTGCTGGCCGAGACCCGCGCCGTCGTGGGCGAGCGGCCCTGGGGCGTCGGAGTGCTCGGCTTCGCGCCCGAGGAGCTGCGGAACGCCCAGCTCGAAGCCGTACGGGAGGCGGGTCCCACGCACGCGATCATCGCGGGCGGTCGGCCCTCCCAGGCCGAGGCGCTGGAGCGGGCCGGGATCTCCGCCTTCCTGCATGTGCCCTCGCCGGGGCTGCTGCGGCAGTTCCTGGACGCGGGCGTGCGCAGGTTCGTGTTCGAGGGCTCCGAGTGCGGCGGCCATGTCGGGCCACGCAGCAGCTTCCCGCTGTGGGAGGCCCAACTCGCCGTACTGGACGACTTCTTGGCGAAGGCCGAGCCGGACACCGCGGAGCACGTCGAGGTGTTCTTCGCGGGCGGCGTCCACGACGAGCGGTCGGCGGCGATGGTGGCCGCGCTCGCCGCGCCGCTCACCGCCCGGGGCGCCGCCGTCGGTGTGCTGATGGGCACCGCCTACCTCTTCACCGAGGAGGCGGTCGGCTGCGGGGCGATCCAGCCGCTGTTCCAGGAGCAGGTGACAGCGGCCACCCGGACCGCGCTCCTGGAGACCGCACCGGGTCACGCCACCCGTTGCGTACCCAGCCCGTTCAGCGACAACTACCTCGATTTCGAGGCCCAGTTGCGTGAACAGGGTGTGCCGGACCGGGAGATCTGGGAGAAGTTGGAGCGGCTCAACGTCGGCCGGCTGCGGATCGCCAGCAAGGGGGTCGAGCGGGACACCGCCGGAGCGCTGGCCGCCGTGGACGAGCAACGGCAGCTCGCCGAGGGGATGTTCATGGCCGGCGAGGTCGCCGTGCTGCGGACCGCGACCACCACGATCGACGCCCTGCACCGCGCGGTGACCGAGGAGGCCGCCGACTTCCTGACCGAGAGCGCGCGAACCGCCCGCGCGCGCCTGGGAGTCGAGGAGGGCGTCGAGCCCGAGGCGCCGGCTCCACTCGACATCGCTGTCATCGGCATGGCGTGCATGTTCCCGCAGGCACCCGACCTCCCCACGTTCTGGGCGAACATCCTCGGCGCCCGCGACGCCGTCGACGAGGTCCCGCCCGACCGCTGGGACCCGGCCGTGCACTACTCGACCGGCAAGGACGGTGCCACCCCGTCGAAGTGGGGCGGCTTCCTGCCGCGCATCCCCTTCGATCCGCTGCGCTACGGCATCCCGCCGACCTCCCTCGGCAGTATCGAGCCGGTCCAACTGCTGGCCCTCGAAGCCGCCCGGCGGTCACTGGAGGACGCCGGATACGGCGACCGGGGGCGGCAGTTCGACCGCTCGCGCACCTCCGTGGTGTTCGGTGCGGAGGCGGGCAGCGACCTCTCCAACGCGACCACGCTGCGTGCCGTACTGCCCACCTACTACGGGAAGATCCCGCAGGGCGTCGAGGAGCAACTCCCCACCCTCACCGAGGACTCCTTCCCCGGCATGCTCTCCAACGTCATCTCGGGCCGCATCGCCAACCGGCTGGACCTCGGCGGGGCCAACTACACGGTCGACGCGGCCTGCGCGTCCTCGCTGGCCGCCGTCGACGTCGCCTGCAAGGAACTCGTGGGCGGCACCAGCGATGTCGTGCTGTGCGGGGGCGCCGACCTCCACAACGGCATCAACGACTACGTCCTCTTCGCCTCCGTGCACGCCCTGTCCCCCACCGGCCGCTCCCGCGCCTTCGACAGCTCGGCGGACGGCATCGCGCTCGGCGAGGGCGTCGCCTGCGTGGTCCTCAAGCGGCTCGCGGACGCCGAGCGGGACGGCGACCGGATCTACGGCGTCATCAAGGGAGTCGGCAGTTCCAGCGACGGCCGCTCCCTGGGCCTGACGGCACCCCGGCCCGAGGGACAACGGGCTGCACTGCAGCGGGCGTACCGCAACGCGGGTGTCTCCCCCGCCGAGGTCGGCCTGGTCGAGGCGCACGGCACCGGGACCGTCGTCGGCGACCGGACCGAACTCTCCATCCTCAGCGAGGTGTTCGCCGATTCCGGTGCGGAGAACGGCAGTTGTGCACTGGGCTCGGTCAAGTCGCAGATCGGGCACACGAAATGCGCCGCCGGACTCGCCGGGCTGATCAAGACCGTGCTCTCCCTCTACACCGGGGTCAAGCCGCCCACCCTGCACATGAAGCAGCCCAACTCGGCGTGGCAGGAGGACAGCAGCCCGTTCGTCTTCCACGCGCGGCCCCGCCCCTGGGCGGCCCCCGCCGAGGAACGCGTCGCCGGGCTCAGCGCGTTCGGCTTCGGCGGCACCAACTTCCACGCGGTGATCGGGGCCTACGGCGAGGCCGTACCGCCCGCGCACGGTCTGGACGCCTGGCCGGCCGAGCTGTTCATGTTCCGGGGAACCGACCGGGCGGCGGCGCGGCGGGGCATCGAGGAGATCCTCAAGCTCGCCGAGGCGGGCTGCTGGAAGCTCCGCGACCTCGCCCTCAGCGCGTCCCGCCGCTCCGACGCCCGGCACGAGCCGGTGCAAGTGGCCGTGGTGGCCCGGGACGTGGAGGGGCTGGTCGGGCAACTGCGGCGGGCGCTGGACGGTGAGCACGATCCCGCCGCCGGCATCCATCTCGCTGAAGCGGCCGACCCGGGCAAGGTCGCGTTCCTCTTCCCCGGCCAGGGCAGTCAGCGCCCGGGCATGCTCGCCGACGTGTTCATCGCGTTCCCCGAGTTGCAGCACTATCTGCACCTCGGCCGCGACCACGCCGACGCGCTCTACCCGCCCTCCGCCTTCGACGACACCGCGCGCGAGCGCCAGCAGGCCGGGCTGAC
Source organism: Streptomyces sp. NPDC051576 (assembly GCF_040681835.1). Lineage (NCBI taxonomy): Bacteria > Bacillati > Actinomycetota > Actinomycetes > Kitasatosporales > Streptomycetaceae > Streptomyces > Streptomyces sp. NPDC051576. The sequence goes on from NZ_JBFAZO010000002.1 coordinate 526,498, forward strand.
CGACACCCGGGTCGCGCAGCCCGCGCTGGGCATCGCCGGGCTCGCCGCCCACGCGCTGCTCACCGAGGCGGGCGTCCGGCCCGACATGGCGGCCGGGCACAGCTACGGCGAGCTGGTCGCCCTGTGCGCGGCCGGTGCCATCACCCCGGAGGCGCTGCTGAAGCTCAGCGCCGAACGCGCGGCGGCGATCCTGGCGGCCACCGGCGCGGACGACCCGGGCACCATGGCCGCCGTGGCGGCCGGCGCCGAGGACGTCGTACAGGCTCTGAAGACGGCGGGCGCACCCGACTCGGTGGTCGTCGCCAACCACAACTCGCCGCGCCAGACGGTGATTTCGGGCCCGACCGAGGCCGTCACAGCGGCCGTACGGCTGCTGCGCGACGCCGGCCTGGGCGCAAAGCGCATCCCCGTCGCGTGCGCCTTCCACAGCCCGCTGGTGGCGGGGGCGGGGCAGCGGTTCGCGGAGGTCCTCGCCCAACAGCCCGTGCTCGCCCCGGAGTTCCCGGTCTGGTCCAACCGTACGGCGGCCCCGTACGGCGAGGGCGCCGACGCGGTCCGGGCCGAACTCGCCGCGCAGATCGGGGCACCGGTCGGTTTCGTCGCGCAGATCGAGGCGATGTACGAGGCGGGTGCCCGCGTCTTCGTCGAGGCCGGCCCCGGCTCCGTGCTCACCCGGCTGGTCGGCCAGATCCTCGACGGCCGTCCGCACCGCACGGTCGCCTGCGAGCCACGGCAGGACAGCGGGCTGCGCGGCTGGCTCGACGCACTGGCCCAACTGGCCGTCGCCGGGCTGCCGGTGCGGACCGGATGGCTGTTCAACGGGCGCGACGCCGTCGACGCGGCCCGGACCCCCGTGCCCTCGCGACCCGGCTGGACGGTCGACGGACAGCTCGTCCGCACCGCCGCCGGAGCACTCCTGCCCGGTGCTCTCGCACCGGCCCGACGCGTTGTGGAGACGACTGTGACCACGAACCCTCAGGACGGCGCCCCGGTCGAGGCGAACAGGGACGCGCTCATCTCCGAGTTCCTGCGCACCAGCCGGGAGATGGTGGCCGCCCAACGGGACGTGCTGCTCACGTACTTCGGCGGGGCCCAGGTGCCCCAGGGCACCTGGGTGCCCGCACCGGCGCCCGCCGTGGTCGAGGCGCTGCCGCAGACACCCGCCCTTCCGGCCGCCGTTGCGGCCCCGGTCGCCCAACAGCCCGCCCCCCAGCCGGAGTCGGCGCCCGAGGCCGTCACCGAGGACGATGTGCTGCGGGTCGTGCTGGAGATCATCAGCGAGCGCACCGGCTACCCCGTCGACATGATCGAGCCCGATCTCGACCTGGAGGCGGACCTCAGCATCGACTCCATCAAGCGCGCCGAGATCGCCGGTGAACTGGCCGGGCGCCTCGGCATCGGCGGCGGCGCGGACATCACCTCGCTCGACGACGCCGAGCTGGAGGACCTGGCGAAGGCCCGCACGGCGGCGTCCGTCACGGGCTGGCTGTCGGCACGACTGACCGGGCCGACCGCCGCACCCGTGGCTGAGAGCGTCCCGCAGGACGAGGTCACCGGCGCCGCGCCGAAGCGGCTCCAACTGCGGCCGGTGCCGCTGGCGCACCAGGACGGCGACAACCCGGCTGACCCGGCGTCCGTGCTGAGCGGCCGGCGATTCGTCCTCTACGGCGGCGAAGATGCGGCGGAGACCGTCGCGTCCCGGCTCACTTCCTACGGCGCCGACGCGGTGATCGTCGCTCCCGGCCATCAACTCACCGAAGCCGACGGCCAGGTGGACGGCGCCCTGTATCTCGCGCCACTCACGGCGTCGGCGCCGGTGCTGCCCGACGCGTTCCCCGTGTTCCAGGCCGCGCTGCGGCGCGGTCCGCGCCACCTCGTCGCGGTCCAGGGGGCGGACGGCGGATCGGCGGGCCTGTACGGGCTGTTCCGCACGGTGGCCCGGGAGTATCCGGACACCGTCGCCCGGGTCGTCGAGCTGACCGACACCGCACCGGCCGCCGTCGCCGACGCGCTGATCGCCGAACTGCTGGCGGCCGGCACCGAGCCGGTCGTCCTGCGAACTCCCGCCGGACGGCACGGACTTGAGCTGGTGGAGACACCGCTCGGCGCGCTCGCGACCAACGGTGCGGGACCGGCCGGCGACGGGGTCGCCGAGGCCGCCGCGATCGGGCTCGACCGCGAGTCGGTGGTGCTGCTGGTGGGCGGGGCGCGGGGAATCACCGCGAAGTTCGCCGCCGCGCTCGCCGCGGCCTCCCGGTGCCGTATCGAACTCCTGGGCAGGACGGCCGCACCGGCAGGCCCCGAGGACCCGGCGACCGCGGGCGCCCGCACCCCCGCCGAACTGCGCGCGGCCCTCGCCGCCAGGGGCGGCGGCCTCACCCCCGCCGAGATCAACCGCACCGCCGAACTCCTGCTCGCCCAGCGGGAGATCACCGCGACTCTCGACGAACTCGCGGCCCTCGGCAGCGAGGCCCGCTACCACTCCGTCGACTTCCGCGAACCGGACGCCGCGCTCCAGGCGGTCAAGGAGATCCACGCCGAACACGGCAGGCTCGACGGAGTCGTCTACGCGGCCGGGGTCATCGAGGACCGGCTGATCGCCGAGAAGACCACCGAGTCCTTCCAGCGGGTCTACGGCACGAAGACGCACGGCGCCGAAACCCTGCTGTCGGCCCTGGAGGAACTGCCCAACGGGCCTGCGTTCGCGGTGCTGTTCGGCTCCATATCGGCCGTGCTCGGCAATCGGGGCCAGGTCGATTACGCGGCCGCCAACGACGCCCTGCAGAGCCTGGGCACCGCCTGGTCGGCGCGCACCGGGCACCGCGCGCTCACCGTGCACTGGGGTCCGTGGGCGCCCACCGGCGGCCATCACGGCATGGTCACCCCGGAGTTGGGACGCGAGTACGCCCGGCGCGGCATCAGCCTGATCGACCCGGAGGAGGGCACCGCGGCGCTGCTGCGCGAACTCGCCTGGGGCGAGGAGTCGGCCGGAGCCGTCGTCTACACCGCTTCGGGCTGGTGACATGTCCGGCATGACGGACCGTCAAGTGCCGGTCGCCATCGTGGGCATGTCGGTGCTGCTGCCCGGCGCCGCCGACCTCGACGCGTACTGGCGGAATCTGCTGGCCGGCACGGATGCCATCAGCGAGGTGCCGGACGGGCGGTGGGACGCGGACTACTACCGCCCGGACTCCGCGAGTGGTCCGGCCGTCGCCGACCAGGTGTACTGCCGGCGTGGCGGGTTCGTCGACGCGCTGGCCGAGGTCGAGGTCACCCGGTTCGGCATCATGCCGAACTCGGTGCCCGGCACCGAACCCGACCAGCTCATCGCCCTCCATGTGGCCGCCGCCGCCCTCGCCGACGCGGGCGGCGAGTCCCGGCTGCCCGACCGGCGGCGGGTCGGTGTCGTGCTCGGCCGGGGCGGCTACCTCACCCCCGGCCTGGTCCGCCTGGACCAGCGGGTCCGTACGGCGGGCCAACTCGTACGCACACTGGGCGAATTGCTGCCCGACCTGGACCCCGGCCAACTCGACCGGATCCGCACCGCGTTCACCGAGCGGCTCGGCCCGGACAGTCCCGAGTCGGTCATCGGCCTGGTGCCCAACCTCGCGGCATCCCGGGTCGCCAACCGCCTCGACCTGCGCGGCCCGGCGTACACGGTGGACGCGGCCTGCGCGTCCTCGCTGATCGCTGTCGACCAGGCGGTGACCGAACTGGCCGCCGGGCGCTGCGACTTGATGCTGGCGGGCGGTGTCCACCACTGCCACGACATCACGCTGTGGAGCGTCTTCTCCCAACTGCGCGCGCTCTCCCCCAGCCAGCGCATCCGCCCCTTCCACCGCGATGCCGACGGCATCCTGATCGGCGAGGGCACGGGAGTCGTCGTCCTCAAGCGGCTCGCCGACGCCGAGCGCGACGGGGACCGGATCTACGCCGTCGTCCGGGGCACCGGTGTGTCCAGCGACGGCCGGGCCGCGAGTCTCGTCAACCCCGACTCGACCGGCCAGACCCATGCCGTACGGCAGGCCTGGGACGCGGCGGGGCTCGACCCGGCGCGGCCCGACTCGATCGGTCTGCTGGAGGCGCACGGCACGGCGACACCCGCCGGTGACGCGGCCGAACTCACCACGCTGGCGGAGGTGTTCGGGAACACGGGCACCTCCCACGGCAGCGCGGTCATCGGCTCCGTGAAGTCGATGATCGGCCACACCATGCCGGCCGCCGGGGTCGCCGGTCTGATCAAGGCCGCCCTCGCCGTCCACCACGGCATGCTGCTGCCGACGCTGCACTGCGACGACCCGCATCCGGCGCTCGCGGCCACGCGGTTCCGCCCGTTGGAGAAGGCGGCGCCCTGGGAGACGACTTCCGGGCAGCCGGTGCGGCGGGCGGCGGTCAACGCGTTCGGGTTCGGTGGCATCAACGCGCATGTCGTGCTGGAGGAGGCGCCGGGGGCACGGGCACCACGTGCGGCGACGGTGCTCGTCGACGAACCGGAGCGCGTGCTGACCCTCGCCGCCGACAGCCCCGAGGCCCTCGCCGTACTGCTGGAGGCCGACGACTCCACCCTCCTGGCCACGACCGATGCGCACCCCGCGTCGGGCCGCTCCCGGCTCGGGATCGTCGCCCCGGACGCCAAGCGGCTCGCGCTCGCCCGCCGGGCGGTCGCCAAGGGGCGGGCGTGGCAGGGCCGTAGCGATGTGTGGTTCACGCCGAGCCCGCTGATCGGGCCCGGCGAGGGCAAGCTCGCGTTCGTCTTCCCCGGACTGGAGGGCGACTTCACGCCCCGGGTCGAGGATGTCGCCGCGCACTTCGGACTGCACGAGACCAGATCGTCGACTCCCGCACAGGTGGGGGACGTCGGTCGCCACGGCTTCGATGTGGTGGGCGTAGGACGGCTGTTGGACGCGGCGCTGCGCCGGATGGGCGTCGTCCCGGACGCGGTCGCCGGGCACAGTGTGGGCGAGTGGACGGCGATGACGGCCGCCGGGGTGTACTCGGCGGACGAGGTCAGCGACTTCATGGAGTCCTTCGACCCCGACTCGGTGACGGTGCCGGGGCTGGCCTTCGGCGCGATCGGGGCTCCGGCCGAGCGCGTGCTGTCGGCGCTCGCCGACGAGTGGGCGGGCGCCGGGATCGTGCTCTCGCACGACAACGCGCCGGGCCAGTCGATGGTGTGCGGGCCGGACAAGGCCGTGGACGAGTTCGTGCGGTCCTTCCGCGCGCAAGGAGTCCTCAGCCAGGTACTGCCGTTCCAATCGGGCTTCCACACACCGATGTTGAAGCCCTACCTCGCGCCGATCGAGGAGGCCACGAACCGCTTCCGCCTCCACCCGCCGACGGTCCCCCTCTGGTCCGGAACGACCGCCGCGCCGTACCCCTCGGACGAGACGGCGGTACGCGAGCTGTTCATCCGGCACCTGCTGGAGCCCGTGCGCTTCCGGCAGCTCGTCGAGGCCATGTACGCGGCCGGTCATCGCGCGTTCGTCCAGGTCGGCACCGGCCAGCTCGGTTCCCTCATCGACGCGACGCTGAGCGGACGCGACCACCTGGTGGTGGCCGCCAACTCGCCGCACCGCTCCGGTCTCGCCCAACTCCGGCGCGTGGCCGTGGCGTTGTGGTCGGCGGGCGGGGCGATCGACCCGGCCGGCCTGGAGTCCGGGAGGGCCACGCCCGCCGCACGGCGGGACCGGCCTCCCGTACGGCTCGACCTGGACGGGGCGCTCGTGTCGCTCGACGGCCCGAGCCTGGTGAAGCTGCGAGCGGAGCTGCGCACACCCTCTCCGCGCACCACGGCCTCGCCCTTGGACGCGCTGACCGAACGCTTCCCGGCCGCCGCCGAGTTGGACGCCCTGCTGCGGGACACCGCCGACACGGCCGCCCGACTCATCACCGCGGGCAGCAGCAGTCGTACCGCGGCACCCCTCCCCGTTCCGAGCCGCCAACCACCCGCTCCCCCACGGGAATGGCAGACCACGGTCCATGTCTCACCGGACTCGATGCCGTACCTCATGGACCACTGCTTCTTCCCGCAACGCGCCAACTGGCCGGATGTCGCGGACCGTTGGCCGGTGGTCCCCGCCACCACGATCGTCCAGCACATCATCGAGGCGGCGGAGCGGACCGCGCCCGGCATGCGGGCGGTCGCCGTGCACGACGCGCGGTTCGACCGCTGGCTGACGGCGACTCCGTCGGTCGACGTACCGGTGCGGGTGACCACCGAGGCCCCCGGCCGACTCGCCGTCTCCTTCGGCCCGCACGCGCGCGCGGTGGTCGAGCTGGCCCCCGCGCACGCCCCCGCGCCCCGGCCCCAGCCACGCCCGGACCCCGCCACCGAACGCGCCCCCGACCACACCGCGTCCCATCTCTACGACGAGCGCTGGATGTTCCACGGCCCCGCGTTCCAGGGCGTCACCGAACTCACCGCGATCGGCGACCGCCACGTACGCGGAGTGATCACCACACCCCCGGCTCCGGGCGCCCTGCTCGACAACGTGGGCCAGATCCTCGGCTACTGGATCATGGCGACCCGCACCGAACGCACCGTCGTCTTCCCGGTCGGGATGCGCGAGATGCGTTTCCACGGCCCCCATCCGCGCCCCGGCACCGAGGTGGAGTGCCTGGTGCGGATCACCTCGCTCACGGACACCGCGCTCGAAGCCGACGTACAGCTCACGGTCGACGGCGAGGTGTGGGCGGAGCTGACCGGCTGGCAGGACCGGCGTTTCGACAACGACCCGCAGACCAGGCCGGTCGAGCGCTTCCCCGAGCGCAACACCCTCTCCGAGGCCCGCCCGGGCGGCCGGACCCTGCTGAACGAGCGCTGGCCCGACCTCGCCTCCCGCGATCTGATCATGCGCAACTCGCTGAGCAGCGTGGAGCGTTCGCAGTACGCCGAGCATCCGCCGCGCGGCCGCCGACAGTGGCTGCTGGGCCGGATCGCGGTGAAGGACGCGGTACGGCAGTGGCTTTGGGGCCACGGCGAGGGGCCCGTCTTCCCGGCGGAGATCCGGGTCCACAACGACGAGTCGGGCCGCCCGTACGTCACCGGTCTGCACGGCCGCACCCTGCCCCCGCTGGATGTCTCGCTGGCGCACCGCGCCGAGGCGGCGGTCGCGATCGTACGGCCGCACTCCCCCGGTCCCGGCCCCGGGATCGACATCGAGGAGGTCGTGGACCGCCCTCCCAGCACGCTCACCACCGCGCTCGGCGAGGAAGAACTCACGCTGCTGCGCGCCCGGTTGACCGACACCGGCGAGTCGGAGGCACTCTGGTTCGCCCGCTTCTGGGCGGCGAAGGAAGCCGTCGCCAAGGCGGAGGGCACCGGATTCCAGGGACGCCCGCGCGACTTCACCGTCTTCCAAGTCATCTCCGGATCAAGGCTGTTGGTGTCCGGACGCCTGGAACGCGCCTACACGGTGCACTGCGAACCGGCCGGCAATCCCCCCGCCCTGCCGGACCGGACCTACGTCGTGGCCTGGACGACGGGACCCGCGCACGAGGAGGAGTACGACCGATGACCACCCCCACCACCGAGGACACCGTCCTCACCGACCTCACCGGCATGCTGACCGCGCTCCTGGAGGACGAGTACGGCGTCGACGACGTCGAGATCACCATGACGACGACCTTCAACCGCGATCTGGAGCTGGAGAGCATCGACCTGGTGACCCTGGCCGGTCTGCTTCAGGAGCACTACGGCACGAAGGTCAACTTCGCCGAGTTCCTGGCCGGGATGGAGTTCGACGAGATCATCGAACTCACCGTCGGCCGGCTGGTGGAGTACGTCGTGCAGAGCCTCAAGGCAGCCGAGGCGGGCTGAGCCATGGCGATGGTCGACACCGGTCAACTCCGGTTGCACGTACAGCGAATGAGCCCGCCCGAGCACCGCCCTCCCATCGCGACGGCGGTGCTGGTGCACGGGCTGCTCACCGACAGCCTGGCCAGCTACTACTTCACGATCGCCCCGCCGTTCGCGCTCGCCGGCATCGAGGTGGTCATGTACGACCTGCGCGGCCACGGCCGCAGCGGGCGCCCCGACACCGGCTACACCCTCGACGACAACATCGACGACCTGGAGGCGCTCCTCGACCGGCTGGAGGTGACCGGCCCGGTCCATCTGGTCGGCAACTCCTACGGCGGGACGGTCGCGTTCGGCTACGCGGCCCGGCATCCGGAGCGCGCCGCCAGCGTCTCCCTCATCGAGTCGGAACCGGCGACCGCGGCCTGGGCGCCGAAACTCGGCGGCATCCTGGAGCGCGTGCTGCACGAGCTGGCGCACAACGAGGACGACGCGCTCGCCTGGATCAGCGCGAACCGCGGCCACAACACCGCCCGCCTCGCCAAGGGCGCCGCCCGGCTGGCCCGGGAGACCTCCCTCTCCCGGGACATCCCGCTCAGCAATGTCCTGACGGACGATCAGATCCGTGCCGTCCACTGCCCGGTGCTCGGCATCTACGGTGGCGACTCGGACCTCGCGCTGCTCGCCCCGTGGCTGGAGTCGGTGCTCCCGGACTGCCGGACCGTCGTCGTGCCCGGCCACGAGCACTCCGTGCTGGTCGAGGCGGCGGGCACGGTCGGCACCCACATCCTCTCCCTGATACAGCGGGCGAGCGCGACGGGGGCCGCCGAGGTGGCGGCCCGGTGAGCCGGTTCCTGTTCGTCGTACCGCCGCTGGTCGGCCACATCAACCCGGCGGCGGCCGTGGCCGCCGAACTGGCCGCACGCGGGCACGAGTTGGCCTGGGCGTGCGCAGACCCCGGTCTCGTACGACGACTCGCCGGAGAGTCCGCCCGGGTGTTCCCGTGTGCCGGGCCGGTCCCGGGTACGGGCGAGGGCATCCGGCCGCCCGACATCCGTGGCCCCGAGGCGCTGAGGTTCCTGTGGGAGGCGTTCCTCGCGCCGCTCGCCGAGCAGATGGCGCCCGGAGTCGCCGCCGCCGTCGGGGAGTTCCGGCCCGACGCGGTCGTCGCCGACCAACAGGCCCTGGCCGGCGGCCTGGTGGCGGAACGCCTCGGCATACCGTGGGCGACCTCGGCCACCACCTCCGCCGAGTTCACGGACGTCCTCGCGGGGATGCCCAAAGTCGCCCTATGGCTGGACGAGTTGCTGCACGGACTGCGCGCCGGCATCGGCGACCCGTCCGGCACCGGCGACCCCCGCTTCTCCCCGCACCTCGTGCTCGCCTTCAGCACCCCCGAACTCGTCGGCCCCGAGGCACGGCAGGGCGAGCAGATCCGCTGGGTCGGCCCGTCGATCGCGCCCCGACCGGTCGCGCCGGACTTCCCCTGGGAGTGGCTGGACCCGGCCCGTTCCCTGGTCCTGGTCAGCCTCGGCACCGCCAACACCGATGTGGGCGCCCGTTTCCTCACCGAGTGCGTGACGGCGCTGCGGGCCCGGACGGACCGCGTCCAGGCGGTGGTCGCGGATCCGGGCAACGCGCTGGACGCAGCACCCGACGAGCAGGACAAGGACCTGCTGATCCTCCCCTCGATCCCCCAACTCCCGCTCCTCGAAAGGGCGGACGCGGTCGTCTCGCACGCCGGGCACAACACGGTCTGCGAGGCGCTGTGGCACGGCGTCCCCCTCGTCGTGGCGCCCATCCGCGACGATCAGCCGGTGATCGCCGGGCAGGTCACCGGTGCGGGCGCGGGCATCCGGGTCCGCTTCGGCCGGGTCACCGCACCGAAGCTGGGCGCGGCGATCGACGCCGTACTCCACGAACCCGACCACCGCGCCGCGGCCGGCCGCATCCGTACGGCGTTCCGCGCGGCCGGAGGCAGCCGCGCGGCGGCGACCCACCTGGAGCTGCTGGCCACCGGCGCGCCCCTCAAGGAGACCCAGTGAGCAACGCGGACGACCCCAAGGCAGAGAGCCGCAACGACCAGGTGGCGGCCCTGCGCCCGGCCTACCGGGCCGACCTCGCCGACGGCCTGGACCGCTTCTTCGAGCCCAGGCGCGAGACCTGCCCCTGGTGTGAATCGTCGCGGCTGCGGACCCGGTTGCGCACCAAGGACCTGATCCAGCACAAGCCGGGCACCTTCGTCCTGGACCGCTGCGAGGACTGCCGGCACACGTTCCAGAATCCCCGACTGAGCCCGGCGGGGCTGGAGTTCTACTACCGGGACTTCTACGACGGCCTGGGCGAGAAGCAGTTGGGCAACACGTTCGCCGCCCGCACCACGATGTACGAGCAGCGGGCACAGTCACTGCTCCCGCACTCCCCGACTCCCAAGAACTGGCTGGACGTCGGCACGGGTCACGGCCACTTCTGCGAGTCGGCCCGCACGGTGTACCCCGACACCACGTTCGACGGCCTCGACTTCACGGACGGCGCCGAACTCGCCGAGCAGGCGGGGCGGGTGGAGCGCGGCTACCGCGGCAGCTTCCCCGAACTGGCCCCCGGGCTCGCGGGCCACTACGACGTCGTCAGCATGTTCCACTACCTGGAGCACAGCACGGAGCCCGAGCGCGAACTGGCGGCGGCACACCAGGCGGTGCGCCCCGGCGGCCACCTCCTGATCGAGGTCCCGGACCCCGACAGCCGGTACGCCGCCCTCCTCGGCCGCTGGTGGCTGCCCTGGCTCCAGCCCCAGCACCTGCACTTCATCCCGGTCGAGAACCTGCGCCGCCGCCTCACCGACCTGGGCTTCACGGTCGTGGCGGAACAGCACGCCGAGCCGCACGACCCGGTCGACCTCCTCGCCGGCACCTGGCTGGCCCTGGACACCGCCGCGCCCCGCGACAACCTCCCCTGGCTCCCGAAGCCCCCGACCGGCGCCGCCCGCACACTCCGCGCGGCAGTCCTGATCGCCGGCATCCCGGCACTGATCCTGGGCACGCTCCTGGACCGGTTCGTGGTGAAGCGGCTGTCGGCTCGGCTGGGGGTGTCGAACGCGTATCGGCTGGTGGCACGGCGCGACTGAGCACTCAGGACCTACCGGCCGTCGTCGCCCCCCATTGAATGATGCATTCACCGCGTCTAGCATCACTCGGTGATTCCATCACTTTCCGTCTGACTCTCGTCGAGTACGGCGCCAGGGGCGACGAGCGGCCGCGGCCCGGTTCCGGGGGCTCCGGCCGCCCGTCTCCGCGCGTACGACGGGTCAGCTCGCGGTACGGCGGATGCGACCCCCGTAGCGCTTCTCCAGCTCCAGGTTGCCCTCGAAGCCGCCCGGCACATTGGCCGAGACGTATACGGGAGGCCGTTCCCCCGAGGCGAGCAGCCGGCCCGCGGCCTCGGCCACCGACAGCTGTACGAGCATCGCGCCGGTGAGGGTGGACAGGGCTCCGACGGCGCCGCCGCCCGGGAGTTCGAGGAGGGCGTCGCCGCGCGGGGCCGCGTTGTCGAGGACGACGTCGGCGAGGTCGGCGAGCTTCTTGCCGCTCGGGTGGGCCGCGGGGACGGCGCTGGTGTGGGCGAGCGAGGTGATGGCCAGCAGACGGTGGCCGCGCTCCTTCACTCGTAGGGCCATTTCCACGATCACCTTGTTGACACCGGAGTTGGAGACGATGACGAAGAGGTCCTGAGGGCGCGGCCCGGCGAGGTCGTAGAGGCGGTCGGCGATACCGGCCCGCCGCTCCAGCAGCGGATCGTCGAGGACGCTCGGATCGTCGCCTCCGTAGAGGACGAGGTCGCCGATGCTGAGGCGGTTGGTGGGAACCAATCCCCCGGCGCGGCCCGCGAGTTCGAGGACCATGGCCTGGGAGTGGCCGGTGCCGAAGGCCTGGATGACGCCGTCCGTGCGGACGCAGTCCGCGATGAGTCCGGCGGCGCGGGACACGCTGTCCCGGCTGGACTCGGTGACGCGTTGGAGGACGGCCAGGCTCTCGCGTGCGAAGGTCTCGGCGCTCACGGACTCGGCGGACACGGAAGTCTCCCCACCGGTGGATCAAACCACCTGTTTATTCCTAGAATATTGAATCAATGAATCACACACGGTCCTGGTATTCAATCGAGGGCCTCCGGGGTGGCTGATACCTTCTGCACATGCCCCCGACAGACGTCACCTCCCTGATCCGCGCCGAGCTGCCCCGGCTGGCCGGCTCGCTGCGGAAGGTCGGCGAGCTGATCCTGGAGGATCCGGCCGCCGTCACCCACTGCTCGGCCGCCGAGCTGGGCCGCCGCACCGGCACCTCGCAGGCGACGGTGACGCGGTTCTGCCGGGCGGTGGGCCTCGACTCGTATCAGCATCTGCTGATCGAGCTGGCCCAGGAGCGCGGTCGCGGCGAGGTCTCCGACTGGGGCACGGCCGAGATCGGCCCGGACATCTCCCCGGACGACGATCTCGAACGGGTCGTGCAGGTCGTGGGCAGTGCGGATCTGCGCGCGGTGCAGCACACCATCGACCGTATCGACCTCGACGCGGTGGAGCGCGCGGCCACGGCCGCCGCCCGCGCCCGGCGCATCGACGTCTACGGCATCGGCGGCAGCGGGGCGATCGCCCAGGAGACCGAGACCCGGCTGTTCCGCATCGGCTGCGCGGTGCGCGGCTGGACCGAGGTGCACGCGGCCGCGACCTCCGCCGCCCTGCTCACCCCGGCGGACGTCGCCATCGGTATCTCCCACTCCGGTGTGACCCGTGAGACCACCGAGCCGTTCGCACTCGCCAAGGAGCGCGGCGCCACCACCATCGCCCTCACCTCCGACCCCCGCTCACCGCTCGCCCGCGCCGCCGACATCCGGCTCATCTCCTCGTCCTCGGCGACGAGTTTCCCCACCGGCATCATCGGCGCCCGCCACTCCGTACTGGTCCTCATCGACTGCCTCTACGTCCGCATCGCCCAGCTCTCCTACCAGCGCGCGAGCGCCTCACTGGCTCTCACGGACCACATCGCCGGGGAGCACGCGGTGAAGTCACGCAGGGGGCGGTGACCTCAACCCGCCTGTAATCGACGGCTAGTTGCCGTCCCGGTGGGCGAGCCGGGCGAGGGCGACCGCGCCGCCGCAGCCGTCCGGTACCCAGTCGAGGGTCAGACCGAGGGTGTGGAGGCGGGCCGTGAGGGGGGCCGTCAGTGGGCCTTCGGGGCCCAGCAAGCCGCCCGTGGCGACGATCCGTTCGCCGGGGGCTGGCCCCAACGCCCTGACAGTGTCGGTCAGTTGGTCCGCCGCCTCGTCGAGGATGCGCCCCGCCACGACGTCCTTCCCCTCGGCCGCCTCGACCACCAGCGGGGCGAAGCGGGCGAGGTGGATGGGGAGTTCGGCCATGACGGCCGGGAGGACGTGCATGCGGTAGGCCTCGCGATGGGCGCCGGACCAGTCGCCGTCGCCGGGGAGCACTGCTTCGGGCACGCCCAGCGCCCGCCCCACCGAGACGGCCAGCGCCGTCGTCGCTCCCCGGCCGTCCGCCATGCGCAACGCGGCCCGCACCGCGCTCCGGCCGATCCAGAAGCCGCTGCCGTCGTCGCCGAGGAGCCAGCCGTCGCCGTCCACGGTTGCGGTGGAGCGGCGGTCGGTGATGCGCAGGGCGACCGCGCCGGTGCCGGCGACCACGGCGAGGCCGTCGGCGGGGGTGCCGGGGGCGGCGGCGAAGGCCGCCTCGATGTCGCTGCAGACGCGGATCCGGTCGGCCCGGATGCCGAGTTGCCCGAGCGCGGCCGTGAGGGCGGCGCGGGCGTTGACGTGGCCCGGTTCCTCGGCGGAGGCCGCCGTGGCGCCCGCGAAACCGCCGGCCACCGCGACCACACGGGCGCGCGCCCACTCGGGCACGGCCAGGGTGAGCGCCTCGACCAGATGGCCGGTGAGTCGCGGCACCGGGACGGTCAGTGCGTTCCCGGGACCGGCGGCACCCTCACCGAGGGAACGCCCGTCCTCGGCGGCGGCGAGAACGGCCCGGGTGCGGGTGCCGCCGGCGTCGAGACCGACGACGAGATCACCCACCGAACCACCCGCGGGATCCTGGTTCACATCACTGGTCATCGCCGACCATGGTTCCACCGTGGCCGCCGCTCATGACGCTCACGCGCCCGCCAGCACCTCCGCGACCGCCCGCAGATTGACCCGCCCCCGCCCGTAGGAGCAGAGGGCGCCGCCCTCCGGCAGCCCGGTGTCGACCAGTACGGCGTCGGGGCGCCGGGCCGTCAGGGTGTCGCGCAGCCGGGCCTGCCAGGGGTGCAGACCGGCGTCGGAGGTGGCGATCACCAACGGGGAACCGGCGCGCACGATCGCGTCGACGAGGGCGGCGGGGTCCGCCGGTTCCTCGGTGAGGGTCGTACCGGTGGCCGTGGGGTCGATCGTGTTGAGTTCGGTGAGGAGATCCTCGCCGCCCCAGTTCAGGGCGGGGTGCGGGGTCGGGAACAGGTCGACGACATGGGCGCCGCGCACCGGCGCCGGCAGGACCCGGGAGCGTACGGCACGGCGGGCCGCCTCCGGTCCGGCGTCCGCGTCCCAGGCGGTGACCGTCCGGCGCGGGGCCGCGTACCGTTCGGCGAGCCGCCGCACCCGCCCGGCCGCCTCCCACACCCGCTCCTCGGGCAGCACGCGCGCGTGCAGCGCGTCGAGCACGGCGTCCCGGCAGGCCAGGGTGGTCTCCAAGTCCGGTACGGCGACGATGACTTGGTCCGCCCCCGCGGCGAGCGCGATCCGGGCCCCGGCCGCTTCGCCGTACGCGTCGGCGATCGCCTTCATCTCCAGCGCGTCGCTCACGAGCACGCCGTCGAAGCCCAGTTCGAGGCGGAGCAGATCGCCGAGGATACGACGGCTCAGGGTGGCGGGCCGGTTGGCGTCCAGGGCCGGAAAAACGACGTGGGCGCTCATCAGCATCGGTACGCCCGCGGCGATGGCCGCGCGGAACGGTTCGAGATCGACGAGGAGTTGGTCGTACGGCCGCGGGTCGATCGCGACGCCGTCGTGGCTGTCGGTGACCGTGCCGCCGTGGCCAGGGAAGTGCTTGGCGCAGGAGGCGACGCCGCGTGCGTCGGTGGCGGCGATCCAGGCGCGCAGATGGCGGGCGGCCAGGGCGGGGTCGGCGCCGAAGGAGCGGGTGCGCACGATGGGGTTGCGCGGCTGGTGCTGGAGGTCGGCGACGGGGGCGTACGAGGCGGTGATGCCGAGGGTGGCGAGGTGGCCGGCGAGTGCGTCCGCGCAACGGGCGGTCAGGGCCGGGTCGTCGACGACACCGAGGGCGTAGGGGCCGGGGATCTCCGGGGCACCGGCGTTCACCAAGTGGCCTATGCCGCCACCCTCGTTGTCGATGGCGACGATCAGGTCCGGGCGGATGGCGCGGAGTTCGTCGGTGAGCCGACGCACCTGCTCGGCGTCCCGGACGTTGCGGGTGAACAGGATGACCCCGCCGAGGCCCCGGTCGACGAGCCGCTTCAGCGTGTGCGGCACGGCCGTCGCACCGTCGAACCCGGCGACCAGACAGCGGTGGGCCGCCTCGTCGAGATCGACGGGAAGGGCGGTGGCGGCGGCGGACGGTCGCTCGGCGTGGGTCATAATGGAATTCAAATGGCTCGATAAGCCGGAAGTCAACAAATCGATGGATTGTTGATTCAGGCAATGAGTTCATCCCGGCCGCATCAATGAGTTCACCCCGGCCCCATTTTCTCCGCGTGTCCCCATCCCTTCCGCGCCGTCCGCGTCGCCCGCCCGCCCGCACTCCTTCCGCTTACGGACACCGCGACGTCATACCAGGCGGGAACGTTTCGTCTCGTGCCCCTGCTTCCGCTCGAAGACATCCCCGGGCCGCTCCCCGTCTCCACCCCCGGCCCCGCTCCCGCCCCCGTCCCCTTTCGCCTCCCCACCGCGGCCCGCCTCGCCACCAAGGTGCTGACCCTGTTGCCCCTGCTGCTGATCGCGGTGTGGGCGGCGGTCGACTGGCGTGCCATGTACGACGGCACGGCCCGGCTCGCCGCCGCCGACCCCTGGTGGCTGCTGGCCGCGCTCTTCTTCACCTGCCTCGGCTGGGGCACCGCCGCCCTCGTCCGCCAGGGGGCCGTGCCCGAACGGCTGCCGACCGGCCTGCTGATCGCCTCGCAGTTCGCCGCCGGCGCCGCCAACCACGCCCTGCCGGCCAGCATCGGCGCCCACGCCGTCACCCTGCGTTTCCTCCAGGGCCGCGGTATCCCCCTCGCCCGCGCCACCGCCTCCCTCGCCCTGTACTCGCTGGTCAGGCCGATCGCGAAAACGCTCGTGCTGCTCGTCTTCCTCGTCTCCTTCCCCGAGATCCTCCGATTCGGCCAACTCGCCCCCAGAGGCTGGTCGTTGCTCCTCGCCTTCGGCGGCCTGGCGACCGCTCTCACCACGGCCGTCGTCCTGCTGTCGGCCGTACCCCGACTGCGCCGCCCGGCGCTGCGCTGTGTCCGCACCGCCCTGACCGACGTACGCCAACTGCACACCATGCCCAGCCGGATCCTGGCCCTGTGGGGCGGAGCGGCGGCCGCCCCGGTGCTCCAGGCGACGGTGATCTTCTCGGTCGGCGCCTCGCTCGGCCTGCCGCTGTCCTGGGCCCAGGTGGTCCTGGCGTTCCTCGCGGCCAGCACGGCGGTCGGCGCCGTTCCCGCACCCGGCGGGATCGGTCCCGTGGACGCGGCGACGGTGTTCACGATGGTCGCGTTCGGCGCCCCCATGGATCTGGCCACGGCGAGTGTCATCGGCTACCGCGTCCTGACCGTGTGGCTGCCGTTGCTGCCGGGGGCGCTCATGCTGTCGGCGCTGGTCCACCGGAAGGTGCTCTGACCGAAACCCACTTGTCCGGCCGTCCGTCGCGGGTCTAACGTCGCTGCTCATCGGCGTGTAGCTCAGTAGCAGAGCACCGGGCTCTGGACCCGGAGGGCGCGGGGGCGGTACCCGCCACGTCGGCTTATGGATGACGACGCTGAGCAGCAGCACCTCACCGCGGCCCCGGGCTATGCCCTGGGCCAGTTGGCCAAGGCCTTCACGACCGCGCTGACCCACGAGGACGCCGGCACCCGCCGTCGCGCGGAGGGCCGCGCACAGCGCTGGCGTGCCGTGCTCGCGGGGATGGCGGGCGGACGGCTGACGGTCGGCT
Organism: Streptomyces sp. NPDC051576; assembly: GCF_040681835.1. Lineage (NCBI taxonomy): Bacteria > Bacillati > Actinomycetota > Actinomycetes > Kitasatosporales > Streptomycetaceae > Streptomyces > Streptomyces sp. NPDC051576. The sequence continues at coordinate 543,486 of NZ_JBFAZO010000002.1, forward strand.
CGCGCACCCCGGTGGCCGGGCTTCCGGCCTGGGTCACCCCCGAGGTGATGCGCGGCGGCTTCGCGACCGGGACCCCGGGCGCGGGCGGCCCGCTCCAGGCGTACGAGATCGGGCTCGCGGAGCGGTTCGGCGTGCCCGCGGACCGGCGGGCGCTGTTCGCCCACTGCCTGACCGACACCGGACTCGCCTGGCTGTGGGGGCAGTTGGACAGCGGGCGGTACGAGGTGACCGTGCCGGAGGAGGGCGCGCTGCTCACCATGGCGTGGCTGGTGCGGCACGGGGAGACGGCCGGTGCTCTGGACCTGGTCGCGGAGTTGGAGCCGTTCGCGGATCAACTCCGGTTCCTGCCACGTCCGTCGACCGGTAGGCGCGGCCCGGACATCGCCGACGCGGTGCACCGTCGTAGCGTCTCCGACGCCGTGGACACACTGGTCCGGAAGCGTCCCAACGCCGCCGTCGAGACCCAGCGCGAGGCACTCGCCGTATGGCAGCCGTTCGGTGACGAGCTGCTCGCGCACTGGCTGGAGACGGCGGACGGGGCGGACCGCCGGGTCCTCGAACTCGCCCCTGACGAGGGGTGGTTGGAGCGTGGCACCGCCCTGCTCGCACGCTATCGGCTGCTGGCCGCGGAGCACACCCGCTGCGGGAAGCACCGTGATCCCAAGCAGAACCTCGGCATTCTGCGCGGCGCCCTGGAGGAGAGCGTCGCCGGGCGGCAGTTGGACCCGCGGCGGCTCGGGCTGCTGCGGCACGCCGTCACCTCGATGGTGCGGCGGCGCGGCCTGCCCGGCTCCGCGCCGCACACCGAACTCCGCCGCGCGCAGCGGGCCCAGGCCGGCCTGCCCTCCCATCACGCCCTGACCCAGGTGGCGTTGGGCCGACTCGCCGTGCTGCCCCAGGAGTTCGGCATCGCCGACCTCACCCCCGTACTCGCCCCCGTCTCCGTACCGGAGGAGCGGGAGACCGGCCTGCCCGCCGGGGCCGAACTCCCGCAGTCGGTACGCCGGGTGGTCGAACGCACGCTGAGCGCCCCGGCCGCCACCCTCGTGGAACGTGGGGTCGTCCCGTCGGCCGAGGTACTGGCCGAACTGGTACCGCAGTTGGTCGCCGTCACCACCGCACGCGCCTACGACGACCAGGCGCTGCGGACGCTGATGGCAGCGAACTACACCGCGTTCCGCAACCGCCGTTCGCTGCTGCTGCTCAACCTGGAGCGGCAGATCCGGATCGAGGAACTGCCCTGGGTGCGGGCGGTCGAAGCGCGGCGCGGCGACGGCACGGCCGAAGCCGCCCTGCTGCTACGACAGTTGGGCGAGCTGGCGGTGCAGGGGTTCCCGGGCACGATCCTGCCCAACCCGCTGGTGCGTGAACTCGGCGTGCTCGCCCGCCGGTCCGGCCTGGGCGCCCCGCTGGTGGAGGAGCTGGCCGCCGACATCTTCATGGACACCTTCGGCCCCAAGTTCCTGGTGGCGGCCGGGATCGCGGGCGAACTGCTGGGCGGTTCGCTGTACGAGCGGTACTACGGCATCGACTACGCGGCGATCCGCGACCTGGCGATCACCGAGGCGAGCGAGGCGGCGGGCCGGTCGTCCGGGGCCCGGACCTCCCCCGGGTTCGCCAGGCTGTGCGCGGAGCGGGCCGCGTCGGCGTCCTCGGCCCCGGCGGGATCGACCGGGTCCTCGTCCGGGTCGTGGGTGGCGGGCAACGGCAAGGTGATCGAGCAGTCGCAGATCCTGACCACGCACAACCTGGCCACGCTGGTCCACCGGGTGGGCATCGCCCCCGCGCCGGGATGGGCCGACCTGGCGCGCCGCTGCTTCGGCACCGTGTGCCGGCTGACGGGCCGGGTGCACGGCAACCCGTGGCCGTACTCCACCATCAAGGACGCGGCGTACGCCTGGCGGCAGTTGGTGTTCCATCTGTCGCTCTGCCCGCCCGCCGAACAACGGCGGATGCTCGCCACCTTGGACGAGGAGACTGCCCGTCACCCCGGCCATGTCGCCGCCCGCCTGGCGCCCGCCCTCGCGGGGCTGCGCCTGGTCGCAGACGGCGGCACCTTCGCCGCCGACGGCGGCACCTTCGCCGCCGACGGCTCGGCGGACGGGGGCCGGGCCCGCCGCCTCCTCGGCTGGACGACGGACGACCACTGGCTGGCGACGGACCCAACTGGCGTGCAACAGCACGGAAGTTGAGAGGGAGCGGGCCCGGGCTACCCCTCCGCGGCCGTGCGCACCGCCGCCTCCGTCAGGGTCCTCGCGGTGCGTACGGCGCTGGCGACGGCCTCGTCGGGGGTGAGCCCCACCTGGTCGGTGAGGGTGAACAGGGCGTCCGCGCCGACGACCACCGCGAGGCTCCGCTTGAGCTGGACGAACGCCTCCGGGTCGGTCACACCGAGGGTGGCGGACAGGGGCGCGAGGGCGTGGTCGATGAGTCCGAAACGGATCCCGGGTCTCATGCTCTCCGTGTCCGGGCGGACGATGGTCGCGGCCATCATCGCGCGCACCCCGCCCTGGCGGGCCAGTATGCCGCGCAGCAGGAACTCGCAGACGAACGCGATCCGTTCGACCGGGTCGCGGGAGTCGGCGACCGGGGCGAGCGCGTCGACGGGGTCGGGCCAGACACCGGCGAGGGCCTCGCCGATCAGTGACGGCAGGTCGGGGAAGTACCGGTAGGCGGTGGCCTCGGAGACCAGGGCGGCGCGGGCGATCTCGGGCATGGTCACCTCACTTCCCGCGCCGATCAGCTCGCGGGCCGCGTCCACGATCGCCGTACGGGTGCGCTGCTTCTGGTTGCTGCGGCCCGTGCCCGTCTGTGCTGTCGCCATGGGTGTGTCACATCCCCGTTCTCGCTCGATGCGGCTGACCTTTCACCTTCCTCACTTTATCACGCCCGACTCTCGTCATGAGAGTGCACTTGCATGAGGAGAGTCGCCCCGCCTACTGTCGCCCCGAGGGCGCACAACGCGCCGCGAGGACAAGGGAGTCGGCGATGAACAAGGTTTCCGTGGTCGGTCCGGACGACGGCGAGACGATCCATCTGGGCCCGGCCACCATGCGCATCCTGGAGGACGGCAGCACCACCGGCCACCGCCTGGGCATCGGCGAGATCACCCTCGCCCCGCACACCCAGGGCCCGCCGCAGCACCGGCACGCCCAGCACGACGAGGGCTTCTACGTCGTCTCCGGCACCGTCCACTTCACCATCGGGGAGACCGTCCACATCGCTCCGGCGGGCACCCTCGCGATGATCCCGCCGGGTGCCCCGCACACCTTCGCCAACCCCGGCGACGAGCCCGCGGTGATGATCAACACCTTCACGCCCGACCTGTACGTACAGTACTTCCGCGAGCTGCGCGACATGATCGCCGGTGGCCGGGAACTCGACGCCGAGTCGACGATCGAGGTGATGGGCCGCTACGCCACGGTCCCCTCGACCGAGTTCGCCTGAGGCGCCGTCACCTGCGGGTGTTGGTGGTCGGTGTGGGCTCGGTGCCCTCCGCGCGTACGGTGCCGTGGCCCTTCTTGGCGCGGTGCTTGGGTGGTGCGACGTCCTGGGGGAAGGTCAGTTGCTGGTTCATCCACTTCAGGGCGCCGGGCATCTCCCGGGTCCAGGTGGGGAAGTTGTGGCTGCCCGACTCGGGCTGGATCGACGCGACCCGCATGGGTGCCTTGACCGCCTTGATGAAGGCGACGGTCTGCGGGTAGCCCCGCTCGCCGTGCTTGCTCTCGGCGACCAGGACGGAGACCTGGGGAATGGGCAGGTGCTTCAGCCGCCACATCAGGTCGTGTCCGTTGACCCGGTTCACCCGGCCGAGGCCGCTGCCGAAGAGGTTGCCGGTGGTGGGGTCGTCCTTGACCCTGTAGTCGGGCGAGAGGGCGGCGGCCGTCGAGTACACCTTCGGGTTGCGCATCGTGAGCTGGAGGGCGCAGCTACCGCCGGAGGAGTAGCCCATGACACCCCAGGCGCTGGCGTCGCGGCCGACCCGGTAGGTGGACCGCAGTGCGTGCGGGAGGTCCTTGGCGAGGAAGGTCTCGGTCTGCGGTCCGCCGGGGACGTTCACGCACTCGGTGTCGCGCGGCGGGGCGATGGTGGGCCGGATCATCACCATGATGGTCGGCTGCATCTGGCCGCTCTTCTGCAGTTGCCCGGCGGTCTGCGACACCCGCAGGTACTGGGCGAGGTTGAAGATGCTGCCCGGGTAGCCGCTGAGCGCGACGACCACGGGGAAGCGCATCCTCGCGTAGGCCTTCTGGAAGTACTGCGGCGGCAGATAGACGAACGCGGGGTCTACGACACCGGTGGTGTGGCCGATGATCTTCACGGACTCCACCCGGCCGTTCACCGCTGGGTTCCCGCTGGGCAGTCCGCTGACCCGGTTCAACTGCTCGTTGGAGGCGGGCTGCACGAGGGCCCCCTTCACGGCGACGCCCGTCGCGCCGCCGTTGTCGTCGGCCGCCTGGGTCACGCCGACGGGGGCGGTGTCGACGTTCCCGAACAGCTCGCCCCAGGATCCGAAGAACTGGTACGACGAGTTCAGCCAGCACGCGAACGCCGCGATGATCGCCACCTGTGTCACCCCGACGGCCGCCAGCCGTCCGAGCACCGGCCGCACGCCGGACCTGGCGAGCCTAGGCCACACCCAGACCAACAACGCCACACAGACGACGGCCACGGCCGCCACCACATAAACGGTAGTCTCGCTGGTCAAACCCATGACACCAGTCCCCGGCTTCCCTTGCCTGTGCTCGTTCCTTCATACAGAAGGAGGGGTACGAGTCCCTCCGCGTTCCTCAACGAACACGAATAGGACAAAGAAGCGGGTCCGCGTACGTTTCCACGGACGGGCGTGTCGAGGTGATTCGGGGGCGGGGAGGGCGTTGGAGGAGCCGCCTACCTTTTGGGATGCGCTGGGAGCGGGAGGCGGGCGGGGCCCGGACGCGCCGGAAAGCAGGAAGCGGGCCCCGGGGAACCCTGCGCCGGCCGCCACCGCCCTGTCCCGCACCGGAAACGCCCCACGGCGGCTCCCGGCTCCCGGCTCCCGGCTCCCGGCTCCCGGCTCCCGGCTCCCGGCTCCCGGCTCCCGGCTCCCGCGGATCGTGCAAGGCCGCTTCGGCGCGTCCCGCGCAGCCGCCGGGAGGGCTCTCTGCGGGCAGGCACGCGCCCTCGCGGGTGAGACACCGCTCGGCGTCGCTCAGCCGCAGCAACCCTGTGCGCCGCCCCGCTGCATCCGCAACTCCTGTCATCGCGGGCCCGGTTGAGTCGACCCGGCCCGCATCTCCCGGCCCGAGCCGGTAGGTTTCGCAGCGGTCCGAAGGGGTCGGGTCCGGGGAAAGGAACCGTATGGCGAAGGAAGACTCCGCCGTGCTGGCCGACAGACTGGCGTCCGCCCGGTTGCGGTACTTCGTCGGCAGGGAGCGGGAACTGGCCCTCTTCCGACGGGCGTTGGCCGGCGAACCCGGTACTCCGACGGTCATCGTGCTGCACGGACCGGGAGGCATCGGGAAGAGCACCCTGCTGCAACGCCTCGCCGCGGAGGCGCGCATCGCGGGCCGGCCGGTCGTCGGCGTCGACGCCCGTACCGTCGGACTCTCGCCGTCGGCCTTCGAGGAGGCGACCGCCGAGGTCTTCGTCAAGGACAACGCTGTCCTGCTGGTCGACGACTTCGAGCGCTACCAGGACATGGAGGAGTGGATCCGCGACCGCTTCCTGCCGCGGTTACCGGCCCGCGCCCTGGTCGTCGTCGCCGGCCGACTCGCCCCCGACCCCCTCTGGAAGGCGGACCTCGCGTGGAGCGAGGCGCTACAGGTCGTCCCGCTGCGGGAGTTGGGCCCCGCGGATGCCGCGGCCCTGCTCACCTCGCGGGGCGTGGCCCCCTCCCTGCACCCCGCGCTGCTCCGGTTCGCCGCGGGTCACCCCCTCGCCCTGCGACTGGCCGCGGAAGCCGCGACGCACGGCAACACATCGGCGGACGAGGTGTTCTGGGCGCCCCTGCGCCCGGTCGTCGACCGGCTGCTGACCCACCTGATCGGCAAACCGCCGTCGCCCGCGCACCGGCGGGCGCTGGAAGTGTGCGGCCATGTGGCCGACACCACGGAGGAACTGCTCCGCGTGGTGCTGCCGGACGAGGACGCCACCGAACTGTTCGCCTGGCTACGGCAGTTGTCGTTCATGAGGTCCGGCCCCTTCGGGGTGTGCCCGTACGACGTCGTCCGTGACGCCCTCGACAGCGACTTCCGCTGGCGCGATCCGCAGCGGTACCGGGCCATGCACCGCGCGGTGCGCCGGCACCTGGTGGAGCGGGTCCGCGAGGCGCCGGAGAAGGAAGCCCTGCGGGCCGCCCGCGAGTTCAACCACATCGTCTCCCGGGCCCAGTGGCTGAGGGAGTTCCAGGGCGGCCGGGACGAAGCCGCCGTCCACGAGGAACCCCTGCGACCCGAAGACGCCCCGGCCCTGATCGAGCTGACCCGCAGGGTCGAGGGCGAGCACAACTCCCGTGGCGTCGCCCACTGGTTGAGACGTCAGCCCGAGGCGTTCCACGTCCACCGCCGCAGCGACACGGGTCAACTGCTGGGATTCATGGCCTGGTTGAGGGTCGACGCGCTCGACGACGAGACCCGGGCGGCCGACCCCGTGACGGCCGAGGCATGGGAGCTGGTCTCCGCGATGACTCCCCCGCGCCAGGGCGAACACCTCGGTGTGGCGCGGTTCATGGTGCACGAGGAGAACCATCACCGCCCCTCGCGGTCGTGGGACCTGGTGCGCATGCGGATCGTCTTCGAGCTGCTGCGCGCCAAGCACTGCGCCTGGTCCTGTTTCGTCAGCGCCGAACCGAAGTTCTGGGCACCCCTGATGACGTACATGGGCATGTTCCAGCCGCCCGGCCAGACAGTCCACGCGGATCGCGGATACGGCCTGTTCTGCCATGACTGGCGGGCCGCGCGGGTGGACGAGTGGGCCGAGGGGATCGACGCGCGGCTGCTCAGCGGGGCACCTGCGGTGGCGGCCGGGAAGCCGAAGTCCCGTCTCACCACGCTGAGTCGGGAGGAGTCGGACGCCGCCGTCCGCGAGGCGCTGCGCGGCTGGCTCGACCCCGGCGGGCTCGCCGACAACCCGCTGCTGCGCAGCCGGCTGGTGGAGGAACTCAGCGAGGGCGACCCGGTGACCGCGCTGCGCGAGCTGATCGGCAAGGCCGTCCAGCGGCTCGACGACCATCCCCGGACCCGGCAGTTGCACGACGTGCTGACGATGACGTACCACTCGACGTCCACCCAGGACGCCGTGGCGCGGAAGCTGAACCTGGCGTTCAGCACCTACCGCAGACATCTGGCCCGCGCCCTCGACGAGGTGCGCGAGACGGTGTGGGACTGGGAGGTGCACGGCCGCATCAGGGCCGAACAGGAGCCGCCACAAGGGAGTTGAGCGGGCTCAGCCGTCACGCACCCCACACGGCAGTGACCCCCGGATCGACCGAGGGCCACTGCCCGCGCATCGCTACGGCGTCACTCGGCGGGCTTGTAGAACGCGTACGTGGCGGAGTACTGGACGCTCACCTGGTCGGTGCCGGTGCAGGCGGCGGCCGGGGCGACACCGCCGTGCGTGTTGAGGCGCTGGACGTAGGAGACGTCGGCGAAGACCCCGGTGCCGCGCGTGGCGGTGGACTTCAGCAGCAGCTCGGGGATGGTGCCGGTCTTGGGCGAGTTGGCGACCGCCGAGCCGTTGACGGCGCTGCCGTCCACCGTGGACACCCAGACCGGGCCCCGGGAGTGGAGGGCGACGGGACGCTTGGAACGGTCGTTTCTGGCCCAGAGCGTGGCGGCCGGCTCCAGCAGCGTCCAGGCGCCGTTGGTGCAGGTGTAGGTCTGCACACCGGCGGCGGAGAAGACGCCGGTGAGCTTGTTGCCGTCGGGAACCTTCAGGGCGTCGGGGACGGTGACGCCGAGGCGGAGGGGCTGCTGCGGGGTGGCGGCCTGGCCGACGGTCGCGCTGGCGAGCGTGGCGGCGGTCACGGCGGTGAGGGCCGCGGTGGTGAGGACGAGACGTTTGGCGATCTTCATCGAAGTGTCTCCAGAGCAATTTCAGAACATGGTCGCGGGTATCCGGACTTCCGGGCCGATCAGATGATCTTCGGCCCCGCTGTCGCGAATGTACGGGGGATCAATCGCGGCCGGGTTGCCAACTTCTGATCGACTTATGACCAGCACTGCTCACCGGCAGCCGGCTCGGCACGCCCGCCCGCCCGGCACCGGTATTGCCGCCCCTGTTTCCGTTGTCCGGCCCGAAGCCGGCCGGTCTCCTCTACGGAAGACTCCGTCGGCCGGACCACCGCGCGACGGAACGTGGGAACGGACAGGAGTGTGCAGTCATGCCTCGTCACCGGTTGTCCAGCGGCCGTCGAGGGCGCGCACGCCGCGCGCCCCTGGTCGTCGCGGCCGTCCTCACCTGCCTCGCGGTGGTGACCGGCGTCCTGCTGGCCCGCGCGCAGCCGGGGAGCCCGTCGGACGGCCGTACCGTCGCGGGTCCGTCGTCAACGCGCAGCACGGATACGGCAGTTGGCACCCGGTCCCGCCCCGGGCCCACATCCCTCCACAGCCCCTCGTCGACCACGTCGTCGACGCCACGGAAGACACCCTCACCCTCACCCGACGCACGGAAGTCGTCCACCGTCCGCGCGCCCCCCGGCCGCGAGCCCCGGCAAGCGGACCGTCACCCTGGTCAACCGGCTCGACCAGACGATCTGGCCCGCGATCGCGGCGGACCCCAAACACCCTGTGGAGGCCACGGGTTGGGTGCTGCGCCCCGGGGCCTCCGTGAGCTTCGCCGTCCCCGATCACTGGGACGTCCGGGTATGGGCCCGTACCGGCTGCTCCTTCGACGCCGCCGGTGACGGCCACTGCCTGACCGGGGACTGCGGCCATTTCCAGTGCGGTTCGACCTGGGGTGAATTCCCTTCCACCCTGGGCGAGTTCAACCTGAACGCGTGGAACGGCATGGACTTCTACGACGTCAGCCTGGTCGAGGGCAACAACCTGCCGATGTGGATCAACAGTTACGGCGGTTCGTCCCACGACAAGATCGACGCGAACGGCTGCTCCGCCGCCGGCTGCACCCGGGACGCCAACGCGACCTGCCCCGCCAAGTTGCAGCGCGTCCGGGGCGGCCGTGTCGTGGCCTGCCTGAGCGCCTGCCTGGTGTTCAAGACGGACAAGACCTGCTGCACGGGCGCCTACGCGGCGCGCCCCCAGTGCGTCCCCTCGTCCTGGCCCGTCGATTCGGCGGCCGTGTTCAAGAAGGCCGAACCCTTCGCCTACTCCTATGTGAACGACGACGCGACCAGCGTGCTCACCTGCTCGGGAGAGTGCGGCTACCGCATCACCTGGGGAGTGAGCCCCTGAGCCTGCGGAGCACTGGGGGGACGCCGGGTCGGATCAGTCCGCGGACTGGAAGGCCCGGCCCGCCGCGGTCGTCGTCGTACCGTCCGTGAAGAGCCCGCTGCTCGGCTTCGACGGATCCGCGCCCAGCCCGAACCACGCGTAGCGCTGTAGGTAGGGCAGGCCGTCGAGGGCCTTGGTGGACGCGGTGACGAAGTCCGCCTGCTGTTGCGCGGACGGGAAACGGGTCCCCTGGGAGAAGTCGATCAGCGCGTACTCGGTGAGCCAGATCGGCTTGTGGTAGCGCGCGTACACGGCGGCCAGGTACGACTTGAGCTGGTCCACGGCCTGCGGGGTGCGGAAGTCGCCGCCGTACCAGTGCAGCGTGATGAAGTCGACCCGGTACCCCTTCGCCGCCGCCCCGGACATGAAACGGTCCAGCCAGCCACCCGCCGTGTCTCCGCCGTAGGCGACCGCGGGGCTGCCCAGGATCTTGCCCGCCGACATCAGCTTGGGCCACAGCCCCAACGCCTGGTCGACCGTCATGTTCGACTGCTGTGCCATGTCCGGTTCGTTGAAGCCCAGCAGATACGGGCCGTAGGACCGGGCCTGGGCGAGCGAGGCGTCGGTGACGGACTTCGCGCCCCAGATCATGGGCACGAAGGAGCCCGACGAGGGTGTCGTGATGCCCGGGTGCTGGGTGGACCAGGTGTAGTACCAGCTCGCCCCGCTGGACGCGAGCGCCTGGCTCACTCCGCCGAACGACCACACGCCGACCCCCTTCTTGGCGCCGGAGGCTATGTGCGCGGGGGCGGCGATCTGCTTCGAGGGCGAGGGACTCGGCTTGGTCTTCGGCTTCCGGGACGCGCTCGGGGAGATCGAGGGCGAGGGCGTGGGGCTCGGCGAAGCACTGACCACCGGAGCGGGAGACGGCGATGCCACCGCCGTCGTAGGGGAGGAGCCGCCCGTCAGCCGGGGTGCCACCAGCGCGGCCACCACGGCGACGGCGACCGCAGCCGAACCACCCACGACCTGCTTGCCACCGATACGGCCGGACCGGCGCCCGTGCCGCCGCCGCGCCCCGCCCGAGCCCGGACCGACAGCGTTCACGGCGTCCAGCACCCGAGACGGATCGAGCCCGGCGGGCACGGCCACCAGCGGCAGCCCGCTGAGCAGCCGGTCCATCGGAAGCAGCCCCTCGTCCAGCCCCTCGCACACCGCACACCCGCGGATGTGACGGGCAAACCGCTTGCGCCACAGGGCACTTGGCGTCCCGTCCCAGGTGGCGGCCGTCTCGTCCAGTTCCGCGCAGCGCGGCACGGCCACCAGCGCCCGCACGACGATCCGCGAGACCTCCATCTGCTTCTTCATGCGCTGCACCCGGACGGAGGCGTGCCGGTCGGACAGCCCGAGCGCATTGGCTAGTTCGGCGCGTTCCAGTTCGCCGGTCTCCTCCAGCCACCACAGGGACAGCAGTTCCTGATCGTCCGGGTCGAGCCAGCGGGTGGCCTCGACGACCTCGCGGCGCTGCTCGGTCAGCCCCAGCCGTAGGATGGTCAGTCCGGCGAAGTCGAGCGCGGGGTCGGTGATCGCCTCCGCGTCCTCCAGATGCGCCCTACGGCCACGGTCCGTGGCCCGCGCCTGCTCACGGTCCCGGACCTGCCTGATCGTGATGGCCACCAGCCAGGACCGGAACGCGGCGGGATCCCGCAGCTTCGGCAGCCCCCGCACCATACGCAACAGCGTCTCCTGTACGACGTCATCGACGTCGGCGTGACCGTTCAGGGCCCGGCCGACGATGTTGTAGACCAGCGGCAGGCACTGGGTCACCAGGTGATCCAGGGCCGGCCGGTCGCCCGCGCACGCGGCCGTCACCACGCCCGCGTCGGGTCCGCTTCTGGGCTTGTCGGGCATCTGGGTTCGTTCCTCCGCGTGTGGTCCGGCAGTCCGGCCGTGATGGCTCTCCTGATACGGAGACCGCCGACGCGAGCAAGGACAACAGAAATTTATGTTGTCGGGCCGCCGCCGAGAAGGTCACCAATAGGCAGGGACACATCCGGCGGGCACCAGGAAGGCGCGAGAACGATGGCACGAGGACGCAGAAGACACCGGGCGAGCGCGCAGCGACCCGACCGCCGCTGGTGGTACGTCGCGGCGGCCGCCCTCGCGACGGCCGCCACCGTGCTGATCACCTACGGCGCGTGGACGCCCGCCGGGACGAACAGCACACGCGCGACGGCCCACCAGGACACTGCCGCGCGCCCGTCCGCATCCCGAAGCGCCTTGCCCTCCCCCTCGCTCCCGTCCAGCCACAGCGCATCGGCCTCCCCCACTCCCAAGGCCGCCGTATCGAAGAAGAGCACGCGCAAGCCCACCCCCAAGGCGGACGAAGCGACACACCAGCCCTCGACGGCCCCTGCCGGCAAACGCCTGATCACGGTCGTCAACCGCACCCCGAGGACGGTCTGGGCGATCGTCACCAACACCTCGATCTACCCGAAGGGCCGCGAACTCGCCCCGGGCCAGAGCCTGTCGGTGACCGTGGCGAACAACTGGGGCGGCCGAATCTGGGGCCGGACCGGCTGCACCTCGACGGCCGCCGGGCACTGCGCGACCGGCGACTGCACCAGCGTGTGCGACGGCCCCAACCCGCCCACCACACTGGGCGAGTTCACCTTCGACGCGTACGCGGGGATGGACTTCTACGACGTGAGCATGGTCGACGGTTCGAACCTGCCGATGTACATCAACATCTCCCACACCACGACCGTCGACCCGGTCTCCTCCACCGGCTGCTACAAGGGCGTCTGCACCTCGGACGTCGACTGCCCCACCGCGATGCGGGCTGTCTCGGGCGGCCAGGTCGTCGGCTGCAAGCCCCCTTGCGCGGCGTTCGGCGGCGACACGTACTGCTGTCGCGGCGCCTGGGCGGGCCGCGAGAACTGTGTCCCCGCGAAGTGGCCCGTGGACTACACCCAGGTCTTCAAGCGGGCGGCCCCCTACGCCTATTCGTACGCCTTCGACGACGGGGCGACGATGCCGTGCAAGGGTGCCTGCTACTACCGGATCACCTTCGGGACGACCGGATCATAGGGTCAACTCGTGGGCTCGGCCGGCGAGTTCAGCTCGTCGCCTGGTTCCGGGAACGCGGCGACGAGGGGTTGCCCGGCCACGGAGCGTCGCCCCGTGGCCAAGGTACGAAAGGTCAGTCCTCGTCCGGTGCCAGCCGCAGCGAGATGGAGTTGATGCAGTACCGCTGGTCCGTGGGCGTGGCATAGCCCTCGCCCTCGAAGACGTGGCCGAGGTGCGATCCGCACCGGGCGCACCGCACCTCGGTGCGCACCATCCCGTGCGAGCGGTCCTGGAGCAGTTCGACCGCGTCGGTGTCCTTCGGGTCGTAGAAGGACGGCCAGCCGCAGTGGGACTCGAACTTCTCGTTCGAGGTGAAGAGTTCGGCGCCACAGGCGCGACAGGAGTAGACGCCCTTGGTCTTGGTGTCGGTGTACTCACCGACGAAGGCGGGCTCCGTGCCGGCCTGCCGCAGCACCGCGTACTCGGCCGGGTTCAGCTCCGCGCGCCATTCCTCGTCCGGCTTTTCGACGTCGTACGACATGAAGCTCAGCCCCTTACTTCGCGAGACGGTCCAGGATCCGCGGGCCGAGGTCTGTCACATCGCCCGCTCCCATGGTGAGAACCAGATCACCGGGCTTCGCCATTCCCGCGACGGCCTCGGGGACGTCCGCCTTGTCGTGGACCGGTGTCACGTCGGCGCCCGCCGCGCGTGCGGCCTCGATGATCAGGTCGCTGGTGACGCCGGGGATCGGGTCCTCGCGGGCCGGGTAGATGTCCAGGACCAGCGAGGCGTCGGCGAGGGCCAGGGACTGGCCCATCTCCTTGCCGAGCTCCTGGGTGCGGGAGAAGAGGTGCGGCTGGAAGACGACCAGCAGCCGCGAGGAGGAGGCTGCCGCGCGCATCGCCTCCAGGTCCGCGGTCATCTCGGTGGGGTGGTGGGCGTAGGAGTCGATGACCTGGACGCCGGCCGCCTCGCCCTTGAGCTGGAGGCGCCGCTTCACGCCGGTGTACGCGGCCAGCGCGGGCGCGAGTTCCCCGGCGGGGATGCCGAGGGCGACGCCCGCGGCGAGGGCCGCGACCGCGTTGCTCGCGTAGTGGCGGCCGGGGACCGAGACGGTGAAGGTGAGTTCCCGGCCGCCGAGGAGGACGGTCACCTCGCTCTTGAGGCCCTGTGCGAGGACGGAGAGGATTCGTACGTCGGCGTCCTCCGCCTCGCCGTACGTCACCGTCTTCACGGAGTCGGCGACCCGCCGGGTCAGCTCGCGCGCGCCCGCGTGGTCGGCCGAGATCACCAGGGTGCCGCCGGGCACGATGCGGTCCGCGAAGGTCTGGAAGGACTCGTAGATCTCTTCCATGGACGCGTAGTTGGCGTGGTGGTCCAGCTCCACGTTGAGGACGATCGCGACCTCGGGGGCGTACTTGTGGAAGCTGCGGTCCGATTCGTCCGCCTCGGCGACGAAGATCTCACCGTCGCCGTGCAGCGCGTTCGAACCCGGGGCGTCCAGGTCGCCGCCGATCGCGTACGAGGGCGTCTGGCCCAGCTCGGACAGCGACACCGCGAGCATCGACGTGGTGGTCGTCTTGCCGTGCGTGCCCGCCACGGCGATCGGGCGGAGGCCGTCCATCAGGCGGGCGAGGGCGTCCGAGCGGTGGACGACCGGGATGTCCAGCTCGGCCGCGCGGGCCAGCTCGGGGTTGTCCTGGCGGATCGCCGACGACACGACCACACAGGTGGCGTCGTCGGCGAGGTGCCCGGCCGCGTGTCCGATGTGCACGGTGGCACCCAGGGCGCGCAGGGCGTCGGCGGTCGCGGAGTCCTTGGCGTCGCTGCCCGCGACCTTCGCCCCGCGCTGCGCGAGGATCTTGGCGATCCCCGACATCCCGGCCCCGCCGATGCCGATGAAGTGCGGTCGGTCCATGGCGGTGGGAAGGCCGGGTGCCATGTGTGTCTCCCTGTGCGTGCTGGTCTCGTACTGCTGCGGCGGACGTTCGACGGCCAGCCTATTCGGTGCCACCGACAATCACGGACACCCGCCCGCCGCTGCGACCCGCGCGCTACTCCTTGCTGTGCGAGAACAGCTTCAGCACCGGTACGCCGACCTTGTGCCGGGCGCGTGAGGCCCAGTCCCGGTGGAAGAACTCCTCCACGTAGTGGGGGTCGGTGAGCACGATCACCTCGTCCGCGCCGATCTCGTCCACCAGGGTCTTCAGGGCGTCCAGCGGGTGGTCCTCGATGAGCCGCCCCTCCGCCGCGCTGCCGGCGGCGTGCAGGGCTTCCAGGGACACCGACAGCGCCTGCGCGCCGAGTGCGGCCGCGTCCTTGCCCTCGGGGGTCTCCCGCTCGTGCGCCGCCTCGTCGAGTTCGCCGAGGGCGACGTCGTCGATGGCCCGCAGCAGGCGGTCCGCCTGGTCGCCGCGGGGCTGGAGCAGCACGTGGAAGGAGACGGTCTCGTCACCGTGCAAGGTGGTGACGAACTCCACGTCGGCGGACGTAAGGGCCTTCTCGATCATCAGTACGCTTGTGAACACCAGGCGCCCCTTCTCCTCCGAGGACCCGCGGGCCCTCTCTCCTCCGTGGGCCGTCGAGGCCCTGCGGAAACCATCCTGCCCCGTGATCGCACGGGTACTGCCGGATTTAGTGTGCCCGTCGAAAGCGAAACGGAACGGATCATTCCGCCCGCACTCAGGTCCGACGGTAGCGACCGAACAAGAACCCGGCCTCTTCCAGCAGGGACACCAGTTCGAAGCGCTGAGGAACCGTGACCGACGGCCCTCCGGCGATCCGCTGAGCCTCCCCCGCCGTGAGCATCGGCGAGAGGGTCAGACACAGCTCGTCGAGCACGTCGGAGGCCACGAACTGCCCGAGCAGCCGCGGCCCGCCCTCGGTCAGCAGCCGGGTGTGCCCCAGCTCCGCGAGCGCGGCCACCGCCCGCGCGGGGTCCACGCCCATGCCGTCACCGGCGACCACGACCCGGGCGCCCGCCTTCTCCGCCGCGGCGACCCGCTCCGGCGCCGCCGCGGCGCCCGTCATGATCAGCGTCGGCACCAGGGGCGAGGCGAAGAGCGGAAGCGAGAAGTCCAGGTCGAGGCTCGCGGTGACGACCGCGATCACCGGGGCCGGCCCCTGCCCCGCCGCCGCCCGCGCCGCCGCGAACTCCGCACGCGCACGTGCGGGCCGGTAGCCCTCCTGGCGTACCGTTTCCGCACCGACGACCACGACATCCGCCAGCGCCCGCAGGATGCCGAAGATCCGCATGTCGGTAGGGCCCGAGATGGGCTGCGAGCGGCCCTCGTGGTGACCTGCCCCGTCGAGCGTGGACACCATGTTGGCGCGCAGCCAGGGCCCGTCGCCGACCGGGTAGGCGTAGGCCTCCGCGAGCTCCGGGAACCCCCACTCCCGGTCCGTCACACGCGTATCAGGGGCCCCGTTCGAGGCCTGGGCTGCTGTTTCGTCGGTCACAGGGAACAGGCGTCGCATGTCGTGCAGTGTGGCACGGCCTTTAGAGTGGTGAACCGTGTCGTCCTCCTCAGCCGCCTCCGGGATCAGCCCGATAGCAGACGCGGCCCCGCTGTCCCTGTGCGCCCGTGAGCCGTTCGTCCCCGCGGACCGGCTGGTCGCCGAGATGGTGCCGCCGCCGCGCTTCGACTCGGTGCGCTTCGCCACGTACATCCCGGACCCGAACCAGCCAAGCCAGACCGAGGCGGTCCGCGTCCTGGAGACCTTCGCCGCCGGACTCGGCGGGGCACACGCCGCCGGCACCGCAAAGCGCGGCTTCCTCGGCTTCGGCAGGGGCAAGGCACCCAAGACCCCGGCGGGCCCCCGTGGCGTCTACCTCGACGGCGGCTACGGCGTCGGCAAGACCCACCTCCTCGCCTCCCTCTGGCACGCGACCCCGGCCGAGCCCGCGCTCAAGGCCTTCGGCACCTTCGTCGAGCTGACGAACCTGGTCGGCGCGCTCGGTTTCCAGCAGACGGTGCGGACGCTGTCGGGCCACCGCCTGCTGTGCATAGACGAGTTCGAGCTGGACGACCCGGGCGACACCGTCCTGGTGTCGACCCTGCTCGGCCGGCTGGTCGACGCGGGCGTGGCGCTCGCCGCCACCTCCAACACCCTGCCGGGCAAGCTCGGCGAGGGCCGCTTCGCGTCCGTCGACTTCCTGCGCGAGATCCAGGGCCTGTCCGCGCACTTCCGCTCGCTGCGCATCGACGGCGACGACTACCGCCACCGAGGACTGCCCGAAGCCCCGAAGCCGTTCACCGACGAGCAGGTCACGAAGGCGGCCTACGCCACGGCGGGCGCCTCCCTCGACGACTTCCCGCACCTCCTCGCCCACCTCGCCAAGGTCCACCCCAGCCGCTACGGCGCCCTGACCGACGACCTGAAGGCCGTCTGCCTCACCGACGTCCAGCCGATACCGGACCAGTCGACCGCCCTGCGGCTGGTGGTCCTCGCGGACCGGCTCTACGACCGTGAAGTGCCCGTCCTGGCCTCGGGGTTGCCCTTCGACCGGCTGTTCAGCGAGGAGATGCTGAACGGCGGCTACCGCAAGAAGTACTTCCGCGCGATCTCCCGCCTCACCGCACTCGCCCGGGACGCCAAGGGCCTCGTCGTAAACGCCTAGTTCACGCCAGCCCAGGCGCGCTTTTCACGCTCTCTTGGATCGGAAACGCTCCGTTAACCCTGCAAACAACTTCGCTGGGTTACCGTTCTACTTGACCAGCCATTGACCAACCCTTGGTCTGGACAAGAGACGTGAACTACGGGGAGGGGGCGGAGTGTTCCGAGGTAAGACGGTTCGGACCGTGATCACCCTCCTCACCGCCGTCCTGCTCGCCCTGCAGTTCTTCACTCCCAGCGCTTCCTTCGCATCCGCGCACACAGCCCGTCATGCGGAGGCCAAAGCACAGCCCGGCCCCAAGCTCGCCGGCAAGGCCCTGCGCGCCGAGACCGTCACCTTCCGCGACTGCGGCGCGACCGGGAACCCCACCACTCCGCTGCTGCTCCGCGACCGATACCGCACGGCCGACTGCGGGCCCGAGGCGCCCGAGCGCCCGTTGCTGGCGCAGGACCCGGCGGCCGTCCGCACACCGGTGGCGCCCGGCGCGGCGCACCATCGCACATCGAGATCCTCGACAGCTCACTCTCCGGCGGCACTTCAGGTCTTCCGCTGCTGAGAGCGGAGCAGGCAGTCAGTTCCCCCACGCACAACTGTCATGCAAGCCCGACGCGCCCCGAGGGCGCGCCAGGAGGAGTCCACACGCCATGCAGCCCCTCATCGACAACGCCCGTACGTTCGGACAACGCCCTGAGGAGTTCGCCGGACTGGCCGAAGGCCAGTCCCCGCAGGTGCTGTTCATCACCTGCTCCGACTCCAGGGTCGTCCCGGCCCTGATCACGGGCGCCCGCCCCGGCCAGCTCTTCGAGCTGCGCACCGCGGGCAACATCGTCCCGCCGTACGCCTCCGAGCACCCCACGAGCGAGGCATGCACCATCGAGTACGCCGTGGAGGTCCTCGGCGTCTCCGACATCGTGGTCTGCGGTCACTCGCACTGCGGCGCGGTCGGCGCCCTGGTGCGCGGTGACGACCTGACCGCCGTACCGGCCGTGCGCGACTGGCTCACCCACGCGACCCCGAAGCCGCAGGGCGCGGTCGAGGACCCGGCCGTGTCCGAGGGCGTACAGAGCCACGTCCTGACGCAGTTGCTGAGGCTGCGGTCGTACCCCTACATCGAGGAGAAGCTGAGGAGCCGTCAACTCACGCTGCACGCCTGGTTCTACGAGGTCCACACCGGTGCCGTCCAGGTGCACGACCCGGCCGTCGACGCCTTCAAGGCCCTGTGAGCGCGGCGATGTCGACCAAGTTCCCTCATCTCCGGGAGGACTTCGCCGCCTCCCTCGTCGTGTTCCTGGTCGCGCTCCCGCTCTGCGTGGGCGTGGCCGTCGCCTCCGGTGTGCCGGCCGAACTCGGCCTGGTCACCGGCATCGTGGGCGGGCTCGTCACCGGATTCATGCGGGGCAGCAGCCTCCAGGTGTCCGGGCCCGCCGCCGGTCTGACCGTGCTGGTCTTCGAGGCGGTGCGGGAGTACGGACTGCCCGCCCTCGGGGTCATCGTGCTCGCGACCGGTGTGCTCCAAGTCCTCATGGGTGTCCTGAAGTTGGGGCGCTACTTCCGGGCCATCTCGGTCTCGGTCGTCGAGGGCATGCTCGCCGGCATCGGACTGGTGCTGATCGCCGGACAGTTGTACTCGGTGGCGGGGGCGAAGGCCCCCGCCTCGGGGCTGGAGAAGATAGCCGAGCTGCCCGGCGCGCTCTTCGACGCCGCCGGGAACACGGAAGCGCTGGCCTCGCTGGCGCTCGGCGCCGCCACCATCGCCGTCCTGGTGCTGTGGAAGCGGCTGCCGGCCAAGGTGCGCACGGTGCCGGGTCCGCTGGCCGCCGTAGGACTCGCGACGCTCGCCGCGCTCGCCTTCGGGCTGCCGGTGGCGACCGTCGAGGTGCAGGGGCTGCTCGGCTCGCTCCAGCCGCCGCCGCTGAGCGAGTTCGGTGAGCTGGCGCAGGTCGGTCTGCTGGGCACGGTGGTCGCGTTCACGCTGATCGCGTCCGCGGAGTCGCTGTTCAGCGCGGCTGCGGTGGACCGGCTGCATTCCGGGCCGCGCACCGAGTACAACAGGGAACTGGTCGCCCAGGGCCTGGGCAACACGGTCTGCGGGCTGCTCGGCGCGCTGCCGATGACCGCGGTGATCGTGCGCAGCGCGGCGAACGTGCAGGCGGGCGCGCGGACGAAGGCGTCCCGGGTGCTGCACGGCGTATGGCTGCTGCTGTTCGCGGCGCTGCTGCCGGACGTCCTCGCGTACATCCCGATCCCGGCCCTGGCGGGCATCCTGGTGCACGCCGGCGCCAAGCTGATCCCGGTGCGGGAGATCGTTTCGCTGTGGCGCGAGCACCGGGGCGAGGCGCTGATCCTGGTCGTCACGGCGCTGTCCATAGTCGCGGTCAGCATGTTCGAGGGCGTGCTCATCGGCCTCGCTCTGGCCATCGGTAAAACGGCCTGGGAGGCCTCGCACATCAAGCTGGAGGTCGTCGACAAGGGCGCCGGTCCCGTCCAGGCGTATCTGTCGGGCAACGCGACCTTCCTGCGGCTGCCGAAGATCCTCGACAGCCTGGAGGCACTCCCCCAGGACCGGCCGGTCGAACTGCACCTCTCCGGCCTGCACCACCTGGACCACGCCTGCCGTACGGCCCTGGAGAACTGGGCCGAGCGGCACAGCGCGGCCGGTACCGAGCCGGTGAAGGTCACGGCGGTGAAGTAGCGGCGCCGGTGCCTGCTCCGGGGTGATCGTGGCCCCGGAGCAGGCACCGGGCATACCCTTGCAGGAGCAGACAGAAGGCCTCTCCGCTAGGAGGTCGGAATGCTCCAGGAACTGCTGGTGGCGGGCGTGGCGGTCGGTTCCGCGTGCGTGGTGTACGTCGCGGCGGCGGCCAGGGTCGTCAAGCAGTACGAGCGCGGGGTGGTCTTCCGCCTCGGGCGGGTGGTCGGTGATGTGCGGGCGCCCGGCTTCACCATGGTGGTCCCGTTCGTGGACCGGCTGCGCAAGGTCAACATGCAGATCGTGACGATGCCCGTGCCCGCGCAGGAGGGCATCACCCGCGACAACGTGACCGTGCGCGTCGACGCGGTCGTCTACTTCAAGGTCGTCGACGCGGCCGACGCGATCGTCACGGTCGAGGACTACCGCTTCGCCGTCTCGCAGATGGCGCAGACCTCGCTGCGGTCGATCATCGGCAAGAGCGATCTCGACGACCTGCTCTCCAACCGCGAAAAGCTCAACCAGGGACTGGAGTTGATGATCGACAGCCCGTCCATCGGATGGGGCGTGCAGATCGACCGCGTCGAGATCAAGGACGTGTCCCTGCCCGAGACGATGAAACGCTCGATGGCCCGCCAGGCCGAGGCCGACCGCGAGCGGCGGGCCCGGATCATCAACGCGGACGCCGAGTTGCAGGCCTCCAAGAAACTCGCCGAGGCCGCCGAGCAGATGTCCGAACAGCCCGCCGCACTCCAACTCCGCCTGCTGCAAACGGTGGTGGCGGTCGCGGCCGAGAAGAACTCCACCCTCGTCCTCCCCTTCCCGGTGGAACTGCTGCGCTTCCTTGAACGGGCGCAGGCGCAACCACCGCAGCCCCCTCCCCCGCCCGCAGTCGAGCAGTAACATGCCGCCATGCGCCCGAAGTTGGCGATCGTCGCCGTGGCAGCCCTCCTGGGAACCGTCGCCGGATGCGGGGAGGACGGAGGCGGCTCGTCCGCGCCCGCGCCCGACACCTCGCAGCGGATCGCGGCCGCGAGTAGGGCCCTCGCCGAGAGCGGCACGCTCCCGCGCGACGGCGAGCAGGTGACACCGCCGGCGGCGTCCGCACCCTCGCCTCGCCAACGCTGACTGGCGGGCCCCGCCCCCGCGCCGCAGGATCGAGGGAGCCGACCGGAAGGGGTGCCCCATGGCCAAGAAGGGCGCGAAACACAAGAACGGCAAGAAGAAGGCGCCCGCCCTCGGCGAACTGCTGCGCGTCCCCGCCGACCAGCCGGTCGATCTCTCCTCCTACGACGCGGCGGCCACCCCCGGTGGCCCCGCGGACAAGGCCGCCGGCCTCAAGGACACCGCCCGCATGGGTGAGCACCTCGCCGACCTGCAAGAACGCCTGTGGGCGGCGAGCACCGCCGGCGACCGGCGCCGCCTGCTGCTGGTCCTCCAGGGCATGGACACCAGCGGCAAGGGCGGCACGGTCAAGCACGTCATCGGCCTGTTCAACCCCTCCGGCTGCCGCATCCGAGCCTTCAAGGCCCCCACGCCCGAGGAACGCAGACACGACTTCCTCTGGCGCATCAAGCGAGCCCTCCCCACACCCGGCGAGATCGGCATCTTCGACCGCTCCCACTACGAGGACGTCCTCATCGCCCGCGTCCGCGAACTCGCCCCGCACCGCGAGATCAACGACCGCTACGGCCGCATCAACCGCTTCGAGCAGTCCCTGACCGACGACGGCGTCACCGTCGTCAAATGCTTCCTCCACATCTCCTACGACCAGCAGCGCCGCCGCCTGCTCGAACGCCTCGACAACCCGGACAAACACTGGAAGTTCAACCCCGGCGACATCGAGGAACGCGCCCTGTGGCCCGCCTACCAACAGGCCTACGAGACCGCCCTCGCCCGCTGCACCACCCCGGAGGCCCCCTGGTACCTGATCCCGGCCGACCGCAAGTGGTACCGCAACTGGGCCATCACCCGCCTGCTCCTGGACCATCTGACGGCCCTGGACCCGCAGTACCCGAAGGCGGACTTCGACGTGGATGCCTTCCGGGAACGGCTACTGAGCGCGGGCTGACGACCCACTGCGCGCTGACCCGGTGCCGACCTCCGTGTCGATGCCCGATTAATCACTTTTATTCACCTATGTTCTTACGGTGATCATTCGTGTACGACGAGTCGCCGCCGCCTGTGCGCTCGGCGCCGCGCTCTCCGCCTGCGGGGCCCCCACGGCGCCCCACGCCACCCGTCCGGCGCCCAGCGCGCCCACCGCCGCCCCCTCGCGGCCCCCGACCCTCGCACCCGGCCCCGCCGGTCTGACGCCCGTCTTCAAGAACGGTCCGCGGGTGGACGGCAAGACCGTCGCGCTGACCTTCGACGCCGACATGACGGCCGATCAGGGGCCGCGTGCGGCGGCAGGTGAGCACTTCGACAATCCGCAGCTGATCGCCACCTTGCGCACGCTGAAGGTGCCGGCGACCGTGTTCATGACGGGGCGGTGGGCCGACGAGTATCCGGCCGAGGCCCGTGCCATCGGCCGGGACCCGCAGTTCGAGATCGCCAACCACTCCTACAGCCACTACGCCTTCACCGGCGACTGCTACGGCCTGCCGACCGTCTCCCCGGACCGGATGAAGGCGGATGTGGAGCGGGCGTACACCGCGTTCAAGAAGGCGGGCGTGCCGAACGCGATGCCGTATTTCCGTTTCCCCGGCGGGTGTTACGACCGGCAGGCGCTGAAGACGCTGAGCGCGGTCGGTGTCACGGCGGTGCAGTGGGACGTGGTGAGCGGCGACGCGTTCGCGACCGACTCGGACGCCGTGGCCCAGCAGGTGCTGGCCGGTGTGAAGCCCGGCTCGGTCGTCGTCATGCACTGCACGCGCAGCGCCGCCCCGGCGACCGAACGGGCCGTCCGCATGATCGTGCCCGAGCTGCGCAAGAAGGGGTACCGGTTCGTGAAGGTCTCCGAGCTGATCGGCGCCACGGACCGGCACCACTGAGGTTCACGCCCTCCTCGTACGCTGGCCGCATGAGTGACGAAGAACCGGCGCCGGCGTACGCGGAGTGTGTGCTGTGCCGGGAACCCACCGAGTACCCGGAGACCCACAAGGGGATCACGCTGTGCCCCGTCTGCGAGTGGCAGGAAGCACAGCGGACCGCCTGTTCAGGGTGAGCGGCGGGAGGTGAGGGCGCAGGCCACGGCGGTCGTGGCCGCCGTGACCAGGGCCGCGGCGGCGAGGGGCAGCAACGGGATCTGGACCGTGCCCGACCGCGAACCGGTGACCAGGCCGCTGACCGCCGCCTGTGCCGGGGAGCCGCTCAGCACCACGGACAGCAGCGCCGCCAGCAGCATCGCGGGTACGGCGCGGCCCGGCGAGCGCAGCAGCGGCCAGTTGGTGAGCGCGCCGACCGCCGTGCCGAGCAGGGCGCAGACCAGGGTCGCGAGCAGTCCGGCCGCAGCGGCGGCGAGGAGCGGCACCCGGGTGCGGTGGTCGGCGCTCGCCGGGTCGCTGATCAGCGTGGCGACTGCGGTAGCCACCGCGCCGAGGACCGCCGCGGTGCTCAGCGCGACCAGCAGACAGGCGAGGTGCGCCCGCCCGGGACCGACCGCCGCCGCGACACAACTGCGGGCCGCGGGCGGCTCGTTGGTCGTACAGATCCGCACCAGCCAGGCGGCGACGGGGAGCAGCGCCGCGGCCGTGTAGCCGAGGGAGTCGAGCACCGGCTGCCCGCCCTGGACACCGATGCCCAGGAATGCGACGTACAGGATGAGCGGCGGGAGCCAGCGCTGCGAGCGCAGCAGGAGGGCGGCCTGGTAGCGCAGGAGGGCCGTCATCACGGTCACCGGGGGCCTTCGTCGTCGAGGGGGAGGTCCGTCCGCGGGTTCAGGCTCACCACGTGCCAGGGCGGGCGGGCCGTCAGCAGGGCGCGGAGCAGAACGTCCGAGTGGGTGGCGGGGACGGTCAACCGATGGGTGCCGGGGGCGAGTTGCATAGACGAGGTGAGGAACTGGTGTGCCACAGGGGGGAGTTGGCTTCCGGGTGGGCCCTGGACCTCCACCGAGACCTGCGGTCCTGACGGTGCGGCGGTCGTGTCCGTACGGCGGTTGAGGGTTCCGTCCATGACGGTGTAGGTCGCGTCGGGCGCCCCGGCGAGGCGGCGTGGGTCGTGGTCGACGAAGACGACGGCTCCGCCGGCCGCCGTCCGTTCGGCCACGGCCCGCTCCAACTCGGCCCGGGCGTCCGTGTCCAGGCCGGTCCACGCCTCGTCGAGGACGAGCAGTTCCGGCTCGGCGAGCAGGGCCTGGGCCACGGCGACCTTCTGGCTGCTGCCCTTCGAGAGGCGGGTCATCGGGGTGCCGGCGTAGGCCGCGGCGCCGAAGCGGTCGAGCCACTCGCCGGCCGCACGGGCCGCCGCCGTACGGGAGAGGCCGTGCACCGTGCCGAGGTGGGTGAGGTAGCCCTCTGCGGTGAAGGGGAGCGCCTGCGGGAAGCGTTCGGGGACGTAGGCGGTGCGGGGGCGGCCGGTGACGCGGCCTTCGGTGGGCGCGTCGATGCGGGCGAGGAGACGGAGGAGGGTGGATTTTCCGGTGCCGTTGGCGCCCTCGATCCGGGTGAGGGTGCCGGCCGCCGGCGCCAGGTCCACACCGCGCAGGACCCAGGGGCCGCGCAGGCCGTAGCGGCGGCCCGCGCCCTCCAGTCTCAGCTCACGTCGCATGCGTCCCATCCTTCCGGTCCCCATCCCTTTCCGTACAAGGCTCGCCCTGTCCTCCCGCCCCGGGGAGAGCCGATCTTCCGCCTGGCAGACTGGAGGACGTGACCAGTGACCCCACCGTTCCCGGCGACGATCCCGACCCCTTCCGCAACGAGCGCACCGCGCGCGACGAGGCTCCGCAGTTCGTGCTGCCCCTGGTCGTCCGGATCGAACGCGACGCTCCCCCGGCGCGGACGGACGCGCTGGAGACGGCCGCCCGTGCCGTGCTGACCATTCTGAGCGACGACCGGGCCGTCGGTGACGGGGAGTGGGCGCAGGTCATGCGGGACTGGCAGGACGCGCGGATCCGGAAGGTGGTCCGGCGGGCGCGCGGGGCCGAGTGGCGTCGGGCCGAGGCACTGCCGGGCATCACGGTCACCGGGAAGTCGGCACAGGTGCGCGTCTTCCCGCCCGTCCCGCTCGACGGCTGGCCCAAGGACCTGGCCCGGCTGCAGGTCTCCGGCACCGACCTCGACGACCCCGAACCGCCGGCCGACGCGGACCCGACGGCGCCGGTGCTCTGGTTGAACCCCGACCTCGACATGTCCGCCGGCAAGACGATGGCCCAGACCGGCCACGGCGCCCAACTGGCCTGGTGGGAGCTGTCGGACACCGACCGGACCGCCTGGCGTCAGGCGGGCTTCCCGCTCTCCGTCCGCACCGCCGCCCCCGCGCAGTGGGCCGAACTCACCAGCACCGAAAGGCCGTTGGTCCGGGACGCGGGCTTCACGGAGATCGCACCCGGGCTGACCGTCGCGGTCGAGGGGCACGACCGGGTCGGCGATCTGACGGGCGAGGGCGAGCGACCGGTCGGCTGAGGTCGCGCGTCACCCGGCATGAGAGCGCGGCACCCCGGCCCGAGCGGGCCGCGTCCACGGGATCAGCGCCGGAACGCGGGCGCGGTAGGCCTCGTAGGACGCACTGAACCGGTCGGCCATCATGCCGTCCTCTATGCGCACCCGGCGCAGCAGCCAGGGGACGGCGACGGCCAGGATCACGATCCAGACGCCGAAGCCGCAGGCCAGCATCCCGCCGAGGATCAGGCCGAGGAGTCCGGTGTAGATGGGGTGCCGCACTATTCGGTAGGGGCCCTCGGTGCGCAGCTCGTGGTGGTCGTGGACCATCGGGACGCTGGCCCACATCACTCCCAGGACCCAGCGGGACCACAGCAGCAGAGCGGTGGAGGCGACGGCGATCAGGGCGCCCAGGAGCGCCAACTCGGGCTGCCAGTACCGGAGATGACGCCAGAAGCCGTCCGGACCGTGGTTGATGAGGATGGAGACCGCGCAGCAGCCCGCGATCAGCAGAGCCCGCTGCGGCAGGGTGCGGCGCAGGCCGTGCGCCCAGCCGCGCGTCCCGGTCTCGCTCTTCACGCCGAAGTAGACGGCGCCCGCGATCCAGGCCACGACGAAGACCAGGACACAGGCGCCAGTGAGAGCGACGAGTGCGGAATGTAGTGAGCCCATGGCACAAGACTGCTCCCGGACCGGAGTGGATCACCACCACCCACGGGTTGATTCGGCGGCTCCACCCTCGGGTGGACATCGGTGACTCTCGGTCGAGGTGACGCAGATCACGAGAGATCGAGGCATCGACCGGCCCGCGCCCGAGCGTCCCTCCACTGAAAGTCCGAATGGGGGGACCGACCGTGCGCCGTGGCCGTGGCTACAAGTGGGTCGACCGCGAACTGGCCCGGATGGACCCGGACACCGACTGGGAGCGCATGATCTCGCTCTACGTCGGCCACCGCGTCCCCGAGTTCGCGCTGGCGATGATGGTCTATCCCGGCACCATGCGCATGATGCGGCCGGGCCACGGATCCGCCACCCTCGCCCACACCGGGAAGCTGGAGACGAGGCCGCGGCGGCGTTTCGAGGACGGCAACGCGTTCCTGATGGCGTGGATGGTGGACGGGCTGTCCAGCCCGGCGGGCCGTGGCGCCGCCGAGCGACTCAACCGCATGCACCTGGCGATCGCCCGCACGACCCCGCACCTGCCCGGCAACTTCGACGACGTCGACGACTTCGTCTATCCCCTGGTCCTGCTGGCCACGTCCGCCGACCGCCTCCAGACCTCGCTGGGCCTGCCCGGTACGAGCGCGAACATGAAGGTCGCCTGGCATCGCTGGGCGCAGACCCTCTTCCGCCTTCTGGAACGCGAGTCCGGTCCGCTGGCCGGTGAGGCGTTCCCCGAGGACTGGGACGCGATGACCGAGTTCGCGCTGAAATTCGACTCGCGGCCGTACGAGGCGACGGAGTCGGGCCATCGGGTGGCGACCGCGATGATGGAGCACTTCGCCGAGCGCTGGTTCCCCTTCCCCTTACGGGAGTTCGGCAGAGACCTGACCCGATATCTCGCCGGCGAACAGGTCTGCCGACTCCACCGGATCGGCAGCCTCACCCGACGACGGGAGCACGCCGTCCGCCTCTTCCTGAAGTCCGCGTTCCTCGCCCAACGCCTCCTCCCCGACTACCGCAGACCACTCCCCGAACGCTTACGGCAGAACCGCCGCAGGTCGAAGTCCTCGCCGGGCGAGCGGAGTTCACGGCGTACGGGATAGCCGGCCGAAGGCCCGTCCCCCTCACGTTGCTTAGGATGCCGTCATGACACGACTCGACGGCCGGGTCGAGCGGGGCAACCGCACCCGGCGGGTGATCCTGCGCCGTACCGTCGACATCGCCTCCGTCGAGGGCCTGGAGGCACTGTCCGTCGGCCGGCTGGCCACCGAGTTGCGGCTCAGCAAGAGCGGGGTGTTCGCGCTCTTCGGGTCCAAGCAGGAGCTGCAACTGGCCACCGTGCGCGAGGCGGCCCGTATCTACACCGAGCGGGTGATCAGGCCCGCCGCCGAACTCCCTGCCGGAGTAGGCCGGTTGTGGGGGCTGTGCGATCTGTGGCTGGAGTACTCGCGGGGGCGGGTCTTCCCGGGCGGTTGTTTCTTCTACGAGGTCATCGCCGAGTTCGACGCCCGGTCCGGGCCGGTGCACGACGCGGTGGTCGGCGCGCAGCGGGACTGGACGGCCCTCGTGGAACGGACGATCGCCGAGGCCCGGGACGCGGGCGAGCTGCGCACCGACACCGACATACCTCAACTCGCCTTCGAACTGGTCGCGTTGATGGAGACGGCCAACGCGGTCTCCGTACTGCACGACGAGGAGACCGCCTACCGCCGGGCCCGGATCGGCATAGCGGCACGGCTGCGAGGCGCGGCCACGGACCCTTCGCGAGTCCCTCAAGTCACCTGACACACAAGGCACTTCACCACCCCAACTCCCTCCCTCACTTCGGCCGAAAACAAGTAGCACGACCGTTCGCACAGTTTCTAGGCTCACGCCCATGACTGTCACCGGAACGGACATCGTCGAGCTCGACCGGATCGCCGTGTACGAGGCGTCGCGTGTGCTGGAGTGGGCGCGCGACGAGGACTGGGAGCGGGACACCCCCTGCGCGGGGTGGACGTTGCGCCGGCTCGTGGCGCACATGACCGCGCAGCACCACGGATTCGCGGCCGCCGCGCGGGGCGCGGGTCAGGACAGGGCGTACTGGCGGGAGCCGGAGGAGCTGAGCGAGCCGGCCCGGACGCATCGCGCGGCGGCCACGGCCGCCCTCGCCGCGTTCGCCGAACCCGGCGCCACCGAGCGGGAGTTCGCTCTGCCGGAGCTGGGCGCGAGCTTCCCCGGCCGGACGGCGATCGGCTTCCACTTCATCGACTACGTCGTCCACGCCTGGGACGTCGCCGCCACCCTCGGCGTGCGGCTGGATCTGCCGGACGACGTCCTGAACGTCGCCCTGGTGGTGGCCCGGCTGGTACCGACCGACCCGGCCGGCCGCGGACCGGGGTTCGCGTTCGCCCCGCCGCTCGACGTACCCCCGGAGGCCGACCCGCTCGACGAGACGCTGCGGCTGCTCGGCCGGGCGCCGGAGCAGTGGCCGACGAGGACCTGACGAACTCGCCTCCTTTGCCTGCCCTTTGGGTAAAGCTGCCCTCCTCTTGAACAAGGCGGCCGTCCCGCGCGTACCTCCTGGCGCCGGCCACGCGTCGACTTCTCCAACGACCAGTTGGTTTCCCCGGGAGGCTCCCTTGCGTCGTATCAACGGTACGGCTGTGCTCATCGCGGCCATCGTCGCCACCACCGGGGCACTGGCCTTTCCCGTGTGGTCGTACGGCGACCGCTCGGGCACCGGTCAGGCGAACGTGGCGGCGGGCACCGTCAACACCCAGTGGGGGCCGCTGACGGCGGCCGACCGGGATCTGATCGTGCGGGTGCGGCTGGCCGGGCTGTGGGAGCTGCCGGCCGGGCAGCAGGCGATCGAGCGGGCGCCCAGCCAGGCGATCAAGGAGGCCGGTGACCATCTCGTCGTCGGTCACGCCGACCTGGACAAGCGGGTGCGAATCGTCGCGGCCCAGCTCGGTGTGGCCCTGCCCAACGTGCCGAACGAGCAACAGCAGGGCTGGCTGCGGGAGATGAGCGCGGCGACCGGCGCGGAGTACGAGTACAAGTTCGCCAACCTGCTGCGGGCCGCGCACGGC
Organism: Streptomyces sp. NPDC051576; assembly: GCF_040681835.1. Lineage (NCBI taxonomy): Bacteria > Bacillati > Actinomycetota > Actinomycetes > Kitasatosporales > Streptomycetaceae > Streptomyces > Streptomyces sp. NPDC051576. The sequence continues at coordinate 572,508 of NZ_JBFAZO010000002.1, forward strand.
AAGATCTTCCCGGCCATCGGCGCCGTACGGAACACCACGCGCAACAGCCTGGTAAGACAGCTCGCCTCGGACACCAACCAGACCGTGCTCGACCACATCACGATGCTGGAGAAGACCGGGCGGGTCGACTTCGACGCCATCGCCAACGAGATCGCGAACGCCTCGACGGCCAGCCCGACCGGTCCCGCGGCGCCCCTGCCCGGCCAGTTCGTGCCCTCGGCGCCGCCCGCCGAGGGCAGCCCGGACATCGGGGCCACCTCACGGCCGTCCGCCGGAGCGCCGGGCACGGTGAACACCGGCCGCCCGGATCCGGTCGACTCGAACGGCGTGCTCGGTTAGCCGCCCCGGCCGTGGCCCCGAACCTCAAATGTTGCTCTGAAGGTGACGCGGCGGAGGTTCGGGGCACCGCCCGCTGGCGATACCTCCGTCACGCCGAACAGCGGCCTTGTGGAGTTCATTGATCGCGTGGAGGACGGGGACGGACGATGGAGCGACTGGGGACGGGCATCGGATGGCGGCCGGAGATCGCGGACGCCGTGGAGCGCATTCCGGGCATCGACTGGGTCGAGGCCGTGGCCGAGAACGTCTGCCCCGGCCACCTCCCCGCATCGCTGCTACGGCTGCGCGAGCGCGGGGTGACCGTGATCCCGCACGGTGTCTCGCTCGGCCTCGGCGGCGCGGACCGGCCCGACGAGGGCAGGCTGACGGCGCTCGCCGAACGGGCCGAGGCGCTCGGCTCGCCCCTGGTCACCGAGCACATCGCGTTCGTCCGCGCCGGCGGCCCCCTGACCGCCTCCCCGCTCCTCGAAGCCGGCCATCTGCTGCCCGTGCCGCGCACCCGGGACGCCCTGGACGTGCTGTGCGAGAACATCCGCATCGCCCAGGACGCGCTGCCCGTACCACTCGCCGTCGAGAACATCGCCGCGCTGCTCTCCTGGCCGGGCGAGGAGCTGACCGAGGGGCAGTTCCTGTACGAACTGGCCGACCGCACCGGCGTACGGCTCCTGATCGACGTGGCGAACCTGCACACCAACCACGTCAACCGCGGCGAGGACCCGGCCAGGGCCCTTGCCGAAATGCCCGTCGAGGCCATCGCCTACGTCCATGTCGCGGGCGGTGTCGAACGCGACGGCGTCTGGCACGACACCCACGCCCACCCGGTCCCCGCCCCGGTCCTCGACATCCTGACGGACCTGACCTCCCGCGTCTCCCCGCCGGGGGTGCTGCTGGAGCGCGACGACAACTTCCCCGAACCGGCCGAGCTGGAGCGGGAGTTGACCGCGATTCGCGGGGCGCTGGAGAAGGGGCGGGCGCGCGCCGTGAGCGGCGGGACACGGACACCCGCCATGCCCCCGGCCGCCGCTCCCGCTCCCGGTTCCGCCCGTCAGCGCCTCGCGCTCGCCCAGACCGCCCTGCTCTCCGCCCTGGTGGCCGGCACTCCGATCCCCGACGGGTTCGACCGCGTACGGCTCGGGGTGCAGGCGCGGGCGCTCGGCGTGAAGCGGGCCGACGTGGTGGCGAAGGTGGCTCCCGAACTGCCGGAGATCCTCGGGGACGGGTACCGCCCGGCCTTCCTCGCGTACGCGCACACGCACCCAATGACCGGCGGCTACCGGCGTGACGCGCTGGACTTCGCCGGGCAGGTGCTGCTCGCGGGCGGACCCGAGGACGCCGAGGTCAGGCGGGAACTGCGGGAGTGGTGGCTGGAGCGCTCGGGACCGGTCCCGCGGTCGGCCCGGCCCACGGTCCGGCTCGCCCGGGCCACCCGGCGGGTGCTGCTGCGCCGCTGAGGGGCGCGATAGGCCGGGAGGGGCCTTGGAGGCCGGCAGTGACTCCACAGTAATATTGCGTTCCCGCACGAGAGGTTCACGAGAAGCACACTCCCGTGCGGTGCCGTAACAGGAGGCACCCATGCGACCGCGACCCCCCGTAAAGGGCCGAGGCATCTTCAGTGGCACCGGCGTCATCATCATGGGTCTGACCGCGACGCTGGCCGCGCTGATCTTCCCGGTCTGGTCGTACGCCGACCGGTCCGGGACCGCCGGCGCGAGCGTGCTCAACGACCAGACGGTGGCCACGCAGTACGGGCCGTTGTCCGCGCTGGACCGGGACTTCGTCACCAGGGTCCGGCTGGCCGGGCTCTGGGAGCTGCCGGCCGGGCAGCAGGCCGAGGAGAAGGGCACCACCGCGGCCGTACGGACGGCGGGGCAGCACCTCATCGACGGGCACACGTTCCTGGACGAGCGGGTGCGGGACGTGGCGGCCAAGCTCGGGCTGCCGCTGCCCGACCAGCCCAACGCGCAGCAACAGCAGTGGCTGGCCACCCTGAACGCGGCGCAGGGCGTGGACTTCGACAGCAAGTTCGCCAACCTCCTGCGCGTCGCGCACGGCAAGGTGTTCACGGTGGTCGCGCAGGTCCGCGCGACCACCCAGAACTCCCTGGTCCGCGCCCTCGCCGACGACGCGAACACGACCGTCCTGGACCACATCAAGGTCCTGGAGGCCACCGGGTACGTCGACTTCTCCGCCCTGGCCCGGGAGATGGCCGCTTCGAGCGCGCCCCCGGTGACCGGCTCCGCCGGCGTCGGCTCGGTGGTCCCACTGACTCCGTCGGTCTCCCCGACCTACACGCTCCCGCCGGCCGCCTCCAGCCCGCCGCCGTCGGCCCAGCCGTAGAACGGTTTCGGCCGTGGTGGGTTTCCGGACAACCGGAACGTCACATGCAGGCAACGCTCCGTCCGGATTGTGAACAAGGCATGGCGTTCTACTGGGCCTTTGGCATAGAAATTTGGCATGTTCTGGGTCCTTCTCCTGCTCCTGGCCTGGGCCGTCGCCGGCACGGCGTGCACGCGGCTGTGCCTGGCCGCCGTCAGAGCGGCGGCCGTCGACGCGGACGACATGGGCAAAGGGCATGATCTGACGCTCTACGAGGCGGCGTTCCTGTCCGGTGGTCCCGCGCGGGTCGCCGATCTGACGCTCGTCTCCATGGCACGGCAGCACCGGCTGCTGCTCGCCCACACCGGCTGGGCGACCGTCGTCGACCCGCGCGGCCGGGACGACATCGAGCGGTCGGTGATCGGCGCCATCGGGCCCGAGGGGCAGTCCCGGATCGCCCCGGTGCGAGCCACCGCGGCGGCCACGGACGCGGTGCGCGACGTCGCCGACCGCCTCGTCGACGCGGGTCTCGCCGTACCGGACGGAAGCAGTACGACGGTCGCCGCGGGGGTCCGGCAGGTGCGGGCCGCCGCGCTCGTGGTGCTCGCGCTGGGCGCGACCGCGCTGTTGACGCCGGGGGCCGAGATGCCGCGCGGGCTGGTCGCGCTCTGGTTCGCGCTGCCGCTCGCCGTCACGCTGAGCTGTCTGGCGATCGCCCGGGTCGAGGTGCACCCGTACTCGCGCTGGGCCTCCCCGGCCGGACAGCAGTTGCTCGGCGCCCTGGCCCGGCACGCGGGCGGCGGCGCCGACGACCGTACGTATCTCACCTCCGTCGCCGTACGGGGTATCCGCGCGGTCGGCGAGCCGGATCTGCGGGCGGCCTTCGCGCACCGCGAGCAGTACCGCGGGCAGTTCGAGGAGTGGCGCCGCTGACCGCGGCGTGAGAGCGCGCCAGGGGGCGCACAGGGGTCATTGGGGCCGACACCGGCCCGATGGTGCTTGCCTTCGCCAACGACCGAACGAAACATCCCTTCTGTTGCTGCCGTGCTCCGAAGGGATACGCCACCATGCGAGCCGCCGCCCTGTACTCGGCCGCCGGGTCCTTGCTCCTGACCACCCTCACCGCCGCCCCGGCCACCGGTGCCCCGGGCGCCGCCGAGTCGACCGGCACCACGCTCGCCGCCGCGCACGCCCGGGCCAAGGGCATCGACTTCGGGAAGTGCCCGGACGCGCAGGACATGCCCGGCACCATGGAGTGCGGCACGGTCTCGGTCCCGCTCGACTACGCGCACCCCGACGGCAAGCAGATCGAACTGACCGTCAGCCGCGCCCGGGCCACCCACAAGGACCCGCACAACAGCAAGCGCCGAGTGCCCCGTCAGGGCTCCCTGGTCTACAACCCGGGCGGCCCCGGCGCCTCCGGCCTCTACTTCCCGCTGATCGGCATGCTCCCCGAGTGGAAGCGCATCGCCTCGGCCTACGACCTCGTCGGCTACGCCCCGCGCGGGGTCGACAAGTCGTCACCGCTGTCCTGCGAGGACCCCAAGCACTTCTTCAAGGCGCCCTCGCAGTCGCCGACGTACCCCTCGGAGTCGTACAAGAAGGAGCGCGTCGCGGAGGCCAAGGCCTACGCGCGCGGCTGCGCCAAGCGCTCCGGCGGCAAGCTGCGTTTCTACAACTCCCTCAACAACGCCCGCGACCTGGACGTCCTGCGCGCGGCCCTCGGCGAGGACAGGCTGACGTTCATGGGCGCGTCCTACGGGACGTACTTCGGGGCGCTGTACGCGACGCTGTTCCCCTCGCACGTACGGCGGATGGTGTTCGACTCGGCGGTGAACCCGGACCCCGAGCAGATCTGGTACCGCGACAACCTCGACCAGTCGGCCGCGTTCGAGAGCCGCTGGGCGGACTTCCGGGAGTGGACCGCCAGGCACGACGACGTGTACGGCCTCGGCGACACCGCCGAGAAGGTGCTGCGCAGCTACGAGAAGGCGCAGGCGCGGCTCGCCGAGAAGCCCGCGGGCGGCAAGGTGGGGCCGGCGCAGTTGCAGGGCGCGTTCCTGTCGGCCGGGTACTACGACGACTACTGGCCGCACAGCGCGGCGGCGCTGTCGGCCTATCTGAAGGGCGACCCCAAGCCCCTGATCCAGCAGGCCGGGCCGACGCCGGGGGCGGCCGTGGAGGCGGAGAACGGCAACGCGGTCTACACGGCCGTCGAGTGCAACGACGCGCCCTGGCCGACGGAGTGGAGCGTCTGGGACCGGGACAACACCCGGCTCGCGCGCGTGGCGCCCTTCGAGACCTGGGACAACGTGTGGATGAACCTGCCCTGCGCGTACTGGACCGCGCCCCGGCAGCGGCCCCTCGATGTGCGGACCGGGCCGGGTGAGCTGCCGCCGGTGCTGATCCTGGCCGCCGAGCGGGACGCGGCGACTCCGTACGACGGGGCGCTCGAACTCCAACGGCGGCTGTCCGACTCGGTGTTGGTGACCGAGCGGGACGCCGGGACGCACGGCATCGCGGGCGGCGCCAACAAGTGCGTCAACGGATATCTGGACGCGTATCTACTGGAGGGACGGCTGCCGGAGCGGCACGCCGCGTGCGCGCCGCATGCGGAGCCGAAGGCGGTGTCGCCGGGCGACCGATCCCACCGGACCCCGGTGAAGGAGTCCGCCAAGGGAAAGGCCGCCCAGGGCTGACGGGCCCCGACTAGGCCAGGCCCGCCACCAGTTCGGCGACGTCCTTGCGGCGGCCCGTGTAGAACGGGACCTCCTCGCGGACGTGCATACGGGCCTCGGAGGCGCGGAGGTGGCGCATGAGGTCGACGATGCGGTGCAGCTCGTCGGCCTCGAAGGCGAGGATCCACTCGTAGTCGCCGAGCGAGAACGAGGCGACCGTGTTGGCACGCACGTCCGGGTAGCCGCGGGCCATCTTGCCGTGGTCGGCGAGCATACGGCGGCGGTCCTCGTCGGGGAGCAGGTACCAGTCGTAGGAGCGCACGAACGGGTACACGCTGATGTAGTCGCGCGGCGACTCGTCGGCCAGGAAGGCCGGGATGTGCGCGCGGTTGAACTCGGCGGGGCGGTGCAGCGCCATGTTCGACCAGACCGGCTCCAGGGCGCGGCCGAGCTTCGTGCGGCGGAAGAGGTTGTACGCTTCCTGGAGCTGGTCGGCGGTCTCGGCGTGCCACCAGATCATGAGGTCGGCATCGGCGCGCAGGCCCGACACGTCGTAGGTGCCGCGGACCGTGACGTCCTTCGCGGCGAGCTGGTCGAACAGCTCCTGGACCTCGTCGGCGTATCCGGCGCGCGCGGTGCCGTCGGGGAGCACGTCCTTCAGCTTGAAGACGGACCACAGCGTGTAGCGGATGGCCTCGTTGAGGTCCTTGGCCAGCTTGCCCTTGTTCGGGATGCGGCCGGGCTCGGTGGTGGGGGCGTCGTCACTCATGGGGCTATTCTCCCGCTCCGCCCGGCGCGCTCGGCACCGGGTCGCCGGTCAGCCGCTCGACCGCCGCGTACGCGCTCGCGATGGTGGCCGGGATGCCGACGCCGTCGTAGACCGCGCCGCAGACGGCGAGGCCGGGCAGCTTGCCGACGTGGTCGCGGACACGGGCCACGCGCGCGTGGTGGCCGACCGGGTACTGGGGCAGACCGTCGGTCCAGCGGGTGACGCGGGTGTCGAGGGGCGTGGCGTCGAGGCCGGTGGCCTCGCGCAGGTCGTGCCGTGAGACGTCGACCAGGCCGGTGTCCTCGCGCTCCAGGACCGCCGTCTCGCCGTACCGGCCCACCGAGGTGCGCAGCACCACCACGTCCGGGTTCTCGTCGGCGATCCAGCCCCACTTCTGGGAGGCGAAGGTGGACGCCTTGATGGTGCGGCCGTCGACGGGCGGCACCAGGAAGCCGCTGCCCTCGGGGAGGTCGATGTCGGCGCGGCGGTAGGCGAGGGTGATCAGGGCCATCGAGGCGTACTCGACGGCGGCCAACTCGGCGGCGGCGCCGGGTACTTCGGCCCGCAACAGCGCGGCGGCGGCCGGCGCCGGTACGGCGACGACCACCCCGTCGGCGTCCAGCACGCGGTCTCCGGCGACGACCCGCCAGCCCGACGTCCCGCTCCGGCGCAGCTCCGTCACCGGGGTCCCGGTGAGGATCTCGCCGCCCCGCGCGCGCACCGACTCCGCGACGGCGAGCGGCAGTTGGCCCACTCCGCCCTGGATGCCCATGAAGACCGGGCCGGTCTGCTGTGCGGCGGCGGCGCGCTCCTGGATGCCCCGGACGGCCTCGGTGAGGGAGTCGTGCCGCCGCGCGGCCTCGAAGAGCTGCGGGACGGCGGAGCGCATCGAGATGCGGTACGCGTCGCCCGCGTAGACCCCGCCCAACAGTGGCTCCACCAGGCGGTCGACGACCTCGCGGCCGAGGCGGGCCGCCACGTACTCCCCGACCGCCACGTCGTCGCCGATCTCCGTGCGGGGCAGGTCGGCATCGCGCTCGATGCGGTGCAGACCCTCGTCGGAGAGGACTCCGGAGAGGGCGGATGCGGTGCCGGGAACGCCCATGACGTGGCCCTTGGGCATGGGGCGCAGGGCACCCCGGGTCCAGATCGACGCGGTGGCCGTGGCGGGCGGCCGGAGGCGGTCGGTGAGGCCCACCTCGCGGGCCAGCGCGACGGCCTCGGGGCGGCGGGCCAGCATCGACTCGGCGCCGAGGTCCACGCGCGCGCCCGCGATCTCGCCGGGCAGCAGCTTGCCGCCGATCCGGTCCGACGCCTCGACGACCGTCACGCGCACGCCTCTGTCCAGCAGCCGGTGCGCGGCGGCCAGCCCGGCGATCCCGGCGCCGATGACGACGACCTGCCCTGTGCCCCTGCGAGTCTCCACTTCAGCCATGCCCCCAGCCTCTCAGACCCCACTGACAGTCCGACTCCGGCCCGGTGTCCGGTGTGCGTCCCGACCGTGACCGCATCGGAACCGTTTCCGGCCAACGTCCGGTCCGGCCCGGGCGTCGAAGGTGCGTCAGTCGTCACGACGACCCTCGGGGGTAGCGACACATGCGCACACGACACTCCGTACGGCCCGTGCGGGCCCTGGCCGGGCTCCTGCTGGCATCCGCCCTCGCGCTCGCCGGGTGCAGCGGCGGCGGCGCGGACAAGAGCAGCACCAGCGACTCCGCCGGGGACGCCAAGGCCGCGGCTCCGGGCACCGCCCGGCAGGAGGGCGCGTCGGGCAGCGGCAACGCCAAGGACACCGGGTCCGTGCCCAAGCTCACCGCGAGCAGCATCATCCGTACGGCCTCGCTGTCCGTGCGGGTCAAGGACGTACCGAAGGCGCTCGACGAGGCCCGCACCACGACCGAGAACGCGGGCGGGTTCGTCGGCGACGAGACGACCACCCGCGACGGACAGGGCCACGAGCGCACCCGGGTCGTCCTGCGCGTGCCCACCGACAAGTACGACGAGGTCCTCGCCGGCCTGGAGGGCGCGGGCCGGCTGCTCGACCGCACCGCGAAGGCGCAGGACGTCACCGACCAGGTCGTGGACGTGCGAAGCCGGATCACCTCGCAGCGGGCCAGCGTGGCTCGCGTGCGTGAACTGATGGACCGGGCCACCAAGTTGAGCGATGTGGTGGAGCTGGAGGGCGAGTTGAGCACCCGCGAGTCCGACCTGGAGGCGCTGCTCGCGCAACAGGCGTCCCTGAAGGACCGCACCAGCCTGGCCACCATCACGCTGTCCCTGTCGCAGACCCCGGTGGCGAAGCCCGCCGCGAAGGACGCCGGCCCCGGCTTCGTGGACGCGGTGGCGGGCGGCTGGCACGTCTTCGTCACGGTGCTGCGCTGGATCGCGCTGGCACTCGGCGCGGCGCTGCCGTTCGCGGCGGTGGCGGCGCTGGTGGTCCTCGTATGGCTGCGGCTGCGGCACGCTCGGGCGCGGGGTGAGCAGGACTGAAATGATCGGCCCCCGTAGCGTGTTCGCATGGATATGAGCACCGCGCGGGGTACCCGGGAACGACTGGTCGTCGTCGGAGGCGACGCCGCCGGCATGTCCGCGGCGTCGCAGGCACGCCGCCTCAAGGGGCCCGACGAGCTGGAGATCGTGGCCTTCGAGCGCGGCCACTTCACCTCGTACTCGGCGTGCGGCATCCCCTACTGGGTGGGCGGCGAGGTGTCCGGTCCGGACGACCTGATCGCCCGCACCCCGGAGCAGCACCGGGAGCGCGACATCGACCTGCGGATGCGCACCGAGGTCGTGGAGATCGACGTCGCGGGCGGGCGGGTACGCGCGCGTGACGTCGATTCGGGGGCCGAGTCCTGGACGTCGTACGACAAACTCGTGATCGGGACCGGAGCGCAACCGATCCGCCCGGACATGCCCGGTGTCGATGCCCCCGGGGTGCACGGGGTGCAGACGCTCGACGACGGGCAGGCGCTGCTCGACTCGCTGGCACGCACGCGTGGCCGTCGCGCGGTGGTGGTCGGGGCCGGGTACATCGGAGTGGAGATGGCGGAGGCGTTCGTCAACCGGGGGTATGACGTCACCGTCGTCAACCGGGGCAAGGAGCCGATGTCGACACTCGACCCGGACATGGGCCGGCTGGTGCACAAGGCGATGGAGGGCCTGGGCATCACCATGGTCAACGACGCCCGGGTCACCGAAGTGCGCACCGGGGACGACGGGCGGGTGCGATCGGTGGTCACCGAGGACGCCGAGTATCCGGCGGACGTCGTGGTGCTGGGGATCGGTGTGCGGCCGGAGACGGAGCTCGCGAAGGCGGCCGGGCTGCCGCTCGGGGAGCACGGCGGGCTCCTCACCGACCTGGCGATGCGGGTGCGCGGGCACGAGAACATCTGGGCCGGGGGCGACTGTGTCGAGGTGCTCGACCTGGTCTCCGGACGGGAGCGGCACATCGCCCTGGGGACGCACGCCAACAAGCACGGGCAGGTCATCGGCACCAACGCGGGCGGCGGTTACGCGACCTTCCCGGGGGTGGTCGGTACGGCCGTGAGCAAGGTGTGCGATCTGGAGATCGCGCGTACCGGGCTGCGCGAGAAGGACGCCCGGCGGGCGGGCCTGCGGTTCGAGGCGGTCACCATCGAGTCGACGAGCCGCGCGGGCTACTACCCCGAGGCCTCCCCCATGACGGTGAAGATGCTCGCCGAGCGCCGTACCGGCCGTCTCCTGGGCGTGCAGATCGTCGGGCGGGAGGGCGCCGCCAAGCGCGTCGACATCGCGGCGGTCGCCCTCACCGCCCGTATGACGGTGGAACAGATGACGGCGCTGGACCTGGGCTACGCCCCGCCGTTCTCCCCGGTGTGGGACCCGGTCCTGGTGGCGGCACGCAAGGCGAGCGCCAAGGTCCAGGCCGGCCCTCGTTGAACGTTCCTACGCCGTTCCGTTGATGCGGTCTATGGCCTGCCGTGCCTGCTCGGCCGGCGGCCTGGCCGGCAGCGAGGAGACCGACGCGCTCGGCGGCATCATCGCGGCGGGCTGCGCCGCGGCCGCCGGCTTCGCGTGGGCGCCGAGGGCCGTGGACCGCAGCCGGTTGCTCACCGCCTCGTCCAGGGTCACCGGCCGCTGCATCTGCGCGGCGAGGCGCCCCGCTTCCTGGCCGAGCTTGGCGACGTCCTCCCAGGGGAGGCGCACCACCAGGGAGATCTCGGCCTCGCCGTCGGGCGTCGCCTGCAGCTGAGGGGAAATACGGTCGTTCATGGTCTGTTCCTCACGTCGTCCCCGCGACACGCCTTCCCCGCACCGCGGGCGGTTGAGGAGTCATACGCACAGGCGGAGGGCGGTGTTCACCGGTTCGCCGGGCGGATCGGGGGCACTAATCCCTTGTGGTCATCCCCGTCCATGACGTGAACCCCGTGCGCCGCACCCCCTGGGTGACGTACGCGCTCATCGCCGCGAACGTGCTCGTCTTCCTGTCCACGCCCGGAATGGCGGGTTCCGTGGCGGGTGGCAGCGACCTCTCGCAGCTGTGCCATCTCCAGGCGTTCCTGGACCACTACGCGGCCGTACCACGGGAGTTGATCCACCATCAGATGCCGCAGGTGGTCCCGACCGGCGCCGTCCAGGCGGGCCCCGGCGGAGCGAGCTGCGCGGCCGGCCCGCCGACCTACGACAAGTCGGCGCCGCTGAGCGTCTTCACCGCGATGTTCCTGCACGGGAGCTGGATCCACCTGCTGGGCAACATGCTGTTCCTGATGATCTTCGGCAACAACGTCGAGGACCGCATGGGCCACATCCGCTACACGCTCTTCTACGTCGCCTGCGGCTATGCGGCGGGCTACGGCTTCGCGCTGCTCAACGCGGACTCGGCCGACCCGCTGATCGGTGCCTCCGGGGCGATCGCCGGTGTCCTGGGCGCCTATCTGGTGCTGTACACGAAGGCCAGGGTGTGGGTCCTGGTGCCGTTCCTGTTCTTCCTGCCGCTGCGTCTGCCGGCCTGGCTGGTGCTGGGCTTCTGGTTCGTGCTGCAGGCGTTCTACTCGTCCGGCGAGGGCGTCTCCGAGGCCGGCACCGTGGCGTACGCGGCCCACGTCGTCGGCTTCCTCGCGGGCATGCTGCTCGCCTGGCCGCTCAAGGCGGGCACGCCCCCGCCGCCGGAACCGCGCGGGCTGCTGTTCGGCAGACGGGCGCGGCCCCGGCACACGTGGTGAGCGCGCTTATCGGCCCGTCTGCGTGTGGACGTACTCGACGAGCCGGGTGAGCGAGTCGGGGTCGGTGGTCGGCATCACGCCGTGACCGAGGTTGAAGATGTGGCCCTCCAGGCCCTTCGCCGACTCCAGGACCTCGCGGGTCTTGGTCTCGACGGCCTCCGTGGAGGCGAACAGGACGGTCGGGTCGAGGTTGCCCTGGAGCGCCTTGCCGGGGCCGACGCGGCGGGCGGCCTCGTCGAGCGGGACGCGCCAGTCGACGCCGACGACGTCCGCGCCGGCCTCGCCCATCAGGCCGAGCAACTCGCCGGTGCCGACGCCGAAGTGGATGCGCGGGACGCCGTAGCTCTCGACCGCGCTCAGGACCTTCGCGGAGGCGGGGAGGACCGAGCGGCGGTAGTCGGCGGGGGCGAGGGCGCCGGCCCAGGAGTCGAAGAGCTGGACGGCGCTGGCGCCCGCCTCGATCTGCACCTTGAGGAAGGCGGCGGCGATGTCGGCGAGGCGGTCGAGGAGGTCGGCCCACAGCTCGGGGTCGCCGTACATGATCGCCTTGGCGTTCTCGTACGTGCGGGACGGGCCGCCCTCGATGAGGTAGCTCGCGAGGGTGAACGGCGCGCCGGCGAAGCCGATGAGCGGGGTCGCGCCGAGTTCGGCGGTGAGCAGGCCGATGGCCTCGGTGACGTAGGACACGTCCTCGGGGGTGAGGTCGCGGAGCTGGGCCAGGTCGGCGCGGGTGCGGATCGGGTTCTCGACGACCGGGCCGACGCCGGGCTTGATGTCGAGGTCGATGCCGATGGCCTTGAGCGGGACGACGATGTCGCTGAAGTAGACCGCCGCGTCCACGTCGTGCCGCCGCACCGGCTGGAGGGTGATCTCGGCGGCCAGGTCGGGCCGCATGCACGAGTCGAGGATCGAGATGCCCTGGCGCACCTTGCGGTACTCCGGCAGCGAGCGCCCGGCCTGCCGCATGAACCACACGGGTGTGTGGGGCACGGGTTCACGCCTGCACGCCTTCATGAAGGCGGAGTCGTACGTGGCGGTCGGCTGGGGGCCCGCGGGGCTCTGATTGGCGCTCACGGGGCAAGTCTCGCACGGCGCCAGAAGCCGATTACACGGTGTGCTGCACGGAAGTGCGGGTGTCTAGTCCCGCACGATGCCTCCGTTCCCCTTAATCTTCCCGCATGGCTGCGGCTCAGGGACGATTGTCGGATGGCGCTGACGGGATGGACGACTCCAAGGAGGGGGACCGGGATGGGGGCGGTGCGGCGCCGCCGGCTTTCCAGGCCGCGGTCCAGGCCCTGCGGAACAGCCGGCTGAGGCCGCAGATCGAGATCGATCCGACGCCCGCTCCCCAGCGGCTCGCGCCCTACGCGTACGCGCTGGAGGCCGCGGTCGTCGACGGCGACCAGGACCTGGCCGACGGCCGGCTGGTGCTGCTGCACGACCCGGCCGGGCACGACGCCTGGCACGGCACGTTCCGGCTGGTGACGTTGGTGCGCGCGGAGCTGGAGCCGGAGATGGCGGCGGACCCGCTGCTGCCCGACGTGTGCTGGTCATGGCTGACCGGCGCGCTCCAGGCGCGCGGACTGACGTACGGCGAGCCGAGCGGCACCGTCACGCGCGCCAGCTCGCACTACTTCGGCGGGCTGTCCGAGCGCCCGTCCGCCTCCCAGATCGAGATCCGCGCCTCGTGGACACCGCGCGAGGGGCTCGGCGGCGTTCCGGACACGGCGGCGCATCTGGCCTCCTGGTGCGATCTGCTGGCCCAGGTCGCGGGCCTGCCGCCGGCGGGTCCGGGCGACGCGTCCATCGTCACGCTGCCGCAACGCAGGGGCCCGCAGTCACGCTGAGCCTTACCCGGGTCACACCGAGGACTTACCGAACCCTTGCGGTGCCTTTGTCGATACGGCCACTTTCAATCAGGAGTGACCCCTCGAACGAGCCGTTTCGTTCACCGAACGATCGACAGCGTGTCCGAATTGCACTGATTGCTACTCACTAAATCGTGATCTTTCTCTAAAGGCCCACGGGTTTGCTGCCGAAGACGACTGTGACCTTGAAAGTCGTCCCACACCCAGGAGGCCTGGTGTCCGTTCTCCTTGAGCAGCCCGCAAGCCTGGTCGCCTACCGCCCGAACAAGCCGACCGCCATGGTGGTCGTGGCCGACCCGCGCGTCCGCTCCACCGTCACCCGCCACCTGTGGGCGCTCGGTGTGCGCGACGTCATCGAGGCCTCGTCCGTCGCGGAGGCTCGTCCCCGCATCGGCAACCCCCGCGACATCTGTGTGGCAGACGTCCACCTGCCCGACGGCTCCGGCCTCACCCTGCTCTCCGAGACCAGAGCCGCCGGCTGGCCCAACGGCCTGGCCCTGTCCGCCGCCGACGACATCGGTGCCGTGCGCAACGCCCTCGCGGGCGGCGTCAAGGGCTACGTCGTCACCGGCACCCGCACCAACGTCGGGCTCCCCACCCGACCCGGCGTCGCCCCCATCGGCTCCGCCGCCGCCCGTATGCACCGCCGCCCCCCGGGTTCCCCGAGCCACCCGGGTGGCTACCGCGAACTGTCCGGCCGTGAGGTCGAGGTCCTGCGCCTGGTCGCGGAGGGCCAGTCGAACAAGGCGATCGGCGTCTCCATGGGCCTGTCCGCACTGACCGTCAAGAGCCACCTCGCCCGCATCGCCCGCAAGCTCGGCACGGGCGACCGCGCCGGCATGGTCGCGGTGGCCCTGCGCACCGGAATCATCCACTGACCCTCCCCCGCACCCCCCTCCCCACCCCCGCCCGAACCCCCCTTCCGCGCCGTGAACCGGATCTTTCACTTACCTGACTGGTTTACGACCCCCACACGCCCGTCGACGGAACGTTCCGTCGGCGGGCGTTGTCCATACACGGATACCCTTGACACGTGACCGACGCCCAAGAAACCGCAGCAGACAGTTCACTGCGAACCACCGGAGGCGCCCCTCCGGACGACGTCGAACCGGCGCCGATCCCTTTGCTGGAACCCCGGGAGGGCATTCCGCCCGTGATCGCCGACGAGGAGTCCCTCACCGAGGTGATCGCGGCCTTCGCCGCCGGCACGGGCCCGCTCGCCGTCGACGCCGAGCGCGCGTCCGGCTACCGGTACGGCCAGCGTGCCTACCTGGTGCAGCTGCGCCGGGAGGGTGCGGGCACCGCCCTGATCGACCCCGTCGCCTGCCCCGACCTGTCGGGCCTCGGTGACGCCGTCTCGGGCGTCGAGTGGGTGCTGCACGCCGCCACCCAGGATCTGCCGTGTCTGCGGGAGATAGGCATGGTGCCGACGCGGCTCTTCGACACCGAGCTGGCCGGGCGGCTCGCCGGATTCCCGCGGGTCGGCCTGGGCGCGATGGTCGAGAACGTCCTCGGTTTCGTCCTGGAGAAGGGGCACTCCGCCGTCGACTGGTCCACCCGCCCGCTGCCCGAGCCGTGGCTGCGGTACGCGGCCCTGGACGTGGAACTCCTCGTCGACCTGCGGGACGCCCTGGAGAAGGAGCTGGACCGGCAGGGCAAGCTGGACTGGGCCCGCCAGGAGTTCGACGCTATCGCGGCGGCGCCCCCGGCCGAGCCCCGCAAGGACCCCTGGCGCCGTACGTCCGGGATGCACAAGGTACGGCGGCGCCGGCAGCTCGGTGTCGTACGGGAGCTGTGGCAGACGCGGGACCGGATCGCGCAGCGGCGGGACGTGTCGCCGGGGAAGGTGCTCTCCGACGCGGCGATCGTGGAGGCCGCGCTCTCCCTTCCGGCCGATGTGCAGGCGCTGGCCGCGCTGAGCGGGTTCGGGCACCGGATGGGGCGACGGCAGTTGGAGCAGTGGCAGGCGGCGGTCGACCGGGCGAAGGCGCTGTCCGACTCGGCGCTGCCGCAGCCGGGCCAGCCGGTGACCGGGCCGCCACCGCCCCGCGCCTGGGCCGACAAGGATCCCGAGGCGGCGGCCCGGCTGTCCGCGGCCCGGGCCGCGGTGTCGGCGGTGGCCGAGCGGCTCAACATGCCCCAGGAGAACCTGATCACGCCGGACACGGTGCGGCGGGTCTGCTGGGAGCCTCCGAAGAACGCGGACGCGGAGTCCGTGGGGGCCGCGCTGGCGGGATACGGGGCGCGGGCCTGGCAGGTGGAGCAGGTGACGCCGGTCCTGGTGGACGCGCTGACCACGAAAGCGCCGTAAAGGTTCTGCCGGGTCGCGGGTGCGCGCCCGTCGCGGCTGGTCGCGCCCGCGCGGCGGAGCCGCGTATCGGCACTGCCCGCGCCTCTTCGGGGCGTCTCACCTGCTCGCGGGACCGGCTGGATCGCGCCAAGATCCGCGCCTTGACGGTGTGACGTTCGCCGCTCCGGGCTCCGGGGCTGGGCAGCTTGGTTACCCACAAGTAGCATGGTTCCTGAGCGCGCGCTCAGCGCATCGCAGCAGTGCCATCCCGCACCCTGGAGGAGAGCCAATCGTGCCTCGTACCGTCAGGGACGTCGTCTTCGTAGACGGCGTCCGTACCCCGTTCGGCAAGGCGGGCCCGAAGGGCATCTACCACGAGACCCGGGCCGACGACCTCGTCGTGAAGGCGATCCGGGAGCTGCTGCGCCGCAACCCCGGGCTCGACCCCGCGAAGATCGACGAGGTCGCCATCGCCGCGACCACGCAGATCGGTGACCAGGGTCTGACCCTCGGTCGTACGGCCGGCATCCTCGCCGGTCTGCCGCAGTCCGTCCCGGGCTACTCCATCGACCGCATGTGCGCGGGCGCGCTGACCGCCGTCACCACCACCGCGGGCTCCATCGCCTTCGGTGCGTACGACGCCGTCATCGCCGGTGGTGTCGAGCACATGGGCCGCCACCCCATGGGCGAGGGCGTGGACCCGAACCCGCGGTTCGTGAGCGAGAAGCTGGTCGACGACTCCGCGCTGTTCATGGGCATGACCGCGGAGAACCTGCACGACCGCTACCCGCAGATCACCAAGCAGCGCGCCGACGAGTACGCGGTGCGCTCGCAGGAGAAGGCCGCCAAGGCGTACGCCAACGGCAAGATCCAGCAGGACCTGGTGCCGATCTCGGTGCGCAACACCAACGAGCAGGTCGGCGAGACCGGTTGGGGTCTGGTGACCGCCGACGAGCCGATGCGCCCGGGCACCACGCTGGAGAACCTGGCCGGTCTGAAGACCCCCTTCCGGGTGCACGGCCGGGTCACCGCGGGCAACGCGGCCGGTCTCAACGACGGCGCCACCGCGTCGATCATCGCGAGCGAGGACTTCGCCCGCGAGCACAACCTGCCGGTGAAGATGCGTCTCGTCTCCTACGCCTTCGCGGGCGTCGAGCCGGAGGTCATGGGCTACGGCCCGATCCCGGCCACGGAGAAGGCGCTCGCCAAGGCGGGCCTGTCCATCGAGGACATCAACCTCTTCGAGATCAACGAGGCCTTCGCCGTCCAGGTGCTGGCCTTCCTCGACCACTACGGCATCGCGGACGACGACGAGCGCGTCAACCAGTACGGCGGCGCGATCGCCTTCGGTCACCCGCTGGCCTCGTCGGGCGTCCGCCTGATGACACAGTTGGCCCGTCAGTTCGAGGAGCAGCCGAACGTCCGCTACGGCCTGACCACCATGTGCGTCGGCTTCGGCATGGGCGCCACGGTCATCTGGGAGAACCCGCACTTCGAGGGGGACAAGTGAGCACCACCACCGAGCTTCTGAAGGGTGCGGCCGAGCTGTTCCCCGACGAGGTCGTGACGTCCGCGCACATCCGCCACCTGGAACTGCCGTACGGCGCTGGGCGGTTCGCGCTCATCACCCTCGACAACGGCTTCGACCACACCAAGCCGACCACCTTCGGTCCGGCCTCGCTGGCGAACCTGAACACCGCCATCGACCAGGTCGAGAAGGAGGCGTCGGCCGGCGAGATCGTCGGTGTCGGCATCACCGGCAAGCCGTTCGTCTTCGCCGTCGGCGCCGACCTCAAGGGCGTCGAGCTGCTCAAGAACCACGACGACGCGCTCGCCATCGGCAAGGGCGGCCACGAGGTCTTCAAGCGCCTCGCGGACATCGCGGTACCGACCTTCACGTACTACAACGGCGCGGCCATGGGCGGCGGCGTCGAGGTCGGTCTGCACTGCGAGTACCGCACGGTCTCCAAGCACATCGCGGCCTTCTCCCTCCCCGAGGTCTTCCTCGGTCTGGTCCCGGGCTGGGGTGGCTGCACCCTGCTGCCGAACCTGATCGGCGCCGAGAAGGCCGTCTCGGTGATCATCGAGAACAGCCTCAACCAGAACAAGCAGCTCAAGGGCCAGCAGGTCTTCGACCTCGGGATCGCCGACGCGCTCTTCGAGGGCGCCGACTTCCTGGAGCAGTCCCTGATCTGGACGGCGAACGTCCTCAAGGGCGACATCAAGGTCGAGCGTCCGGCGATCGACCGCGGCGAGGCCTGGGACCAGGCCGTCGCCAAGGGCCGTTTCGTCGCGGACTCCAAGGTGCACGGCGCGGCCCCGGCCGCCTACCGCGCGCTCGACATCGTCGAGGCCGCGAAGAACGGCGACCTCCAGCAGGGCTACGACGCCGAGGACCTGGCGCTCGCCGACCTGATCATGGGTGGCGAACTGCGCGCCGGTATCTACGCGTTCAACCTCGTCCAGAAGCGCGGCAAGCGTCCCGCGGGTGCGCCGGACAAGTCCCTGGCGCGTCCGGTGACGAAGGTCGGCGTGGTCGGCGCGGGCCTGATGGCCAGCCAGCTCGCCCTGCTCTTCCTGCGCCGCCTCGAAGTACCGGTCGTCCTCACGGACATCGACCAGGAGCGCGTCGACAAGGGCGTGGGCTACGTCCACGCCGAGATCGACAAGCTGCTGTCGAAGTCCCGTATCAACCAGGACAAGGCCAACCGCCTCAAGGCCCTGGTCACCGGTGTGCTGGACAAGGCCGAGGGCTTCTCCGACGCCGACTTCATCATCGAGGCCGTCTTCGAGGAGATCGGCGTCAAGCAGCAGGTGTTCGCGGAGGTCGAGGCGGTCGCCCCGGCGCACGCGATCCTGGCCACGAACACCTCGTCCCTCTCGGTCTCCGAGATGGCGTCGAAGCTGAAGAACCCCGAGCGGGTCGTCGGCTTCCACTTCTTCAACCCGGTCGCGATCCTCCCCCTCCTGGAGATCGTGCGCGGCGAGCAGACCGACGACGCCTCGCTGGCGACCGCCTTCGCGGTGGCCAAGAAGCTGAAGAAGACCGCGGTCCTGGTGAAGGACGCCCCGGCGTTCGTCGTCAACCGCATCCTCACCCGCTTCATGGGCGAGATCCAGAACGTCATCGACGAGGGCACCCCGGTCGCCGTCGCGGAGAAGGCGGTCGAGCCGCTGGGCCTGCCGATGTCGCCGCTGGTCCTCCTCGAACTGGTCGGCCCCGCCATCGGCCTGCACGTCTCGGAGACCCTCAACCGGGCCTTCCCGGACCGCTTCACGGTCTCCCCGAACCTCGCGGCCGTCGTCAAGGCCGGCAAGCGCGGCTTCTACGTCTACGACAGCGGGAAGCCGGAGCTGGACCCCGAGGTCGCCGCGCTGCTCAAGCAGGGCGACTCCGTGCTCACCGAGGAGCAGGTCCGTGACCGCGTCCTGGACGCCGTCGCCCAGGAGATCGGGCTCATGCTCGACGAGGGTGTCGTCGCCGAGGCCCAGGACATCGACCTCTGCCTGATCACGGGCGCCGGCTGGCCCTTCCACCTGGGCGGCATCACGCCGTACCTGGACCGCGAGGGTGTGTCGCAGCGGGTGAACGGCAAGACGTTCCTGGCGTCGGGTGTGGCGTCGGTTCCGGCGTGAGACATAACGACAGGTGATGTGGGGGCCTCCGCTGCTCGGCGGAGGCCCCCTTTTCCTATGTCACGGCGCCACGTCCGCCGCGGAACGCTGGTGCCAGAAGTTGAGGCGGTAGGCGTCGTGGACGGCCGGGTCGTCGTACTTCAGCAGGGCTTCGTCGTTGCCCTGGAGCGCGCGCACGGTGTACGTGTGACTGCCGGTCCAGACGATCTTCTGGTCGGCGAGTCCCTTGTAAGTGCCTTCCACCAGAAGGTACTTGCTGTGGGTGTAGAAGCCGTCCGTGTTCTCGTCCATCCGGTGCAGGGCGATGCCGCCGTACGCGGTCGGGGCCGCCAGCTGGGCCGCCACGGCGCCGGAGGCCGACTCGTCCAGCCAGTGGTACACGATGTCGACGTAGCAGCCCGCGTTGTCGAGTTCCCAGAGTTTCCTGGCCACCGCGAGCCGGGTGATCTGGTGCATGGCGACCCGGACGACCGTGCGGCCGTCGGAGGTGCCGTAGCCGGTGGAGTTGCCGTGGCAGACGGCGTTGGTGCCGACCGGGTCGTCGACGGTGTTGAGGATGTTGAGGACCGGGTCGGTGGTCGCGCGCGGGAAGAGATACAGCTTGGCGACGCCGGCCTGGGTCTCCACCGGATAGTCGGCGACCCGCGCGGACTCACCGCTGCCCGCGGCCCGCAGGTCCTCGAAGTAGTCGGCGTAGGCCTGGTGGAGCGCGCTGTTGCCGGTGACGATCATGGCGTCGTTCCACGCGAGGGTCAGATCGTCGCCGGTGAGGTTGGACGAGGTCTGCAGCACCACGTCCCGGACCGGCGTGGCGCCGCTCGCCGAGGTGCCGGTGGTCTCGCTGAACAGGAAGAACTTGTTGTGGTTGACGGTGGTGTACGCGTCGTCCGGGTTCGGGTCCTGGGACAGACAGGCGGAGTCCTGGGGGCAGGTGAGGACCCACGAGGCGGCGGTGGTGTCGGTGCCCAGCGCGTTCTTCAGGGAGGTGTACGCGGTGCTGTCGCTGTCCGAGTCGGCGATCACCTGGACGGAGACGCCCCGGGCGGCGGCTTTGACGAGTTCGTCGGCGATCCACTGCGACCACATCAGATAGATCGAGATCCTGATCCGCGAGCCGGTGGTCGCGCCCTGCGTCAACCGGCCGATCTTCGTGAGGATCTCCTTCTGGGCGGTGACGTCGCCCGAAGGATCGTTGAAGACGGGGCCGGTGGTGACCAGTGGTGTGTCGTCCGCGTGTGCGGCGGTCGGCAGGGTGACGATCGCCGCCGTCATCGCGATGGCGGCAAGCCAGGTGCGCGCTCTCAAGTTCTGCCTCTCTGTTGGCTGCTGACGATCGGTCAGATCCACGGCTGGTCCACGACGTGCTACGACCGCCACGGCCCCAGCGGACTGCCCACCGTCGGGGAGAGCTGGCGGCGCACCCGCAGTCGGCCGTCCGTGCCGATGACGGCGACGACCAGGGCGCCCGTCGCGTCGTAGGCCATGGCAGGGGCGTGGGCGAACATGTCGCCGGACTCGCGCCAGTGGGTGCCGGAGACGTCCTTGTCCCGATCGGGCATCGAGACGACGAGACGGCCGCTGCTGCCCCGGTGGGCGAGGAAGGCCTCGCGGGCGCCGCGTTCCGGGGCCCACAGGGCGGCCACCGCGCCCGTGCCGCCGTGACCGCCGAGTCCGGCGCCGGAGCCGGGCCAGCGCCCGTCGGCGTGCTGGCGGTAGGCCATGACCTGCTGGGTGCCGGCCTCCCGGAAGTAGAGGCAGGTTCGGCCGCCGCCCGAGTCGACGGCGGTGATGCCGCCGGTGGCGGGGCGGCCCGTCTGCAGGGTGTCGTCGAGGAGGAGGGCTCCGCCGGGTTCGGCCTGGTGCCAGCGCCACACCGTGTTCTTGCCCGGCACGTACAGCTCGACCGTGCCGCGCTCGGTGGTCAGGGCCGTGCCCGCGTCCTGCACGAACCGCCCGCCGATGTTCTCCCACGGGCTCCAGGTGCCGTCGGTGTCCCGGCGGCGCACGCTGATGCCCTGGTCGAAGTCGCGGACGAAGACGTACAGGCGTCCGGCCGCGTCGACGGCGGCGGACGGCACGCCCGCCTCTCGCTGGCGGCGGCCGTCGCCGTGCGTCCAGTCGGGGTTCTCCAGGGTCTGCCAGCCGCTGAACCCGTTGCCGCCGGGGTCCTGGACGGTGTGCACGACGTCGACGGTGACCCCGCCGCCCACGACCTGCTGGCGGCGCAGGCCGACGAGTTCCGCGGGGCCGCCGGGCAGCCCGGTGACCGCGAGCGTGGACGCGATCCAGCCGTCGCCGAGGACGAAGGGGCCCTTCCACTCGCCGTCGCCCGGGCTCGTCTCCGTCCAGAACGCGAGCCGTCCGGCCAGCACCCCGAACGCGTTGAGCCGGCCGCCGGGTCCCTGGCGCAGCCAGTCGGTGGTCGGCGAGTAGCGGTAGGCGGCGCTCATCATGTGTGTGCTGCGGAACGGGTTGGGGCCCAACTGCCGGTCCCCGCAGGTCTGGCAGGTGCCGTGCGGGCAGGCCGAGGGGGCGTCGAGTCCGCCGTACGTGGCCAGGTACTCGGCCTTCTCCGTGATCGCCACCGAGTCGAGGTTGTAGCCCCAGAAACGGTTGGCGTAGGCGCGGTAGTGCTCGACGACCGGATTGTGGCCGGCCTCCCGGTGCCGGGCCAGGGCGGCGAGTGCGAACTGGGCCACGGTCGTGTGGTCGATGTGGTCCGAGCAGACGAACTCCTCGCGGCCGCCGTCGTGTTCGGGGTCGGGGTCCATGGTGCGCACCGTCGTGGGGCGGAGGTGGCCGAGCAGCGCGCCCAGGGCGTCGATCACCTGCTCGCGGGTGATGTGCTGCACCTCGCCGACGGTGCAGCCGTGGACCGGCAGCGTGGCCTGGGTGCGCAGGGCGCCGTCCCACAGGTCGTGCAGGCGGGTGCGGGTGCCGCGCTCGGTGGGGGCGCCCTGGTGCAGTTGCAGGAAGTAGAGGCTCACCGTGTCGTGGTCGACCAGGGTGAACCGTTCGGCGGCGAACCCGGGGACGAGGTCGACGGGTTCGCGCTGCCAGGGGTGGTCGCGGTCGCCGGTGGCCATCCGGGCGTACGCGGAGCGCAGTCCGCAGCCGCGCTCGGTGCTGTAGCGGGCGAAGTCCGGTGGTACGGCGGCGCGTTGGGGCTCGTTGGTGTCGACGTTGATGCCGTCGCCCTCGCCCGCGGTGACGATCACGGTGGTGATCCGGTCACCGTCCTGGAGAGAGCGGACGAGGTCGGGGTTCATGAAGTACAGGTCGTCGTCCTGGTGGGCGACGATGTGCAGGACGGAGCGGGCTGTCGTGGTCATCGGGCCTCCTGGGCCGTCGGGGTCGAAGGGGCTCATCGGTCCACCACGTTCATGGCCATGGCGCCGGAGGCCGAGCAGTAGGGCCGCACCCACACCGGGCGGGCCGGGTGGACCACGGCGTACGGGGAGGCCTCGTCCCCGGCCAGCGGCACGGAGGGGTAGACGTAGGCGCCCTTGACGTCGGGAAAGTCCTCCAGCAGATGGCAGACACGCACTTTGCGGCGGTCGTACGGGTCGGGCTGGAGCCACCAGTCCCAGTCCTCCCAGCGCTCCAGACGGTGGTCGACGACCCGGCGCAGGGGCACCTCGGCCCGGAAGGCCTGGCGGCCGAGGACCTGGACCGGCGTGGAGAAGCTCTTCGCGTGCCGTCCGCGACGGCTGGCGATGAACAGCGCGCCCGGCTCGATCCGGCGGCCGCCGGTGAGCACTCCCCGCACCGTGACGGCGCCGTCGGCGGCCTCGACCCGGGTGCACTCCGCGTGTTCCTCCCGCAGGACCGTGCGCAGCATCAGCCGGCCGTTGGGCTGGGTGTAGGGGAGGGTCCAGCCGAGCGGGCCGGTGGGCGGGTGGGCGACCAGGCGGGCGCGGGCGCCGATGAGGGCCCGGGTGTCGCGGACGCCGGCCTTCATGTGGACGGACGGGGCCTTGGCGGCGCTCATGGTCACCTGCCAGCGTCCGTCGCCGAGTTCACCGAGCGCGGAGGGGGTGAGGACGGCGGTGTAGCGGATGCCGCCGTTGTCCAGGTCCTTGCGGGAGGTGGCCAACGGGAGATCGGGCCGCCGGTCGCCGTCGGCCGGCTTGTGGCGCAGGACGAACTGCCAGCGGCGGCGGCCCTCTTCGGGTCCGTCGGCCGAGAAGCGCAGGAAGCCCGCGTCGTCGGCGGTGACATCGACGGTCGCCGTGCCGATGGAGACGGGCGGCACGGTGAGCCCACCGGTGCCCGCCTTGCCGGCACCCGCCGGGGCACGGTAGCCGCGGTCGAGGGCGGCCCGGCGGCGGGCGGCGTCCTCGAAGAGCTCAACATAGCGGTCGGCCACGGCCGCGGGGTCGTAGCGGGCCGCGTTGCGCAGTGCGGCGGCACCCATCGCGCGGCGCGTCCCGTCGTCGGCCATGAGGCGGCGCAGGCCCCAGGTGATGCCCTCGACCTCGCCGTTGGGGACGAGGAAGCCGTCCTCGCCGTCGCGCAGGATCTCCCTGGGGCCGACGGGGCAGTCGGTGGAGACCACGGGCAGTCCGCAGCGCATGGCCTCGACCAGGGTCATGCCGAAGGACTCGGCGCTCGACGTGACGGCGGCGATGGAGCCCTTGGCCCATTCGGACTCGATGGGTGAGAAGCCGCCCATGAGCAACGCCCGTCCGGCGAGACCGAGTTCGGAGACCAGCGCGCGCAGTTTGCCGGCCTCGCCGCCGTCGCCGTAGATGCGCAGTTGCCAGTCGGGGAACTCCTCGGCCAGTCGGCCGAAGGCGCGGATCAGGAGGTCGTAGCGCTTGATCTCGTGCATGCGGCCCGCGCTGACGATCACCTTGTGGGAGCAGTCGGAGGGCTCGACGAGCGGTTCCGGCACGCTGTTGGGGATGCCCACGACCGGGATGCCGGGGATCGGGGTGTGCTCCGTGAAGGAGTGGGCGTCGGCCTCGGTGACCGTGGTGATCGCGTCGAGGCGCGGGTAGACCCGGGCCATCTCCTCGCGTACCGCCGACGGGATGGCCAGGTGGGTCATGTGCTCCTGGGCGACGCGCAGGGCACCGTCCCGGGTGTGGGCGGCGACGAAGAGGTTGAGGCTGGGACGGGTGCCGACCACCACGTCGGCGGAGGTCCGCTGCAGGTCGCGGATGATGCGTCCGTCGGTGAACCGGCTGTACTGGGCGTAGAACTCCTCCTGGCGCGGCACGACTTCGCTGGGTACGTCGCTGCCGGCGGCGCCGCGGTCGGAGGAGCCGCGGTCGGAGGAGCCGGGGCGCAGGTCCACCAGGGCGCGGACCGCGATGCGCGGGGAGATCTCGAACTTGGGGGCCGTGGCGCGGCGGAAGACCGAGACGATCTCCACCTCGTGGTGGACGCAGAGCGCCTCGGCCAGGTTGATGACGGTGCGGTTGGTGCCGCCGATGCCGTAGATGTTGTTGATCAGGAAGGAGATCTTCACCGGACCGCGCTCTCCTTGCGCTCGAAGGGACTCGGCACCGGGTAGTAGGCGCGCAGGAACGTCTTGAGCATCTCCGTCTGCCGGTCGGTGTCGTGGCCGTCGGAGAGGGTGTCGTTGATGCAGAACGCCTGCCGGTCGCGACGGGCGAGCAGGATGCCGAGCCGGCGCTGGATCTCGGGCTTGCCGAGGTCGAGATAGGCGAAGGTGATGTTCGAGGGCACGGCTCTGCCGGTGAAGTAGGCGTAGTAGTGGTACAGCGAGGACGGGATGGAGATGTCGTCGGCGCTGCGGAAGCGGCTGTGCGAGGTCTGCCGGTGCGCCTCGGCGAACTCGCGCTCGATCTCCGCGAGGACGCTGCGGCGCAGGGCGTAGGGCGCGTGTCTCAGTTTCTGCACGATGGCGGTGCCGAAGTGCTCCTGGAGCAGGCGCCGGTTGTTCTTGCCGGCCGCGTCGACCGGGCGGTCCACGGGGCTGGGGTCCCAACGGGGCACCTGGGACGGGGAGAAGAAGGTGCGGGTCATGCCGTTGGACAGGAAGAAGTCCTGCGGGGTGACGGGGCTGCCCAGGAACATGTCGTCGTTGAAGTACAGGAAGTGCTCCGAGAGGCCCTTGATGTGGTGCAGCCGGCTCTCGATGGCGTGCGAGTTGAAGGTGGGCAGCGCGGCCGGGTCGCCGAAGATCTCCGAGTGGTCGACGACGGTGATGCGCGGGTGCATCTCGTTGAGCCAGGACGGCCGCTGACGGTCCGTCACCAGATGGACATGGCGCACCCAGGGCGCGTTCTGCTCCAACGCCCGCAGGGAGTAGCGGAGTTCGTCGCGGCTGATGTAGCGGGCCGCGTTGGCGGACTCGCTGTGGTAGCCGTGCTCGCCGTAAGCACCGCGTCGATGCTGCCAGTTGGGGTCGCTGCCGTCGACCCAGGTGTAGACGACGTCGATCGGGAAGCGCACGTCCTCGGGCAGGGGGTCGGCGCAGGGCCGGATGGTGCGGACGGAGCGGGTGCGGCGGGTGTGCAGGGCCGCGAAGCCGGTGAGCCGGCTCACCGGGACGGCGACCCGGGGCTCGTCGAGGGCGACGTCCTCGGTCACTCGGTTGGGGCGAGGTGCCAGCAGGCGTCCGTCCTCGGGCCGCCAGAACTCGATGTCGCAGCCGTGCTCCAGGCCGAGGACGAGGGAGCCGGCCAGGTCGCTCCACACCATGCCGACGCGCAGCACGGCCGCTTCGTGGGCCAGGCGCCGGCCGTGCCGGGAGCCGGCCAGCACGGTGCGGCCCTGCGCGGCGGCGCCGTGACAGGCCCGCAGATACAGGGGGCTGCGGTCGGCGCAGCTCAGCAGCACCTGCTCGACCCGGTGGCGGTCGGGCTCGGCGACGGCGAGGCAGGAGCGGAACTCGGAGGTGCCGCGCACGGCGAAGTAGTCGACACCGGCCTCCTCCAGGGCGGTGACGACGAGTTCGAGGTTGGCCTCGCGCAGCCCGAGCGGCGACACCGTAGGCCGGACCAGGGCGATCCGCGCACCGTGTCCGGCGAGGGCGGCGAGGTGCTCGCCCGGGCCGAACAGGTGCGGCCAGCGACGGCGGGCCCGGATGCCGCGCACCGTGCGGGAGCCCAGGTTGACGGTGTGCAGACGGCGCAGCAGTCCCTTGAGCGCCATGCGCAGCCGCAGCGGGACGCGACGGGCGATCCGGCGTCTGAGGCCTCTGGGGACAAGGGTGCGGTACGCCCCGACCGCCGCGGAGGCCTCGGGGTTGCCCATACTCACGGCTTTGTGTCCGCCTCGTCTGTGTGGTGGTCGTCCTCGAAGACGCTCGGGACGGGGAAGTAGCGGTGCAGGAATCGCACGACGGCCCTGGTGCCGCCGCGGGTGCGCGCTTCGTCGGTGCCGAGGCCGAACAACTGGATCTGCTGGGTGTCGCGGCGCACCAGGAGCCGGTCCAGGTGGGTGCCGATGCCGGGGAGCGCGGCGTGCAGCGCGACGGAGGGCTCGCCCGAGGGGTCGGCGAGACCGGTGGTGTGGCCGAGGTGGTGGACCACGCCGTCCAGGGGGTGGGTGCCGGGCACGGCGGGCAGCCGCTGCGCGTCGTCGAGCGGCAGCGGCGCGGCACCGGACCCGGCGAGCCGCGCCAGCGTTTCGAGGCGGTACGGCTGCGGACCGTGCGCGTAGCCGTGGGCGGTGACCCGGCTGGTGGCCGAGTAGGCGGTGCGGGTCCACGGGGCGAAGGACTCCTGCGCGTTCCAGGGGCCGCGCCGGGGGCGGGTGGTGCCGTTCGGCGTGAAGTAGTCGAAGGCGCGGACCGGTCGGCCGAGCAGGGCTCCGGGGCGCAGCAGCAGGAAGTGCTGGGCGAGGTCGGGCAGTTGGTGCAGGTGCCACTCGGCGCCGGGTCTGGCGCGGACCACGGTGAGCCGGTCGTCGGCCCGGAGCCAGGCCGGCGGCTCGGCCTCGGCGACCACGTGGACGACGTCCACCCAGGGCGCGTACTGGTGCAGGGAACGCAGCGCGGCCCGCAGCAGTTCCTCGCCCCATGGCGTGGCGTGCTGCCACAGCAGGACCGCGTCCACCGGGAAGGTGATCTCCTCAAGCCGTACGACGTCGAAGTTCTCCAGCGTGATCGTCGGCTCCATGTCGCCGTCGATGTCGCAGTAGCCGGAGAGCCGGTCGATGCCGATCTCGATGCCCGGCGCGTCGCTGGGCACCGTGCGCTGGACCCGGTTGGGGCGCGGCCCGACCAGCCGTTCCACGGGCAGGTCGGTGTTGGTGGTCCAGAACTCGATCTCGATGCCCTGGTCCTCCCCCACCCAGAGGTTCTCGGTGGGCTCGGTGCGCAGCCAGGTCAGGCGGATCACCTTGGCCTTGGCGTAGTGCTTCCACGCCTTCACATGGCTTCCGGGGGTCTGCCCGGTGTCGTTCTGGGCGGGTGACACGGAGACGACGTAGCCGGTCTGTTCCTCCAGCAACGCGCGTAGCACGCGACGGACGGCGCCCTTGTCCTTGTGGTCGACGGCCAGGCAGATCCGGCGGTCGTCGAGCGCCGGGACGGCGAACCAGGGGATGTCGGCGGCGTCGAGGGCGTAGGTGACCATGTCGTGGTCGAGCCGGCGGGCCAGGTCGGGGGTGAGGCCGGTGTGCACGTGGCCGACCCGGCCGTCGGGTGCCGTGGTGCGGCGCTCGGAGCCGCCGAGTCCCGCTCTGCGCACCCGGCGCAGGGCGCGCCGGTGCAGCCGTGCCTCGCGGCGGCTCAGGGTGCGGGCGAGCTGCCGCTTGACCTTCCGCCGTACCCGCACGGGCACCGTGGTGGCGGCGGCGGAGCGGACCGGCTGGGGAACGAGACGTTTGTAGACGTTGGCCGCGGAGCTCATGGACGTCGGGTCCGACACGTCATGAACTCCGTTTCATCTCTCGTGGGGGCTTGGGGTGGGGAAGTAGGAATTGAGGAAGCCGTCCAGCAGCTCCTGCTGTGCCTCGATGTCCTCCGGTGTCGAGAAGGCGTCGTTGAGGCAGAAGGAGTCCTGGTCCCGGCCGTCCAGCAGCCGCCGCAGCCGGTCCGCCAGGTCGGGCACCGCCAGTTGGAGGTAGGTGAAGGGCATCGAGCCCGGTTGCCCCCTGCCGGTCAGTGCCGCGTAGTAGAGCGCGAAGGACGAGGTCGGCGACAGGTCGGTCATGGCGCGGAACCTGCTGCCCGACGTTCGCGCCCAGGCCTTCGGGAAGTCGCGCTCGGCCTCTTCCATCGCCGAGCGGCGCAGGGCGTACGGGATGTGTTCCATCGGCTGGGTGATCACCCGGCCAAAACGTTCCAGCAACAGCGCGCGGTTGTTCTTGCACGCGGCGTCGACCGGGGTGTCGGTCTCCACGACCGGGCCCTGCGGAATGCGGTTGCGCGACGGGAAGTAGCGGGCCGTTCCGCTCGGTGTGAAGAAGGCGTGCGGAGCGACCGGGCGGCCCATGAACATGTCGTCGTTGAAGTACAGGAAGTGCTCCGACAGGCCCTCGATGTGGTGCAGTTGACTCTCGATCGAGTGCGAGTTGAAGGTCGGCAGATCGGCCGGGTCGCGGAAGATCTCCCGGTGGGTGGCGATCCGCAGCCCGGGCACGTCCTCGCGCAGCCAGGGCGGGACCTGGTCGTCGGTGACGATGTAGATATTGCGGATCCACGGCGCGAACAGGTGCAGCGAACGCACCGAGTAGCGCAACTCGTCCCGGCTGATGAAGCGGGCGTCGCTCGCGGACTCGGCGTGGTAGGCCTCGCCCTTGGCCTGCGCCTTGCGCCGCTGCCAGACGGGGTCGTCGCCGTCGACCCAGGTGTAGACGGCGTCGACGGGGAAGGCGATGTCGTCCGCGCAGTTCACCAGGAACTCCGGGCGGGTGGCGAGCGCGGGCGCGAGGTGGCCCGGGGTCCAGTCCGAGACGAACCGGCTGAACAGCCGGGGTGCCCCGAGGACGTTCGCGCCGCCGTCGGCGACGGCCCAGGTGGCCCGGTTGGCGCGCGGGGCGACGAGGTGGCCGCCCTGCCGCTGCCAGAACTCGATCGCGCAGCCGTACTCGTGCCCGAGCAGCAGATGGCGCCCCGGGTCGGTGCGGTACCAGCTGAGCTGGAGCACGCGCGCGCCGGCGACCTGCCGCCAGGCCTTCGGGTCCCGCGAGGAGACCGGCTTGGCCGGCCGGGGTGCGTCCGGGTCGATCACACCGAGGTGCCCCGGGTACTGGCTCAGCCCGCGGAACACCACGCCGAGCACCCGCTCGCGGTCCTCCTCGGCCACGGCGACGACGGTGCCGTGGTCGGAGGTGCCGCGAACGGCGAAGTGCGCGACGCCGGCCGAGTCGAGCAGGGCGGCGACCGCGGAGCGGTTGGCCTCACGGGCGGACAGCGGGGTCAGGCCCGGCTCGACGTAGACGTCGCCGTGCTCGGCGGTGACCGTGGTGGGGCCCGCCGCCTCGGGACGCTGTCGTACGACGTCGTCCTGCGCGGGGCGGCCGACCGGGCCCGCCGTCCGTCCCAGAGCATGATCGAACACGGTCGTCACGCCGCTCGCCCCCCACGGGCGGACGCACGCAATCGCACAGCCACCCCTCCACGACCACGTAAGACGACGGCAAGCTCGCCGTCGCCCTTTCACACCGAAAATTTAACGTTCACAGGACCGGCACATCATCATCAAGCGCTTACACAGATGTCAACAAGGGTCAGAAATGACACAGAACACATACAACCCTTACGTCACTCTGAACGTCTGATGACCGGTGGACGACCGTCCGCCGCCGCAGACGGGCCCGGCCTCTCCCCCCACTCGTGCCCCGAGCTCACCGGTATCGAGAGAGGACCGAGGCACATGACGCACGACCTGACGGAGACCGATTCGCCGGGCTCCCAGGGATCGAGGCGCGCACCGACCAACCGCCGGGCCAAGCCGCCGCGCAAGCGCCGTCGGGTGTGGCGCTGGGTCGCACTGGGTCTCGTCCTGCTGGTGCTCTCCGCGGGCGGCGTCGGCTACTGGCTCTACAGCGACCTGAACGGCAACATCAAGGGCGTCGACCTCGACAAGGCGATCGGCGACAACCGGCCGGAGAAGCTGCCCACCTCGGGACAGAACCTGCTGGTCCTGGGCTCCGACTCGCGGGCCGGAGCCAACGCCTCGCTGGGCACGGGCAACGTGTCCGGGGCGCGCTCCGACACCGCGCTGGTGATCCACATACCGGAAGGCCGTGCGAAAGCGGTTGCCGTGAGCATCCCGCGCGACACCCTGGTCACGCGTCCCGAGTGCACCGCGAAGGACGGCTCCACGCTTCCCTCCAAGAAGCGCGTGATGTTCAACTCCGTCTACTCGCTCGCCGGTCCGGCCTGTGTGGTCAAGACCGTCGAGGAGATGTCCGGGGTGCGGATGGACCACTTCGTGGAGGTCGACTTCGCGGGCTTCAAGGGGCTGGTGGACGCGATAGGCGGGGTCACCGTCACGGTCGACCAGGACATCCACGACACCTCCAGCGGCCTGGACATCACCGCCGGCACGCACCGGCTCGACGGCACGCAGGCGCTGCAGTTCGTCCGCACCCGGCACGGCATCGGTGACGGCAGCGACCTCGGACGCATCGGGCTCCAGCAGCAGTTCCTGATCGCGCTGCTGAGCGAGATCAAGAAGCAGGACCTCCTCGGCAGCCCCACCAAGGCGTACCGGATCGCCGACAACCTCACCGAGTCGCTCACCACCGACTCGGGCCTCGCCTCCCTCACCAAGCTCGCCGAGTTCGGACGCAGCATGAACGGCATCGACCCGTCCACCATGGAGACGATCATGCTGCCCGTGCGCTACGACACCCAGGACCCGAACCGGGTGGTGGCCGCGCAGCCGCAGGCCGGCCAGTTGTGGCAGGCCGTGCGCAAGGACCAGCAGATTCCGGAATCGGCGAAGAAGTCACCTGCGACGGGTGGGTAGGGGGCCTGAGAGCGGGTCGAGAGGGATGACGTACGGCGCCGGGCCGGCATGGGACGCCCGGCGCCCCGGACGTGCATGCGGCGCCCCGTCCCCAGATCGTGTCCCCGAAGTCCCGTCGTCCGCACGCGGGGTGGCCCCGCGCCCGCCGGGCCACCCTCCGGGCGAGGACGGGAATGTGACCACAGAAGCCGGGCCCCGCGGCGGCCCCGCCGCCTGCCCGCCCGTCAGACGCGGAGCGACGGTGCCAGTGCCAGGCCCGGGCCGCCGGTCTGGCGGGCGATACGCAGGGCGCCGTCGGGGCCGATCACGGCGAGCACTACACGGCCGTGTCCGTCCAGGGCGAGCGCCGGGACGCCGAGGCAGCGCTCGCCGGTCGGGGACCACCACAGGCCCGCCTGCTCGTTCTCCGCGCCGAACGCGCTGAGCATGACCTGCCCCTCGTGATCACGGTGGGCCAGCACGGTGCAGTCGTACCCGTCGAGCACCGCGCGCATCGGCGTGACGGGATCCGCGGCCACCGCCCCGCCGAGGGGTATCACCCAGCCGCCGGGGCGATGGGCGACGAGTTGCCCGCTGTCCCGGTCGGTCCAGTAGTACGTCGCCCGGTCCGGTGCCGTCTCCAGCGCCGCCGGCGTGCCCGCCGCCACCCGCAGCGGGATGTTCGGCTCCTGCCGGAAGTCGCCGTCGGCCTCGGCCTGCCGCCACCACATGGCGTCCTGGTCGCCGCCCGCCAGCACCTCGATACGCCCGGAGGCGTGGGCGACCACGGCCGGCCCGTCCTGGACGCCGCTCCCCTTGAGATCCTGCCAGGGCTCCCACTTCCCGGTCGGGCCCTCCCGGCGCAGCATCAGTCCGCGGCCCGCGTTGCGCGCGAACACATGCACCCGTCCCGAGGCGCTGACCGCGGCCACCGGGGCGCCGAACCGGGCAGCCTTCTCCCGGTCCTTGTGCGGATTGCCCAGCGACCGCCACTCGGTGACGGTACGGCCGGTCTGGTACTGGATGGCGTGCACGATGTCGACGGCGGGCGGGCCGTCGCCCTTGCGGGTCTCGCGCCGGCCCAGGAAGTGGACGTAGGAGTCCGCGCCCTGGACCACCGAGACGTGGGTCAGGTCCGGCGCCGGGAAGAGGTCGGGTCCCGTCCACTCCGGACCGCCCGGCCGGGTTTCGGTCCAGCGCAGCAGTCCGGCGCGGGTGCGGGCGTACGCGGTCAGCCGGCCGTCCTTGCCGAGCACCAGCCAACGGCCGTCCAGAGTCGCCTCGGCGGCGTACCGCTCCGTCTCCGCGCGTGCGACGACGTTGTCGTCCGTTCTGCGTCGGGCGGCGGCGCGCCCGGATCCGGTCCGCATGACGTGGCCCGCCCCTTCTGTGACGCCCGGCACGGCTGACCTGCCGATTCCCCGAACACCTGTTGCACGGGGAGGCCGAGCGCGCCCCATCATAGGTCGAACACTTGGCGAACACGGTGTGACGTCTGTGCGCACGCCGGCCCCGGACCAGCGGGTTCTCCCGGAGAAGACATCCGTCGGCGGCCGACCGCGGAGCGACGCGCAGGGCTCCGGTCAGACCTCCCGCCAAGCCTCCAACGCCAGCCCGGCCTCTTCCTTCCGCCGGGTGACGAGGAGTTGGCCGGTGGACGGGGACAGCGTCGCGGCGGCCACCCGGTCGTCCTCGTCCAGGGTGAGGGATACCTCGGCGTCGGCCGGGAGTTGGGGGCCCGACTCGGTCCACCAGGCGCCCGCGGACTCCTGCTCCGTGGGGTACGCGGCGAAGGCGACCCGGCCGCTGGCCGAGCGCTGGGCGAGCAACGTGCAGTCGTGGCCGTCGAGTTCGCAGCGGACCACGGAGACCGGGCCGGGGCCGGCGGAGGGGAGGAGGGTGAGCGGCTTGGTGCCGGGGCGCCAGGCGCAGAGGTCGCCGGAGTCGTCCGTGTAGTAGAGCGTGGTGTTCTCCGGGGAGGTGGCCAGCGCGCGGAGTGTGCCGGGGCGGACGCGGGCCTCCATCGCCTCCTCCAGCACCGGCTGTTCGCCCGGCTCCAACTGGTGCCAGTGCAGGATCGCGCCGGGCACCGCCGCGTACAGCTCGACCGTGCCGGACTCCCCCGTCACCGCCGCGAGGTCCTCGTGGACGGCGCTCCCCTTGAGGTCGCGCCACGGTTCCCAGCCGCCCTTCTCGCGCTGGGCCAGCATGCTCACCCCTGCCCCCGCGTTGCGCACGAAGACATGGGCCCGGCCCTCCGCGTCGACCGCGACCGCCGGGACACCGGTGCGGTCGCCCTTCTTGTTAGGGTGGCCGATCGGGCTCCAGTCGAGGGCGGCGAGCCTGGGGCGGAAGTGCGTGGAGTGGACCAGCCCGGACTCACCGGCCGCCGTGGGGCGCCAGGACACCAGGTGGGCGTAGCCGTCCGCGCCCTGTCCGATGCCGAGCGCTCCCGGGTGCAGCTTCTGGTCGCCGCCCACCGTGCGCGGGGCGCTCCAGAGGCCGCTGGGGCCGCGTTCCGCCCGGCACAGGACGGCGCCGCCCGAGGGCAGATACACACTGAGCCGGCCGTCACGGCCGCGTAGGAGCCAGTCGCCGTTCACCGGTTCACTGTAATCGGGGCGGACGCATCGACGCAGGGTGCCCCCTGCCCCCCGTGGGACCCTGTCCCCATGGACGAGGACACTCCCCTGCTGGTGATCGTCGACGGCGCGAACGTCGTCGGCTCGGTACCGGACGGCTGGTGGCGCGACCGCAAGGGCGCGGCCGAACGCCTCCGCGACCGCCTCGCGTCCAACGGCCTCCCCGGCCGTACCGACCCCGTGGAGATCGTCCTCGTGGTGGAGGGCGCGGCCCGCGGCGTGGACTCAGTCCCGGGCGTACGAGTGGACTCCGCACCCCACAGCGGCGACGACCGAATGGTCGAACTGGTCGCCGAGGCCGCCGGCCGCCCCTGCCTGGTGGTCACCGCGGACCGCGAACTGCGGCGCAGGGTCACGGAGTTGGGCGCGGAGGTCACGGGGCCGCGGAGCGTACGGGACTGAACCGGGGGTACGGACGACGGCCGCTTCGCCAGTTGAGCGCCGTTGGCCGCGAACTCTGGGGCAGTGCAGCGAAGTTGGGCGCGGGGGCGGACGAACCGCGCACCGCTCACACCGGCCGGCGCCCGTAGCGCGCGAGGCCGACCGGCGCGGCGCCCGCACGGCAACCACCCCCACCATCGCCAACACCCGCATCCGGCCCCGCAGCCCCCGCCAAAGCGAGACCCACGAGGCCGGACGAAACCAACTCGGCTGACTGCCAACGGGGTCGGAACCCACCAACCCGGCCGGCTGCCAAGGAACCAAGGACCTACGGCATGTTCCCGGCCGACGGCTCGACCGATCCCTCCGTCTCCGCCGCCTGCTGCAGGCCCAACCGGCTGTGCGTCCGGCCGTAGAAGAAGTACACCGCGAAGCCGATCGCCATCCAGATGGCGAAGCGGAGCCATGTTTCGGCGGGGAGGTTGAGCATCAGCCAGAGGGAGGCGAGGACCGAGACGATGGGGAGGACCGGGACGAGGGGGGTGCGGAAGGAGCGGGGGAGGTCGGGGCGGGAGCGGCGGAGGAGGATCACGCCGATCGCCACCACGATGAAGGCGAACAGGGTGCCGATGTTGACCAGTTCGGCGAGTTCGCTGAGGCTGGTGAAGCCCGAGACGATCGCGATGATCACGCCGAGGAGGATGGTCGGGCGGTAGGGGGTGCGGAAGCGCGGGTGGACGTGGGAGAAGAAGCGGGGCAGCAGGCCGTCGCGGCTCATCGCGAAGAAGACGCGGGCCTGGCCCAGGAGCAGGATCATGCACACCGTCGTGAGGCCGATCGCCGCGCCGAAGCTGATCAGGCCCGCGAACCACGGGTGTCCGGTGGCCTTGAACGCGTCGGCGAGCGGCGCGTCGATCGACAGTGAGCTGTACTTCTGCATGCCGGTGACCACGACCGCCACGGCGACGTACAGCGTGGTGCAGATGATCAGCGAGCCGAGGATGCCGCGCGGCACGTCACGCTGCGGGTTGCGGGTCTCCTCGGCGGCGGTGGCCACGACGTCGAAGCCGATGAAGGCGAAGAAGACGACCGACGCGGCGGTGAAGATGCCCATCACGCCGAAGTTGGAGGGGGCCCAGCCGAACATCAACTGGATGAGCGGGGCCTTGAGGCTGCCGCCCGCCTCCACCGACTGTGCCTTGGGGATGAAGGGCTTGTAGTTGTCGGCCTTGATGAAGAAGGCGCCGGCGACGATCACCACGAGGACGACGGCCACCTTGATGGCGACGACGACCGAGGTGACGCGCGCGGAGAGCTTCATGCCGAGGACGAGGATCGCGGTGAGGACGAGGACCAGCGCGGCGGCGAGGATGTCGAAGCCGAAGCCGTGCGCGCCGTCCCGGCCGCTGAGCGCCTCGGGCAGATGCCAGCCCGCGTTGTCCAGCAGCGAGTGGATGTAGCCGGACCAGCCGACCGCCACCACCGCCGTACCGAGGGCGAGTTCGAGGACCAGGTCCCAGCCGATGATCCAGGCGGGGAACTCGCCGAGCGAGGCGTACGAGAAGGTGTACGCGGAGCCCGCGACCGGGACCGTGGACGCGAACTCGGCGTAGCAGAGCGCCGCGAGGGCACAGACGACGCCGGCCACGACGAAGGACAGGGCCACCGCTGGGCCGGCGGTGTTCTTGGCGGCCGTGCCGGTGAGGACGAAGATGCCGGTGCCGATGACGACACCGACGCCGAAGACGGTCAGATCCAGGGCCGAGAGGGACTTCTTGAGCGCGTGCTCCGGTTCCTCGGTGTCCTTGATGGACTGTTCGACTCTCTTCGTCCGGAAGAGGGTGCTGCTCACGGATGTACCTCCCACGCTTGGCGTCCTCGACATGATCGAGAGGGGGCGTGGTGCGTATGCCCCGACGCGGGCGGTTTCACGCGAACGGGCCGCTTTCACCACTGCAAAGAGTGGTCAAAGCGGCCAGTCCGGCCGTGCCCTGCTCCCGTTTCAGTCGCGCGCGGGCTCCACCGAGTCGACCTCGGCGGTGGGGCGTTCGAAGCGGCCGTCGAGCTTGGAGACCAGACCGGTGACCTGGCGGGCGATGTCGGGGGCGGTGAGGCCGATCTCCGTCAGCACCTCGGCGCGGGAGGCGTGGTCGAGGAAGCGCGGCGGGATGCCGAAGTCGCGCAGCGGGACGTCCACGCCCGCGTCGCGCAACGCCTGCGCGACGGCCGAACCGACGCCTCCGACACGGGAGTTGTCCTCGACGGTGACGACCACCCGGTGCTGCTCCGCGAGCGGGGCCATGGCCTCGTCGACGGGCTTGACCCAGCGCGGGTCGACGACGGTGGTGGAGATGCCCTGCTTGTCGAGGAGGGCGGCGATCTCCAGGCACATCGGGGCCAGCGCGCCGACCGAGACCAGCAGGACGTCCGGTGCGTCGGTGCCGGGCGCGCGCAGCACGTCCATGCCGCCGATCCGGCCCACGGCGGGTACGGCCGGGCCGACCGCGCCCTTGGAGAAGCGGACCACCGTCGGCGCGTCCTTGACCTGTACGGCCTCGCGGAGCTGGGCGCGGACCTGCTCGGCGTCGCGCGGCGCGGCAAGCCTGAGACCCGGGACGACCTGGAGGATCGACATGTCCCACATGCCGTTGTGGGAGGCGCCGTCGGTGCCGGTGACACCGGCCCGGTCCAGGACGAAGGTCACCCCGCACTTGTGCAGGGCGACATCCATCAGCACCTGGTCGAAGGCGCGGTTGAGGAAGGTGGCGTAGACGGCGAAGACGGGGTGGAGTCCACCGGTGGCGAGGCCCGCCGCGGAGACGGCGCCGTGCTGCTCGGCGATGCCGACGTCGTAGATGCGGTCGGGGAAGGCGTCGGCGAACTTCTTCAGGCCGACCGGCTGGAGCATCGCGGCGGTGATCGCGACGATGTCCTCGCGCTCCTGGCCGAGCGCGACCATCTCGTCGCCGAAGACGGAGGTCCAGTCGGCGCCTGAGGCCTTGATCGGCAGGCCGGTGTCGGGGTGGATGGGGCCGATGCCGTGGAAGCGGTCGGCCTCGTCCTGGAGGGCGGGCTGGTAGCCGCGGCCCTTCTCGGTGAGGACGTGGACGATGACCGGGCCGCCGAACCGCTTGGCGCGGGCGAGCGCGGACTCCATGGCCTCGATGTCGTGGCCGTCGATGGGGCCGACGTACTTCAGGCCGAGGTCCTCGAACATGCCCTGCGGGGCGATGAAGTCCTTCAGGCCCTTCTTCGCGCCGTGCAGCGTCTCGTAGAGGGGCTTGCCGACGACCGGGGTGCGCTCCAGGAGGTCCTTGCCGCGGGCCAGGAAGCGCTCGTAGCCGTCGGTGGTCCGCAGGGTCGCCAGGTGGTTGGCGAGGCCGCCGATGGTGGGAGCGTAGGACCGCTCGTTGTCGTTGACGACGATGACGAGGGGGCGGTCCTTGGCGTCGGCGATGTTGTTCAGCGCCTCCCAGGCCATGCCGCCGGTGAGGGCGCCGTCACCGATCACGGCGACCACGTGGTCGTCGCGTTTGAGTACCTGGTTGGCCTTGGCGAGGCCGTCGGCCCAGCCGAGGACGGTGGAGGCGTGCGAGTTCTCGATGACGTCGTGCTCGGACTCGGACTGCGAGGGGTAGCCGGACAGGCCGCCCTTCTGCTTCAGCTTCGAGAAGTCCTGGCGGCCGGTGAGCAGCTTGTGGACGTAGGACTGGTGGCCGGTGTCCCACAGCACCCGGTCCTTCGGGGACTCGAATACACGGTGCAGGGCGATGGTCAGCTCGACCACACCGAGGTTCGGTCCGAGGTGGCCGCCGGTCTTGGAGACGGCGTCCACGAGGAAGGTCCGGATCTCCTCGGCGAGCTGGTCGAGCTGCTCCAGGCTGAGCCGGTCCAGATCGCGCGGTCCCCTGATGCGGGTCAGCAGCGGCACCCGTGCCTCCTTGCAGTAGAGCTGATCGAGCTGTTGCCGGGCTTGTCGAGTCTAATGTTCCGCCTTTGCGGACGGCGCCCGGGCTCTGCGTCATACGTCACGCGATCGGCTGTACCCAAGAACACTCTTTCCTACGACATGACTGTGCCCGGTACCGCGTTCGGTACCGGGCACTGGTCGACAAGGGCGCAGGTCAGCCGCGACCGGCCGCCTTCTGGCTCTTGCGGGACACGGAGTCGATGACGACCGCGCCGAGCAGAACGCCACCCGTGATCATGTACTGGATCGACGTGTTCATGTTGAGCAGGTCGAGGCCGGTCTGGATCGACTGGATGACGAGCATGCCGAGGAGCGCGGACCAGACGGTGCCGCGGCCGCCGAAGAGGCTCGTACCGCCGATGACCGCGGCCGCGATGGCCAGCATCAGGGTGTTGCCGCCACCGGCGTTGAGCGTGGCGCTCTGGGTCTGGCCGGCGAAGAACATACCGCCGACCGCCGCGAAGCCACCCGAGATGGCGAACACGGTGATGCGGATCATGGAGACGTTGATACCGGCACGGCGCGCGGCCTCGATGCCGCCGCCGACCGCGAAGACCTTGCGGCCGTACGGGGTACGACGGAGCACGAAGTCCACGATCACCAGCGAGGCGAGGAAGATCACCAGCGAGTTGGAGACACCGGCCGAGGAGTTCAGCACCGCGGCGGTGACGAACGCGGCCACGGCGAGCAGGCCGACCCGCAGGCCGATCTCACTGGTGGGCCGGAAGGGCACCCCGGCGGCCTTGCGGCGGCGCTGGTCGATGAGCGAGCCGAAGAGCAGCGAGGCGACGCCGAGGGCGGCCAGGATGTAGGCGCCGGCGATCGACTGGTCCATGAAGAACGAGCTCTGGCCGAGCAGGTGCACCGGACCGGTGTCCGGGATGTTGATGGTGCCGCTCGAACCGAGCAGCCACAGCATCAGACCGTTCCAGCCGAGGAAGCCGGCCAGGGTGACGACGAACGCCGGTACGCCGATCCTCGCGAAGAAGAAGCCGTGCAGCGCGCCGATGCCGATGCCCGTGACGATGGTCAGGACCAGCGCCAGCCAGCCGTTCATCCCGTGGTTGACCACGAAGACGGCGAACAGGGTGGACGCCAGACCGCTGACCGAGCCGACGGACAGGTCGATCTCGCCGAGCAGCAGCACGAAGACCAGGCCGATGGCGAGCATGCCGGTGGCCGACAGGTAGTAGCTGATGTTGGACAGGTTGTCCGCGCTCAGGAACCGGCTGTTCTGCAGCTGGAAGATGATGCCGATGACGATCAGGCCGGCGACGACCGGCAGCGAGCCGAGTTCACCGCCCTTGACCTTGCGCTTGAACTCGGTGATGTAGCCCTTGAAGCCCTCTTCGCGGATCAGCAGACGAGGATCGATGACGGTGGCGGCCGCGGCCGCTGCCGTGGGGTCGTCGGCCGGAGCCGGGGCGGTCGGTTCGACCGCGTCCTTCTTCACGGTGCCTGACGTGTCGCTCACTTTGCCGCCTCCGTGCTGCGCACCGCACGACGGGTCACGGCGTTGTCCGTGGCACCGGTGATCGCGGCGATGATCGTTTCCTGACTGGTGTCCTTCACCGGGAAGGAGCCGTTGTTCTTGCCCAGGCGCAGCACGTTGACGGTGTCCGCGACGGCCTTGACGTCGGCCATGTTGTGGCTGATGAGGATGACGCCGAGGTTGCGCTCGCGCAGCCGCTCGACCAGGTCGAGGACCTGGGCGGTCTGCTCGACGCCGAGGGCGGCGGTGGGCTCGTCGAGGATGACGACCTTGGGGTCACCGATCAGCGCGCGGGCGATGGCGACGACCTGCCGCTGGCCTCCGGAGAGGCTGGCGATCGGGATCCGCACACTGGGGATGCGGATGGAGAGCGTGCTCAGCAGCTCCCGGGAGTTCTTCTCCATCGTGACCTCGTCGATCACGCCTCGGCGCAGCAGCTCACGTCCGAGGTAGAGGTTGCCGACGACATCGAGGTTGTCGCAGAGCGCGAGGTCCTGGTAGACCGTCGCGACGCCGAGTCCCTGGGCGTCGTGCGGCTTGTTGATGCTGACCGCGTTGCCCTCCCACTCGATGACTCCTTCATCGATGGGGTGCACTCCGGCGATGGTCTTCACCAGGGTGGACTTTCCTGCGCCGTTGTCGCCGACGAGCGCGACCACTTCTCCGGCGTGGACCTCCAGCTCGACATCGGTGAGGGCCTGCACCGCACCGAATCGCTTGGAGACTCCGCGCAACGCCAGCACGGGCGTAGCGGACACGTGAACCATCTCCTTCGCCGCCTGACCGGCGGGGATGCCGCGCTTGTCAAAAGGCGCGGAGGGTTGTGCCTAGGCACAGATTTACAAGATGAACATGCGCGCGGCCGATGCCAGTTGGCAACGGCTGCGTTCGCACAGGTTCCGATCGGCGCCCGCCCCGCAGCGGGGTTTGAGAGCGGGGCGGACGCCGAAGGGGCTTTGTCACCGCTGGGCGGTGGTTACGACAGACCGGCCGTCTTGCACGCCGCGGCGTAGTCGGCGGTGCAGATCTGCGCGACGGTGTAGAGACCGTCCTTGATGACCGTGTCCTTGATGTTGGCCTTGGTG
Source organism: Streptomyces sp. NPDC051576 (assembly GCF_040681835.1). Lineage (NCBI taxonomy): Bacteria > Bacillati > Actinomycetota > Actinomycetes > Kitasatosporales > Streptomycetaceae > Streptomyces > Streptomyces sp. NPDC051576. The sequence goes on from NZ_JBFAZO010000002.1 coordinate 613,054, forward strand.
ACCGACACCGGGGTCAGGAGCTGCGAGGGCACCTTGTTGCCCGAGCCGCTGGTCTGGGTCGTGGTGGCGAGCGAGGAGATGCTCTTGTTCTGCGCCAGGTCGACGGCGAGCGTGGCGGCCGCCTCGGCCTCCGGCTTGAAGGCCTTGTAGACGGTGCTGGACTGGGTACCGGCGACGATGCGCTGGATACCGGCGAGCTCCGCGTCCTGACCCGTCAGCGGGATGCCGCTGATGCCCGCGCCCTTGAGGGCGGTGGCGATACCGCCGGCCATGCCGTCGTTGGCGGAGTAGACGCCCGCGATGTTCTTGGCACCGAGCTGGGTGATGGCCGCCGTGACCTTCTGGTTGGCGACGGTGTCCTTCCACAGGCCGGACTGCTCGTAGGCGATGTCGACCTTGCCGTCGAGGGCCTCGTGGGCGCCCTTCTTGAACTGCGCGGCGTTCGGGTCGGCGTCGTCACCGTTGATCATGACGATCTTCGACTTCGTGGTGGCCTTCGAGCCCAGCGCGGTGAGGAGCGCCTCACCCTGGAGCTTGCCGACCTGGACGTTGTCGAAGGACACGTACGCGGAGACCGGGCCCTGGGCCAGACGGTCGTACGCGACGACCTTGATGCCCTTGTTCACGGCCTGCTGGATCGAGGACTTGATCGCGGCCGAGTCCTGGGCGCTGATCACGATGACCTTGACGCCCTTGGTGATCATGCTGCTGACCTGCTGGGCCTGGGTGGCCGCGCTGGCGTTGGCGTTGTTGTACTCGACGGTGCAGCCGGAGCAGAGCTCCTTGACCTTGGCCTCGAAGTACGGCTTGTCGAACTTCTCGTACCGAGTGGTGACACTGTCGGGCAGGAGCAGACCGATCTTGGCGTTGGTGCCGCCCGAGGAGCTGGAGCTGCTGTCGGACTTCTTGTCGTCTCCGGCCTTGCCACAGGCGGCCATGGAGACGGCCATCGTGGTGGCGATGACGGCAACGGCGGCACGACGCATACGCGTGTTCACTTCAGAAACCTCCCTGACGAGGCCGCGACGTTGCGGCCGAGGTGGCTGGAAGTCAACTCGGCCACGCGTGCGACGTCAAGAAGTAAATACTTAACGAGATGGCAACGGCGTCGTGCGTTCTCTAAGTGAAGACAGGTGTGGCCGCGGTCAGCGACCCGTCCAAAAGGGTCGAATCACCCATTTCGCTGAGCGCGAGGGCGAGTGCTCCGAGCACCTCCGCACGGCCTCCAAGTGCCCCCGGGAGAACGGACAGTTGACGCGCCGCACTGGGGATCGCATAGCGGCCGACAGACTCCCTGATCGGCCCGAGCACCAGCTCACCGGCCTCGGCGAGATCGCCGCCGAGGACCACTCGGCTCGGGTTCAGCAAATTGCAGAGATTGGCGACTCCACTGCCGATGTGTCGGCCGACGTCGGCGATCACCCGACGACAGCCCGGGTCTCCGTCCCGTGCCAGCCGTACGACTCCTTCCATGGTCAGGTCGGTGCCGTGACTGGACTGGAGGAGTGGCAGCACATAGCGCGCGGCCGTGAAGGTCTCCAGGCAGCCCCGGTTTCCGCAGCGGCAGACAGGGCCGGACTCATCAAGAGTAATATGCCCGATTTCTCCCGCTGTGCCACCCGGGCCCCGGTAGATCTTGCCGTTGATGACCAGCCCGGCACCGACACCGCTCGCGACCTTGATGTACGCCAGGTCCCTGACCCCCCGGCCGCTGCCCCAGACCAGCTCACCCAGGGCGCCCAGGTTGGCGTCGTTGTCCACGTGCACGGGCACCCCGAGGCGGCTGCCCAGCTCCTCGGCGGGTCTGGTGCCGGACCAGCCCGGGAGGATGGCCGAGGAACCGAGCGTGCCGGACTCCAGGTCGATCGGCCCCGGTACGCCCAGACCCACGCCGGCGATCTTGGAACGGTCGACGCCCGTCGCCGCGATCAGCCGGTTGACCAGCTGTTCCGCCCGGTCGAAACCCTGCGTCGCGGAGGCGTCCACATCGAGCGGCTCGGACTCCTCGGCCAGCACCTGATGGGCCAGGTTCCCGATCGCGACGCGCAAATGGGTGTGCCCGAAGTCGACCCCGATGACGATGCCGGCGTCCCCGCTCAGCGACACGCTGCGGGCCCGGCGGCCGCCCGCCGATGTGGGCGTGACCTCGACGGTTCCGCCGTCCTTGAGCTCGCGCACGATGTTGGAGACCGTCGCGGCGGACAGGCCCGTAGTCCTCGCGATCTCCGCCTGCGTGAGCGACCCGGCCAACCGCACCGCACGGACGACCCGCTCAAGATTGGCTCGGTGCAGTGACGACTGCGACCCCGGAGTCTCCACGACGACCTCCTGCGCGCGGGACCGCTTCGATGAGGCCCCGTCTATGTCCAACTAGTGAACTCTAAGCTGAGCCGTTCGGGTTGCCTCCCGTCAAGAGGTTGAACCGCATCGGGGGTCTCGGACACATACGTGGACACCGCTCCCACGGGCCGGGAGCGGCGTCGACAAGAAAAAGCGGAGCCGCTACTTCAGGGCGCCTGCCGTCAGTCCCTGCACCACCTGACGCTGGAAGACGATGTACGCAACGAGCACCGGCAACATGGCCATCACCAGGCCTGCGAAGAGGCCGGACCAGTCACCCTTGTAGCCCTGGCTGGCCGCCAGTTGCACCAGCCCCTGGGTGAGGACGCGCTTGTCCGGATCGGTGTTCAGCACGGTCGGGAGCATGTACTGGTTCCACTGCCCCAGAAAGTTGAAGATGCCCACGCTGATCAGTCCCGGCTTGGCCATCGGCAACATGATCTGGAAGAACGTCCTGGTGTGGGAGGCACCGTCCACGAACGCCGCCTCCGCCACGGAGGTCGGCAGGGTGCGGAAGAACGCGGTCAGGAAGAAGACCGTGAAAGGCAGCGAATACGCGATGTAGACCAGGATCAGACCGTGGATCGTGTTCAGCAGACCCATGTTGTTGACCACGTAGAACAACGGAACCAGCGCCAGCATGATCGGGAAACTCATGCCGCCGATGAACAGGTAGTAGATGAAGCGGTTGCCCGGGAAGTCGAACCGGGCCAGGACATAGGCCGCCATGGAACCGAGCACCAGGGTTCCGATGAGTGAACCGCCCACCACCAGAACGGTGTTGAGGAAGTAGTCGCTCATATTGGCGTCGGTCCACGCCCGGGCCCAGTTGTCGAAGTGCAGTTTGTCCGGCAGCGCCCACGGCGAGCTGAAGATGGACCCGTCGTCCTTGAAGGACGTCATCACCGCCCACAGCAGCGGCATGACGACCATGAACGCCCACAGGATGAGCATGCCGTGCGAGAAGGCGTTGAGCAGGCCGCCTTCCTTCTTCTCCTTCGGCGGCTCGCCGACCGGTGGGTCGGTCTTCGCGACGGGGACACCGGACTCGGCCGGCACGGGGGCGGGGGTCTCGGTCGTCTTCATGGGATCAGAACTCCAGCCGCTCGCGCCGGCCCAGTCGCATCACGATGGCGGCGAACGCCAGGGTGACGACGAGCAGGGCGACGCCGATGGTCGTGGCATAGGCGGCCTGCCCGTCACGGAACGCCTTCTGGTACACGTACAGGACCATGACGGTGGTCGAGTAGTCGGGACCGCCCGGGCCGGTCGTCATGATCTGTACGACCGCGAACGACTCCGCGCCGAGCGCGAGAATGCCCATGTACACCCAGCCGGACTGCACCGTGTCCCAGAGCAGCGGCAGGGTTATGCGGAAGAACGTGGCCGCCCGGCCCGCGCCGTCGAGCAGCGCGGCCTCGTAGAGATCCGCCGGGATGGAGGCCATACCGGCGGAGAACAGCACCACGAAGAAGCCGACCGAGGACCAGACGAGCACCGCCATCACGCACCACAGGGCGAGGCTCGGGTCGCCCAGCCACAGCGGCTGGACGCTGTCGAGACCGATCCCGCGGAGCAGGGAGTTGATCGCCCCGCTGTCCGGGTTGTACGCGAACGCGAACAACAGGGCGACGATCGCGATCGACAGCACCTGCGGGAAGAAGTACACGATCTTGTAGAACGAGGAGCCGCGGACCCCGGAGATCACCGGGCCGCCCCGGCGCCGCCGTCCGCCCACATTGATCATGAAGGCGAAGAACAGTGCCAGACTGATCGTCACCAGCGGCAGCACCAACGCGAACAGAAGGCTGTGTTGCAACGACTTCCAGAAGATCTCGTCGTTGAACATTCTCCGGTAGTTGGCGAAGCCGACCATTTTGAATTCGGGGCTCAGACCGGTCCAGTCCGTGAACGAGTAGTAGATGGACTGGATGAACGGCCATACGACGAACAGCGCGTACAACCCCAGGGGCACCGCCAGGAACCCCACGATGAACCGGTACTTGCCGTGCTGCATTGCTACCGACCCCGATCTGCGCGGCACCGCCGCTGGTGACGGATCCTCACTGGTGCTTGTAGTGCTTGATCGACGTGTCCTTGGCCGCCGCGTCGGCGAAGCCCTGGATCTTCTTGATGGTCTCGGCCGGGGTGGCCCGTCCCGCCATCATCTCGCCGAGACCGGCCACGCCGATCTGCTCCTTCTGCAACTGCACGTACCAGTCCTGCATCCGCGGGTTCACGACATTGGACCCGGCCAGCTTCAGCGCCGCCACACCGGACGTGAGACCCGGCGTGAGGGTGATGCCCTCGGTGCCGCCGTTGTACGCCGTCAGTGACTTGACCTTGGAGGTGAAGTTCTTCGAGGACGCCTCGCTGAGCATGATGCGCAGCTGCTCCATGCCGCCCGCCGCGTTCGCGGCCTTGGCCGGCACGATGAACGGCTCGCCGCCGGACGCCCAGATGGTGCCGAAGGGCATCTTGTCGGAGCTGTCGATGCCGGTGGGCGCGGAGACGGCGAGGTTGAAGTCCGCCGGGATGACGTTGGCGGACTCGTTCTCCACCCAGGAGCCGTTCGGGATGAACAGCGCCTTGCCCTTGGCCCAGGCCGTCTGCGACTGGATGTGGTCCAGGCCCGGGGTGCCCTTGAGGATGTAGCCCTTCTTGTAGAGCTCGTAGTAGGCCTCGAAGCAGGCCTTGACGGCCGGGTGCTTCCAGGCGTTCGGCTCCAGGTTGTCGATCGCGTTCAGTACCTCGACGCCGCCGACCTTGCCGATCATCGGGTAGAGCGAGAAGGGGATGTAGTACGGGTACTTGCCCGCGTACGTCCAGCCCGCCATGCCCTTCTTCTTGGCCTTCTCACAGACCGCGAGCATCTGGTCCCAGGTCTGCGGGTACTCGGCGTCCAGCGAGTCCAGCGCCTTCTGCGAGTACCAGACGCCGTACACCGTGTAGGCGTAGTACATGATCCAGACAGGGTCACCGTCGAACTGGCCCATCTCCACGATGCCCGGACGCAGGGTGTCGCGGACCTTCTTGTTCGGGTCGTCGTAGGACGCGGCGTCCAGCAGCGGGGTGAGGTCGGTGAGTTGCTTCTTGCCGACCAGAACGCCCATGTCCATCTGCTCGGCACCGGAGTTGTCGATGAGGTCCGGCGGGGTGCCCTGGTTGAAGCGGGGCTGCAACGTCGACTGGATCTTCTGGGTGGCGGAGAACTTGACCTTCGCCTTGGGGAAGTTCTTCTCGTAGATCTTGACGGCGTCCTGCGCGTACTCCTTGCCGAAGCCGCCGTCGAAGAGGACGAACTCCATCTGCGCCGTCTCGTTGACGGCGAGCGGGTTCTTCGCGGTTTTCGTGCCCGCCTTGGCCTTCTTGTCCGAGCCGCTTGAACTGCTCGCACAGGCCGAAAGGAAACTCATCGTGGGTACGGAGATCAGACCGAGTGCGGCCGACCTCTTGATCAATTCGCGGCGGCCGACGCCGTTGGAACCGTTGTTCTCGGCGGAAGTGGATCCCATGCTCAAGTCCTCGCCTTCTCCAGGACTCAGGCGGTGAACCGGATCCTCCCCGGCACCGCGGTCAGGTCGAGCTTGGTCGTGCAGGAGGTACTTCGTGCGTGCTGCTTCGGGAGCGGTGTCGAACGCGACAGGTATAGTCCACTTCCCGCCGACAGAGCAAGATCGAATGCAGGGTAGGTTGTCGGTCTTTTCCGAAGTGAGACCTCGCGGAAATATGAACGCCCTGTGTGTTCGATGACGGAGAAATCCCCGTTATTGCCCTCGAATGCCACACTCAACACCCTTGACATGCCAGGCCACTTGACTCCCTACTGTTCCTTGCGCGTCGTAGCTGACAACGTTGTCCAACGTGCAGGGAGGGTTCTCTCGTATGCGGCACAGATGGTGGAGTTCAGCAGTCGCACTGGCACTGGTGGTGGGCTCGCAGGGAGTGGCGGTCGCGCTTCCGGTCAAGGCCCCTTCCCCGGGCGGGGAGTTCGCCTCCTCCTTCGAGACGGGAGATCCGGCACCCGACTGGCTCAACACGGTCGACACCGCGCCGGACGGCTCCAAGCGCGCCTCCGGCGTCGACGGCGGCTACAGCAGCGGCATCCCCGGCAATGTGACCGACCATGTCACCGACGTCCGGGCCAGCTCCGAGAACACGGGCGGCGGCGAGGTGAAGGAGAACCTCGTCGACGGCGAGTCCGGCACCAAGTGGCTGACCTTCGCGTCCACCGGCTGGGTCGAGTTCGACCTCGACAAGCCGGCCAAGATAGTGACGTACGCGCTGACTTCGGCGAACGACTACGCCGAACGTGATCCGAAGGACTGGACGCTCCAGGGCTCGACGGACGGCAAGGACTGGAAGACCGTCGACACCCGCACCGGCGAGACCTTCGCCGAACGGTTCCAGACCAAGTCCTACGACCTCGCCGAGCCGGCCGAGTACCAGCACTTCCGGCTCGACATCACGAAGAACAACGGCGCGAGCGGCATCCTCCAGCTCGCCGACGTCCAGTTCTCGACCGGCGGCAGCACCGCCCCGATCCCCGAGGACATGCTCTCGCTGGTCGACCGCGGCCCCAGCGGCTCCCCCACCGCCAAGGCGGGCGCCGGCTTCACCGGGAAGCGGGCACTGCGCTACGCGGGCCGCCATACGGCGACGGGACGGGCGTACTCGTACAACAAGATCTTCGACGTGAACGTGGCGGTCGGCAAGGACACCGCACTCTCGTACCGCCTCTTCCCGCAAATGGCCGACGGCGACCGCGACTACGACGCCACGAACGTCTCCGTCGACCTGGTCTTCACGGACGGCACCTATCTCAGCGACCTCGGCGCGACCGACTCGCACGGCTTCGCGCTGACTCCGCAGGGGCAGGGCGCGGCCAAGATCCTCTACGTCAACCAGTGGAACAGCGTCCTCTCGCGGATCGGTTCGGTCGCGGCCGGGAAGACCGTCGACCGGATTCTTCTGGCCTACGACTCCCCCGGCGGCCCGGCGAAGTTCCGCGGCTGGCTGGACGACCTGAGCATCAAGTCGGCCGCACCCGAGAAGCCGAAGGCGCATCTGTCGGACTACGCGCTGACCACCCGGGGCACCAACTCCAGCGGCAGCTTCTCGCGCGGCAACAACTTCCCCGCGACCGCGCTGCCGCACGGCTTCAACTTCTGGACCCCGGTGACGAATTCGTCGTCGCTGAGCTGGCTCTACGACTACGCGCGCGCGAACAACGACGACAACCTGCCGACGCTCCAGGCGCTCAGCCTGAGCCATGAGCCCAGCCCCTGGATGGGCGACCGGCAGACCTTCCAGGTGATGCCGTCGGCGGCCTCGGGAACGCCCAACACCGACCCGAACGCACGGGAGTTGGCCTTCAAGCACGAGAACGAGACCGCGCGCCCGTACTACTACGGCGTCACGTTCGAGAACGGTCTGAAGGCCGAGATGGCCCCGACCGACCACGCGGCCTCGCTGCGCTTCACGTACCCCGGCGACGACGCGAGCGTCATCTTCGACAACGTCACCGAGCAGGCGGGCCTGACCCTCGACAAGGACACCGGGACCGTCACCGGCTACTCGGACGTCAAGTCCGGCCTGTCCACGGGCGCTACGCGGCTCTTCGTCTACGGCGTGTTCGACGCGCCGGTGACGGACGGCTCCTCCAGCGGCGTCAAGGGCTATCTGCGGTTCAAGCCGGGCGCCGACCACACCGTCACCCTGCGCCTGGCCACCTCGCTGATCAGCGTCGACCAGGCCAAGGACAACCTGCGCCAGGAGATCCCGGACGGCACCTCCTTCGACACGGTCAAGCAGCAGGCCCAGAAGGTGTGGGACAAGCTGCTCGGCAAGGTCGAGGTGGAGGGCGCGACGCCCGATCAGCTCACCACGCTGTACTCCAGCATGTACCGGCTGTACCTGTACCCCAACTCCGGCTTCGAGAAGGTCGGTTCGACCTACCAGTACGCCTCGCCGTTCTCCCCGATGCCGAGCCAGGACACCCCGACGCACACCGGCGCGAAGATCGTGAACGGCAAGGTGTACGTCAACAACGGCTTCTGGGACACCTATCGGACCACCTGGCCGGCGTACTCACTTCTGACGTCAAGTCAGGCAGGCGAGATGGTCGACGGGTTCGTGCAGCAGTACAAGGACGGCGGCTGGATCTCGCGCTGGTCCTCCCCCGGTTACGCGGACCTGATGACCGGCACCTCCTCGGATGTCGCGTTCGCGGACGCGTACGTCAAGGGCGTGAAGTTCGACGCCGAGTCGGCCTACGACGCGGCCGTGAAGAACGCGACCGTCGTCCCGCCCGCGTCGGGCGTCGGCCGCAAGGGCATGACCACCTCGCCCTTCCTCGGCTACACGAGCACGGACACGGGCGAGGGCTTCTCCTGGGCGATGGAGGGCTACGTCAACGACTACGGCATCGCCAAGATGGGCCAGGCTCTCTACAAGAAGACCGGCGAGAAGCACTACAAGGAGGAGTCGGAGTACTTCCTCAACCGGGCCCAGGACTACGTGAACCTCTTCGACAAGCAGGCCGGTTTCTTCCAGGGCAGGACAGCGCAGGGCGACTGGCGCCTGGACTCCTCGAAGTACGACCCGCGCGTGTGGGGCTACGACTACACGGAGACCGACGGCTGGGGCTACGCCTTCACCGCCCCGCAGGACAGCCGCGGCCTCGCCAACCTCTACGGCGGGCAGAAGGCCCTCGGGGACAAGCTCGACCAGTACTTCAGCACCCCTGAGACGGCCTCCTCCGACTTCGTCGGCTCCTACGGCGGGGTCATCCACGAGATGACGGAGGCACGGGACGTCCGGATGGGCCAGTACGGTCACTCCAACCAGGTAGCCCACCACGTCATCTACATGTACGACGCGGCCGGCGAGCCCTGGAAGGCCCAGAAGAACGTGCGCGAGGTGCTGTCGCGCCTCTACACCGGCAGCGAGATCGGGCAGGGCTACCACGGCGACGAGGACAACGGCGAGCAGTCGGCCTGGTACCTCTTCTCCGCGCTCGGCTTCTACCCGCTGGTGATGGGCAGCGGCGAATACGCCATCGGCTCCCCGCTGTTCACCAAGGCGACCGTGCACCTGGAGAACGGCAAGGACCTCGTCGTCAAGGCGCCGAAGAACAGCACGAAGAACGTCTATGTGCAGGGCCTGAAGGTCAACGGGCAGACCTGGACGAAGACTTCGCTCCCGCACTCGCTGCTGGAGAAGGGCGGAGTGCTGGACTTCTCGATGGGCTCCAAGCCGTCGTCGTGGGGCAGCGGCAAGAACGCGGCGCCGGTGTCGATCACCACGAACGACAAGGTGCCGACGCCCCGCAGCGACCAACTCGCCGGTGACGGCGCCCTGTTCGACAACACGTCGGCCACGGCCGCGACGGTGACCTCGGTGGACCTGCCGGTCACCAAGGCCACCAAGGGCATCCAGTACACGCTCACGTCGTCGGCCGACCGCACGAAAGCGCCGACCGGCTGGGCCCTCCAGGGCTCGAAGGACGGGACGACCTGGAAGACGCTCGACCGGCGCTCCGGCGAGTCCTTCGCCTGGGACAAGCAGACGCGCGCGTTCTCGGTCGCGTCACCGGGCTCGTACGCGCACTACCGCCTTGTCCTGACCGGCAGTTCGACGCTCGCGGAGGTGGAGCTGCTGGCCTGAGGTCCACTCACGGCACGGGGAGGCGGGGCAGCAGCCGCCGCAACGCCTCCGCGTGCTGGTGGACGCGCTTGACCACGCCTCGTCTGGTCGACGCGAACACCGGGACGTCCTGGGGCGGGCCGCACGCGGCGGCCGTGTACAGGTCGTCCAGCCAAGCGCCGCTCCCCCTGGTGCCGTCCGGCGCCAGGGGGATCAGTCGTGTCAGGACCTCTGATTCGGCGCCGCCCAGGAACCAGACGCGCACCATGAGGTCCGCGCGCAGATAGCGCAGACCGCCGTCTATGTCCTCCGGCGGCGCGAAGCCCTCGTCCCCGACCAGGAACGCGAAGGCCGTACGCGCTTCGGCCCGAAACTCCTCGGGCAGGTGCGGCCGTTTACCCATCTGCGGATGCTCGCACGCGTCGATGTGCCCCCGCCACCGGAACGGGCGAGGGCACACATTGTGGACGTCAGTTCACCGCAAGGGTGAACACATGGAGATCCGGGTCGTCCGGAAGTGTCACGCTCTTGATGGTCTTGCCCGTGGGTGCCGCGAACGGCTTGGTGGCGAACACATAGGTGACGACCGGGTCCTTGTCCGCACCGGCCACGTTGCGGTACGCGGCCCTGGCGACGACCTCGTTGCCGTACTGCACGGTGCCGCCGCCCCCGCCGACCGTCCAGTCCGTGAAGGAGAGATCGATCGGCTCGGTGCTGCCGTCGGTGTAGGTGACGGTCGCCTTCGTCTGCTGGTTGCCGTTGACCGCGCTGCCGACGAAGGACAAGGCGCTGGCGGGCCGCGGGAGTTGGACGGTCTGGCCGGCCGCCGAGACGTTGTCCGGGCGTCCGTTCGGCGAGTTCGGCCAGGTGAAGCCGAGCCCGTCCTCCGTGCCCGTGCCGCCGGGGGTCAGCCCGGCCGCCGCGAGGGCCTGGAGGGAGTAGCTCCAGCCGCCTCCGTCGTAGTCCGCCTCGTCGTGCTCGCCGGTGTCGTCGGAGACCCCGGTGTTGTTGTAGGCGGCGAGGAGGGTGCCGGGCGCGGCCACGGTGAGGGACACCGGCTGCTGGTACGACGTGTCGCCGGAGGTGACGGTGACCTTCACGTCGTAGAAGCCCTGTCGGACGTCGCCCGCGGCGGTGAGGGTGATGTCCTGGGAACCGTCGACCACCGTGCCCTGGGCGGGAGTTGCCGTGACCCCGGTGGGCGTCTCGACGCTGTAGCGGACCTCGGGTCCGGTGCCGCCGCTGAGGGACAGGGCCCGGATGTTCACCTTGGTGCTGTCGCCGGGCGCGAGGGTCGCGGCGGTCGGGCCCACGCCGATCTGGTACGGCTGTTCGCCGGTGCGGAAGGACGGCGGGGCGTCGGCGGGGGCGCTGCCCCAGGTGCGGTTGGGGGTGGTGGAGAGGGTGTAGTCGAGGGTGCCGCCGTTCCTGACGATCGAGGACGAGAGCCAAGGGCGTTCAGTGGTACGGCCGTTGACCTTCAGCGACTGGATGTACGGCGCGTCGGTCGCGGCACCCTTCGCGCGGATGGAGATGTCGTTGCCGTGCGGGCGGTTGATCTCGATGCGCTCGAACAGGGGTGAGGCGAGGGCGAGTTCGGCGCGGGAGGGGACCTGGGGGTACATGCCGAGCGCGGAGAAGACGTACCAGGACGACATCTCGCCGAGGTCGTCGTTGCCGGGGATGCCGGCGGGGTCGGTCGTCCAGAGCTGCTTCATGGCCGCTCTGACGGTCTCCTGGGTCTTGTAGGGCGCGCCCGCGTAGTCGTAGAGGTAGGGGACGTTGACGGACGGCTCGTTGTCCAGCTCGGACTTGTCGCCGCCGCTGCCGGTGAAGGCCCAACTCCCGTCCGCCTCATGGAAGAAGGAGTCGAGGCGGGCCAGCGCCTTGTCCGTGCCGCCCATCGCCGCGAACAGACCCGCCGGGTTGTGCTGGACCATCCAGGTGTACTGGGCGGCCGTGCCCTCCACGAAGCCGTTGCCGGTGCCCGGGGTGAAGCCGGTGACCCAACTGCCGTCGGCCTTGCGGTTGGCGACGTAGCCGCCGGTGGGGTCGGCGGCGATGTTGAAGTTGTTCTGCCACCACTGGGCGCGCTCGCCGAAGTCGGCGGCCGTGCTCTTCTCCCCTGCCGCCGTGGCGAGTTGGGAGAGCGCGAAGTCCGCCGTGGACATCTCCAGCGTCTCGGCGGCGCCGCCCCAGGCATTGGAGACGGACGGCATGTAGTGCAGCTTCAAGTACTTGTCGAGGGAGGGACGTTGGCCCACCGACAGCACCGGCTTGCCGGACGAGGACAGGTCCTGGGCGGTCGGTACGGTCGCCGCCCGCACCAGCGAGCCGAGTGCTCCCTTCAGGTCGAAGTCCGTGCCGCCGAAGGCGCGGATGCCGGCCAGGGCGGTGGGTGAGGGGTCGCCGTTCATGACGTGGGTACCGCTCGCGCCGTGCAGCCAGCGGTCCCAGACTCCCCCGTTCTGCCGGGCGAGTTCGTAGAGGGACTGCGCGATGTCCGAGCCGGTGCGCGGGTTGAGGAGGGTGAGGAGCTGTGCCTGGGAGCGGTAGACGTCCCAGCCGGAGAAGGTGCCGTACTGCGCCAGGTGGCCCTTTCCGACCCTGTGCACCTTGCCGTCGCTGCCGGTGTATCTGCGGTCGGTGTCGCTGATGACGTTCGGGTGCAGGAGGGAGTGGTAGAGCGCGGTGTAGAAGGTGGTGCGCTCGGACTCCGTACCGCCGCCGACCTCGATCGCGCCGAGTTGGTCGCGCCAGGCTCGGTGGGCCGCGTCCTCGACCGCGTCGAAGGTGCGCCTGGGCGGGTTCTCCGCCGCGAGGTTGGCCCGGGCGCCGGCCTGACTGACGTAGGAGATGCCGACCTTGACGCCGACCGGGCCGCTGCCGGGCTCGAACTCGACGTAGCCGCCCGCGCCCTTGCCCGCGACGGGCCGCCCGCCGGTGGTGAAGCCGCCCGTGCCGCCGGTCGCGGAGGTGGCGCCCGGGGTCAGTGTGCCGTCCTGCCAGGTGCCGGTCGTCTTGAAGGCGCGGTCGAAGTGGGCGGTGAAGTACAGGGTGTAGTAGGCGCGTTGGCCCTCGGGGTCGAGGTAGCCGCAGAAGTCGCCGGAGGTGACCGAGCCGGAGACCGTGCGGGTCCTCGGGTCGATGGTGACCGACGAATCGGTGGACCCCACCTCAGAGTTGGCGGTGCGGATCAGCAGTGAGGCGGGCTTGTCGGCCGGGTAGGTGAAGCGGCCGGAGCCGGTGCGGGCCGTCGCCGTGAGGTCGGCGGTGACACCGGAGGCGAGGCCGACCCGGTAGTGGCCGGGTTCGGCGGTCTCGTCGGTGTGGCTGAAGTCGGAGGCGTAGACGGCGTCCTTGGTGTCGCTCGCCGGGGAGGAGGTGACCTCGCCGGCGTACGGGAAGAACGGGATGTCGCCGCTGCCGCCCGCGCAGCCCGTGCCGGACATGTGGGTGAGGCTGAAGCCTCGGATGCGGGTGGCGTCGTACTGGTAACCGCCGGGCGCGGCCGTGCCGGTGGCGCTGCCTCTGGTGTTCTCCGGGCTCCAGGAGAGCATGCCGAAGGGCACGACGGCGCCCGGGAAGACATTGCCGCCGTTCTTGGTGCCGATCAGCGGATCGACGTACGCGCTGGGGTCCTTGACCAGTTGGGCCGGGGCGGCGGTCGCCGCCAGGGCGGGGGTGGCGCCGCCGACCACGAGCGCGGCGGCCAGTGCCAGCAGGGACATGGGACGGAAACGCATGACGCGGCCCCTCCTCCTTCGGACGGGTCGCGCACCACAGGTCGCACAAGCCGCGTGGACAGTAACGTGCGCCACCCGTACCACGGAAGGGCGCGTGCTCCGGCGCGGGCGCACGGGGCGGCCACTCGGACGGTGCACCTGGGTCAACTGGGTTGACATCGTTGTCCGTTGGGGCGGTAGAGTCATAGGGAGACCATTCGACAACGTTGTCGCACCACAGCGTCGCCTCAAGCCACGCACCACCCGGGCGGATTCACCCCCATGACCCGCCCGGCTCGCGGACCCGGTGGCCCCCCGCCCACCGGGTCCGCCCCGAGCAGCGGGTCAACCGACCTGGCAGGGCAGGGCAGTTGCCGGATCACCTCCGTCGCCGTTCACGGTGTAGCCGAAGGTGGTGCTCTGCCCCGGGCTCAGTGAGCCGTTCCAGTCGGCGTTGTGGACCATCACGTCCTGGCCGTTGTAGGTCGCGTTGCCGTTCCACAGGCTGGCGACCGACTGACCGCCGGGGAGCGACCAGTTGACCATCCAGCCGAGCATCGGGACGTCGCCGCTGTTGGTGACGGTCACCTCGGACTGATAGCCGCCGGGCCAACTGCCCGTCGTACGGCGGGTGGCGGAGCAGACGCCGGACACCGGGTCGGTGGGGTTGCCCGGGTCGTGGATGCCCGTCACCTCGCCGTTGCCGCCGTCGAAGACGACGTCGGAGCAGGAGTAGAAGGTCTCCGTGCTGTCCGAGCGCTGCCACACCATGTAGATGATGTGGCGCCCCGACTTGTTCGCCGGAAGCTGGCCGGTCCAGGAGTAGTTGGCCTCGACCGTGCCCGGGGTGCCGTTGAGCGGCGGGTGGTCGACGGTGAGGAACGGGGTGTCCTCCATGTCGTCCCAGGTGAGTGTCTTCGTCGGGTCGAAGCCGTCCTTGGTGATGTAGACGTAGAACCAACCCGGGTGCGCCGCCCAGGCGTTGTACGAGAAGTCGACCGTCGCGCCCGAGGTGAGGTGCGTGACGGGCCAGTCGTCGCGTGGCAGGTTGAAGCCGGTGAAGTTGGGGTTGCCGCCGCTGCACAGCTCACCGTCCGGCACGAAGCCGCGGGTGCGGCCGGCGCCGTCGGAGCGCAGCACCGAGAACCAGTTGTAGAACGGCGTGGTCCCGCTGACCTGTTGGGCCGCCTTGCAGGCCTGGTTGACCGGTTTGATCTCGCCGGTGTCGGTGAGGGCGTCCTGCCAGCAGAGGAAGGTGCGGCTGCCGGGTTTCATGGGGGTGCCGTGGGCCTCCGCCCGGCCGCCGGTGGCGAGGATCAGGGCCAGGGCGGGGATGGTGGTGAGGAGGGCCATGAGCACGAGGAAGAGGGCTCGGCGGGGGGTGGGGCGCGGTAATCGCGGCATGGTGCTCGCTGAGGTTCCGTTTGATGTTGTCATAGGCATGACAGTTCTACGTCCCTTCGCTCGGCGGTCGTGAGGAACGTGCGGATGGGGATGCGCGGGGTGGGGCGATCCCGGGGGCGCCGGACGGGTTCCGGACCGTCGGACGATGGGAGCGCTCCCACCCCACTTGTCCGTGAAGTTAGCGCGGACTGGGGTGGCTGTAAACGGCGGGCGGGGGTTGAAGTGGCGGTCGGGGCGGGGTTGTTCGAGAACCGGTGGTGTGTTCCGACTCATCGGTAGTCTGAGTCACCATGATGCGCGCCTGGACCTTGCCGATACTGCTCACCCTCTGCGGCTCAGCCCTCGCGACCGCGCTGACCTTCGGAGGGAACCCCGGCACGGCCGCGGCACTCCTGCTGGTGTTCCTGGCGCTCGCGAGCCTGAACTCGCCCCTGATCTTCCCGAGGTCGATCGGCGCGCGGGAGGCCGAGCGCCGTAGCGCGGTCGACGGCCGGCCGGTCGTCCTGTGGCGGCCGGGCTGTGCGTACTGCATACGCTTGCGCATCCGACTGGGCCGCAGTGGCCGCCAGTTGCACTGGGTCAACATCTGGCGCGACCCGGAGGCAGCGGCGGCGGCGAGGGCGGCCAACGACGGCAACGAGACGGTGCCGACGGTCGTCGTGGCGGGCGAGGCGCACACCAATCCCGATCCGGCCTGGGTACGCGAACAGCTCGCCCCTTCCACTTCCGCGTGAAGCCCCTACGATCCCCGGCATGATCGCAGTCGTCGTCACCGTCGCGCTGACCTTCGCCGGGTTCGCTGTCACGTATCTCAACGGTCTGCGGCTGGCGCAGCGGCAGGAGCGGCTCGCTCGGGTCAATCGGCAACTCAGTGAGTTCTACGGCCCGTTGTTCGCGCTGGCCGAGGCCAACGCCCGCACTTTCGCCGCGTTCCGGGAGCGGCACGCCCGCCCCGGGGGCGTCTCACCCTTCGCCGACGCCACTCCGCCGACCGAGCAGGAGTCGGCCGAGTGGCGGCTGTGGGTGACGGCCGTCTTCCTGCCGGTGCTCCGGGAGATGCGCGAACTCGTCATCGGGCGGGCGGATCTGCTGCGCGAGCCGGAAATGCCCACCCTGCTGTTGGAGTTGTGCGCCCACGCGGCGGGATACGAGATCACCGCGGCGCGTTGGGCGCAGGGCGACTTCTCGGAGCATCTGTCGCTGGTCCCGTTCCCGGGCCCGGAGCTGGCCTCCTACGCGCGCCGCGGCTTCGGTGAACTGAAGCTGGAGCAGGCGCGGTTGCTGGGCGGGGGGACTGATGGCACCACAGTGACCCCACAGACTTGACCCAGTTTTGGCCAACCGCGCTATGTGGTGGCCGGAGTTCGGTCCTGTTCACTTGTCGCGTCCACGGGGTTGGTTCTTGACGTTTTCTGAGTCAAGTGGGCGTTGCGATGGAGGAACAGCTCATGAGAAGACAGATCCGCGGAGTAGTGGCCGCGTTCACCGGAGCCTTGCTGCTCACCATGGGAATCACCGTGTCCGGAGGCCAGTCCGCGCGAGCCGATGACAACGGTGTCGGGCTCAAGCCCGTGCTGGGATGGAGCAGTTGGAGCTTCGTCCGGCGTAATCCGACCGCGCAGACCATCGAGGCCCAGGCGAAGGCGCTGAAGACCAGCGGCCTGGCGAAAAACGGTTACGTCTACGCCAACATCGACGACTTCTGGTACCAGTGCCCGGGCGACCAGGGCCCGGACGTCGACCAGTACGGCCGCTGGGTCACCGACCCCGCCAAGTTCCCGCCGCGCGGGAGTGAGAACGGCATCCAGGTCGTGGCCGACTATGTCCACTCCCTCGGGCTGAAGTTCGGCCTGTACGTCACCCCCGGCATCTCGAAGCAGGCGGTCGCCAAGAACACCGAGATCAAGGGAACCCCTTACCACGCACGGGACATCGCCACCACGACGACCGAGAACAACTACAACTGCGGTGGCATGGTGGGCATCGACTACACCAAGCCCGGCGCGCAGACGTACATCGACTCGTGGGCCGGTCAGTTCGCGGGCTGGGGTATCGACTATCTCAAGATCGACGGTGTCGGCACGTCCGACCAACAGGACGTCCAGGCCTGGTCGGACGCCCTGCACCACACCGGCCGGCCCATCCATCTGGAGCTGTCCAACAACCTCGACATCAACAACGCGGCCACCTGGAAGAAGCTCTCCAACGGCTGGCGCACCGGCGGCGACATCGAGTGCTACTGCGGTCCTGACGGCAGCAGTTACCCCCTGACCACCTGGGCCTCCGTCGCCTCGCGCTTCGATCAGGTCGCGGCCTGGGCACCGTACGGCGGACCCGGCGGTTACAACGACTACGACTCCCTGGAGATCGGCAACGGCGCGAACAACGGCCTGACGCCCGACGAGCGCAGGACCCAGATGAGCCTGTGGTCGCTGGCCGCCTCTCCGCTGATCCTCGGCACCGACCTCACCCACCTCGACGCCGCCGACCTCGCGTTGCTGAAGAACACCGATGTCCTCGGGGTCGACCAGGACGGCGTCGACGCCAAGCGGATCTCTTCGGACGCGAACTCCCAGGTGTTCGCCAAGACCGAGGCCGACGGCGATGTCGTGGTCGGTCTGTTCAACACCGGGCCGGCTCCCCGGGAGGTGGCCACGACCGCTTCCGCGCTGGGGCTTGCCAAGGCGCGCGACTACTCCCTGCGGGATCTGTGGAGCCACGGGCTGACCGAGTCCGCGGGCCGGATCGCCGCCGACGTTCCGGCGCACGGCGTGGTCCTGTACCGGGTGCACGGCAGCCGTCACGTGGTGTCCGGCGCGGCTCCGGATGTCTCCTTCGGGCTCAACTGGGCCCCGGCGGCGAGCGACAGCACCACTCGTACCGTGACCGCTGTCCTGTCCGACAACGGGTCGCGGCCGATCACCGACAACGCCCTGACCCTCACCGGGTCGGCGGGCACGAAGATCACGACCCGTTCGGCGACCGAGGCGCGGACGATCCGCGGCGGCCACGCACTCAAGGTCACCTACTCCGTGTCCATCCCGCCCTCGGCGAAGCTCTTCGCCTCAAGCGACTTCCAGGGGACGGCGACCTACCGCTTCGGGTCGGCGCCGAAGACCCGGCTCACCGCTGGGGACACGATCACCGTCAACCACCAAGTGACGGCCCCGTACAAGACGTTCGCCTCCACCACGGCGAGCTTCAGCCAGTCCGGCACTCAACTCGGTATCCGGGCCCAGGGCGCGGACCTGTACAACGGCACCAACGAGTACGGCTCGATCTATCTGCCCGGAGCCGAGCACGACGGTTCGGTGACGACCGTGAAGCTCGGCTCCCAGTCGGACACGGACGTCTGGGCGAAGGCCGGGATCATGGTCCGCAACGACATCACCCAGCCCGACACCTCCCCCGGCTATCTGGCCCTCGTCGCGACCCCGGGCAACGGCTATCTGCTCGACTGGGACAGCGACGGCGACGGGAAGCTCGACTCCCAGGACTCCACCGGTACCGCCGTCTACCCCTCGTGGCTGAAGCTCGTCCGTGACGGCACCTCGTACAGCGGCTACTACTCGACCGACAACTCCACCTGGAACCTGGTCGGCACCATCACCGTCCCGACCGCCGCGGCCACCCAGGACGTCGGCCTGACCCAGACCTCGCACGCCTCGGGCACGACGGGCGAGGCCGACTTCGACGCGTTCACGACCTCTCCCTAGGGTCGGTCCGACAGTCGGCGATACGCGTCCGTGCGGCGCCCGGTGCTCTTCTAGACCGGTGCCGTACGGGCGCGTATCGCCGTTTCGGCGGGCGGTAGTTCGGCCGCCGGGAGTTCGATGGTGAACTCCGTGCGGCCCGGCACGCTGGTCACGTCGATACGGCCGCCGTGCGCTCCCGTGATCGCGGCCGCGATGGCGAGGCCCAGGCCGGAGCCGCCCTCCTTGCCGCCGGCCCGGGTGCGGGAGGCGTCGGCGCGGGTGAAGCGCTCGAAGACGGTGGGGAGGAGGGCCTGGGGGATGCCGGGGCCGTCGTCGCGTATCCGGATGACGACGGTGCGGGCGGCCGTGGCCTCGACACTCGCGGTGACCGTCGTGCCAACAGGTGTGTGCACACGTGCGTTGGCCAACAAGTTGGCCAACACCTGGTGCAGGCGGGCCTCGTCGCCGACGACCAGGGCCGGGGCGTCCAGGGACAGGTGCAACTGCCAGTCGTGGCCGGTGCCGGCGGCGCGCGCGTCCCACACCGCCTCGGCGAGCAGGGCCGCGAGGTCCACCTCGGCGGACTGCAGGGGCCGGCCCTCGTCGAGCCGGGCGAGCAGCAGCAGGTCCTCGACCAGTCCCGTCATCCGCGCGGACTCGGCGGTGACCCGGCGCCAGGCGAGACCGGGTTCGATGCGGTCGGTGCCGCGGTTCATCAGCTCGGCATAGCCCGCGATGGAGGCCAGCGGGGTGCGCAGTTCATGGCTCGCGTCGGCGAGGAAGCGGCGCATGCGTTCCTCGCTGCGGCGCATCTGCTCCTCGCTGCGCTGGCGTTCGGCGAGCGAGGACTCGACGTGGTCGATCATGCGGTTGAGCGCGGCGCCGACCTGACCCGCCTCGCTGCCGGGGTCGGTGTCCCGCTCGGGCACCCGGGTGAGGGCGGTGACCTCGCCGTGGCCGAGCTGCGAGCGCGAGACCTCGACGGCGGTGGCGGCGACCCGGCCGAGCGGCCGTAGCTGCCGTCGGATGACCACCGCGCACAGGAAGCCCGCCACGGTCAGGCCGACGAGGGCGATGACCGCCTCGACCACGACCAGGCCGCTGATCATGTCCTGTACGTCGTCCATCGGAAGGCCGGTGAGGACCTGGATCCCGGTGTCGTCGCCGAGCACGGCGATCCGGTAGGTGCCGAGGCCGGGAACGGCCCGGGTGTGCATCGAGCCGTCGGCCCGGATGCCCGCGAGGGCCGTGCGCTGGGCGGCGGTGAGGTTCTGGGGCGGATCGTTCTGGCGGACGACCGCGGCGGCGCTGATCGAGCCGTCGTCGTCGAACCGTGCGGCGATGGTTCCGACGGCGTGGCCGTTCTCCATGAGGAAGCCGAGGTTGTCGTCCAGCGTCGGTTGCAGTTCGGCCCCGCCGAGGCTGCGTTCGGCGGCGTTGTCGACCCGGTCGTCCAAGTTGCCCAGCAGGTAGGCGCGTTGGGCGAAGACGGTGGTGAGGGACATCGCGACGCACACGACGACCAGGGAGGCGCTGATGAAAAGGAGGAGTCGGGTGCGCAGTGAACGGCCGCGAAGGCGGCCCCGGTCGCGGGTTCGGAGGTTCATCTGCCGTCCTCCACGGGCCGTATGGCGTATCCCATTCCGCGCACGGTGTGGATCATCGGTGCCCGGCCGCGGTCTATCTTCCGGCGGAGGCTGGAGATGTAGACCTCGACGAGGTTGCCGCCGCCGTCGAAGCAGGTGCTCCACACATGGTCGAGGATCTGGGCCTTGCTCAGCACCTGACGGGGGTGGTCGAGGAGCAGGGTGAGCAGGTCGAACTCCTTGGCGGTGAGCTGGATCGACTCACCGGCGCGGCGCACCTCGCGGGTCTCGCCGGACAGCGTGAGATCGCCGAGGACCCGTACGGAGTCGTCGGTCGGGGTCCGTTCGCCGCCGGCCCGGCGCAGCAGTCCGCGCAGTCGCAGGACGACCTCCTCCAGGGAGAAGGGCTTGGTGACGTAGTCGTCGGCGCCCGCCTCCAGACCGTCGAGGCGGTGCTCGATCGCGTCCCGCGCGGTGAGCATGAGGACGGGCAGCCTCGGGTTCTCGTAGCGCAGCCGGCGCAGCACCTGGACGCCGTCGAGGTCGGGCAGCATGCCGTCGAGGACGACGGCGTGCGGGGCGCAGCCGCGGGCGATCCGCAGCGCGCTCTGCCCGTCCGGCGCGGGGTAGGGCCGCCAGCCGGCCTCGGTGACCGCGACGGAGAGCAGCTCGGTGAGCGCGGGCTCGTCGTCGACGATGAGTACGCGGACTCGGCTGCCGCGGGGCCCGGAAGTGCCAGTCATGTACCGATACTGTCCCGGTCCGCTGGGGGAAGCCTGTGTTCCACCTGAGCCTTGGCGATGTCCTGCGCGGTCCTACGGCGGGGAAACGCGGAGGGCCGCACCCCCGTCGCCGGGGATGCGGCCCTCAACTGCCTTGCCGTGGCCGCTAGTTGCGGATCAGGTTGCGCAGCACGTACTGCAGGATGCCGCCGTTGCGGTAGTAGTCGGCCTCGCCGGGGGTGTCGATGCGGACGACCGCGTCGAACTCCACACCGGTGTCGGTGGTGACCTTGACCGTGGCGGGGGTGGTGCCGTCGTTCAGCTCGGTGATGCCGGAGACGGAGAAGGACTCCTCGCCGGTCAGTCCGAGGGACTCGGCGGACTGGCCCGCCGGGTACTGGAGCGGGATGACGCCCATGCCGATGAGGTTCGAGCGGTGGATGCGCTCGTAGGACTCGGCGATGACGGCCTTGACGCCGAGGAGCGCGGTGCCCTTGGCGGCCCAGTCGCGGGACGAGCCGGAGCCGTACTCCTTGCCGGCCAGGATGACCAGCGGGACGCCCTGCTCGATGTAGTTGCGCGAGGCGTCGTAGATGAAGGAGACGGGCGCGTCGGCCTGCGTGAAGTCGCGGGTGAAGCCGCCCTCGGTGCCCGGCGCGACCTGGTTGCGCAGGCGGATGTTGGCGAAGGTGCCGCGGATCATGACCTCGTGGTTGCCTCGGCGGGAGCCGTAGGAGTTGAAGTCACGCCGCTCGATGCCGTGCTCGGTGAGGTACTTGCCGGCCGGGGTGTCGGCCTTGATGGCGCCGGCGGGCGAGATGTGGTCCGTCGTCACCGAGTCGCCGAGCTTGGCCAGCACGCGGGCGCCGTCGATGTCGGAGACCGGGGTGGTCTCCATCGTCATGCCCTCGAAGTACGGGGGCTTACGGACGTAGGTGGACTGCGCGTCCCACTCGAAGGTGTTGCCCTCGGGGATCGGGAGCGCCTGCCACTGGGCGTCGCCCGCGAAGACGTCCTGGTAGGACTTGTTGAACATGTCCTCGCCGATGGCGTTCGCCACGACGTCGTTGACCTCGGCCTCGGTGGGCCAGATGTCTTCGAGGTAGACCGGCTTGCCGTCCTGGTCGGCGCCGAGCGCGTCGCGGGTGATGTCCACCTTCATGGAGCCCGCGATGGCGTACGCGACGACCAGCGGCGGGGACGCCAGGTAGTTCATCTTGACGTCCGGGTTGATCCGGCCCTCGAAGTTACGGTTGCCGGAGAGCACCGAAGTCACGGCCAGGTCATGGTCGTTGACGGCCTTGGAGACCTCCTCCGGCAGCGGGCCGGAGTTGCCGATGCAGGTGGTGCAGCCGTAGCCGACGAGGTTGAAGCCGACCTTGTCGAGGTAGGGGGTGAGCCCCGCCTTGTCGAAGTAGTCGGTGACGACCTTGGAGCCCGGGGCGAGGGTGGTCTTGACCCACGGCTTGCGGGTCAGGCCCTTCTCCACGGCCTTCTTCGCGACGAGCGCGGCGGCGACCATGACGTACGGGTTCGAGGTGTTGGTGCAGGAGGTGATGGCCGCGACCGTCACCGCGCCGTGGTCGATCTCGTAGGTCGAGCCGTCGGGGGCGGTGACGGTGACCGGGTTGCTCGGGACACCGTTGGAGGCGGCCGGGGCGTCGGAGGCCGGGAAGGACTCCTTGCCCGCCTCGTCGTCGTCGGCGACGTAGTTGCGTACGTCGCTCTTGAACTGCTCGGCGGCGTTCGCGAGGACGATGCGGTCCTGCGGGCGCTTCGGGCCGGCGATCGAGGGGACGACCGTGGCGAGGTCGAGCTCCAGCTTCTCGGAGAAGTCGGGCTCGGCGGCCGGGTCGAGCCAGAGGCCCTGCTCCTTGGCGTACGCCTCGACGAGCGCGACCTGCTGGGCGCTGCGGCCGGTCAGCTTCAGGTAGTTCAGGGTCTCGTCGTCGATCGGGAAGATCGCGGCGGTGGAGCCGAACTCCGGCGACATGTTGCCGATGGTGGCGCGGTTCGCGAGGGAGGTGGCGGCCACGCCCTCGCCGTAGAACTCGACGAACTTGCCGACCACGCCGTGCTTGCGGAGCATCTCGGTGATGGTCAGCACGAGGTCGGTGGCGGTGGTGCCCGGGGTCAGCTCGCCGGTCAGCTTGAAGCCGACGACGCGCGGGATGAGCATGGACACCGGCTGGCCGAGCATCGCGGCCTCGGCCTCGATGCCGCCGACGCCCCAGCCCAGCACACCGAGGCCGTTGACCATCGTGGTGTGCGAGTCGGTGCCGACCAGGGTGTCGGGGTAGGCCTGCCCGTTGCGGACCATGACGGTGCGGGCCAGGTGCTCGATGTTGACCTGGTGGACGATGCCGGTGCCCGGCGGGACGACCTTGAACTCGTCGAACGCGGTCTGGCCCCAGCGCAGGAACTGGTAGCGCTCGCGGTTGCGGCCGTACTCCAGCTCGACGTTCTGCGCGAAGGCCTCGTTCGTGCCGAACTTGTCGGCGATGACGGAGTGGTCGATGACCAGCTCGGCCGGCGCCAGGGGGTTGATCTTCGCCGGGTCGCCGCCCAGCTCCTTCACGGCCTCACGCATGGTCGCGAGGTCCACCACGCAGGGCACGCCGGTGAAGTCCTGCATGATCACACGGGCCGGCGTGAACTGGATCTCCTGCGACGGCTGGGCCTGCGAGTCCCAGGTGCCGAGGGCGCGGATGTGGTCGGCGGTGATGTTCGCGCCGTCCTCGGTGCGGAGCAGATTCTCCAGCAGGACCTTAAGGCTGTAGGGGAGCCGGGCCGAGCCCTCCACCTTGTCCAGGCGGAAGATCTCGTACGACTCGTCGCCGACCTGCAGCGTGCTGCGGGCGTCGAAGCTGTTCGCCGACACGACAGTCTCCTTCATTGATGTGCGCGTTCCCACCGCATCCTGCCGCCACAACGTCTTGGCCGATCCGCTAAGGTCAGGCTAAGTTAGGTAAGCCTTACTCCCGGGATCGGCGGAGTGTGCGACTGCGGTGCACCTCGGCAGATATCTCGATGTCGAGATAACTCTAGTACATGGGGGCGGGCTGGTCATGCCCGGATCCCTCCTGATCTCTCGCAGCGAAGGTTGAGCGTTGTCATCGAAGGTTGGTGACCGCTAGGTTTTCTCACCGAAGGTTGAGTGATCGTTTAGGGCTGACTGTCTGGGGAGACGGTGGGGGAACCGGTACACGCGTACGGCGACCCCGTGCTCAGCGCCTTTGACCTAGACTTCTTCGACGATGGCCGGCGTCGTCACGTTGCGTTGGGTGCTGGCTGGGGCGTCCGGTTCGAGGATGTACCGCCGGTACGCGGCTTCCGCTGGAACAAGGGCGATCGCAGCTTTCCCGGCTGGTACTACGCGGGGACCACGGGCAGTCATGTGGGCTACGAGTCGTGGCTGGAGCGGGACCGGCTGATCCTTCTGGACTTCGATCCCGATGTGGTGGGGATCGCGTCGCAGCCGTTCTGGCTGCACTGGCGTGAGGGGGCCAAGCGGCGGCGGCACGCGCCTGACTACTTCGTACGGCTGGCCGACAGTCGTGCCCGGGTGGTCGATGTCCGTGCCGAGGACGATGTCGACGAGCGGACCGCGGAGGCGTTTACGGCGACCGGGCGGGCCTGTTCGGCGGTCGGCTGGGAGTTTGTGCACGTCGGCGTCCCCGATCCGGTGTTCATGGCGAATGTGCGGTGGCTGGCTCGCTACCGGCATGGGCGGTGCGGCCGTGAGAGGGACGTGGCCGAGCGTCTGCTGGAGGTCTTCCGGCAGCCTCGTGGGCTGCGGGCGGGAGCCGAGGAGGCCGGGTCGGTGCTGCGGGTCCTGCCGGTGCTGTTTCATCTGCTGTGGGCCGGAGCCCTTCGCGCTGATCTTGGTGGGGCTCTGCTGGGCAGTGGCACTGTGGTGCACACGTCCGACGGAACTGCCGGCGGGTTGGAGCAGGAGGGCCGGGGTCACGGTCTGCTGCGTCCGAGGCCGGGCACACGCGGTGAGGGGATCCAGATGCGCAGGCTGTCGAGGCCGGCTGTGCTCGGGGTGGGTGACCGGGTGCGGTTCGCCGGGCAGGTACGGGCGGTGCTCGCGGTGTCCGCTCGTGCGGTGACGCTGTCCGGGGAGGGCGGCTCCCCGCGGGATGTTCCGCTGGCGATGCTGCTGGGCGACGAGGGCTTTGAGGTTCTCAGCAGTGTGGTGCGGATGCCGCTGCCGCCGGTGTCGCTGCTGGAGGCGCTTCCGGAGCACGCGAGGGAGAAGGCCCTGTGGTGGGAGGGTCACATCCTGGAGGTTCTCCACGGCGTCGATCCGAGTGCGGGTGAGGATGCCGGGCCTCGGCCTGACTACGATCCGGCCCTGCGTTCGCTGACCGCGCGGGAGCGGGCCAAGGCGGCCGAACTGACGGCTGCGGGTTATCGGGTCGGTGTGAGTACGGTCGGCAACTTCCGCCGTCGCTACCAGGCCGAGGGGCTGCTGGGGCTGGCCGACCGGCGTCCGGTGCGCAAGAAGCCGCGGTTCGGCTCGGTCGAAGACGCGGTGGTCGAGGCCATGCGGAAGGCGATCAAAGAGGGTGAGGACGACTCCACTCGCACCGGCACCTACGTCATCTGGCGGACCGGCGAGATCCTGCGGGAGAAGGGTGAGACGGCTGAGCTGCCGTCGCAGGCGACGCTCTACCGGCTGCTGGCCAAGCTGACGCAGGGCAGTCCCGTCTCGTCAACGGCCCGCAACCGGCGCTCGCGCACCCACGGGGCGAAGGCACCGTTCGGGCAGTGGACGGTGTTCGCGCCGGGCGAGGTGGTGCAGATCGACTCCACTCCGCTGGACGTGCTGGTCCGCCTCGATGACGGGGTGGTCGGGAAAGTCGAACTCACCGGCATGGTCGATGTCGCGACCAGGACGGTGACCGCGGCGGTGCTGCGGCCCACGACGAAGGCGGTCGACGCAAGCGTACTGCTGGCCCGCACGGTCACCCCCGAGCTGATGCGGCCGGGCTGGGCGGACGCCCTGCGGATGTCGCGGTCGGTGCTGCCGCACCGGCGGCTGCTGGACATCGACGAACGTCTGGAACACGCAGCCGCGAAGCCGGTGATCGTGCCGGAGATGGTCGTCTGTGATCACGGCAAAGCGTTCATCTCCCGGAACTTCAAGGCGTCCTGCCGCTTCCTGGAGATCGATTTCCAGCCCACGCACAAGGCTTCCCCCTTCCAGAAGGGGCACGTGGAGAAGATGCTGGACTCCGTCGGCACGCTCTTCGCCCAGTTCGTCGCCGGTTACACCGGCCGCAGCACCGACCACCGCGGCCGCAACCTGGACAAGCAGCCGCTGTGGTCGCTGCCGGAGTTGCAGGAACTTCTCGACGAATGGCTCGTTGCCCGGTGGCAAAATCGCGAACACGACGGGCTGCGCGACCCGTTGCTCCCGGGCCGGTCGTTCACGCCGAACGAGAAGTACACCGCCCTGGTCGAAGCCTGCGGCTACGTCCCGGTCGCGCTCAGCAGTGAGGATTACATCGAGCTGCTGCCCTCGGTCTGGCGGGCGGTGAACGACTACGGCATCCGGATCAAGCGCCGCACCTACGACGGCCCTGGCCTGATCCGGCGCCAGCACTCCGGAGTCACGGAGAAGAAGGGCTTGTGGGAGGTCCACCACGACCCCTACGACATCTCCCGGATCTGGGTACGCAACCACCACGGCGACGGCGAGTGGACCGAAGCCACCTGGAAACATCTGCGCCACACCCCGGTCCCGTTCGGTGAACTGGCCTGGGACCACGCCGCCCGGGGCCTGCCCGCCGGCACCGAGGCGGAGATCGCCGATGCGGCCGCCGCCCTGCTCACCCGAGCGCACGCCGGCCCGGACAACGCGGAGACGAAGCCGAAGAAACGCACGCGCCGGGACAGGCAGGTGGCCGCCCGCACCAAGGCCGCCCCGCCCGTCCCGACGCCCCCGCCTGCCGCCGGGCCGGAGACCGGTTCGTCGCCCACCGAGGACGACGAACCGCTGGCCGAGGTGATCCCGCTGGGGCTGTTCGATCCGCTCGAAGATCCGTGGAGACGCAAGTGACCGAACCCGGCCCGATAGCCGGCGCCACCCTGGAGACCGTCGACGACGAGGCCGGGCTCCACCTGACCACCCGCCAGGGATGGCGCCGTTTCACCGCCGATCCCCCGCCCCCGCCACGGCTGTTGACGCCGAAGGAGTACGCGGCACTGTCCGAACTCGATCAGGAGGTCTATGACGAGGCGCGCCTCGATCACCACGCCCGGCTGCTGGTCGTCGCCACCTCCACCGTCCGCCACACCGTGACCTGCGGACGCCGCCTGGTGCTGCTGAACCGGCACGCGATCAGCGCCCGGCGCGGGCTGATCGTCTCCGGCCCGGCCGGCACCGGCAAGACCATCGCCATCACCCAGCTCGGCCGGTCCCACGAACTCCTGGACCGGGCACGTCATCCGCACGTCCGCGACCGGATCCCGGTCGTCTACATCACCGTCCCGCCCGCCGCGACGGCCCGCATGGTCGCCGCCGAGTTCGCCCGCTTCCTCGGCCTGCCGGTCCGGCGCACCTCCAACATCACCGACCTCATCGAGGCCGTCGTCGGTGTCTGCACCGACACCCGCACCGGCCTCATCCTGGTCGACGAACTCCACAACATCTCGCTGACCAGCCGTCATGGCGCCGAAGTCGCCGACACCCTCAAGTACTTCTCCGAACGCATCCCGGCGACGTTCATCTACGCGGGCATCGACATCGAGCACAGCAACCTGCTCTCGGGGACCCGCGGCGCGCAGATCGCCGGCAGGTTCACGCTCATCCCCACCCATCCGTTCCCCTACGGCACGGAATGGAAGGGCCTGGTCGCAACCCTTGAGCAGACCCTGCTGCTGCACGAGCACCAGCGCGGCACGCTGACCGCTCTCGACCGCTACCTGCACGACCGGACCGGCGGCATGATCGGCGCCCTGTCCCACGCGATCCGCGGGGCCGCGATCGACGCGATCCTCACCGGCACCGAGAAGATCACCAAGAAGTCCCTCGCGGCGATACCCCTGGATCACACCGCCCAGACAACCTCGTCCCCGGCCAGGGCCGCGGTGACCAGACGGTGACCGGGTCATCTGCCGAACGCATCGCCGAGCTTCCGGTCAGCGTCCGCCCCAGCCTCGGCGAGAGCACCGACTCCTACGTCCGGCGCCTGGCCCGTGCCAACCACCTCAAGCCCAGTAACCTGCACTGCTTCCTCGCGGGCCCGCCCAACTGGTTCGGCAAACCCCGCATCGAACGGCTCGCCGCGGTCTCCGGCCGTTCCGAGACCGCCCTGCAACGGGCCCTCTCGGACGCCAGTTCCGCCCGCGGCCGGGCGAAGCCCACGCCCAGGACCCTGCGCATCCACACCCACAAGGCGCTCAAGCAGGACAGCCTGGACATGACACTGCCCATCCAGTACGACGCACTGCGAGGCGACACAACCGTCCGGCAGATCGCCCAGCGATGGAACGTCCCGCGCTGGCTGGTCCGCCGTGTCCTGGACTCCGCGGTCTTTCCCGACCGTCAGACCCCCAGGAACCGGTACGTCATGACCGGGCCGGTCAAGGCACAGATCAACTCGATGATCGTCAGCGGGATGGGCCCGAAGGAGATC
This sequence comes from Streptomyces sp. NPDC051576, assembly GCF_040681835.1. Classification (NCBI taxonomy): domain Bacteria; kingdom Bacillati; phylum Actinomycetota; class Actinomycetes; order Kitasatosporales; family Streptomycetaceae; genus Streptomyces; species Streptomyces sp. NPDC051576. The sequence goes on from NZ_JBFAZO010000002.1 coordinate 641,822, forward strand.
TGGACAGAGCTCATGGACATCCACGACATCTCGGTGTCCATGGGCAGCCTGCAACGACAGACCTCCCATCAGCACCCCGCGACGAGGCGCCAGCAGTGACCGAGCACCTGCCCCTGCCCCTGCCTCTTGCCCCTCTCCCCGTCAACGTCCGTCCCCGGCTCGGCGAGACGACCGACCACTACATCCAAAGGCTGGCCCGCGCCAACCACCTCAGACCCAGCGAACTCCTGCAGCACCTCACGCCTCCGCCCCACAAAACCGGCCGCAGACCCCAGCTGAGCCGTCTCGCCGCACTGAGCGGACGCTCGGCAGACGTCCTGGTCAACACCCTCGCGGACGCCGGCCCCGCCGCCGAGCCGGCTCCGTCCGACCTCCGCCTTCACCACCACGCGGCGCTGCACGACAACAACGGACACAACATCACGTCGCTGATCAAGCACAACGCCCGCAGGAACAACAACGGCCTGCGGCAGATCGCCGACACGTGGAAGATCCCGCTCTGGCTCCTCAGACGAGTCCTCAATCCACGCTTCCCCGACCCGAAGCCCCCGCTGCGGGCCTCGATGTCGGAGGACACCTACCGCACGATCCGGGAGCACTACCTCCAGGGCGCGACACCCACGCAGACCTGGCACAACCTTCTCGACGGCCACGTCGACTGGATCCCGCTGACCACCGTCACCAAGCTCTTCCTCCGCTTCTCGGAGGAGAGCAGCACAGCCGAACCCACCGACGCGAGTGACCCAGAGCGGCCCTTACGAGATGCCCGGCCGCGTCAACACCACCGACGGACAGTCACCTCCTACTGGTTGAGCTTCTCCGAGACCCGGCTGCGGAGAAGCTCGGTCTGGCGTTCACCCTCTGGCACTGGCGACTCCCAGGCCGTCCATGTAGTCGCGGACCCGCGTGATCAGTCCGCTGTGGACGTGGAGTATCAGCAGACCTGGGACGGTGAAGGTCGTGCGTCTGGCCGGCAGCGTTCCCACCACGACGTGCTCAGCGATGATCACTTCCGGATCGGCGGTCTCGTGAGCCGCGGTCTTCCTGATCTCCTCCACCTGGACGGGGCTGGCGCCCCAGGCTGCCCGGTATCCCGCACGCACGGCCTCGCGCCCCTCGTAACGCGGGGGAAAGCCAGGAGAGGTGAACGGGAACTCGTGCACCGCGTCCACGGCATACAGATCGGCGAGATCGTCTGCGGACTTGTCCAGCATGGCCTGGTAATAGCAGGCCAGCACCTCGCGAGGGGTGCGGCCAGCAGGCGTCTCCTGGTCCGGCACAGGGATCACTCCATTCACTCAACACACGTTGACCCAACCACCGTAGGAGTCGGCCGAGGGTTCGGTCAACAGCTGTAGAGTGAATTGGTGTCCTCCCCTCACCCCTCCCGCGCCGACCGCCGCCGAGCCACCGAACTGCGCATCCTCAACAACGCCCGGGAGCTGTTCGCCGAGAAGGGATTCGACCGCACCACCATCCGCGCCGTGGCAACCGCAGCAGGCGTCGACCCGGCTCTCGTCATGCAGTACTTCGGCTCGAAACGCGAGCTCTTCACCCAAGCAGTGCAGGCGTTGCCTTCACCGCCGGCAGTCACTGACACCGACGCGCTCGTCGATCAGCTGCTGGCCACGCTCGACCTCAAGCTCGGCGGCCTCCCCGAGGGCACGCTGGTGATGTTGCGCTCCATGCTCACCGACCCGGCAGCAGCCGATCACGTCCGCGTCACCCTCGATCGGCAGATCGACAGCGTCAGCGCCGCCCTGCCCGCAGCCGAGGACCCTGAACTGCGCGCCGCACTGGTCATCACCACCTTGCTGGGCATCACCATCGGCCACCAGTTCCTCGGTCTGGCCGCTCTTCGTGACGTCCCAGCCGACCGCATCGCCATCCTGCTCCGCCCGGCATTCAAGGCCCTGACAGAATCGCCGGATTGAAATAACCGAAGGACGACAGCCGTGGCTGACAAACGGATCACCCACTCAACCTTCGATGAGAATCGCTCAACCTTCACTGCGACAGATCACCTCCGCCGCCATATACGCCCACCTTCGGGGTATCCGATGCGGGACGAAAGGGGGCGGGAATGCCGCTCACGTTCCGCAAGAGTTTCCGGATCCTTCCCTGGCTCCGACTGAACATCAACAAGGGGTCCATGTCGTTCACCACAGGTGGCAAACGTGGTCCGCACTACACACGCAGCACTTCGGGACGTCGTACGACATCGATGGATTTGCCCGGACCTTTCGGGTGGCGCAAGACCCGCACCAGGAAGCACGACTGACCGGCCGTCACCCGAACGGCCCCCTCAAGAGGCGCCATCTCATATCTGAGATAACCTCGGCCTCATGGCAGACGACTACCTCGTACGTATCGGCAAGCTCATCCGTGACGCCCGCCAGCACCGGGGCTGGACACAGACCCAGCTTGCCGAGGCACTCGGCACCAGTCAGAGCGCCGTCAACCGCATCGAGCGCGGCAACCAAAACATCAGCCTTGAGATGATCGCTCGAATCGGTGAAGCGCTGGACAGCGAAATCGTCTCACTGGGCTATGCCGGTCCGATGCATCTGCGCGTGGTCGGCGGTCGTCGGCTGTCCGGCGCGATCGACGTGAAGACCAGCAAGAACGCGTGCGTGGCACTGCTGTGCGCCTCGCTCCTCAACAAGGGGCGCACAGTGCTGCGCCGGGTCGCGCGGATCGAGGAGGTGTACCGCCTTCTGGAGGTGCTCGGCTCGATCGGCGTCCGCACCCGCTGGATCAACGACGGGGTCGACCTGGAGATCGTGCCGCCGGCCGAGCTGGAGATGGAGTCGATCGACGCGGAGGCGGCCCGTCGTACGCGTTCGATCATCATGTTCCTCGGCCCGCTGCTGCACCGCATGGACAGCTTCAAGCTGCCGTACGCGGGCGGTTGCGACCTCGGCACCCGCACCATCGAGCCGCACATGATCGCGCTGCGGCGGTTCGGCCTCGACATCGCGGCGACCGAGGGCCTGTACCACGCCCGGGTGGACCGCTCGGTCTCCCTCGACCGGCCGATCGTGCTGACCGAGCGCGGCGACACGGTCACGGAGAACGCGCTGCTCGCCGCAGCCCGCCACGACGGTGTCACGGTCATCCGCAACGCGTCCTCCAACTACATGGTCCAGGACCTCTGCTTCTTCCTGGAGGCGCTGGGCGTACGGGTCGAGGGCATCGGCACCACCACCCTCACCGTGCACGGCGTGCCGACCATCGACGTCGACGTCGACTACTCCCCCTCCGAGGACCCGGTCGAGGCGATGAGCCTGCTGGCCGCCGCCGTCGTCACCGAGTCGGAGCTGACGGTCCGCCGGGTGCCCATCGAGTTCCTGGAGATCGAGCTGGCGGTCCTGGAGGAGATGGGCCTCGACCACGACCGCACCCCGGAGTACGTCGCGGACAACGGCCGTACGCGGCTGGTGGACCTGACCGTCCGGCCCTCCAAACTGGAGGCGCCGATCGACAAGATCCACCCGATGCCGTTCCCGGGTCTGAACATCGACAACGTCCCGTTCTTCGCGGCGATCGCGGCGGTGGCGCAGGGCCAGACCCTCATCCACGACTGGGTCTACGACAACCGCGCGATCTATCTGACCGACCTCAACCGCCTCGGTGGGCGGCTGCAGTTGCTGGACCCCCACCGCGTTCTGGTCGAGGGCCCGACCCGCTGGCGCGCCGCCGAGATGATGTGCCCGCCGGCACTGCGGCCGGCCGTGGTCGTCCTGCTGGCGATGATGGCGGCGGAGGGTACGTCCGTGCTGCGGAACGTGTACGTCATCAACCGGGGTTATGAGGAGCTGGCGGAGCGGTTGAACTCGATCGGGGCGCAGATCGAGATCTTCCGGGACATCTGATGTGACGCTGCGGGGACTTGAGGGCTCCCTGTCGCGTCCTGTCACCCTGAGGTCGTAGGTCCCCGGCCGCCGGACCGCCAACGGGCGACCCTGCCGTAAAAGCGCAGGGCCGCCCGGGGCTTGCGGCAGTCCGTCAGGACATGTTCATCGATCCGTGGTCCATGGACGGGGCTCCGCCGCCGGAAGTGGCCGGAGGCTTGCCCGGGTTGTTCATCATCCTCAGCATCATGTTCTGCAGGGTGAGCACCTGCGGCGGCATGATGACGAACGGACGCATCATGCCCTCGTCCTCGTGGTCGAGGATGTGGCAGTGGTACATGAACCGTCCGGTCTCACGGCCGAACCGGCCGGCGATCGTCACCATGGAGTTCGACGTCAGGTTGACGGTGTCCTTCCACCCCGACTCGCCGGCGGCGATCGGCATCGGGTCCTTGACCGCGATGGGCGCGGTGGTGCCGCCCAGCGCCGTGTCGAACGTCGAGCCGTCGACCGCGTGGCGCTCCAGGAGCTGGAACTTCATCAGGTGGATGTGCATGGGGTGCTGGATCTGCTTCTTGGCCGGACCCACGCTGATGAACGTCCACTTCTCCCAACTGTCCGCCGCGCCGAAGAAGTTGGTGGCGTCCTCGAAGTGCTCGGCCACGACGCGGAAGGTGCGGGTTCCGCCGGGCAGGGCGATCTGCACGATCCCCTTGCCGGTCGCCGTGACCTTGGCGGCCTCCTGGAGCTCCATGATGGTCGGCATGCCCATCGGGTCGAACGAGAGCATGACGAAGCGTTCGACAGCGTTGTCAGGGATGTCTGACGCGGTCAGATGCTTGAAGTCCCGGTCCAGCTTCCTCGGCGCGGCGTAGGCGCCCTTCTGCTCGCCGCCCACGCGGAACTGCATGACCTGCGGATACGGCACCCCGGCCGTCGGGACGGGAGTGCCCGCGGGTGCGGGGGGCGTGCCCGGAGCACCGGGAGCGACGTTGACGAGCTTGAGCCGCCGGCGCCGGAACGCCGCGAAGTCGACCACCACGTCCGCCCGTTCGCCGGGGGTGAGGGTGAGGGTCTGGTCGACGACCTCGGGCTTGTCGAGCAGGCCCATGTCGGTGCCGATGACCTTCAGGGCTCCCTTGACGGCCTGGCCGGTCTTCTCGTCCACCAGAGCAAGGGTGTAGGGCCTGGCGTTGGAGGCGTTCAGGACCCGGAAGCGGTAGGCGGTGGCCTGCACCTCGAGGTAGGGCCACACCCGGCCGTTGACCATGGTGTACGGGCCCTGGAACTGCAGCGCGGACGTCATCACGCCCGGCATGGTCGGTCCGACCTGGACCCGTTTGGCGAGGAGTCGGCCGTCGATCCGTCCCTTGTCGTCCGTGTCGAAATTGACGTCGGCGATGGTCAGCGGAATCTCGTGGCGACCGCTCGGCAGGTCGAGGCGGTCCTCGTTCTCGTCACGGACGAGGTAGTTGCCGAGCAGCCCCGCCATCACGTTGATCGCGGTCACCGGCATGGCGTGGTCGTGGTAGAAGAGGTGCGCCGCGGCGATGTCGTTGCTGTACTCGGCGAGTTGTGCGTCTCCCGGCGTCACGCCCGAGTCCGGGGCGCCGTCGGAGATGGCGTGCTGCCGGCCGCCGTGCAGATGGACCGAGGTCCAGGCAGTCAGCGCGGCCACCTCGGGCCGCTCCGTCGCGCCCTGCGCACCAGGGGTGTTCAGCGCCTGGAAGCCCGGCGGCGGGCCCTGGGGCTCCACGAAGACGCCCTTGACGGGGCTGGTGCCGGTGAGCTTGTTGCGCCAGGCGATCCGGATCTTCTCACCACGCCGGGCCTCGATCGTCGGGCCGGGGAAGTAACCCTCGTACGTCCACATACGAGTGGCGGGGAGCTGCGAGTGCAGACGTATCCGCTTCTCGACGAGGCTCACCTCGGTCATGCCCTGCGGCGAGGGCGTCAGGGAGGGCGGTATCGGCAACTCGTCCCTGAACGGCGTCAGTTCGGTCACCTGCGGCGACGAGACACCCCTGAGGTCCTGCCCCGTGCCGCCGTACAGCCGGGTGGACGCGTTCTCCGACGCCTCGGCCTGCGTCGCTCCGCCCACCAGCAGGTCTGCTCCGCTGTAGACCGCCGCACCGGCCACAGCGCCTCCGGCGAGTCCGAGAAACGTGCGTCTCTTGTGTGTTGCCACTGCTGTCTGCTCCTGGCTCATCGGGAAGGTTCGAATGTGCGGAGGCCGTCCGGCACCGCGAACGGCGGGCGGTGATGGCCAAAACTCGCAAATCCAACATTGCATGAAATGAGATGAATACCGCTTGCCACGGAATGAACAACCTGTGAGCACCCTGTGGGTCCCGACACCCGCGGTTCAGCCGACGAGTGCGGTGAGCCGTTCGACCGTCTCCTCCGGAGACGGCATGCCGGCGATCTCTCCTCGCAGTCGGCCGGCGGCGGCGCCGGCCCGTGGATCCTCCAGCAGCGCCCTGGCGTGCTCGAAGACGACGTCGGCGGTGAGGTCGGCGGGCAGGACACGGCGGCCCGCTCCGGCGTCAACGACCATCTGGGCGTTGCTGAACTGGTCGGCGCCCTGCGGAATGACGAGGTGCGGCAGGCCGTGCGCGAGCGATTCCAGGGTGGTCCCGCTCCCGCCGTGGCTCACGACGAGATCCACGTGCGGCAGCAGATCACTCTGCGGCACCCATCGCTCGACGAGAACGTTCGCCGGTACGTCCCCGAGGTCGGCCGCCGCCGTCCCACCGCCCGCGGAGACGATGACGTCGGCCCGCAGGCGTGACAAGCCCTCGACCGCCGTCCGCAACACCCCGGCCTCGCCGAACGCGGTACCCAGCGTCAGGTACACCAGGGGGCGGCTCGCGTCACGGTTCTCCAGGGAGGACGGCAGCTCGGCGCCCTGACACCAGCCGGCCGGACGCATCGGGATCCGGTCCGGCAGGGCGACGATGTCCGCCTGTTGCAACGAAGGAGGGCAGATGTCCAGATAAGGATTGCCGAAGAACTGGGGGTCGGTCGCGGGGAGCGAGAGGCCGGACTCCCGCGCGGTGGCGACCCATGTGTCGCTCATGGCCCGCCAGTTCGGTCCCCCGGAGACCCGTCCAATGCCGTGGCAGACCGCGGGAAGGCCGGACAGGCCCGCGGCGATTCCGGCACCCGGATTGAGTACCTCGTACACCACGAGGTCGGTCTTCCCGGTCCGCAGGACCGGCGTGAGGTCGGCGATCGCACGCCGTGCGAGGACGCTGCCGAACGCCTGCGGTGAGGCGTTGGGCCGGGCGCCCGGGGGCGTCTGCCGCAGCACCTCACCGATCGCCGCCCGGACCGTGGTGCCCGCGGGCATCGGGTTCAGGCCCGCCTCGGACAGCATGGGGTGGAGGGACAGGTCCGTGGCGAAGGCCACCTCGTGCCCCGCGTCACGGGCCGCGAGCGCGAGCGGGACAAGGGGAATGGTGTGGCCGTACGCGCCGACCGAAGCGAAGATCAGCCGCATGTCAGGGGACCCTCGATTCCTCGTTCCGGCCGGCTCGCCCGACCGGACCGCCCGGTCGGCGCGACCCCGGTGGTTGTGGCCGTGGCAGTGGCGGTGGCGGTCATGAGGAACTCCTGCTCTGTGTCCATTGGCGGCCACCGAGGATCAGGGAGAGGGCGCCACCCGCGACGCAGATGATCAGGTCCTGCCAGCCCTGCCCGGCCATGACGCCGACCACGTTGATGAACGTGACCCAGATGCCCCAGCGCAGCCGCGAGCGGTCGCCCCAGAGAGCGCTTCCGGCTATGTGCAGCACACCGACAAGACCAGTGGTGGTGGCCCCCCACAGCAGGCCCTTGGTCTCGTCCGGCAAGTCGCTGGTGATCTTGCCGATGGTCAGGATGAGTCCCACGAAGCCCAGCAACCACGCAGCGCCGTACCGCCTGGCCTGTTGTGCAATCAACTCGCCCACGGCATCGCGGCTGAAGGCCCGCGCCCCGACGACGAACGTGACCACACCCGCGACGACCAGCAACACCATCAGTGTGGTGATCGGCAGCCACGCCGGCATGGACACGAAGGTCCGGCTGTCCGGCCCGTCGTGCAAGAAGAGCAGCCCGAATCCGATGAACCACGCGACGCCCCAGGCGAGGTGCATCTGCAGTACGGCGCGTTCGACACGTGCTCTCGCGTCCGCTGTGGGCTGGCCGGCGGACGCCCCGGCCCGTGCGGCGCCGGACTCGGCGAGAGTCTGGGCTATGTCTGCATTACTCATGAGTACTTGGATTTCTTGTGAATGCTTCCGAACACGGGTCGGAAGCAGCCGAGTCGGCTCGAAATGACCACGACGCCCTCAGGGTCAGGCATGAAATCTTCCTGGTCAGAAAGGTCTGAGTCAGGAACCTGGATCTCCTGGGCGCCGCGGAACGCATGACGAGGCGGTGATTGCGCCGAATGTGTAGCACCCTTTCGGCCACAGCCACCACGCGGCGCGCCGACCGGCCGGGTGGTCAACTCGCTTTCTTCTGGACGCGTTTGTCGACGATTTCGGAATCCGTTCCGGCAGAGTTCACTAATGAGGTGGCCGCCAAGAATTCGGCACGCCGCATTTTCAGTTCGGCGCCGGGCTGTGATGCGCGTTGGAGCGGCGGCACCGCCCCGTCAGCGCGTGCTCCACTTCTGGTTGTCCTGGCCGTTGCAGTCCCAGAGTTGGAGCCGGGTGCCGTTGCCGGTCTTCTGGTCCTTGACGTCGACGCACTTGTTGGCCTGCGGATTGACCAGGTCGTTGCTGGAGTTGAGGCGGAACTGCTGGGCCGGGTTGCCGCTGCAGACCGCGAGCTGGATCACCGCGCCGTTCGCCGAGGAGCCCCAGGCGACGTCCATGCACAGGCCCATCGAGCGGACGGTGCCGTCCGAACGGAAGTCCCACTTCTGCCAGTTGTTGCTGTTGCAGCTCCAGATCTCCAGCGGTGAGCCGTCCGCGCCCTTGTGGCCCACCATCTCGATGCACTTGTTGGAGGCGTGGCTGTAGATGGTGGTGCCGGGCGCGCTGATCACCGTCTTGGTGGCCGTGACCTTCGTCGTGGTGGTCTTCTTCGAACTCCCGCCGGTGGACGCCTTCTTGGGTGCCTCGGCGGAACTGCCCGCGACGACTCCGGCACCGGCCGCCGCGGCTCCCGCGCCGTTCTTCACCGTGTTCTTCTTGCCGCCGTCCTTGGCGGGCGATGTCGTCGGCGAGGGGGATGTCGGGTCCGGGGTGGCCGAGCCGTAGGCGCCCGCACCGGAGTCGGTCGTCGCCCCGTTCAGCACGGTGCCCGCGTCGGCGACCTTGTCCGACGGCTTCGAGGCCGAACTCGACCTGCCGAGCATGCCGGACACCAGGAACGGCACCCCGACCAGCAGCGCGCCCGCGATCGCGGCTCCGGCCAGCAGGCCCCGTGACGGACGGCCGAAGGCGGGGGCGGAGGCGGCGGCCGTTGCGGTGTCCTCGCCGCCACCGGCTCCGGCCAGGGTGTCGGTGTCGGTGTCCGTGTCGGCGTGGTTGTCGGGTTCCGCTTTCGGGGTCGCGCTCGCTTCGCCGTCGGGAGTCGTGGCTGCGGCTGCGACCGCGGGCGTCGTAAGAGCCGCTTCCGCCTTCGCCGCGGCGGCCGTCTCCCCGCTGGTGGGCGGGGGCACCGCTGCGGCCTCGGGGGCGCTGCCCGCAGTGGTGTCCGGGGCCGGGCCGGACTCCGTCTCGCCCGTCGCTGCCTGGTGCTGCGGGCTGTTCTTGCCGGACATGCTGTTCCTTCCAAGGAAAAGTGATCGGGTGACGACAAGTCAGTCGTCGTCCGGGGCGGGCGGGTTGGCCGAGAACCGGTTGCCGTCGAAGTAGAGGGTCAGCGGGTCGCCGTCGTCCGGACCGAAACGGTGGGTCCGGTTGCCCGGGCTGAGCACCCGGACCGGTCGGCCGGTGTCCCGTACGACCAGTGCCGCCAGGGTGGCCACGTAGGAGGGGGTGTCGGGGCGGGTCAGCACGAGTGCGAGGCGGGCGGAGTCGTCCAGTCCTGCCTCCGCGACGGTCACCGTGCCGCTCTGGAGGATGGCCTGGGCGCGCAACTCCTCGGTGAGGGCGCCGATTTGTTCCAGTACGGCGGTCGACACCGCCGTGTCCGGGGCCGGGAGCGCCGCGTCGTCGGGGGCGCCGTGAGCCGCCACGTCCGCCTGGGCCCAGGCGAGCAGCGCGGCATGCGGGTCGGGGCTCCCGGTCCACGCGGGGGCGGTATCGGAGCCGGCGAGCAGCCCGGCCAGTGAACGGGCGAAGGTCTCGGGGCGGTCCGCGCGCGACACTACGGCGCGGTGACGGGCGATCCCGGAGCCGTGACCGCGCCGGCCGTTCGCGCCGTCGGCGTCCTCATCGTCCTCCGACTCCTCTTCGCTCTCACCGTCCGCATCCACACCGCGCCGACCTCCCGGCCGATGCCGGACGACTCCAAAGCCATCACCACGCCGGCCGCTCGCATCATCGGCGTCCTCACCGTCCTCCGACTCCTCTTCGCTCTCACCGTCCGCGTCCACACCGTGCCCGCCTCCCGGCCGATGCCGGACGACTCCAAAGCCATCACCACGCCGGCCGCTCGCATCATCGGCGTCCTCGTCGTCCTCCGACTCGTCCTCGCCCTCGCCGTCCGCACCCACGCCATGCGGGCCGCCCGGCCGGTGGCGAGCACTTCCTGAGCCGCCCGGCCGGAACTCCGTTTCCTGGGGCGGCACTTGGGGCTCGTCCTCAGGTTCCTCCCGCGGGTCGTCCGTCGGCGGGATCACAGGCTCGACCGCCGGAGCCGCTGCCGGTCCCGCCTCGCCGCGGGCCGGTGTCGGGCGGGGAGCGCGACGGGGCCAGGTGGCGGGGGCGGCGGCCAGGGAGCCGGTCGTCAGGGGGGCCGTGCCCTCGCCCGCCGCTGCTCGTCGGGTCTCCAGGACGGTGACCGCGTCGCCGAGGTCCTGCTGTGCGTTGCGCTGCCGGGAGGCTTGCCTGGCCTGTTCGGTGAGGGCGTCGGTGATCTGAAGTCCGAGGGCGTCGAGCGCCTCCTGCGCGGCATCGCGCGCGGCGACCGTCCGGTCGTGGTGTGCGGTGGCCGTGGTGAGGGTCGCCCGGGCCATGCCGTCCGTCGTGGCCGCCGTGGTGGCCGTGTTCTGGGCCCGGGTCAGGATGTCGGCGGCGGTGCGGGCCGCGCCACTGGCCAGGCCCAGCCGGCGGGTGATGTCCTCGGCGGCGTGCTGGGCGGTCTCGACGGCGCGGTCGGCCCTCGCTGCCGCCCTCTGCGCCCTTTCGAGCGCGGCGAGCGCCCGTGTCCGCTGCGACTCGTGCCGGGACCCGTCCGAGGCCGCACCGCTCGCACCGGGGCGTGAACTCCCGTCCCGCGCGGCCGACTCGGCGGCCTCCCGTACGGCCCGCTCCGCCGTCGCCAGGTTCTCCTCCGCCGTGCGGACCGCCTCGTGACGCTCCCCCGCCGTCAGCGTGGCGTCCGTCACCCGATCGTTCTGGTCCCGGAGATCGGCGGTCAAGTCCCTTACCCGGTCCCTCCGTTCCTGGTCGACGAGCGCGGCGGTCTCCACGGCCCGCTCGGCGGCGAGGAGTTGGCCGGCCGCGGTGTCGGCGGCGATACGGGCGTTGGTCAACTCCCGTTCCGCCAGGGTCACCGGCTGCCGGGCGTGGTCCAACACCTGCTCGGCAGCCGGCAGTCGACCCTGGAGCTGGGCCTCCAGCGTGCGCGCCGCGTCCTCCGCCTGCCCGGCCGTCTCCAGGGTGCGCATCTGATCCCGTACGGCCGTCCAACCGTTGTCGGTCGCGCCCTGCGGATCGCCGGTCGCGTCGAACCGCCGGAACCGCACGCCCTCGCCGTCCCGCAGGGCGAGTTCGACGGGGCGGCCCAGCAGGGCGGCGGTGCCCGACGCCGCGTAAAGGGCGCGGGCCGTCTGGACGGGGCTGCCGTCAACCGCCAGCCAGAGCTGGATCATGTCGTCGGTCCCGGCCGGGGCGGGCCCGATGCCCTCCGCCAGCAGGGTCGGCAGGTCGCGCAGCGGTACGGTGCGCCAGTCGCGGAGCACCTCCGGGGCCCGGTCGCCCAGTGCTTGCGCGTCGGCGGTCTCGCGGGCCAGGGAGGCGCCGTCGTACACCCCGGGGTCGGTGTGGGCGGCGGTGACGCCGTGGCCGAGGAGGTCGCGTTCCAGGGGCCGTATCCGCACCGTGCCGGAGACGTACCGGACGCCGTCCGGACCGTGCACGGTGAGCAGCGCGTCGGCGAGGATCTCGTGGCTGCGGGTGCCGCGCGAACCGGCGGGGGCGCTGGTGTTGCCGTGCTTGAGCCACTCGCGGCTGGTGCCGACGACGGCGCCGCCCGTCCCGGGGTCCTGTGCCGGGCGGGCCAGTACCGGCAGGGTGAAGCCGAGCAGTTGGCGGTTGGAGTCGTGGGCGCTGAAGCCGCCCTGCGCCGAGAGGCTCCCGGTGAGGCCCGCGTGCGAGGCGGAGCCCGCGCTGACCGTGGTGAGCCGCACCCGGTCCACCGTCACATCGCCGGTGTCGGTCACCGGGCGCGGCCGGAACAGCTCGACGGTGAGCCGGGGCGGGGTGTCCGGGCGGCCCTGGAACGGGTAGGCGCCCGGCATCGTGGTGGTCAGGCCGGCGGGACCGCGCGGGTGGTCCAGGGAGATCGTGCCGGCCTGGACGAGTTCGCCGATGCGTACGGCGGTGGCGTCGGCGGAGCCGGAGGCGGCCAGCGACCGCCAGGAGTGGGTGAGGTCGGGGGCCACCTGCGCGAGCGCGGCGGCGAGTTCGGGTCCCGCGTCGAAGCCGAAGACGGGTGCGGGTCCGCCCGGCGTGAACCGGCGCCCGTTCGGCGTGGGCCTGCGCGCGGCCAGGCCGGCCGCCAACTGCGCCTCGGGCGGGGCGGGTTCGGCGGTCTCGCTGCCGGTGAAGCGCAGCGCGGCGGTGGCGTGCACGGTGGCGGTCCGGGTCGGCCGGCCGAGGAAGAGGTGGCTGATCCGGGCGGCGAGCGAGGTGTCCGCGTCGGTCAGGCTGAGCACGCCGTGCTGGAGCACACTGCCCGGCAGGTCCATCAGCCAGTCGGCGGTCGGGGTGGACCGCACGGTGGCGACGAGCCGGTACCGGACGCCGTCGAAGTCGGCGACGTTGTCGGTGCGCAGCCAGTGCCGGTCCTCGGAAGTCCGGGTGACCCGCGCCGAGTTGCCGCGCACGGTGTCGGCGCTGAGCAGCACGCCCGCCCGGTCGGTGCGCGGGCCGCCGGTGGGCCTCGGGAACCGGGACTGGAGCTGGACGAACCCCGCGTGCCGGACGGTGCGGGCGGTCTTGTCGGTCACCGAGGACGGGGTGTGGCCGTGGTACTGCTCGATGCCGGAACCCGCTGCCGCCGGGTGGCCGCGCAGCTGTCGTAGCGCGTGGTCGTCGGCGTCGGGCTCGGCGGCCAGCGTGACCTCGACGAGGCGGGCGCCGCCGTAGCCGACATGCCGGAACCGGAAGCGCTGGACGCGGCCGGGGCCGCGGCCGGCCAGGGTGCGCAGCCCCGCCGTGGCGGTGAGGTCCGCGATCCGGGTGTCCACGCCCGAGAGGTACGACGAGTGCCCGGGGCGGGTCGTGCCGGGGGCCTCGCTCTCGATCAGGGTGAGGAGGCGCTGCCGTAGTACGTCGGGGCGTCGCACGGTGCGCGTGGCGTCGGTGAACTCGTCCATCGCCCGGACGCTGCCGAGGCCCACCTCGCGGGAGGCGACGAACCGGCGCGGCAGCGACACGGTCCCGGGTGTCGCTGCGGGCACCGTGAGCCCGGCCACCGGTGTGAACCAGGCGGCGTAGCGCCGGAGTTGTGCAGGGGTGGCCAGGAACCGTACGGCGTCCGGCAGTTCCACCGCCACCGTCACGGCACGGCCCTCGCCCTGGCCGAACGCGTTGCCGACGGCGTTGCGGCGGCCGCGCCGGAACGTCACCAGCAGGAGCGCGTCGGCCGCGATGCGGTGCTGTGCGCCGCTCTCGGTGGCGGTGCGGTTGACCGCCGTCGAGGAGGCGAGGGCCCGTGCCTGGTCCTGCCGGGCGGTACGGGTGTAGCGGGCCGAGGGGTTGAGGCTCGGATGCCGGGGCGCGGTTCCCGTCGTGGCGCCGCTCTGCTCCTGTGCCGCGTTGGTGGCGCGGGTGTGGATCGTGCCGGTGTCGCCGGGGTCGCCGTCGTTGCCCGCGGCCTGGTCGGCGCTCGGTGTCGGTGCCGACGCGGCGTTGCGGACCGCGGTGAAGCCGCCCGCCCACTGGGTGGTGCGGGACGCCCCGCGCTGCTGCCCGGCGCCGTCGGCGGCACTGAGCCCCGTTTCGAAGTACTGCGAGACATCGCCCGCCGCCCGCGGCCGGCGCAGGGCTCCCCGGATCTCCACGGAGAGCACCTCGTCGGCGGCGAGCCCCGGCAGGGTGAGCCCCTCGATCACATACGCGCCCTTGAACACCTGGTGGCCGCGGGCCAGCAGGGCCGCGGGGCTGCGGGCGGCGGCCAGCATCTCCGCCGCCACCGTGGTCGGGTCGGTTGCGGCGGCACCGGCCAGCGACTCGCCCATGGCCCGCCCGACGCGTGCCACCGGCGCCGGGGTGCGCTCCGCGACCGCGTCCCGCACCCCGTCCAGAAGTCCGCGCGCCGGATGCCCCGGATAGGTGTTGCCGAGTACCGCCGTGAACGCCTCGTCGAGCGCGGCCGACGCCCGGAACACCTCCATCATCGAGTCGTCCGGCAGCGGTACCGACTCCGGCAGCGGGCCGCCGTCCGCGTCGGTCAGGTCGAGCAGGGCGCGGTCGGCGTCGTCGGCGGCGCGTACCGTGTGCGCGGCGGGCGCCACCGGGGCGGGCGCGGCGGCGGGCAGCGTACGGTGCGTCGGCACCGACAGCCGCAGCGTCCCCGGCACCCGGTCCGGCGGCGGGGGCTGCGGACCGGCCGGCGGGGCGCCGTGCGGGAGGTACGGCTCGACCACCGTCTCGTGCGCGAACCGTACCCGCGGCTCCTGCCCCGGCCCCTCGTACAGGTCGAGCGCCAGGTCGGCCGGCACCTCGAACACCTCGCTGCGCTGTCCGTCCCCGCTGCCGATGAAGAACTGGTCGTGGCCGACCGACAGTTGGACGTTGTTGTCGTGCTGAACCTGGTGGGAGCGCACATGGTCGCCGGTGCCGCCGAGGGTCCACGCACCGCCCCGTACCGGCACCCCGAACGAGCCACCGACGCCGTACGACGCCCCGTACCGCGACCCGTTCTGGTCGCCCGCGGCCGTCGACAGCGACGCGAAACCCATGCCCTGCACATCGGGCAACACCCGGGTGTGCGTGCCGGCGCCCGTTCCGCGCACCGCGCTGAGCACCAACCGAACCCGGCGGGTGCCGCCCACCGTCGGGATCTCCAGGAAGAGCGGATGGCCGCCGTCCAGCATGGCGTCCGTCGCGGCCCGCTGCCCGATCTGCGACCGGGCCTGCTCGAACCGGCGCAGATTGTTCAACTGGGCCTGCACCAGCGCCTCGTCGGGCAGCACCCGGTTGCGCGCGGTGGTGTCGCCGGGCAGGAAGCCCTCGCGGCGCAGCCAGTTCTCGGCGTGCACGAAGAGGGGCTCGGCGCCGGCCACGCCCAACGGTGTCGCCGTGGTGCCGATCGCCCGCAGATGCTCCAACTCCACGGGGAGCCGCCGCAGTTCCTCCGGCGTCGGGGCATGCCCCTGGGCGTCCTCGGCGGTGAGCAGCCGCAGATGCATCCCGCGCGGCCAGGCACCGGGCGCGAACGGCAGCCGCCCACCGCCCGGCAGATGCAGCACCAGCGTGTGCCGTACCGCGGCGGGCGCCAGCAGATGACTCCGGTTGGTGCGCACCGCGTGCATCAGGGCGGCGCTGCCGCTCTGGGTCAGCGCGTCGTTCGTCCCCGCCTGGGCCGAGACCCGCCCCAGCACTCCGCCGCCGACCCGCCGGGAGGCGTCCGGGTGCCCCTCGGCATGGTCACCGGTGAGCGCCGGACCGAGACTCCCGGACAGGGACACACCACTGCTGAACCTCGACTGCGCCTCGATCTTCACCACCTGCGTCAGATGGCTCTCCAGATTGATCTTCCCCGGGACGCTCCGTCGCAGCGGCTCCCCGACCTCCACCTCGGTGAGCAACTGGAACATGCCGACCGCGCGCCCCGACCCGTCGAGCAGCACCGGCGAGAACACTCCCCCGTCCCGCTGCATCGGCAGGGTGCCCCGCAGCAACGGCTCCGACAGGAAGGTCTCCAGCTCCGCCCGGGAGTCCTCGTCCAGCGCCGCCAGCCGCGCCCCGTAGTGCTCCAACGCCTCCGCGAGCAGCCGCCCCGGCTCCGCGACCGTGTCGACGCCCCACACCGGAAGGACGTCCAGATCCGCCGCCTCGGGCAACTCCCCTTCCTCGTCCCGCGCCAGATGCTGCGGGAACCAGATGGTCACCGGCCCGTGCGAGCGCGGCACGCCCCAGGTGACGGGCGCGGCCAGCGCCGGGGTGTCGATCCGTACGTCCCACTCGGCGGTGAAGTCGTACGGCTCCGAGGGCTCGTTGCTGCGCTGTGCCGTCGTCGACTGCACCACCGTCGTCACCGAGGCGCTCGACGAGAGCTGGTTCAGGGTCAGCGCGAGCGTCAGCGCCGCGTCGACCCCGCGCACCGGGATCGCCCTGGTCACCGGGAACAACCCGGTCCACGGCAGCATCAGGGTACGGATGTTGCCGGACGCCTCCGACGACACCGTCTCCTGGGCACCGATCCCCCGCCGCTCCACCCGCACATCCCGTACGGCACCCTCGGCCTGCCCGTACCGGGCCGCCGCCACCGGCCGCGAGAGCCGCAGCCGCAGGTCCACCGTCCGGTCCCGGCCGTCCACCCGCACCGTGATCCGGAAGCCCAGACTGCCGCGCAGATACGGCAGGTTGACCACCAGCTCCTCGGCGCTCGCCACCGTCCGCAACTGCTCCCGCACCGGATGCGTGTCCGGCGCGTCCGCCAGCCCGAGCGCCGTCATCACCTGCTGGTGCAGCCCGTCCACGACCACGGCCGCCAGCGGTTCGAGGAGCACCAGGCCCACGTTGCCGTCCTGTTGGGACCCGTACCCGAGGACGTACGCCGAGGAGGGCGCCGCGACCGGGGCGTTGGAGGTGGGCCAGGTGGGGGTGTCTTCGGCGGGGATGGGGGTGGTGTCGGGGTCGAGGGTGGGGGTGGTGGTGGTGTTTTGGCTTGTGTGGTCGTGGAGTTGGGGGCCTGCGGCGGTGACGTTCTCGATGGTCGCGAGGTAGCGGTGCGGGATGTGGACGGGCGTGTCGGTGGTCGCCATCACGCCGGTGGTGCGCACTGTGGTGCTGTGGGGGTGGTTGCGCAGCAGGAAGTCGTTGTCGCGCTGCTCGTCCGGCAGGCCGAGGTAGTGCAGGACCTCGTGGAGGAGGTCGGCGTCGGAGTGGCCCGCGTCGAGGTGGAGTTGATCGGCGCGGGTGGGATCGGCTGTGTCGGTGAGAGTGATCGCCTCGGGGTGGGCGGGGTCGTCGATCAGGTTGAGGGTGATGTGGACCTGATCTCCTGAAGTGGGCAGTGCCAGGCCGGAGTTGAGGTGCGTATCCAGCAAGCCGGTGATGCGGTCGTTCAGCTGCCGGGTCAGGGCCGGGTCGGTGGCGGTGACCGGGAGGTTGAGGGTGTAGTCGCGGATCCACTGGCCGTTGGGGGCCTGGATACGGCGGATGTGCGTGCGGATGAGGGTGGTGGCGCCGCTGAGGACGCCTGGGCGGGGCGGGTTGGACTGGTCGGCGTGCGGGTCGAAGCGCTCGGTGGCGTGGACTGCGGGGCGGGCGTGGGGACGCAGCCCGTACCAACTCTCCTTCGACGCAGGGCTGGTGACGCGAGGCGCGGGACGGTCGTCGTTCGTGTCACGGGTCGGCGCGGGACGGAACCGGCCGGGTTGTTGGACGCTGGGAGCGTCCTCGGGCCCCCGGGGCGCGCTCGACGGCGTGATGTTCGTAGGAGCGGCGCCCGTGTCGGAAGCGCTGTAGTGGTTCAGGCCCGTGTAATGGACCTCCAGCGCAGGGGTGTTGGTGGTCGGGCCGTAGCGCAGCACGATGCCCTGCGTGGTGGCGGGCATCGGCTGGAAGACGTGGATCGGGGCGCCGAGGGTGTCGGCGAGCAGCGGCAGGAAGGTGTCGCCGATCGGGTGCGCCCACGCGTCCGACCAGCGGCTCACCGCGCGTTCGAGCATGTTCTGCTCGTCGTCGGTGAGTGCGGCGGTGCTGCGGTGGTAACCGGCGATCAGCAGCGAACGGCGCTCGTCGGGGGTCATGGTGGCGAGCGTGGGCAGCGCGTTCACCGCTCGCAGATAGGCGAACATCCGCCGGTTGCTCGGTGCGGCGCCGGCCGGCGGGGGCGGGGCGCCCGGCAGCGAGACGGCTTGGAGATAGCGGGTCTGGAGGTCGACGGGGTCGAGGTCCTCGGCATGGGTCATGCCCTGGATGCCGTACTGGGTCAGTGCGTTGTCGATCTCGTCGGCGGTCATGTCCTCCACCGCCGAGGTGAAGGGGTCGGCGAGGACGCCCCGGAGTTGGCCGAGCACCTGTGGCGGGAGCGGCCGGCCGCCGGCGCGGGCCGCCGTCAGCCGGGCGAGCACCAGGTTCTGCAACTCCCGCCGTGCGGCCCGCAGATGGCCTGATCCCTGGTCGGCGGTCTGCGGTTGCGTCGTCAGGGTCGTGAGGGTCTGTCGTACGTCGTTGGGTCGCGCGAGCCAGGC
This sequence comes from Streptomyces sp. NPDC051576, assembly GCF_040681835.1. Classification (NCBI taxonomy): domain Bacteria; kingdom Bacillati; phylum Actinomycetota; class Actinomycetes; order Kitasatosporales; family Streptomycetaceae; genus Streptomyces; species Streptomyces sp. NPDC051576. Next base: position 660,428 of record NZ_JBFAZO010000002.1, read on the forward strand.
GGCGGTGCCCGGGTCGAGGGTCTGGCCGGCTTGTTGCAGGCGGCTGCGGACCAGGTGCGGCGCGCTGCCGATGACGGCGTAGAGAAGGCAGTTGCCGTCGCCGGGGGTGGGGACGGCGGTGCCGGTGGGGGTGACGTACGGGGACGGCGGGGTGATGACGGGGGGTGGGGCGGTGGTGGCTGTGGTCGGGGGCTTGCTCGTGGCCTTGCCCTTGTCGGTGGCCTTGCCCTTGTCCGTGGCCTTGCTGGTGGCCTTGCCCTTGCTGGTGGCCGGCTTCTTGGTCTTGGCGGTCTTGGCGCCGGTGGTGGCCGGCGCCGGGGTGTGGGTCTGGCCGCCGGCCGGGAGGGGGGTGGGGCGGCCCTCGGGGTCGGGCCAGCGGGGCGGGGTGGTGGCGAAGGTGGTCCGCAGGGACTGTTCGGGTGTGGGGGCGCTGTCGTGGACGGCGGTGGACAGGCCCGGCAGTGCGGCGGTGGCGGCCATCTGGTCGGCGGCGGCCTGGAGTTGGGCGGTGACGGCGGTGGCGATCTGCGCGTTGCGGCGGTCGACCTCGGTCCGGGCCGCGGTCACCCGGCCCTGGGCGAGGGTCTCGCGGCGCCTGGCACCCTGGACGTCCTTGTCCCGGAGGTCCTCGGTCTCCGCGTCCTGCCGCTCCTTGTCGACGGCCTTCCTGAGGTTCGCCTCCTCGTGGGCGATACGGGCCGGTCCTACGTCGACGATGTGCTCCGCCCGTCGCAGCGCCTCCCCGTCGGCGTCGAGCCGTTCGGTGGCCTGCTCGATGGCATCCCGGGCGGCGGTGATCGCGGAGACCTCCGCCCGCACCCGGGGGTCGTCGGCGACATCGGCTGCGGGGTCGTCGGAACGCGGGGTGCCGGGAGCCGGCGGGGCGGGTACCGGTACGGGAGTGGTGCTCGACTGCCCGTTGCGCGCGGCCTGTTGGGCTGCGGCGGCGCGTTCGGTGCGCACGGTGTGTTCGGCACTGGTGAGCCGGGCCAGGGCCGACCGGAGATCGCCGCGGGCCGTGGTCTCGTCCCGTTCGTGCTGCGCGATCGCCCGGGGCAGGGTGGTGACGGCCTCCCGGGCGTTCGCCACGTCCCGCTTGAGCCGTGCCACCAGTGCCTCGGCATTCCGCACGGCACGGGCGGAGTCGGCGGCGTCGGTCCGCGCGCGGTCGTGGGCGTCGACCGCGTCGGTGACCGCTTGCCGCGCCTTGCGGTGCCCGTCCACGGCGGTGGTGTGCGCGCGGTTGGCCTGCTGGAGGGCGGCGGTGAGGCGGTTCAGCGCCTGCGGGGTGTCGGTGAGGGTGTCGGTGGCGGAGTGCAGCAGCTCCGCCTGGGCGTGGAAGGCGGTCCACGCCGTGGTGAGGGCGGGGTCGGCGGTGACGAGGGCGCCTTCGGGGGTGAACTCCCAGCGGCGGATGCCCTGTTGGTCACGGGTCATCAGTTCCAGCGGCCGGTTGCCGAGCACGGCGGTGCGGGAGGCCGTGTAGAGGGCCTGGCCGAGGCGGATGCCCTGCGGGTCGGCGCCGAGGGCCACCCAGACCTGGACGCCGTGACTGCCCGCGGGGATCGCGGAGTTGAGGCGTTCGGGCAGGGTGTGGGGGGCGGCGGTGGTCCAGTCGGGGACCAGCGCGGGCAGGTCGTGGATGTCCGGCGGGGCTTCGGCCGGGGTGATGAGACCGTGGCCGAGGAGGTCGCGTTCCTCGACGCGGAGGGTGACGGTGCCGGTGACGTGGCGGGTGCCCGCCGGTCCCTCGACGAGCAGGTGGGCGTCGGTGTCGATGGCGTAACTGCGGGTGCCTCGGGCCCCGTTGGCGGGCGCGGAGGTGCTGCCGGACTTGAGCCAGTCGCGGCGGCTGCCGGTGGTGGTGCCGCCGAAGGTGGAGGGCTGGGTCTGCCGCTGGGCGAGAGGGATGCTCAGCCCGCCGATCTGGTGGTTCTCGTCGTCGCCGCTGAGGAGTTCGGTGAACCCGGTGGCGAGGGAGTGGTCGGCGCCGGCGGCGGTGCTCACCGTCTCGGCGGTGTTGTGGAGTTGGTCGAGGGTGACGTCGTCGCCGTGGGTGGAGCGGCGCGGGTTGTAGAGCGTCACCGCGATCGACGGGGCCTGGCCCGGTGCCCCCTCGAAGGGCGTGGTGCCGGGCAGCTTGCGGGTGAGGCCGGCGCCCAGCCGGGGACGGTCGAGGGTGACCCGCCCGGCCTGGACGAGCTGGCCGAGCCGGACCGCCTGGCCCTCCACCGAGACGGAGGTGATCTGCGCGTGCCAGCCGCGACCGCCGCGCGGGGCCACGTCGTTCAGCGCCGTCTCCAGATGCGCCCAGCCGTCGAAGGAGAACGCCGGGGTCGGCCCCACCGGGTGGAACATCTGCGCGTCGGCGAGATACGGGACGGGGGGCGGGCCCGGCAGCACGGTGTTGCGCGGATCGGCGCCGGAGACGACGGACGGGGCGGTCACCGTGGCGGCCTGGGTGAGGGCGTTGGTCTCGGTGCCGGTGAACCGCAGCGTCAGCCGGACCGGGACGCTGCGGGTGCGCGGGGTGCCCCGGGCCAGCAGTTCGTTCATCCACCGGCGTACGTCGCCGCCCGCCTCGGCCCAGGCGATGACGCCGTTCTGGACGAGGCCGCCGAGGACGTTGGGCGGCCAGTCGGCGACCAGCGCGGAGCGGACGGACAGGACGTAGTCGTACTGGAGGCCGTCGAAGTCGGCGCCGTTGTCGGTGCGCAGCCAGAACCGGTTGTCGGCGGTGGTCGCCCGTCGGGCGGACCGGCTGGTGGCCGACTGCGGGGTGAACACGGGCGCCGCCCGGTCGGTCTTCGTGGGGTCCGGGCCCTGGTTCGGGCGGGGATAGCGGGTGGTCAGCGTGACCGGGAGCTGTCGCTGCCGGACCGAGGCGCGGGTGGTGGTGCGGCCGGCCGCCGTGTGCGACTGCCACTGTTCGAGGCCCGAGCCGGGGGTCGAGGAGCCCAGGACACCGGCCAGGTTCTGGGTGCGGCGGGGCACCGCCGTGAGGGTGACCTCGACCAGCCGCTCGCCGCCGAAGACGTGGTGGCGGAAGTGGAAACGGGTGGTGGCCCGGCGCGGGGTGCCGTCCGGGCCGCGTCCGGGCAGTGAGCGCAGTCCGGCGGTCGAGGTGAGCTGCGCGATCCGGCCGTGCACACCGGCCTGGTGGCCTGGGTGCCCCGGGGTGAACACTCCGGGTGCCTCGGCCTCCACCAGCTCCATCAGCTCACGCCGGACCTGGCCACGCCGCTCCCGCGGGCCGACCGCTCCCATCGGGACCGGACCGGTGGCGGGCACGGGGGCGGCGACGGGCCGGTCGTACTCGATGACCGAGAGGACACCGCCGAGGCCGAGTTCGCGGTTGCGGGTGTACGACGCCGGCAGCGGCGCCGTGGCCGGGGCGGGGGTCGGCGTGAGCCCGGTCACCGAGCCCATCCACCGTGCGTCGCGGGTGAGTTGACCCTGTGTCATGAGGAACTGGAGGCCGTCCGGGACGTCGACCGCGAAGGTGACGGGGTCGACGGTGCCGGGTTCGCCGACCCCGTTGAGCAGGGTGCGGGAGCCGGCCCGGACCGTGACCAGATAGGTGACGTCGGCGACCACCCGGTGCAGGGTGCCGCTCTCGGTGGGGGTGCGGTTGACGCCCGTACTCGCGGCGAGCGTGTCGGCGGTGTCGGTGCGGGACACCTGGCCGAGCCGGGCCGACGGGTTGAACAGGCCCTTGTACGGCTTGCCGACGCTCTGGCTGGTGGAGACCGAACCGTCCGACTCGGGACCGGTGTCGCCCTGCCCGGCCGCGTTCGCCGGGCCCTCGGGCCGGCTGGGCGGGTTCTGGGTGAGCACCCCGCTGCCGCCGAACTGGTGCGACTTCCCGAGGGACTTGAGCTGCTGGGCGCTGTCGGTGGCGGAGACGCCCGTCTCCAGGTACTGCCCGGTGGTGTCCAGCAGTCGGGGCCGGTGCGCGACGGCCTGGATCTCCAGCGAGTACTGGCCGTCCGCCAGGGTCCCCGGCAGGCTCAGACCCTCGACGACATAGGAGTTCTTGAAGATCTGGTGGCCGTGGGCGACGAGGCTGCCCGGGGTGATCGCGGCATGCCGGGTCTCGGCGGCACGCGTCCTGCTGTCCGTCAGCCCGTGCCCGGCGAGCGGGGAGATGCCGTCGCGGGCCGGCTGGGCGGCGGTGCCGGTTCCTGTGGCCGTCGCGGCGGGGGCGGTGACCGGGAGGACCGGGCCGGTGCCGGTCGTCGTCGGGGCAGGCGGCCCGCCCGGGGCGGTGACCGGGAGAAGCGGGCCTGTGCCGGTAGTAGTCGAGGCCGGCACCACGCCAGGGGCCGTGCCGCTGGTCGTCGGCACGGGCGGCACACCCGGGGCGGTGACCGGCAGGATCGGGCCGGTGCCCGTGGCGGCCGGAGTCGGCTGTGCCTCGCGGCGGATCTGCGCGGCCGCCCGCTGGAACGCCGACTCGATGGCCGAGGCGCCGCGCACGGTGTCGATCAGGGCGTCGTCCGGTACCCGCACCAGCTCCGGGCGCGGGACGCCGTGGGCGTCGGTCGCGTCGAGCCGGGCCCGGTCGGTCGGGTTGGGCAGGCGCGGCGCTTGGTCGGCCCGCGCGGCGGGGGGTGCGGGGGTCGCCGGGGGTGCGTGGGTACGGCCGGCCGGCACCGCCAGCCGCAGCGCACCGGTGACCGTCGGCGGAACGACAACGGGCGGCGCGGGAGCGGCAGTTGGCACCCCCGGGACGACGGCCGGAGCGGCGGCCCGGTTGACGTTCCGCCCGAACCGCTCGCTGGGCGCGTCGCCCTCGCCCGCGTACAGGTCGAGGGCCAGCCGCACCGGCACCTCGAAGTCGTGGCTGTCCTGGCCGGTGGCGATGAAGAACTGGTCGTGCCCGGTGGCGCCGCCCACGGTGTCGCCGTGGGTCACCTGATGGCCGTACTGGTAGTCGGCACCGAACCCGATGGACCCCCAACCGCCCAGCGGCCCGCTGACACTGCCCATCGGTCCGAGCGCGCCGCCGTACGACTCACCGCGCTGCTCGGAGTCGCTGCCCGCCATCTGGGCCAGGCCCATGACCTGGATGCCCGGCAGGACCCGGCGGTGGGTGCTGGCGGTCGTGGTGTCACGGACGGCGGTGAGGAGCAGCCGGACCCGGCGGACACCGGTGTCGGAGCTGTTCGGCACCTCGAAGTGCAGGGCGTGTCCGCCGTCGACCATGGCGTCGGTGGCGGCGCGCAGCCCGGTGCGGGAGCGGGCCTCGCGCAGTCGGCGCAGATTGTTGAGCTGGGCGTGCAGCCGGATCTGGTGCTCGGGCTCGATGCTCTGTGCCGCCCGCTTCAGACGCGCGCCGATCCCGGGGCCCGGGGCAGCGGGAGGCAGGAAGCCCTCACGGCGCAGCCACGTCTCGGCCTCCGCGAACATTCCGTCCGTACCGGTTACGTCGAGCGGGGCCGTGCTCAGCCCGATGGCGTCCAGCCGCTCCAACGAGTCCGGGAGTTCCCGCAGTTCGGCGGCGGAGGGCTGGTGGCCGAGAGCGTCCGCCCGGCTCAGGACCCGTAGGTCCATGCCGTGGGTGAGGGCCAGCGGGGGCGCCGCCGTCTCGGTGCCGTCCGGGCGGATCAGGGTGACCTGGTAGGTGACGCCGGAGGGTGTGAGCAGATGGCTCCGGTTGGTGCGGATGGCGTGCATCGTGCCGGCGGAACTGCTCGCGCTGTACGTGTTGGTGACGGTCGCCTGGGTCTGCCCGCGCAGGCCGAGGCTGCCGCCGATGGTGCCGGAGGCGTCCGGGTGCCCCTGCCCGTGGTCGCCGGTGAGGGCGGCGGCACCGCTGCCGCTGATCCCGATGCCGCTGGTGTACTTCGAGGAGAGGTCGACCTTCGCCGTGTTGACCAGGTGGCTTTCGAGGTTGATCTTTCCCGGGGTGCTCTGCCGTTGCGGGGTGCCGACCGTGGGCACGGTGACCAGGTGCAGCATGCCGACCGCGTTGCCGGAGGCGTCGGTCAGGACGGGTGAGTAGATCCCGCCGTCGATCTGCATGGGCAGGGTGCCGCGCAGCACCTGCTCGGAGAGGAAGTCCGAGACCTGCCCGGCGGCGGCCGTGTCGAGGTCGGCCTGGAACGTCCGGTGGACGTGCTCGTACAGAGCCCTCGGATCGATCACCGAGTCGACGCCGTAGAGCGGCAGATCGGCCGGACCGGCCGGTGCGGGCAGGGAGTTGGGCGCCGGGTCGGCGGTGGTGAGGTGACGCGGGAACCAGATGGTGGTGGGCCCGTGCGACTCCGCCGTGCCCCAACCGTCCGGTGCGGGGGCGGTGGTGACGGCGGGAGCGTCGACGCGCACCCGCCACTGCGTCGTGAACTCCACTGGATCCGAGGGCTCGTTGGAGCGCTGGGCGGAGGTCGTCTGGACGGCCTGGGTGACGGTGGTTGCGTCGCTCGCCTGGTTGTGGGTGACGGCCACGGTCAGCGATCCGTCCACCGCCCGCACGGCGGTCGGCGCGGCGATCGGCCAGGAGCCGGTCCACGGCACCTGGAACGTGCGATAGGTCCCGGACGACTGACTGGAGAAGTTCTCCCGGGTCCCGAACCCGCGCCGCTCCACATGCTTGTCCGGGTCACGCGGGTCGAAACGGCCCTGCCGCAGCGAGGCCCGCGCCTCGGAAAGCGTCAACTGTACGTCGACGGTGTGCTCGCGTCCGCCGACGCCGACGGTGATGCGGTGACCGCCGTTGGAGCGCAGATACGGCAGATGGAGCGCGAGGTTCTCACGGCTCAGCGCACCCCGCACCTGCTCGCGCACCGACTCGGGCGGGTTGTCGACGTCCAGCCCGAGCGCCTCGTAGACCTGACCGTGCAGCCCGTCCATCACCTCGTCGGAGAACGGCTCCGCGTACACCAGCCCGACCGTGCCGTCCGGGAGCGCGCCGTAGGAGTTCACGTAGCTGGACGGGAGTTGGCTTGGGGTGGGGGGTGGTGCGGTGGGGGCGTTGGAGGTGGGCCAGGTGGGGGTGTCTTCGGCGGGGATGGGGGTGGTGTCGGGGTCGAGGGTGGGGGCGGTGGTGGTGTTTTGGCTTGTGTGGTCGTGGAGTTGGGGGCCTGCGGCGGTGACGTTCTCGATGGTCGCCAGGTAGCGGTGCGGGATGTGGACGGGCGTGTCGGTGGTCGCCATCACGCCGGTGGTGCGGACCGTGGTGCTGTGGGGGTGGTTGCGCAGCAGGAAGTCGTTGTCGCGCTGCTCGTCCGGCAGGCCGAGGTAGTGCAGGACCTCGTGGAGGAGGTCGGCGTCGGTGTGGCCCGCGTCGAGGTGGAGTTGATCGGCGCGGGTGGGATCGGCTGTGTCGGTGAGGGTGATCGCCTCGGGGTGGGCGGGGTCGTCGATCAGGTTGAGGGTGATGTGGACCTGGTCGCCTGAAGTGGGCAGTGCCAGGCCGGAGTTGAGGTGCGTGTCCAGCAAGCCGGTGATGCGGTCGTTCAGCTGCCGGGTCAGGGCCGGGTCGGTGGCGGTGACCGGAAGGTTGAGGGTGTAGTCGCGGATCCACTGGCCGTTGGGCGCCTGGATACGACGGATATGCGTACGGATGAGGGTGGTGGCGCCGCTGAGGACACCCGGGCGGGGCGGGTTGGACTGGTCGGCGTGCGGGTCGAAACGCTCCGTGGCGTGGACGGCGGGACGGGCGTGGGGACGCAGCCCGTACCAACTCTCCTTCGGCGCGGGGTTGTTGACGTGGGAAGCGGGTTGGTCGTCGTTCGTGTCACGGGTCGGCGCGGGACGGAACCGGCCGGGTGGTTGGACGCTGGGAGCGTCCTCGGGACCCCGAGGCGCGCTCGACGGCGTGATGTTCGTAGGAGCGGTGAGGGGGCCGGCGTCGGTGGCGCTGTAGTGCCTGAGGCCTGTGTAGTGGACCTCAAGGACCCGGGTGGCGGTGGGTGAGCCGACGCGGGTGACGGTGCCGAGGCCGGTCGTCCGGTTGGGCCGCAGTACCTCCACGGCCACGTCCAGGGTGTCCGCCAGCAGGGGGAGGAACAGCTCGCCCTGGTTGCTCTCCCACGACCGCGACCACTTCTGGACGGCGTCGAGCGCGTGGGCCAGCTCCGCGTCGGTGAACTGTGCGGTGCTGCCGGTGTAGCCGTTCCCGAGCACTCGGCGGAGCTGGACGTCGGAGAGGTTGTTCAGTGTGGGCAGCCGGTCGCTGTCTCGGAGATACGCGAACATGGCGCGGACGCCGGGGTCGTCCGGGCCGATCACGTCGTCCTCGGCCAGCGCGTCGCTGTAGCGCGTGTCGAGATCGTCCAGGTCCGCCGGTTCCGTCACGCCGGTGATGCCGTACTCCTGGAGGGTCGCCAGGAGTACGGGCCGGTCCATGGTCGCGGTCTGCCGCTCGAACCACTGCGTGAGGGTCTGCCGTACCTGGCCCACGGCGTTGTGCGGCAAGGGGCGACCGCTGCGCGCGGTGAGGAGCCGGTCCTCCGCGAGGGCGCGCAGCCGTTCGGCGGTGGCCGTCAGACGGGCGTCGGTCGTGGTCGGCGGGGAGTTGGGCCGGCGCCGGGTGAACTGGGCCAGGGCGGTGCGCACTTGGGCCGGGCGGCCCAGCCAGTCGTAGAGAGCCGGGTCCTCGGTACGCAGTCCGGGGAGCCGGTCCCGCACGCGTTCCGGGTCGGTGCCGATGAAGGTGTAGAGCAGGCACTGGCCGTCGCCGCGGGTCGGGACGGTACGGCCGCGCGGCGCTCGCACCTGGAAGTGCACGGGCTGTGGTGACGTGCTCGCGGTGTCGTCCTGAGCAGGGTCTTTGCCCTTGGCCTTGCCGTTGACCTCGTTCTGGGTGTGGGCGTCCGTGTCGACCGGTGCCTGGTCCTGGTCCTGGGTCGCGGTGGTGACGAGGTTGTCGGAGGTGTCGGCCTGGTCCTGGTCCGTAGTGTCGCCGGCCGGGCCACCAGACGTACTCCCGCCGTCCACACCCGAACTGCCGCCGAGCTTCCCGGACTTGGCCGCGTCATCGCCGCCCGCAGTGTCCTCGTCGCCCGGCGGTGACGTGTCCTTCGCCGGGGTGGTGGGCAGCGCGTCCGGGGTGGTCAGTTCGGTGTCCGCGTTCGAGTGGTTGTCGCTGTCCGACTCCTCGTCGCCGGTGGTGGAGTCGTCGTCGCTCGTCGAGGGGTCGTTGCCGGTGGAGGGGCCGGCCGTGCGGGGGCGGCCCGAGCCGGGCCAGCGCGGGGTGATGGTTGCCAGGGTGGTGCGGGACGTGGGCAGCGCCGAGGGGGCCGCGGCCAGTACCGCGCCGGCCTGGCCGGGCAGTTCGGTCTCCGCTGCCGCGCGGCGGGCCGCCGCGTCGTCGCGCCGGCCGAGGGCGTTGTCGAGCGCGGCGTCGATGTCGCCGAGTCGCCGCTCCGCCCGCTCGTGGGTCTCGCGTGCGTCGTCCTGGACCAGGGCCGCGTCCTCGGCGTGTCCGCGAGCCGTCTCGGCCTCTGAGCGGCGGGTGCCGGCCGTGGCCCGGACCCCCGGGAGCTGCGCCCGCGCCTCGCTCAGGGCGGCCTCGTCGCGGGCGAGGGCGGTGCGGGTGTCCTGGAGTGTCTTACGGTTCTGCGCCAGGTTCTCCTGTACCCCGGCGAGGTCGGCGTCCAGCTTGCCGATCTCTGCGGTGAGTTCCTCGATCTGGCGGGTGAGACCTGGGTCGACGGCGGGGGCGGGGGGCGCGGCCGGGTCGGCCGTGGTGTTCCCGGTGTTCGAGCTGTCCTGCGTGGTCGTACCCGGCGTGGCGGCCTCGTCGACCGTGGTGCTGTGCGTGCCGGCCGGGCCCGGTGCAGGGACACTCGTCGTGCCGGTCGTACCCGGCGTGGCGACGCCGTCGACCGTGGTGCTGTTCTCCCCCGTCGTACCCGGCGTGGCGGCCTCGTCGAGCGTGGTGCTGTTCGTGCCGCTCAGCCCCGGCGTCGGGACGCCAATCGTGGTGCCCGAGGCTGCGGCGCGGGTGGTGAGTTCGGTGAGGTGGCGGCGGGCCTCCTTGGTGCGGGCGCTGAGGGATACCTCCTGGCGCTCGTCCTCGGAGATCGCGTCGGTGAGCGGACCGAGTGTGCGGCGGGACTCCGAGATGTCGCCGATCAAGGTGTTGACGCGGTCGGTGAGGGCGCGAAGGTTCGCGTCGGCCCGGTCCGCCTCGTCCTCGGCGGTGGTGGCGGCCGTGTCGGTGCGTTCGGCCTCGGCTGCCGCGTCCGTCAGGGCGATGGCCGCCCGGTCCAGGGCGTCCTGGGCGTCGGGCCGTAGGTCCCGCAGCCCGTGTTCGTCGACGAGCGCCTCGGTGTGGTCGGCCTCGGCGCGGTCGAATTCGGCGGCGGTGTTCTCGAAGTCCGCCCAGGCCCGGTCCAGGTCCGGATCGCCGGTGGTGGAGCCGGATGCCGTGCTGCCGTCCGCGTCCGGGGCCGGTGTTGCCGCCGGGGGCGAGGTGAGCGTGCCGTCCGGGTCGAACGACCAGACCCGCAGCCCCTCCGGGCCCCGTGTGACCAGTTCCACCGGGTGCCCCTGGGCGCGGGCGGTTCGCGAGGCGCCGTAGAGGGCGAGGGAGAGGCGGGAGCCGTCCGGGTCGGGGCCGGTGGCCACCCAGAACTGGTATCCGTCGTCGTCGGGGTCGACGCCCGCGGTGAGGGCGGCCGGTATGTCCCGCAGCGGTGTGGTCGCCCAGTCCGTCGGGGCGGCGCCGGTCTGCGAGGCGAGCAGTGCCGGGAGGTCGTAGACGCGGGGCACGGGGTGGGGCTCGGTGATGCCGTGGCCGAGTGCGTCGCGCTCCTCGACGCGGACCGTGGCGGTGCCGGTGACATGGCGGACGCCCTCGGGGCCGGAGACCGTGATGTGCACATCGGTCCTGACCTCGTAACTGCGGGTGCCGCGGCCCTCGGCGGGCAGGCTGGTGCTGCCGGTCTTGAGCCAGTCGCGGCGCCCGCCTGAGACACCGCTGCCGAAGTTGCTCGCGTCCACCGGCCGTTGGAGCACCGGCGGGGTGAGACCGAGCAGGTTGCGGTCGGGGTCGTCGGCGCTCAGGACGAACGGCAGCGACAGTCCCGTGGTGGTGTCGCCGCCGGAGACCGTACTGCTGCTGTCGGAGGTGATCCGCAGCCGGTCGATGGCCACGTCGCCTCCGTCGGTGACCGCCCTCGGCCGGTACAACGACACGGTGAGGGTGGGCCGTTGGCCGGGTGCGCCCTGCATCGGGTACGCGCCCGGCATCGCCGGCAGCATGCCGCCGACCTGCCGGGGTGTGTCCAGGGACACCGTGCCGGCCTGGATGAGTTCGCCGAGCCGTACCGAGGCGTGCTCGTCGGAGGTCGAGGCCGGCTGCGAACGCCAGCCGCTGCCGGTGGCCGGGGCCACCTGGTCGAGGGCCGTGTAGAGCTGGTCCCAGGCGTCGAAGCCGTAGACCGGGGCGTTGCCGGTCGGGTGGAACAGGTCCGTGTCGCGCAGCGCGGACTGCCCGTTGTACGGCACCCGGGGGTCGATCCGGGACACCGTGGGCGGCACCGGGAGCGGTTCGGCGGGGGACGTGTCCGTCTCGCTGCCGGTGAAGCGCAGGCTGACGAGGGCGGGCACCCGTGCCTGGCCGCCGAGTTCGCCGGCGAGGGTGCGGCTCAGCCAGGTGCGGGTGGGCGCGTCGGCGTCGTCCCAGGCGATGAACCCGCGCTGCACCATGGCGCCCACCACGTTGGGCAGCCAGTCCACGACCAGGGTGGAGCGGACCGTGGCGACCAACTCGTAGCCCAGGCCGTCGAAGTCGGCGGCGCTGTCGGTGCGCAGCCAGAACCGGTCCTCGGCCGTGCGCCCCTGCCGGTCGGCCTTGCTGGACGCGGAGACGAGGTTGAAGGAGGGTCCGGTGCGGTCGGTGCGGTCGTCGGTGTGGGGGCGGCTGAAACGGGCCACCGGGTTGAAGGTGAGACGGTGCAGCCGGCCCGTCGCGCTGGAGGCCGAACGGCCCTCCGCCGTGTGCGAACCCCATTGCTCGATACCGGACTTGTCGCTCGGCACCGCGGTGCCCCGCACCGCGCCCCGGCTCGCGGCGGTGCTCGTGGGGCGGGCCGAGAACGTCACCTCGACCAGGGCCGCCCCGCCGAATCGGTGGTGCCGGAAACTGAACCGGGTCTGTCCCCCGCCGCGCCCGATCAGCGCCCGCCTGCCGGCGACGCCGGTGTTGTCGGCGACGAGCGCGGCGACACCGGACAGATAGGAGGCGTGGCCGGGGGTGGTGATACCGGGAGCGAACCGTTCCAGCAACTGCCGTACCTCGGCGTGGAATCGACCGCGCGTCTCGATCTGCGGCGTACCGGAAGCGGTGTCGGGACCGGTCTCGGAGCCGGTGTCGGAGCCGGATGCGGGGCTTGTCCGGGAGCCGGTTCCGAGGCCGGTGAGTTCGGTGACCGAGTTGACCGCGGCCAGGCCGAGGGTGCCGTCCCGGACGTACCGGCTGGGCAGCGGCGGGCTCTCCAGACCGGTCGTCGACGGATCGTCGGGCCGGTTGGCCACCGCGCCCATCCACCGTCCCTCACGTCGGAGTTGACTGTCCGTCATCAGGAACTGGAGTCCGCGAGGCACGTCCACGGCGAGGGTGGTGGTCTGCGCGAACCCGACCCCGAGGGAGTTGGCGAGCACGTTGCGGCGGCCGGACCGTACGGTGATCAGGTAGGTGACGTCGGCCGTGACCCGGTGCTGGAGGCCCGACTGGGTGGGCACCCGGTTGGTGGCGGTGATGGCGGTGAGGGTGTCGGACTTGTCGCTCTTGCGGTCGTACTGGTAGCGCCCGGACGGGTTGAAGCGGGACGGCGTGGGGGCCGGGGCGGCGGGCTCGCCCGGGGTCGTCGAAGTCGGCGGATTGTTCTGGACCGCCGAGCCGGCCAGGCCGAACTGGTGTGTCTTGCCAAGACCCTTGAGCTGTTGCGCCGAGTCGGCGACGGAGATACCGGTCTCCAGGTACTGGTTCACGCTGTGGGTCAGTTCGGGCGAGTGGGCGACCGCCTGGATCTCGATCGCGAGATGCTGGTCGGCACCGAGCCCGGGCAGCGTAAGTCCCTCGACCACGTAGGTGCCGCCGAGGATCTGGTGCCCGCGCCCGACCAGCGAACCGGGCGAGAGCGCGGTGATACGGGCCTCGGCGCCCACGGTGGTGGTGTCGGCGGCCGGACTGCCGACCAGCGAACTGCTGAGGAACCCGGCTACTCCGCCCAGCAGTTGGGAGAACCGCCCGGGAGGGACGGCCGTGGCGTCCTCGGCGGTGTCGGTCGCGGAGTCGACATCTGTGTCCGTGCCCGTGCCCGTGTCCGTGTCCGTATCGGTGTCGGCTCCGACGCCGGTGACGATCCGGCGGAAGGCGTCCTGGAGGGCGGCCGAACCGCGCATCACGTCGATCAGGGCGTCGTCCGGGACACGGACCACGTCAGGGTGCGGCTCGCCGGTGGCCGGGTCCGTCATGGCCAGCCGTTCGGTGTCCAGCGGCGCGACCTGCCGCACGGTGTACGGCTCGCCGTCGGGCGTGGGCTCCTCGTCGGTCAGGGTTCGTTCGTGCGGTACGGCGAGGTGGACCGTGCCCGGAACACCCCTCGGGCCGATGGTCGGCGGACCGGCCTCAAGGTCGTCCTCGGCGTGGTGCACGGGCTCCGGCTCGCCGAACCGGACCAGCGGTTCCTGGCCCGCGCCCTCGTACAGGTCGAGGGTGAGGCGGACGGGCACCCCGAACTCCTGGGTGGGCTGGCCGGTGCCGATGAAGAACTGGTCGTGGCCGATCGTGGTGGCGGTGGTGTTGCCGAGCGTGGCCTGGCCGACGTACTGGTAGTCGCCGGTGCCGGTCAGGGTCCACGCGCCGTTCGGTACGGGCCCGTTGAACCCGCCGCCCAGCCCGGTGCCCAGGCTGTAGGTGTTGCCGAGTCGGCCGGTGCCGCCGCCCGTCACCTGGGCCAGGCCCATGACCTGGATGTCGGGCAGCACCCTGAGATGCTCGACCGGCCGGTCCGTGTCCCGTCGCGCACCCAGTTCCAGCCGCACCCGGCGCCGCCCGGTCACCGCGGGGACCTCCAGGAACAGCGAGTGACCGCCGTCCGCCATGGAGTCGGTCGCGGCCCGCAGCCCGAGCCGGGAGCGCAGCTCGTGCAGTCGCCGCAGGTTGTTCAACTGGGCCTGTACCAGCGTCTCGTCGGGCAGCCGGCCCCGGCGCGGGGCGTCCGCGGGCGGGGGCAGGAAGCCGTGGTCCCGCAGCCAGTTCTCGGCCTCCGTGAAGAGCGGGTCGGCGCCGTCCACCCCGAGCGGCGCGGTGGACTGCCCGATGGTCTCCAGCGTCGCCAACTCGTGCGGCAGCGCCCGGATCTCGTCCTCGGCCGGTGCGTGGCCGCGCGCGTCCTCGGCGCTGAGCATCCGCAGATCGAGCCCGTGCTCCCAGGTTCCCGGCGCATAGGTCTCGGTGCTGCCGTCGGGCCGGGTCAGGGTGAGGGTGTAGGTGACGTCCGCCTCGGTCAGCAGATGGCTGCGGTTGGTGCGGACCGCGTGCATGGTGCCGGCGGCGGAGCTGGTGCCGAACACGTTCTGCGCCGCGAGGGAGGCGGTCCCCCGGCCGGCGACGGTGCCGCCGAAGGTGTGGGAGGCGTCCGGGTGCCCCGGCTGCCAGTCGTGGGTGAAGACCGGGCCGGCGCTGCCGGTGAAGGTCACCCCGCTGTTGAACGCGGTGTTCTGGTCGTTCTTCACCGAGTTGACGAGATGGCTCTCCAGGTTGATCTTCTTGTCGATGCTCTTGGCCACCGGGGTGGTCGGGGTGACCTCCGCGTCCAGCCGCATGATGCCGACCGCCCGCCCGTGCGCGTCGGTCAGCACCGGCGAGTACAGCCCGCCGTCCCGCTGCATCGGCAGCGTGCCGCGCAGCACCGGCTCGGCGAGGAAGCCGGCGAGCTGGGCCGACGCGGTGGCGTCCAGATCGGCGTGGAAGTGCCGCGCGGCACCCTCGTAGAGCCGGCGCGGGTTCAGCACCGAGTCCACCCCGTAGACCGGCAGGTCGTCGAGGTCGGCGGGGTCGGGCAGTCCCCGCCCGGGCTCGGCGTCGGCATCCGCGTCCACGAGGTGCTGCGGGAACCAGACGGTGACCGGCCCGTGCTGCTGAGCGGGCCGCCAGTCGTGCGCCGGATCGGGGGTGGCGGTGGCAACTGCCGTGTCGGCTACGTCAGTTGCCTCCGCTACGTCCGTGACGGCGGCCGGTGTGACCTCCCGGTCCGGGTCCGGCGCGTCCAGGCGTATCTGCCAGTCGCCGGTGAAGTCGTAGGCGCGGGAGGGCTCGTTGCTGCGCTGGGCGCTGGTGGTCTGCACGACCTGGGTGACGGTGGTCGAGCCGTCCGCCTGGTTGTGGACGAGGGTCGCGCCCAACGCGAAGTCCACCCCGCGGACCGGGCCCCCCGCCGCGATCGGCATCGAAAACGTCCACGGCACCGGAATCGTCGAGAACGTGCCGGACGGCTGCGCGGAGACGATCTCCCGGGTGCCCTGCCCGCGCCGCTCCACATGCTTGTCGGGGTCGCTCGTGTCGAGCCCGCCCTGCCGTGCGGAGGGCCGCGCGTCGTCGAGCGTCAGCCGTACGTCCACCCTCCGGTCGGCGCCGTCGACGCGCAGGGTGATCCGGTGACCGCCGCGGCTGCGCAGGTACGGCAGGTTCAGCGCCATCTGCTCCGCGGAGAGCACGTCCCGCAGTTGCGCGTGCACCGGGTCGCCCGGGCGCGGGGCGGGCCGGCCCAGCGCCGCGAGCACCTGTCGGTGGACCCCGTCGACCACGTCCGCCGGGAACGGCTCGACGTGCACCAGACCGACCTGGCCGTCGTGCCGCCGGCCGTAGCCGCCGAGGTAGGAGGTACGGCGTCCGCCGTCGTCCTCCGTCTCGGGCGGCGGAGAGGTGTGGCCCTCCGGGGAGGCCGGGTCGGTGTGCGGAAGCGGCGTGGGCGGAGCGGGCGGGTCCGCGCCGGGTCCCGCCGGGCCGGCACCCCGGTGGGCGACCGCCGGGGTGTCGGCGATGGCACCGATCAGATCGAGATGATGAGACCTCAGACCGCCGGGCACGTACGGCGGGTCGGTCGACTCCGTCGGGGGCGCGGACCGCGTGGGGTCGCCCATCAGGCTGGCGGTGCCGCTCCGGTGCGGGGCGGCCGGGTCGAGGCCGCTCTCGTCACGCAGGCCGAGTTGATGGCCGACCTCGTGAGCCAGGTCGGAGTCGGAGATGTCGGCCGGCCACGAGTGATGGGTGGCGGGGATTCCGTCCGCCGGGTCGGTGAGGGTGACGTCGAGGTGGGGCGTCTCGCCGGGGGCGGCGGGCACGACGGTGACGTGCAGCAGGCTTCCGTCCCGCAGCCGGTGCCCCGGGGTGTTGAAGACCCGCCGCACCCCGTCCGTCAGACGCTGGTGCACTCCGTCGGCCCGCGACCCGAGGTGCGGGCTGCCGGTGAGCCGGTAGGTGACGGTGAGATCGGTGACCGGCACCCCGTCATGCGTGAACCGCCGCACGGCGAACCCGGCCCGCACCACGTACTGCGTGGGCCTGCCGTCCACCCCGATTGGCCGGGACACCGGGTCCACCCAGGTGGTACTGCGCTCCGAGGGCGTCGCCCCATCCCGTACGTCCTCGAAACTGCCGGGTTCCGGGGTGGGGTTGGGGGTCAGTGAGGGGGTGAGTACGACGGGTTCCGACGGGGTGGGCGCGCTGTTCGGTTCCGGTGCGGTACGCACGGCTGCCGGTGCCGGTGCCGGTGTGGGGGAGGTGGAGTGGGGCGACGGCGTCGTGTCCGGGGCGGAACTGGTCGTAGGGGGCGCGCTGTTGCTGGTGGTGGTGAGCGGGGTCGGGAGCTCGGGGTCGGTGTCCGTACTGCCGGAGCTGTCAGGCGTTGCCACGCGGGCGGGCTCGGGGTGGGAGGCGCCATTGCCCTCCGCATCCGTGGCGTCGGTGTCACGGCTGTCGGACGTCGTGTTCTCCGGGCGCCCGTGTGTCGTCGTGGTGGTACGCGGGTTCCCGCTGGTGGTCGGCGGTGTGCCGGAAGCCGGGTTGCCCGGGGCCGTCCCGTTCGGAGTCGGAGTACCGGAGACGGTGGTGTCGGGCCCGCTCGTCACCGGGACGTTCGGCGAAGGCGCCGGAGCGGCGGCGTCCGGCGTGCTGTTCGACTGGTCGGTCCCCTGCGCGGATTCCTCCGTGTCCTCGTTGGTCGCCGTGTTCTGCGTGTCGTCCATACCGGTCGTGTTCTGGCCGCCACCGGCGTTGTGCGACTGCTGCTGGACCGTGCGGACGGGCGCCGACGTGCTGTTCGCGCTGCTACTGGAATTCGAGGGTGATCCGGAACCCGGCGCCGGGTTCCCCGCCGTCGTCCCAGTCGGGGTGGGGGTACCGGAGACCTTGGTGTCCGGCCCGCTCGCTACCGGGACGTTCGGCGAAGGCGCCGGAGCGGTGGCGTCCGGCGTGCCGCTCGACTGGTCGCTCCCCTGCGCCGGCTCCTCCGTGTCCTGGCCGGTACGAGTCGTGTCCGAGGGCGAGCCGGAACCCCGCGTCGGGCTGCCCGTCGTAGTCCCGTTACCGGTGTCGCTCTGGAGGTCTCCCCCGTCGAGTTTCACCGGGTCGACGTGGGTGTCGGTGAGGTCCGTGTCGAGGTCGGTGGACCGGGTCGGCGGTGTGTTGGTGTTCGTGGACGTGCGGTTGGGTGTGCTCGTCGTCGAGGAACTGCCATTGTTCGGAGCCGTGTTGACGGAATCGGGGCCCGAAGTGGACGTATCCGACGGGTCGTTCGTCGAGGACTCGCTGTCGTCCGGGATGTCCGTCGTGCCCAGGGTGTTCACGGGCGGTGGGGTGTTGAAGTTGAACTTGTTGCCGAACGCGCCCGCACCCTGGCCAAGATGGCGTTCGCTCACCGAGCTGAGGCCGCTGCCGAGGAAGGTGTTCAGGGGGTCGATGGGGAAGCCGAAGATGGACGCCGTGGCGATTTCGCCGAGGGTCTCCGCACCGCCCTCGGTGATGAAGTGCTCGAAGTCCTCGCCGAGTTCGTGCTTCACCTTGTCGCCCAGGCTCGTCGTCTTCGGCGTGGGCGTGGGCGTCGGAGTGGGGGTGGTCTTCGGCGACGGCGTGGGAGTCGGCTTCGGGTTCGGCTTGTTGTGGAGGTCCGGGGTGTCGAACTTGTTGTTGAACTTCGTGCTGTTGCCGCTGATGTCCTTGAACGGGTTGTGCGTGTCGAAGATGTTCTTGAACTTGTTCTTCAGGCCCTTGCCGAGGTCGGAGAGCAGGCCGTGGAACAGGCCGGTGAACGCGCCGAAGACACCGTCCTGGACGATCTGCGACCAGTCGAACCCGTTCGGACGGCGGCCCTTGGGCGCACCCAGCATCATGGCCAGCCGTACCGCGAAGGTGGTGAACGCCTCCTCGATCGCCTCGGTGAGGCTCGGCATCAGATGCGTCTTCTTCATCAGCCATTCGAGCAGCGTGAGAATGGCGACCCGGCTACGGGCCTTCGCCACCGCGGCCTGGCTGGAGGCCGAACCCCCGGTGAAGGCGGACAGCACCGCGATGACCATCAGCTCGATCAGCAGCCGGATCAGCTCGGCGATGATCTGCCACTTGGACTCCATGATGTCCATGGAGGACTTGGTGCGGGACTGTCCGATGCTGTCGAGCTGGTCGGCGAAGTCCTTCAGGTAGTTGACCCCGCCGCTGTCGAGGAACATGTGCATCGCCCGCACATAGTTGTTCCCGACCTGCGGCGGCAGCGCGCGCCCCACCCCACCGGCGGTCTGCTCGATCAGGTCCGAGAGATCGCGAACACGCCGGCCGAGCCGCTCGTACGGCTTGCCGTTGGCGTAGGCCATGTCCTCGTCGGCCTGGAGCAGTTTCTCGCCGATGAGCACGAACAACAGGTTGTTCAGCTGGGGCGACGCTTGGATGGTCATCAGGGGTGGTCCGGTACGTCAGTGCTTTCCGCCGTGCGAACCACCGTCGGTGTCGCCCGTGTTGACGCTGGAGTCGTGGATGGCGTCGAGTACACCGCTCTGGGTGCCGAGCACGCTCTTCAGGTTGGCGAGTGTGCCGTCGCCGACGCCGACGATCGCCTCGGAGAGGGACGTGCCGGTCTTCACCGAGCCCTCCCGCTGCTGCTTCTCCTGCGGCAGCATCTGCTTGGCGTAACTGTCGTCGTGTCCGGGCCACTTGGCGGTGGCCGACACATCGGTGATGAATTCGTTGATCATGTCCGTGGCCAGCCGGCTGATCTGGTCGATCTGCCGGGTGCCGGCGATGAGCGCCGGGGGGCTCGCGAAGTAGGCGTTCTCCGACATCGTGTCCTCAGTCCTCCGGGTCTTCGTTGATCTCGTCGCGGAGCAGGCCGGCACCGCGCCGTCGGCCGCCCTTGGGGCCCTCCAGCACACCGGGCCCGAAGATCTTGTTCCAGTCCACGTCGAAGCCGGTGATCTCGGGCGCCTCGGGATTGGCCTTGGTGAAGGGCTCGAAGGTCGCCATGACGTGCCGGGCCATCCGGGCCCGTGCCTCCTGCACCGCCTCCAGCACGCTCGCGGCGAGCTGCCCCGCCGGCATCGTGCGGTGCTTGTCGTCCAGGAAGGTCACCGCTGCCAGGTCGCCCTGCGCGGTCACGGTCACCTCGACCGCGCGGTCCGCGGAGCGCACGGTGCTCTCCGCGTGGGCGAGTTCGCCCTCGGCGCGGGCCACCGCGGCCTCGGTGGCCTCCAGTTCGGCCACCGCCTTGGCGAGCCGCTGCTCGATCGATTCGCCGCTCATCGGCCGATCACCGCCGGTGAACCGCCCTCGTCCGTGCCCCAGACGTCCTCGTCCTCGGTGAGCCACGCGTCCCGGGCCCGGTCGCCGCTCTCCGTGGAACGGCCGTTCTGGCCCGCGCCGTTGCCGTTGCCGGGGCCGCCCACCGGGTACGGGGCGCTGGACGTGGTGGGCCGGGTGTAGACGACGTCCTCGTCCTCGTCCACGGACGACGTCCGGCCCGTACGGCCGCGCCGCGTGGCGCCGCCCGCCGGATCGGTGAGGACGGCGCGGGTGCGCTCGCTGTTGCCGCCCTGTCCGCCGCCGGCGCCGCCCATGCCGCCGCCCATGCCGCCCATGCCGCCCATCCCCATGGGGTTGAGCGGGGTGCCGCTGGACGCGCTCTGGGTGTCCGCGGAGGCGGCGAGGGTGCTTCCGTCGAGGGCGTCGGAGCGCAGCGCGCCGCCGGTGTAGGGGGTGCTGTCGTAGTCGTCGTAGCCGCTGTCGAGACCGGAGTCCAGACCGCCCGAGGTGTTCAGCCCGCCGGTGTTGCTCAGCCCGTCGCTGTTGAGCCCGCTCGTGTTCAGGCCACTCGTGTCAACGCCGTTGCCGTTGAGCCCACTTGTGTCGATGCCGCTCGTGTCGATGCCGTTGCCGTTGAGGCCGCTGGTGTCGATCGAGGAGGAGGGCAGGTCGGTGCCGTTGATGTCGGTGGTGGTCGTGTGGCCCGACGGGTCGGTGGTGCTGAGCTGGCCGGTGTCCGGGTTGAGGTTCTGGGTGGAGCCGTCCGGGAAGTGGGTGGTGAGGGTGCCGTCGCTGTTGAGCGTGGTGGTCGAGCCGTCCGGGTTGGTGAAGGTGTCGCCCGGGTTGAGGTGCGAGGTGGTGACGTTGCCGGAGGCGTCGGTGACGGTGATCTGACCGGTGTCCGGGTTGAGGTTCTCGGTGGAGCCGTCCGCGAAGTGGGTGGTCACCGAGCCGTCGGGGTTGATCTGGCCGGTCGAGCCGTCCGGGGTGGTGAAGGAGCCGTCGGTCGGGTTGAGCGTCGACGTGCTCACCGTGCCGTCCGGGTTGACGGTGCTGACCTGCCCGGTGGTGGGGTCGAGGGTCTGGCTCGTGCCGTCGGGGAACTTCGTGGTGAGTGTGCCGTCGTCGTTGAGGGTGGTGGTCGAGCCGTCCGGATTGGTGATGGTGCTGCCCGGGTTGAGCTGGGAGACCGAGGTGGTGCCGTCCGGGTTGGTGGTGGTGACCAGGCCGGTCGACGGGTCGATGGTCTGGGTGGAGCCGTCCGGGAACGTGGTGGTGAGGCTGCCGTCGCCGTTGAGCTGAGTGCTGCTCCCGGTCGGGGAGTTGAGCGAGGTCGAGCTGTTCTCGTCGGTGTTGTTGGGGTTCAGGAGCGACGGGGTGAGGCCGTTGACGAGGCTGTTGGGGTCGATGGACGAGCCGTCGCCGTTCAACAGGCTGTCGCTGTTGAGGTTGTTGAGGTCGTCGAGCCCGCTGCCGACGTTGTTCAGGCTGTTGCCGAGGTCGTCGTTGAGGTTGTTGAGGCTCGAATTCAGGTCGTTGCCGATGTTGTCGAGGTTGTCCCCGAGGCCGTCGTTGAGGTTGTTCAGGCTGTCGTTGAGGCCGTCGTTCAGGTTGTTGAAGTTGTTGCCGAGGTTGTTGAGGTTGTCGTTCAGGTTGTCGCCGAGGTTGTTGAGGTTGTCGTTCAGGTTGTCGTTGAGATTGTTGAAGTTGTTGCCGAGGTCGTTCAGGTTGTTGTTGAGGTTGTTCAGGTCGTTGTTGAGGTTCTCGTTGTTCTTGTTCGCCTCGTCCTCGGCGATCTCGGCCTCCTCCTTCTGGAGGACCTCGGAGAGCGTCTCGGAGTTCTTGTTCTTGACCTCGTCGTCGAAGGCGTCCTGCACGTCCGCCCAGGCGTTCTTCACCGCGCTCAGCGCGTCGATGGACGGCTGCTTGAGCTTGCTGTCCGCGTGGTCCGACCAGGCTTTGACGGCGGCGTCGGCGACCTTCTGCCAGGTGGTGTGCTGGGTGAGGTCGCCGTAGTCGGGGACGGACTGCTTGAAGTTGGCGTCGGTGGAGTAGGAGGTGTAGGTGCCGCCGCCGTACTCG
This sequence comes from Streptomyces sp. NPDC051576, assembly GCF_040681835.1. Taxonomy (NCBI): domain Bacteria; kingdom Bacillati; phylum Actinomycetota; class Actinomycetes; order Kitasatosporales; family Streptomycetaceae; genus Streptomyces; species Streptomyces sp. NPDC051576. The sequence continues at coordinate 682,257 of NZ_JBFAZO010000002.1, forward strand.
CTGTAGGTGGACTGTGTCGACGACAGCACGTGGTTGATGTTGTTGTTGATGACCCACTGACTGATGTCGTCGAGGATCTTCTTCACGTGGTAGTGCGGGTCGTGCTGGCCGTCCGACGCCCAGTCGGACCAGGCGGTCTGCAGCGCGGTGACCGCGTCCTTCAGGGCCAGTTGGGCCGCGGCCAGCGCGTCGCTCAACTTCGACTTCGGCGGGGTGCCGCTGAGGGGGGTGTTGGTCGCCGTGTAGTCCCTGCCGCCCAACTGGGAGACATAGCCGTCGTAGTTGGTCTTCAGCTCGTCCAGCAGATGCCAGAAGAGGCTGGCGGCCTTCCCCTTCCAGGCCGCCTGGTCGTCGCCGAGCGAGGTCATCCACTGGTTGACGATGTCCGAGTGGTCCTTGAAGAACTGCACCACCCGGTCGAAGGACTGCCCGGTGGTCTCGAAGGAGAGCAGGTCGACGGCGTTGTCGTCGATGACCGAGAGACCGCTGTAGGAGAAGCCCTGCGTCGAGTACGGCGACGTCAGCAGGTGGTCGAGGACCAGTTTGCTGCCCGAGATGTACTGCGCCATCGGTCCCGAGTCCCACTGGACGTGCGAGTACGAGCCCTCGAACGCGCCGCCGCCCGTGACCTCCCCGCCGCTCCAGAGCGTGGCCCGGCCGTTCGCGTCGACGGTGACGCCGATCATCACGATCCGGGCCTTCTTCATGCTCACGCTGTCGTGCGCGCCGTCCCCGCCGGCGTCGTAGAAGGCCAGGTCGTAGTCCTCGCCCTTGTTGACCTGCCAGCCGCCGATCGCCGAGTAGTCGGCGGCGGTCACCGACCGCATGTCGATGCCCTGGATGTCCATCCGGAACAGCTTGAGGTCGGAGAAGTCGTCGCTGTTGGAGCTGCTGAGCTTGTCGAACAGGGTGGACCGGGGCGGGATCGTGTAGCCGGTGAAGTCGGTGACGGCCTGGGCGAAGTAGTCGTCCGGGTCGTAGCTGGGGGTCCCGGAGGTGCTGGTGCTGTCGGCCATGGGGCGGAACTCCGCTGCGGGGAAGGTGGGGGCGGGGACTGGGGCTCGGCGGGAGCGGGCGGGCCGCGCGCCGGGCCGGGCTCAGGAGTCCGAGGAGTCGGAGCCGCTCATGTCGCTGTCGACGGTGTCGAAGATGTCCATCAGCTTCTCGCCGTCGATCGACGCGAGACTGTCGCCCTGGGTCTTGAGCAGGGTGGTGATGGTCTCGTCGATCGCGTCGTCGATGTCGTCGAAGAGGGTCTTCTGGCCGGTGAGGATCTTGTCCAGTGCGGTCGCCTGGGTCTTGAGCGCCTCCACGAGCGTCGAGCCGCCGACCGGGTCCTTGCTGTCGCCGCCGTTCATCAGACCGATCCGCAGAATCTTGGCAAGGCCCGCGGCCGAGCCGTCGCCGGTCTCCGCGACGAGGTTCTTCAGGGAGCGGACGCCCGCGCTGTCCTTGCGGATGGCCAGCAGATCGCTGATGAAGTCGGCGACGTCGTTGTTCTTGAAGTTCTTCAGCGCGGTCGAGTCGAGATGGGTCAGGTCTGCCATGGGTGCCTCCGCGGGCGGGACGCGCCGGCTCCGGCGTACGGCGCGGCGACGGAACGGGAAGGTGCCTGAACCGCACCGACCTCGGGAAACCGGTCGGTGCGGTGGGGCCGGCCGGGTCAGCGGCCGATGGTGACCTCGGACCACATCTGGCTGAGGGAGTTCTCGCTGTACTTGTAGCTGTTGGAGATCTCGTTCAGGAGCTGGGAGTGCGAGGTGAGCAGCAGCTCCATGTTCTGCACCGCGCCGTCCCAGGCCGCCTGCTTCTGGCGGTAGGTGTCGGCGTCGTTTCCGTACCAGGTCTTGGACAGCTCGCCGAGTTCCTGCTCAAGGCTGGAGAGCGTCTGCGCGATCGCCTTGGTCTGCGCGACCATGTCGTCCGCGGCGTTCGACATGTGGTTGTAGCTGACGTAGATGACACCGTCGGACAGGTTGTCTGCCACAGCTTGCCTCTCTTACGCGATGGGGGGATCGGACGTGACCGCGAGGTCAGCCGGCGAGCTGGTCGAAGGCCGACTGCGCCGCGTTGTACGCCTGGTTGATGGAGTCGTTCGAGGAACCCTGGGTCTTGTTGTGTTCCACGAGGCTCTGGTTCAGCCGGTCGATGACGTCCTCGAGGTTCTTGAGGATGACGTTGCACTGGCCGTCCCACTGTGCGAGGAGCTGGCCGTACTGGCCGCCGTCGCTGCCCTGGTAGCCGCTGCCCAGGGTGGAACGGGTGCTGTCGACGTCCTGACGGATCTTCACGATGCCGCTGAAGGCGCTCTCCAGGGCCTGGATTCCGTTCCGGGTCGAACCTTCGCTTGACTGCTGGCCATCTCCAGCCATCGTCCCACCTTTCGTAAGTCGATCTGCCGTACGGATACAACTGAGCCTAGGTTGACGGAAGTTGCGCTGGCAACGAACTGAGGAAGATATGAGGTTGCCATCAGGTTCCGATCAACGCCTTTTACTGGTAGGCAACTTGACCGGAACACGAGCCTCCGTGGATTCCGGTTCTGGACCTGTTCCGGATTGGCGTGAACACGATCTCCAACGGCGTGAATCCGTCAGTTCGCCGACTCTGAGGGCGAGTTGGGGTTCGGCTCCGACTGCGCCGCCGCGACGCAACAGCGGGCATCCCCGCACAGGACCTCCCACCGACACCACAGCCGACACACCCGCCCGGCAACCGCGCCCATACCCGCGCCAGACCCTCCGCCGGACGCACCGGCACTCGCGCCGCCGCGTCCGGCACCCACACCGGAACGACGAGAACCCGACCCCGCCGGCCCATCAAATCCCCGCACCTGAAACGGAGTTCGAGACCGACCCGGACACCACAGCCGACACACCCGCCGAAACCCGCCCGCCAACCGCGGACACCCCGCGCAGACCCTCCCGCCGACTCCGCTCCCGCACTGCGCCCGGCCGCAGACCCATCAATTCACCCCGCCCGACACCCAGTTCACGACCGACCTCGCCCCCGGCGCCCTGCCGCAACCACCCGACCGGCAACAGCAGGCAGACCCGCGCCAGACCTCCCGCCGAGTCCGCCGCCCGGCCGCAGACCCATCAATTACCCCCGCCCGACACCGAGTTAGAGACCGACCCCGACCCCGGCGCCACAGCCGACGCACCCGCCGGAACCTGTCCGGCGATGGCGGGCAGGCCCGCGCCGGACCCTGCGCCCGTGTCATCGGCGCTCGTGCCGCCGCACTGTGTCGACGCGCCCGGGGTGCGGGGCACTCCGGCTGCAGAGTCGGATGCCGCGGCCTGGGGGCTCAGGGTCGGGCCGGTCGGGAGCATTGACAGGAGGGTGGAGGGGACGCGTACCGGTGTCGTGTCGTCGTAGCCGAGGGCGGCGAGGGCGTTGGCGTCCGGGATGCGGTACTTCACGCCGTCGTCGCCGACCAGGAACGTGGTGTCGCCGACCGTGCCGCCGGCCGCGCCCAGGGCCCGGACCAGGGTGCCGTGGCCAGGTCGTGTCACCACCTGGTCCACCACCACACACGCCGCGGTCAGCGCGGTCGTGTCGGGCTGTGCGGCGGGGGACAGCTCGGAGTCCGCCACCCTTACCGAGGTCACCCGCACCTGCCCGTCGGCCGGGTCGACCTGGGCGCACACCGACTCGCCCGACGCGGGAACGAACGCGCTCGGCGGGCTGTCCGGCAGCCCGGCCACCGAAGGGTCCGTCCCGGCCGTGCCCGGCGCCTGGTGGGCCCGCAGGTCGGAGACGTCGATGGTGACGACCGACGGTGATCCCCCGTCGTAGGCCTCCTTGCGGGTGTCCGGGTCGCCGAGGAGCAGCGCCGACTGGGTGTCCGTGACGGGGTGCAGGCCGTCCTTCTGGAGGACGTACTCCTGGTTACCGGAGCCCGCCACCACGCGGAACACCTGGCCGACCCGGGTTGCCTTGCCGCTCAGTTCGGGCCCCGCCGTGCCACGGCCCTCGACCTTCGGGGTGGCCAGCTCGGGGCCGGTCACCAGGGCGTCGAGGAAGGCCGCCGACACCGGGCGGGGCGTCACCGGCGCGTAGCCGAGGGACTCCGCCGCGCCCGAGTCCTTGTCCAGTTCCAGCCGGCTGCCCTGCCACACCAGATACGTGCGCTTGTCCGGGCCCCGCACCACCAGCGCCGACTTCACGCCGACCGCGTCCGTCTGCACCGGTGGGCCCGGCACGAGGGTCGTCTCCCTGCCGGTGCCGGTCGAGCACACCTGCCACGGCGAGGTCTCCAACTCACCCGGCGCCGGTACGGAGTCGGGGGCCCCGGTGATGCCGACCGGCTTGCCGACCGGGGTACCGGCCAGGGACTTCGAGCCGACCGAGGTGGTCGTCAGGTCGGAGCCGCCGATCAGCACCGCCGAGGCGTAGTTGCGCACCGGGCGCAGCCGCCCCTCGCTGTACAGGTAGCGGGCGCCGGTGTCCTTGTTGACGATCAGGGTGTCGCCGCTGCGCCAGGCGTCGTTGCCGCCCGGTCTGATCAGCCCGTACACCAGCGCTCCGGCGCAGATCAGCACCCCGAAGATCACGCCGACCAGCGCACCCCGGCTGGTACGGCCCAACGGGCTCTCCGGCGCGTCCGGGTCGGCCAGCAGCATGCCCGAGGTCAGGCGGCCCATCATGAACGTGTGCGCTTGCACCTGGTCGCGCTTCGACCGCACGCTTTCCTCCCGGCTGGGTCGTTCTGGTTGGTGTTCGGGGCCCTCGCGGGCGGGTCAGCCCGTGATGCCGCGAAGGGTGCCGAAGACACCCAGGAGCCAGAGCGTCAGGGGGAGCAGGGCGATCGCCAGCAGGGAGTGCAGCAGTTCCGCGGCCCGGCCCCAGTACGGCACCATGCGCCGTCCCGGTACGGTCCACACCGCCACCGTGAGCGCCGCCGCCACCGCCAGCAGGCCCGCCACCAGGAGCGCCCGCTCGGAGCCGGAGAGCCGTAGCCCCCAGCCGAAGGCCAGCAGCAGCAGACCCCAGGCGCCCGGCAGGACCAGGACCAGCCGCTGGGCCGTGTTCACCAGACCCCGGCCGTGCAGGAGCAGCAGCAGGGACAGGACCAGGGCGCACAGCACCGCGGGGAGGCTCGGACGGCGGGCCAGTGCCACCAGGCAGGCCGAGGCGAGCACGCCCGTCGCGCCGTACAGCGCGGTCATCCACTCGCCGGCCAACTCGGTGCGTACGGCGACGTCGTTGCCCCGGTAGGGCTCGATGCCCTCCTGCAACTGCTGTGCGTTGGTGGGCAACGCGGGCATCCGCATCCCGGCGAACTTGAACGACAGCGCGGGCACCAGCCCGCCCAGGAGCACCGTCAGCGCCGCGACCACACCGGCCGCGGCCGCCACGCGCACGTCGAACACCGTCATCAGCACACCGCCGACCGCCGTGGCGAGCGCCACCAGCGCCGACGCGAGGAACAGCGGCGTACGTGCCGCGGAGGCCGCGAGTGCCAGTACCGCGCCGCCGGCCCAGGCCGCCGCCGCCCCCAACAGCCGTGCCCCCAGCACCTGGTGGGCCTGCGGACCGCTCAGCTCACCGCCCGGCACCAGCCAGCCCGCGAGCGCGAGGGCCGGGGAGGCGAGCAGGCCCAGGACCGTGCCGGTGGCCGGGTCGTCCACTGCCCGGCTCGCCGAGGCCGCACCGGCCAGGAGCAGCAGCCCGGCGCCTACGGCGGTGGCCGCGCGCAGCGACGCCGGGGCGCCCGGCAGGGCCAGCAGGACCAGTCCGGCCAGCACCGCCACCGCGAGCAGACCGCGCAGCAGCCGTCGCGCCGCCTCCGGGCTCCAGCCGTGCAGCCGGTCCCGGGTCACCGCGGCGATCCCGTCCACCAGGTCGTCGAGCCGTACCTCGGGCAACGCCTCGGTGCGCGGGCGCAGATGGAGCGCCTCGCCGTCGGTCAGTCCGAGCGAGGCGAGCGTCGCCTCCTCGTCGAGGGGCCGTCCGCCGAGGCGCTGGAGCACCCAGCCGTCGTGTTCGAGACCGTTCTCCTCGGCCTCCTCCCCCGCGTACCGCAGCACCGTGGGCAGCAGATCGGCGACCGGTACGTCGGAGGGCACGGCGAGGTCGATGGTGCGGGCCGGGGCCCGGACGGTCAGATGGCACAGTCCGGTCACGGAAGTGTCGGTCATACCGGGGCTCACGTCTCCTGGACATCGAAACGGGGGCACGCGGCTCGGCGTGCGTGGGGGGGCGCGAGGGGCGCGGGTGAAGCAGGGGGGTGACATGGACGTACGGAGTTGACGGGGTGCACACTACTGACACTCCCTACGACGCGTGTCAACGGGAGCCCCCACGAACGGTGTTGACAGCGTGATCCGCGTGCGAGTGCCGAGGTCGTTTCCCGGTGCACACCCCCACGTACCGCCGCGGTGCGCGAAGTCCGTTAGGAGCCCCAAGCGTTGAGCGTGGTCCTGTTCCGTCGCCCCGCCCGCCGTCGCGGACCCGACATGCCCGCCGGCGAGTTGGTCCTCCAGGAACCACCGACCCTCATGGAGACCGTCCCCGATACGTCCGCCGTGTGGACGTATCTGCCGATGGGGATGATGTCGGTCTCGATGATGATGATGTTCCTGCGGTCGGGGGGACAGTCCAGCGGCGTCTTCATGTACATCGCGCTCGGCGTGATGGTGATGGCCGTCGGCGCGATGATGGTCGGTCAGGTCATGCGCAAGGCCGGTGACCGCAAGCAGCGGCTGCGCGGCGAACGCCGGGACTATCTGCGGTACTTGGCGCAAAGTCGTCGTACGGTGCAGCGGGCCGTGGTCGAGCAGCAGCTCGCGCTCGCCTGGCGGCACCCCGAGCCCCGGCTGCTGCGCGGCATGGTCCGCACCACGCGGCTGTGGGAGCGCCGGGTCAAGGACGAGGACTTCGGTGAGATCCGGATCGCCGTGGGCGACCAGCAGTTGTCCATGCGGCTGACTCCCGTCTCCAGCAAGCCCGTTGAGGACCTGGAGCCGCTGTGCGCGCATGCCCTGCGCCGCTTCATCCGCGCCTACAGCACCGTCCCCGGCCAGCCCATCGCGCTGTATCTGCGGTCCTGGTCAAGGGTGTTGGTCCGCGGCGACCGCGACGCCACCCGGGGGATGCTGCGCGCGGCGCTGTCCCAACTGGCGCTGTTCCACCCGCCGGAGGAGCTGTGGATCGCGGTCTGCGCCGGTGACGAGGTGCGCGCCGAGTGGGAGTGGGTGAAGTGGCTGCCGCACAACCAGCATCCTCAAGAGACCGACGGCGCCGGTCCGTTGCGCATGGTGGCGTCCGCCTTCACCGATCTGGAGGACCAGCTCGGCAGCGAGTTCTCCGAGCGGCCCGCGTTCGACCCGGACGCGGTGCCCGGTCGTGACGAGCCGCTGGTGGTGGTCGTGGTGGACGGCGCGGGCATCCCGGCCGGCCACCGTTTCGACGGCCCCGGATTCCGCAACGCCGTCGTGCTCGACCTGTCCGACTCCCTCACCTGGCGGCCCGGCCGCACCACACTGCGCCTCGACGTGTCCCCCGACGCCGTGGCGCTGGTGCGCACCGACCGCAGCCGCAAGGAGCAGACCACGGTCCTGGGCCGCCCCGACCGGGTGGGTCCGGTCGCCGCCGAGTCGCTGGCCCGGCTGATCGCGCCGTACCGGATGAGTCTCAGCTCCGACGCGGTCGAACCGCTGTCCAACGACACCGAGTTGACCACCCTGCTCGGCATCGCCGACCTGCACCGGCTCGACCCCGACACACTGTGGCGGCGGCACACCGGCTCCGGCCGGCTACGGGTCCCGGTCGCGGTCGGCGCGGACGGGCGGCCCGTGGAGCTGGACATCAAGGAGTCCGCGCAGGGCGGCATGGGCCCGCACGGCATGCTGATCGGCGCCACCGGTTCCGGCAAGTCCGAGCTGCTGCGCACCCTGGTCCTCGGCCTCGCGCTGACCAATTCTTCGGAAACACTCAACTTCGTCCTGGTGGACTTCAAGGGCGGTGCGACCTTCCTCGGTCTGGACGAACTCCCGCACACCTCCGCCGTCATCACCAACCTGGCCGACGAGGCCGCCCTGGTGGAGCGTATGCAGGACGCGCTGCACGGCGAACTCATCCGCCGCCAGGAGCTGTTGAGGTCGGCCGGCAACTACACCTCGGCCCTGGAGTACGAGAAGGCGCGGGCCGGCGGCGCCGATCTCGCCCCGCTGCCCAGCCTGTTCGTCGTCGTCGACGAGTTCAGCGAACTCCTCGCCTCGCACCGGGAGTTCATGGAGCTGTTCGTGATGATCGGCCGCCTCGGCCGGTCCCTCGGCGTGCATCTGCTGCTCGCCTCGCAGCGCCTCGACGAGGGCCGTATGCACCAGTTGGAGTCGCATCTGTCGTACCGGGTCGGTCTGCGCACCTTCTCCGCGATGGAGTCGCGGGGTGTCCTCGGCGTCCCCGACGCCTACGAACTGCCCTCGCAGCCCGGCAGCGGTTATCTGAAGAGCGGTGTCGAGGCCCTCACCCGCTTCCGTGCCGCCTACGTGTCCGGCCCGTACCGCCGGCGCGGCGGGGCCGTCGCGCAGGCCCGGGTCGCCACCCAGGTGGTGCCCTGGTCGACCGGGTACATCGTGCCGCGCGCCCCGGCACCGGCCGCGATCGTGCCGGAGCCCGAGGCGGAGGAGAGCGTCGAGAGCCTGCTGTCGGTGGCGCTGGACCGGCTGCGCGACTCCGGGCCGCCCGCGCACCGGGTGTGGCTGCCGCCGCTGGACACCGCGTCCCCGCTCGACGTCCTGCTCGGCGGTCTCGCCGAGGACCCGGACCGCGGGCTGACCGCGTCCCGCTGGACCGGCGCGGGGAAGCTGCGGGTGCCGGTCGGTCTGGTCGACAAGCCCTTCGACCAGCGCCGTGACCCGCTCGTGGTGGACCTCGCCGGGGCCGGTGGCCATGTCGCCGTCGCGGGTGGTTCGCAGAGCGGCAAGTCGACGGTGCTGCGCAGCCTCATCATGGCCCTCGCGCTCACCCACACCCCGCGCGAAGTGCAGTTCTACTGCCTCGACTTCGGTGGCGGCACGCTCTCCCAGCTCACCGGCCTGCCGCATGTCGGCGGGGTCGCGGCCCGCCTCGACACCGAGCGGATCAGCCGTACGGTCGCCGAGGTCACCGCCGTACTCACCCAGCGCGAGCAGTTCTTCCTGGACAACGGCATCGACTCCATGGCCACCTATCGGCGCCGCCGGGCCGCCGGGGAGTTTCCCGACGAACCGCACGGCGACATCTTCCTGGTGATCGACGGCTGGTCGGCGGTGCGGCAGAACTTCGACCAGTTCATCCCCACGTTCAACCAGATCGCCACCAGCGGCCTCAACTACGGCATCCACCTGATCGTCGCCACCGCCCGCTGGCTGGAACTCACCGCCCCGGTCCGCGACCAGTCCGCGACCCGGCTCGAACTCCGGCTCGGCGACACGATGGACTCCGTGGTGGACATCCGCAAGGCGAGCGCCGTGCCGCAGATCCCGGGCCGGGGTCTCACCGTCGAGACCAAGCTGCACTTCCTGTCCGCGCTGCCCCGCGGTGACGGTTCCACCGACCCGGAGACGCTCAGCGAGGGCGTCGCGGACCTGGTCGACCGGATCGCGGCAGCCTGGCACGGCCCGCGCGCCCCACAGGTCCGGATGCTCCCGCACCGGCTGCCCGCGGCCGAACTGCCCGAGCCGGAGCGCGGCGACGGCCTCAGCCTCAAGCTGGCGCTCGGCCAGGACGAGGAGACCCTCGGCACCGTCTGGCACGACTTCTCGCGCAACCCGCACCTGGTGGCCGTAGGAGACACGGAGAGCGGCAAGACCAACCTGCTGCGGCTGGTCGCGGACGCGGTCGTCGCCCGCTACTCCCCCGCCGAGGCCCGCATCCTGGTCGTGGACTACCGGCGCGGCCTGGTCGACGCCGTCCCCGAGGAGTACCGCCTCGGCCACGCGGTGGCCCTGGAGGCCCTCAAGCAACTGGTCGGCGGCTCCGCGAAGGCGCTGCGCACGCGCGTGCCCGGCCAGGAGATCACCCCGGCGCGGATGCGGCAGGCCGACTGGTGGTCGGGCCCCCGGCTGTTCGTCCTGGTCGACGACTACGACATGGTCGGCGGCGGCACGGTCATGGACCACCCCTTCGCCCCACTCTTCGAACACCTCGCGCTGGGCCACGAGTTGGGCCTGCACGTGGTCGTCGCCCGCTCCGCCACGGGCGCGGGCCGCGGCCTCAACGACCAGCTCCTGCGCCGCCTCGACGAGGTCAACACCCCCGGCGTCCTGATGTCCTGCTCCCCGTCGGAGGGCTACGTCTTCGGCAACGTAAAGCCCCGAGTACTCCCCCCGGGCCGAGCCCTCCACATAGTCCGCCGCAAGCCGTCCCTCATCCAGACGGCACTGGCGGCGGGGGCGGAGGAGTAGGAGGAGTGAGCGGCCGGTACTGAACGGTGCGGCCCCGGGCGACTGTTGGTCACCCGGGGCCGCACCGTTTCACTATCGATCCGCCCGTCAGCTCTCCGTCGTCCCCTGGACACCCGCGCCCACCGGGACACTGCTCACGGCGCCCTCCGTACCCTGCGTACTCTCCGGCCGCGACGGGCGCCAACCCAGGCGGCGCCCCCGGGGCAGGACGAGGCCGAGCCAGATCACCGCGATGATCACGGCGAGGCCCGCCGACGCGGGCCACAGGGCGCGGCGGAGGGGGCCGGCCGCCTTGTCGGCCGGCAACCGCACCGGGGAACCGGCGTCGTCACGGACCGGTGCGGAGCCCGCGCCCAGCACCGAGGTGACGGCCGCGTACGGGTCGAGGCGGGGGACGTCGGCCGGGTAGGCGGAGGTGCGCAGCAGGGTCGCGGTCTGTGCGGCCGTCAGGTCGGGGTGGACGGAGCGCACGAGTGCCGCCGTTCCCGCCACGAACCCGGCGGCCAGGGACGCCCCGGAGCCGATGTAGTGGCCGTCCTTCGCGGGGCCGATGCCGACGACACCGTCGCCGGGCGCGGCGATCGAGGCACTGTCGGTGGTGTACGCGCCGGTCGGCCGCTTGCCGTCGACGTCCACGTCGAGGACGGAGAGGACGCCGTCGTCGGCGGCGGGGTAGTAGTCGCGGGCGGGTGGAGCGTCCGTCGCCGAGGTCGCCGTCGCGGGGGTGTCCGGTACGGCGGCGGCGACCACCAGGACGTCCTTCTTCGCGGCCAGCGCCACGGCCGAGCGGAGTGCTGCGGTGTCACCGGCGAGCGCCGCCGACACGGTGACCACCTGGGCACCGCCGTCCACGGCGGCCCGGATGCCGTCCGCGACCTGGTCGGCGGTGACCTTCCCCCGGGCGTCGCCGCCGCGCACCGCGAGAATGCGCGCCTGCTGCGCCACGCCCGCGAACCGCACACCGTCCTCTACGGCGGCGCCGACCAGCCCGGCCACGAAGGTGCCGTGTCCCACGCAGTCGGTCCCGGCGTCGCCGACCGCCGTCACCCGCCCCTTCAGCGCCGGGGCGTCGGTTGAAACACCGGTGTCGACGACGCCGACGGTGACCCCGGAGCCGGAAGCGAACTCCCAGGTCCGGCTGAGCTGGAGCGAGACCTGCTCCCACGGAACGTCGGTGGCCCGCTGGCCCGAGCCCGCCGTACAGGCCGCGTCGGCGTCCAACTGCGAGGAAAGTACCGGGAGTTGGACCGTACTCCCGTCGGCCGCCGTCGCGGACCCGGCGCCGAGCGCGCTCGCGGAGGCCGTCAGCAGCAGGGCCAGAGCGGCGGCGGAGACCCTGCCGTGTGCCGTCGTCATGCCCGGGCCGCCCCGCTGGAGGTGGAGGAGGCGCCGGCCGGGTCGGCGAGGTCCTCCGGGAGCAGCAGCCGCAGGTCGTCGAGGCTGGGGACGGCCAGTCTGCTGAGGCGGCCCGCCTGGCGGGTCATCATCCGCTCCAGGATCTGGCGGGCGGTGCGCGCGTTGCCGAAGGACCGGTCGCGGGGCAGCGCGTCGAAGTGCTGCCGCAGTACCGGTCCGAGGCCGGCCGCGCACTCGTATCCGAGCTGTACGGCGTGCTCGCGGACGATGGTCACCAGTTCGTCGGAGGAGTAGTCGGCGAACTCGACCCGGCGCGAGAAGCGGGAGGACAGGCCCGGGTTGGAGGCGAGGAAGGTCTCCATCTCCTGGGTGTAGCCCGCGACGATGACGACCACCTTGTCGCGGTGGTCCTCCATCAGCTTCAGCAGGGTGTCCACGGCCTCCCGGCCGAAGTCGGACCCGGACGCCTCACGCGGGGTGAGGGTGTAGGCCTCGTCGACGAACAGCACACCGCCAAGGGCGCGTTCGAAGACCTCACGGGTCAACTGCGCGGTGTGGCCCACGTATCGGCCGACGAGGTCGGCGCGGGACACCTCGACGAGCTGGCCGCGCGGCAACACGCCCAGGGAGGCGAGGAGTTCGCCGTAGAGGCGGGCCACGGTGGTCTTGCCGGTGCCGGGCGGCCCGGTGAAGACGAGGTGGTGGCTGAGCCGGGGCACCGGGAGTCCGGCGGCCTCGCGCTGCTTGGCCGTCGACACCAGGTTGACGAGGTCGGTGACGTCCCGCTTCACGGCGTGGAGTCCGACCAGCGCGTCCAGCCTGCTGAGCGCGTCGTCGCCGGGGTCGTTGGCGTTCGGCCCGTCGGCGGCGGTGCGGGCCGCCTCCTCGCTGATGTCCTGCGGCAGCAGCAGGGAGAGGTCCTGCTCGGTGACGTCGGTGAGCGCGGCCAGCCGTACGGCCTGCCGGTCCACCATCTCCTCGAACACCTGCCGTGCGGCACGGCCGTTGCCGAACCCGGCGTCCTTCGGTATTCGTTCGAAGTGCACGGCGAGCGCGAGGCGGGTCTCGTCGGCGAGCGCGTACTGGTGGCGTACGCACATGCTCTCCATGATCTCCACCAGCTCGGGCACCGAGTAGTTCTCGAACTCGACGGTCCGTGAGAAACGGGACGCCAGACCGGGGTTGGAGCCGAGGAAGCTGCGCATCTCGTCGGAGTAGCCCGCCGCGACGACCACCACGTCCTCGCGGTGGTCCTCCATCAGCTTCAGCAGCGTGTCCACGGCCTCCCGGCCGAAGTCGGCCCCGGAACCACGGGAGTCGGAGGTGAGGGTGTACGCCTCGTCGACGAACAGGACGCCGCCAAGGGCCCGTTCGAAGGCCTCGGTGGTCTTGATGGCGGTACCGCCGATGACCTGGGCGACCAGGTCGGCGCGGGACACCTCGACCAGGTGTCCGGAGCGCAGGGCGCCCAGCTCGGCGAGGATCGTGCCGTAGAGGCGGGCCACGGTGGTCTTGCCGGTGCCGGGCGGGCCCGCGAAGACCAGGTGGCGGCTCATCGGCGGTGCGGACATGCCGAGTTGGGCGCGGCGCCGGGCGAGCTGGGTGAGGTTGACGAGGGTGCGGACCTGTTCCTTGACGTTGTCCAGGCCGATGAGGCCCTCCAGCGCGGCCATCGGTCCGTCGGGGCGGCCGGGCCCCTCCGACTCCGGTACGGTGCCCGCCGGGTCGGTGCCCTCGGCCTCGCCGAAGCCCCAGGCGTCGCGGGACTCGTTGCCGGTGCTGGTGAGGTTCTCCACCGCCAGCCGGCCGCCGGCCTTGGCCTGCACGAGGCCGCCGCCCTTGTTGTCGCGGACCGTGCAGCCCACCACCGAGACCGGTGCCTCCGACTCGACGCGGATGCCGTCGCGCTCGTTGCCCGCCGCCTCGCAGCCGTTCAGGGAGGCCCGGCCGCCGTCGCGGACCAGGAAGCCGTGCTCGGTGGCGGCGGCGGTCCGCACCCGGTTGGCCGTCAACTCGCCGCCGGTGTCCACGAGTACACCGCAGCCGCCGGCCGAGACCAGCTCGCCGTCACGGATCGCCGCCGTGCCCTCGCCGCCGAGCTCCAGTCCGGCGCCGCCGGGGTTGTTGACGCGGAACCCGGCGAGATAGACGTTGCCGCCCGCCGTGACCTCCGCGCCCGCGCCGCCCGGCGCCTCGACCGTGCAGTCCTCCACCCGGCCGCGCCCGCCGTCGCGCACCGTCACCCCGCAGCCGCCCGCGCCGGTGATCCGGGCGCGCCGCAGCAGCGGGTTGGCGTTGCCCCGGATCACCACACCGGCGCCCTTGACGTCGACGATCTCCACGCGCTCCAGCTCGGCCGCCGAGTCCTCCTCAAGCAGCACGCCCTCGGCCTCGCCGTCCCGGACGGTCAGCGAGGTCAGCGTGGGCGAGGAGGCCCCGGCCACCCGCAGCGCCGCCATCTGGGCGCCGGTCAGCCAGCAGTCCTCGTAGGTGCCGCGCGAACGGTCCGTCACCAGCAGGCCGTTGCCCGTGGTGCGGGCGGTGCGACAGCGGCGCAGCACCGGGTCGCTGCCGTGCGAGACGATGATGCCGGGGCCGCTGCTGCCGGTGACCCGCACCTCCTCCAGCTCGCAGCGGTTGGCGCTGGTCACGTGCACGCCGATCGAGGTGTCGCGGACCACTGTCCTCAACACCCGTACCGCGCTGCGCTCTTCGAGCGCCAGCGACGGCTTGTCAGTGGAGGCCAGGTCGCAGTCCTCGACGGAACCCTGGGCGTCGCCGTTGGCGAGCACGCCGTTGCCGCGCGCGTCCCGCACCGTGCAGCCGCGCAGGGTGGCCCGGCCGCGTTCGCCGATCACCACACCGCTGGTGCCGAGGTGTTCGAGGGTGCAGGACTCCAGGGAGCTCTCGGTCGGCGAGGTGACCACGACGCCGGCACCGGTGCGGTTGGAGATCCGGCACTCACGCATCGCCAACGAGCCGGAGTTGCGGGCCAGTACGGTCGTCCACGAGGCGCCGGACAGATCGCAGCCCTGCATCGCGACCTGCCCGTGCGAGGCGTCCACGGCGGGCTGTTCCTCGTCCTGGCCCTGCACCACCAGGTCGGTCAGCATCACCGCGTCCACGCGCAGCGAGATCACGATGCCCTTGCGCGGTGCCAACCGGACGGTGCCACGCGCCTGTTCGGCGACGATGGTCACCCGGGTGGTCACGACGAGGTTCTCCTCGTACGTCCCCGGGCGCACACTCAGCACCGCGCCGCCGCGCGCCCTCGCCAGGGCCTCTCCGATCGTCCGGGCATCCCCGGTGCCCTCCGGACAGACCGTCAGTACCTGGCGCACTCAGCAGACCTCCTCGTGTCGGCACCCGTCGGTTGCGGCCAACCCCATCATGCCGTACGGCAAATTATGTGCCGTCGCGCAACAGCCGTACCAGCGACGGCGCTTGCGCGTGACGATTGTTAACTCGCGGGAAAGGAACCGTTGTTGAGTCATGCGCGTGAAGATGCGTGAATAGGATTGTCCACACAGGCGTACGACGGACTGCTGGGCGAATGGGGCGGACAGCGCGGATGACAGACCGGACCGAACCGACAACGTCAGAACCCTCGGCCACCGCGCCCACGGCGAGGTCGGCACCTGCGGCGAGCGAGACACCCAAGTCCCGCTCGGCCGAGGCCGGTTCCGCCGGGTCATCTCGGGCCGTGTCGGCCGCGTCCGTCGCGGAGGAACTCTCCGGGGAAGGCAGTACTGCGGGCGAGGCGGCCAAGTCCCTTACGGGCACGCCCGGTTCCCCTGCGTCTTCCGGAGCCGCAGGGGCCGCCCCGTCGGCGGCGAGCCTCACGCCGAAGCCCACCGGGGACGACATGGCGGGCGAGACATCCCCGTCCCGCCCAGGCACGCCCCGTTCCCCCCAGTCCGCCGAGGCGATCTCGGCCGCCTCCGTCGCAGCGGAACTCTCCGCGGAGACCGCCACCGCTCCGCAGTCGGCCGGTCCTGCGTCGGGCCCCGGGGAGAACCCCAAGTCCCGCTCAGGCGAGCCCGGTTCCTCCCGTTCCCCCGGATCCGTATCCGCCGCATCCCTCGCGGAGGAACCCTCCGCCGAGACCGTCGCAGCGGAATTGACCCCGCCCCCCACCAGCACGGCGGACACCGCAGCGGAACCCACGCAGCCGGAAGCCGCCCCGGCCGAGGCCCCCGCCGCACTGGCCGCGAGCGTCCCCGAGGGGGACGGGCCCGCCCCGGAAGGCGCCGCCGCGTCCGTCGGGCGGCCCGGGCGGCCGTTGCTGGCCGGTGCCGCGGTGCTCGGGGCGTTGTTGATCGCCGTGCCGGGGCTGTTGATGAGCCGGGACCGGACGCCGGAGAACCACGATCGTGTCGTCGCCGACCAGGCGGGCACCGTGCTCGGTGGCGGGGCGACGCAGGGCGCCGGGGCGTATGCCTCGTCCAGCCCCTCCGTCGTCCCGTCCGCCACGCCGAAGGCCGTTCCGCACCACTCCACTCCGGCCAAGACGTCCGTCGCGCAACCGGTGAGCGAGCCGACGGCGGTCAAGACCACGAAGCCGGCCGCATCACCGACGCCGAAGAAGTCCACGGCGACCGCCAAGTCCGGGACGGGTTCGACCACGACGTCCCAGTCGACCCTTCCGACGGAGATCCGCGTCACGGCCACCCGGGTGCTGAACGCCGGCCAGTCCCTCAACGCGAAGAAGGCCCGGCTGCGCATGCAGACCGACGGCAACCTCGTCCTGTACGACGAGAACAACAAGGCCCGTTGGGCCACCATGACCTTCGGTTCGAACTACCAGGCGGTCTTCCAGGCGGACGGCAACCTCGTCGTCTACACCTCCGACAACCGTCCCGTCTGGGCCAGCCAGACCCCCGGCCACAGCGGTGCCGTCCTCAGGCTCCAGGGTGACGGCAACATGGTGATCTACTCCGGATCGACGCCGATCTGGGCCAGCAACACCCAGCACTGATGCCGGAGGCGCGGACGTACTTCGGCTATCGGACGGACGGCCTGTGGGCCGTGGCGGGCATCGCGTTCTGTGTGCTGGTGCTCGGCTCCGGGCTCGCCCTGTTCGGCATGCTCGGGTTCGACGAGGAGTGCATGCAGGGGCTCACGAAGGGACCGGGCCGGCTGCTGCATGTGCGGAACCAGGCGTTTCCGCCCGCCACCGTCTGCGAGTTCCGAGGCGGGGACGTCACCTCGATCGGCGGCGGACGGGTGCTGGGGCTGCTGCTCTGGGCCGCTCTGGTGACCATGGCCGGCTGCCTGCTGGTGGCCATGGTCGCCGAGTGTCTCGACCCGCGCGTCGACAGCGACCGGGTCGTGCCGATGTCCCGGGTCACGAAACTCCGCCGCACCGGGGCGGCGTTCCTCGTGAGCGGCTCCGTGTTCCTGACGCTGTACCTGCTGACCGGATGGAAGCTGCTCGCGGGACCGTCGTCGGCGTGCTCGACGGGCGCGGACTGGGGAAGCCAGGTGCCGAAGACCCTGGATCCGGGCTTCTTTCCGCCGCAGGCGACATGCCGGTACACCAGCGGTCTGACCCGGCAACTCAACCCCGACTGGGTGGGCTCGCTCACGATGGCGACGGCCCTGCCCGCGCTGCTGGCCGGTCTCGGCTTCGCGCTCGCCCTGCGCCGCCGGCACGCGGACCGGCGTGGGCGAGCAACTACCCAACCGCCGGGCCGCGTCGACGCCACCATGGGCTGACCCGGAGCTCAGCTCCCGGTGAGGGTGATGTCCTGCCGCTGGGTCGCGTGGAAGACCGGCAGAGGCAGACCGCCGCGCGAGGCCAGCTCCATCACGGTGGCCTCGACGTGGGCCGCACCGGGGGCGAGCGCGTCGGGCGAGGGCTTGCCCGAGTTCTCCCAGGCGTGCTCCACGCCGTCGCAGACCGCCCGGGTGCCGCCGATGCCGTGCCGGACCGAGGAGTCGTCCTGCCAGACGGACGAACTGACGAACACCGGACCCGAGTTGCCGACACAGCGGTAGGTGCCGGAGAGGGTGACGGTGCCGTCCGCGGCGATACGGCCCGTGGGGTCCACGGTCACCGTCTCGTACGGGTCGGCGGACGCGGTCGCGGCGGGGGCGGCGGCCAGCAGGAGCAGCGCGGCACCGGCCGCCGAACCGAGGGCGGAACGCATGGTCATGGGAAGACCTCCAGAAGTCGAAGCAGAGGGCTCCACAGGTACCGGTCGACCGCCCCGACTCCCGTGATCCTCACTCCTTCGGTGGCGAGTCCGCACCGAGCGTCGTGGAACCGTCCGAGTGTTGTCCGCGTGTTGTCACGCTTCACAGCGGGCGGTTCCGATGAGTTCGCGGCGGGAGGATGGTCTGTATATGCGATGCAGGGCGGCGACGGAGCCGCCGGCACGGATCGCATCCGACGTGGAGGTACGCCATGTGTTCCCACCAGCCCTCGTGCCCCGTGACCGACACCAACACCCCGCACATCGTCTCCGCCCACCCCGAACAGGGCTGGACGCTGCTGTGCGACGGCGGAATCGTCTTCGACGACACCGGCGCCCTGCTGCCCGACGGCCGGATCGTGGCCCCGCACCGGGTCCCGGCGGACCAACTCGCCGTCGCCGCCTGACCGTTCCCGCCCGATCGTCTCCCCCGTGATCGTCTTCCCGGGACGCGCTGCCCACGGTGACCGACGAACCGTAGAGGATCAGCTTGCGCACCCGAGGTGACCAGCAGCGATGCTGACGACCTAAGATGATCAACGTGTCCGACCAGCCTGCTCCACGGTCTCTCATCGTCACGCTCTACGGCGCCTACGGCCGTTTCGTGCCCGGCCCTGTCCCGGTCGCGGAACTGATCCGGCTCCTAGCCGCGGCCGGCGTCGACGCGCCCTCGGTGCGCTCGTCGGTGTCCCGGCTCAAACGGCGCGGGCTGCTGCTGCCCGCCCGCACCGCCCAGGGCGCCGCCGGGTACGAACTCTCGCCCGAGGCACGGCAGTTGCTCGACGACGGCGACCGGCGTATCTACGCCACCACCCCCTCGGACGACGAGGGCTGGGTGCTCGCGGTGTTCTCCGTCCCCGAGTCCGAACGCCAGAAACGGCACATCCTGCGCTCCCGCCTTGCCGCCCTCGGCTTCGGCACCGCCACCCCCGGCGTGTGGATCGCGCCCGCCCGCCTGTACGAGGAGACCCGGCACATCCTCCAGCGGCTGCGGCTCGACCCGTACGTGGACTTCTTCCGCGGCGAGCACCTCGGCTTCGCGGCGACCGCCGAGGCCGTCGCCCGCTGGTGGGACCTCAGCGCGATCGCCGGGCAGCACGAGGCGTTCCTCGACCGCCACGCTCCCGTGCTGGACGACTGGGAGGGCCGCGCGGACACCCCGCCCGAGGACGCGTACCGCGACTACCTCCTCGCCCTGGACTCCTGGCGCCACCTCCCCTACGTCGACCCCGGCCTGCCCGCGAGCCTGCTCCCCCGCGACTGGCCGGGCACCCGCTCGGGCGAGGTGTTCCGGGCGCTGCACGAGCGGCTGCGGGACGCCGGGGCGGTGTTCGCGGGCGTGCGGCCGCAGTCGCAGTAGTCGGCCTCGGCCGCCGATTATGAACAGTTCATGGCGAACGCCCGTGACCTCTTGCGCACCACGAGTCACTCAGCTAAACCTCAGCTTCTTTAGCAGGTCCTCTCAGAGTTCTTACCTAACCTTCGACGACGTCGCTCGTCGGGTAAGAAAGAGGACTGTTGCGCATGACCACCACGGCAAGGGCTCAGGGAGCCACCGTCTGGCTCACCGGACTGCCGAGTGCGGGTAAGACGACGATCGCGAGACATCTGGGCGATCGTCTGAAGGCCGAGGGACATCGCGTGGAGGTCCTCGACGGCGACGAGGTGCGCCGCTTCCTCTCGGCCGGCCTCGGCTTCTCCCGCGAGGACCGCAACACCAATGTGCAGCGCATCGGCCTCGTCTCCGAGGTGCTCGCGCGCAACGGCGTGCTCTCCGTCGTCCCCGTCATCGCGCCGTACGCCGACAGCCGCGAGGCCGTCCGCAAGCGGCACGAGGCGAGCGGGACACCGTACATCGAGGTGCATGTCGCCACCCCCGTCGAGGTGTGCAGCGAGCGGGACGTCAAGGGTCTCTACGCCCGCCAGGCCGCGGGTCACCTGACCGGTCTGACCGGCGTCGACGACCCGTACGAGCCGCCCACCGACCCGGCGCTCACCCTGCCGACGCAGACGCAGAGCCCGCAGGAGTCGGCGGACGCGGTGTACGCGGTGCTGTCCGAGCGGGGGCTGGTGTGAGTTTCACCCTCTCCCACCTCGATGCCCTTGAGTCCGAGGCGGTGCACATCTTCCGTGAGGTGGCGGGTGAGTTCGAGCGGCCGGTGATTCTGTTCTCCGGCGGCAAGGACTCGATCGTCATGCTGCACCTGGCGCTGAAGGCGTTCGCGCCGGCGGCGGTGCCGTTCTCACTGCTGCATGTGGACACCGGACACAACTTCCCCGAGGTCCTTGAGTACCGCGACCGTGTGGTCGCCGCCCATGGGCTGCGCCTCCATGTGGCCTCCGTACAGGACTACATCGACCGCGGTGTGCTGCGCGAACGTCCCGACGGGACCCGCAACCCGCTCCAGACCCTGCCGCTCACCGAGAAGATCCAGGCCGAGCGCTTCGACGCCGTCTTCGGCGGCGGACGCAGGGACGAGGAGAAGGCCCGCGCCAAGGAACGGGTGTTCTCGTTGCGGGACGAGTTCTCGCAGTGGGACCCCCGCCGGCAGCGGCCCGAGCTGTGGAACCTCTACAACGGGCGGCACGCGGCCGGTGAACACGTCCGCGTGTTCCCGCTGTCCAACTGGACCGAACTGGACGTCTGGCAGTACATCGCCCGCGAGCACATAGCCTTGCCAGACATCTACTTCGCGCACTACCGCGAGGTCTTCAACCGCGGCGGTATGTGGCTGACCCCGGGTGAGTGGGGCGGGCCCAAGGCCGGCGAGACCGTCGAGAAGCGGCAGGTGCGCTACCGGACCGTGGGCGACATGTCCTGCACGGGCGCCGTCGACTCCGAGGCCGCCACGCTCGACGACGTGATCGCCGAGATCGCCGTCTCCCGGCTGACCGAGCGGGGCGCCACGCGGGCCGACGACAAGATGTCCGAGGCCGCGATGGAAGACCGCAAGCGCGAGGGGTACTTCTAGACATGAGCACCACCACCATCGACACGCTGCGGTTCGCGACGGCGGGTTCGGTCGACGACGGCAAGTCCACGCTCGTGGGACGGCTGCTGCACGACTCCAAGTCGGTCCTCACCGACCAACTCGAAGCCGTGCAGCGGGTGTCGGCCGACCGCGGCCAGGACGCCCCCGACCTCGCCCTCCTCACCGACGGCCTGCGCGCCGAGCGCGAGCAGGGCATCACCATCGACGTGGCCTACCGCTACTTCGCCACCCCCAAGCGCCGGTTCATCCTCGCCGACACCCCGGGCCATGTGCAGTACACCCGCAACATGGTCACTGGTGCCTCCACCGCCGAGCTGGCGATCATCCTGGTCGACGCGCGCAACGGCGTCGTCGAGCAGACCCTGCGGCACGCCGCCGTGGCCGCGCTGCTGCGGGTGCCCAACGTGGTGCTGGCCGTCAACAAGATGGACCTGGTCGGGTACGAGCAGGGGGTGTTCGAGCGGATCGTCGAGGAATTCGCGGGCCACGCGGCCGAGTTGGGGCTGCCCTCCTTCACGCCGATCCCGGTGTCGGCGCTCGTCGGCGACAACGTGGTGGACCGTTCGGCGCACATGGACTGGTACGAGGGCCCGGCCCTGCTGGAGTTCCTGGAGAACGTGCCGGTCGGTGCCGACCCGTCGGACGCGCCGGCCCGCTTCCCCGTCCAGTACGTCATCCGCGACGGCGAAGTCCGTTGGTACGCGGGCCAGTTGGTGTCCGGCTCGCTGCGGGTCGGTGACCGGGTGACGGTGCATCCCTCGGGTGAGACCTCCGAGATCACCGGGATCTCGGTGCTCGGCACGGAGGCCGACGCGGCGTACGCGGCGCAGTCGGTCAGTCTGTGTCTCGCCGACCAGCGGGACGTGTCGCGCGGCGACATGATCACCGCCGGGGCCGACTCGCCCGCGCTCACCCAGGACGTCCGGGCCGCCGTCTGTCATCTCGCCGACCGTCCGCTGCGGGTCGGCGACCGGGTGCTGCTGCGCCACACCTCCCGCACGGTCAAGGCGATCGTCAGGGACCTCGGCGGCGCGGCCGAGCTGACCGCGAACGACCTGGGCCGGATCACCCTGCGCACCGCCGAGCCGCTCGCGCTCGACGACTACGCGGTCTCCCGCCGCACCGGCGCGTTCATCGTGATCGACCCGGCGGACGGCGCGACGCTCACGGCGGGCATGGCCGACCTGTCGTAGACACCGCTCTCTCCGCCTTCTTTCCCACGCCCTCAAGCCCCCGTACCGGACGGGGCTTGGGGGCGTTCGTCACGAGTCGTCTATAGCGCGGTAACAACGGGAGCAGTCATGCGGGAGGGACCATTGAACGGGGTATGCCGCTCGGTACCGGGACGAAGGTCCCGTGCGGTGCCCGCCGAGAGACTCTGACAAAAGGCGCCGTACCATTCATATAGTTGAAAGCAGGACAGCCTGCTCCATGAACGGACCCGCCTTGCAAGAACGCCCCTCCGCCTCCGCCTCCTGGCGCATCGCACTGCCGCACACCGCCGCGGCCGTGCCGGTGGCCCGCGCACTGGTCCGTACGGCTCTGTCCGAGGTGAAGCACACGGCCGACAGTGACACCGCGGAGCTGCTGACGGCGGAGCTGGTCGCGAACGCGGTGGAGCACACCGCCGGTGACGCCCCCATAGAGCTGGTGGTCGAGCTGCTGCCCGGCGGCTGTCAGGTCGAGGTGCACGACCCCGACCCGGAGCCGCCGGGGAGCCTGACCAGGCCCGCCGTCGAGGCACCCGACCCCTGGCAGGAGCACGGGCGCGGCCTGCTGCTGATCCGCGCCCTCAGCTCGTCGTGCGGCCACCGCCCCACCGGGTCGGGCAAGGCGGTCTGGTTCAGGCTGCCCGTCGTACCGCCCCAGCGGCGTCCCGCGTAACCGGGGCCTCAGGCCAGCGTGGCCACCAGCACGGCCTTGATCGTGTGCAGCCGGTTCTCCGCCTGGTCGAAGACGACCGAGTGGGCCGACTCGAAGACCTCGTCGGTGACCTCCAGGGAGTCGAGGCCGTGGGTCTCGTATATCTCGCGGCCGACCTTGGTGCCGAGGTCGTGGAAGGCCGGCAGACAGTGCAGGAACCTGACGTCCGGGTTGCCGGTGGCCCGTAGGACGTCCATGGTCACGGCGTACGGCGCGAGGGCCGCGATCCGCTCGTCCCAGACCTGCTTGGGCTCCCCCATCGACACCCACACGTCGGTGACGACGAAATCGGCGCCCGCCACACCGTCCTCGATCCCCTCGGTGAGCGTGATGCGGGCACCGCTCCGCTCGGCGAGCGCGCGGGCCGCGGTGACGATCTCCTCGGCTGGCCAGTACGACTTCGGGGCGACGATCCGGACGTCCATGCCCAGCAGCGCGCCGGTGACCAGGTAGGAGTTGCCCATGTTGAAGCGGGCGTCACCGAGGTAGGCGAAGGCGATCTCCTTGAGGGGCTTGTCGCTGTGCTCGGTCATGGTGAGCACGTCGGCGAGCATCTGGGTGGGGTGCCAGTCGTCGGTCAGACCGTTGTAGACGGGAACGCCCGCATAGGCGCCCAGCTCCTCCACGGCGGCCTGGCTGTCCCCGCGGTACTCGATGGCGTCAAACATCCGGCCGAGCACCCGCGCGGTGTCCTTCACGGACTCCTTGTGCCCGATCTGCGAGCCCGACGGGTCGAGGTAGGTCGTCGAGGCACCCTGGTCGGCCGCCGCGACCTCGAACGCGCAGCGGGTGCGCGTCGAGGTCTTCTCGAAGATCAGCGCGATGTTCTTGCCCCGCAGGTACCGCGTCTCGCCTCCGGACTTCTTGGCGGCCTTCAGCTCGGCGGCCAGCTCGACCAGGCCGCGGAACTCCTCCTCGGAGAAGTCCAGCTCCTTGAGGAAGTGGCGGCCGGCGAGGGCGGTCGGGACTGTCGCCATGGGGGCGCTCCAGAGATGCGGGTACAAGGACTTTTGGAATTCTATACGACTCTTAGCATTTCTATACGGCAGCCTGCTCCCCGTCTCGTCATACGGCGTCCCGTTCGACCGGGCAGCTCATGCAGCGCGGCCCGCCCCGGCCCCGGCCCAGCTCGCTGCCGGGGATCTCGATCACCTCGATGCCCCGCTTGCGCAGATGCGTGTTGGTGGTGGCGTTGCGCTCGTAGGCGACGACGACGCCGGGGTCGACGGCGAGGACGTTGCAGCCGTCGTCCCACTGCTCGCGCGCGGCGGCGTGCACGTCCTGGGTGGCGGTCAGGACGCGGATCTCGCTCAGCCCGAGGGCGGCGGCGATCGCGCGGTGCATGTGCTCCGGCGGATGGTCGGTGACCTTCAACTCCTTGTCGCCGACGCCCGGTTCGATGGTGTACGACCGCAGCATGCCGAGCCCGGCGTACTGGGTGAATGTGTCGCCGTCGACCATCGTCATCACCGTGTCGAGGTGCATGAAGGCGCGCCGCTTGGGCATGTCGAGCGCCACGATCGTCCGCGCGGAGCCCTCGGCGAACAGCTTGTGCGCGAGCATCTCGACGGCCTGCGGGGTGGTGCGCTCGCTCATGCCGATGAGCACCGCGCCGTTCCCGATGACGAGCACGTCCCCGCCCTCGATGGTGGACGGGTAGTCGGCCTGCCCCTCTGACCAGACGTGGAACTTCTCCGCGCGGAAGAGCGGGTGATGCCGGTAGATCGCCTCGAAGTGGACGGTCTCGCGCTGCCGGGCCGGCCAGCGCATCGCGTTGACGGCGACGCCGTCGTATATCCAGGCGGAGGTGTCGCGGGTGAAGAGGTGGTTGGGGAGGGGGGCGAGGAGGAAGTCGTCGAGCTCCATGACGTGGAAGCGGACGGAGATGGGCTCCGCGTGGGCGTCCAGGAACTCCCGCTTGGTCATGCCGCCGACGAGCGCCTCGGCCAGCTCGGGCGCGGGCAGCGTCTCGAAGGCCGCGCGGAGGTGGTCGGTGGCGAGGGGACCGTACTCCTTCTCGTCGAAGACGCGGTCCAGGACGAGTGCTCGGGCCGCCGGGATCGCCAGGGCCTCGGCGAGCAGGTCGCCGAAGAGGTGGACGGCGACGCCCCGGTCGCGCAGCACGTCCGCGAAACCGTCGTGCTCGGCGCGCGCCCGGCGCACCCAGAGCACGTCGTCGAAGAGGAGGGCGTCCTTGTTCTCGGGGGTGAGCCTTTTGAGCTCAAGATCCGGCCGGTGCAGGATGACGCGACGGAGCCGCCCGGTCTCGGAGTCGACATGGAGTGCCATGTCTCCATCCTGACCATCCGGGGCGGAGTTCACCCCCTTACTTCTCATACTGCCCCTTCTTTTCGTCCCCTTGACGACAAGTGGGCCGCGCGGTTATCGTCGTACTGACGAGATCGATGCGGGATCTGAGGGGATCTGAGAGTCTGATGGCCGACATCACCCGGCGCCTTGGCTGGCGCCATCTGCGCGGGGCACCGACGGCGCACATCCGGCACCACCGCTCGGGCAAGCTGCTGCACGACGGGCCCGGACTCAGCTTCTGGTTCCGCGCGTTGACCGCCGCGCTCTCCGAAGTACCGGTCGACGACCGGGAGTTGGCCATGACCTTCCACGCCCGTACGTCCGACTTCCAGGACGTGGCGGTCCAGGCGACCGTCACCTACCGGATCAGCGACCCTGCCCTGGCGTCCGCCCGACTCGACTTCTCCGTCGACCCGGACACGGGCGTGTGGAGAGGCGCGCCCCTTGAGCAACTCGGCACCCTGCTCACGGAGACGGCCCAGCAGCACGCGCTGGCCGTCCTCGCCCGTACGCCCCTCTCGGCCGCGCTGGTCGACGGGGTGACAGCGGTGCGGGAACGCGTCGCGGCGGGGCTGGACGCGGAACCCCGCCTGCCGGCCACCGGTATCGAGGTGGTCGCCGTCCGCGTGATGGCGCTGCGGCCCGAGCCCGAGGTGGAGCGGGCGCTGCGCACCCCGGCGCGCGAGCAGATCCAGCAGGAGGCGGACAAGGCGACCTACGAACGGCGGGCGGTGGCCGTCGAGCGCGAGCGGGCGATCGCCGAGAACGAACTGGAGAGCCAGATCGAACTCGCCCGCCGCGAGGAGCAGTTGGTCGACCAGCGCGGTACGAACACCCGCCGCGAGGCCGAGGAGCACGCGGCGGCGGACGGCGTACGGGCGGAGGCGGAGGCCACCCGCACGGTACGGCTCGCCGACGCCGAGGCGGCGCGTGCGGTACGGCTCTCCCGCGCCGAGGCCGAGGGCGCGCGCGAGGTGGGCGAGGCACGGGCGCAGGCCCAGGCGGCGTGGCTCAGGGTGCACGCGGACGTCGACGTCACGACGCTGAACGCGCTCACCGGAACCCGGCTCGCGGAGAACCTGCCGAACATCGACAGCGTCACCATTTCGCCGGACGTGCTGACCGGCCTGCTCGCCCGGCTCGGCGCCGGAGAGCGGGCGTGAGCCTCGCACCCCGGGTCGTCCTCGTCCATCGGACCACGGAGTACGAGGAGTTGGTGGCCCGGCACGGGACGCACGGCCAGGCCGCGTACTTCCTGCGGTCGCGAGGCCGGGACATCGAGGAGGTCGCCGAACGGCACCGCCGGACGAGACGGGCGCTGGCCGAGGTCTCGTCGGCCGTTCCCCTGACCTGGCGTCAGACACAGGTGGAGCGGGCCGACTTGGACCGTTTCCTGTTCGCCCCGGAGGACGTGGTGGCCGTCGTCGGCCAGGACGGCCTGGTCGCGAACGTCGCCAAGTACCTTGCCGGGCAACCGGTGTTGGGCTTCGACACGGATCCTGGGCGCAACCCGGGGGTCCTGGTACGGCACCGCCCGTCGGACGCCGGCGTCCTGCTGGCCGCCGCCCTCGCGGCGGGCACGGGTGTGGACGAACTCACCATGGTCGAGGCCGTCGCCGACGACACGCAGCGGCTGGTCGCCCTCAACGAGATCTATCTGGGAGCCGTCGGACACCAGACGGCCCGATACCGCCTGGGCCTGGAGGGCGACGGGGGTGTCGTCGAGGCCCAGGCGTCCTCCGGGGTGCTCGTGGGAACGGGCACCGGGGCCACGGGATGGCTCCGGTCGGTGTGGCAGGAGCGGGGCAGCGCCCTGTCCCTGCCACACCCCTCGGAGGACAGGCTGGTGTGGTTCGTACGGGAGGCTTGGCCTTCGCCGGTGACGGGGACGTCGCTGGTAGCGGGTGAGCTGGGTGGTCCGGCGGTGCTTCAACTCACCGTGGAGTCCGAGCAGTTGATTGTGTTCGGGGATGGGATGGAGGGGGATGCGGTGGAGTTGACGTGGGGGCAGATCGTGCGGGTCGGGGTATGCGGGCAGCGGCTGCGGTTGGTCGGCTGAGCGCCCGGGGTTCCCAAGCGCTCAGCCTCCCTCACAGCCGCGGGTCCACCGGCTCCGACTCCAGCGCCAGCACCCCGAACACCGCCTCGTGCACCCGCCACAGCGGCTCCCCCTCGGCCAGCCGGTCGAGGGCTTCGAGACCGAGCGCGTACTCCCGGATCGCGAGGGACCGCTTGTGGTTCAGGAAGCGGCCGCGCAGGCGGGTCAGGTTGTCGGGGCGGGTGTACTCCGGGCCGTAGATGATCCGCAGGTACTCACGGCCCCGGCACTTGATGCCGGGCTGGACCAGGCGCCCCTGCTCGC
The DNA here is from genome assembly GCF_040681835.1 of Streptomyces sp. NPDC051576. NCBI lineage: Bacteria > Bacillati > Actinomycetota > Actinomycetes > Kitasatosporales > Streptomycetaceae > Streptomyces > Streptomyces sp. NPDC051576. The sequence goes on from NZ_JBFAZO010000002.1 coordinate 709,792, forward strand.
TGCGGACCACCGCGCCGACCGGCTTGACGACCATGCCCTCGCCGCCGCGTCCGGTCATCTCCAGCCACCAGTCGACGCCGGCCCGCACCGACTCCGGGTCTGCGGTGTCGACGTACAGGCGCCGGGTGGTCTGGAGGAGGCCGGTGCTGTCGTGTTCCACCAGCCGGTCCAGCAGGGCGAGTTGTGCGTCGTGCGGGAGTGCGGCGAGGCTGCGGCCCTGGACCGCGAGGATCTGGAACGGGGCCAGGCGGACACCGTCGAGGCCGTCCGTGGTCCAGCAGTAGCGGCGGTACGCGTCGGTGAACGCCGAGGCGTCGGCGGCCCGTTCGCGCTGCCGGGAGAGGAGATCGGTGACGTCGACACCCCGCGCGGCGGCGCCCTCCAGTGCCGCCAGCGCACCCGGGAACACCGCGCCCGCCGCCGCGCCCACCGCCGCGTACTGACCGCGCAGCAGCCCGGACGCCTTCAGCGACCACGGCATCAACTCCGCGTCCAGGAGCAGCCAGTCCGTCTCCAACTCGGTCCAGAGGCCCGCCTCTTCGAGTGCCGTGCGCAGGCGGCCCAGGATCTCCTCCGTGACCGTCTGGTCGTCGAAGAAGGGGCGGCCGGTGCGGGTGTAGAGGGAGCCCGTCGGGCCGTTCTCCACGCCGAAGCGCTTGGCCGCAGCCTCCGCGTCCCGGCACACCAGCGCCACCGCCCGCGAGCCCATGTGCTTCTCCTCGCACACGACCCGCGCGACACCGTCCTGGGCGTACTGCGCGAACGCCTCCGCCGGGTGCTCCAGGTAGCCCTCCACCTGCGAGGTCGCCGTCGGAGCCATCGTCGGCGGGAGGTACGGCAGCAGGCGCGGGTCGACCGCGAAGCGGCTCATGACCTCCAGGGCCGCCGCCGCGTTCTCCTCGCGGACCGACACCCGGCCGGCGTGCCGGGTCTCCACCACCCGGCGGCCGTGTACGTCCGCCAGGTCCAGCGGGCGGCCGTCCTGGCCGCCGGGGGCCTCCGTGCGCAGTGGGCGGGTCGGCTCGTACCAGACCTGCTCGGCCGGTACGTCGACCAGCTCCCGCTCCGGCCAGCGCAGCGCGGTCAGCTTGCCGCCGAAGACGGCACCGGTGTCCAGACAGATGGTGTTGTTGAGCCAGGTGGCCTCGGGGACCGGGGTGTGGCCGTAGACGACGGCCGCGCGGCCCCGGTAGTCCTCGGCCCACGGGTAGCGCACCGGCAGGCCGAACTCGTCGGTCTCGCCGGTCGTGTCGCCGTACAGCGCGTGCGAGCGGACCCGGCCGGAGGTGCGGCCGTGGTACTTCTCGGGCAGGCCGGCGTGGCAGACCACCAGCTTGCCGCCGTCGAGGACGTAGTGGCTGACGAGTCCGTCGATGAACTCCCTCACCTGGGCGTGGAATTCCTCGCTCTCCCCGGCCATCTGCTCGATGGTCTCCGCCAGGCCGTGGGTGTGCTGGACCTTGCGGCCCTTGAGGTGGCGGCCGTACTTGTTCTCGTGGTTGCCCGGTACGCACAGCGCGTTGCCCGAGCCGACCATGGACATCACGCGGCGCAGCACGCCGGGCGAGTCCGGGCCGCGGTCGACGAGGTCGCCGACGAAGACGGCCGTACGACCGGCCGGGTGGACGCCGTCGTCGTAGCCCAACTTGCCGAGCAGGGTCTCCAGTTCGGCGGCGCAGCCATGGATGTCGCCGATGATGTCGAAGGGGCCGGTGAGGTGGGTCAGGTCGTTGAAGCGCTTCTCGGTGACGACCGTGGCGTTCTCGATGTCCTCGACACCGCGCAGGATGTGCACCTTGCGGAATCCCTCGCGCTCCAAACCCCGCAGGGAACGCCGGAGTTCGCGGGTGTGGCGGGTGATGACCCGGCGCGGCATGCCGGCGCGGTCGGAGCGGGCGGCGTTGCGCTCGGCGCACACCTCCTCCGGCACGTCGAGCACGACGGCGATGGGCAGGACGTCGTACTGCCGTGCCAGGTCGATCAGTTGGCGTCGGCTCTCCTGCTGCACGCTGGTCGCGTCGACGACCGTGCGGCGGCCGGCGGCGAGGCGCTTGCCCGCGATGTAGTGCAGGACGTCGAAGGCGTCCCCGCTGGCGCTCTGGTCGTTCTCGTCGTCCGCGACCAGGCCCCGGCAGAAGTCGGAGGAGATGATCTCGGTCGGCTTGAAGTGGCGGTGCGCGAAGGTGGACTTGCCCGAGCCGGAGGCGCCGATCAGTACCACGAGGGAGAGGTCGGTGACGGGCAGGACTCGCCCCTTGGTCTGCGTCTCGGTCATGCCGCCTTCGCCTCCTTCATGATCGTCTGCTTGGCCGTGCTCATGGAAAAGATCGCCATCTGCGTGGGCGGTCCCACCTCGGGGTCGTCGGGTCCGACCGGCACGAACTCGACCTCGTATCCGTGCCGCCCGGCCACCTTCGCGGCCCACCCCGCGAACTCCGCGCGCGTCCACTCGAAGCGGTGGTCGCCGTGCCGGACATGTCCGGCCGGGAGGGTCTCCCAGCGGACGTTGTACTCGACGTTCGGGGTGGTGACCAGGACCGTTTTCGGGCGGGCGGCGCCGAACACCGCGTACTCCAGCGCCGGCAGCCGGGGCAGGTCGAGGTGCTCGATCACCTCGCTGAGCACGGCGGCGTCGTAGCCCTTGAGGCGATTGTCGGTGTAGGCGAGCGAGCTCTGGAAGAGCTGGACGCGGGAGGCCTGCCGCTCCCCCATGCGGTCGAGCTTGAGGCGGCGACCGGCGATGGTGAGCGCGCGCATCGACACGTCGGTGCCGACGATCTCGGTGAACCGGGTGTCCTTGAGCAGTTCCTGCACCAACTGGCCCTGTCCGCAGCCGAGATCGAGCACCCGGGCGGCACCGGACGCCTTGAGCGCCTCGACGATCGCGTCCCGGCGCTGGACGGCGAGCGGTGTCGGCTTCTCCTCGGCCTCCGTCTCCGGCTCGACGGCGTTGTCGATCTCCTCGACCTCGCTGTCGTCGGCCTCGGCGAGCCGTACGAGTTCCAGTCGCTCCATCGCCTGCCGGGTCAGGGACCAACGGCGGGACAGATAGCGGCTGGTGATCAGCTTCTGCTCGGGGTGCGCGGGCAGCCAGCCCTCACCGGCGCGCAGCAGTTTGTCGACCTCGTCGGAGGCCACCCAGTAGTGCTTGGCGTCGTCGAGGACCGGGAGCAGGACGTACAGGTGGCGCAGCGCCTCGGCGAGGGTCAGCGTCTCCGACTCCAGGACGAGGCTCACGTAGCGCGAGTCGCCCCACTCGGGGAACTCGGCGTCCAGCGCGACCGGTTCGGCCGTGACCGTCCAGCCGAGCGGCGCGAAGAGCTTCCGTACGAGGTCGCCGCCGCCCCTCGCGGGCAGCGCGGGCACCTCGATACGCAGCGGCAGGGGCTGTGCCGCGCGCTCGGGGCGGGCGTTGCACACGCCCCGCATGGCGCTGGAGAAGACCGCGCTGAGCGCGACGGCGAGCAGTGAAGAGGCCGCGTACGGACGGTCGTTGACGTACTGCGCGAGTGCCGCGTCGGGTGCGCCGCCGCGTCCCTTGCCCTTGCCGCGCCGGACCAGTGCCACCGCGTCGACCTCCAGCAACAGCGCCGCCGTGCAGCGCCCGGCATCCGCCTCGGGGTAGAGGACGTGGGCCGTGCCGTAGGACGTGGAGAACGCCTGCGCCTTCTCGGGATGCTTGTGCAACAGGAAACCGAGGTCGGTGGCGGGGAGTTCGGGGGTGCCGGTGGTAGTGATGGTCAGGAACATGCGGAGGACCTCTCCGACGGGTGGATGAGTGCGGTGCCGTACGTGCGAAAGCCCCCAGGGTCGGTGATCCCGGGGGCTGGGCAGGACGACCGTCTCACCTTCGCACAAGGCGGGCGAACTGCGCCTTCCGTTATTGCGCGGGCCTGCGCGGGGTCATGGCACAGGGTCTGGTGCCCCGCCCGCGCGGCGTCACGACAACTGCGACTGCACCTGGGACGAGATCAACTCCAGGTGGTCCAGGTCGTCGAGGTCGAGGATCTGGAGGTAGACGCGCTGAGAGCCGACCTCCGCGTAGCGGCCGATCTTGTCGACGACCTCGGACGGGGAGCCCGCGAGGCCGTTGGCCTTGAGTTCGTCGACCTCGCGGCCGATCACGGCGGCGCGGCGGGCGACCTCCTGGTCGTCCTTGCCGACGCAGACCACGAGGGCGTTGGAGTAGGTGAGGTCGTCGGCCTTGCGGCCGGCCGCCTCGGCGGCGGCACGGACCCGGCCGAACTGCCGCTCACTGTCCTCGATCGAGGCGAACGGCATGTTGAACTCGTCCGCGTACCTCGCGGCCAGCTTCGGGGTGCGGCTGGCGCCGTGGCCGCCGATCAGCACGGGGATCTTCGCCTGTGTGGGCTTGGGCAGCGCGGGCGAGTCCGTCAGGTCGTAGTGGGTGCCGTGGAAGTCGAAGGTGTCGCCGGGCTTGGTCTCCCACAGGCCGGTGACGATGGCCAGTTGCTCCTCCAGGCGGGCGAACTTCTCCTTGGGGAACGGGATGCCGTACGCCTTGTGCTCCTGCTCGAACCAGCCCGTGCCCAGGCCGAGCTCGACCCGGCCGCCGGACATCTGGTCGACCTGCGCGACCTGGATGGCGAGGACGCCGGGGAGGCGGAAGGTGCCGGCCGTCATCAGGGTACCCAGGCGGATGCGGCTGGTCTCGCGGGCGAGGCCGGCCAGGGTGAGCCAGGCGTCGGTGGGACCGGGCAGCCCGTCGCCGGAGCCCATGCTCAGATAGTGGTCGGACCGGAAAAAGGCGTCGAAGCCGAGATCCTCGGTGGCCTTGGCCACGGCGAGCAAGGTGTCGTAGGTCGCCCCCTGCTGGGGCTCGGTGAAGATGCGAAGATCCATGCCCCCATCCTGCACGGTCGGGTGACGGTCAACCCCACCGGTCCCTGCGGCCCGTCCCGTCCCCGGTCGGGTGAAATCGCGTCAACCGTGCGCACGGGGGCCGCCCGCGCCAGTGACCGGCCCCGTTGATGATCGTTGGCTCGGGCGGAGCCGGACCGCCCGGATTCCCGCACCGGCAAGGCGACGTCGGGGCGACACCCGCATCGGCCTCCCCGGAGGCCACGGGCCGAGGAGGCCGTCATGTCCGAAGAAGCCGTGCCGCAGCAGGGCGGGCCTGCACAACCGAAGGGGTTGTTGCAGCAGATGGAGGAGCTGATGGCGTCATTGAACGCGGACCTGTCCGCCCTGGACGCGGATCTGCAGTCCGCCGGGAGCACGGGGTCGGGGGCCGGCGAGGAGGGCGGCGCGACCGCCTGACGGGCACGGGCGGCGGCCCGGTTCGCCTTGTGCCCGGTGTCGCTCCCCCGCCCCCCCCCCGCCGGAGGCGGCCGTCAGCCCGCCTCTCGCTCGGGTATCGCCGGCTGTTCGCGGTCCGCGAGTCTTCGCAGCATCTCCAGGACCCGGTCCCGGGACTCGTCCGCCGCGTCGATGGCCTCCATGCACTGCCAGTACGTGCCCTCGTCGTCCGCCGCGCAGGCGATGCCGACGAGGGCGATGCCGACCTCGCCGAGCAGGATGCCCAGGCAGAGCAGGGCGAGGCGGGCGTCGCCCAACTCCGTGAGCTGGGCCGCCCGTAAGTCCTCGACGGCGAGCACGGGGGTGTCGAGGACCCCGCAGCCCCGGCCCGCCAGTTCGGTCAACCCCAGTGCCTCGCCCCGCAGTTCGGGCGGACCGAAGACGGCGAGGCGGCTGCCTATCGCCTGGGCGAGGGCCTGCGCCTGCCACACCTCGGTCATGGTCTCCGGCACGCCACCGCTTCCGGCCAGGGCGCGCCTGCTCGTCACGATCAGCCGCATCGCGTCCATGCGCTGCCCCCGTCATATCCCGACGTGCTGTTCGCACGTCCGCCCGAACTCCCTTGTCCATTACCCAGAGTGAGGGTGCCTGAGACGAAAAGCCAGTGGAAGGCGGAAATCTGTGGACAACAAATCGGTTGCGAGCAGATGAATGACTCCGGAGAGTGAAAATGGACGCGCCAGCTCCCCCAAGTCGGCGACTACGGCGCCGGGAACCTGCGTTCGTTCCGGTCGATCTTCGCGTCGAGCGCGGCGAGCGGGTCGATACCGAGCACCTCGCACAGTTGCAGCAAGTACGCGAGCACATCGGCGACTTCGTCCGTCACCCGGTGCGCGGTGTCCGGGTCGTCCATGACCCGTGTCGACTCCTCCGGGGTCAACCACTGGAAGATCTCGACCAGTTCGGAGGCCTCCACGCTGAGCGCGGCGACGAGGTTCTTGGGGGTGTGGTAGGGCTGCCAGTTCCGCGCGGCCGCGAACTCGGCCAGTCTGCGCTGCAGTTTCGCCACGTCGAGATGTTCTGTCACGGCTCCAGGTGTACCACTGTGACACCGTCGACCCCGGCGGCCCAGGACGCGTCGCTCACCGCGCCGACCAGCCGGATGTGCCCGCGCTCGCACATCCGCGCCGCGAGCCGCAGCAGTTCGGCCCGTTGCCGTACGTCGACTCCTCGGTCGAGGCCGTCGGCGAGGACGGTGAGGGTCTGCATCGCGGCCGGGACCTCGCCGGGCGGGTCGACCTCCAGTACGCCGGGGCCGGTGAGCAGCACCAACGCCATTGCCGCGTACCGGAGTTCACCGTCGCCGAGCCGCTCGAAGGCGGTGCGGGGGCCGTCGCCCCGGTCGAGGACCGCGCGGAGCATCCCGTCCCTCAGGGGTTCCGCGAGCACATCCACCACGGGTCCGGCGCACCCGGTCCGCACCGCCGTGACGAGTTGCGCGTGCCGTTGCCCGCACTCGCTCCGGGTGCGCCACAGCACGTCGGCGAGGTTGGAGCAGTCCCGCAGCAGCCGGCCGTCGCCGATCGGCACGGCCGCGCGCATCCGCTCGGGCGCCGGGTCGCAGGCGAAGACGGAGCGCAGGGCGACCACCATCTGCTCGGCGGCGGCGAGGACTTGGCGCTGTCCGTCCGTCTTGCCGGCGACCCGCAACGGCAGCAGCGCGGTGCCGAGCCGGTCGTCCGGCAGCGGGGCGCGGGTGACCGGGGACGAGCCCCCGGTGTGCCAGGCAGCCTGCACCGAGCGCCGCGAGGGGTCCCGCAGAGCCGTCTCCAGAAGAACCAGTCCGCCCGCCGTCAACCGCTCCCCCACGATGCGCAGTTCGGGCTCGGCCTGGACGGCGACGTCGAGCCGTACCGGCCCCTCGGGCCCGTCCGCCGTACACCCGATCCGGAACCCGCGCCGCCGCTGTGCGTCGGGCCGCGCCCGCTCCGGAACACACCCGACCGGGTCCGGGAACACCTCCCCCGCCTCGCTCCCACCCCCGAGCCGCGCGAGCGCCTCGTAGGCCCGCAGCACACTCGTCTTCCCGGACCCACTGGGCCCGGCGAAGAGAGTGAGCGGCCCGAGCGAGAATCCAACCCCTCGATGCGCGGCGAACGCGGAGAGCCGCAGCTCGGCGAGATGGGGCCGATCGGGGCGCGGGGCGCTGACCGCCGGCACGGGCGCCCCCGACGCTGGCGCCCCGGGCACCGACCGAACCCTGCGGGGGACGGCTTCCGGCGACCGCCCCTGGGGCGGTACGGGGTTCGCCGGCGCAGGCACCCCCGATACCGGCGACTCCGACGCGGACCGTCCCCTGGACGACAGGACTTCCGGCGACCGCCCCTGCGGCGACGCGGCGCTCACCGACGCAGGCACCCCCGCACCAAGCGACTCGGGTGCGGGCCGAGCCCTGCGGGCGACGGCTTCCGACGACCGCCCCTGCGGCGGCACACCCTCCGACGGCCGAGGCGGCTCAGGCAGGCGGGAGTCCGGAGAGAAGTCGGGCGACGGGGCGGACTCAGGTGGCTGCGGCGACTGTGCTGGCGCGGTCATATCCGGACCGTAGGCCTCCGCCGGCAGGCGAACCGTTCCGCCCGGGGGACCTTCCTACGATCGAGCGACCGGACCCCGCCGCTCCCCTCCTCGTACTCCTCTGCGCGGGCGGGCTCACACCCCCGGAACCCCCGCGCCCTCCATCAGCCCCCGCACTTCCGTCCCCGGCGGTGTGAGCAGGAACACATTCCGGTCGACGCGGGTCATCCCGCTCGACAGGCCGAAGACGACGCCCGTGCTGAAGTCCAGCACCCGCTTGGCGACCTCCGTCTCCGCGCCGGTCAGGTCGAGAAGCACCGGCACGCCCGCCATCAGGGTCTCCGCGACCTCACGGGCGTCCCCGAACACGTTCACGCGGAGGACGACGAAACGGCGGCGGGGCTCGGTCTCGGCCTCGGGTATGGAACGGTGGCTCACGGCGGACGGCCAGGCGTCCCGGCCTCGCAGCGGCACTACCTGGGCGAGCCCTTCCCACTGTTCGTCGGTGACATCGTGGCTGTTCACCGGCATGCTCCGTCCTGGGTCGCGCTGGCAGTCTGCATCCGGCAATTGTTGCGCACTGTCACCCGTTCGGCCCAACAGCGACACACTCCGCGACAAGATCGGACCATATCTCGTCCGCATCTCACAGCGACCCCCAGCCCGTTGTGCAGCGGGCGTAACCCCTCATGATCGAGCCGCGTGACATCGGCGTAACGGGCAATTCGTACGGTCGACGCCATGACGACTAGCCCGGCGAGCCTCCAGACGCAGCAGATACGGACGGTCTGCTCGTACTGCGGTGTGGGCTGCGGCATGCTGCTCGACGTCGGGGCGGGTCCCGACGGCAGGCGTACGGTCCTCAAGGCGTCCGGCGACAAGGCGCACCCGGCGAACGCGGGCCGGCTCTGCACCAAGGGCGCGACCACGGCCGAGATGCTCACCGCACCCGGCCGGCTGACCGGCGCCCTGGTGCGGGACGAGCGCGGTGAGGAGCCGGTGCCCACGCCCATGACCGACGCGATCGCCGAGACCGCGCGGCGGCTGCGGGAGATCGTCGACGAGCACGGGCCGGACGCCGTCGCCCTCTATGTCTCCGGGCAGATGAGCCTGGAAGCCCAGTACTTGGCGAACAAGCTCGCCAAGGGGTTCATACGCACGAACCAGATCGAGTCCAACTCCCGGCTGTGCATGGCCAGTGCGGGCGCCGGCTACAAGTCGTCGCTGGGCGCGGACGGGCCGCCGGGATCGTACGAGGACTTCGAGCGGGCGGATGTGTTCCTGGTCATCGGCTCGAACATGGCCGACTGCCATCCGATCCTCTACCTGCGGATGATGGAACGGGTGAAGGCCGGCGCCAAGTTGATCGTCGTCGACCCGCGCCGGACCGCCACGGCGGCGAAGGCCGACCTGTTCCTGCAGATCGCGCCCGGCACCGATCTCGCCCTGCTCAACGGCCTGTTGCGGCTGCTGCACGAGAACGGTCACACCGACCCGGAGTTCATCACCGCTCACACCGAGGGCTGGGAGGCGATGCCCGAGTTCCTCGCCGACTACGCGCCGGACGCCGTCGCCGCCCTCACCGGTCTCGCCGAGGACGACATCCGTACGGCCGCCCGGCTGATCGGTGAGGCGGGCGAGTGGATGAGCTGCTGGACGATGGGGCTCAACCAGTCCACGCACGGGACGTGGAACACCAACGCCCTGATCAACCTGCATCTCGCGACGGGCGCGATCTGCCGTCCGGGCAGCGGCCCGTTCTCCCTCACCGGCCAGCCGAACGCGATGGGCGGCCGTGAAATGGGCTACATGGGACCGGGGTTGCCGGGCCAGCGGTCCGTACTCGTGGACGCGGAGCGGGAGTTCACCGAGGAGCTGTGGGGCCTGCCGCCGGACACGCTCCGCGCGGACGGCGTCGGCCGGGGCACCGTCGAGATGTTCCAGAAGATGGCCGACGGCGACATCAAGGCCTGCTGGATCATCTGCACCAACCCGGTCGCCTCCGTCGCCAACCGACGGACCGTCATCGAGGGCCTGGAAGCAGCCGAGTTCGTCGTCACTCAGGACGTCTTCACCGACACCGAGACCAACGCCTACGCAGACGTCGTCCTCCCCGGCGCGATGTGGACCGAGTCCGAGGGCGTCCTCATCAACAGCGAGCGCAACCTCACCCTCGCCCGCCCGGTCGTCGACCCGCCCGGCGAGTCGATGGCCGACTGGCGGATCATCGCGGCCGTCGCGTGCGCGATGGGGTACGAGAAGGGCTTCTCCTACGACAGCGCGGAGGAAGTCTTCGAGGAGATACGGCAGTTCTGGAACCCGGTGACCGGGTGGGACCTGCGCGGGGTGACCTACGAGCGGCTGCGGAGCACGCCCGTGCAGTGGCCGGCCGCCGAGGAGGACGGGCCGGACCGCAATCCCATCCGGTATGTGGGCGGGGGCGAGTTGAAATTCCCGACCGCCAGTGGACGGGCTGTGTTTCATGCCCGGCCGCACATGCCCGCCGCCGAACTGCCCGACGACGACTACCCGTTCGTGCTGAACACCGGGCGCTTGCAGCACCAGTGGCACACGCTGACGAAGACGGGCAAGGTCGCCAAGCTGAACAAGCTGAACCCCGGGCCCTTCGTGGAGCTGCATCCCAAGGACGCACGGGAGTTGGGGATCGCGGAGGGCGACTCGGTGGAGGTCGCGTCACGGCGGGGACGGGCGGTGCTGCCGGCCGTGGTGACCGACCGGGTGCGTCCCGGGGGCTGTTTCGCGCCGTTCCACTGGAACGACCTCTTCGGCGAGTATCTGAGCGTGAACGCGGTGACGAGCGACGCCGTGGACCCGGTGTCGTTCCAGCCGGAGTTCAAGGCGTGCGCCGTGTCGCTGGCGAAGGTGGCGAGCGCGCCGGCACCGGCACCGGCTCCGGCGGAGGTGGTGGTGCCGACCGCGGTGATCCCGGGTGCGAATCCCTTCGGCCTCGATCCCGCTCCCCCGCCCGTCCTCACCGCGCAGGAACGTCTCTATCTGACCGGCTTCCTCGCGGGCATCGAGTCCGGCTCCCCCGGTGTGCCGACACTTCCGCCGGACGCACCCTTCAGCGCCGAACACGCCTTGTGGGTCAACGGTGTTCTCGCCGGGATGTACTCGCGGTCGGCGGCTGTTCCGGCGCAACAGCCCCAGCCTGGGCGGCAGATAGTCGTCCTGTGGGCCTCGCAGACCGGCAACGCCGAGGAGGTGGCGGCGGCCACCGCCGAGCGGCTGGGCTCGGCCGGGCACCGGGCGACCCTGGTCGGCATGGACCAGGCCGACGTCGGCACGCTCCCGGCCGACGCCGATCTCCTCTTCATCACCAGCACGTTCGGCGACGGCGACGCTCCCGACAACGGCTCCGGCTTCTGGGACACGCTGGCCGGGGAGCAGGCGCCGCGCCTGGACGGGGTGCGGTTCGCGGTGCTCGCCCTGGGCGACTCGTCGTACGACGACTTCTGCGGGCACGGGCGCCGACTGGACGCGCGGCTGGACGAGTTGGGCGGGGTGCGACTGACCGAACGTACCGACTGCGAGCCGGACTTCGAACCCTCGGCGGACGCCTGGCTGGGTCAGGTGCTCACGGCGCTGGGCGCCGAGACCGACACGGCACAGGGCACCGACACCGCAGCCCCGAAGTCACCGCCCCGCACCCCCAAGCCCGCCCCCGTCGCCGCCCGCCTCGTCGGCAACCGGCTGCTCAGCCGGCCCGGCGCGGGCAAGGAGGTCCGGCGGTTCACCTTCGACACCAGTGGGATCGACCTGACGTACGAGGCCGGTGACGCGCTCGGCGTGCGGCCGGTCAACTCGCCCGCCCTGGTGGAGGAGTGGCTGACCGTCACCGGTGCCGATGCCTCGACGGTCGTAGAGGTGGAGGGTGTTGGCGCGTTCCCTTTCGCCGAGGCATTGCACCGGCAGTTGGACATCACCCGGATCACTCCGGATCTGCTGCGGTTCGTGGCCGAACGGGCGCGGGACGACCGGGAGTTGCGCAGGCTGCTGCGGCCCGACAACAAGGACGGGCTCGCGCAGTGGAGTTGGGGGCGGCAGGCGGTGGACGTGCTCGCCGAGTATCCGGTGAAGGCGTCCGCCGAGGACTGGGCCGGAGTGCTCAAGAAGCTTCAGCCGCGCCTGTATTCGATCTCCTCCAGCCCGCTCGTCGACCCGCACAGTGTCTCGCTGACGGTGTCGGTGGTGCGCTACGAGAATCTCGCCGGCCGGCCGCGCGGCGGGGTGTGCTCGCCGTTCCTCGCGGATGCCGATCCGGCGGCGGGGACGGAGGTACCGGTGTTCGTGCAGCGCTCGCCGCACTTCCGGCCGCCGACCGACGCGGCGACGCCGATGGTGATGGTGGGGCCGGGTACGGGTGTGGCGCCGTTCGTCGGGTTCCTCCAGGAGCGGCGGGCGCTCGGGCATCCGGGGCCCAACTGGCTGTTCTTCGGGGAGCAGCACCGGGCGACGGACTTCTACTACGAGGAGGAGCTGACGGAGTTGCTGGCCGAGGGCACGCTCGCCCGGCTCGACACGGCCTTCTCCCGTGACCAGCGCGCCAAGGTGTACGTACAGGACCGGATGCGGGAGCACGGGCCGGAGTTGTGGCACTGGTTGCAGGAGGGTGCCCACTTCTATGTGTGCGGGGACGCCTCACGGATGGCGAAGGACGTGGACCGGGCGCTGCGGGACATCGCGGTCGCGCACGGTGGGCTGGACGAGACCGAGGCGGGTGCGTACGTGAAGCAACTTGCGGCGGCGAAGCGGTATGTGCGCGATGTTTACTGAATGAACTGATGGCCACCGCCGGTTGAACAAAGCCGTTCGACTTTGCCCCTTTTGGGCCACGACGAGGCCTTCTTACCGGTCTCATACCAGGCTCTTCACGATTGCCGCCACCTCGCTCACTGGGTCGGATTAGCGTCCTGTGCTGTGCACTTGGCAGAAACACCACAGGTGGCACCCGGTCGGCGGACACAGTCGGCGGTGTCCGCCCCGGAACCTCCCGCGCAGTGGCACCGGATCCTGACCCTGCTCGCCGACATCAGTCTGTTCATCGGCGTCCGCCCGGTGTGGACGCAGGCCGCGAGCCACCGGCTCGTCGTGGCGGCGGTCGTCTCCCTCTGCTACGCCTCGATCCTGGTGTGCGGGGTGCTGGCCCTGGTGGTCCGCCGGGCCCGGTCGCTGGCCCGGATCGATCTGGCCGTGCTGGTGACCGCGGTCCTGCTCACCCTGTCCGCGTGGTCCGTGTTCCACGGCGGCGGCGACGAGGCGGTGCTCACCACCCAGGCCGCCAGGGAACTGGTCGCCGGGCACCAGGTCTACGGCCAGCCCTGGCCGTGGCTCTTCCACTCCGGGGGCGTCGCGCTGACCCCGACGGTGACCGGCGGCTACGACTACACCTACGGCTACCCCCCGCTGGAGACGCTGCTGACGGCGCCCCTGCTGTGGATCGGGCACGGCGGCGCGCCCGCGACGGCCGTCGCCACCGGCGCGCTCGTCGCGGCCGCGGTCCTCATGTGGCGGCTGCTGCCCGCGCAGTGGCGGTCGGCGGCCACCCTGGCCTGCCTCGGTCTCGGCCTGCTTCCCACCTACGGCCGCCAGGGCTATCCCGCCGTCCTCGCCATGGCGTTGCTGGTGCCGGTGGTGATCCGCTGGCCCCGGATCGGCAGCGGCGGCCGGCTCGGCCGTGCCGGGATCGTCCAGGCCGCGTGTCTGGGGGCGGCCTGCGCGGCGCAGCAACTCCCCTGGTTCCTCACGCCGTTCCTGCTCGCCGGGATCTACGCGCTGCGCCGTGGTGAACTCGGCGCGCGGCAGGCGGCGTTGGTGGTGCTGCGCATCACCGGGACCGCCGTCACCGTATGGCTGCTGATCAACACGTACTTCATCGTGAGCGAGCCCGGCACCTGGCTGACCGGCATCGCGCTGCCGCTGACACAGGGCGCGGTGGTGCACGGCCAGGGCCTGGTGGACATCTCGCTGTACTTCACCAATGGCAGCGACCGGCTCGACTGGTACTCCCACGCCAGCATCCTGCTGGCGGCGGGCCTGCTCGTCGTGTTCGTGCTGTTCGTACGGCGGTTGGGCCCGGCGGCGACCGTGCTGCCCTGGTGCGCCTTCTATCTGGCGACGCGTTCACAGGACGGCTACTACCTGCTGATGACCCCGCTGTGGCTGGCCTCGGCGGTCACCGCGCCGCTCTCGGAGTTCCGTACGGCGTGGCAGCCGCGCCCCCGGCTGCTGTCCGGCCCGCACCGCCGGGCCAGGGTCGCGGCGGCCGTGCTCCTTCTCACGCCCGCACTGGCGAGCGCCGCGGTGGCGGCGACGGGGGCACCGCCGATGACCATGAGGCTCACCGGGGTCCGGCGCGCCCTGCCCACCGTCGTGACCGGGCTGACCGTCCGGGTGACCAACTCCTCCGGCACGGCCCTCACTCCGCGCTACACCCTGACCACGGGCCAGGGCATGAGCAGGTTCTGGTCCCAGGTGGGCGGTCCGGCGACCCTGCCCGCGCACAGTACGCGGACCATCGAACTCCGGCCGCCCGGCGGGACGTTCACGCTTCCCCACAAGAAGGTCCGTATCCGGGTACGTGCCTTCACCGCGGTCCCGCAGACGCTGTCCAGCTCGGACATCCGGCTGCGGCCCGGGAGTTGACGGCCGGTCAGGCCGCCCTGCGCAGGAAGCGGAGCGTGGTGGTGACGGTGGTCAGCCCGCGCAGCATGCCCATCTGGTTCCAGCCCAGGCCGAACTGGTCGCGGTCCACGGTGAATTCGGCGTCCAGGGTGAGCGCTTCACCGGTCGCGTCCTTGAGGCGGGCGGTGAAGGTCTGGGGGCGGCTGATGCCGTGGACGGTCAGCTGACCGACGATGTGCACGGTGTCGCCGTCACGCAGTTCGGCGCTGCGCACCGCGAAGGTGATCTCCGGGAACTTCTCCACGTCGAACAGGTCGGCGGACCGGAGGTGCTTGTCGCGCTTGGCGTTCTTGGTGTCCAGGGAGGCGGCGGCCAGGGTCAGCGTGCCGACCGCGGACCCGTCGGGCCGGACCTCGCCCTGACCGGTGACGGTGGAGAAGGTGCCCTTCACATTGACCAGGCCCCACATCGTCCTGTGGCTGATTCCCACGGTGGAGGCGGCCTGGTCGAGCTGCCACACCCCGGTTTCGACGGCGACGGTCATGATCTCTCCAGCTGGTTCCGGTAGTCCAAATTTGAATGAGCCACACGCTAGCCCATTATCCAAATATGGACAACCACTCCTCCAAAATTGGACAACAGGTAGACTTGGGACCATGGCCGACCCCGTTGAGCGCCCCGCCGACCAGCCCGAATGCCCCTCCATGCAGGGCGCCGGACTGCTCCCGCCCGAGCTGCGCGCCTGGATGCTGCTGCTGGCGGCGACGGGAGCGGTGGAGCAGGAGCTGCGCTCGGTCGTGAAGGGGAACCTCGACGTCTCGCACGACGAGTTCCTGGTGCTGTGCCTGCTCGCCGAGGAGCCCGAGGGGCTGCGCATGACCCGGATCGCCGACCTGCTCGGCCGCCCGAAGACCCGGCTGACCTATCAGATCGCCTGCCTCCAGCACGCGGGCCTGGTCACCCGCAAGTCGGTCTGCGGAGACAAGCGCGGAGTCGAGGTCGCCCTCACCGAGAAGGCCCGCCGACTGCTGGCGGAGTCGTCCGGAGCACTGCAGGAGACAGTACGGCGAGCACTCGTACAGTTCGTCGGCCCGGCCCAACGCGAGGCGCTGTCCGCCCTGTTGCCGGATCTCACCGCCAACTGAGGCAACGGCATCGGCCTAACTCGATTCCCGCACCACCAGCCGGCACGGCACCGTGTGCAACCCCGGTGCCGGGTCCGCGTCGATCGCCTCCAGGAGCCGTAGGGCCGCGATCCGGCCGATCTCGGCGAGGCTCATGTCGATCGTGGTGAGGGGTGGGCGGCTGGCCAGGGCCATGGTGTCCCAGTTGTCGTAGCCGACCACCGCGATGTCGTCGGGGACGCTCGCCCCGCGTTCCCGCAACGCGTCCGTCACACCGCGCGCGATCTGGTCGTTGCCGCAGAAGAAGGCGTCGGTGTCGGGCGCCGTGCGCAGTACCGCGTCGACGGCGCGGCGGCCCCAGGCCTCGCTCCACTCGCCGAAGTGGACCCGCCCGGTGGCGAGTTCGAGCCCGGCGACCGTCAGGTGACCGCCCGCGAACCGGGCCCGGTCGCGGGCGGCGGCGTGGTGGGCCGGGCCGGTGATATGCGCGATCCGGGTGCGGCCGGTGGCCAGCAGATGCTCCACGGCGAGGCGGGCGCCGCCCTCGTCGTCCGAGACGACGGAGGTGTCGTCGGGGTCGATGGACGGGGACAGCGCGTAGACCACCGGGACCTCGTCGACGCCGGTGAGCGGCGGGCGCGGGTCGGTGCGGCGGCCGGTGACGATGATGCCGTCGACACGGCGGTCCATGAGGTTGCGCAGATGGTGCTGTTCGCGGATCGCGTCGCCCCGGGTGTCGCACAGCAGCACGGAGATCTTGCCGGCCCCGAGCGCGTCCTCGGCCCCCAGCAGCACCGGTGTGCTGAACCGGCCGATGCCGTCCGTGGTCATCAGGCCGACCGTCCAACTCCGGCCGGTGTGCAGGCTCTGCGCGTTCTGGTTGGGCCGGAACCCCAGCGCCTCCACCGCGTCCAGCACCCGCTGCCGGGTCTCGGGCCGCATCCGCCCGCCGCCGTTCAACGCCTTCGACGCGGTGCCCACGCTGACGCCCGCGAGCGCGGCCACATCCGCGAGTCTGGCCCGGCCCGCGGAGGGTGAACGAGGAGCAGAGGTCACGGGCAATCCTTTTCCTTCACGGCGGCGGTGACGGCCTCATCGGCGACAGTAGCAGTCCTTGGGCAGGGTGAAAAAAGCTCCGTCGCGGTACTTGACCCGGATCCGTCGCCTCCCCTCTACTCTCCAGCAGGAAAACGATTGCGCAATCATGAACCGGAGAGCCATGCCCCCCATGCCCCGCACTCCTTCCGCAACGTCCCCCGTCGGCCCGGTCCGGCTCGGCCCGGACGCCCGCGCGGCGCTGCGCCCGGCCGCCGCCGACGTCACCGCGGGCTTCTGGCACACCCGCCGCGAGGTCAACGCCCGGGTGTCCCTCCCCCAGGGCCCCGGCCTGCTGGAGTCGGCGGGCAATCTGCACAATCTGCGGCTGGCGGCCGGCACCGTCGAGGGCGAGTTCCGGGGCGCGTACTCGTTCGTCGACACGGACGTCTACAAGTGGCTGGAGGCCGCCTCCTGGCAACTCGCCGACCGGGCCGACGAGGAACTGACGGCCGAGGTCGACCGGATCATCGCCCTGGTCGCCGACGCCCAGCAGAGCGACGGCTACCTCAACACCTGGTTCCAGGTCCGCGAGGACGGCGCCCGCTTCCAGAACCTGCGCTGGAGCCACGAGTTGTACTGCGCGGGCCATCTCATCCAGGCGGCCGTGGCCCATCACCGGGCCACCGGCCGGCCCGAACTCCTCGACGTGGCACGCCGGTTCGCCGACCACCTCGGCCAGGTCTTCGGCCCGCCCGGCAGCGGCCGGCCGATCGACGGCATCGACGGCCACCCGGAGGTGGAGACCGCCCTGGTCGAGCTGTACCGGGAGACCGGACAGCGCGAACACCTCGATCTGGCGGGCTACTTCGTCGACCGGCACGGCCACGGCCTGCTCGACAACGCGGCCTACTGCCAGGACCGCGTCCCGGTGCGCGAGGCCACGAGCGTCGAGGGCCACGCCGTACGGCAGTTGTATCTGCTGGCCGCCGTCGCCGACCTCGCCACCGAGACGGACGACCCCGAACTGCGGTCCGCCGCCGTGCGGTTGTGGCACGCGATGACCACGACCAAGACCCATCTCACCGGCGGACTGGGCGCGCACCACGACAAGGAGGACTTCGGCGACCCGTACGAACTCCCCAACGAGCGCGCCTACTGCGAGACCTGCGCCGCCATCGCCTCCGTCCAGTGGAGCTGGCGGATGGCCCTGCTCACCGGCGAGGCCCGCTACTCCGACCTGATCGAACGCACCCTGTACAACGGCTTCCTGGCGGGCGTCTCGCTGGACGGCGAGCGCTGGCTGTACGTCAACCCGCTCCAGGTCCGCGACGGCCACACCGACACCGGCGGCGACCAGTCGGCCCGCCGCACCCGCTGGTTCCGCTGCGCCTGCTGCCCGCCGAACGTGATGCGGCTGCTCTCATCCCTGGAGCACTATCTGTCCTCGGGCGACGAACAGGGCCTGCAGATCCACCAGTTCACCACCGGCCGCTACTCCTACGGCGAGATGTCCGTGCGCGCCGAGACCGACTACCCGTGGCACGGCACGATCGCCCTCACCGTCGAGGAGACCCCCGACCGGCCGTGGACCCTGTCCCTGCGTATCCCGCAGTGGTGCCGCGAATTCCGGGTGCGGGTCGGGGAGTTGGCGTACGACCAGACGGACGCGCCCGTCTCCGACGGCTGGCTGCGGCTCGAACGGACCTGGGCGCCGGGCGACTCGGTGGTCCTGGAGCTGGCGCTCGAACCCCGGCTGACCGCAGCCGACCCGCGCGTGGACGCCGTGCGCGGCTGTGCGGCGATCGAGCGCGGGCCGCTCGTGTACTGCGTGGAGCAAGTGGACGTCCCCGGCGGCGGACTCGACGACCTCGTCCTCGACCCGACGCGTCCGCTCGCCGTGAAACACCGCCCGGACCTGCTCGGCGGCGTCACCACCGTCGTCGCGGCCGGACACCGCAGGCGCCGTGCGGACGACGGGAGTTGGTGGCCGTACCGGGCCGCCGAGCCCACCGCCGCGTCCGCCGGCGCCTTGGTCGAGCTCACCGCGATCCCCTACTACGCGTGGGCCAACCGACAGGACGGCAGCATGCGCGTCTGGCTGCCGACCTCCTGAACTCCCTTGCCCTACACCCCGACAACGAGGTCACTCCCGTGCGAAATACCCGCCGAACCCGCCGAACCCTCCTCACCGCGCTCGCCGCGACCGGCGCGCTCGTCTCGATCGCCGCGTGCGGCTCCGGCTCCTCCTCGTCCTCCTCCGGCGACTCCAAGACGTACGCCTTCTGGGACCCCTACCCGCAGTTCGACGCCTCCTCCGACTGGGGCAAGCGGGTCGCCCAGTGCGGCACGCAGGCCGGAGTGAAGATCAAGCGGACCGCCTACGACACGACGGACCTCGGCAACAAGGCGCTGCTCGCCGCCCAGCAGGGCAACGCGCCGGACGTGATGCTGGTGGACAACCCGGTCGTCTCCACCCTGGTCGAGGCGGGCATCCTCAACAAGACGAGCGACCTCGGGCTCGACACCTCGTCGATCCAGAAGAACATCATCGGCGCGGGCACCCTGGACGGCTCCGCGTACGGGATACCCGTCGGCGCCAACACCCTTGCCCTCTACTACAACAAGAAGATCCTGACCGCCGCGCACGTCGACCCGGCCTCCGTGAAGGACTGGGCCTCGCTGACGGCGGCGCTGAAGAAGGTCAAGGCGGCGGGCAAGAAGGGCATCACGTTCTCCGCGATCAACACGGAGGAGGGCAGCTTCCAGTTCCTGCCCTGGTTCTGGGGTGCGGGCGCCGACCTCACCAAGCTCAACTCGGCCAAGGGGACGGCCGCGTTGACGCTGTGGAAGGACTGGGTGGACGCGGGCTACGCGCCCAAGGACGTCCTCACCAACACCCAGACCACGAGCTGGCAGGAGTTCGCCACCGGGGACTACGCGTTCAGCGAGAACGGCACCTGGCAGCTCGGCAACGCCGACAAGGCCGGGTTCGGGTACGGGATCGTCAACATCCCGGCGCAGAACGGGGGTTCGGCACCCGTGCCGACCGGCGGCGAGTTCGTCACGGTGCCCGTACAGAAGGACACGGGCCGCTATGACGTCAGCAAGAAGATCGTGACGTGTCTGACCAGCGCCAGCAGCCTGCTCGCGACCGACACCACGCTGATGTACGTCGCGCCGAGTGCGGCGGTGCAGGCGCAACAGGTCGCGAAGAACCCGGAGTTGAAGCCGTGGGTGTCCGCGGTGGCGGCGGCTCGGGGGCGGACCAGTGGCGGTCTCGGCACCAAGTACCCCACGATCTCCCAGCCGTTGTGGACGGCCGTGCAGTCGGCGTTGTCCGGGGGCAAGAGTCCGCAGGCCGCGTTGGACGAAGCGCAGGCCGCCGCGGGCAAGGGCTGACGGGTGGCTCTGAATCCCCGGACCGGTGGGGGCCGGTCGCGGCTGACCGCGCTGGCCTTCGTCGCCCCGCTCCTCGTCTACCTCGCCGCCTTCTACGCCTATCCCCTCTACCGCAACCTCGATCTGAGTCTGCGGGACTACACCGTCCGGTCGTTCGTGCAGGGCGACGCGCCCTACTCCGGGTGGGACAACTTCTCCACCGTGCTGCACGATCCGACGTTCGGGCCGGCCATGCGGCACACGATGGTGTTCACGTTCGTGTCGATCGTCTTCCAGTACGCGGCCGGGCTCGCCCTCGCCGTGTTCTTCAACCGGCACTTCCGACTGGCCGCCACGCTGCGGGCGTTGTTCCTGATCCCGTGGCTGCTGCCGCTCATCGTGTCGGCGTCGACCTGGTCGTGGATGTTCAACAGTGAGTCGGGAGTGGTGAATTACGGCCTGCACCTGGTCGGTGTGGACCCGGTCGGCTGGCTCACCTCGCCGGACTGGGCGCTGACTTCGGTGATCGTGGCGAACATCTGGATCGGTATCCCCTTCAACCTCGTCATCCTCTACAGCGGGCTCCAGAACATCCCCGCCGAGTTGTACGAGGCGGCGGCCCTGGACGGGGCCGGTCCCTGGCAGCAGTTCCGGCGGATCACCTTCCCGCTGCTGCGCCCGGTGTCGGCGATCACCCTGCTCCTCGGGCTGGTCTACACGCTCAAGGTGTTCGACCTGATCTGGATCATGACCAAGGGCGGCCCCGGCGACTCCTCGTCCACCCTCGCCACCTGGTCCTACCAGCTCGGATTCGGCACGCTGCTGCCCAAGTTCGGGCCCGGTGCCGCCGTCGGCGACATCCTCATCCTCATCGCGCTCGTCTTCGGGCTGCTGTACATCCGGGTCCAGAGGAGGCAGGAAGCGTGAAGTCGCGCGGCTACACCCTGATCGGCCTCGTCCTGACGGCGCTGATGCTGTTCCCGGTGTACTGGATGCTCAACGTGTCCCTCACCCCGCAGCAGGACATGCGCAAGGACCCGCCGGACCTGCTGCCACTGCACCCCACCTTCGAGGGCTACCGAGCGGTCCTGGACGACCAACTCCCCTACCTGGGCACCAGTTTGCTCATCGGCCTCGGCACGGTCGCCCTCACCCTCGTGATCGCGGCCCCGGCCGGGTACTGGCTGGCGAAGCTGCGGCCGCGCACCGGCGGCGCCCTGAGCCTGGCCCTGCTGATCGCCCAGATGATCCCGGGCATCGTCATGGCGATGGGTTTCTACGGCGTCTTCCTGGACCTCGGTCTGCTCAACTCCTGGTGGGGGCTGATCGTCGCGGACTCCACCATCGCCGTGCCCTTCGGCGTGATGATCTTCACCGCGTTCATGTCGGGCATCCCCGGCGAGCTGATCTCGGCCGCCCTGATCGACGGCGCCGGCACCTGGCGCACCTTCCGGTCGGTCGTCCTCCCGCTGAGCCGCAACGCGGTCGTGACCGTCTCCCTGTTCGGCTTCCTGTGGGCGTGGTCCGACTTCGTGTTCGCCAACACCCTGGACAGCGGGGGGAGTTGGAAGCCGATCACCCTCGGCATCTACAAGTACATCGGCAACAACAACCAGGAGTGGAACGCGATCATGGCGACCGCCGTCGTCGCGTCGATCCCGGCGGCCGTCCTCCTGGTCCTCGCCCAGCGCTACGTGGCCGCGGGCGTCACCGCGGGCGCGGTGAAGGACTGACACCCCCAACTCCCTGAGGAGATCCATGTCATGAGCCGCACACCCTTGAGAGCCGCCCTCGGCGCCGTCGCCCTCACGACCGTCGCCGCCCTCGGCACCGCGGCCCCCGCCCAGGCCGCCCCCACCGCCTCGACGACCCTGGTCGTCAACGCGGCCTCGGCCCTGCGATCCGTCACCCATGTGGCGACCGGCAGCCTGTACGGCCTGGCCGACGCGAGCACGCCGGCCGACAGCCTGGTCACCCCGCTCAAGCCGAACACCTTCGTCCAGATGGCGCCGGGTGGTTCACAACTGCCCAACGGTGAGCCGAAGCCCGCCGGTGACGCGCTCGTCGTGGCGTCCAAGGCGGCCCGGGCCGGGGCCAAGGTGGTGGTGCGGATGCCCGACTGGTATCCGAACTTCCCGTACAAGTGGGTGAGTTGGAGCGACTGGCTGTCCGCCGTGGACAAGCAGGTCGCCTCGGTGAAGTCCTCCGGCGCCACGAACATCGCCGCCTACGAGCTGTGGAACGAACCCGACTGGACCTGGGACACCTCGGCGGCCGGGAGTTTCGACGCAGGCTGGGCGACGACGTACAAGGAGGTCCGCGCCAAGGACGCCAACACGCCGATCCAGGGCCCGAGTTACTCGGCGTGGAACCAGAGCTGGATGACCACGTTCCTCACCGACGCCAAGGCGAGCGGCACGGTGCCCGACATCGTGAGCTGGCACGAGTTGCAGGGCTCGCAGAACATCGCCGCGCACGTGGCCGCGTACCGTTCGCTCGAATCGAGCCTTGGCATCAGCCCGCGCCCGATCTCGATCGAGGAGTACGGCACGACGAGCGAGGTCGGTGTCCCGGGTCAACTGGTCGGCTATGTGGCCAAGTTCGAGCGGGCCGGAATCCATGACGCCGAACTCGCCTTCTGGAACCACTACGGCACCCTCGGCGACACCCTGACCGACACGGGCGGCTCGCCCAACGGGTCGTACTGGCTCTACAAGTGGTACGGCGACATGTCGGGGACCATGGTCACCACCACTCCCCCGGCCCAGACGGGCATCGACGGCGCCGCCGCGGTGACCGGTGACGGGCGGCAGATCAGCGTGATCTTCGGTGGCGGGGCCGGGTCGACGGCCGTACAGGTCACGGGACTTGGCTCACTGTCCGCCTTCGGAAGCACCGTGCACGTCAAGCTGGAGTACACACCGTCGAAGGGCCGCACCACGGCCGTGTCGGCACCGATCACGGTCTCGGACGCCGACTACACCGTGTCGAACGGCTCGATCACCGTGCCGGTGGCGATGAACGCCTCCGACGGCTATCACCTGGTCGTCACGCCCAGCGGGACGTCGACCTCGTTGGCGGGGACGTACCAGATCAAGAACAAGAACAGCGGGCTCGCCCTGGACACGCAGGGTGCCGCAACCGCCCAGGGCACGGCGGTCGTCCAGGCGACGTCGAGCACCGGCACCAGTCAGTCCTGGACGCTGACGGCCGCCGGTTCCGGGCTGTACAAGATCACCAACAAGGCGAGCGGGCTGCTTCTCGGCATCACCAACGCGAGCACCGCGGACGGCGGCACCGCCCTGATCTGGGGTGACAACGGCACCGCCGACCACCTCTGGCAGTTGATCCCGGCCGGGGACGGCACCTACAAGATCGCCAACTACAACAGCGGTCTGCTGCTCGGCGTGACCAACATGAGCACCTCCTCCGGCGCTCAGGTCCTCCAGTGGGACGACAACGGCACGGCCGACCATCTGTGGAGCCTGAGCGCCAGGTGAAGCGCCGGTGCTAGTGCTGGAGAGTGCGCGGGACGCCCCCGTCGGCCACGGCCAGCAGGTCGACGAGGGTGGCCCGGGTCCGGCAGCACGGGGCTCAGCGGTGGTGGTCACCGCGGACCGCCCTGCCGCTGGGCCCGTCCGCCCACTGCAACAGGAACCGCAGGGCCTCGTGGGAGGCCGAGTCCGGTGCGGCGGTGTAGGCGACGAGGAGCTGCTCGGGGTGGGTGTCGACGGTGAACTGCTGGACGTCGAGGGTGAGTTCACCCGCGACCGGATGGACGTACCTCTTGGTGAGCTGTCGCGGTCCCCGTACCTGATGACCGGCCCACCAGGTGCGGAAGTCCGGGTCGCGGGCGCCGAGTTCGGCGATCAGGGCATTCAGCGCGGGATCGTGCGGGGTGCGGCCCGCCTCCATGCGCAGGACGGCGACGCACTCGCGGGCGGCCCGGGGCCAGTCGGCGTACAGGGCCCGGAAGGGGGCGTCGAGGAAGGTGAGCCGGATCAGGTTGCGCTCGGCCGGGGGCAGCGCGCCGAAGTCGGTGAGGAGCGCGGTGGCCCCGCGGTTCCACGCGAGGACGTCCATGCCCCGGTGCAGCACCATGGCTGGAACGTCGTACATGGTGTCCAGCAACTGCCGTAGCCGCGGGGCGACTTCGGGGCGGCCGAAGGACCGGGGCGAGGGGCCGGGAGCGACCTCGGCCACGGTGAAGAGGTAGGTGCGCTCGTCCGGAGCGAGGTGGAGTGCGTCGGCCAGTGCGTCCAGGACGGCGCGGGAACCCCCGCGAGTGCGGCCCTGTTCGAGGCGGACGATGTAGTCGACGCTGACGTGTGCGAGATGGGCCAGTTCCTCCCTGCGCAGCCCGGGCACGCGCCGCAGCCGGCCGTCGTCGGGAAAGCCCGCCTGCTGCGGGTCGCGTTCCGCGCGGCGGGCGCGCAGGAAGTCGCCCAGCTCGTTGCCGGAGGGGGACGGGTCTGGGGCTGCCATGGCTCCAGTGTCCTCGGGCCGGCGCGTGCGTGCCTGGTACGGATCCGCATAGGCAGAGCCGTCCCTGGCGGCACCGGGCCGGGTGGGCGGACGGTGGGGGCATGGCCGTAGACCGGCTTCCCCCTCTCTTGCTGGAGTGCGTTCCCATGCGTAGCGACGTCGTCTTTCCCAGTGCCGGCCTGAAGCTCGCCGGCCATCTCCACACCCCGGACGGGCAGGCTGCCGGGCCGGCGATCGTGGTCGGTCATCCCGGCAGCGGGGTGAAGGAGCAGGCCGCCGGGCTGTATGCGCGCAGGCTGGCCGAGCGCGGGTTCGTCACGCTCGCCTTCGACGCCGCTCACCAGGGCGAGAGCGAGGGCGAGCCGCGCGATCTGGAGGATCCGGCGCAGCGGGTCGAGGACCTGAAGGCCGCGGTCTCCTTCCTCCACACCCGCGACGAGGTCGACCCCGACCGCGTCGGAGCCCTCGGAATCTGCGCCTCCGGCGGTTACGCCCTGGCGGCGACCGCGACCGACCCGCGTATCCGGGCCGTGGGCACGGTCAGTGCCGTGGACATCTCGCGGCAGTTCCGGCTCGGCGCGGACGGCGCCCAGGACCCGGCCGTCGTGGCGGGCATGCTGGCCGCCGCCTCGGAGGCTCGCACCGCGGAGGCCCGTGGTGCGGATGTCCAGCGCTTCCCGCTCTTCCCCGCCACCGAGGAGGAGGCACGCGCGGGCGGCCCGCACGTGCACGACGGCTGGGAGTACTACCGCACTCCGCGCGCCCGGCACCCCCGCTCGGCCACCTCGCTGACCTGGACGAGCGTGGACCGCATCGCCGGTTTCGACGCGTTCGCGTCCCTCTCCCTGATCGCCCCGCGTCCGCTGTTGCTGATCGCCGGGCGCGAGGCCGTGACGTCCTGGATGAGCGTGGAGGCGTTCCAGAAGGCGTACGGGGCAAAGGAGTTGGCGTGGATCGAGGGCGCGACGCACGTCGACCTCTACGACAAGGACGAGTACGTCACGCCCGCCGTCGAGAAGCTGAGCGGCTTCTTCGCGGCTCAGCTGGCGGTGTGAGCCAGGAGACAGCGAGAACTACACAAGAAACTTGGCAAAGTTGCTTGTGTAGTTTTATGTTGGGGGCATGACCACCAACCCCGCTCCGGACCGCTCCGTCGCGACCGCTCAGCGGCTCAACGACGCGATCATCCGGCTGCGCGCCCGGCTGCGCACGGAGTCGGGGCAGCACGCGACCGGCCTGACCCCCACGCAGCTCGGCGTGCTGTCGAGCGTCGTCCGGGAGGGGCCGGTCACCGCGGCGCGGCTGGCCACGCTGGAGCACGTCAGCGCGCAGTCCATCGCGCAGAGCCTGGCCGTGCTCAAGGCCGCCGGGCTGGTGCACAGCGAGCCCGACGCGCGGGACGGCCGCAAGAAGCTGCTGAGCGCGGACCCGTCCGCGGCCGAGCTGATCGACAAGCTGCTGCTGGGCCGCGCCTCCTTCCTGGCCCGGGCCATCGACCAGCTCGTCGCCCCGGACGAGCGCGCGGACGTGGACAAGGCCATCGAGCTGCTGGAACGCCTCGCCACGACCGAGCTGAACGCCGGCGGCATATGAGGACCGGCACCACCAAGGCCACCCCGGCGCATACGCCGTTCCCCTGGACCTTCACGACCCCGCTCTACGTGGGATCGAGCCTCAACCCGATCAACAGCTCCATCATCGCGACCGCCCTGGTGCCGATCGCCACCGGACTGCGTGTCTCGGTCGGCAGCACCGCCGTACTGGTCTCCTCGCTCTATCTGGCCAGCGCGATAGCGCAGCCCACCGCCGGGAAACTGGCCGAGGTGCTCGGCGCGCGCCGCATCTTCGTCGTCGGCATCGTCCTGGTGCTGCTCGGCGGTGTGGTCGGAGGCCTCGGACAGAACCTGGCGATGCTCACCGTCGCCCGGGTCCTGGTCGGTATCGGCACCTCGGCCGGGTTCCCCTGCGCGATGGTCCTGATCCGGCGGCGCGCCGAGGACGCCGGTCTCGACGCCCCGCCGGGCGGGGTGCTCGGCGGTATCGCGATCGCGGGCATGGCCACCGCCGCCGTAGGACCGCCGATCGGCGGACTGCTGGTCGGCGCGGCGGGCTGGCGCTGGGCGTTCCTGATCAACATCCCGGTCACGGCGGTCGCGATGGCGATGGCCGTGCGCTGGCTGCCCAAAGACCCGGTGCTCGACCGCGCCGACCGGCGTTTTCGCAGGGTCGCCGACCGGATCGACCTGACCGGCATCCTCGGTTTCGCGCTGACGATGAGCGCGCTGGTCGTCTTCCTTACGGCCCTCCCGCGGATCGCGTGGGCGCCGCTCGCCGTCTTCGTCCTGGCCGCCCCGCTCACGGTCCGGTGGGAGCTGCGCAGGACCGCGCCGTTCTTCGACTTCCGCGGCCTCGCCGCCAACGGCGCCCTCACCCGCACCTATCTGCGCCAGGGCCTCACCCTGCTCGGCACCTACTCCGTCATGTACGGCATGACCCAGTGGATGGAGGCCGCGCACGGCCTGTCCACGGTGACGGCGGGACTCCTGCTGCTGCCCATGGGCGCCGTCTCCGCGCTGCTCTCGCGCCCGCTCGCCCGCCGCAACCTGGTCCGCGGCCCGCTGGTCGCCTCGGCGGTGACCATGCTGATCGGCTCGGCCGGCATCATGCTGCTCACCTCGCACAGCCCGGCGATCGCGCTCGTGCTGGTGTCCCTGGTCTTCGGCGTCACCTCGGCCGCCACCACCGTCGGCAACCAGACCGCCCTCTATCTCGCGGCACCGCCCGACCAGATGGGCACCGCCTCCGGACTGTTCCGGACCTTCGGATACCTCGGCACCATCACCTCCGCCGTGATCGGCGGCATCGTCTTCCGCGACGGCGCGAGCGACCACGGCCTGCACATCCTCGGCCTCGTCCTGGTCGGCGCGGGCCTCGTGGTCCTCCTGCTGACCGTCCTGGACCGCCGGCTGATGGGCCGCGAACCGGCCGCCTCCCCCACTCGCACGAAAACCCGTACGGAAGACCTGCGGAAGACCCGTGCGGAAGACCTGCGCGGAAGCCCCGTGCGGAAAACCCACCAAGGAGAACCCCCCGTGAGCACCACCTCCCTCCCCACACTCGCCCCCGAGCGGACCGCCCTGCTGGTCATGGACTTCCAGAACGGCATCGTCCCCGCCGTCTCCGACTCCGACGCCCTCGTCGAGCGGGTCAAGGACTCCATCGCCGAGATGCGCGCCGCCGGCGGCTCCATCGGCTACGTCCGCGTCGCCTTCACCGAGGACGACTGGTCGGCGGTCCCCGAGAACAACGCGTCGTTCAGCGCGGTCGCCGCGGCGAAGATGTTCCACCACGAGGACGCCTCCACACAGATCGACGAGCGGCTCACCCCCGAGGACGGCGACATCGTCGTGCGCAAGATCCGCTACGGCTTCGGTTTCACCACCGATCTCCACCAGCGGCTCGGCGCCCGCGGCATCGACACCCTGGTACTCGCCGGGATCAGCACCAGTGGTGTCGTCCTGTCCACCGTCATGGACGCCGCCGACCGCGACTACCGCGTCTTCGTCCTGTCCGACGGCGTCGCCGACCCCGACGCCGAGAGCCACCGGGTACTGGTCGAGAAGGTGTTCCCGTCCCGGGCCCACGTCATCGACACGGCCGCGCTACGAGAGCTGCTGCGCTCCGCCTGACGACGCCCCCGGGAAGACCACCCGAAGCCGCTGCACCCGTCGCTCGCTCCGGAACATCAGCCAGGCGAGGGTGGGCGGGCAGGGGTTGGCGACGCCGGCCGGGGTGATGGCCTCCATCTCCCAGATGGCGATGTCCCGGCTGGCCACGACATGGCGCAGGTGCTGGGTCACGCCCTTGTCCCGGGTCCTGCGCATCGCCGGGAAGGGGTGGCGGCGCCCGCCCTCCTTGTTGAGGACGCCGACCAGTTCGGTCTCCGCCGGCCACAACTCCAGGATCTCACCGGGCAGTTGGCCGCGGATGGCTCCGGCCAGCGTGAGCTCGGCCTCCGCCCGGCTGTCCTCGGTGAGCGCGGAGGCGTCGTCGTGACCCTCGGCCTCGGTCGACAGCAGGACCTTGGCCAGTTTCGCCCGGGCCTGGTTGAGCCGGCTGCGCACTGTGCCGACCGGCACCTCGCAGGCCTCGGCGATCTCCTGGTACGAGGAGATCCCGCTGAAGTGCCGCAGCATCAGCACCAGCCGCTGCTGCTGCGGCAGTTCCTCCACCGCGTCCCAGATCCAGTCCCGCATCGCGTGCTGCTCGATCAGCCGCTCGGGATGCGACGGCCCGACGTCACGGAGATACGCCTGCTCCAGCCCGTCCAGACCGGGCGTCTCCCGGTTGGCCCGCAACCGCATCCGGCACGCGTTCCGCACGATCGCCCGCAGCCACGCCCCGACGGCCGCGGGCTCCCGTACGTCACCGATGCGGCGCAGCGCGGTCAACGCGGCGTCCTGCACCGCGTCCTCGGCATCGGGACCGTAGCCGAGCAGGCTCAACGCGACGGCCCTCATGGGCGCCTGATGGCGCGTCAGCAATGTCCCCAGGGCACCGGCCTCGCCGGCCTGGGCCCTGAGGGTGAGCTCCTCGTCCGAGGGATGGTCGGTGGGACGGCCGAGATCCGTGGGGTGGTCGAGGGACACCATGCGCCGAAAGCCTCCATGCAGGACGCGGCACGGACCGTGGGCCGCTCCGAGGCCGGACCCGTGCTGTCGAGGTCCCACTTCTCCCACCCGACGGTGAACACCGGATGACCCCCGCGTGTCGGACCGAGGGGACCCTTGTCGAGGAAGATACGCCGCTACGGCTCCTCGTGGGCCCCCTCGGCCGTATCAGGCCTGCTCGGCGGGCTCTGGCTCGGGCAGCCAACTGCCGTGGAAGCCGGACGGGACCGGGTACGGCAGCTCCACGACCGCCTGCATCGAGAGGTCCGAGGCGTCGAGGACGAGCAGCTCGCCCGCCGCGCCGTCGTCGTCCGAGACGATCGACAGGAGCCAGCCCTCGTCCTCGCCGGTGGCGTCCGCCGCCGGCACGAAGACCGCCTCGCCGGAGTAGCGGCTGCCGGGCGTCTTGTGGACGTCACCGGTCTCGCGCGCGAGGTCGTGCTTGGAGATGCCGTCGCCGTTGACGGTGTAGAGGTAGCGGTTCGGGCGCCCGGTGAGGGTCTCGTTGTGGGTGGGGAACTCGGCCTCGCGGTCGTCCAGTTGGGACTCGAAGACACGGCCATCGGCCGGGTCCAGGATCCACCGGTACAGGACGGACGCGGGCTGGGAGCGGCCCGGTTCCCCGGCAGGCACGGTCGGGACGCCCGGTCCGGTGGGTCCGCCGATGTCGCCCCACACCTTCCGGAAACCGGCGTCGTCGTAGCGCACCGCGTCCAGCACGACCCGCCCCCGCGCGTCCTCATAGGCGTTGCCCACATGGAACACGTAGCAGGGATCGACGTCGAACCAGCGCACCTCGGTGGAGCCGGGTGCCCGCGACATGATCCCGATCCGGGCGCCGTACGCCTCGGCCCACCGGTAGGGCATGCCGCCGCGCCCGGCGAGGTCGGGGTCGAAGACGACCGGCAGGTCCATCCACACGATGTGGTGCTCGGTGATCGCGAAGTCGTGCATCATCGTCGGGCCCGGCACATCGACGGGCCGGCTGTCGAGCAGCTCGCCCGCCGGAGTCACCCGGTGGTAGGTGAGATAGGGCGGCGCGAACCCGGTCCCGAACAGGTGCAGTTCACCGGTGACCGGGTCCTCCTTGGGGTGCGCGGTCATCGCGGTGGTCAGTTTCCCACCGAAGTCGTACGGCCCTACGGTCTCCAACTCCGGGGTGACCCAGTAGGGAAGGCCCACCTCGCACAGGGCGAGGACGGTGTCGGCGTGCCGGATCACATGGGTGTTGGCGGGCGTGGCGGCCAGGTCGATGCCGCCGTCCGCGCGGACGAACGGATGACCCTCCAACTCCCTTGTACGGACCCACCTGTTGCGGTACCACTCGGCGCGCCCGGCCCGCAGCCGTATGCCGTGGAGCATGCCGGGTCCGGTGAACCAGTGCCCGTTGTCCTCTCCGGGCAGCGGGTTGGGCCCGTTGCGCAGATACCGGCCGTCCAGCTCGGGCGGCAGGGAGCCCCGCACGGTGAGTTCGGCGGCGGTGTACTCCTCGGGGACCGGGGCGTAGCGGCCCCGGAGATACAGGGGGACGGGTGTCTCGTTGGTCATGCTGCTTTCCTTGTCGAGGAGGAGAAAAAGGAGGAGGAGGAAGGGGACGGCTTGGCCACGCTCGCGAGGCCGCGACCCCGAACCACCTTGTTCCGGCCCGGAGTTGGCCGCGGCGGCGGACACCATTGGGGCGGGTCCGCCGTCGCGGTTGCGGCGGCCGTGCTGAGCACCGCGGCCGCCGCGCCTGTCGGTGGAGCAACCTCACGCGGTGGTGCCGGACGCCGCCTTCTTGATGAACGCGGCGACCTCGGCGGGCTTGGACACATACACGGCGTGGCTGCCGCCGGTCTCGGCCACCGTCGCCCCGGCCCGCTCGGCCATGAAGCGCTGGGCGGGCGGCGGGATCATGCGGTCGTCGGTGGCGACCAGATAGAAACTCGGCTTCGAGCGCCAGGCGGGTTCGCTGATCGCGCCGCCCAACGCGTCCAGTCCCCAGGGGACTTGGGAGTCCGCGAGGAACTGGGCGTCGGCGGCGGGCAGATCACCGGCGAAGGACGCGGCGAACTTCTCCCGGTCGAGGAAGAGGAAGCCGTCGACGGGCGGCAGGATCGGCGGCACGGGCGCGCCCGGCGGCGGGTCGGCGATGAGGGTGTTCACCGACTCGCCCTTGTCGGGCGCGAACGCCGTGATGTACACGAGCGTCGACACGTTCGGGTGGGTGCCGGCTTCGGAGATCACCGCGCCGCCGTAGGAGTGTCCGACCAGCACGGTCGGTCCTGGGCGTCGAGGACCCGCCGGGTCGTGGCGACGTCGCCTTCGAGGGAGAGCGTGGGGTTCTGGACGACGCTCACGTTGAACCCGTCGGCGCGGAGCGCGTCGTAGACGCCCCGCCAGCCCGAACCGTCGACGAATCCGCCGTGCACGAGAACGACGTTTTTTGCCGCGCCGGTTTCCTGTGTGGTGCTCACGATGCCAACTCCTTTGGTGGGGTGGGTGCTTGGTGCCGAGATGCGGGTAATTCGGGGGCCGGACAGGCTTGTTGCCCGCCCCTCCGGCTACGGAACGGACCGCACCGGCGGCTGAACCTGGGCCTGGGCCATGAGCCGTGCCTGGGCGCGGGCGGGATAGACCTTGGTGAAGATCGCGGGGCCGACGAGACCGGCGACATGGGCGGCGATGGCGACCCAGGCCGGAGCGTCCACCGCGCCGGAGACGGCCAGGCTGACGGCGATGAAGGTGAAGCCGGCTCCCCAGGCGCTGGTGATGTAGTTGTTGACCTGGACGAACTCCGGCATGTCCCAGTACTCGGGAGGCGTCTGCCGCTTGGCGATGCCCAGCGTGAAGGGGCTCCTGACCAGCAGGCTCCCCCAGGCGGTGGCACCCAGCCAGACGAAGGAGACGACGTCGGTGCGGTCGGCCAGCGACGAGTGCGGCCTGGCGACGGCGACGGCACCGATCACCACGAAGTACGCGACGGTGCTGATCTCCAGGATCAGCGCATCGAAGCCGACCCCGCGACGACGGTCCTGCAGCATGAGCAGCAGCCCCGAGACAAGACCTCCGAGCGCGCCCCAGCGCCAGTCGAAGGACGAGACGACACCGGCGACGATCCAGGGGACGAATCCGCGCAGATAACCCAGCATTGATTGTTTCCTCGGTGGAACGGAATGGACGCCGACTAGATGCGCGGCGCCTCTCGAAGTTCGAACTCTGCGATGTGACGCCCGTCACACCGCTACGGGTGAGCACGACCTGTCGAGAGGAGTTCCGATGTCACGCAAGAGCCGGCTACCGCGCACCACCAGGGCCGCACACGCCGCGGAAGGCGCGCCGCCCCGCCGAGGCGAAGATGCCGGACCGCATCTTGGGAGCGGGCCGAGGCCTTCGGAGGAAAAGGGATAGCGGGGACAGCTGGGGTAGCGGGTGCAGCGGGGTTCGAAGTGTCAAGGTGTTGAAGCGTTGACGTGCCGACATGTTCCGAGCGCGCCGGGAACAGCCGGTCCGTCCGGCACCGTTGCACCGACCGAGGGACGGGCACCGTCCGGACCGAGACACATTCCCCATATCTCACATACCCCACATATCTCCACAGGAGGACTGTCCCATGACCGACCGGCCCTTGACGCTCATGGCAGTGCACGCCCACCCCGACGACGAGGCCACCGGAACCGGAGGGGTCCTCGCGCGGTACGCGGCGGAAGGCATCCGCACGGTGCTCGTGACCTGTACCGACGGCGGTTGCGGTGACGGACCGGGAGGCGTCAAGCCGGGCGACCCCGGGCACGATCCCGCGGCCGTCGCCGTGCTGCGCCGACAGGAACTCGAAGCGAGCTGCGAGGTCCTCAAGATCAGCGACCTGGAAATGCTCGACTACGCCGACTCGGGGATGATGGGCTGGCCGAGCAACGACGCCCCCGGATCCTTCTGGCAGACCCCCGTGGAGGAAGGCGCGGCCCGACTCGCGGACCTCATGCGGCACTACCGCCCCGATGTGGTCGTCACCTACGACGAGAACGGCTTCTATGGCCACCCCGACCACATCCAGGCCCACCGCATCACGATGGCGGCGCTGGAGATGACCGAGCTGACGCCGAAGGTGTACTGGACGACGATTCCCCGCTCGGCGATGCGGCAGTTCGGCGAGATCATGCGCGAGTTCCACCCGGACATGCCGGAGCCGGACCCCGCCGAGGCCGCCGCGATGGCCGAGATCGGCCTCCCCGACGACGAGATCACCACATGGGTGGACACCACCGCGTTCAGCGGCCAGAAGTTCGACTCCCTGGCCGCGCACGCCAGTCAGGGCGAGAACATCTTCTTCCTCAGGATGGGCAAGGAGAGGTTCGGCGAGTTGATGGGCATCGAGACCTTCGTACGGGTCCAGGACGCCACCGGCGCGCCCGTACCCGAGAACGATCTCTTCGCCGGACTGCGCTGATCCGCCCGCTGTGAAGGTCGAAATCCAGCCGGACGTACACGACATCGCCGCCCGGCTCGGCGGAGGCGTTCCCTACGCACTGAAGACCGTCGCCGCCCGGCTGGCCGACGACCCGGACCTGGGCAGCCCCTCGGGGCTGCCCGGCATCCTGACCGTGACGGTCGACGGCGACCTGTTCGAGAACTGCCCCGACCTGTCCGTCGGTTACGTACGCGAGCCGGACCGTGTCGAACTCCGGTTTCTGAGTGCGGCACGCTCCACGGAAGCCCCCGCGCAGCAACAGGAGCAGGAGCAGGAAAAGCACCAGGACCAGGGCCAGGACCACCCAGACGACCCCGCTACCGCCGCGGTCACGGTCCGGGAAGTCGCCGATGCCTGGCATCGCATCACCGCCTGGCTGCGGTCCAACGCCCCCGACTCCTACGCCGCTCTCCGCCCCGGCGCCCGCCCGGCCGCCCTCGCCGCCGTGGAAGCGGCCCTCGGCATCCCCATACCCGTCGAACTGCGCACCCTGTGGCTGCTGACCGCCGGCGACGACGGCGCCGACGGCCGGGCCTGCCTTCCGGGCAACATGGCCCTGATGAACCTCGACGCCGTGGCCGCCCGCTACCGGCTGAAGGCAACCGCCCAGTCCCACCAGGACGCCCTCGACACCGGCCGCCCCGAGGAGGAGCGGATCACCGTATGGCAGGCGACCCGGATTCCGGTCATCGCCCTGAGCCCGACCGACAGCACCTCGGGCCTCTACCTGGACACCGCGACCGGCTACCTGGGCTCCTGGTCCCGCTACAACGAACCCCCCGGCGACGAACTCGACACACTGGTCACCTACTTGGAAGAGACCGCCGACATGCTCGAAACCCCGGCCCTCGCCACGCGGGACCAACCGGGCCTGATCGACGGAACGTTGGTGTGGCTCAGCGGCGTCGACCCCGCTCGGGAAAGCGGATGGCGACCGGTGACCGGCTGACCGACCCCCAACTGCCGGCCGTCGCCACCTCATGCTGCGTGCGGCCCCCCTTCGCCCACAACAGCCCGCGCACAGACTCACAGCGTCCGCGGCGCAGCCTCAGCTTGCGCGTCGTACGGGTTGACAGCGCCGCACGGCCCTCGCACGCGGTCCGGGCGTGCGTACGACTTCCGTACCTGCGTCAGGAGCCCGACCGGGGTTGGATTCAAAGGTCGAGGACAAAGGCCGCCGAACGCGCAACTTAAGCGTTCACTCCGCAGGTGGCCGAAGTCGGCCGAGTGCGCTCTAACGTGACGCCCCGCCACGGGAGCCGCTCGACGTGAGGACGGGACATGGGAAATTTCAGGGGACGACGGGGAGCGCTCGCCGCGATGCTCGCCTTCGGGCTGGCCGCGGTGTCCGCCTGTTCCGGGGGCGGAACCGCCGCCCAGTCGGGCAAGGTCGCGAACACCGAGGGGGCGGCGCCGAAGGGCGTGACGCTCACGCTGTGGCACAACACCGCCGACTCGCAGGCGCTGCTCGACCTCTACAAGGCGTACGAGAAGAAGTCCGGCAACACGATCAAGCTCGTCGACATCCCCGCCGACAGCTTCCCCAGCACCGTGCAGACCAAGTGGGCGACCGGGGCCCGCCCCGACATCCTGGAGTGGCACGGGAACCGGACCGACGCGCTCTCGCTGAACGCCGCCGGCACCATGCTCGACCTCAGCAAGCTCGCCTTCGTGGCGAAGGAGGGCGACCTCGCCACGGTGTCCGGCAGCGTGGGCGGCAAGACCTACGCGGCGACCATCGGCGCCCTGTCGATATCGGGGATCTTCTACAACAAGCAGGTCTTCACGAAGGCCGGACTCCAACCCCCGCAGACCTACGACGACTTGGCCGCCGACTGCAAGGTCCTCAAGGCGAAGACACCCGGCGTCGCCCCGCTGTTCGAGGCGGGCGGCTCCCAGTGGCCGCCGCAGATCCTCAGCGCCTTCAACTACCTGGCCGAGTCCAACGACAACCAGGCGTACGACACGTCGGTCCTCAACGGCAAGGCGAAACTCAGCGACTCCGACGGCCCGTTCGTGGCCGGGCTGACCGCCTACGACAAGCTGCGCACGGCCGGCTGCTTCAACTCCGACCGCACCACGGCCAAGTGGGAGGACCAGATGAAGGCGGTCCTCGACGGCAAGGCCGCGATGGTGGCGCAGAACTCCGACAGCATCGGCCTGCTGAACTCCGACGCGAACGGCGACAGCGCCAAGGTCGACAAGTCCGTTGGATTCGTGGGGGTTTCGGCGACCAAGGGAGTGGCCACCTACGCGCCCAGCCCGCTCGGCACCTACTACGTCCCGAGCACCGGCAACTCCGAGAAGGAACGGGCGGCGGTCGACTTCATCGAGTTCGCGACCGGCGCCGGATACGCCGACTACATCAAGGAGGCGAAGATCATCCCCACCCTCTCGGGCACCGAGACCCCCGCGTTGCAGGGCCTGCTCCAGGACGTGAAGAAGGCGTACGACCAGGGAGCAACCCTCTCCTTCAACTCCGAGATCCCCGGTTTCGGCAACTTCGGGCCCGAGTCCTCCAAGCTGCTGGCCGACCAGGAGTCACCGCAGCAGGTGGCCGACAAGATGCAGGCGTTCTACCAGCAGGCCGCGGCCGCGGCGAAGCAGTGACATGACGGTGAACAAGGCCACGATCGCGGTCCGGCCGCTGGACAAGCGCCGGCCCGCGGGCCGCTCCCTGTCATATACACGGCGCAGGACCTACCAGTACGCCTTCGCCCTGCCCGCCATCTGCCTGGTGTTCGTGTTCTTCGTCCTGCCGTTCGTCGCCAACGCGTTCTTCGCCTTCGTGCAGTGGACGGGCTACAGCTCCACCCTGACCTGGACGGGCCTGAGCAACTTCCAACTGCTCGACCAGGTCGGTCTCCTCCGGCACGCGATCACGGTGACGGCGATCTACGCGGTCACGGCGATGGTGGTGCAGAACGGTGTAGGTCTCGTCCTCGCCACCGCCCTGCAGCGGACCAGCCGGATCAACTCCGTGTTCCGGTCGGTGTTCTTCGTGCCCGTGCTGATCTCGCCGCTGGCCGCCGGCTACATCTGGGCGGCGGTCCTGGACGACCGCGGACCGGCGAACGCGTTCCTGTCGGCGGTGCTGCCGGGCGACTTCCACTATGCCTGGCTCGGGCACGACACCTCGGCGCTGCTGACCGTCGCCTCCATCGACGCGTGGAAGCTGAGCGGACTGGTCACACTGGTGTACATCGCCGGTCTGAACCGCATCCCCGAACAGGTCCTCCAGGCGGCGACGTTGGACGGCGCGGGCGCCTGGCGACGGTTCTGGTCGATCAAGCTGCCGCTGCTGGCACCGGCCGTCACCTTCAATGTCACCGTCTCACTGGTCGGCGCGTTCAGCGCGCTCGACGTGGTCTTCTCGACGACCGCCGGCGGCCCGGGCGATGCGACGACCCTGCTGAACGTGGCCGTCTACACCCAGTACGGGCAGAGCTTCTTCGGTACGGCGAGCGCGCTGAGCTTCGTCGTGACCCTGATGGTGATCCTCACCGCCGTCCCGATGATGAGCTGGCTGCGCCGGCGAGAGGTACCGATGTGAACACGAACGCCGTACGCACCGGGGTGCGTTACCTGCTGCTGACGCTCTTCGCGATCCCCTGGATCGTCGTGCCGTTCTGGCTGCTGATCGTCAACTCCCTGAAGACGGAGGGGGATTCGAGCGTCCTGTCACTGGCCTGGCCCGAGCACTTCAACGGCGGCGCCAACTACCGCACGGTGATCGAGCAGGGGTCGTACTTCCTCGGACTGCGCAACAGCGCGCTGATGGCCGTGCCGACGATCCTCGCCGTACTGCTGCTGGGGTCGATGGCAGCCTGGTCGTACGCGCGGTCCGCCTCGCGGCCGCTGCGGTTCGCGTACTACACCTCGGCGCTGTCCATCGTGCTGCCGCCCGCGATCGTCCCGACGATCTATGTGCTGACCCGACTCGGCATCAACGGGACGCAGTTGGGCTACATGCTGGTGATCGCCGGGACCCGGCTCGGGGTGGTGGTCTTCCTGGCGACCGGGTTCGTGCGGACGCTGCCGCACGACTTCGAGGAGGCCGCGCAGATCGACGGCGCGAACCGCTGGCAGGTCTACTGGCGGATCGTGCTGCCCATGCTCACCCCGGTGCTGTTCACCAGCGCGGTGATGCTGATCATCTCGGTGTGGAACGACTTCTACTTCGCGCTGTTCCTGCTGCGCGGCTCGGAGCGGGCCACGCTGCCGCTGACGCTGTACCAGTTCGCGTCGACGTCCACGCACGGCGTGAGCTGGAACCTGGTCTTCGCCCATGTCGTCCTCACCAGCCTGCCACTCGTCCTCGTCTACGCGGTACTGCAACGACGCGTCCTGGGCGGCCTCACCGAAGGGGGCGTGACCGGCTGATGCGCCTGAGTCCGCCGGACAGCACGAACGCCGAACAGGCCCGCTTGCGCGCGGCGATCACGGACCGCCGCGGCGCGGTGCGCGGCCCCTTCGAGGCACTGCTGCGCAGCCCCCGCCCGGGCGGCCTGGTGGAGGAGCTGAGCACGTACTGCGCCCGGGAGTCCGCCCTTCCGGAGCGGCTGCGCGAGCTGGCCCTTCTGATCGTCGCACGCCGTTTCGACGCCCAGCACTCCTGGCTGGCCCACATCGGCAAGGCGGTCGCGGCCGGTGTCGACCCCGCCGCGCTGGAGCGGCTGGCGCGCGACGAGCCCCCAGGGTTCTGCCGCGCCGACGAGGCGGTCCTGCACCGGTTCGCCGTCCAGGCCCTGACGGACCACTTCGTCGACGACGACACCTATGCCGCCGCGCTGACGGAGTTCGGCGAACAGGGCCTCGTCGACCTGGTGATCGCGCTCGGCACCTTCACGACCCTGGCCCTGGTCCTCAACGCCTTCGAGGTGGACCTGCCGCCCGACCGCGAACCCCCCTTCCCCGATGTGCGCGGCTTCCGTCGCGGGGACCACCCACTCTCTGCTCCAGGAGAACCCTTGACCGCCCCCGTCCGCGAAGAGCCCCCGACGTCCGGCCGGTTGCGGGCCGGTGTCACCCGGACCGACATCACCCCCACGGACCTGACCGGCCTGCATCCCATGCCCGGCGCCTTCTCCGGTGTGCACGACCCCCTGTTCCTGCGCGCCCTGTACCTGGACGACGGTGAGACCGAGGTAGCCCTGGTCTCGCTCGACCTGATCGAGGCGGGTGACATCACCCCGCTCCGCGAGCGGATCGAGCGGGAACTCGGCATCCCGGCCGACCACGTGGTGATCACGGCGACGCACACCCACAACGCGCCCCGGATCGCGGACGTCTCACCGGGCGCGCTGGCGCACGCGGGCGGCCCGGAGTCGTTCGCGTACACCGAGATCGTCTACGACCGTGTCGTCGCCGCGCTCCGCGAGGCCCGGGCCGACGCCCGCCCGGCCCGCTTCGGTGTGGGCAGCGGCAGCGCGGACGTCAACATCAACCGCGAGGAGTACGCCGACGGCCGCTGGACCCTGGGCCGCGACCCGGACGGCCCCTCGGACAAGACGGTGTGGGTGCTGAAGTTCGAGTCGGAGGACGGCGAGCCGATCGCCGTCCTGGTCACCTACGCGGTGCACTCCACCGTGGTGTTCGGCACCGGGGAGATCAGCGGGGACCTGGCCGGAGCGGCCTGCCGCCATGTCGAGCGCACGCTGCGGGAGGAGCACGGTACCGACGCGGTGGCCGTGTGGATGCCGGGCGCGCTCGGCGACCAGGCGCCCCGTATCGATCTCGGTCTCCCGTTCGGGGTCGCCCCGACCGAGCGCCAACGGGCCCGCGCCTACGCGGCGATGGACGCCCAGGGTCTGATCGTCGGCACCGAGGTGCTGCGAGTGGCGGACCGGATCGGCGAGACCTCCTCCGACATCCGGATCCGGGCCGGGCAGCGCACGGTCCACTGCCCGGTGAAGGCCGGACACGAGGTCATGGAGACCATGCGACAGGAGGCCGTCGACACCGTGCCGCTGCGCCTGGCCCTGGTCGCGCTCGACGACGTGGCACTGACCGGGGTCTCCGGCGAGGTCGTCACCGAGGTCTACCGGCGGCTCCAGGCCGAGTCGCCGCTCGCCCGCACCCTGCTGGTCTCCCTCGCCAACGACCGCATCGGCTACCTCCCCGACGACGCCCGCTTCGACCGCCCGGTGCACTCCGTCAACGGCTGCCCGATCGCCCGAGGACACGCCGA
The DNA here is from genome assembly GCF_040681835.1 of Streptomyces sp. NPDC051576. Lineage (NCBI taxonomy): Bacteria > Bacillati > Actinomycetota > Actinomycetes > Kitasatosporales > Streptomycetaceae > Streptomyces > Streptomyces sp. NPDC051576. The sequence goes on from NZ_JBFAZO010000002.1 coordinate 749,602, forward strand.
GAACGCCATCGTGGAGGGGCTCGTCGGCCTGATCACGGGCCTGGTCTCCGGCGGACGGGGCTGACCGCCGTGTCCATGGCCGAAGCCTCCTTCACCGCGGGCGCCGGCAAGGCCGCCGTGCGGCTGCCGGACTCCCTGTTCCCGGTGGACGGGTTCACCTCGGTCCACGATCCGCTCCACGTCCGGGTACTCGTCCTGGACGACGGCCGGACGCGGCTCGCGCTGACCGTGCTCGACCAGACCTCGGTCTCCGACGAGCAGCTCGCGCGGACCAGGGAGATCGTCCACCGTGTCGGCGCGGTGGATCCGCTCGACTGTCTGGTGGTGGCGAGCCACACCTTCTCGGCGCCGCACGTGCTGCCGCCCGAGCGTGCCCCGCAGGCCGAGCGGGAGCGCAACGGCCGCCTCGCCCGCGCCGTGGACGCCGCGGTGGCGCGGGCCACCGCCGAGGCCCGCCGGACCCTGCGCCCCGCACGCACCGGCTTCGGCCGCGGCTCCTGCCGTATCGCGGTCCAGCGCGATGTGGCCACCCCGCACGGCTGGTGGCTCGGCGCCGACGACGCAGGACCGACCGACGACGGCGTGGGGGTAGTGCGGATCGACGGCGCCGACGGCCGTCCCGTCGCCGTACTCGTCAACTACGCGGTGCAGCCGTCCGTGATGAACGGCTCGACGGCCCGGGAGGGCGGCCGCCAGGTCACCGCCGACCTGGCGGGCGCGGCCTGCGGCCGGATCGAGGAGCGGTACGGGGACGGCACGGTGGCGCTGTTCCTGGTCGGCGCGGCGGGCGACCAGGCGCCGTACCTCACCGCCGTACGCACCACGGTCGACGACAGCGCAACACCACGGCGGACCGACGCCCACGAGGGCGGCCACCTGCTGGCGGAACTGCTCGGCGAGCGACTCGCGGACGAGACGGTCCGGGTCGCCGACCGCATCCGTACCACGGTCCCGGCCACCCCCCTGCGCGTGGTCCACGACCGGGTGCGGGTCCCCGCCCAGGTACCGCCCGCCGGCCTGCACGCCCTGCACCCGAGCACGCGCTACGCCTTCACCCCGGACGGCACCACCGAGGCACCGTTCGTGCTGGCCCGAATCGGCGAGACCGTCCTCGCCGGCGTCCAGGCCGAGCTCAACGCCCGCACGGGCAGCGCCCTGAAGGACGCCTCGCCGTTCCCCGCCACCTGCGTCGTCACCATGGTCAACGGCGCCGCCAAGTACATGGCGGACGCCGACGCCTACGACCGGATCACCTACGGCGCGATGAACTCCCGCTACGGCAGGGGAGCCGCGGAGACCGTCGTCGCACGGATCGTGGAGGTGCTGCGCTCGCCGGGGGCGGTCTGAGCCCTAGCTCAGGAGCTCTTGGCGACCGGCTCGAGGATCGCCACGCACTCCACATGATGAGTCATCGGAAAGATATCGGCCTGGGCGAAGTCCAAAGAACATGCAGGTCAAGGGCTGTTTTTCGGTTCTGTCGAGGGGTCGTAAGAGGCTCGGAGCGTCAAACGAGCGTCACGGTGGAGAAACGGCGACGCCGCACGGCGGTACACCTGCCGAAGCACTCGCCGCGGCCAGGATCAGCCTGAGGCACTCATATGGGCGACCTTCGCACGGTGAGAGGGGAATCGCCGCCCTATGTTGGCCTTCCCGCCCGCGTGCCGTCGAGTGGAGCCGGATTCGTGAAGTACGCGTTGACGAAGCCGCAGACCGACCTGCTCCGCGAAATCGCGGCTGCTTCCAGTGCGATGCCCATTCCGCCTGCCCGGACCCAGACAGCCTGGGCCCTGGAGCAGCGCAAACTGATCAAGAGGACCTGGCGCGGCAGCGGACACGTCGCGGTGGTCACTGCGGACGGCCGCTACTACCTCAAACACGGCAAGCACCCCCAGCAGGTGCAGTCCGAGAAAGAACGGCTGGAGGGCGATGCCGCCCAAGCCGCCCGCGCTCCGGCCGACGGGGCCGAGTTGATCTCCCGTCTGCAGGCGGCTTCGGGGAAGATCACGGTTCCCGATCCGGCTGCTCAGACCCGGGGTCGGTGGCGGGCTGCGTACTACGACGCACTCCACCATGAGCATGTCCCGGAGGGACACAAGCTGCGGTGGAACGGCCGGCAACGCGGCGACTGTGTCTTCGCCCTGGTCGACGAGGAGGCCGAGAAGGCAGCCCAGCCTCCCCCGGTTCCAGCCGTCGACGTTCCGGAGACCCTGGATCGCCCTCATCGTCTCGTTCGTACAACACGCAAGGCCCTCGGCCGGTCCCAGAACGTGATCGACACCCGGGGCAAGCCGGAAGTCATTCCGCTGTACCTGTCGCGTCCGCTCGCCGACCGGGCCCTGCGGATCATGCACGCGCTGTTGACCGAGGCGGAGAACCGTGGCTACACGGTCGAGGCCCAGAGCGACCTGCACCGCGGTGAAGCCGTGCACACGGTGGCGATTGTGATCCGGGGCCGGGCCTTTCCTCTCGCCCTCACGGAGCGAACGTCCAAGGTGCCGCATGAGCCGACCCCCCAGGAACTGCGCCAGCAGGAGCGCAACCCCTGGACTCGCCTGCCCAAGTACGACGAGGAGTTCAACGGCCGCCTCGCCCTCGGCGCGCCCACCGGAAGCTGGTATCAGCATTCGTACTCCTACAGCGACGGCGCGCGGTGGACGCTGGAGTCGCGGCTGGGACATCTCCTGCAGGATCTCGAACGCCTCGCAGCGGAAACCGAACGCCGGGAGCAGGAGAAGGAACTGCGCGAGGCCGAAGAACGGCGGCGCTGGTACGCGGCCGTCGCCCGGGCTCGCGAGCAGCAGATCGAGCAGCATCGCGCGAATGCCCTCATCGAGCAGGTACGAACCTGGCAGCAGGCCGCCAAGATCCGTGCCTTCTGCCAAGCCGCCCGCGCCCAAGCCGACGACACACCAGCTGCGACGGACGAGACGGAGTGGCTGGAGTGGGCCGAGGCGTACGCGGAACAACTCGACCCGCTGCAGGGCCCGTTGCGCACACCGCCGGATCCCCCAGATGGACGGGAGGTGCTGCGCGAGTTGGCGAAGGTCGATGCCCACGCCTATCCATGGCCGTTCGACACCGACGGTCGCTGGACGCTTCCCGACGACCGGCCAACCGACCCGCTCCCTTAGCCCTCAGCCTGTCCTGCCCACAAACACCTTCGCCCTGTCCACGAAGGACAGGGCGAAGAATCGTTTACGCGGCGATGGTGAGCGGGGTTTCCATACGCTCCCATGCTCCGAGAACAGCCTTGTGGGCGTCCGGCTGGAGGTGGGCGTAGCGCTGGGTGGTCTGGAAGCTCTCGTGGCCGAGGAGGTGCTGGACCTCGTAGAGCGAGACTCCCTTCTGGACCAGCCACGAGGCGCAGGTGTGGCGCATGGAATGGGGCGGGTAGTGCGGGACGAGCTGCAGCTCGCCGTCGTCGCCGAAGTGGTAGGCAGCCTCGACGGCAGGCCACCAGGTCTGCCGGCGCCAGTTGCTGTCGGCGAGCAGGCGCCCGGAGCGGCCCCTGGTGATGGTGGTGAAGACCACGGCGTCGCGGTCAAGCCGGTGGATGTGGCGTTCGAGAGCCTCCAGGACGTGGGGCGGGAGCGGCACCTCGCGGCGGCTCTTGGAGCTCTTGGGGTACTCCTTGATTCCGCTCTTGGTGTTGACCTCCACCACGAACAGGCGCGAGCGGCGGGTGTCGATGCGGTGGCGGTGCAGGCCGGAGAGCTCTCCCCAGCGCAGTCCGGTGTAGAAGCCGAGCAGGCACATCGTCCGCCAGGCGGGGGCGAGTCCGTCGAGGATGCTCTGCGCCTGGTCGGGCGTGAACCACTGCGGTGGTTTGACCGCGATGGGCGGCAGGTCGATGCTGCGGCACGGGCTCACCGCGATCACGTCGTCGTCGACCGCCGCGCGCATGATGGACGACGTCAGGTTGTAGGCCCGCTTGATCGCGGCAGGGCCTGCGCCCTTCTCGACCAGGGAGCGGATCCAGCTCTGGACGTCCATACGGGTGATGGCCCGCATCTCCCAGTCCGCCCAGTCGGGCATGACGTGGTTCTTGATGCTGGACGCGTCGCCCCGCAGGGTGTGGGGTTCGACGATGCGGGCGTTCCACCACCGGTCGTGCCACTCCCGGAACGCTATTTCGCCGGACCGCGGGTCGCGCATTCCTCCGCGGGCGAACTGGGTCTCCAGCTCGATGCCCCAGGCCCGCGCCTGGGCCTTGAGGGGGAAGGACTCGCTGAACCGGTCTCCGGCCCGGTTGCGTACGGTCGCCTGCCACTTGCCGGACTTCAATTTGCGCAGGTACGCGGTACTACTCCTTGTTCAACGGTGACGGAGGCCGCAACGGCCCAGTCAGCGGCGGGCTGCCGGAGGTACGACCGTCCGGCGGCTGATGAACTCGTCGAGATCCGCAGCCGGGACCCGCACGCGGGAGCGCCCTGGACCGGTACGGAGGTCAATGACCGGCAAATCGCCGGCGGCAATGAAGCGGTAGACGGTGCGGCGGTCGACGTCCAGGGCGGCGGCGACAGCGGGAATGGACAGCAGGCGCGCGGGCATGGGGAGGGTCCTTGGCGGTGGAATGGGTTGGTCGGCCAGGCGAGTCGGCAGCCGGGCCATCAGCCGGTACAGGGGCGAAGGTCAACCAGCCACTTCGGGCAATGGGACCAAGCCGGGGAACTTTGATTTCCTGTATGAGGGCGGCGGTCGGGGAAGAGCCGGCAACGCTCATGAGGGGAACGGCAGTTGACCCCCGCGTTCTGGGGGAAAGCCATCACGCGGGGCGAGAACTACTACCGGGATACGTCCGGAAGGACCGACACCATGGACAAGCGGTCCAAGTCGGTGTCGGCATTTTCCGTGCGGAAGCAATACGGGTACCGCATCGCAAGCCAACCCGGGGTCATGCCGGCCCACTCGGCAACCGTGGCGGCCGGGATGCCCATCCTCAGCCACTGCACCAGGCGGGAATCGCGGAGGATGGAAATGGGCTCCCCCAGGCGCCACTGGTACAGCTCGTCCTGCGGCAGGACGGCCTTTTGAGCCTGTTCCCAGATCTGCTTGTAGTCGGGAGCCGAGAGCGGCCCGCCTCGCCTACCGGGAAACAGTGAGTCGTCCTCCTGCAGACCAGCGTCGCTGATCCACTCACGAAGGAACTCGACGGACTGCGGCTGGAGGGGTATCTCCCTCGCCTTCCCCCTGCGACGGGCCGTCAACTTACCCCCGTCGCCCTCAGGGAGCTCCACGTCACTCACACGCAGTGCGCGAGCCTCACCCGCGAACAGAGCCTGCTCGGCCACGGTGCGCATGAAGGGGTACACCGAGCGATGGGCGCCCACGTTCCCATGAATCGCCTTGAGCAGCGATCCAACCTGCTCCTCGGAATGCGACCACTCTTCTTCCATGACTTCGACGTACATGGCTTTGAACTCCTCAGGAGAGACAACTGAATGCACCACGCGCAGATCAGCGCGACAGGTTCAATGGTCTGCAGAACCGCCGGTTTGGCCAACCGGCGATCGTCGGCTATGTTGCCCCCGCCTCCGCGCTCCCGGCATCCAACTGCACACAGGAACAGCGGGCCCAACCACACTTCTCCGAACCGCTCTAGGTTTGCTTGCTTCGCCGCGTTATTCCAGTCCGTTGCCCACCCAATGTGTCTGCCGTCGGCGAATCAACGCGATCAAGCAACGGGTAGGAGCACCACTGCCAGCGCGCCAAAGGTTCTCCCGTATGAGGTGCTGGCAATTGGCCGGGCAGTGGAACCCCGATCGACACCACCAGACGGCTGTTGATCTCGATTGCGAGTTGCAGGTAGGTCTGGACGTCCCCGCGCCGCCCCGGTCCGATTGACACGACACCACCTCTACAGCCTATTCATGGGCGATTCAGCTGAAATGCCCATTTATTGATGATCATGTGTGCTGACATCAGCCCCTTCCGGATCCAGACCGCAGGCCGATCTCGACGACCTGCACGACCGGCTGGCGCGCACTCGATCGCCGTACCCGGTACCCGGCGCCGAATCGGAGTGGGATCACGGCATCCCGTCCGCCTACCTGCACGAGCTGGCCGCCTACTGGGCGGACGGCTTCGACTGGCGGGCCCACGAGGCCGGGCTGAACGCCTTGCCGCAGTTCCTGACCGAGATCGACGGGCAGACGTTCCACTTCCTGCATCTCCGTTCGCTGGAGCCGGACGCCACGCCGCTGCTGCTCAACCACAGCTACCCGACCTCGTTCGTGGAGTTCCTCGAAGCGAGCGGCCCGCTGACCGATCCGCGCGCGCACGGCGGGGACCCGGCCGACGCGTTCCACGTCGTCATTCCCTCGCTGCCCGGCTTCGCCTTCTCCAGCCCGCTCTCGGCGCGCGGCTGGAATCTGGAGCGCACCGCCCTGGCCTTCGGCGAGCTGATGACCCGGCTGGGCTACGAGCGTTTCGGCGTGGAGGGAGGCGGCCTCGGGGCCGGCGTGACCGGCTGGGTGGCGATGCTGCTGCCCGACCGGGTGATCGGCGCGCACACCCATGGCGACCGGCTCCAGCTCGGCATGGTCGGTGAGGATCTCCCGGTGCCGGACGGCCTGAACGAAGAGGCACGCGCCGGGCTGGCAGCGGCGCAGCACAGTTGGGCGCAGATGAAGGGTTACCGCGTACTGCACTCGACCGCGCCCAACGCCCTCTCGGCGGGGCTCGCGGACTCGCCGATCCTCCAACTGGCCTGGATCGCCGAGATGTTCGCGCAGTGGGCCAACCCCGCCACCCCGATCAGCCGCGAGAACGTCCTGATCACCGCCAGCCTCTACTGGTTCACCCGGACCGGCCCTGCGGCGGGCGGCTTCTACTGGGAACTGGCCCACGCCGGCAACCCGGGCTGGGGCGGTCCTTCCCCTGTCCCCATGGCCTCCTCGCTGTTCTACAGCGACCCGCTGGGTCGCAAGGTTCTCGGCCCCGCCGACAGCTCCGTCTTCTTCCGGGAGCACACCGAGGGCGGGCACTTCCCCGCGTTCGAGGTGCCTGGCCTGTTCGTCGACGACATCCGCGCGTTCTTCAGAACGCTCCGGGACTGACACGGCAACGATCAGGGCAGCGCCCGCCATGGCCGCGATCCGTCCGAAGGTCAGTGACCGGCAGCGCCGCGCCATGCTGGTCCGTCGTCACCTGCTCGCACCGTCCGCCCGCGCGACCTCGGTGGAGCAGGTGGCCCATACCCTTGGACCAGTTGCCCTTGAGCCGACAGTCCCGCAGGACCCTCCCGTTCTTCAGCCGGGACAACGCGTGCTCGACACGCGCCCTAGCCCGGCGATGGACCGCGTTTGCAGCCTCCTGCACAGGGCTCAGATGCTGTTGCCCAGGACGTCTGCGGTGCGGGATGAACAGTCCCGTTCCTTGGTAGCCGCCGTCCGCGATCACAAGAACGCCCCAACAGGCTGCGTCGACGCCGGACTCGGCGAAGGCGCGGCAGTCGTTGCGATTACCGGGCAGGGGTCCGCCAGCGGCAATCGCCACGGGCGGCCCCGCCGGCTGTCACCGCCCCGCCGCTGCACCAGCGCGACGAGCCGGTTGAACTGAGCCGAGCTCAACCCGATGAACGGCTCGATCCACTTCGGATCATCTGCTGAAATCACCCCGCCCATGTGACCATGCAACGTCCCAACAGCCACACCAGGTACGGGACAACCTCTAGCCTGGCTGCCGAACCCGCGGCACAGAGCAGGCGCCTTCTAAACACCCGCTCGCACACGGGTGGCCAACCCGGCGGCTGGTAGCAGGGCGTCGCGGCTAGAGGTTGTCCCGTATGGGGTCTGAGTTATCCGCTGAGGGCCAGGTTGTGCAGGCGTGCAATGCCGAGCATGGCCAAGTGAACCCCGTTGCCCTTAAGCCGGCAGTCCCGCAGTACCTTCCAGTTCTTCCGGCGGGACAGGGCGTGCTCGACACGCGCCCGGGCCCGACGGTGGACCGCGTTCTCAGCCTCCTGCTGCAAGCTCAGACGCTTCTGACACCGTCGTTTGCGGTGCGGGATGAGTAGTCCGGTGCCCTGGTACCCGCCGTCGGCAATGGTGGGAACACCGCGGCATGCCCGGTCCACTCCGGACTCGGTGAAGGCCCGGCAGTCGTTACGGCTGCCGGGCAGCGGGTCACCGATCGCCACGACCAGGCGGCTGTTGGCCTCGATGACAACCTGGAGGTTCGTCGAGTAGCGATAGTTCTTGCTCGAGGCGGCGATGCTCCGCTCCCGGGCGGGCACCAGGGTGCCGTCGACGATGTACACGGTGTCTTCCCGTTTGCGGCGGGCCGGGGAGATCGCCAGCAGCGGCGCGAGGTGGTCCAGGACCCGGCCCGCGGCTGACTTCGAGATCCCGAACAGCGGCGCCACCTGCCGCAACGTCAAGTTCGTGCGCCAGTACGTGGTCACCAGCAACACCCGGTCCTGCAGCGACAATCGCCATGGCCGACCTCTTTGGATGTCACAACCACCGCACCAGTGCGACGAGCCGGTCGAACTGTGCCGGCTTCAACCCAACGAACGGCTCGATCCACTTCGGATCATCAGACTGAAATCACCCCACCCATGACCGGAGAACGCTTCAGCTGCCACACCGGATTACGGGACAATCTCTAGCCATACCAGTCCTCAGAAAAGTCCCCTGATCCTGCTCCAGCACGACCTTCTCGAACGGCTCCCGCCTGCAAGACGCCTGCGCAGCCAGCCAACGCGTCGTCAAACGCAAGATGTCCAACTACCGGCTCAAACGGGCCGAACACCACAGCTGGCCCCAACCCACCCGCACCGGCACCCGAGCAGTCCTCATTCAACGACCACAACCCGCGAACCCGTAGGGCAACGGCATCGCCTCTAAACGTGTGCCCGCCAGATCAGATGCCGCTCACCAGCAACCCGGCGGAAGGATCGTGCTGGCCTGGGACAACTCCACCCAGCACAAGGATGCGCTGATGCGCAAGTTATCGGCCGCACGGGGGCGGTGGCTGACCGTCTTCCCCTTGCCGGCCTGCACCCCGGACCTGAGCCCGACCGAGGCGTGTCGGCGAACCTGAAGAACGATCTGGGCCCCCTCGCGGCCCGCACCGTGGACGCCCTTACCGACCTCGCCCGGACACCGCCATGACGTCACCCCGAAACCACAATCTTAGTTGTGTGTCCGGTCCGCCTAAGGCGCTCAAAAATCCGCGCTCTCCCACCCTGCAGGAACAACCTCGCGCACGCCTTGGACATCCCCTCCCAGGGGTGCCGAAGCCCAGATGATCGAGTCACCATCCACACGCACGAGAAATTCAGCGCCAGCAAGCCATTTAACGGGTGAGCCCGTAGGGTCAGCCCAGAAAATATGCTCAGGGATATCAACTCGAGCAAGGGAATCCAAAAGCTCCCGAATTGCCTTCTCGTCAGCTTCGCGAAACATGGAATTTCCGGACGAAATCATGACCTCATTGAGAGTGGATTCAAGAAGATGCACAGAGAGCCGATCCTGATAGGGGAGCCACCCACCGTCATCATTCAAGTTCTTACAGAGCACGGGAGGATCAACCTCGCTCAATGAGTCAACGGCGATTCCCCAGAGCGCACATTTCTGATTCTCCTCTTGAAATACGAGAACGCTCTCTCCATCCACCCTCAAATCGCCGGGCAGCAGGAGGGGATCCTGGAAACCCATAAGGTCCTCCCTGCGTCCATACAGAGCCAAGAAGCTTCGGAGAGGCCCGGGGATTGACTTTCCTAGCTGCTTCTCCGCAGTTGCTAGTTCTTGCAGGGCACACCCCTGCGGGCCTTCCGGGTCACCACGCCACGCGAAGATCACCTCCGTGAGCAGTTCGAGGATCATGCGAGGATCCTCTGGTAGAACGCTCAGCTTCCTGGCTACGGAGAACACGGCACCTACTTTGGCTAGTGCGGGTTGTCGCCCCAGTCTAGCGTGCGATACCTGCCACCCTTTACATATTGACCAACATACCCATTCGGGCCGAAGACGTTCAGTTCATCAAGATCGAGATGTTTAGCCCATCCGCCGAGGCTGGATCGACAGAACCCGCACGGGATTTTCCCAGCCACATATAGATTTGCGGTTCCACCGCTAGCCCCCGCATTCGCCGCCTGAATGAATGCATCAGACTCGGCATGACCCATCGACTGGGGCATAACACTGGCCGGCCTCGGATACGGCTGTCCGTGCCCGTTCACTCCATATATGGGATCACGCCCGGAGAGATCAAGGCGCGCCACTACTGCGGTTTTACTGCCATCGCCAGCAGCCTGCAGCTCATCCAGCATCTTTTGCGCAGCAGCCATTGGGCCAGACATACCTGCCGGAACATCAAGTGCACCGCCATCCCCCAGGGGGCCAATCTGGAAGGTGCCAGTAAGCGGTGAGCACGCCTCGTTGTTACTTTCTTGCTCAGCTGTACATGTGGTGCGGTTTAGATATTTCCAGTATTGCTTGAGTTTCTTTTGTATTTCTTTCAGGAATGGGGTTACGTTCCGAGACTTGCTAGTGTCCGCCATGTCGCCGTTATAGGAGGGCGTCGAGCACGCGGAGAGGGGCCAGCAGTTGGAGTTACTAGATGTTCCGCTGTTGCTGTGCGATGTGCCCCAGGACGTGTTGTAGTGGGTCCGGCCACATGAGCCGTTGTGGCAGTAGCCTGCGCTGTTGTATCCGGGGTCGACAGGCCCGTCGGTGACGATGCCGCTCGAACCGCCCACCACGTTGCCCTTGGGAGTGCCCACACCGCAGATGTCCGCCATGCACAGGCCGGTGGGGTCGCTCCCGCTCACGGGGTTGTCGCCGGCATAGGTGTAGCCGCCGAGTTCTTGAGGGCTGGTGGCTTCGAATACGGGGTCGAGGCTGATGAAGCGGCCGAGGGTGGGGTCGTATTCGCGAGCGCCGATGTCGGTGAGGCCGGTGGTGGTGTCTGTGGTCTTGTTGAGGAAGGTGCGGTTGTCGGCCCAGGTCGTGGTGGTGCCGCGGGAGTTGCCGTAGGGGTCGAACTGGCGCCAGGTGGGGGTCTGGGCGGTGTAGTCGAGGTAGAGGCTGTTGGTTCCGTGCTGGTCGGAGTCGAGTTCGAAGCCGTAGTTGGTGCCGGTGCCCGTACGCACGGCGATGGCGCCGCCCGAGGTGCTGTAGTAGCGCACACCGGTGGCCGTGCCGGCGGAGTCGTTCAGGGTGATCTGCTCGCTGCCGAGATACAGCGTGGTGGTGCTGGGGTCGATCTGCAGGAGCAGGTTGCCCGCGGCGTCGTAGATGTAGCTGGTGGCGGTGCCGGTGGTGCTATTGGAGACGCTGGTGAGCTGTTCGGCGTTGTTCCACGCGAGGGTCTGGCTGCCGGTGCTGGTGTTTCGGCTGGTGGTGTTGCCAGCGCTGTCGTAGCCGTAGCTGGTGGAGGCGGTGGTGCCGCCGGTGGTGGTTGTGCCGGTCAGGGTGTTGGGCTGGCTGCTGGACCAGGCGCTGTCGGTTTCGGTGTCGCTGCCGGAGCCGGAGACGGTGTGCTGGGTCTGGCTGAGCCGGTTGCCGATGGCGTCGTACGTCCAGCTGGTCCAGTACGTTCCGCCAGTGATGCCGTCGCCGACGGTGCTGTGGTTGCTGCTGGTGGGGGTGGCCGCGCAGGCGTCGGTCGCGGTCCACGCCGCAGTGAGGCGGTCGAGGGTGTCGTACGTGTAGCACTGGGTCTCAGCGGTGCTGCTGGAGCCGGAGCGGGTGTCGGTCTGGTGCGTGATGTCGCCGGCAAGGTTGTAGGTGTAGGCGGTCTCGTCAATGCTGGCCGGGCTGGTGGAGGAGCGCGTAACGAGTTGGTCGATCAGGCTGCCGGTGTGCGCGTCGTAGGTGTCGCTGATCGTTGCGTACGCGGTGGAGGAGCCGAGCTGGGCCTGGGCGACCTGGTCGTAGGCGCTGTAAGTGGTGCTTTGCAGGTAGCTGTAGGTTCCGACGAGGGCGTTCAGTTCGTCGTCGTTGTTGTAGCCGTGGGTGACGGTCTCGGCAGGCAGGCCGCCGCCGAGGGCGTAGCCGTCGGTCCACAGAAGCCCGTTGACACTGGTGTAGGAGTGCGTGATCTTCCACGTCTTGCCCAGGACGCTTCCCTGTGCGCCGGAAGGGATGATGGTTTCTTCGCCCAGGGATTCGCCGAAGACGTTGAAGCCCACCGCTTGCTGCACGTAGGCGTAGCCATTGTTGTAGGAGGTGGCTGTGGTGACGTGTCCGACCGGGTAGGTCATGCCGGAAATGGCGGTGTTGGCGTTGTCGTAGATCCAGGCCGCGGTCTGGTTGCCGGGGGAGCTGGTGGAGGCGTAGGCGGTTTGGTCGGCTGCGGCTGCGGCGTACTGGCCGGTTTTGCGGTCGAGGGCGTCGTAGGTGTAAGAGACGTACCTGCCGCGGGAATCCTGGGCCTGGAGCAGGTTACCGTCCGCGTCGTAGGTCATGTCGGAGGTGGCGCCCGCTGTGGGATCAGTCTTGGAGACCACTTCCCCGGCCAGGTCGTAGGTGTTGGTCCACACCTGGTTCTTGGCGTCGGTGATGGTGGACTGCTCGCCGTGCCCGTCATACCCGTAAGTGGTGGCGCTGGTGGTTCCGTTCGTGAGGTAGAGCGTGTCGGTGGCGGTGTTCAGCGGCGTAGTCAGCGTTGGCGCGGTGGTGTACTCGTCGAGTTCGCTGGTGCGACCGAGGGGATCGGTGCGGGTGGTCTTGGTAACGCCGCCGGTAGGCGGGATGACGGTGGTGGCGTCGCCGTTGTACACCGTGGTGGTGGTTGAGACGATCGAGCCGTTCTTCTCGGATGTGTCGTAGATCTGTCGGCCGAGCCCGTCGTAGCTAAACACGTCCTGGTCGGCTACCTGGTTGTCGGCCACCGAGTCCAACGCCAGCGTGGGTGTGGTGGTGGAGTCCCAGTAGTCGGTGTTCGTCTTCGCCTTCCAGCCGCGCGAGTCGTACAGGGTGTCGTTGATCAGACGCCCGCCCTGCGGCGTGTAGGTCTGGGTCTGGCGCGCGCGGCCGAGGGAGTCCGCGATGGCAACTGAGGTGAGGTAACCGCTGTTGTCGTTGAGGCTGTTGGTTACCACACCCGAGAGCGAACTGTTGGACAGCGTGTACGTGTAGGTGAGGTTCGCCAGCGCGGTGGTGGCTCGGGAGTTCTTCCACACCGATGTGGCCCGCCCCAGCGCGTCGTACTGGAGGGTGGTCACCACGTGGTTGGCGTCGGTGGAGGTGAGGGTCAGGCCCCGCTCCGGATCAAACGTCGAACTGCCGCTGTGGGCGACCCCGCTCACGGTGGGCTCAGTGACGGACTGCCCGGTGGTCAGGTAGGCGGAATTCACCGTGTAGCTGGTTGTGGTGACGTTGCCATTGCCGCTGGTGGTGGTGGCGAGGCGGTGGTAGGTGCTGTCGTACGTGTTCTGCGCGGTGGTCCGCCAGGTGAACGCACCCGTGCCGTAATCGGTGGCCGTGCGGGTCATCGTGACCAGGCCCACGGTCGGAGCGCCGGCCTGCGGGAACGTCGTGGAGAAGGTGGTGTCGTCGTAGAACGTCCGGGTGGCGGAAACCACCTGGTCGGGCCTGTTGACGCTGGCGGGCGCACTGAGGGTGTTCAGCCCGTTGGGGACGGACGTGGTGGATCCCTCGGTGAAGCCGGAGCAGGCCACCGAGTCCTCTTCGGTGCCGGAAACGAGACCGACGAGGTTGGCGCTGGTGTTGGCCGGGGCATAGGTGGTGGCGGTGCAGCGGTCGTAGGCGGTGTCGGCCGGCACGGTGTGCGTGTAGGTGTAGGTCGGCAGGCCGAAGTCGTCGTCGGAGCGGGTGGCATCGTAAGTGGTGTCGGTCTCGCTGTAGCGCCAGCTCGTGGTACCGCCGTCGGTCAGCCGCTGCCTGGTCCACTGCTCAGCGGTGCCCGTCGCGTTGGCGGTCAGGTCCGGCAGCCCGGACCGGGTGCGGGTCCCGGTGGCTGCAGAGATCCAGTACGAGGTGATGGTGGAGTGGTCGACGCCTCCACCGTTGCCGAGGTAGGAGGTGGACTCCAGTATTTGCCCGCTGAGTTGGGGGGAGTCGGTGTGGCTGCCGCCCTGGGAGTCGGTCAGCGACACGCTGCGGTTCGAGGTGGACGAGAGCCGGTCGCCGTCCATGCCCTGGTAGTAGGCATCGACCTGCTTGGTCTGGGCGTCGCCGGAGCCGTTGCCGGTGGTGGTGGTTACCTTCTGGTAGCCGCGCCACTGCCCGTAGGTGCGGTACTTGGCCTTGGTGTTCTCGTCGTCGTCGTAGTGCCAGGCCGCACCGCTGTAGGAGTAGTCGCTCTCCTTGGTCGCCGAGCCGCCGGTCGTGTCGGTCTCCAGGACCTCCTGGACCGCGTACTTGTTGAACCAGTCCAGCATCGGGCTGATGTAGCCGCTGGGGGTCCAGTATTCCGGGAAACAGGAGGCTGTGTTCGAGGACGGTGTGGCCGAGGTCGAGCAGGCGGTGGGCAGTGTGTAGGAGACCCCGGTCACTCCGCCCAGTTCGCTGGTGATCGCCGTGATGCGATAGCGGAACAAGCCAGGATAGGTGGAAGTACTGACCCGGTTCTCCAGTGCCGAGCCAGTGAACTTCACCGCCGGCATGGTGATCGACGAGGTCGAGCCGCCCGCAGTGGTGTCCGAGCCGGTGCGCTGGACCGAAGACAGCCACAACGTGGCGCTCGTGGCGTCACCTGTCGACGGTTCCGTCTGCGTCAGCGCATAGGAGTCGACCGTCACATACGCACTGTTGGAGACCGAGTACTGCTGCGTGATGATCGACACCAGGCGAACGGTGGAGAAGTACGACGGCGCGTACGGGCTACATGTGGCCCCGGAGGCGCACACAAGGTCGTAGGGGACGTCCGGATAGTACGAGGCGTTGGAAGTGGTCTCCGAGCTACCGCAGTTGCTACTCGTGGAGGTACAGCGCCCCGACGTGCTGTAGACGATCTTGTCGGGAACGGTGCCGTAGGGGCCGGTGGCGGTGGTGAAGCCGTAGTCGATGTGCGCGAGGTAGGAGTCGCGCACGTACTTGACTTCGGAGGCTCCGTTGTAGGCGCCGTAGTAGTTGGTGTCCTGCTTGTAGTAGTACGCCATCGCGTCACCGGTGGCGGCAGTGACGTAGTCGAGGTGCCACTTGTAGGCCATGGTGCAGTAGCTGCTGGTGGCTGTGGAGTTGTAACAGGGGTCGGTGGAGTGGGCGGAGTACACGCGCTCAGAGTCCACCGAGTTGGTCGTGTCGTTCCCGGATGCCCAGCCGGGCAGTTCGTTGCGGCCGAAGTAGTACTTGGTGCCGTTCCGCTCCGTAATTACCCAGTACGACGTGTCGTAGGTGCCGGACCCGTTCGAGGAGCCGGTCACCTTGGTGACCGTCGCGCCGTTGTCGCCGGCCAACTTGTAGGTGGACGTGTCCTTGTCGTAGACGATCGACGTCGAGGACCCGTTCAGGGACATCGTCAGGACCGGGCCGTCGTAGCACTCATCCGTGGTGGTGACCGAGCCGGTGCTGCCCTCCGGCGAGTCGGCGCAGGACGTGAACTCCTGCGCAACGAAGGAATCCTGGGTGGTCCATCCGTCGCCCACCCAGGATGCCTGCGCCTGCGTGTTAGCCGTCTTTCCGTCGACACTGCCGGAGTCGTAGGACAGCGATGCGTCCGGCGCCAGCGACGTTGAGGCCGCAGGCGAGTCCACCTTGTAGGTGTAGGTGAAGTCACCCGACGAGCCTGACTGACCCCAGGAGCCCGAAGACGAGAGGGTTGAGGCGTAGTTTCCTCCGGCTCCGCCTTCCTGCCCGGTGGAGTCGGTAGCCGCGATCACGGTGGCCGCGCCGGAGGTTGAGGCTGTCTGCGCCGTCGTGGACCGGGAGGCCACACCGGTGTAGACGGCCGAGGACACCGATCCAGCGGCGGCCTGGCTGACGTTGGTGGAGGCGGCGCTCTTCACCGAGGCCGTGCTGCCGAGCGTGAGAGCTGCGGATACGGCTGTGTGGTTGGGCTCGTTGAGGGATGTCAGTGGTGTCTGCTTGCGGCACTGAGCGAGTTGAGGGGTGGTCAGCGCGCAGGCGGGCAGTATCACCAGTCGCAGCCGGGAGGCGTAGTTGCCGCCGACGGCCTGGCGGAAGGCGCCGTAGTCCAGGCCCACTTTCACTCGGCCCGAGCCAGACACCGCGGTGGTTGCGCTCTGGCCAGTGGTGAGGGTCCAGACGGGGCCGGACACACCCAGCCGGGTGGACAGGGCCCGCGACTTCACCGAGACATCAAGTGCCGTCGGTCCCGTGTAGGTGCCCTTGCTGGGTGCTACGGCCTGCGCCCACACCGGTGTTCCCGCCGCGACGGCCTTGGAGCCCGCCGTCGCCGAGTGCTTCGGCGCTGCGAGTTTCAGGGTCGCGGACGTGGCGGCCGGCCATGCCGTCCGGGTCGGTACAGCCGTGTGCCGGGTGGCGCCGGAGAGACGCACGCTCTTGTGCGTAACGGGCTTGAGGCCCGTGACGGAGCGACCGAGGTCCGCCTTCGGCTTGGTGGAGGCGGCCTTCGTGGTGGCCTGGGTGAGCGCGGTCGCCGTCGATCCGAAGGCCAGGCTCAGGCATATCGACCACGCAAGCACCGCGGCCCACCCGGTCAGGAGGCGCCGGGCAGTGCGGCGATACCGCACTCGTGCTGCTCCGCTGTTTGCGCGCGCGCCTCTACCTGACACGGCCTACCCCTCATCACGACGACATACGAAATCGCTGACGCTCGTGTGGGGTTCACGCGTCTGTTGCCCATGCCGCGTGATCGCTCGTCTGCCGACAAAGGAATACCTGAAAGCGCAATCCTGGTGAATAAGCAGTGAGAAAAAAATGAAGCGGCCGAGGTCGACAAAGAACTACAGAAACAGACATCCGTGACATGTGCATCTAGTGATCTGGGTCACACCATCTACTTGACGTGCCACAACTGCCCATACGGTGACGCCGCCCCCGACCGCCCGTACCCGAACGACGGCATTGGGGGGGCAGGGAAAGGCCGCCGCGATACAGCGTCAACAGCAACCAAAATTCGCTTTGCGAAAACATGGATCATTGCTGACGGTTTACCGATGGCGGCCTGTCGTTCTGTGCGGAATTTTCCATCAGCATGAAGACTTGGGGAAAGAAAGTGCAAAAGACTATGCGGACAAATCTGCCCCTTGCATGGGGGCGCCGCTTGGTCGTCAGCGCCGCCGCTCTCGCGGTCACCGGGGCATTGAGTACACCCGGCCTCGCGCACGCGGCCACATCGACGACGCGCGCTGCCACCACCCGCGCATCAGCCGGCTCCTCCGCCGGACTGACTGAGGATCAGGCTCTGGCGAAGGCTCGGTCCACCGGGAAGCCGATCCAGGCGACCGCCGCCACCACGGACTCCTCCACCCTGACCGCGAACCCGAACGGGACGCTGACGCTCAGACAGACGATCGCCCCGGTCCGCAAACTGGTGCACGGCAAGTGGGAGGACCTGGATGCCACGCTGGTCCGCCACGCGGATGGCACCATCTCCCCCAAGGTGACCACCAGTTCCCTGACCTTGGCCGGCAGTGCCGCCGACAGACCGCTGGCCACCATGCGGGCGGGCAGCGGCTCGCTCGCCGTGTCCCTCCCTTCAGGATTCGCCCTCGGCACACCGACCCTGTCGGGTCCCACCGCGACGTACCACGAGGTGCTTCCTGACGTGGATCTCGCGTTGACCGCACAGGACACCGGCGGGTTCAGCGAGGTCCTCGTGGTCAAGAACGCCACCGCCGCAGCCAACCCGGCACTCGCAGACCTTGCCCTGTCCACCAAGGCCACCGGAGTGACCCTGGCCAGCGACGCGGCCGGCGACATCACCGCCAAGGACCGTCACGGGCGCACCGTCTTCTCCGCCACCGCCCCCACCATGTGGGATTCCGGCCATGCCGCCACGAGCACCCCGAAGGCAACCAACCCGCAGACCGGCCAGAGTGTCGACACGCGTACCGGCGACCCGCTCGCCTCCAGCCCCTCATCGCCCGGCACCGCCGCCCGCACCACCAGCCTGAAGGCCGCCTACCACGCCGGGAAGATCCGGCTCTCGCCCGACCACACCCTGCTGACGGGCAAGAACACCGTCTACCCCGTCTACATCGACCCCACCTTCGTCCCCTCTGGCCAGACCGACACCGTGCAGGCATGGGCGTTCGTCGACAGCGAGTGGCCCGACACCACGTTCTGGAAGCCCGCCGCCTCCACCCCTGGCCCCCTGCACGTCGGCTACACCGACTGGACCTCCGACGTCTCCACCAACCGCGCGTTGTACCAGACCAGCATCCACAGTGGCATCTGGGGCGCAGAGGACGTAATCAGCTCCAAAATCTCCTTCTACGAGAACTGGTCGGCCTCCTGCACCAAGGAGGAAGTCGACCTGTACTGGACCGGATCGATCACCTCCAGCACCACCTGGAACAACCAGCCCAAACGGCTCAAGCTGCTCGACTCCCAGTCCGCCGCCCACGGCTGGTCCACCTCCTGCGGCCCCGAAGACGTCACCTTCGACATCCGCTCACTGATGGAGCAGGCCGCCGCCGGCAAGTACTCAAAGGCCACCTTCGAGCTGAAGGCCGCCGACGAGGGCAACGACCTGGCCTGGAAGCAGTTCAGCAAGCAGGCCACCATCACCACCACCTACGACCACACCCCCAACATCCCGACCTCGCTGACCACCAGCCCGGCCACCAGCTGCACCGCCACCACCCCCACCACCCTGGGCCTGGGCGACGTCACCCTGCGCGCCGGAGTGTCTGACCCGGACGGCACCACCAGCCCGCTCACCGCCGACTTCACCCTGAAGAACATGTCGAGCGGCACCACTTACGCCCGAGCGATCAACGCCACCAGCGGCACCACCGCAAGCACCCTCTACTCCCACACCAGCACCTCCGGCCCGTTCCAGGCGCTCACCGCGAAAACCGAGTTCGCCTGGTATCTCACCGTCACCGACCAGGATCTGACGAGCAGTCAGTCAAAGACATGCCACTTCTACTACGACCCCACCGCCCCCGGCGCCCCCACCATCAGCCCCGTCACCTCCACCACCAGCCAATGCCCTGAACTCACCGACAGCCCCTCGGGCGACAGCCTGTGCACGGTCGGCACCGCCGCCGGCTTCACGATCACGGACACCAACACCACGACCGCCCCGGGCAGTTACCGCTACCAGCTCAACGGCGGCAACCCCGTCAGCGTCACCGCCTCCAGCACCAGCCCCTACACCGCCACCATCTCGCTGAAGCCGACCACCCAGACCAACGTCCTGACCGTCACCGCCGTCGCCAGCAGCGGCAACATCGGTGACACCTACGACTACCGGTTCATCGCCCAGGCGCCCGCCACCGCCGCCTACGACGACCTCAACGGCGACGGCAACGCCGACCTGCTCACCGTCGGCGGCAAGAACTCCCTGCCCGCCGGGCTCTGGCAGGCCGTAGGCACCGGTGCCGGCAAGGTCGATGCCGTCGCCCGGAACATCGGTATCGACGGCAACGGCGTCTCCACCACCCAGACCGCCACCTCCTTCACCGGTACTCAGGCCATCACCGGCCACTTCTTCACCGGAGCCGGTTTCAACGACGTCCTGGACTACGGCTACGACACCTCCACCGGTGCCGTCAGCGGCGAGATCCTGCGCGGCCAGGGCGACGGCACCGGCCTCCAGCCTGTCGACTCGCTTCCCATCACCAACTCCACCGGCGTCTTCGCCCAGACCACGACCACCTTCAACGACGACGGCACCACCACCGACACCACCACTCCCGCCACCTCCCTCGCCAGCGGCGGCGGCCTCTACTACACCGTCAACGGCGAGACCCCCACGGGCTATCCCGACCTCCTCCTGCTGATCAACGGCACCCTGTACGACGAGAACTCCGTGCCCGGAGCGGGCCTCTACCCCGGAGCCGACCAAGCCACCGACCTGGCCGACTACAACCCCTACTGCCTCGCCCAGAACACCAGCACCACCACCAACTGCACCACCGGCTGGAGCGGCTGGACCATCACCAGCACCCTCGTGGGCGGCCTGCCGGCCCTCTTCGCCCGCGACACCAGTACAGACACCGGCGACCCCTCCCACGGGCAGCTCTGGTACCTCAGCCCCGACAACCTGCAGACCCTGACCTACGACTCCCTCTCCAACGGCGCCAGCGACACGACCCTCGCCTCCGTCGAAGCCGCCTCAACCGGCTGGGACTCCGTCAGCCAGCCCACTCTCCAGGCAGCCGACATCAACAACGACGGCACACCCGACCTGTGGACCACCAGCAGCACCGGCACCGCCGCCGCCCATGAGCTGGCCCTGTCCGGCACCACCGCCACCTGGACCACCCTTACCGGCCAGGCCCTGAGCACCGACACCCACGACTGGCCCCTCAACGACTACGACACCACCGCCCTGACCGCCGACGACTCGGCCACCACCGCGATCACCCTCACCGGAACCAGCGGCGTCACCGCCCCTACCGACGGCCTTTTCAACCCCGACGTCGCCCTCACTTCCGCCGACCACGACTACCTCCAGGGCAGCAAGGCCCTGGATCTCACCAAGTCGTTCACCACATCCGTCTGGGCCGATCCCACCGCCTACGGCGGCGCGGTCCTCTCCCAGAGCGGCAGCGCCGACTCGGGGATCCTGCTGATCCCCACCACGGACGGCTGGCAGTTCAGCCTCAACACCGGTGCGGGCACCGCCTGGAGCTTCGACACCGTCACCGGCGGCACCGTCCACCTCGGCACCTGGGCCCACCTGACCGCCACCTACGACAAGACCACCGGCGTGATGAACCTCTACGTCGACGACGTCTTCGTCGCCACCGGAAACCACACCGCCCCCACCACCGGAGCCGGGGGCAACTTCCAGCTCGGCGACGACTGGCACACCAGCGCCCGCGCCGACTACTTCTCCGGTGAACTCGCCCGCGTCCAGACCTGGACCGGCGCCGTCGTACCCCCCGCCCAGCCCTACACCCCGGCCGGATACCACCAGGCCGTCACCCCCACCCGCATCCTCGACACCCGCTCCAGCAGCGGCCTGACCTACACCAGCGGCATCACCGCCGGCGCCAGCACCGTCGCAACCGACTCCGTCACCCACCTGAAGATCGCCGGCGACAGCGTCACCTCCCCGGTCAGCGGCGCACCCGCCACGATTCCGGCCTCGGTCACCGCGGTCGCCGTCGACGTCACCGCCACCGCACAGACCGACGGCGGCTACGTCACCACCTATGCCGACGGCACCCAACGCCCCAAGACCTCTTCCACCAACTTCGCCGCCTCCACCACCGCCACCGGCTACCAGATCGTCCCCGTCGGCAACGACGGCAAGATCGACCTCTATACCCACATCAACACCACCGGCGGCACCGCCGCCCTGATCGTGGACGTCACCGGCTATTTCACCAGCGACTCCACCGTCACCGGTGACCAGACCTACACACCGCTGACCAGCGCGGTCCGCGCCCTGGACACCCGCTCCAGCATCGCCCACACCAGCCTCACCGCCACCGGCACCGTGGCCGCCGACAAGACGTTCACCCTGCAGATCACCGGCCTCAACGGCATCCCCAGCACGGCCACGGCCGTCGCCATCAACCTCGCCGCCGCCGACGCCGCCGGCACCGGCTACCTCCAGACCTACGCCACCGGATACGCCCCTACCGCCGACACCAGCCTCAGCTTCAACGCCGGCAATGCCATCGCCTCGCTCTCGGGCGATGTCCCCATCGGCACCTCCGGAACGATCACCATCTCCGTCCACGCCAGCGCCACCGCTGTCCTCGCCGACATCTCCGGCTACTACACCACCAGCACCACCGGCCAGAAGTTCCACACCATCAACCCCACCCGTCTGGTCGACACCCGCAGCGGCATCGGCGGATCGACCAGCCCCGTGGCCGCCAACAGCACCTACACCCTCACCAGCACCACCACCCAGCACGTCACCACGGCGACCACCCCCACCATCGCCGCCATGGTCACCATCACCGGCCCCACAGCCGGCGGCAACGCCACCGTCTACCCCACCAGCACCGGCAAACCCGCCACCAGCAACATCAACTGGGGCACCGGCGACACCCTCGCCAACCTCACCCTCACCCCCACCGACACCAGCGGATCCATCACCCTCTACAACGACAGCACCGGCACCACCGACCTCGTCATCGACTCCAGCGGCTACTACACCTGACCGACCTGACACGCTGAACCAGAAGGGGCCGGACCCAGCGCCAGCTGGGCCCGGCCCCTTCCTGCACACAAATGCACCACTGCCAGCCTCGATACCGGTGCAGCTCAGGTCCCCATGGATCTCTCAGCACGCCCTGTTTCCGCAGTTGAGTCCCAATTGTCAAACCCTCCCCGTAACGTTGCGAGTCCTACTCGTGGCGACTGCGGGGAGCTCCGATGGACGACGACCTTCAGATCGACAGCGACGAAGACCTCTTCCGCAATCCCGTCTACTACGAACCGGCCGGCCAGAACCTCGATCTGAACCGTCCCGACCTCGGCGTCCCGCAAGGCCAAGACCTCCTGAACGTGCTCCTGCACATGCGGGGACGTGTCCCCGTCGAAAAGCGCGGGCTCATCTGCCCCGACTGCCGGGACCTCCGTGGCCGGCGCGTTCCCATGTACCTCGTCCAGCGTGACGGGGTATGGCTTGCCTCCCACTACCGGAAGCCCGGGGAAAGGCCCATCAGCCACGAGTCCGACGAGCACCTCGCCCGCAAGGAACGCGTCGCGAAGGACTCCGAAGATCACGGCTTCCACGCCGACATCGAGTCGCAGACCGCCGACGGGCACGCGCGCCTCGACGTACGCATCAACGGCGCCAACGGCATCGTGCTGGGCTACGAACCTCAGCTGAGCGCCCAGACAGCCCGCGGAATGCGTGCACGGGAGGGGTTCCGGCGCCGCGGCGGTATTCAGTCGGTCTGGGACTTCGCCGACCCCGACCACGCAGGTATCGGCACCGTCCCATACGTCCGCACGCCCAACCTGCCGGCCTCCGTCATACGCGTGCAGAAGAACCCCATCGCGGTTCAGGACGGCAACTTCGTCCTGGAAGAAGGCCAATGCAGCCAAAACGGCGCGCTCACCCGGTGCCCGGAAAAGCCCTACGACCCGGAAAACCCCACCGACTCCGGGTACTGCGGGGGCTGGCACCGCGTCCTCATGCCCGCCCATCAGTCGAGCACCTTCACAGGGGAAGGCGGCCTGACCCTCACCCGGTTCATCGTGGAAGCTGCGGCCGGTGAGCGGATCCCGTTCCAGCGGGGCGGCCACCACGGTTGGCTCCCCGCACAACAATGGCAGCAGTACCTTGAGGCGAACGGGCCCACCCTGGACGACAAGGAGCGCCAGCCATCCGTACGACAGGGGGACCGGCGCGACAGGTGCACCGAGGACCGCCCGGCTTCGGAGGTGCGGGCTGAACCGAAGAGACGTGGCAGCCGCGCGATCGTCCTTGAGTCCCGCCCCCGGGAAGGCGAGGCCGCCAGGATACCGGTCGACGCGTCGGGTCAAGCGATCCCGCTCTGCCGATTCGGCTGCGGTCAGCCCGCAAGCCTTCAAGGACCCGAAGGGCTGCCCGAGCACTTCTCGTGCCGCAGGAAGCAGGAGGCGTGATCTACCGGCCACCGCTGACCGCCACTCGCTGCATCACCTGGTGCCAGAGTCCCCTGCCCGGTTCGGGTGGGGGATGTCATGTTTCCACCTGACATGTCAGTCCCCGGTGTCACAGTGGGCGCAGCACACCCAGCACCGCTTTTTCGAGGAGCCGACCGTGACCCAGAGCACCACCTTCCGCACCAGCACCAGCACCAGCACCAGCACCAGCACCGAGCAGGGCACCCTCGCCGACCACGTTGTGGAGTTCCTCAGCCGGGTCTCCCGCGCACTCCGGAACTTGGCCGACTCAGCTGACCACGGGGCGAAGATGGTACGGAAAGCGGACGCGGCACGGCGAAGCTGAACCGGCACACGCAGGTAGGCCAGCAGACGTGCTCTCCGTGGCTAGCTAGGCCCCGGCCGAAGGATTGGCCGACGGCCGTCGGCTGCCCCGGGCACCGGCCCCCGACCAGAGCCCGACGCAGCCGAGCGATATCGGTCCGGCCCTGGTTCAGCCCGGAGTAGAGGGCATGTGTCCACGCCGGTGCTCGAGGGCGAGGGCGAGGGCCAGGCCCACGAGCGCGCGAACCGGACGGTCCGTGCACAGCAACGCGTCGCACAGCTCGAACAGGGCATCGCCGCGCAAAAGCAGGCAGGAGTACAACTCGGTCCGGAATGCCTTCACCGCTGCGAACGCGTCGCGTTGAACCCCGTGCTAAACCCGTTCCACGATCTGGCCTCCACGCACCGCGCCGCCCTCTCCTCGCAGGATCAGGCCCCCGGCCTCACGGACACGCCGCGAGGCCGGGGAAACCCTGAACAAATTCGAGTCCGTACGACGGCGGACCAAAACGTCAAGCTCAGCCCCGAGTAACGCTCCACACGGTGGTTCCTCGCGCCCCCCATGTCAGTGCGGCGGGATACCGTCCTCGTCACGCTGAGGTAAGGGGAGAACCATGGCGAGGAACGCCCGGGCCGAGCAACTGCGGGAGTACGGCCGGTCCGTGTTGGAGGGGGCCCGGTCGGAGCAAGTCCTGCGCATGGCACGGCAGGTGAACTCCGTGTCGTACGCGAGCGCGCGGGAGTACGCCGGCCGCTCGCTCTTCGAGTTGCTGCAGAACGGCTACGACGCGCATCCGAGGGACCGCCGCGACGGACGGGTCCACGTACTGCTGGACGAGGCGGAGAGCGAGTGGGGGACGTTGTACGTCGCCAACGGCGGGACGCCCTTCACCTGGCGGAACGTCGAGCGGATCTGCGAGCTCGCGCAGAGCTCGAAGGAGGTCGGTGAGGGCATCGGGAACAAGGGCGTCGGGTTTCGCAGCATCTTGCTGATCAGCGAGGCACCCGAGATCTACAGCGCAGACCCCGACAGCCCGCTCGGCCCGGAATTGGACGGGTACTGCTTCCGCTTCGCGCAGAAGGTCGACGTGGAGGACTTCCTTGCCGGTGAGAACAACGCCCACGAGGTGGCCGCCAAGTATCCGCCGCTCCAGGCGCCCCTGCCGCTGGACGATGTGCCCGCGACCTGTCGGCAGCTCGCCGCCCGGGGGTACGTAACCATCGTCCGGCTGCCCTTGCTGAGCGAGGCAGCCCGGGCCGAGGTCCGTCTACGGATGGGCGAACTCGCGGAGGCGAAGGTACCCGTGATGCTGTTCCTCGACCGGCTTGCTGGCCTGACGCTGGAACGGCGGGCCGTCGGTGGCGAGACAGGCGAGTTGGACGACCGCCACGAGGCGCTCGAGCGGCATGAACTGACCCGCTCCGAGGAGCACTTCGCGGTTGCGCAGGATGGCACCGGGCGCGGATTCCCCGTCTCCTGCGCGACCGTGGACCTGGGGCCGTCCGGCACCTTTCTCGTAGTGCGGGGCACCGTGGAGAAGGAACGGCTGAACAGCACCCTCGCCGAGGCCGTGGGTGCTGGGCTCCTCGACAACACATGGCAGGAGTGGAAGCGGTCCGCCGTCGTCGAGGTCGCACTCCCTCTGCCCGCACCGCGCCGACCGCGACGCGGGCAGATCTACACTTTCCTGCCACTGGGCGAGGACCAGGCCGCTCCGTTCCCGGGACACGTGAACGCCCCGTTCTTCACCAAGTTCGACCGCACCGGGCTTCCCTCCGACAACCCTCTCAACGTGCTGCTGTTCGACGCGGTCGCCGAGACCTGTCTGGCAGCCGCCGCGGTATTGCGTACCGTGCCCGAGCCGTCCATGCGGCAGCTGGCCGTGGACCTGGTGAGCTGGGACAGTGAGAAGGGCTCGGCGGGGCGGCTCCGCGCGGCGGCTCTGCGTGTGCACGGGAGCGAACTCGCCGACGTACCACTCGTACCTGTCCTCGCCGCGGGCGGCGCCGTGCCGGAGACGAGCTGGGCCCCGCCCCGGGACGCGGTCCTGTGGCCGGACCTCGACCTGACCGTTCTCACGGCACACCGCGCGCACGAGGCCGGGATCGTGGTGGCCGACCCCGAGATCGGCGGCGACCGGCTGAAACGGCTGGCAGCTCTGTGCAAGGCCCTTGCGTGCCCATGGGAGCCGGGTCCGGAGATCTTCGCCGAGTACGTGGAACGGATCGTCGCGGGCCTGCCCCTTCCCCAGCCCGGTGAGCCCCCCGAGCAGTGGAGCGCGCTGTACGAGGACCTGGCCGCGCTTTTCGAGGACGACGCGCACGTCCTGCACGACAGGCAGTTGCTGCTCGCGGACGACCGCACACTCCGCCACACCAACCGTCCCCTCGGCAGGGCGGGTACGGGCACAAGCACGCGTACCCAGGGCAAGCCGAGCGGTCAGAGTGTCCGCCGTGAGGCGTTCTTCCAGCCGGTGTGTACGGAAGCGACCCAGACCGGGGCTCCGTCTGTCCCCGCCCTGCTCGGCAAGCGGTTGTTCTCTCTACATCCAGGTCTAGTCTGGAAGGATCCCGGCGAGCGTACGCGCGGGCGGTCCGCCCGCGCCTTCCTCGAGCAGGAGGGGCTCGTCCGGCCGTACGACACAAAGGGCTTGCTGGACCACGTACGGCAGGCGCTCAGCGCGAGCACCGATCTCCGGCTGCGGCTCCAGACCCTGCGGTTCGTCTTCCGGCTGTGGCAGCCTCGGCGTTCGCTGGGCGGAACGGATATCTCCTCGCTCGGACTGTACGTACCGTCGGCGGACGGCCGACTGATCAGGGCGAACGGCGCCGTCTTCGGCCGAGGCTGGGGCCGCGCGTCCGCCGGTGAGGACCTGGCTGCGGTGGTCGCCGCCGGGCAGGACGTGTCGAAGAGCCTCAAGGCGATCACTGGACGCCTCCTTGCCGCGCCCGAGGAGTTCGCCAAGCGGGGCGAGACCGAGGAATGGCGGGCGTTCCTGCTGGAGGCCGGGGTGGCCGACGGGCTGGTCCCGGTCAGGTCCTCCGACGCCTTGAGCTGGGTAGAGCAAGGCCAGGAGCTCAGCGCTCGGCAGCTGGTCCGCATGGCGAAGGTGACTGCCAAGGTGCAGGAGCAGTGGGAGCCGTACGTCCACTGGCCCGGTGTCTACTACCCCCGGACGCCGTACCGGGGAACCCCCGCCTGGCGGCTCCCCGGCCAGGACGTCGTCGAACGCCTCGGGCAGGAGGCCCGGCTGGCGTACGCACGGCTTGTCCTGCATGGCCTGGCCAGCTGGGAGGACGCGAGGTTCGCCAGCGTCTGGACCAGTGCCGGCAGCCAGAGTTCCCCGGACAGGGAGCGGGTCCCGACCCCGCTCGGCGCCTTCGTCCGGGAGGAGCCGTGGCTCCCGGTGCGGGGCCGCGACCGGGCCGTCCGGTTCGTCCGGCCGGCCGACGCCTGGCACTGCCCGCCCGGGCTGGAGGAGGAGCCCTCGTACGCGCCGACCGTCGACCATCGGCTGCGCCACCTTTTGGAACGCGGGAAGGCGGGCGACCGCCTGCGGGAAATGCGGTTGCCGACCTGGGACGACCCCCGGGACAGCGCCCGCCTCATCGCTGCGCTGGGACGTCTTGCGGCGGAGGGCGCGCTGGGGGCCGAGGACCGGCCCGCCGCGCAGCGTGCGAACGAACGCGCCTGGCGGCACCTCGTACAGCATCCCCGTCCCGCACTGCCCGAGAGCACCAGTCTGCTCGCTGAGTCTGGGGACCGGCTGATCAGCGTACCGCTGTCCGCTCTGGACGACGGGGAGAGCGATGGCGATGGTGATGCCGGGGCCGTGCTCTACGTCAGCGGTGAACGTGATGGCTTGACGCCCCTGCTGGTACGGGAAATGGCGCGCCCCCTGCTTACCCTTCCCGGTGTCTCGGCGGAGGCCGCCGAGCTGCTGGCGGCCGAACACCCCGCCGCCGTCCGGCACACCGACGACCTGATGTTCACGGTGACCGTGGACGGCTCACGGGTGGACCGCGCGGCCTTGGGAGAGCCACTGGTCCAACAACTCCCCTGGCTCACTCTGGCCGTGGGCGTCCTCTCCGACCACCTTGCGCGCGGCCCCCGGGCGAGCGAGGCCGAGCTGAGCGAGCTGACGTCCCTGGTCCGGAGCGTACGTCTGCACCGCTATCGCTCCTGGAACATCGAGCTCGACGGCCGGCCCGTGACGTTGCCGGGCCGCCTCGGCGGAGTGCTGCCGCTGCCCGATCCGAAGCATCCGCTCGTCCTCGCCCCGGCGGGCGAGCCGGGCTGGCCCGAGATCACCCGCATCGTGGTGGCGGTCGCCGAGCTGCTGGGACGGCGGGAGTTCGGCGACCGGCTGCGCCTCGCCGCCCACCAGCTCGCTACCCGCCACGCCGACCTGCGCGACCCGGGCCAGGAGGAGCTCGCCTACGCCCTGGAAGTCACGGTCCACCAAGTCGAGGAGACGAGCCGCCGGATCGACGGGGCCATTGGCGTGGTCCTGGAGCGCTGCCGGCCCTTCCTCGTCCACCTGCTCGGCGCAGAGGCGGCGGACTCGCTGCTTCTGCCACCGCCGGGCGACACCCGGGAGTTCCAGGCGCACCTTGAGGAGTTCGCTGCCGAACTCCCGGTCCCCGTATCCGAGTTCATCACCAGGGCCCGCCTGGCCCGCAGTACGGACGAACTGCGGCGCGACCTGGGCATCGGTTTCGCCGAGCTGAACGACACCCTGCGCGCGATGGGCCCGCCCGTGAAACCGGTCAGCCACGCCGAGGAGCACGAGGAGGCTCTCCGCACCCACCTGGACCTGCGCAAGAAGGAGCTCGTCAACCGGCTGCGCTGGGCGGTGCTGGAGGACTTCGACGCGCGCCGTCCGATGCCCGACTGGCCCCCGGTCCGGGCCCTCGACTGGATCACCGCGCCGGAGGCATGGGAGTACACCGTGGACACGGCCGACACGGGGAGCTTGGAGGCGCACGTGGAGGACCAGTTGGCGCTGCGCCTGGGCCGCCCGGTGCCCCGATCGGGCGAACGCCTGCCAGCACTCGACCAGGTCCGCGGCGCGAATCTCCGTACGATCACCGGCCTGGCCGCCGACCTCGCGGTCCTCGTCGGGGCAGCCGGACATCCGTTGCCCGCGGCCCTGACCGGAGCCGAGCCGGCCCAGGAGGTCACCGCGCGGCTGGAGGCCGCGGGCGCGCTGGACTTCCGCCCCTTGTCTCCGTCCAACATCGTCGGTTGGCTGGCGGCCCTCGGCCAGTGGCCCGACGGGATGGCGGTGACGACGGATCCCGGGCGCCACGGGCTGTCTGAGGCCGACTTGGACCGCGTGCGCAACGCGGCGGAACACGAGCGCCGCAAACGGGAGCGCGAACGGCGGTCGATCTCCATCGGCGGCCGCGAATTCGACGTGCACTCCGGCGACTTCACCGCCCTCACCCACGAACTTGACCAGGTCCTGAGGAGCGGATCTACGCCAGGCATCACCGCCACCGGTCCGCTCCGCTTCACAGACCCCCTACCCCGGACCGAGCACACCTGGGCCACCGGCCGCGCGCGCGGGCGGCGGTACGGAGGTGGCACGGACAGCGGGCTGACCACGGCCCAGCGGGAGGCCATCGGGTACGTGGGCGAGTGGTACGCGTACCAATGGCTGTGCGCGCGCTACCCGGACCGCATGGACGAGACCGGCTGGGTGTCGGGCAACCGCCGCAAAGCCTTCCCCGGCCCGTCGGGCGACGACGGCCTCGGCTTCGACTTCCGGGTCGGCTCTGGCAGCCGTCCCTTCCTGTACGAGGTGAAGGCCACCGGGGGCGAAGGAGGCCGCTTCGAGCTGGGGGAGAGCGAGGTCCGCGCGGCCCGCCAGCACGCGGGCAACGACCGCTGGCGCCTCCTGGTAGTCACTTACGCCCTCACCCCGCACAAGGTGGCCATCCAGATGCTCCCCAACCCTTACGGGAAGCGCGGCCGGGGCCGCTATCGCGAGGAGGGCGGGGCACTGCGCTTCTCATACCTGCTGTGATCTTGACGTTCAACTCCAGCGCAGGTCAACGACCTGCGACAGCCAGACATCGCAGCTCACGGCGCTGGCTGGTCTCGTCCGAGACATGTGATCATCAGGAACGAACAGCTCCGCGCAGAACGTCGCCCGCCCTCGGCGCTCCATCGATATACGCCTTCCGGCAGGGCCTGACCTGCCCAACAGTTCGCCTGACACCCCATCAGAACGAGCGTCAAATGAGCGTCACGAGCGTCATTTCAGCGTCAAGATATCGCCCGTAACGCCCACACCGCACATAACGCGCGCCTACAAAACTGCAGGTCAGGAGCCCTTTATGGCCGGTTCAAGGATCGCCACGCACTCCACATGATGCGTCATCGGAAACAGATCAAACGCCCGCAAAGTCCGCACCCGATACCCCCCGTCCCGGAAATACCCCAGGTCACGAGCCAACGCCGCCGGATCGCAAGCCACGTAAGCGATCTTCCGCGCCCCCAGCGACGACAGATGCTCGACCGTCTTCTTGCCGGCGCCCGAGCGCGGCGGGTCCAGGACGATCAGGTCGACCTCGGTGATCCCCGTGCGCGGGAGCACGCTCTCGACCTTGCCCTGCTCGATGCGGACGCGGTCGAAGCCGGCGAGGTTGTGCCGCGCGTCCTCGACCGCGCGCTTGCCGGACTCGATGCCGAGGACCGCGCCCTTGTCGCCGAGGCGGTCGGCCAGGGCGCCGGCGAAGAGGCCGACTCCGCAGTACAGGTCGAGGGCCATGTCGCCCTTGCGCGGGAGCAGGCCCTGCATGACGGCCTTGACGAGGGTGTCGGCGGCCATCGGGTGGACCTGCCAGAAGCCGCCGCTGCCGACGCGGTACGTCCGGCCGTCGGCGCGCTCGCGGACGAACGCGCGGCCGTGGACGCGGTGGATGCCGCCGTCGTGTTCCTCGACGCGCATCACCGACACCGGGCGGTCCAACTCGACCAAGGGCAGGCGGGCGCCGGGGCGGGGTTCCAGGATGACCATGCGGTCCTGGGAGCCCGTCGCCGCGATCGCGTCGACCGAGGCCATGCCGGACCAGTCGCGCTCCTCGATGCCCAGCTCGCTGACGCCGGGCGCCGCGATCATGCAGTGCTCGATGGGCTCGACCTCGTGCGAACGGTGCCTGCGCAGACCGGCGTTGCCGTCGGCGTCCACCGCGTACTGGACGCGCGTGCGCCACTGCGGGACCTGGCCTGCGGGCAGCTTGTCGCCCTCGGCCGGCATGACCGTGCCGTCCCAGCCGGCCTCCTCGGGCGTGAGGCCCGCGAGCCGCTGCAACTGCTCGGCGATGACCTCGCCCTTGAGGCGGCGCTGCGCTCCGGGCTTGGCGTGCTGCCAGTCGCAGCCGCCGCAGCGGCCGGGGCCGGCGTAGGGACAGGGCGCCTCGACGCGGTCCTTGGACTCCTCCAGGATCGTCACCGCGTCGGCGCGCAGGAACCGCGCGCCCTCCTCGCCGTCGGTGACCCGCGCGACGACCCGCTCACCGGGCAGCGCGTGCCGGACGAACAGCACCTGACCCTCGGACGTACGGGCGATGCAGTGCCCGCCATGGGCGACGGGGCCCACCTCGACCTCGTACTCCGCCCCCACCAAGGACCCCGCCTGCGATTTCTTCGGTTCTGCCTGCATGGCGGGGTGACTCCACAACGTCAAAGGGTGAGCGGCCGGACAACAGCCCACCAGTCTACGTGGACACTGCCCGGCCGCTCACCACAAGGCGTTCAGCTCTTGGAGTCGGACGACTCCCGGTGCCGGTGCTCCGCGGGACCGCGCCGCACCGCACCCGGCGCGTTCCACTCCTGCCGCTTGCGCGCCCGGTCGCGGGCCGCCTCGGAGGACTCCAACTGGTACGGCACCGACGTCACCATCACGCCCGGCGTGAACAGCAGCCGTCCCTTGAGCCGCAGCGCGCTCTGGTTGTGCAGCAGATGCTCGTACCAGTGGCCGACGACGTACTCGGGGATGATCACGGACACCGCGTCGCGCGGCGACTCCTTCCGCAGCCCCTTGACGTACTCGATGATCGGCCGCGTGATCTCGCGGTAGGGCGAGTCGAGCACCTTCAGCGGTACGTCGATCCCGCGCCGCTCCCACTCCTCGCGCAGCGCCTTGGTCTCGGCCGGGTCCACGTTGACGCTGAGCGCCTCCAGGGTGTCCGAGCGCATCAGCTTGGCGTAGGCCAGGGCCCGTAGCGCCGGGCGGTGGATCTTGGAGATCAGGACGACCGAGTGGACGCGGGACGGGCGGAGGCTGTCGTCGCTCGGGCCCTCGGGGGCCGCGATCTCCTCGGCGACCCGGTCGTAGTGCTTACGGATCGCGGTCATCGTGGCGTAGAAGATGCACATGCCGAGCAGCGCCACCCAGGCGCCGTGCGTGAACTTCGTGACCAGGACGACGACCAGCACCAGGCCGGTGAAGAACGCGCCGAAGGTGTTGATCGCCCGCGAGCGGACCATGTGGCGGCGCTTGGCCTGGTCCTTCTCGGTGGCCAGGTGGCGGTTCCAGTGCCGGACCATGCCGGTCTGGCTGAGCGTGAACGACACGAACACGCCGACGATGTAGAGCTGGATCAGCCGGGTCGAGTCGGCGCCGTAGATCGCGATCAACAGGGTGGCGGTGCCGGCGAGCAGCACGATGCCGTTGGAGAAGGCAAGGCGGTCGCCGCGGGTGTGCAGTTGGCGCGGGAGGTAGCGGTCCTGGGCGAGGATCGAGCCGAGGAGGGGGAAGCCGTTGTACGCCGTGTTCGCCGCGAGGAACAGCACCAGCGCGGTGGACGCGGCCAGTACGACGAACAGGAAGCTGCCCTTGCCGAACACGGCCTCGGCGACCTGCGAGATCACCGGGTTCTGCACATAGCCGGAGCCGATCGCGACGCCGTTGTGGAGCAGGTCGGTGGCCGGGTTCTCGGCCATACGGACCTTGGTCGTCATGGCGAGGGCGATGATCCCGCAGAACATCGTGACGGCCAGCAGACCCATCGCCGCGAGGGTGGTCGCCGCGTTCTTCGACTTGGGCTTGCGGAAGGCCGGGACACCGTTGGAGATCGCCTCCACACCGGTGAGCGCGGCACAGCCGGAGGAGAAGGCGCGCAGCAGCAGGAAGACGAGCGCGAAGCCCGCGAGGCCCTGGTGCTCGGCCTTGATGTGGTAGTCGGCGGTCGGCGCTCGCATCTCGTCGCCGAGCACGAGTCCGCGGAAGGCGCCCCACGCGATCATGACGAAGACGCCGCCGACGAACACGTACGTCGGAATGGCGAAGAGCTTGCCCGACTCCTTCACCCCGCGCAGGTTCATCAGGGTGAGCAGCACCACGACGGCGATCGCGCAGAGCACCTTGTGCTCGACCACGAACGGGACCGCGGAGCCGAGGTTCTCGATGCCGGAGGCGATGGAGACGGCGACGGTGAGGACGTAGTCGACGAGCAGGGCGCTGGCGACGGTGAGGCCTGCCTTGGGGCCGAGGTTGGTGGTGGCCACCTCGTAGTCGCCGCCACCGCTGGGGTAGGCGTGGACGTTCTGCCGGTAGGAGGCGACCACGGTGAACATCAGCACCACGACCGCGACCGCGATCCAGGGGCTGAAGTGGTACGCCGACACGCCCGCGATGGAGAGGACCAGCAGCACCTCGCCGGGCGCGTAGGCCACGGAGGACAGCGGGTCGGAAGCGAAGACGGGAAGTGCGATGCGCTTCGGCAGGAGCGTTTCGCCCAACCGGTCGCTGCGCAGTGCACGCCCGATGAGGATGCGCTTGGGCACGTCGGTCAGTTTGGACACAACAGAGGATCGTAGGCCTTCGAACTGGCGATCCTCTACTTGCCACCGACTTACCGGCTGTCATCTGCCTCACGGGTGAAATCGCTGACGAGTGGAGTTGCGGATTCCGTCGGGAGTGGCGACTCCGTGTCTATATGACAAAACCCCGCCCCCCGCAGCCTCCTGGAGGTTCCATGCCCCCGACCGCAGAGCTGATCGGCGCCCTCGCCACCCTGGCCGGCCTCGGAATCCTCACCCGGGCCAGTGTGCGCAGCATCGGGCGCCGGTGACGCAGAGGGGTGCCCTGGAAGTACCGGGCGTGTGTAGCTTTGGCCTCGGTCTGAGACCCTGATGGGGCTGAGCATTGATTTCAGGACACCGGAAGGACGGTCGTGCACATCGTCATCATGGGCTGCGGCAGAGTGGGTTCCGCTCTCGCCCAGACCCTGGAGCAGCAGGGGCACACGGTCGCCGTGATCGACCAGGACCCCACCGCCTTCCGCAGGCTGGGCCCGGGATTCGGCGGCCGCCGGGTCACCGGGGTCGGCTTCGACCAGGACACCCTCCGCGAAGCGGGCATCGAGGAGGCGGGCGCGTTCGCGGCCGTCTCCAGCGGTGACAACTCGAACATCATCTCCGCGCGTGTGGCCCGCGAGATGTTCGGCGTGGAGAACGTCGCGGCCCGGATCTACGACCCGCGCCGCGCCGAGGTCTACCAGCGCCTGGGCATTCCCACCGTGGCCACGGTCCGCTGGACCGCCGACCAGATGCTGCGCCGGCTGCTGCCCTCGGGCGCGGAGCCGCTGTGGCGGGACCCCACCGGCGGTGTGCAGCTCGCCGAGGTGCACGCCTCGGCCGCCTGGGTCGGCTACAAGATCAGCAAGCTGCAGGAGGAGACGGGCGTCCGCGTGGCGTTCCTCACCCGTCTCGGCGAGGCGATGCTGCCCTCTTCGCAGACCGTGTTGCAGGAGGGCGACCTCGTGCACGTGATGATGCGTACGGACGAGGTCGACAAGGTCGAGGCGGCGTTCGCCAAGGGTCCCGAAGAGGAGGGCGGTCACTGATGAGGGTCGCCATTGCCGGAGCCGGCGCGGTCGGTCGTTCGATCGCCGGAGAGCTCCTGGAGAACGGCCACGAGGTCCTTCTCATCGACAAGGCCCCGACCGCGATCTCGGTCGAGCGGGTCCCCCAGGCCGAGTGGCTGCTGGCCGACGCCTGCGAGATCACCTCGCTGGACGAGGCGGCCCTTCAGCGCTGCAACGTCGTGATCGCCGCGACGGGCGACGACAAGGTCAACCTGGTCGTCTCCCTCCTGGCCAAGACGGAGTACGGCGTCCCGCGCGTCGTCGCCCGCGTCAACAACCCCAAGAACGAGTGGCTCTTCAACGAGTCCTGGGGCGTCGACGTGGCCGTCTCCACCCCCCGTCTGATGTCGGCCCTGGTCGAGGAGGCGGTGAGCGTCGGCGACCTGGTCCGCCTGCTCCGCTTCAGCCACGGCGACGCCAACCTCGTCGAACTGACCCTCCCCGAGGAGTCCGCTCTCGCGGGCACCCAGGTCGGCGACGTGGAGTGGCCCGAGGACACCTCCCTGGTCACGATCATCCGCGGCACCCGCGTCCTGACCCCGTCCCGCGAGGACTCCCTGGAGGCGGGCGACGAACTCCTGTTCGTGGCGGCGCAGGCCCGCGAGGAGCAGTTGGAGGACCTGCTGTCGGTGCGCCGGGAGGACGCGGCGAGCAGCTGATCGTTCTACGACGAGGAGGGGCGCCCCGAATGCTCGGGGCGCCCCTCCTCGTCGTAGTGAATACGGAAAACGCTATGCGTCGCGACGGTGCCGTCCCGACGTGGCGTCCTGGCCCTCGCCCGCAGCCTCGGCGGCGGCCTTGCGTGCCTTCTCCGCCTGCTCCTCCGCCTCCATCTCCGCGAACACGTCGATGGGCGCGGGCGCCTTCGCGAGGAAGACCCAGGTCAGCCAGACGGCGAGGAGGAAGGGCGGGATCTTCAACGCGACCAAGACCCAGCCGAGTTGGGCGGTGTTGGCCCACCAGTAGAGCGGGAAGAGGATCGCGCACTTGGCGAGCAGGATCAGGCCCCAGGCCCAACTGGCCTTGGCGTAGGCCTTCTTGCGGCCGGGGTTGCGGGTGCGCCAGGAGAGGTTCTCCTTGAAGACCGGGCCGAGGATCAGGCCGATCAGCGGGACGCCCGCGAGGGTGGTGACGATGTAGGCGAGCGCGAGGCCCAGCGTGTAGAGCATGCCGGGGAGGTAGAAGTTCTTCGCGTTGCCCGTCATCATCGCGAAGACGACACCGAAGGCGACGCCGAAGACACCGCTGAACGCGTGCTTGACGGTGTCCCGGGTCACCAGCCGGACCACGACCAGGACCAGCGACACGGCGAGGGCCGCGATCGCCGACCAGTGCAGGTTCTTGTTGATGGTGAAGATGGTGACGAAGAGGAGGCCGGGCAGGACCGTTTCGATCATGCCGCGCAGGCCGCCGAACGCCTCGAAGAGAGCCGCCTCGGTCACCGCCCGGACGTCCTGCTCGGTGTCTTCTGCGTCCACGCCGTCCACGGTGTCCGCGGTCGGCTTGTCGAGCGACGTCACCGGCTACTCCCGTCCGAGGGGTCTCAGTTCGTATTTCGGGTTGAAGAGCACCCGGCGGCCTCTGCTCATCGAGATCCGGCCGGACGCGATCAGCTTGCGCCCCGGTTCTATCCCCACGATGGAGCGCCTGCCGAGCCACACCACGTCCAGGGCTGCCGAGCCGTCGAACAACTCGGCCTCCAGGGCGGGCACCCCCGCCCGGGGGCGCAGCGTGACCGTGCGCAAGGTACCAGTAACCGTCACGATCTGTCGGTCGTGGCAGTCGCCGATCCGGACACAGCCCTCGGTCTGGGAGTCCTCGCGCAGCTCCTCCGACTCCAGGTCCTCCTGCGAGGTGGAGAGCCGGTCGAGCATGCGCCGGAACCGGCCCGCCGGCTTTTCGGAACGAGGAACAGCACTCATATCTGAAGCGTACCGGGGTCCACCGACAGCAACGTACCCGCAGGGCTAGCGCTCGAACCGGTAGCCCATACCCGGCTCCGTGATGAAGTGCCGGGGATGCGCGGGGTCCGTCTCCAGCTTGCGCCTCAGCTGTGCCATGTAGACGCGCAGGTAGTTCGTCTCGGTTCCGTACGACGGCCCCCAGACCTCCTGGAGGAGCTGTTTCTGGCCGACCAGGCGCCCGGTGTTGCGCACCAGCACCTCCAGCAGATGCCACTCCGTGGGGGTCAGCCGTACGTCCCTGCCGTCCCGCTGGACCTTCTTGGCGGCCAGGTCGACGGTGAACCCCTCGGTCTCGACCAGGACGTCGTCCTCGCCGACCCCGGTGGGCTCGGCCCGGCGCACGGCGGCCCGCAGCCGGGCCAGCAGTTCGTCCATGCCGAAGGGCTTGGTGACGTAGTCGTCGGCGCCCGCGTCCAGCGCCTCCACCTTCTCGTCGGAGGAGTGCCGGGCGGAGAGCACCAGGATCGGCACCCGGGTCCAGCCGCGCAGCCCCCGGATCACCTC
Organism: Streptomyces sp. NPDC051576; assembly: GCF_040681835.1. NCBI lineage: Bacteria > Bacillati > Actinomycetota > Actinomycetes > Kitasatosporales > Streptomycetaceae > Streptomyces > Streptomyces sp. NPDC051576. Next base: position 786,902 of record NZ_JBFAZO010000002.1, read on the forward strand.
GACACCGTCCATGTCGGGCAGGCCCAGGTCCAGGACGACCACGTCGGGGTGGCGGGAGGCGGCGAGGTCGAGGGCGGTCTTGCCGTCGGCGGCCGCGTCGACCTCGTACTTCCGCGCCTTGAGGTTGATCACGAGGGCCCGCACGATCTGCGGCTCATCCTCGACCACGAGGACCCTGGTCATGAGGCCTGCCTTTCCGGTTCCACGTCGCGCACTTCACGCCCGTCTCCTACGACGCCCGCCGCCGCGCGGAGGGTGAGGACCATGGTGAGACCGCCACCGGGTGTGTCCTCCGCGTTCAGGGTGCCGTTCATGGCCTCGGTGAAGCCACGCGCCACGGCGAGTCCGAGGCCCACTCCCGCGCCGCGCGGGGCGTCGCCGTAGCGCTGGAAGGGCTCGAATATGCGGTCCTTGGCCTCGTCGGGGACGCCCGGTCCCCGGTCGACGACGCGTACCTCGACGCGGTCGGCGATGGCGCTGGCGGACACCAGGACGGTTCCGTCCGGCGGGCTGTACTTGACCGCGTTCTCGACCAGGTTGGCCACCGCCCGCTCCAGCAGCCCGGGGTCGACGGCGACCATGGGCAGCGTCTCCGGGATGTCCAGTTCCGCGCTGCCCTCGGGGACCCCGCCGAGCGCCATCGGGACGACCTCGTCGAGGTCTATCTCGCGGATGATCGGGGTGACCGTGCCGGTCTGCAGGCGGGACATGTCGAGGAGGTTGCCCACGAGGTGGTCGAGCCGGTCGGCGCCCTCCTCGATGCCCTCCAGCAGCTCGGCCTGGTCCTCCTCGGACCAGGCCACGTCGTCGGACCGCAGACTCGTCACGGCCGCCTTGATGCCGGCGAGCGGGGTCCGCAGATCGTGGCTGACGGCGGCCAGCAGGGCCGTACGGATGCGGTTGCCCTCGGCGAGCGCGCGGGCCTGGTCGGCCTCCTCGCGCAGGCGTCGGCGGTCCAGGACGACGGCGGCCTGCGCGGCGAAGGCGGCCAGCACGCGGCGGTCGGAGGCGGGCAGCACCCGGCCGGTCAGCGCGAGGGCCATGTGGTCGCCGACCGGCATGTCCACATCGCCGTCCTCGGGCCGCTCCAGCGGCGCGCCCACGCCCACGCGGCCCGCGCAGGTCCAGGGGTCCACGTCGCTCTTGCGTTCCAGCAGCGCCACCGACTCCATGCCGAAGGTCTCCCGGACCCGCTCCAGGAGCGCCTCAAGGCTGGTCTCGCCGCGCAGCACGCTGCCCGCGAGGAAGGACAGGATCTCCGACTCCGCGCGCAGTCTGGCGGCCTGCTCCGTGCGTCTGGCGGCGAGGTCCACCACGGAGGCCACGGACACCGCGACACCGACGAAGATCGCGATGGCGACGATGTTCTTGGGGTCGGCGATCGTCAGCCGGTGCAGCGGGGGCGTGTAGTAGTAGTTCAGCAGGAACGACCCGAGGGCCGCCGATACCAGCGCCGGCAGCAGCCCGCCGAGCAGCGCCGCCGCCACAGTCAGCGACAGGAACAGGAGCATGTCGTTGGCGAGGCCGAGGTGGACCGCGTTCAGCAGCAGCGCCAGCCCCACCGGCCCGGCCACACCGACCACCCACCCCGAGACGATCCGGGCCCGCCCGAGCCGCGCACCCCGGGACACGGGCAGTCCGCGCCCCTTGGCGGCCTCCTCGTGGGTGACGATGTGGACGTCCAGGTCGGGCCCCGACTCGCGGGCGACCGTGGCGCCGACGCCGGGCCCGAAGACGTACTGCCAGGTCTTGCGGCGCGAGGAGCCGAGGACGATCTGGGTGGCGTTCACCCCGCGCGCGAAGTCGAGCAGCGCGGCCGGGATGTCGTCGCCGACGACGTGGTGGAAGGTGCCGCCGAGGTCCTCGGCCAGGGTGCGCTGGACGGCGAGTTCCTTCGGGGAGGCCGAGGTCAGGCCGTCGCTGCGGGAGATGTAGACGGCGAGCACCTCGCCTCCGGCCCCCTTCTCGGCGAGCCGGGCGGCCCGCCGGATCAGCGTCCGCCCTTCCGGACCACCCGTCAGCCCTACGACGATCCGCTCGCGTGAACCCCAGATCGCCGAGACCTGGTGTTCGCTGCGGTACTCCTGGAGGTACTCGTCGACCCGGTCGGCCACCCACAGCAGCGCCAACTCCCGCAGGGCGGTGAGGTTTCCGGGCCGGAAGTAGTTGGAAAGCGCCGCGTCGACCTTGTCCGGCTTGTAGATGTTGCCGTGCGCCATCCGACGCCGTAGCGCCTGTGGCGACATGTCGACCAGCTCGATCTGGTCGGCCCGGCGGACGACCTCGTCCGGCACGGTCTCCTGCTGCCGTACGCCGGTGATCGACTCGACCACGTCCCCCAGGGACTCCAGGTGCTGGATGTTGACGGTCGACACGACGTCGATGCCGGCGGCCAGCAGCTCCTCGATGTCCTGCCAGCGCTTGGTGTTGCGGGAGCCGGGGATGTTGGTGTGGGCGAGTTCGTCCACCAGGGCGACGGCGGGGGCGCGGCGCAGGACGGCGTCGACGTCCATCTCGGTGAAGACGGTGTCCCGGTAGGCCAGCTCCACGCGCGGGACCTGCTCCAGGCCGTGCAGCAGCACCTCGGTGCGGGCCCGGCCGTGGTGCTCCACGAAGGCGACGACGCAGTCGGTGCCCCGCTCCACCCTGCGGTGGGCCTCGGACAGCATGGCGTACGTCTTGCCGACGCCCGGTGCCGCACCGAGGTAGATCCGAAGCTTGCCGCGTCCCATGGGCCCCATTGTCTTCCCGTCACAGCTGTGCACGCAGCGTCGACTTTACGGCCAATAAGTCCGACAAATGGGGCGAGGTGAGGGATGGGGGACGTCTTTGACGCAACCCTGATGCGCCGGTCGGAGCCCGCGCCGTCCGGCGGGGCCGGACGGCGGATCGGTCGGCCGCCGAGGCAGCGCCACCCCGGGCGGTGCGTCCGTCGCCCCGTCCGCGGCGAGGGCCACCCGGCGACGAACACAACCTTGACGCACCGGCCGGAGCCCACACCGGTCGACAGGGCGCGACAACGCGCCGACCGGCCGACGGAGCGGCCCCACCCCGGGCCATGCGTACAACGCCCCGTCCGCGGCGAGGAACCGCCCGGCGACGGACGGGGACGCCGTGCTCCGCCGAGCGGACCGTCAGCGCCTAGGGCGACCCGCCCCCCACGGGCCTGCGCAGCACTCAGTGTTCGACGATCTCCCCGTCGCTCAGCTCCAGCACCCGGTCGGCCAGGTCGAGCAGGGTCGTGTCGTGCGTGGCGACGAGGGCGGTGACGTTCTCACTGCGTACGACGGCCCGCAGCAGCTCCATGACGGCGTGACCGGTCTCCGCGTCGAGCTGGCCGGTCGGCTCGTCGGCGACGAGGAGGGCGGGGTTGTTGGCGAGGGCGCGGGCGATGGCGACCCGTTGCTGCTGGCCGCCGGAGAGTTCGCCGGGGCGCTGGGCCGCGTGGTCGGCGAGGCCGACGAGGGAGAGCAGCAGCTCGACGCGTGCCTCGCGCTCGCGCGGGTCGGCCCGGCGCAGCCGCAGGGGGACGCCGACGTTCTCGGCGGCGGTGAGGATCGGGATGAGCCCGAAGGACTGGAAGACGAACCCGACCCGGTCCCGGCGCAGTTCGAGCAGCCCGGTCTCGCCGAGCCCGGCGAGGTCCTGCCCGTCCACGGTGACCCGGCCCTGGTCCGGCACGTCGAGGCCGCCGACGATGTTGAGCAGGGTGGTCTTCCCGGACCCGGAGCGCCCCTTGAGGGCGACCAGCTCCCCGCGCGGCACCTCGAAGGAGACCCCGCGCAGCGCGTGCACGGCGGCGGCTCCGTGGCCGTGGGACTTGTGGACGTTCTCGACGCGGACCATGGTGTCGGTCGCGACCTGGCTCATCTGTGCCCCTCCCCGTGTCCCCCGTGGACCGGGCGCCAGTATTCCCGTCGGGCGCCCGGTCGGACAACGGTTCGGTTCAGTTGGGGTTGTCGCCGTGCGTGAGGGTCTCCCAGGCCACGAAGAGGTTGTTGCTGCCCGCCGGGCGGTTCTGGAGGGTGAGCGTCTGGGTGTTGGTCATCGCGATGCCCAGCCGGTTGTGCAGGGCGTTGTAGCCGACCTCGGTGACCGGCCCGAGCCCGAGGGTCAGCGACCCGCCGCACAGCCAGCTCGGTACGGCCGCGCCCAGTTGGTACTTGGCCTGGAACCCGAGCGCCTGCCGCAGCCGCTCGCCCACATCGGTGCCGTACAGGTCGGTGCCCTGGATCCGGCTGGTCTCGGCGACGTGCGAGATCGCGGAGATGCCGTACCCGGTGTGGGTGAGGTCGCGGCAGGTCTCCTGGGTGAGCCCGGTGACGAAGGTCGACTGGCCCTGCCAGTAACTGACGATCTTCGCCGTGGTGTCGAGGTTCTGGCTGGGCACGGTCTTGGGCACGCTGCCGTCGGAGGCGAGGTAGATGTAGGCCGCGGTGCGGGTCCGGAAGATCGCCATGGCCTTGTCGTACGACGCCTTGTCCTCCAGGAAGACGGAGATGCCGATGGCGGCATCCATCATCGACAGCTCCCAGTTCCCGTTGGAATTGGAGCCGTTGATGATCTCGGGCAGGTAGACGTTGCGCAGCATGGTCGCGAAGCGGGCCGAGTTGGTCCACGTCCCGGTGTACGTGTACTTGATGATCTCGGCGGCCTTGGGCCAGGAGGAGCCGGCCCAGCCGGTCTGCAGGGGCGCGTTGCTGTTGGTGTGGCTGGTGATCGTGGCCGACCAGGCGTCCATGATCTCGATGGCCTTCTGGGCATAGCGCGCGTCCTTGGTGATGTACCAGGCGAGGGCGTCGGTGTAGGCCGCTATCGCGTCCTCGCGTTCGTCGGTGCAGCCGTAGTTGGGGTTGGAGTACGAGCCGCACTCGACGACGGCTCTGGGCTTCGGGGTACGGCTCAGGCTCGCGTAGGAGCTGGCCATCATCTGGTCGTAGGCGCCCTTCCAGGGCTGGGCGCCGGCGAGGACCTCGGTGCGGGCGAAGTCCAACTGGCTTCTGGAGACGTCGACTCCGGGGTGGACGAAGGTTGCGGGGGCCGCCTGGGCGGCGGGGCCGGGCTGGGCGAAGAAGAAGCCCAGGACCAGCGCGGTGACGACGGAGAGCAGGGCAGCGCGGCGCACGGTGACTCCGTTCTCGTAAGTTCTCGCATGTTCTCGTATGTGAACAAGGAGCACCCTCATGAACATGGGCGTTGAGCCGAGACCATAGGTACGGACCAATGGGCCGTCAAGAGTGCGCGCACGACGAAGGACCGCACCCCGGGGAGGGGTACGGCCCTTTCGTGGCTGTCTGTTCCGGCTAGCGGACCTCGGTGATCTCCGGTCCGCGCTGCAACTGGCCCATGCCGCCGGAGAAGCGGGAACCCGCCTCCTCCTGCTGGACGCCCTCGGGAACCATCTGGGCGTCGTTCGGCAGCTTCAGGACGATCGGGTCGCGGGGCGCCATCGGGCCCTCGCCGCGCACGACGACCGTGTCCCGGAAGATCTGCTCCAGCAGACCGGCCGCCTGCGGCTGCACCGCGCCCTGCCCGGAGATCACCCCGCGCAGGAACCAGCGCGAACCGTCCACACCGACGAACCGCACCACCTGGAAACCGCCCGTGCCGTCCGGCAGTTGCACCGGAACCTGCGCGCGCAGCTCCCAGCCCAGCGGCCCCTCGACCTCGTCGACGATGCCGCCCTGCTGGGTGATGCCGCTGGCGATCTCCTCGCGGACCTCACCCCAGATGCCCTCGCGCTTGGGGGCGGCGAAGGCCTGCAACTGGATGGCACTGTCCTTGAGGACCACGGTGGCGGCGACGATCGCGTCGCCCGCGACCTCGACCCGCAACTCCATGCCGTCGACTCCCGGCACGAACAGACCGCCCAGGTCCACCCGGCCCTCGGCGGGGTCGCCGACCTCCGAGTCGTCCCAGGGTCCGTCGGGGCGGGGCTCCGGTTCGAGCTTCACGCGCTCGACCGCTGCTTCGTCCGCCTCAGTGTCGACGTCGTCGACGACCTGCTCGGCCTCGCTCGCCGCGTCCTCGGCGGCAGTGCCCTTCTTGCGACGTCCGAACACGTCACTGTCCTTCCCGGTCGGATACGACCGAAGCGTATCGATTCCCACCCGTGGTGCCGCCCACGGCGGAGTGGCCGCCGGTGGACCCGAAGCCCCCCTCGGCCCGCGCCGAATCGGGAAGCTCCGCGACCTCCTGGAAGCGGACCCTCTCGACCTGCTGGACGACCAACTGGGCAATCCGGTCGAAGCGCTCGAACCGTACCGACTCATGCGGGTCGAGATTCACCACGATCACCTTGATCTCCCCACGGTACCCGGCATCAACCGTCCCCGGGGCATTCACGAGGGCGACACCGCAGCGGGCGGCGAGCCCAGAACGAGGGTGCACGAAGGCCGCGTACCCCTCCGGGAGAGCGATAGACACCCCCGTGGGCAGTACGGCCCGTTCACCCGGCTTCAGTTCCCGGCTCTCGGTGGTCCGCAGATCGGCTCCGGCGTCGCCGGGATGCTCGTACGACGGAAGCGGTACGTCAGGGTCGACGCGGCGGATCAGCACATCCAGGGAGCTACGGCTCACGGATTCACCTCGAAGGCACGGGTACGCCGGACCTGGTCCGGGTCGTCCATGGCGGCCCGGATCTCCTGCGGGCGGCCGTTGTCGATGAAGTGGTCGACCTTGACCTCGATGAAGAGGGCGTCGGCGCGCACGGCCACCGGCCCGTCGGGGGCGCCGATGCGTCCGGTGGCGGTCGAGTAGATCTTGCGGCCGGCCACGGCCGTGACCTCGGCCTCCAGGTACAGCACGGTGTCCACGGGCACCGGCCGCACGAAGTCGGTCTCCAGACGTCCGGTCACCGCGATCGTCCGCAGCAGCCAGTTCAGCGAGCCGAGGGTCTCGTCCAGCGCGCTGGCGAGCACTCCGCCGTGCGCGAGGCCCGGGGCGCCCTGGTGAGCGGCCCGCACGGTGAACTCGGCGGTGATCGTCACGCCCTCACCGGCCCGCGCCGCCAGGTGCAGCCCGTGCGGCTGGTCGCCGCCACATCCGAAACACTGTTCGTAGTGCGCACCGAGCAGCTCACCCGGCGCGGGCGCGTCGGGGTGCCGCACCGGTTTCACGGCGTAGGACGGAGGCTTGAGAGCCGGGGAAGTACCACTCACAGCCGCAGACCTTACCCGCGCGTCGGCATCAACCGGACACCGTGCCAAGCTTGGCTTCATGCAGCTCTCCGCCTCCCCCTACGACGAGCGCCTCACCGCACCCCGTTCGTGGTGGTTCATCTCGTTCCTGGTGGGTGTCTCCTTCGCCCTGATCCTGCTGCCCTTCGGCACCCTGCCGCTGCTCGGCGGCCTGGTCGGCGGCACCGCGGCCGCGTCCGTCATGGCGAGTTCCTACGGCTCGCTCCGCATCCGGATCGTGGGCGACTCGCTGATCGCCGGCGAGGCGAAGATCCCGCTGACGGCCCTGGGCGAGGCGGAGATCCTGGACCCCGAGGAGGCGCGCGCCTGGCGCACCTACAAGGCCGACACCCGCGCCTTCCTGCTGCTGCGCTCGTACATCCCCCGGGCCCTGCGCGTCGAGGTCACCGACCCGGACGACCCGACGCCGTACCTGTACCTGTCGACGCGCGAGCCGGAGCGGCTGGCGGAGGCACTGAAGGCGGCCCGGACAGCGGTCCAGGACAAGGCCTAGCTGCCGAGTTCCTTCGGGATCTCGCCCACCCGGATCGGGTCCACCGGGGGCTCCAGGGGCGGGAGTTCGGGCAGCGCGTCCCAGGGGACCTGGGCCTTGCGCAGGTCCTTGCGGATGCGTTCGGCGAGCTTCTTGGTGTCCCGGCGGTTCATGACCGCTCCGACCGCGGCGCCGACCATGAAGGGCATCAGGTTCGGCAGGTCGCGGACCATGCGTTTCATGATCTGCTGACGCAGCTCGCGCTTCATGGGGCCGTTCAGTGCCGCGCTCATGGTCGACGGTTTGGTCACGTCGACGCCGCGCTCCCCGGACCAGGAGTTCAGATACGCGACGCTGCGCTGTCTGAGGTCGCCGGGCGGACGGACGCCGTAGACCTCGTGGAGTTCGGCGATCAGCTTCAGCTCGATCGCGGCGACGCCGGTGATCTCGGCGGCCAGTTCGGTGGGCATCGCGGGCGGTACCGGCAGCATCGCCGCGGCACCGACGCCGGCGCCGACCGTCGAGGTCGCGTTGGCCGCGCCCGAGACCAGTTTGTCGGCGAGCTGTTCGGGGCCCAGGCCCGGGAACTGCCGCCGGAGCGCCTGAAGGTCCCGTACGGGGATCCGCGGGGCGATCTCGATGATCCGGTCGGCGAGGTACGCCAGACCCGCCCTGGCCCGGCTGCCGCCCTTACGGACGCCTTCCCTGGCCTTGTCCCGGATCACCGCCACCCGTCGTTTGGCGACGGGGGCGGCTGCGGGAACGTCGGCGGGCACCGGGAGGTCAGCCCGGTCGGCCGCCGGTTCGAGCGAGGCTGATCCCTGTTCGGATGAGCCCCGCTCGTCGTCACGCGCGCCATGAGGACCGTAGGCCGGTCCTTCGTCCGCTCCCGGCCGGCGGGAGCGGCGCTTCCAGGGTGGGGTCGAGCCAGTCACGGCCGACCCCTCCTCAGTCGCAGTCGCGGCAGATCGGCTGGCCGTTCTTCTCGCGGGCCAGTTGGCTGCGGTGGTGCACCAGGAAGCAGCTCATGCAGGTGAACTCGTCCTGCTGCTTGGGCAGCACCCGGACGGCCAGCTCTTCGTTCGAGAGGTCCGCTCCGGGCAGTTCGAGGCCTTCGGCGGCCTCGAATTCGTCGACGTCCACTGCGGAAGTCGACTTGTCGTTCCTACGGGCCTTGAGCTCTTCAAGGCTGTCCGAGTCGACGTCGTCGTCGGTCTTGCGTGGGGTGTCGTAATCCGTTGCCATGTCGCTCTCCCCCTCTGGGTGTCTGCGGTGTCTCCAGCGCACGTAACGCGTGAGAGGCCGGACTTGTGCCCGACCTGAGGCGGAGATTTTGCCTCACATCAAGGTCTGTTACTCAATCGACACCCAACCGGACCCCTCAAGAGTGATCGGCTTGGATGGCGAAGGGGACCGTACACGGTCCTCATGCCGCTCTTCAAAGGCACCTCATCGTGTACTTCCCGTGATCAAGACCCCCGAAAACCCGGATTTTCCCGGCTTTCCGACAGGGTGCATGATCACGGAGAGTAGATGGCCTGAAAATCGCGCTTGTGATCGATCACACACGAGAGTGCCGGAGAAGCGGCCAGAAAATTCCGCGCAAAGCGAACATCCTCGTGTGTCGGCGACATGATCTCAGATGGGCAGGGTGACTCGCATCACGAGCCCACCCCCCTCACGAGGCTGGGCCGCGATATGGCCGCCGTGAGCGCGCGCCACGGACCGCGCGATCGACAGACCCAGGCCCACACCCTTGTCACTGCCCGTTCGCTCCGTACGGAGCCGTCTGAAGGGCTCGAAGAGGTTGTCGATCTCGTACGCCGGGACCACCGGACCCGTGTTCGAGACGACCAGCACCGCATGACCGTGCTGGACCTCGGTGGTGACCTCGACCCAGCCCTCCTCCGGCACGTTGTACCGCACCGCGTTCTGCACCAGGTTCAGGGCGATGCGCTCCAGGAGGACACCGTTGCCCTGGACCACCGCGGGCTTGCGCTCGCCGGTGATGACCACGTTCCGGTCCCGCGCCTCCGCGTGCACCTGGTCGACGGCCTGCTCGGCGACCTCGGCGAGATCCACGGGCTTGCGCTCGACGATCTGGTTGTCGCTGCGGGCGAGCAGCAGCAGCCCCTCCACGAGCTGCTCGCTGCGCTCGTTGGTGGCCAGCAGCGTCTTGCCGAGCTGCTGGAGCTCGACCGGGGCACCGGGATCGGACAGATGCACTTCCAGGAGCGTGCGGTTGATCGCCAGCGGGGTGCGCAGCTCGTGCGACGCGTTCCCCACGAAGCGCTGCTGGGCGGTGAAGGCCCGCTGCAGCCGGTCCAGCATCTCGTCGAAGGTGTCCGCGAGTTCCTTGAGCTCGTCGTCCGGGCCGTCCAGCTCGATCCGGCGGGACAGGTCCGAGCCGGCCACCGCGCGGGCGGTCCGGGTGATCCGGCCCAGCGGGGACAGCACCCGGCCGGCCATCGCGTACCCGAAGGCGAAGGCGATGATCGCGAGGCCGAGCAGGGCCAGCAGCGAGCGGCTGAGCAGGTCGTCCAGAGCGTGCTGCCGCTGCTCGTTGACACACTCGTTCATCGCGTTGTTCATCTCGGTCGCCGACGGCTGCGACGGGAAGTTGCAGGTCTTGCTGCTCACCGAGCCTTCGAGGATCTTGAACGGCAGATCACTGCCCACGTTCAGCGCGTGCGCGGCGAGCAGATAGATGATCGACAGCAGCAGGATGCCGGCGATCAGGAACATGCCGCCGTACAGCAGCGTGAGCCTTATACGGATGGTCGGACGCAGCCAGGGAAAGGGCGGTTCGGGCCTTCTGGGGTCCCACGTGGGCTTTGGGGGCGCCTGGGGCGGCGCGGGGGTCGTGGCCACAGTGGATCAGATCCGGTAGCCGGAGCCGGGGACGGTGACGATGACCGGGGGCTCACCGAGCTTGCGGCGCAGGGTCATCACGGTGACACGGACGACGTTGGTGAACGGGTCCGTGTTCTCGTCCCACGCCTTCTCCAGGAGCTGTTCCGCGGAGACGACGGCGCCCTCGCTGCGCAGCAGCACCTCCAGGACGGCGAACTCCTTGGGCGCGAGCTGGACTTCCTTGCCGTCCCGGAACACCTCGCGGCGGTTCGGGTCGAGCTTGATGCCGGCGCGCTCCAGGACGGGCGGCAGCGGCACGCTCGTACGGCGTCCCAGGGCACGCACGCGTGCCGTCAGCTCGCTGAACGCGAAGGGCTTGGGCAGATAGTCGTCGGCGCCGATCTCCAGGCCCTCGACACGGTCGCTGACATCACCGGACGCGGTGAGCATCAGCACGCGGGTGGGCATGCCCAGCTCGACGATCTTGCGGCACACGTCGTCGCCGTGCACGAGCGGGAGGTCGCGGTCGAGGACGACCACGTCGTAGTCGTTGACGCCGATGCGCTCCAGGGCGGCCGCACCGTCGTACACGACGTCGACGGCCATGGCCTCCCGGCGCAGTCCGGTGGCCACCGCATCGGCGAGCAGTTGCTCGTCCTCGACGACGAGTACGCGCACGTCGCTTGTCCTTCCTCTGTCCACCCGCGTAGCGCGCCTCGGCGCACGCGGGCAGGGTCTTCGTGGCTGTGTTGCCTCCATCCTGCCCTTTTCGGCCATAAGTCGGCTGTAAGGCGGCCGGGCGCAAGATGAAGGTCAGGTATGAGGCCCGGGAATGCGGGATTTTCTCGGCGGGTTGAGGTTTCCACGGAAGGAAGCGGGGGGAGGACGGCTTTACACCCCGCGATCACGCTCTGCACGTGGCAAGCCACCTTGTGGTACGTCCAACCGCTTCCGCAGAGCGGGCGTGGGTGTCCGGCACCGTCGCCGCCCAGCCAGGGCAGCGCTGGGCACCCCATCCGCAGACGTGATCGCCCCTTCCGAACGGCACACCCCCGTGCCACCCGACCCACGACCCAGGACGAGGGGGCGCAGCATGGACGCATTCACCGCAGGACTTCTGCAGCGCATAAGGGCGACCGAGACCGACCTGACGCGGGCTCGCGACGAGGGCGACGACTTCCTCGTCGAGGTGGAACAGGCCGAGCTCGACGACCTGCGCCGCCTCGCCGCCGACCACGGTGTGGAGGTCGGCGCGACGAGCGTCTGATCAGTGCGTACAGCAGGGCAGCAGGGCCCCGGCGAATCCAGCGCCGGGGCTTTGTTGTGTGCCGGGGCGTATTGAGGTCACTTTGAGGGGACCTTGGCCGGTGTTGATCAGGCGCCGTTTGATTTTGTGGGCCTCAGTCGTGCCAGGCGCCGAAGTCCTCCAGTAGGCGCTGGAGGGGCTCGAACACTCCTGGGGTGCCCGCGATCGCCAGATCGCGTGCGGGGCGTTCTCCGGGGCGGCCACCGGTCAGGGCGCCCGCCTCGCGGGCGATCAGGTCGCCTGCGGCCAGGTCCCAGGGGTTCAGGCCGCGTTCGTAGAAGCCGTCGAGGCGGCCCGCGGCCACGTCGCACAGGTCGACCGCGGCGGAGCCGCCGCGCCGGATGTCGCGCAGCAGCGGGATCAACTGCCGGGCCACGTCGGCCTGGTGGACGCGGACCTCGGTGACGTAGTTGAAGCCGGTCGAGACCAGGGCCTGGTCGAGGGGCGGCGCGGGGCGGCAGGCGAGCCGGCATTCGCCCTCCCACGCGCCCGTGGCCCACGCTCCGCCGCCGAGCACGGCGTGGAACGTCTCGCCGCGCATCGGGACGGCGACGACCCCGGCGACGGTCTCGCCGTGCAGCTCGGCCGCGATGGAGACGGACCAAGTGGGCAGTCCGTAGAGGTAATTGACCGTGCCGTCGAGCGGGTCGATGACCCAGCGGACGCCGCTGGTGCCGTCGGCGGAGGTGCCCTCCTCGCCCAGGAAGCCGTCGTCGGGGCGGTGTTCGGAGATCAGGTCGGTGATCAGCTTCTCCGCCGCGATGTCCATCTCGGTGACGACGTCGATCGGGCTGGACTTGGTGGCGGCGACCGCGAGGTCGGCCGGGCGGCCGTCGCGCAGCAGCGCGCCGGCCTTGTGAGCGGCCTCCTGGGCGAGTGCGAGCAGGTCCTGGTGCAGGGGGTCGGTCACGGCGCTCCTCATGCGTAGGGGCTGTCGGCGCCCGCGGCGGCGGGACGCGGGGCGCGGGCCGGGCAGCAGCCCACCGGGCAGAGGTCGTGGCTCGCGCCGAGGGCGCCCAGGGCGCAGGGCGTGGGCTGCTGCCCGCTCTCGGCGGCGGCGCGCTCCAGGACCAGCTCGCGGATCGCGGCGGCGAAGCGCGGGTCCGCGCCGACGGTGGCCGAGCGGCGCACCGGCAGCCCCAGCTCCGCGGCCTTGGCGGTGGCCTCCGTGTCGAGGTCGTAGAGGACCTCCATGTGGTCGGAGACGAAGCCGATGGGTGCCATGACGACCGCGGGGACGCCGGCCGCGTGGCGCTCCTCCAGGTGGTCGCAGATGTCGGGCTCCAGCCATGGGATGTGCGGGGCTCCGGAGCGGGACTGGTAGACGAGCTGCCAGGGGTGGTCGACGCCGGTGCGCTCGCGGACGGCGTCCGCGATGAGCTGTGCGACGTCCAGGTGCTGCTCGACGTACGCCCCACCGTCGCCGTGGCCCTCGACCGGGCCTGAGCTGTCGGCCGAGGCGGTCGGGATGGAGTGGGTCGAGAAGGCGAGGTGCGCGCCGTCCCTGACGTCCTCGGGGAGGTCGGCGAGGGATTCGATCACGCCGTCGGTCATCGGCTCCAGGAAGCCCGGGTGGTTGAAGTAGTGGCGCAGCTTGTCGACCTTGGGGAGGTCGAGGCCCTCGGCCTCCAGGGCGGCCAGGGAGTCGGCCAGGTTCTCGCGGTACTGGCGGCAGCCCGAGTACGAGGCGTAGGCGCTGGTGGCCAGGACGAGGATTCGGCGGCGGCCGTCGGTGACCATCTCGCGCAGGGTGTCCGTCAGGTACGGGGCCCAGTTGCGGTTGCCCCAGTAGACCGGCAGGTCCAGGCCGTGGTCCGCGAAGTCCTTGCGGAGGGCGTCCAGGAGGGCGCGGTTCTGGTCGTTGATGGGGCTGACCCCGCCGAACAGGAAGTAGTGCTGCCCCACTTCCTTGAGGCGTTCCTTGGGGATGCCTCGCCCGCGCGTCACGTTCTCCAGGAACGGGACCACGTCGTCCGGGCCTTCCGGGCCGCCGAACGAGAGCAGGAGCAGGGCGTCGTAGGGGGTGGCATCGAGCGCGTCTGGCATGCGTCCGATCCTGCCACCCGCCGCTGACAGCCGGGACACGGCGGGGGTACCGGACCGCGAACGCGGCGCCTCCGGACAGGTGCGCAAGGGTCAGCCGACTCGTAAGCTGTATCAGCCGAATTCGCACCTTACCGAGCCGCCACCGCGCCTTTCCGACCGGAGACACCCGTGCCCAGCCCCTACCGCGCCCTGTTCGCCGCACCAGGCTCCAAGGGTTTCTCCGCCGCGGGGTTCCTCGGGCGGATGCCCCTGTCGATGATGGGCATCGGCGTGGTCACGATGATCTCCCAGATCGACGGGCGCTACGGGCTCGCGGGCGCGCTGTCGGCCACCATCGCGATGGCCGCCGCCGCGATCGGGCCGCGGATCTCCCGGTGGGTCGACCAGTACGGGCAGCGGCGGGTGCTGCGTCCGGCGACGCTCGTCGCGCTGGCGGCGGCGGCCGGGCTGCTGCTGGCCGCCCGCTTCGGGTGGCCGGACTGGGTGCTCTTCGTGTGCGCCGCCGGCATCGGCTCGGTGCCGAGCCTGGGTGCGATGGTCCGGGCGCGCTGGGCGGCCGTGTACCGGGGCACTCCCCAGTTGCACACCGCGTACTCCTTCGAGTCCGTGGTGGACGAGGTGTGCTTCATCTTCGGGCCGATCATCTCCATCGGACTGTCCACGGCGTGGTTCCCGGAGGCCGGTCCGCTGCTGGCCGCCGGATTCCTGGCGGTCGGTGTCTTCTGGCTGACCGCCCAGCGCGCCACCGAGCCCGCCCCGCACCCGCGCGTACGGGGCGCCGGCGGCAGCGGCTCGGCGCTGCGGACGGCCGGTCTGCAGGTCCTGGTGGCCACGTTCGTGGCGACGGGGGCGATCTTCGGGGCGGTCGACGTGGTCACCGTCGCGTTCGCCGACGAGCGCGGTCACAAGGGCGGCGCCAGTGTGGTGCTCGCCCTGTACGCGGCGGGTTCCTGTACGGCGGGAGTCGTGTTCGGGCTGATGCGCTTCCGGGGAGCCCCCGAACGTCGGTGGCTGCTGGGCATATGCACGATGGCCGTGAGTATGATCCCCCTCCTACTGGTCGGAAACTTGCCGCTTCTGGCCGTGGCGCTGTTCCTTGCGGGCCTGTCCATCGCACCCACGATGATCACGACGATGTCCCTCATAGAAGAGCACGTACCTCGCGCGAAGCTCACCGAGGGCATGACCTGGGTGAGCACCGGCCTGGCGGTCGGGGTCGCGCTCGGCTCGTCCGTCGCCGGCTGGGTGATCGACGCGGCCGGCGCGCGGGCCGGGTACGGGGTTCCGGTCGTCGCCGGTGCCGTCGCGGTCGCGGTCGGTTTCCTCGGGTACCGCCGGCTCAGCAGACCGGCGCCGGGTCGGGGAGGCACCGTTGAGCACCACAACGAGCGCGAAGAACGGCACGTGGCGTAACTGGGGCGGCACGGTCGCGTCCCGGCCGGCGCGAGAGGTCACGCCCGCCTCCGTGGAGGAACTGGCGGCGGCCGTGCGGAAGGCCGGTGAGGACGGTCTGACGGTGAAGGCCGTGGGAACCGGGCACTCCTTCACCTCGATCGCCGCCACCGACGGTGTGTTGATCCGCCCTCAACTCTTGACCGGCATCCGCAACATTGATCGCGATGCCATGACGGTCACGGTGGAGGCGGGCACCCCGCTCAAGAGAGTCAACATGGTTCTCGCGCGTGAGGGTCTGTCGCTCACGAACATGGGCGACATCATGGAGCAGACGGTGTCGGGCGCGACCAGCACCGGTACGCACGGCACCGGCCGCGAATCGGCCTCGATAGCCGCCCAGATCAAGGCACTTGAGCTGGTCACGGCGGACGGCTCGGTGCTCACCTGCTCCGAGAAGGGGACCGACGAAGAACGAGCCGTCTTCGCGGCCGCCCGGATCGGCCTCGGCGCGCTCGGCATCATCACCGCGATCACCTTCGCCGTGGAGCCCGTCTTCCTGTTGACGGCCCGTGAGGAGCCGATGACCTTCGACGAGGTCACCGGTCGCTTCGACGAACTCTGGGCCGAGAACGAGCACTTCGAGTTCTACTGGTTCCCGCACACCGGCAACACCAACACCAAGCGCAACAACCGCAGCGCGGGCCCGGAGCAACCCGTGCGCCCGGTCGCCGGCTGGTTCGAGGACGAGTTCCTCTCCAACGGCGTCTTCCAGGTGGCCCAGTGGGTCGGCCGCGCGGTGCCCGGTACGGTGCCCACGATCGCGCAGGTCTCCAGCAAGGCGCTGTCCGCGCGGACCTACACCGACATCCCGTACAAGGTCTTCACCTCACCGCGCCGGGTGCGCTTCGTGGAGATGGAGTACGCCGTCCCGCGCGAGGCCCTCGTCGAGACCCTGCGCGAGCTGAAGGCCATGATCGACCGCTCCGACCTGAGGATCAGCTTCCCCGTCGAGGTGCGCACGGCCCCGGCCGACGACATCACGCTCTCCACGGCCTCCGGGCGCGACAGCGCGTACATCGCCGTCCACATGTTCAAGGGCACGCCCTACCAGGCGTACTTCACCGCCGCCGAGCGCATCCTCACCGCACATGAGGGCCGCCCGCACTGGGGCAAGGTGCACACCAGGGACGCGGAGTACTTCGCCGGGGTCTACCCGCGCTTCGGCGAGTTCACGGCGCTGCGGGACCGGCTGGATCCCGAACGGCGGTTCCAGAACGACTACTTGCGGCGGGTGCTGGGCCAGTAGCCGGCGCGTTGGGCGCAGTCGCGACCAGCAGTTCCGTTTCCGGCTATTGCGTGAAGTACGCCACTTTCAAGATCGCCCGAACCCCGCCCCGGGGCGTCAAGTCCCACCCAGCAGAGGAAGTTGGGCGGCGTGCCAATCCACGCACGTGGTCCAAATGGAGTACTGTTGCGAGCCCTGGGTCCGGTCTCCCGCCAGGGCGTCCGCGGCCTTATGGACCGCCCAGAAGGGGCCAGTTGCACAGGGTGACGTAGTTGGTCACTTAGCGTTGCGAATAGGTAACCGTGCCATAACGGCGAGCCGGGGCCCATGCCCGACACGCCGGGCAACTCGGCAAGGTTGTGGCAGGCTGCACCCGGGCAGGCCACACTCGACTAGCGGAAGCAGCGACGCACGTGACGTCGGCAGGCACCACCCGGGAGGTCCCCATGCCCGAACTGCGTGTCGTGGCCGTCTCTAACGACGGCACACGGCTGGTGCTGAAGGCTGCGGACAGCACGGAGTACACGCTTCCGATTGACGAGCGTCTGCGCGCCGCTGTACGCGGCGACCGTCCCCGCCTCGGCCAGATCGAGATCGAGGTGGAGAGCCATCTCCGCCCCCGAGACATCCAGGCACGTATACGTGCCGGCGCCTCCGCCGAGGAGGTCGCCCAGCTCGCCGGCATCCCCGTCGACCGGGTGCGCCGCTTCGAGGGCCCTGTCCTCGCGGAGCGCGCCTTCATGGCCGAGCGGGCCCGGAAGACTCCGGTCCGCCGCCCAGGCGAGAACGCGGGGCCGCAGCTCGGCGAGGCCGTCCAGGAGCGACTGCTGCTGCGCGGCGCCGAGAAGGACACCGTCCAGTGGGACTCCTGGCGCCGTGACGACGGCACCTGGGAGGTCCTGCTGGTCTACCGGGTCGCGGGCGAACCCCACTCGGCGAGCTGGACGTACGACCCGCCCCGGCGGCTCGTCCAGGCCGTCGACGACGAGGCACGCTCGCTGATCGGCGAGTCCGACGACCTCGCGGCCACCCCCGAACCCAGCTTCCCGTTCGTCCCGCGCATCGCCCGGTTGCCCCGCGACCGGCCGCTGGACCGTGCCCTGGAGCGCCCGGAGCGTCCCGCGCTGCCGTCGCCGGAGCCGGTCGAGGAGAGCGAGCGCGACTCGCTGACCAGCCTCCTGGAGGCGGTACCGAGCTTCCGCGGCGATATGGTGGTCCCCGAGCGCCCCGCGGAGCCCCCGGAGGAGCCCGTCGTGGAACCGGAGGCGGAGGAGCCCCCGGCACCCGCCGCCTCGGCCGGTTCGGCCTACGCGGACGTGCTCATGCCCCGGTCCGTCGGCGCCCACCGCGACCGCCTCATCGGCTCCACCGACCGCCAGGCCGAGGCGGACGGCGTCCGTCCGGGCCGTAGAGCGGCGGTCCCGAGCTGGGACGAGATCGTGTTCGGGACGCGAAGGAAGAAGCAGGAGTAGCGGTTCGTCGTACGACGAGAGGGGCCCGGGCCGGTTTCGGCCGCGGGCCCTTTCCCGTCATCTCCTACGGCCGCTACTGCGGGTCGGGGCCGACGGCGACCGGCCGCTCCGGGTCCGAGGACCACTCCGACCAGGAACCGACGTACAACCCGGCCGGGATCCCGGCCACCGCGAGCGCCAGCACCTCGTGGGCGCCCGAGACACCCGAGCCGCAGTACACGCCGACGCCCGTCCCTTCCGTGGCGCCGAGGGACTTGAAGCGGGCGGCCAGTTCCTCCGCGGGGAGGAAGCGGCCGTCGGCGCCCACGTTCTCGTTGGTCGGCGCGGACAGCGCGCCCGGGATGTGCCCGCCCACCCGGTCGATCGGCTCCACCTCGCCCCGGTAACGCTCCCCCGCGCGGGCGTCGAACAGGACCCCGCCGCGGGCCAGCGCGGCGGCTCCGTCGGCGTCCAGGAGGGGTACGGCACCCGGTTCCGGGGTGAAGTCGCCCTCGGCCGGCGCCGGTGCGTCCGTCTCCAGGGACCCCTCCCAGGAGGGAAGGCCGCCGTCGAGCACCCGCACGTCCGGGTGACCCGTCCAGCGCAGCAGCCACCACGCGCGGGCCGCCGCCCAGCCCTGACCGCCGTCGTACACGACGACCGGCCGGCCCCTCGACACGCCCGCGCGGCGCATCGCGGCGCCGAAGCGCGCGAGGTCGGGCAGCGGGTGCCGGCCGCGGGGGCCGGGGGCCGAGGCCAGCTCCTTGTCCAGGTCCACGTAGACGGCGCCGGGGAGATGCCCGGTCGCGTACGCGGCGTGTCCGTCGAAGGGCGGCTCGCCCGCCGCCTTCGCGGCGCTGAGCTGCCAGCGGATGTCGAGCAGCACCGGCGGGTTCGCTCCGGTCAGATCGTTCGCCAGTTCGGATGCGGAAATGATGGCGTTCATGGCCCCCATCCTTGCGCAAGGGGTGGCCGCCGCGCCCAGGTCCGACTACTCTGCTCGGCCGGACAGTCTCGATCACGAGGCGTACGGGATCGAGCACATGCTGTACAGCCGATGGACACCCCGTGGCAATCATCCGGAAACGGACGAGTGGCCACAGACCGGTCATCCTCCCTACGTGAGCCGCCCGTCGACGGCGCGGCCGGGGCACGCCACAGCACGGGGAGTGCGAGCATCGGCACGGAGCGTGCACGCGGCTGCGGCACGCGGATCCGCGGAGCGGAAGCGACACGGCCACCGTGAGGGGCCGAGGAGAAGGTGACGATGACCGAGGCACGGGGGTCGGCCGACCTGAACGCCGACACGCACACTCGGCGTACGCAGGGCACACCCTGCTGGGTGAGTCTGATGGTGCACGGGATGGCCACAACTCAGGAGTTCTACGGGGAGTTGTTCGGTTGGGAGTTCCAACCCGGCCCCCATCAGCTCGGCCCCTACGTGCGGGCCCTGCTCGACGGGCAGGAGGTGGCGGGCATCGGCCAACTGCCGCCGGACCGGCACCTGCCCATCGCCTGGACGCCGTATCTCGCCTCGGACGACGTGGACCAGACGGCCGAGACGGTACGGATGTGCGGCGGCACGGTCGGAGTGGGCCCCCTGGACGCCGACGAGGCCGGCCGCCTGGCGATCGGCTCCGACCCCTCGGGCGCGGTGTTCGGCATCTGGCAGGCCGCGGCACACCTCGGCACGAGCATCACGGGCGTCCCCGGCACACCCGCCTGGAACGAACTGCTGACTTTCGAGACCGAGAGCGTCGCCAAGTTCTACGGGGCGGTCTTCGGCTACGAGGAGCGGCCGGCGGCGGGACCCGCCGACTTCGACTACGTCACCCTGCACCTCGACGGCCACCCGGTCGCCGGCATCCACGGCGTCGGCACCGCCCTCCCCCGCGACCGGGGCCCGCACTGGATGACGTACTTCGAGGTCGCCGACACCGACGAAGCCCTACGCCACATCACCGACCTCGGCGGCCACCCCCTCACCCCACCCCACGACAGCCCCCACGGCCGCGTGGCAACGGTGACCGACCCCGAGGGCGCGATGTTCTCGGTGATCCAGAGTCCTCGCTAGCTCTTCGGGTCGCTCCGGGTGTGATGCGGGCGGACCATGGGTTCATCACCCGCTCCGCACACCTGGAGGAGCGATGCTTCGTCAAACGGCACCGCTGTTGACCTGCCTGTTGGCAGTTCCGGCGCTGGCTCTGGCGCCGGTGCCCGACAGCAAAGTAGGAGACACGCTGAGCCTCACCGGCATCAACTCCGGTGAGAGGCTCGACGTGACGGTCGTGAAAGTCGTCGATCCGGCCGGTGCCAAACAGTACGAGACCCCGTCCCCGGGGAACCACTTGGTGGCCGTGCAGTTCAAGCTCAAGAACACGGGCACCGCCGTCTACAAGGACTCGCCGTCCAACGGGGCGACCGTGATCGACAAGAAAGGGCAGCGGTTCCCAGCTTCGTTCAACGATTCCACGGCCGGTCCGTCGTTCCCTGGCAACGTCACGATCGGCACCGGGAAGACGGCCCTCGGCTTCATCACGTTCGAGGTGCCGAGGGCGTCCCGTGTCGTCACCGTGCAGTTCGCCATGAACAGCGGGTTCTCCGACGATGTCGGCGAGTGGCAGGTTCCCTGAGCGCTGAGACCTACGCCGACGTCATCGGCAGTACATCCGGTGACAGAGCCGCCGCATGTGACGTCGCCGCTGTCATGCGGCGGCGGTGGTGGCGGCGGCACAGGACCTCGTAGCCGATGGCTTCCGCCTGGTTGACGTCGCCGACGACGACCTGGGCGCCCTCGACGACCATCTCGCCGCCTATCGTGCGGGCGTTGTGGGTGGCGCGGGCGCCGCACCAGCACAGGGCCTCGACCTGGAGGACCTCGACGCGGTCGGCGAGTTCGACCAGGCGCTGGGAGCCGGGGAAGAGCTTGGAGCGGAAGTCGGTCGTGATGCCGAAGGCGTAGACGTCGAGGCTCAGGTCGTCGACCACGCGCGCGAGTTGGTCGATCTGCACCGGCGCCAGGAACTGCGCCTCGTCGGCGATGACGTAGTCCGCGCGGCCGCCCTGGGAGAGGTGGTCGACGACGTACGCGTACAGGTCCTGCTCGTCCTCGACCTCCACCGCGTCGGTGACCAGGCCGAGGCGTGAGGAAAGCTTTCCCTCGCCGGCGCGGTCGTCCCGGGTGAAGATCATCCCCGCCAGGCCGCGCGCCGAGCGGTTGTGCTCGATCTGGAGCGCCAGGGTCGACTTCCCGCAGTCCATCGTTCCGGAGAAGAACACCAGCTCGGGCATGGGAAGTTGAACACCTTTCGGCGGAGAAGAGGGCAGTGGGGCTTCAGGAGCGTACTTCGAGCAGGGGGACCAACTGCTCGGCAGGGGTCATCGAACCGTGGTTGCCGACCATCGCCGACTCCTTCGGCTCCCGCTCGGAGGCGATGATCAGGACATCGTCCCGGGCGGCCGCGATCACGTCGCCGAGGCGGTCGTAGACACGCTCGTCGATGTGCGGGCCGAACCAGCCCGCCGCGATCGCCTCGTCCCGCGAGGCCACCCAGAACTGCTCGCCGAGCACCTCGCGCCAGCAGGTCAGCACGTCGCTCTCGGCGCCCCGCACCGCGTAGACATGGCGCGCCCGGCCCTCGCCGCCGAGCAGGGCGACCCCGGCGCGCAGCTCCCAGTCCGCGTCGAAGTCGATGCGGTGGTCGTCGTCGAAGGGCACGTCGACCATGCCGTGGTCGGCGGTGACGTAGAGCGCGCTGCGCGGCGGCAGTTGCTCGGCGAGGCGCTGGACCAGCCGGTCGACGTACATGAGCTGGCCGCGCCAGGTGTCGGAGGCGACGCCGTAGCGGTGGCCGGCGCCGTCGAGTTCGGCGTAGTACGTGTACACCAAGGAGCGGTCCCCGGCGGCCAGTTGCTCAGCCGCGAGGTCCATGCGCTCCTCGCCGGTCAGCCGCCCGTGGAACGTTCCGCCACTGAGCGCGACCTTCGTCAGCGGGGTGTTCTGGAAGGTGGGCGACGACACCTGGGCGGCGTGCACGCCCGCTTCCTGGGCCAGTTGGAAGATCGTGGGGTACGGCTGCCAGGTCTTCGGCTCGGTCCACGGCTGCCAGCGGAGCTGGTTCATGAGCGCGCCGGTGGCCGGGTTGCGCACGGTGTAGCCGGGCAGACCGTGGGCGCCGGGCGGCAGGCCGGTGCCCACGGAGGCGAGGGAGGTCGCGGTGGTCGCCGGGTAGCCGGCGGTGAGCGGACGTCCCGTGCCGCCGCGCGAGCTGCCGAGGAGCGCGTGGAGGTACGGAGCCTCGTCCGCGTGGTCCTTGATCTGCTGCCAGCCGAGGCCGTCGATCAGGAAGACACAGTTGCGGTCGGCAGCGGTCAGTTCCGGGATCGCCGCCGTCGTACCGGGTACGCCCATGCCCGCGGCCAGCGTGGGCAGCAGGTCGGCGAGGGAGCCGGAGCCGTACTCGGGGACGGGCGCGGAGGAGAGGGCCAGGGGCTCGGGATGCTCCCAGGTGGCGGGCTGTGCCATCAGCGCGGGACGTCCGCGGTCGCCTCGCTGAGGGACTGTGCGAAGGCGAGGGTCTGCTGGACCGTCTCCGGTCCGTCGCCGGCCTCGCTGACGCGCAGGCTCAGGTCGTCCGCCGTCGAGTTGCCCGTGTAGCCGTGGTCGGCCTCGCAGTTGGGGTCGCCGCAGGCGGCCGGCTCCAGGTCGATCCGGGAGACGGCGCCCCAGCCGATGGTCAGCACGACCTCGCGGGGGAGCGTGCCCGGCGCGTACGACTCCGGGTTGGCGACCACCCGGCTGAGCACCACGGACGAGATCCGGCCGATCTTCACGGACTCCGTGGACGTCGTGGCGTACGGCGTCGGGGAGGTGCTGTCGGCGGCCTGCTCGTCGGTGTGGCTGACGATGAAGCGGTTGCCGGTGAGGACCAGCACGGTCACATGCCGGCGCACCTCGTTCTGGTCGAACGTGGTCTCCTGGTGGACCAGGAACGACCGGATCGGCTCGCCGCCGACGGCGGCCTCCACCGCCTCGGCCACGAGGGCCGGGTAGTAGCCGCTGCGCTCGATCGCCGCACGCAGCCCCTGGGTCGTCGTACTGGTCTTGGCCATACGCCCATCCTACGGTGGCCCACTGACTGCGAGGCACCGCTCAGGGCTGTCCGATTCCGGCTGTCCAGGTGCACGGTCAGTACACGGGAAGTGTCCTCGGGCCCAGGTCGTCGCGGACGGGCGGCGGGGCCAGGCGGACCGAGGCGCCGAGCACGCTCAGGCCGTGCGCGGCGACGACGACGGGCTCCAGGGTCACGGCGACCACCTCGGGATGGTCGTCGACCAGCCGCGACACCCGCAGCATCAGCTCTTCCAGGGCAGGCGTGTCGACCGGGGTCGAGCCGCGCCAGCCGAAGAGGAGCGGCGCCGTCCGGATCGACCGGATCAGCGAACCGGCCTCCCGGTCCGTGACCGGGATCAACCGGTGCGCCGTGTCCCCGAGCAACTGCGAGGCGGCCCCGGCGAGCCCGAAGGACAGCACGGCCCCCGCCGCCGGATCGATGACGGCCCGTACGACGGTGTCGACCCCGCGCGGCGCCATCCGCTGCACCACCGGCCGCAACTCCTCCGGCGTGCCGAACAGCTCGCCCAACTCGGCGTACGCCCGCCGCAGTTGCTCCTCGTCGGCGAGGTCCAGGCGGACGCCACCCAGGTCGGCGCGGTGCCGCAGGTGCGGGGCGGTGGCCTTCAGGGCGACCGGGTAGCCGAGGGTGCGGGCGGCCTCGGCGGCGTCTTCGGGGGTGGGCGCGGGCAGCGCGCGGTGGACGTCGAGGCCGTACTTCCCGAGCAGCTCGCAGGTCTCGTCGACGCCGAGGGTGAGCCCCTGCCCGCGCGCGAGGAGCCCGCCGATCAGCTCCGCGGCACCCTTCTCGTCGATGTCCTCGAACTCGGGCACCCGGCCGGGGTCCACGGCCTCGCGCCGCCACTGCGCGTACTTCACGGCTTCGGCGAGGGCGCGGACCGCGCGCTCGGCGGCGGGGTATGCGGGGATGAGGCCGGCCCCTTCGGGTGCCTGCACCGCGGTGGGCGGTCGTTCCGCGGGGCGATGGTCCCCCCGCTTCGAAACGGCCTGCGGTGCCGTACTGGTCGCGGCCGACAACGCCGCCGCCAGCCCGCCCAGCTCCACGTGCACCACCAACACCGGCTTCCCGGGGACCTCTTCGGCCGCCGACCGCAATGCCTCCGCCAGCGCCGCGTCCTCCGCGGGCCCCTCGCCCACGGCGGGTATCGCGGTCACCACGACGGCGTCGCAGGAGTCGTCGGCCAGCGCCCCCGACAGGGCCCGGTGGAAGTCCCCCGCCGTCGCCGCCGTCGTCAGATCCACCGGCGGCGAGGGCCGCAACCCCTCGGAGAGGCACGCGTCGTACGTCAGCAGTCCCAGGGACTCGGAGTTCCCGACGATCGCCACCCGTGCCCCGCCGGGCAGCGGCTGCCGCGCGAGCAGCAGCCCCGTGTCGACCAGTTCGGTGATCGTCTCCACGCGGATCACGCCGGCCTGCCGCAGCAGCGCGGACACCGTCGCGTGCGGCAGCCTCGTCGCCCGTACTGCGTGTCCTTGGGGGGCGGATCCCGCTCCCTGGACCACGACCAGCGGCTTCGCCGCGGCGGTGCGGCGGGCGAGGCGGGTGAACTTGCGGGGGTTGCCGATGGACTCCAGGTACATGAGGGCGACGTCGGTGTCGGGGTCGTCGTACCAGTACTGAAGGACGTCGTTACCGGACACGTCCGCGCGGTTGCCGGACGACACGAACGTGGAGACGCCGGTGACGCCGGTGACCCCACCCCCGCGCCGGTGCAGCCGGGACAGCAGGGCGATGCCGATGGCGCCGGACTGCGCGAAGAGTCCGATGCGTCCGGGGCGGGGCATCTCGGGGGCGAGGGACGCGTTCAGCCGGACGTCGGCGGCGGTGTTGATGACCCCGAAGGCGTTCGGCCCGATGATGCGCATACCGTACGTGCGCGCGTGGCGGACGAGTTCGCGCTGGCGCTCGCGTCCTTCGGGGCCGCTCTCGGCGTAACCGGCGGTGACCACGACGAGTCCCTGCACCCCGTGTTCGCCGCACTCGGTGACGACCTGGGGGACGTGTTCGACCGGGACGGCGACGACCGCGAGGTCGACGGGCCCCTCGATGTCGCGCACCGAGCGGTACGCCGGCACCCCGTCGAGGTCCTTCCGCTCCTCGGGGAAGGCCTGGTTCACCGCGTACAGGCCGCCGGCGAACCCGGCGGCCCTGATGTTGTCGAGCACGCTGCGGCCCACCCCTCCGGGGGCACGGCCCACACCGACGACCGCGACCGAGCCGGGCACCAACAGCCGTCGTACGGACCGCGCTTCGGCACGCTGCTCCCGCGCGCGCTGCACGGCGAGGGAGCGATCCGTGGGTTCGAGATCGAACTCCAGGCGTACGACGCCGTCCTCGAAGCTGCGCTTCTGGGTGTAGCCGGCGTCCGTGAACACCTTGATCATCTTGTTGTTGGCGGGCAGCACCTCGGCGGCGAAGCGACGGATGCCGCGCTCGCGGGCGACGGCCGCGATGTGTTCCAGGAGGGCGGAGGCGACGCCCCTGCCCTGGTGCGCGTCCTGCACCAGGAAGGCGACCTCGGCCTCGTCGGCCGGGGCGGAGGCGGCACGACCGTCGGCACTAATGCGGTCATAGCGTACGGTGGCGATGAACTCGCCGCCGACCGTGGCCGCGAGTCCCACCCGGTCCACAAAGTCGTGGTGCGTGAAGCGGTGGACATCCTTGGCGGACAGGCGAGGGTACGGCGCGAAGAAGCGGTAGTACTTCGACTCGTCGGAGACCTGCTCGTAGAAGCTGACCAGGCGATCGGCGTCGTCGACGGTGATGGGCCTGATGCGCGCGGTACCCCCGTCGCGCAGCACCACGTCGGCTTCCCAGTGGGCGGGGTACTCGTGCCGGTCCGACGAGGTCTGCATGGGCCCCAGCGTACGGCTCGCGTCCGACAACGGCGCGAGGCAGTCTGTGGGTGAACACAGCGATGGGGAGTCGGATCGAGGCCGCGATCCGACGACTCGCTCCGGAGGTCCGCGGGACCGATCCGGGGCTCGCTTCACGTGTGGGAAACTGGTCTAGACAACCCTGAGACTCTGAAGGGCAGCATCACATGGCTGAGCGCCGCGTCAACGTCGGCTGGGCGGAGGGCCTTCACGCCCGCCCCGCCTCCATCTTCGTCCGGGCCACCACGGCCTCGGGTATCCCCGTGACGATCGCCAAGGCCGACGGCAACCCCGTCAACGCGGCCTCCATGCTCGCGGTCCTGGGCCTCGGCGCCCAGGGCGGCGAGGAGATCGTCCTCGCCTCCGAGGCCGAGGGCGCGGACGCGGCCCTCGACCGGCTGGCGAAGCTGGTCTCGGAGGGCCTTGAGGAGCTTCCCGAGACCGTCTGAGCACCGCTCAATTGACGGTTGCCGTGCTTTTCGCCCAAAAGCGATGCACAACGATGCACCGCAACCCCGAAGGGCTCGTCCGAATTACCGGGCGAGCCCTTCGCAATTCCATTTGCGGGCAGCGAAAATAATCCCCCGCGAATTAGCTCCTCTTTGTATACGGCGCCCGTGTTAATGCCGCAGACCCGACATGTTTACGGGAGGTTGCGAAGTCCTCACACGGTGCGCGGTTCCCGCGCGCTCGGTGTGCAGGGCCGTGATCGCCCGCGCCCGCTCGCTGTCACCGCGCGCCACGGCGTCCACGATGGCCCCGTGCTCGGCCCAGGACTCGACGGGGTCGGCCGGCGCGTCCACCGCGTACATCCAGGCGATCTTGTGCCGCAACTGGGTCAGCATCGAGGTCAGCGCCGGGCTCCCGGAGGCCTGGGCCAGCGTCTCGTGGAACCAACTGCCCAGGGAGCGCAGATCCTCGCTGTTGCCCCGCCTGGCGCGCTCCTGGCCCAGCCTGACGAGACCGCGCAGCACCTTGAGGTGGGCCTCGGTGCGCCGCTGGGCGGCCCGCGAGGCGCCGAGCGGCTCCAGCAGCATCCGCATCTCCAGCAGGTCGGCGGCCTCCTGCTCGGTCGGTTCCGCGACGCACGCGCCCGCGTGCCGCCGGGTCACCACGAACCCCTCGGCCTCCAGCGTGCGCAGGGCCTCCCGCACAGGGACGCGCGAGACGCCGTACCGGCGCGCGAGGAGTTCCTCCGTGAGCCGGCCGCCGCGCTCGTAGACACCGGCGACGATGTCGTCCCGGATCGCCGTGCATACCGAGTGCGCCGGAATACGCATGTCCGACCTCCGCCTTAATCCCCGTGAAACGTCGACGATTGACGTGTGTTCCGTGACTCTATTGCAATGAGCGGGAATTTCCGACGGGGGGCCGGAATCCATGGATATTTTTTGGACAGGCTGGGTCCACAAACGCCGAAAGCCCCGGCCGGCGGGCCAGGGCTTCGGGAAGTGCGGTGGTGCGTCGTCAGACGTTCACGCCGTGCTTGCGGAGGTAGGCGACGGGGTCGACGTCGGAGCCGTACTCGGCGGTCGTGCGGGCCTCGAAGTGGAGGTGCGGTCCGGTGACGTTGCCGGTCGCCCCGGAGAGGCCGATCTGCTGGCCCGGGGTGACCGTCTGACCGACGGAGACGCCGATGGACGACAGGTGGCCGTACATGGTGTACATGCCGTCCGCCATCTTGATCACGACCTGGTTGCCGTACGAGCCGCCCCAGCCGGCCTCGACGACGGTGCCGGAGCCCACCGCGTGGACGGAGGTGCCGGTCGAGGCGTGGAAGTCGATGCCCGTGTGGGCACCGGAGGACCACAGGGAACCGCCGGTCTTGTAGCCGGTGGAGACATACGAGTTGGAGACCGGCGCGACGAAGGTGTTGAGCTTCTTGCGCTCGGCCGCGCGGGCGGCGCGTGCCGCGGCGTCGCGCTCCGCCTTGGCCAGGGCGGCGGCCTTGGCCCGGGCGATCTCCTTGGCGGCCTGCTCGGCGGCGGCCTGCTTCTGGGCTGCGGCCTGGGCGTCGATCTTCTCGGCCACGGAGTCGCCCATGGCGATGACGGGGGTGAGGCCGGTCTGTTCGGCGGCGGGCTCCGCGGCGAACGCCGGGGCGGCGGCCAGGGTGCCGACGACGCCGGAGGTGGCGAGAGCCGCGACACTGGCGGCACGAACGGTGGTGCGGTGGGTCCGGCTCGGGCGACGGTGCTTCCCGGTGGCGCGGGTGAACGCCATGAAGTGGCTGGTCCTTTCCTTCCTTCTCGCCTACCGGGTTAGCTGACGGGTTCGGAGCAGGAAGGTCTCCTACGGACCCCCTCGCGGTGCGCGGGCGTCCGATTCACCCCAGGGACTCTTGATGTGGGTCCCCGGCTCCCCTGGCTCGCGCCGTACGGGGACTCGGCGATGACTGTCCGGTGCCGCTGGTGCGGCGCGGTGCCTGACGGACAGCCGGACCGACGCTAAGGGGGGCCACTTTCAATCCCCAAACGGATCACGGTTTTTGTAGCGCATGCCACAGGGCAGACAGGCAACCTCTCCCCCAATTCGGACATGAGAGGGCCCTGGTGACGCCTCAGCCACCAGGGCCCCACACGCGCGCGTGCCGCTACCCGGCTCCCTACTCGGCCGGGACGACGGTCACTTCACCGATGCCGAGAGCCGCAACCGGCTCCTTGATCTGCTCCGCGTCACCGACCAGGACCGTCACCAGACGGTCCACCGGGAAGGCGTTCACGACCGCCGCGGTGGCCTCTACGGTGCCGGTCGCGGCGAGCTGCCGGTACAGCGTCGCCTGGTAGTCGTCGGGCAGGTGCTGCTCGACCTGGTCGGCCAGGGTGCTCGCCACGGCCGCGGCGGTCTCGTACTTGAGCGGCGCCACCCCGACGAGGTTCTGTACGGCGATGTCCCGCTCGGCGTCGGTGAGTCCGCCCTCCGCGAGCTTGCGCAGCACCGTCCACAGGTCGTCCAGCGCGGGACCCGTGTTCGGGGTGTCCACGGAGCCGCTGATGGCGAGCATCGAGATGCCGGTGCCGTCGGGTGCCGAGCGCAGCACCTGGCCGAATGCCCGCACACCGTAGGTGTAGCCCTTCTCCTCGCGCAGGACGCGGTCCAGGCGGGAGGTGAGGGTGCCGCCGAGGCAGTACGTGCCGAGCACCTGGGCCGGCCACACGCGGTCGTGCCGGTCGGATCCGACCCGTCCGATGAGCAACTGCGTCTGGACGGCGCCGGGCCGGTGCACGATCACGACCCGCGCGGTGTCGTCGGCGGTCACCGAGGGCACGGGGCGCGGCTGGGCGGAGGAGCCCGTCCACGAGCCCAGGGTGTCGGCGAGCAGCGCGTCCAGGTCAATGCCGGTGAGGTCGCCGACGACCACGACGGTGGCCGTCGCGGGGCGGACGTGGCGGTCGTAGAAGGCGCGTACGGCGGCCGAATCGATCTTCTGGACGGTCTCCTCGGTGCCCTGGCGCGGGCGCGACATGCGCGAGGTCGCCGGGAACAGCTCCTTGGAGAGCTCCTTGGCCGCGCGGCGGGACGGGTTGGCCGTCTCGTGCGGGATCTCGTCGAGGCGGTTGCGGACCAGCCGCTCGACCTCGCTGTCCGCGAAGGCGGGCGCCCGCAGCGCGTCGGACAGCAGACCGAGCCCCTTGGCCAGGCGCGAGGCCGGGACCTCCAGGCTCAGGCGCAGGCCGGGGTGGTCGGCGTGCGCGTCGAGGGTGGCGCCGGAGCGCTCCAGTTCGGCGGCGAACTCCTCGGCGGAGTGCTTGTCGGTGCCCTCGGAGAAGGCGCGCGCGGTGATCGTGGCGACGCCGTCCAGGCCGGCCGGTTCGGCGTCCAGGGGCGCGTCCAGGAGCACCTCGACGGCGACGACCTGCTGGCCCGGGCGGTGGCAGCGCAGGACGGTCAGGCCGTTGCCGAGCGTGCCGCGCTCGGGCGCCGGGAAGGCCCAGGGCCTGGCCTCGCCCGCCTGGGGCTGCGGGTGGAATTCCATCGTGGCGAGCTCGGTCACTTGGCCGCCTCCTCGTTCTCGTCGGTGGCCGCGGCCGCTGCTTCGTCGGCTTCGTCATCTTCGTCGGCGATGGGCTCGTACACGAGCACCGCGCGGTTGTCGGGGCGCAGGCGTGCCTTGGCGACCTCCTGGACCTCCTCGGCCGTCACGTCCAGGACGCGCTGTACGGCGGTCAGGGCGAGCTGCGGGTCACCGAAGAGGACGGCGTAGCGGCAGAGTTCGTCGGCGCGGCCCGCGACCGTGCCGAGCCGGTCCAGCCACTCGCGCTCCAACTGGGCCTGGGCGCGCTCCATTTCCTCGGCCGTGGGACCCTCCGCGGCGAACCGGGCGAGTTCCTCGTCGATGGCGGCCTCGATGACCGGTACCTCGACGTCACCGGACGTCTTGACGTCCAGCCACCCCAGGGAGGGCGCTCCGGCCAGCCGCAGCAGCCCGAACCCGGCGGCGACGGCCGTACGGTCGCGTCGTACGAGGCGGTTGTAGAGGAGCGAGGACTCGCCGCCGCCGAGGATGGTGAGGGCGAGGTCGGCCGCGTCGCACGCGCGCGTGCCGTCGTTCGGCAGGCGGTAGGCGCACATCAGGGCGCGGGCCGGGACCTCCTCCTCGACGATCTCGCGCAACTGGCCGCCGATCACCTCGGGCAGCGTGCCGTCGCGGGGCACGGGCTTGCCGTCGTGCGACGCGATGGACCCGAAGTACTTCTCGATCCAGGCGAGCGTCTGCTCGGGGTCGATGTCGCCGACCACGGACAGGACCGCGTTGTTGGGCGCGTAGTAGGTGCGGAAGAACGCGCGCGCGTCCTCCAGGGTGGCCGCGTCCAGGTCCGCCATCGAGCCGATGGGGGTGTGGTGGTAGGGGTGGCCCTCCGGGTAGGCGAGGGCGGTCAGCTTCTCGAAGGCGGTGCCGTAGGGCACGTTGTCGTAGCGCTGGCGGCGTTCGTTCTTGACGACGTCCCGCTGGTTCTCCATGGACTCGTCGTCGAGGGCGGCGAGCAGGGAACCCATCCGGTCGGCTTCGAGCCAGAGGGCGAGCTCCAACTGGTGGGTGGGCATGGTCTCGAAGTAGTTGGTGCGCTCGAAACTGGTGGTGCCGTTGAGCGAACCGCCCGCGCCCTGCACCAGTTCGAAGTGGCCGTTGCCCTTCACCTGTCCTGAGCCCTGGAACATCAGGTGCTCGAAGAGGTGAGCCAGGCCGGTCCGACCCTTGACCTCGTGGCGGGAACCGACGTCGTACCAGAGGCACACCGCCGCGACCGGGGTCAGGTGGTCCTCGGAGAGCACCACGCGCAGACCGTTGGCCAAGCGGTGTTCGGTCGCTGTCAGGCCGCCGGAGCCTGCCTCGGCGGTGGCCGTGTGACCCATGGGCATGTACGTCCCTTCCATCGCGGATTCTCTGGCTGGAACCGCAGAAATCCTGCTCGTCCCGCCACTGTATGCAAGCGTGCCGACCGTCGGCGAAGTTCCCGGCGGACGTACGCCCAGAGCGAGATCGCGTAGCCTGCGGGCAGTCGCACACGTGGACCCACGCGGCAGCCGTCGGTGACGGAGCCGAGCGGCCGACGCCGGGTCCTGGTCCGCGTTGTCAGTGCCGCGGTCCACAATGGTTCACGTCAGACCCCGTTCACGCTTCAGCACGAGTGAGCCGAAGGGGAGCGACCCCCAGGCGAGCGACCAGAAAAGAGGAGCCGGCAGCGATGGCCCGCCGCAGCACGAAGACCCCGCCGCCCGACGACTCGTTCGAGGAGCGGATCCTCGACATCGACGTCGTCGACGAGATGCAGGGCTCCTACCTTGAGTACGCGTACTCGGTCATCTACTCCCGCGCCCTGCCGGACGCCCGGGACGGCCTGAAGCCTGTCCACCGACGGATCGTCTACCAGATGGACGAGATGGGCCTGCGCCCCGACCGCGGCTATGTGAAGTGCGCGCGTGTCGTCGGCGAGGTCATGGGCAAGCTGCACCCGCACGGCGACGCGTCGATCTACGACGCCCTGGTGCGCATGGCCCAGCCGTTCTCCATGCGCGTGCCCCTGGCCGACGGCCACGGCAACTTCGGCTCGCTGGGCAACGACGACCCGCCCGCCGCGATGCGGTACACCGAGTGCCGGCCCTCCGAGGCCGCGAACCTGATGACCGAGTCGATCGACGAGGACACGGTCGACTTCGCCCCGAACTACGACGGCCAGGAGCAGGAGCCGGTGGCCCTGCCCGCCGCCTTCCCGAACCTCCTGGTGAACGGCTCGTCGGGCATCGCCGTAGGCATGGCCACCAACATGCCGCCGCACAACCTCGGCGAAGTCATCGCGGCCGCCCGCCACTTGATCCGCTACCCGAACGCGGACCTGGACACCCTGATGCGCCACGTCCCCGGCCCCGACCTGCCCACGGGCGGCCGGATCGTCGGCCTCACCGGCATCCGGGACGCGTACGAGACGGGCCGCGGCACCTTCAAGATCCGCGCCACCGTCGCCGTGGACAACGTGACGGCGCGCCGCAAGGGCCTCGTCGTCACCGAACTGCCCTTCTCCGTCGGCCCGGAGAAGGTGATCGCCAAGATCAAGGACCTGGTCGGCGCGAAGAAGCTGCAGGGCATCGCCGACGTCAAGGACCTCACCGACCGCGCCCACGGCCTGCGCCTGGTCATCGAGATCAAGAACGGCTTCGTACCGGAAGCGGTCCTGGAACAGCTCTACAAACTGACGCCGATGGAGGAGTCCTTCGGCATCAACAACGTGGCGCTGGTGGACGGTCAGCCCCTCACGCTGGGCCTCAAGGAACTCCTGGAGGTCTATCTCGACCACCGCTTCGACGTCGTACGGCGACGCAGCGAGTTCCGCCGCACCAAGCGGCGCGACCGCCTCCACCTGGTCGAGGGCCTGCTCACCGCGCTCGTCGACATCGACGAGGTCATCCGGATCATCCGCTCCAGCGACAACTCCGCGCAGGCGAAGCAGAGCTTGATGGAGCGCTTCTCCCTGTCGGACATCCAGACGCAGTACATCCTGGACACGCCGCTGCGCCGGCTCACCCGGTTCGACCGGATCGAGCTGGAGTCGGAGATGGAGCGACTCCGCGCGGAGATCGCGGAGTTGACCCGCATCCTGGAGTCGGACACCGAGCTGCGCAAGCTGGTCTCGACCGAACTGGCCGCGGTGGCGAAGAAGTTCGGCACCGACCGGCGTACGGTCCTGCTGGAGTCGGCGGGCGCCCCCGCCGCCACCGTGCCGCTCCAGGTCGCCGACGACCCGTGCCGGGTCCTGCTCTCCTCGACGGGTCTGCTGGCCCGTACGGCCAACGGCGAGCCCTTCCCGGAGGACGCCGACGCCCGGCGCACCAAGCACGACGTGATCGTCTCGGCGGTCCCGGCCACGGCACGCGGCGAGTTGGGCGCGGTCACCTCGACGGGCCGTCTGCTGCGGATCAACGTCGTCGACCTGCCCCAGCTCCCGGAGACGGCGTCCGCGCCGAACCTCTCCGGCGGCGCGCCGATCTCGGAGTTCGTCTCCCTGGACGACGGCGAGACGGTCATCTGCCTGACGACCCTCGACGAGTCCTCCCCCGGTCTCGCGATCGGCACCGAGCAGGGCGTCGTCAAGCGCGTGGTCCCCGACTACCCCACGAACAAGGAGGAGTTGGAGGTCATCACGCTCAAGGACGGCGACCGGATCGTCGGCGCGATCGAGCTGCGCACCGGCGAGGAGGACCTGGTCTTCATCACGGACGACGCCCAACTCCTGCGCTACCAGGCATCCCAGGTCCGCCCCCAGGGCCGCCCGGCCGGCGGTATGGCGGGCGTCAAGCTCACCGAGGGCGCGAAGGTCATCTCCTTCACGGCCGTCGACCCCGCCGTGGACGCCGTGGTGTTCACGGTCGCCGGCTCGCGCGGCACCCTGGACGACTCCGTCCAGACGACGGCCAAGCTGACCCCGTTCGACCAGTACCCCCGCAAGGGCCGTGCCACCGGCGGCGTCCGCTGCCAGCGCTTCCTGAAGGGCGAGGACTGTCTCTCCCTGGCCTGGGCCGGCGCCGTACCGGCGAAGGCCGCACAGCGGGACGGCACACCGGCGGAGCTCCCGGAGATGGACCCGCGACGCGACGGTTCGGGCGTGTCACTGGCGAAGACGGTGTCGGTGGTGGCGGGCCCCGTGTAACCCGCGGTCAGGCCTCCGGATCCGGCTCTTGGTCCAACTCCGGTTCCTGGTCCGGCTCTTGTACGTAGCGGAGGACGCCCCACATGCCATGCTCGTCGGCGTGTGGGGCGTCGCCGTCCTTGCACGCCTCCAGCTCCTTACCGAGGGCCGGCATGTCGAGGCCGGTACCGATGAGCACG
This sequence comes from Streptomyces sp. NPDC051576, assembly GCF_040681835.1. NCBI lineage: Bacteria > Bacillati > Actinomycetota > Actinomycetes > Kitasatosporales > Streptomycetaceae > Streptomyces > Streptomyces sp. NPDC051576. The sequence continues at coordinate 821,243 of NZ_JBFAZO010000002.1, forward strand.
AGCTGGGTCAGCCGGGGGTCGCCGCTCGGCCAGGGCTCGGGATAGAAGCGCAGGAAGCGTCCGACGGCGTGCACGGCGTACCGGTTGCGCGGATCGTGGGCGCCGAAGTCCACGTACCCCTTGATGCGGTAGAGCCCCTCGGGTCTGCTGTCCAGGAACGCCATCAGCCGTCGCGGGTCCATGGGCGTGTCGTCGGCGACGAAGGAGAGGCTGTCGTAGGCGGTGTGCAGATGGCCGGCGTGCTGCTCGTCGCCGGTGTGCTCGTGCAGATCGTCGAAGGTCAACTGCCCGACGCGCTCCTCGCTCGGCCGACAGTCGAAGAGGAACTCCGGGTCGATACGGCCGTACGTCGCGGGCACGACGGCGGCACGGTCGGTGAGCGAGCGGACGAGGCCGAGGACGCGCTCGGCGTCCGGCGCCCGGTCCAGCTTGTTGACGACCACGAGGTCCGCGAGGGCAAGATGCCGGTCGATCTCAGGGTGCTTGGCGCGGGTGTCGTCGAACTCTGCGGCGTCCACGACCTCGACGAGCCCGCCGTACACGATCCCCGGATGCTCGCTGGCGAGCAGCATCCGCACCAGTTCCTCCGGTTCGGCGAGTCCGCTGGCCTCGATGACGATGACGTCGATACCGGTTGAGGGCCGCGCGAGTCGCTCCAGGTAAGTGTCGAGTTCACTGGCGTCGACGGCGCAGCACAGGCACCCGTTGCCCAGCGAGACGGTCGAGTCGCCGAGGGCCCCGGCGACGGCCAGCGCGTCGATCTCGATCGCCCCGAAGTCATTGACGATCGCCCCGATACGACTGCCTCCGCTGCGGTGCAGGAGATGGTTGAGCAGGGTCGTCTTGCCGGAACCGAGGAATCCGGCGAGTACGACGACGGGGATCTGCGGGCTTGCGCCCGGGCTCTGCTGGCTCAACGTGCGACCTCTTTCACGCCGACGCGTGCACCGGCTCGCGGTCCGGCACACGTACGGAGGTTGAATGCCGCCCCAGGATACGAGCCGGAAGAATCGCCGCGAAGTGAACGATTGTTAGCAGCACTTGCGGGGCAGACGTTGGGGAAGGCGCCGGTTCGTGCGACCCTCGCTTCCCTCCGTGCGCCTCCTCTCCGCCTCCCCGCCGATCAGAGCCGCTCGGCACTCTGGGAGATGGCAAGCGCCGCCCATCAGTCGACCCGCACCCCGGCGAACGGCGGACGGCCGCCTGATTCGGGGGTTGTTGACATGGCCACAAGGAAGTACTCGGTAGGGAGGGTCGGCTCCGCGGCGCTCAGCCTGTTGCTCGCCACCGCGACGATGACACTGGCGGCACGCCAGCGACACCTGGAAGCCGCCCGCCTGGCCGAACAACGGTTGGAGGAACGGCGCCTGGAACTGGAGGAGTTGGCGATCCGCCGCAAGGCTCTGGCGCATCAGCAGCGTATGCACTGGGAGTTGCTGGCGCGCGCCATCGACGATCCCTCCCTCGCCGCGGTGATAGACACCTACGACAAGAGCATCCCGGTGGAGAAGCGCCGGCAGTTCTTCTATGCCAACGCGTGGTACGTCCACCTTTTCCATCTGTATCGGGCCGGGATCCTGGACCGGGACGAGCTGTACAGGTATCTGCGCGAGTTCTTCCAGAGCCCGTTGTTCCGGGAGTACTGGGAGGCGTCGCAGGCTCAGCGGGCGACCCTGAGCGAGTCGTCCGACGAGGCCGTGATCGGCCGTATCGTCGACGGCCTGGTCACGGACCTCGATGAGGCGGAGACCGACGAGTGGTGGGTGGTGGGCACCCCACCGGCCGACTGACCTCACTGACGCGGCACCACACGTCAACCCTTCAGCATCACGTACACAGCCGGGTGATTCTTTCTCAATGTCGCCACGCAGACCTCGTGTGTCACAGTACTTTGCTGATCACAGCTGTGCCCACACCTTGTGTAAGGACCGGTAACCCTTGAAGATCGTGCGCCGCATCGGTGTGCCCCCGAGTGCCCGTGGCAGCAACTCAGGAGCCAATTGCCCCGATGTGTTCGAACTCAGTGACGGCAACTTCGCCGTCATCGGCACCGAGGCAACCGAGGCGCTGGACGGTGAACTGCCCGCGGACGCCGCACGCGCCGACTACGAACGCATCGTCGTCGTGAGTCGGGAAACGCTGATTCGAGCCAAGGCAGACATCCCCGACGCCTGACAGCCCCGCACGAGCACGCGTCCACCAAAGACCGTCCCGTCCCCGTTCCCCGGCCGCCCGCAACCGTGAGCGAGTCCGGCACCTACCGGCGAGCAGCCCGCCACCCCCGTCACTGCTCGATCACCACCCATGAGGCCTGGCGCCAGAACGGCACCAGGCCACACGCGTTTCCGGGGCCGCCTCAGCTCATCAGCGGGACCGCCACCGGCGCCTCGGTCCCCACATACCGCGCGACCGGCCGGATGATCTTCGAGTCCTCCGCCTGCTCCACCACGTTCGCGCTCCACCCCACCACCCGCGCGGCCGCGAACGTAGGGGTGAACATCTCCCGCGGCAGCCCGCACAGTTCCATGACCAGTCCCGCGTAGAACTCGACGTTCGTGTGGAGTTCGCGGCCCGGCTTGAGTTCCGCGAGGATGGCCTCCACCTGCCGCTCCACCTCGACCGCGAACTCGACCCGCGACCCGCCGAACTGCTGGGCGACCTCGCGCAGCATCCGGGAACGAGGGTCCTCCGTGCGGTAGATCGCGTGTCCGAAGCCCATGATGCGGTCGCCGGCGAGGACTCGTTCGCGGATCCAGGGGGCGATACGGTCCGGGGTGCCGATCGCGTCCAGGGTGTCCAGGGCGCGGCTGGGCGCGCCGCCGTGCAGCGGGCCCGAGAGCGCCCCTACGGCCCCGACCAGGCAGGCCGCCACGTCCGCCCCCGTCGACGCGATGACTCGCGCGGTGAACGTTGACGCATTGAATCCGTGGTCAATGGTGGAGATCAAGTACTGCTCGATCGCCCTGGCCTGCTGCTTGTCCGGCTCCGAACCCGTCAGCATGTAGAGGTAGTTGGCCGCGTAGGAGAGGTCCTCGCGCGGCTCCACGGGGTCGAGCCCCTGCCCCAGCCGGTACAGCGCGGTCAGCAGTGTCGGTACGGCGGCGGAGGCCACGAGGGCGTCCTCGCGACGCGCGTCGGCGTCGATGTCGTAGACCGGCCGGAAGCCCTTCGCGGCGCCGAGCAGCGACAACGCCGTACGCATGCCGGACAGCGGTCCGGACGTACCGCTCGCCGCCGCCACGGCGGGCAGCGCGGCCCGCACCTCGTCGGGCAGCCGGCGCAGCGCGGCCGTCTCCGCGGCGAAGGCGGCGCTCCGTTCGGCGTCCGGCAGTTCGCCGTGGGCCAGGAGATGCCAGACATCCTCGAAGCCGCGGGTCTGCGCGAGTTCGACGGCGGAGTACTGGCGGTAGTGGTAAAACCCCTCGGTCCCCCGGACGTCACCGATTCGGGTGTCGGTGACGACGACGCCCGCGAGTCCTCGCGGTACCTCGACACGAGTGGCTGTGGTCCTGTTGATGGACATGTTTCCTCCCTGGACTTGATTTCAATGTCCATGGTTGACTCAATCTCTGTCAATATTGATTGAATCAACCAATCGACAGATGGATACGGTGTCGTTCATGCGCGATCAAGAACCTGCTCCCGGTCACCCCGAGCGCCGACTGAGCACCAAGGAGACCGCCGAGCTGCTCGGCGTGAAGCCCGAGACCGTGTACGCGTACGTGAGTCGCGGGCAGTTGGGCAGCAGACGTGAGCCCAGCGGCCGGGGCAGCACCTTCGACGCCAAGGAGGTGCAGGCGCTCGCCCGGCGCAACAGGCGGGAGAGCAGCGGGAGTTCGGGCTCCGGGGGCGAGCTGTCCGTGCGGACCCGGATCACGCTCATCGACAAGGACCGCTACTACTTCCGGGGCGTCGACGCGACCGAGCTGGCCGCGCGCCACTCCTACGAAGAGATCGCCGAGTGGCTGTGGACCGGGGAGCTGCGTCCCGGGATCACGTTCACCGCGCCCAAGTCGGCCGTCGCCGTCGCCCGCCGCGCGGTGGACGCGCTGCCCGAACACACCGGCCCCACCGACCGGTTGCGTGTCGCGGCCATCGCGGCGGCGACGGCGGACCCGCTGCGTTTCGACCTGTCCGAGGACGCCGTGCTCGGCACGGCACGCATTCTCATCCCCACCCTCGTCGCCGCCCTGCCGCCGGTGCGGCGCGCCCATCGCGACGAGGGTTCGCTGGCCCACCGCCTGTGGGCCCGGCTGAGCGGGCAACCAGCTGACGAGGCGTCATTGCGCGTCCTGGACACGGCACTTGGCCTGCTCGTCGACCACGACCTGGCCGCGTCCACGCTCGCGGTACGGGTCGCCGCCTCGGCCCGCGCGCACGCCTACGCGGCCGTCTCCTCCGGCCTGGGCGTGCTCGAAGGGCCGCTGCACGGCGCGGCCAGCGGCCTGGCGCACCGGTTGCTGCTCGACGTGCTCGACCAGGGCGACGCGGCCCCGGTGGTCGCCGACGAACTGCGCGCCGGCCGCCGCATCCCCGGACTCGGCCACCGGCTCTACCCGGGCGAAGACCCACGCGCGCGTGCCCTGTTCGCACTCCTGGAGGAGATCCCGGGCACCGGGCCCGCCCTCGCGGCGGCGCGAGACATCGTGGCCACCACCGCCCGCCACACCCCGCTGCACGCCAACGTCGACCTGGCGCTCGCCGTACTCACCGTCTCCTCCGGGATGCCCTCCACGGCGGGCGAGACGGTCTTCGCCGTCGCCCGTACGGCGGGCTGGATCGCGCACGCCCTGGAGGAGTACGGCGAGCGCCCGCTGCGGATGCGGCCCAGCGGTCACTACGTAGGGCCGAAACCGCCCCAGCCACTACCGGAGTAGGACACGAGCACGGCCGGAAGTCGCCCCGGGTCAAGTCAGGTTAGGCTCACCTCTGTGAGTACGTGCGCGACCGTCTCTCGGGACCTCGACGAGCCCATTTCCGGAACCGCGGCCACGGCGACGACGTGGCTGCTCCTGGAACAGCCCGGTCCTTGGGGTGCCAAAGCGCTCACTTCGAGCCACCTGGACCCCGCACTGGGGCGTGCCCTGGAAGCGGCCGCCGCGCACACAGGCGTGCGGATCGCACTCATCCGCCGCCCGGGGCGGCACGCCGACCCCGCGCCGTCACGGGTGCGCCAGGTGTACGCGGCCCACACCGTTCCCGGAAACGCATGGCTGCACAGCGCCACGACCACCGAACCGCAAGACCTGCTCGCCCTTGATTTCGCCGCCCTCGGAGCGGGCGACCCGCGCTCGTTCGGCTCGGCGCTCGGCGGGCGGGTCCACACCGCTGACCCGCTCGCGCTCGTGTGCACCAACGGCAAGCGCGACCGCTGCTGCGCACTCCTCGGTCGCCCTCTCGCGGCGGAACTGGCCGCCTCCGGAGTCGACGGCGCCTGGGAGGTCACCCATCTGGGGGGTCACCGCTTCTCGCCGACCGTGCTCGTCCTGCCGTACGGATACGCGTACGGGCGGGCCGAGGCCCACGCCGTCAAGGAGATCCTGCACGGCGTCCAGGAGGGCCGGGTGGTCGTCGAGGGCTGCCGGGGCGGTTCGGCATGGGAGCGGCCCGGCCAGGCGGCGGAGCTGGCCGTGCGGACGGCGGCGGGCGAGTACGCGGTGGACGCGCTGAGTGTCGTACGGACGGACGGGGCCGCACCGCGGTGGGAGGTGACCGTCGCGCACGTCGACGGACGCCACTGGCGGGTGATCGTCGCCCAGGGCGCCTCTCTGCCGCCCCGCCCGGAGAGCTGCGGGACGTCGGTCCTCGGCTCACCGGCGCGGATGGACGTGGTGGCGGTGCGCGAACTGACGACGGCGCCGACGGGTTGACTCTCGCGACAGCGGGGCCCTGACCTACGTCCTCGGAAAACAGGCTGCTCCTGGGAGCCGTTTTCCCAAGAATTGGTCAAGAGATCCGCACCACACCCCTGGGGCAGGCCCCGGCCCTCCACGTACCGTCATGGGTATGAGCCCCACTCCCCCCGCACGTCGCCGTCGCCTCGGGCTGCCGCGGCGGGTGTTCTCGCAGGTGCTGCTGATGCAGTTGGCGATCGCCGCGGGAGTCGCGGTCCTGGCGACCGGGCTGTTCCTGGCGCCGCTGAGCAAACAGCTCGACCAGGAGGCGATGAACCGCGCCCTGGCCATCGCCCAGACCACCGCACAGCAGCCACAGATCATCAGGGACGTGCAGAACACGCCCCCGAGTGTGAACGGGCCCGTGCAGAAGGAGGCCGAGCGGATCCGCAAGGCCACCAAGGCCGAGTACGTGGTCGTGATGGACTGGCGGGGCATGCGGTGGTCGCACACGACTCCGAGCGAGATCGGCCGGTTCGTCTCGACCTCTCCCGGCGAGCCCCTGGCCGGCCAGGAGGTCAAGGAGATCGACAAGGGCACCCTGGGCCGCTCGGCCCGCGGCAAGGTGCCCCTGCGCGACGCCGACGGCACGATCGTCGGGGCCGTCTCGGTGGGCATCAAGTACGACAGCGTCCGCGCGCAACTGATCAGCACGATCCCCGGGCTGCTGGCGTACGCGGGGGGCGCTCTCGCCGTGGCCGCGCTGGCGGCCTGGCTGATCTCCCGCAGGGTCCAGCGACAGACCCGGGACCTGGCCTTCTCGGACATCTCGGCGCTGCTCTCGGAGCGCGAGGCGATGCTGCACGGCATCAGGGAGGGCGTCGTCGCCCTGGACCGCGCGGGCCGCATACGGCTCCTGAACGACGAGGCGCGGCGGCTGCTGGGCATCGGCGACGAGGCGGTCGGCAGGTCCCTGGACGAGGCGCTCGGTGACGGACGGACGACCGATGTCCTGGCCGGCCGGGTGACCGGCACCGATCTGCTCGCCGTCCGCGGGCAGCGCGTGCTGGTCACCAACCGCATGCCCACCGACGACGGCGGCGCCGTCGCCACCCTGCGCGACCGCACCGAACTGGAGCAGCTCGGCCGCGAACTCGACTCGACGCACGGCCTGATCGACGCCCTGCGCGCCCAGGACCACGAGCACGCCAACCGCATGCACACCCTGTTGGGGCTGCTCGAACTGGAGATGTACGACGACGCTGTGGAGTTCGTCGGCGAGGTGGTGGGCGACCACCGGGCCACCGCCGAGCAGGTCACCGAGAAGATCCAGGACCCGTTGCTCGCCGCCCTCCTGGTGGGCAAGGCGACCGTCGCGGCCGAGCGGGGCGTCGCCCTGTGGATCTCCGACCGGACCTGGCTGCCGGACCGGCTGATCGACCCGCGCGGGCTGGTCACTGTCGTCGGCAACCTGGTGGACAACGCGCTCGACGCCGTCGCGGGCACACCGCACGCACGCGTGGAGGCCGAATTGCGGACGGAAGGACGTACGGCCGTGCTCCGGGTGCGCGACACGGGACCCGGGATCCCGGAGGAACAACGGGAGTTGGTCTTCACGGAGGGCTGGTCCACCAAGAAGCCCCCGGCACACGGCAAACGCGGTATCGGGCTCTCTTTGGTGCGTCGGCTCGCCGAACGGCAGGGCGGCAGCGCGGTGGTGACGGAGGCGTACGGCGGGGGTGCGGAGTTCGTGGTCGTGCTGCCCGAGGCGCTGACGGAGCCGGACCTGGAGCCCGCCCTCGCCGCCTCCGGGGAGACCGTCGGCGAGGAGGAGTCGCGATGATCGAGGTCCTGGTCGTGGACGACGACACCCGGGTCGCGCGGGTCAACTCCGCCTACGTCGAGAAAGTGCCGGGCTTCCATGTCGCGGCCGAGGCGCACAGCGCCGCCGAGGCGCTGAACCGGCTGGAGACACTGCCCCGGCTGGACCTGGTCCTGCTGGACCACTATCTGCCCGACGAGACGGGACTGGCGGTCGTCCAGGAGATGCGCCGACGGGGCCACCAGACAGACGTGATCATGGTGACGGCGGCCCGGGACGTGACGACCGTCCAGGCGGCGATGCGGCAGGGCGCGTTGCAGTACCTGGTGAAGCCCTTCGCCTTCGCGGGCCTGCGGGCCAAGTTGGAGGCGTACGCGGAACTGCGCCGCACCCTCGACGGCGGCGGCGAGGCCGAACAGGCGGAAGTGGACCGCATCTTCGGCGCCCTGTCCACGCCGTCGGAGCCCGGGCTGCCCAAAGGGCACTCCCCCACCACCGCGGAACTCGTGCGCCAGTGCCTGATGAACGCCGCAGGCCCCCTGTCCGCCCAGGAGATCGCCGACCGCACAGGCGTGAGCCGGCAGACCGCCCAGCGCTATCTGAAGCTCCTGGAACGCACCGGACGGGCCAGGCTGACGCTCAAATACGGCGACGCGGGCCGCCCGGAACACCGTTACGTGTGGGCGACCCGCGCCTGAGGGCACGGCCTGTGTGGGCGGGGGAAGGGGCCGTACCCCTTCCACCTATACGGATGCCGACGGCGGGGCTGTCAGCCTGTCGCGTTCTTCACGAACTCGGTCGTGTATGTCTTGTCGAGGTCCACATCGGCGTTCTTGATGGTGGGGTTGAACGCCTTGAGCACCTTCTCGACGGTCTCCGGGCCGTTCGTCGGCATCACGCCGTCCTTGGTGAACATCGGCAGCGTGCTCTTGATCGCGGCGGCGTAGAGCGCCTTGTCGCCCTGGGAGTAGTCGGCGGGCATCTTGCCGGCGATCTCGGTGGCGCTGTGGGTGGACATCCACTTGAGCGTCTTGACGAATGCATTGACCATCTTCTGCACAGTGGACTTGTGGCTGTTCACCCAGTCCGTCTGCATGTACAGACTTGACGAGGGATACGGTCCACCGAGCGCCGCCTGCGATCCCTCGGGCGTCCGCATGTCGACGAGGATCTTGCCGGCCTTCTTGTCGAGGATCGTGGCGACGGTCGGGTCGGTCGTCATACCGGCGTCTATGGAGCCCTGTTGGAGCGCGGCGACGAAGGTCGGTCCCGCGCCCACGGCGACCGGGGTGAAGTCGCTGACATTGACGCCGTTCTTGACGGCGAGGTACTTGGTGAGGAAGTCGGTGGAGGAGCCGAGGCCGGTCACGCCGAGCTTCTTGCCCTTGAAGTCCTTGGCCGACGTGACCTTCCCGGCCGCCTTGGTGGACACGACCTCCACCTCGCCGGGCGCCTGCGAGAACTGCACGACGGATTCGACCGACTTGCCCTTCACCTGGAGGTCGAGCGTGTGGTCGTAGAAGCCGACCGCCCCCTGGACCTGCCCGGAGACGAGCGCGGTCTCGGCCTGGACGCCGGCCGGTTCGCTCAGCAGTTCCACGTCGAGGCCCTCGGAGTCGAAGTAGCCGAGCCGCTGGGTGAGCATCGCGGGCAGGTAGATGACCTTGTCCAGGCCACCCACCATGATCTTGACCTTCTCGCCCTTGCCGTCGGAGCCGGTGGAGGCGGTGGAGGCCGCGTCGTTGGCGCAGGCGGTGAGGGAGGAGAGGGCGAGCAGGCCCGAGGCGGCCAGGGCGGTGTATCTGGCGGTCTTGCGCATGGCGGTTCACGTCCTTGTGAGGGTGCGGTGCGGGGAGGAAGGGGGGCCTCGTCAACAGGGTTGGCCCGAGGGGCCGTTCAGCTGTCGGAGCCCGACGGCTTCCAGCGGAAGATGCGGTTCTCGGCGAAGGTGAGGAGGCCTTCGGCGAGGAGGGCGACGACCGCGAGGATCACCATCGCGGCGTACACACCGGCCGCGTTGAAGGTGCCCTGCGATTGCGCGACGAGCAGGCCGATGCCCTTGGTCGCGCCGATGTACTCGCCGACGATCGCGCCGATGAGGGCGAAGCCGAAGCTGACGTGGAGGCTGGTGAAGATCCAGGAGGTCGCGGACGGGATGACCACCTGAAGGGTCACCCTGCGGTCGCTGGCGCCGAGGATGCGGGCGTTGGCCACCAGGTTGCGGTCGACCTCGCGGGCGCCCTGGAAGGCGTTGAAGAACACCGGGAAGAAGACGAGCACGACGGCCGACGCGATCTTGGAGGCCGGTCCGAGTCCGAACCAGATCACGAAGATCGGGGCGAGGACGATCCTCGGTATGGAGTTGAGCACCTTGATGTATGGACCAAGGATGTCGGCGAGCAAGGTGATCCGCCCGAGCGCGATACCGAGCACGACACCGGCGACCACACCGATGATCCAGCCGACCAGCGCCTCCTGGAGCGTGTACCAGATCTGCTCGCCCAGGGAACCGAGCGCGGTCCCGTGCATGACCCAGGTGTAGATCTGGTCCCAGATCTTCGAGGGCATCGAGAAGTTGAACGGATCGATGACCTTGGCCCGCGCGAGCCATTCCCACAGGCCGAGAACGGCGACCAGGAGCAGCACTCTCGCCGCCCCGACGCCGATCCTGCGTTGACGGGCGGCACGCGCGCGTGAATGGGCGCGGTCCGTCTTGTTGCCGGGCTCGGTCATGGTCAGCGCCACCTGGGCCTCGGGCATGACGTCAGGCGACATTGGCCGCACCCCTCTCGCGCGTGATGCGGACCTCTTCGCCGAGGGACTCCCAGATCTCGCGGTAGATCTCGATGAACCGCGGCTCCAGGCGCACGGATTCGACTTTGCGGGGCCGCGGCAGGTCGATGTCGAAGACCTGCTTCACGGTGGCGGGCCCGGCGGTCATCACGACGACCTTGTCGGCCAGCGCGATGGACTCCTCCAGGTCGTGGGTGACGAAGACGACCGAGGCGCCGGTGCCCTCCCACAACTCCAGGAGCTCGTCCGACATCAGAGCCCTGGTCTGCACGTCGAGCGCCGAGAACGGCTCGTCCATCAGCAGGATCTCGGGGTCGTTGACGAAGGTCGCGGCGAGCGCGACGCGCTTGCGCATACCGCCGGAGAGCTGGTGCGGATAGCGGTCCTCGAAGGCGGACAGCCCGACCCGGGCCAGCCACTCGCGCGCCTTCGCCTTTGCCTCGGCCTTCGGTACGCCACGGAAGCGGGGGCCCGCCATGACGTTGGACAGGACCGTGCGCCAGGGGAAGGTGGCGTCCTGCTGGAAGACGAAGCCGACCTTGTCGCCGACGCCGGAGACCGGCTCACCGGCCACCAGCACATCGCCCTCGGAGGGCTCTTCCAGCCCGCTGACGAGGGTCAGCGTGGTCGACTTGCCGCAGCCCGTGGGGCCGACGACCGCCACGAACTCGCCACGCCCGACAGTGAGATCAAGCTCCCTGACAGCCGTGTGCAGACCCCCCGACGGGGTCCTGAAGGTTTTGCTCGCGCCCCGTAGCTCGATGGCGGGGCTGGTGTCTGCGCTCATGGCCGGGACCGTAGATGTGGCCCGGACCACAACAGCAGTCTTCTGGGCGCAAGCCATTCTTTTGCTCGCAAGAGCCTGTTGTGCTCGTTTTGCTCGCGCTACAACTGCGGAGCCGAAACATGGGCTTAACGCTCACTTGGCCTTGAGGAAAGAGGCCCAATGATTGACGTCATGGTCGTGGACGACGATTTCCGCGTCGCCGAGATCAACGCCAAGTACGTGGGAAAGGTTCCCGGATTCCGGGTCACCGCCCGCGCGCACAGCGCTGCCCAGGCGCTGGCCACCGTGGAACGCGGAGCCATCGACCTGGTGCTGCTCGACCACTATCTGCCCGACCAGACGGGTCTCGAACTCGTCCACCGCATGCGGGAACAGGGCCACACGACCGACGTCATCATGATCACGGCGGCCAGCGATGTGACGACCGTGCAGCGGGCGATGCGCCTGGGCGCCCTGCACTACCTGGTCAAGCCGTTCACCTTCGCCGCGCTGCGCACCCGCCTGGACTCGTACGCCGCCCTGCGCCGCACGGTCGACCGCGTAGGCGGCCGTGGCGTCGCCGGCCAGGAGCAGGTCGACCGCATCTTCGGCGCCCTGCGTACGACACCCGTGCCGGCCTCCCCCGGTCTGCCCAGCGGTCACTCGGAACCGACCACCGATCTGATCTGCGGCGTCCTCCACAGCGCCGGACACCCGCTCTCGGCCCACGAGGTCGCCGCCGAGACCGGCCTGAGCCGCTCCACGGCCCAGCGCTACCTCCGCCACCTGGAACAGGCCGGCCGCCTCCGCCTCTCCCTCAAGTACGGCGACACGGGCCGCCCGGAACACCGCTACGCCTGGGTGGCGCCGTAGCCGGACGCTCGCCGGAGCCGTACGACGACCGGACCGCGCTCCTACGAGGACGGCGGGCGCCCCCGCTACACGGCCCCCGCCCCCGTCAGCGCCCGTACCTCGGTCTCCGCGTGCTTGGCCTCGTCCGGGACCTCCGGCGAGGTGACCGTGCCGAGCCAGCCGGCCAGGAAGCCCAGCGGGATCGAGACGAGGCCGGGGTTCTGGAGCGGGAAGAACTGGAAGTCGACGCCCGGGAACAGCGAATCCGGACTGCCCGACACGACCGGCGACAACACCACGAGCGCCAGCGCGGGGATCAGTCCGCCGTATACGGCCCAGACGGCGCCGCGGGTGGTGAAGCCGCGCCAGAACAGCGAGTAGAGCAGCACCGGGAGGTTCGCGGAGGCGGCGACGGCGAAGGCGAGGCCCACCAGGAAGGCGACGTTGAGGTCCCTGGCGAGCAGGCCCAGCGCGATCGCGACCACGCCGATCCCGACAGCGGCCGTCCGCGCCACCGCGACCTCGCTGTACGGCTTGGCACGCCGGCGGCGCAGCGACGCGTACAGGTCATGGGCCACGGACGCCGAGGAGGCCAGTGTGATGCCGGCGACCACCGCAAGGATCGTGGCGAAGGCCACGGCGGCGACGATCGCGAACAGGACCGTTCCTCCTGTGGAGTCGGCGCCGCCCAGGTCGAGCGCCAGCAGCGGGACCGCTGTGTTCCCCGCCGCGTTCGACTTCTGTACTGCTTGCGGTCCGACGATCGCGGCCGCGGCGAAGCCGAGCACGATCGTCATCAGATAGAAGCCGCCGACGAGCCCGATCGACCAGATCACCGAACGGCGCGCGGCCCGCGCGGTCGGCACGGTGTAGAAGCGGGACAGGATGTGCGGCAGCCCGGCCGTCCCCAAGACGAGGGCCAGGCCCAGGCTCATGAAGTCGAACCGTGCGGTCCAGTCCCCGCCGTACTTGAGCCCCGGCGCCAGAAACGCCAGGCCATGACCACTGCGGTCGGCGGCGGTGAGCAGCAACCGGTCGACGTTCCCATGGAAGCGCAGCAGGACCAGCACCGTCAGCGCGACGGTGGTGCTGAGCAGCAGGACCGCCTTGACGATCTGGATCCAGGTGGTGGCCCGCATCCCTCCCAACGACACATAGATCACCATGAGCGCGCCGACGCCGATGACGGTCCACGCCCGCGCGGCCGGGCTCGTCCCGCCCAGCAGCAGCGACACCAGACTGCCCGCGCCCACCATCTGTGCCACCAGATACAGAACGGACACGGTGACCGAGGAAGTTCCCGCCGCGATCCGCACCGGCCGCTCGCTCATCCGCGCGGCGATCACGTCGGCGAGCGTGAACCGCCCGCAGTTGCGCACCAGTTCGGCGACCAGGAAGAGCACCACCAACCAGGCGACGAAGAAGCCGACCACATACAGCATGCCGTCGTAGCCGTACAGCGCGATGAGCCCGGTGACGCCGAGGAAGGAGGCGGCCGACATGTAGTCGCCCGAGATGGCAAAACCATTCTCCATCGGGGAGAAGAGCCGCCCGCCCGCATAGAACTCCTCCGCCGAACCGTGCCGGTTGCGACTCACCCAGGTCGTGATCCCCAGGGTGACGGCGACGAACCCGCTGAACAGCAGCAACGCCAGCGTCTGATGATTGCCGGTCACGAAACACCGCCTCGGACGCCACGCGTCAGTTCCTGGGTGTCCCACCGCAGTTCGAGCGCGGCCCGGTCCCGGCGCAGCCGCGCGTGCCGGGCGTAGGCCCAGGTGAACAGGAAGGTGGTGAGGAACTGCCCGAGCCCCGCGAGCATCGCCACGTTCACGGCACCCGCCACGGGCCTGGCCATCAGCCCGGGCGCGGTCGTCGCGGCGACGACGTAGGCCACGTACCAGGTGAAGAACACGGCCACCGCCGGCACCACGAACCTCAGATAGCGGCTGCGTACCTCCTGAAAGGCGGCGCTGCGCTGCACCTCCAGATACACGTCCGCGGCGCGCAGCGCCCCTCCCCCGTCCTCCCTGCGGGCGGACGGCACCTCGGCGGCGGGCACGCCCGTGCCGTCCAACTCGCCCCAGCCGGAGGCGAGTGCGTCGTACCACGGATCGTGGTACCTCACCTTTCCGGATGCCTCGGCGGGGGTCGGACCATGACCTTCGTGGTTCTCGGCCGGGCTCTCGTGACCACTCCCGCCACCGCGGGGACGACCGTTGCTTGACTGCATGCCCAAGGATGGACAGAACGGGAAGATCCCCGACTCTTCTTCTCCTCTGTCTTCACCCCATCAGGTGACTCAACCCGCTGGTGGCCGCACCAGGCCCTTGCCATAGGCGTAACGCACCGCCTGCGCACGGTCCTTGAGCCCAGTCTTGGCGAACAGGTTGTTGATGTGGGTCTTCACCGTCGCAGTGGAGACATGCAGCTTGCGGGCGATCTCCTGGTTGCTCAGACCCTCGGCGATCAGCAGCAGCACCTCGGTCTCCCGGGAGGTGAGCCCGTCCGGCGGCTCGGCGGGCCCCGGCTGCGACGGCAGTTCAGGCTCCGACAGGCGCTCCAGCAGCCGCCGTTGGATGCTCGGCGACAGCCCCGCGTCCCCCGACAGCACGCTCTGCACGGCCCGGACGATCTCGTCGCCGCCCGCGTCCTTGGTGAGATAGCCGCGTGCGCCCGCGCTCAACGCCGGGAACAGCGAGGCGTCGTCCGCGAACGTCGTCAGCACCACGACCTGCGTGCCGGGATGCTCCGCACGGATCCGCCGGGTCGCCTCGACACCGTCGCAGCGCGGCATGCGCAGGTCCATCAGGACCACGTCCGGGGCGAGTTCGGCGACGAGCCGCACCGCCTCGTCCCCGTCACCCGCGGCGCCGACGACCTCGATCCCGGGCAGCAGCCCGAGCAGCATCACGATGCCTTCCCGTACGACGGTCTGGTCGTCCGCGACCACGACCCGCGCGGGCCTCTTCACGGCCTCCTCCGTCATGCGGGCACCTTCAGCGTCACCACGAACCCCTCCTCGTCCGGCTCGGCACGCAGCGAACCGCCCAGCAACTCGGCGCGTTCCCGCATGCCCAGCAGACCGTACCCACCTCCTGACCCGGTCAGTTCGCCGGGCGAGCCGCCCGAGTCCCTTACGTCCAGGGTCACTTCGTGCTCGCCGTAGTCCAACTGAAGGAGCACTTTGGCGCCCGGGGCGTGCTTGCGGACGTTCGTCAGGGCCTCCTGGGCGACCCTGCGGACGGCCTGCGACGCCTCTGCCGAGAGCTGCTTCCGATCACCCGTAACGGTGACCCGGGCACCACCGGTCGTGGCGACGATCTCGGTCAGGAAGTCCTCCAGCGGGGTCATCTCGCCCCGCAGCGCGGACAGCGCCTGCCGGGTCTCGGCGAGGCCGTCGCGGGCCATCCCCCGTGCCGCCACGACCCGTTCGAGAATCGTCTCCCGGTCGGCGCCCCGCTCGATCAGCAGCCGGGCCGCCTCCAGGTGCACAAGCTGGGCCGAGAGGCTGTGGGCCAGCACGTCGTGGATCTCCCGGGCGATCCGGGATCGCTCCGCGAGTGCGGCGGACTCGGCCTCGGCCGCGCGCGCCATGCGCTCCTGGGTGAGCAGCCGCTGGGCGTTGCCCCTGGCCTCGGAGTCGAGGCGGAGCGTGTATCCGGCGAGGGCCAGCCCCGCTGTCGTGACCGCGGTGGTCAGCCATACGTCGTTGTTGACCGCGGCGAACGTCGCGAGGGACACCGATGTCACGGGCAGAGCGACCGCGATGGGAAGCCGCTCCAGCGAACTGACCGCGCAGCCGCACCAGACGACCAGGGCCGGGACCGTGAAGCCGACGGCCTGTCCCGCGATCGCCATCCCGAGGAGCGCGGCGATGAGCGCCACCGACGGCCAGAGCCTGTGGGCAAGTGTCGTGCGCCAGAACGCCCAGGCGAGGGCCGCGGTCACGAGGACGCCCGCCACGCCCCCGGCCAGGGCCCAGCCGCGGACGTGGTCACCGGTGAAGGCGCCCCACAGCAGCATGCCCAGCACCAGCAGCCGGACGGCCCAGGCGAGCAGCCGCCGCGGCCGGGAGATTCCCTCCCGGCCCAGCGCCTCCCGCGAGGGCCAGCGCGTCCAGGCGTTCTCGGTCACACGCGCTCCTTCCGGGCGGGCCTCGCCATGCCGAAACCGTACGCCGGAGCCGGTACGGCCACTCCGCTGTGCGACTGGGCCCGCCAGACCAGGACGCCGGAGCGGACCAGCAGCGTGGCCGCGAGACCGAGCATCAGGGCCGAGCTGTCCTGGTGCACACCCACGGCCGCTCCGAGGGCGAAGAGGCCGGCGCGCAGGGCTATGCCGACGATCCAGACTCCCGCACTCGCCTTGGTGCTCTTGCTCCACACGGAACCGTCCGCCTCGGTCCACAGGCGCGTGGTCCAGGCCCAGCCGGCTCCGGTGGCGAGCCCGATGACCACCTCGACGCCGAGCAGGAGGGCCGACGCGGTGCGGTGGTGGGCGTCGAGTATGCCGGGCTCGCGCAGCGCGACGACCGCGAGGATCACGGGGAGGAGCCACCAGCGCCGGTCGGTGCCGATCCGGCGCGCACCGAACTGCCGCACGATCACCACCGCGACGACCGCCACGATCACCAGCGTGTTGACGAGCCCGGACATCAGAGCCTCCGTGAGCGGAAGAGGATGCCGGCGGCGAGCGCTGCCGACGTCTTCGAAACTACGGAGATCCGCCGGCCGGCAGATCGGCGCCAGGGTGGATCGTGGGTGGATCCCCACACCGCCCCGGTCTCCACCCGCGGGTGGAGCCGACCGACGGCGCGGGCCTCGGTCCGGGCCCAGGACGGGTCCGGGCCGAGGCCCGCGCGACGGTTGGGGCGCCCCGAGGGTCAGGCGTCGATCCGCGACCGGTCCAGCGTGGCGGCCGAGCTGGAGATGAACTCCTTGCGCGGTGCCACGTCGTTGCCCATCAGCAGATCGAAGACCTGCTCGGCCGCGTCCAGGTCGGAGAGGTTGATCCGGCGCAGGGTGCGGTGGCGGGGGTCCATCGTCGTCTCGGCCAACTGGTCGGCGTCCATCTCGCCGAGACCCTTGTAGCGCTGGATGGAGTCCTTGTACCGGACGCCCTTGCTCTGGAACTCCAGGAGCTTCTCGCGCAGTTCACGGTCCGAGTACGTGTAGACGTACTTGTCCTGGCCCTTCTTGGGCTGGACCAGCTCGACGCGGTGCAGCGGCGGTACCGCGGCGAACACCCGGCCGGCCTCGACCATGGGCCGCATGTAGCGCTGGAACAGGGTCAGGAGCAGACAGCGGATGTGGGATCCGTCCACGTCGGCGTCGGTCATCATGATGATCTTGCCGTAGCGGGCCGCGTCGATGTCGAAGGTGCGCCCCGACCCCGCTCCTATGACCTGGATGATCGCCCCGCACTCGACGTTCTTCAGCATGTCGGTGACGGACGACTTCTGGACGTTGAGGATCTTGCCGCGAATCGGCAGCAGCGCCTGGAACTCGGAGTTCCGGGCGAGCTTGGCGGTGCCGAGCGCGGAGTCTCCCTCGACGATGAACAGCTCGCTGCGCTCCACGTCGTCGCTGCGGCAGTCGGCGAGCTTGGCGGGCAGCGAGGAGGACTCCAGGGCCGTCTTGCGGCGCTGCGCGTCCTTGTGCTGCCGGGCCGCGATACGCGTGCGGGCGGCGGAGACCGCCTTCTCCATGACCACGCGGGCCTGTGCCGCGGCATCGCGCTTCGTGGAGGTCAGGAACGCCTTGAGCTCCCTGGCGATCACGGTGTTCACGATCCTTCGGGCCGCCGACGTACCGAGGACCTCCTTGGTCTGGCCCTCGAACTGGGGCTCGGCGAGGCGGACCGTGACGACCGCGGTGAGCCCCTCCAGCGCGTCGTCCTTGACGATGTTGTCCTCGGCGACACGCAGCATCTTCTTGGCGCGCAGCACCTCGTTCAGCGTCTGGGTGACCGCCTGCTCGAAGCCGGTCACATGGGTGCCGCCCTTGGGCGTGGCGATGATGTTGACGAACGACCTGAGGGTCGTGTCGTAACCCGTCCCCCACCGCATGGCGACGTCGACACCGAGTTCGCGGGTGACCTCGGTGGGGGTCATCTGGCCGTGGTCGTCCAGGACCGGGACCGTCTCCTTGAAGGTGCCCTGCCCGGAGAGGCGGAGTACGTCGCAGACCGGCTTGTCGCTCGCCAGGTACTCGCAGAACTCACTGATGCCGCCGTCGAAGCGGAAGGACTCCTCACCCTTGCTGCCGCCCTCGCCGAGGCCGTACTCGTCGCGGACGACGATGGTCAGCCCGGGCACCAGGAACGCGGTCTGGCGGGCCCGCTGGTGCAGGTTCTCCAGGGAGAGCTTGGCGTCCTTGAGGAAGATCTGGCGGTCGGCCCAGTACCGCACGCGCGTGCCGGTGCGGGTCTTGGGAATCCGCTTGGCCTTGCGCAGGCCACCGGGCTCGAACGAGGCGTCCGGACCCGCGGCGCCGAAGGAGCCCGGTACACCGCGCCGGAAGCTGATGGCATGGGTGTTGCCGCTGCGGTCCACCTCGACGTCCAGCCGCGCGGACAGGGCGTTCACCACGGAGGCGCCCACGCCGTGCAGGCCACCGGAGGCGGCGTAGGAGCCACCGCCGAACTTGCCGCCGGCGTGCAGCTTGGTCATGACGACCTCGACACCGGAGAGGCCGGTCTTGGGCTCGACGTCGACCGGGATGCCCCGGCCGTTGTCCCGGACCTCCACCGAGGCGTCGTCGTGCAGGATCACCTCGATGTGGTCGCAGTAGCCCCCGAGGGCCTCGTCCACGGAGTTGTCGATGATCTCCCACAGACAGTGCATCAGGCCACGGCTGTCGGTCGACCCGATGTACATACCCGGGCGCTTGCGTACGGCCTCTAGCCCCTCAAGGACGAGCAGGTGCCGCGCGGTGTAGTTGGAACCGTCCCGGTCTGCTCCTGCCAGCAGCGCTGTCGACGGCACGGACGTTTCGGCGGTCACGCGGTTCGCTCCTCGCTGAATTTCAGATGAGGCCCTTTTGGGTAAGGGCCCGGCTTCGGTTGCCGCTCAGAGGGTACCGAGGCCTGGTAGAGCCGTTGTAACGCCACCCTCGTCTCCTCCTCACACTAGTCCAGGGTCGTATACCTGTTCGATCCCTCGATGGAGTGAAGTACATATCACGTTCCCTTCGGGGCATGAACCATTTAGGCTCCGGGCACGTCCTCAACAACAACCGGCAAGCCAGCCGGGAGGACCGACCCCCCGACAGACAGCGCGAACCCGTACAGACACATAGACACGCAATACGGCACATTCGCCGCCAACCGGCAGCAGACAGCCGCCCCGGAAGAATTTTTCGAGGAAAAGCCCCGAGCGGGAACGTTTTCGGGCTGGTTGGATGTTGACCCTGGTACGACAGCTCGTCGAGCTAGAGAAGAGGCGACGTGACTACTGTTCTGACCCCCGCGAGCCCGCTGACGGCCGCCGATCGCTGCGACCGCTGCGGCGCCCAGGCATACCTGCGCGTCGTCCTGCTCAGCGGCGGAGAACTGCTCTTCTGCGCCCACCACGGCCGCAAGTTCGAGCCGGAACTCAAGAAGATCGCCGCTGAGATACAGGACGAGTCGGAGCGGCTGACCTCCGCTCCCGCTGCGAGCACTCCTGAAGAAGAGCGCTGACACTTCGCGTCCACGACGAGCCAGCACCGGCACAGGCCGGCGACGGGCGGCCCCGCTCCTGAACCACAGGAGCGGGGCCGCCCGTCCTCGTACCCGCCGATGCCTCCCGGACTCCGTCAGGCGCCCCTGTGCGGCCCCGGCGATCCGCGATGGCGGCTCAGTGTCCGCATGACGTCGGACACCCTGGTGTAGACGCCGGGACTCCCGGCCCGCCCGCACCCACTGCCCCACGACACGAGCCCGATCAGCCGTCCTTGGGCGACCAGCGGTCCCCCGCTGTCCCCCTGACAGGCGTCAGGGCCCCCCTCGGCCTCTCCGGCGCACAGCATGGCCCCGGGGAGGTAGGTGCCGTCGCCACCGGCCGGATACGCCTCCTCGCAGCGCGCGTCGGGCAGCACGTGCACGCGTGCCGCGTGCAGAGAGCCCGCGTAGTCACCGCTGCCGCTGAGGTCGCCCCAGCCGTAGACCGTGGCGGCCGTGCCCGGTTCGTAGGCCGCGTCGCCCGCGGCCGCCATTCTGATGACCGAGGCCTGTGGCAGCGGATCGGCGAGGGTGAGCACGGCGAAGTCCCCGGCGTTGCTGACGGGGTCGTACTCCGGATTCACCCACACCTCGCGAACGGCGACCTCCTTGCCCCGGCCCGAGAGCAGGTCCGTGCGGCCCGTGACGGCCCTGAGATCTGCCGCCCGGTGCGGTGGTGCCCCCAGGACGTCGTCGCCCATGCAGTGGGCCGCGGTGAGCACGGTGGTCCGACTCACGGCCGCCCCGCCGCAGAACTGTCCGGCCCGGGTACCTCCGAACCGGTCACGGCTGGACAGCGCCACCGTCCATGGACTCTGGGAGACATCGACCGGGAATCCGCCGACGACGACGCTGTCGGCGGCCGCGGGGGACGCGGAGACCAGCGGTATGGCGGACGCGGCAGCCGCCAGGACCAGCGGCCGGGTCAGCGCCCGGGCAAGGGGACGACGCATGCACGTTCCTCACTCTGGGATGGTGATGAGAGACCCAGAGTGATCCAGCGCACCACGCCCCGCACCCGCAAGTCAGCACGAAGGCCCGGCCCCCGAGGGGGAAACCGGGCCTTCCGTGTCGTACGACTACGACCTAGTCGAGGTAGTCGCGCAGCACCTGCGAACGCGACGGGTGGCGCAGCTTCGACATGGTCTTGGACTCGATCTGGCGGATGCGCTCACGGGTGACCCCGTACACCTTGCCGATCTCGTCGAGGGTCTTCGGCTGACCGTCGGTGAGACCGAAGCGCATCGAGACCACACCGGCCTCGCGCTCGGACAGGGTGTCCAGGACGGAGTGCAACTGCTCCTGGAGGAGCGTGAAGCTGACCGCGTCGGCCGGGACGACGGCCTCGGAGTCCTCGATGAGGTCACCGAACTCGCTGTCGCCGTCCTCACCCAGGGGGGTGTGCAGGGAGATGGGCTCGCGGCCGTACTTCTGGACCTCGATGACCTTCTCCGGGGTCATGTCGAGTTCCTTGGCCAACTCCTCCGGGGTGGGCTCGCGGCCCAGGTCCTGGAGCATCTGGCGCTGCACGCGCGCGAGCTTGTTGATGACCTCGACCATGTGCACCGGGATACGGATGGTGCGGGCCTGGTCGGCCATCGCGCGGGTGATCGCCTGACGGATCCACCAGGTGGCGTACGTGGAGAACTTGTAGCCCTTGGTGTAGTCGAACTTCTCGACCGCGCGGATCAGACCGAGGTTGCCCTCCTGGATGAGGTCCAGGAAGAGCATGCCGCGGCCGGTGTAGCGCTTGGCCAGAGAGACCACCAGACGGAGGTTGGCCTCCAGGAGGTGGTTCTTGGCGCGGCGGCCGTCCTCGGCGATGATCTCCAGCTCACGCTTGAGCTTGGGGGCGAGCTTGTCGGCGTTGGCCAGCTTGTCCTCGGCGAACAGACCGGCCTCGATGCGCTTGGCGAGCTCGACCTCCTGCTCGGCGTTGAGGAGGGGGACCTTGCCGATCTGCTTGAGGTAGTCCTTGACCGGGTCGGCGGTGGCACCGGCGGCGGCGACCTGCTGGGCCGGCGCGTCGTCCTCGTCCTCGTCGGAGAGTACGAAGCCGGCGCTCTCGGCACCCTCGGGCTCGTCCCCGGTCTTGGCGGGGGTCTCCTCGGTCGCCTCTTCGTCGACGAGCTCGGCGTCGTCCTTCTTGGCGCTGGTCTTCTTGGCCGCCGGTGTCGTCTTCTTGGCGGCGGCCTTCTTGGCGACCGTCTTCTTGGCGGGCGCCGTCGTCTTCTTGGCAGCGGCCTTCTGGGCGTCGTCCTCGGCGGGAGCGTCGACGACGGGCGCGGCCGGAGTGGCGGTGGCGGTGGCCTTCTTGGCGGTCACCGTCTTCGCGGCGACCGTCTTGGTGGCGGTGCGCTTGGCCGGACTCTTCGCTGCGACGCTCTTTCGGGTGCGCTTTGGCTCCGCGGCACTGACCATCAGCGTCACACCCTCTTCCTCGAGGATCTGGTTGAGGCTGCGCAGTACGTTCTTCCACTGAGTGGCCGGAATCTGGTCAGCTTCGAAGGCCCGACGCACGTCATCGCCGGCGATCTGCCCCTCAGCCTTTCCCCGCTCGATGAGCGCCATGACAGAGACGGACTCGGCGATCTCCGGCGGGAGCGTACGGGATGTGCTGGCCGACACGAACAACCTCTCGGAACGATGGAAAACGGCTTCCGGCCCCGTCCGGTACGGACAGGAACCGACGACCGCCGACTTGGGGATGGGCCGACGGCGCGGGTTGGGGCCGGGAAGAAACACAGCGCCTTGAACGGCGTCCGTATTCCCTTCCGCGGCTGTCACCTCTTAGGTCATCGCGCAGTTCCCGCGAGCGTTACGCCCAATCTGCGTGGCCCGAGTCACACCCCGTAAGCGTTCAAAAACGGTCAGACACGGGCAGAGGAGGTCACCCACTGCCGTGACGGGCACCTCTCAGGGAGATCCGGCACCCCGTCGGACCGCCGGGACCCCGCCGGATTCCGTGAAGGATCCTGCGGGGTCCGGCGGGAAACGGGCGTCAGTGTTCGCGCGGGGCGGGCACCACGCGCTCCACCTCGGGGTGCACGATGAGGAGCTGCCGCATGGCCGCCTCGGCCGCCGCACCGTCCCCGGCCGCCAGGGCGTCGACGATCCGGGCGTGGTGCCCCAGGGACGCGTCGTTCGGGCGGTCACAGCCCGTGACCGGGCCGCCGGAGACCTGGAGGGCCGACGACACGATCCCGGAAAGGTGCTCCAGCATGCGGTTGCCCGCGACCTGGATGAGCAGCGAGTGGAACTCGGCGTCCGCGCGGGAGAACGTCAGCGCGTCACCCTGCCCCATGGCGTGGCTCATGATCTCGACCATGTCGCAGAGGCGCTGCTGGACATCCTCGCGCCCGTGCCCGGCGGCGAGGCGCGCGGCGAGGGGCTCGATCGTCCAGCGCAGCTCGCTCAGCTCGCGGCGCTGATTGTCGCGCTGCGGGCCGAAGGCGCGCCATTCGATGATGTCCGGATCGAGGAGGTTCCAGTCGCTGACGGGACGCACGCGCGTGCCGACGTTCGGGCGGGCACTGACCAGGCCCTTGGCCTCCAGGACGCGGAGCGACTCGCGGACGACGGTGCGGGAGACCTCGAAACGCTGGCCGATCTCCTCGGGCACCAGCGGGCGGTCGGCGCCCAGGTCCCCGGAGACGATCATCTGACCGAGCTGCTGGACGAGTTGGCCGTGCAACCCGCGTCCGCGGCTGCCCGCGGCACGTCGGCCCACGCGGCCCAGCTCGGGGTCGGAACCGTCCCAGGAGGGGGCTCCGAGGCGCTCGGTGACGGGCGCCTCGGCATAGGGGTAGCGGTCGAGTTCGCCCGGGCCGGCGAGACCGGAGTCTGCGGAGCGGGCGGCGGTCATCATGGTGTGCGCAAGGGTACTCACGGATCCTTTGTCGGCGCTGTCTCCAACTCCCTTGAGGTCTTTGGTGAAAAGCACACGAAAGGGTGATCGCTCACCCCGTCGCAATTGACGCCTTATCGGAAAGAATTGGGCTTTCTGCGGGGAGTTGTGCGCAGAGCGGGACCCCAAGGGTGCGGACGATCGTCATCGGACCCTGCTACGAAGGGTCGTGAGCAGGTAGGCGCACAGCAGGGCGGCAAGGGACAACGTCAGTGCTCCGCCCACGGGTTGGGCGATCACGCGCGCGGCCGCGGACAGATATCGCTCTCCCCCGAAGGGCCACTGCAGCAGGAACACCTTCCGCAACCGCAGCGGAAAGCCTTCCGCGGTCCGTACGACTGGCCCCTCCAGGGCCTTGTGCACGAGGGGTACGACGAGAACCGGTACGGCGACGACCGCGGCGAGTCCGGCGGTGGTGGAACGGAAGATGCCCGCGGCCAGAACGCCGGCCCAGGCACAGCCGATGACCAGTCCGATCCAACTCGCGCTCATCGAAAGCCAGTCGGCGGGAACCTGTGAGAGCTCCCGTCCGTAGACGAGGTAGAGCACTTCGGCGTCGCAGCCCACCGTGAGGAAGGCCAGCAGCAGCGCGGTGGCGGCGGAGACGAGGAGTTTCGCGACGAGGAGCCCCATCCTGCGGGGCACGGTGCCCCGATCCGCCGCCAGGGCAGGGTGACGGAACTCGTCACCGAACGCGAACGCCCCGAGCAGTCCCGCGCCGAGCGCCGCGGGCGGCAGGGGCAGTTCGCGCGGCCACGCGGCCAGCAGACGCGGCTGCGGGGTGTGGCCGATCCGGGCCAGCAGCAGCGTGGTGAGGGCGGACACGACGAGTACGGCGGCCCCGGTCAGGAAGCCGGTACCGACTCCGGTGGCACGACGCAGCTCGTAGCGGAGCGGGCGCAGCGGACTGGGAGCCGAGCGGACGGAGATGGGGGGCGGGAGGGGCGACAGGGCGGCAGGGGTGAGGGCTTGGGACGGGCGCGGGACACGTGCGGGGATACAGGTGCCGGCGGCCTCCTCGGGATCGATGAGGGGAACGAGTCGGGAGCCGGCGGGATTCGGCGTGCGAGGACCAGCGGTGGCCGCGTGGGGTTCGGCCGCGGGTTCCGGTTCTTCCCCGGCGGACGGTTCCGCGGTCGTCAGCGCGGTGGTGAGCGGCTGTGGACTGCGGGCGGGCGGCAGGTCCGTGAGGGGCGACGACGTCTCGGCTGTCGGCGGCGGGTACGACACTCGCCGCTCGGCGACGGCTTCCGGATCACGGTTGGGGGGCGCCCCGGCCCCGGGCCCCATGTCGCCGATCTCATCCGCGAGTTGGTGTACGAGGATGTCGTGCCGGAACGCCGTATCGCCGACGTCGGCGCACGTACTGCCGTACACGGAAAGGCGGTTGCCGTCCTCCCGTACGACTTCGACGGAGCGGTGCGCGGTGCGGGCCTCCTTGGCGAGCAGGGCGGCGAGGCGTGCGGCGTGCGGGCTGCGGACTGCTACGCGGGGGCGCAGCCGGGTGCGGGCGAAGTCTCCGGCCTCCTGGTCGGCGACGAGTCTGCCCTGCTCCAGGGTGACGACCCGGTCGGCGTGGCGGGCGGCCTCCTTGGGTTCGGCCGTGGTGAAGAGAACCGTGCCGCCCTGGGCGGCGTGCGCGCGCAGCATGCCGTACAGCCAACGGCTTTCGCGGGCGGAGAGCGCGTCCGCGGGTTCGTCCAGCACGAGTGTGTGCGGGTCGGACAGCAGGGCACAGGCGAGGCCGAGGCGACGGTCCATGCCGCGCGCGAGGCTGCCGAGTCGTTCGTCGCGCAGACTGACGAGGCCGACCACTTCGAGGACTTCGTCGGCGCGCCGGGCCGGAACTCCCGCCGCGGCGCACAGCATGCGGAGATGACCGCGGACGGATCGGGCGGGATGTCCCGGCACATCGCCCAGGAGGACGCCGACCTCGCGCGAGGGGTGGGCGATGCGGTGCAGGGGGCGCCCCCTGAAGTAGGTGATGCCACGCCCCTGTTGGAGTTCGAGCATGAGCCTGAGCGCGGCCGTCTTGCCCGCGCCCGGTGCTCCGAGGAGCGCGGTGACACGGCCCGCGCGAGCCTCGAAGGAGACGTCGTCGACGGCGGGCGGATGCTCCTTGCGGGCGTTGCTGGTCAGTCCGAAGGCCTGGATCACCCACAGCAAGATAGCGCGCTATGTCCGTTTTTCCGGGCACCGAACGGCCCACTCCGCAAGGGTTGATCGCCTCCGTCGGGGTGCTACGGCGTCACACCTCGGGGCGCAGCATCGGCGGGTTGAGCAGGGTGGCTCCGCCGGCCCTGAACAACTGTGCCGGGCGGCCGCCCTGACGGGTCGTCGTACCGCCCGTCGGGACCAGGAAGCCGGGCGTGCCGGTCACCTTGCGATGGAAGTTGCGCGGGTCGAGCGCCACACCCCACACCGCCTCGTAGACACGGCGCAGCTCACCGACGGTGAATTCGGTGGGGCAGAAGGCCGTGGCCAGGGACGAGTACTCGATCTTCGAACGGGCGCGCTCCACCCCGTCGGACAGGATCTGCGCGTGGTCGAAGGCGAGGGGCGCCACCGGATCGCCGTCGCGCCCGAACGCGCCCTGGTGCAGCAGCTCCTCGACGGGCGCCCAGCGCGCGTTGCTGGCGTCGCCGCCGGCGCGGGGTGCGGGCAGGTCGGGAGCGAGCGCGAGATGAGCGACGCTGACCACACGCATCCGCGGGTCTCGCTTGGGGTCGCCGTAGGTCGCGAGCTGCTCCAGATGCGCTCCGTTGTCCTGGACCGGGACGGCCGGGTCATGGGCGCGCAGTCCCGTCTCCTCGGCCAGCTCGCGCGCGGCGGCCTGCGCCAGATCCTCGTCGGCCCGCACGAAGCCGCCGGGCAGCGCCCAGCGTCCCTGAAACGGCGGCTCGCCCCTGCGTACCGCAAGCCCGCACAGAGCATGGCGGCGCACGGTCAGCACGACCAGATCCACGGTGACGGCGAAGGGCGGATACGCTGACGGGTCGTAGGACATGCGGCGATCATAGTCGTCTGCCTGACGATAAACACTCCCTTCGTCGGTACCGCCATGACTGATCCACTTCGGTGCGACAGGCGGCCCGTCCTCCGCTTCAGGCCGTCGGCCCACCGGGCCTCGTACGAGGTCACGCTCCCAATTGCAGACCGTCGGCAGCCTCCTCGACCATGGCGACACCGAGGCGGCCGACCCGTACGGAGAAGGGGGCGCCCGCGACCCGCAGCCCTGTCAGGCCGATCTCGCCCAGAGGTGCGCTGCGCACCGGGCGGAGGGTGACCGTCCGGGCAGGGACGTCGGGACGGACGCCCGCGAGGGTGGTCAGCAACAGCACTCCGGCGGCCGCTGCCGTGGCCGCCGGACGGCAGGCCGCCGGGTGGGGAAGGGGAACGCTCCCGTCCGTGCGCTGCTCCCCCGCGTACATCTCGGGGAGCCGGTGTCCGAACGCCTCCGACGCGGCGAGCACGCCCCGCAGCAGCGAGGTCGCCTCCTTCTCGCACCCGGCAACGGCCAGGCCCGCGACGGCGATCGCCGTCTCCGACACTCGCACGGCTCCGCTCCGGTGACCGAACGGGCTGTATCCCGGCTCCTTCGCGCCCAGGCCGCGCAGCCCCCAGCCCGAGTCCATGGCCGGGCCGCCGAGGAGCCGGGCGAGTTGTTCGGTCCGTACCTTGTCGAGCAGGCCGGGAGCGTACTCGCCGCCGCCCGACAGTCCGGTGTCGAGGAGGTGGGCCGCGGCCGCGCCGAGGTGCGGTACGAGGTGCCCGTCGGGAGCCCGGGCCGCTGCGGGACGGCCGCCGCCCAGGTCCCCGAACCAGAAGTCCGTGCGGAACGCGGTGCGCAACTCCTGGGCCCACTCCCGCAGTTCGGCACCGCCGGGTCTGCCGAACGTGTCGAGCAGATCGGCACCGAGCAGTGCGGCCCTGTGGGCGTGAGCCTGCGTTTCGCACCGGACGGGCCCGCCGGGGTGCGGGTCACGAAGGTAGGTGCCGTCGCCCACGGTGGTCCGCAGCCAGGTCAGACAGCGTTCGGCGGCCGGCAGCAACTCCCGCGTCTGCTGCTCCGGCAGCCCCCAGCGGCGGGCCTCCGCGAGCAGCACCGGGAAGAGCAGGGTCGCCTCCGTCCCCGTGCAGCCCGGCGGCAGATGCGGCCCGGCGTCGCGGCGCGGTCCGGGAATCATGCCCGACTGTGCTCCGGCGCCCTGGAGTTGAGTACGGGCGAGGATCCGCAGTGTGCCGGCGGCAAGCCCCGTGCCGAGGGGCAGTGTCATGCGAGCCGCCGCGAGCGACTCCGCCGGGGCCAGACCGCAGCGCCACGGTGCCCCTGCCGCGAGATGGGTGTCGGAGGGGTGCGCGGGGTCGCGCAGCAGCAGTGCCTGGAGGTCCTCGATGCTGGTCCGCAGCAGCACCTGGATCCGGGGGTCGTCACCGGCCGCTCGCGCGGAGGCCAGGGGGCTGGTCGCACCGTGACCCACGGCGCGGACCGGTCCCGCGCCGTCCGGCCGTACCCGAAGTTCCACGCTCGCCGTGCCGCCAGGTGGCAGTTCGAACTCCCAGCGCAGCAGTCCCGCGGAGGCCAGCGCGTCGGCGGGCGGCGGATCGGCCGTGACCGCGGAGGTCCCGGTGGCACCGGACCAGCGCAGCCCGGAGTCGTGCACGCTGGCGGGCAGTTCGGGGCCCGTGCTGCCCGCGGCGATCGCGCCCAGGTCCGCCAGGTCCGTGCCGAGCGCCACCTCGACCGGCAGGCGCAGCGGGCGCCAGGACACGCTGCGCAGGGTGATGCGTTCCGTACCGTCGGCGTGCCGGGTCCGCTCGACGACGAGGTCCGGGTCCGGGCCGCAGTCGGGAGCCACCCGCACGGTGCCCACGAAACGGGCGCGGTCGGCCGCCGTCATTCTGGCCTGCACCGGCAGCGGTTCCCGTCCGGCCACTCGCACCTGGCAGCGGGAGAGCACACGCCGGCCCGCGCGGTAGAAGCCCTCCAATCCACGGCCGTTCAACTGCCCTTGCTCGGTGGAGACCGCGAGGCCCGGGAGGGCTACGCAGATCAAGGTGGTGTGGGTGGGGGGCAGTTCGAGGGAGCGGCGGGGCGTCGGGCGAGGTGCTCGCGGCAAGAGGGTCTGAGGAGGGGAGAGGGAAGAGGGCCGAGGCGGGGGCGGCGGTGGGCGGCGGATCTGGCTGGGGGTCCGGCCTTCTGTCGGCCGACGAGGTGACTGGTGGGGCTCAGGGGCACCGGAGTCAAGGCGCTCGTCGTCGGCGGAGGGCGGAGGCGGCGGGTGCATGGGCGGCTTCTTCTGCGCTCTGTGCGCCTGAGACGTGTTCGGCGCCGGACGGAGGGTTCCGGGAGGACAAGGGCTGGGCGGCGACGCGGCCCGTTCAGGCGTTCCGCCACTCAGGTGAACGGACACGGGCTCCTCCTGGTCACGCCCTCGACCGGGGAAGCCGACCGAATGGCGGCGCGGCGCCGGGGGCCAGCCCGCGTCCGTTCCCCGATCCCTGTCTCGGTCGCCGGCAGCCCGGCGGCCGATCCATCGGCCGCCCGCACGTGTTCCCCGCGCCGCGTGCCCCGCGGCCAGCGCGGCACCACCCCGCACCCTGGGCTCGTGCACCACTTGTGGAGCCACCGCCGGCGCCCCGACGATCCTGCGGCACCAGTCTCCGAACGCACCGAAACGCCCACCGGACCGGCCGGACTGCCCTCCACTCCCCCACCCCTTGATCACCTGTCCCCCTCAATGCCGTTGCTCCCCGGGCGGGGCGCTTCCGAGCAGGTGTCGTAACGCCGTTGACCGCCCTTCCCAGAGGTGCGCGGACGTGTGCCGCCGGGGCGTGCGGTGCCCTGTGCGGGTGTGGGCGGACGGGATCCGTCCGTTCCGGGTCGGCGGCCGTCCGCCCCCGAAGGACGAGGGCGGCCTTCGACTCCGTCGGCATCGGTACGTGCGCGTCGCCGACGGCGGGAGGCCGTGACTGAGACCGCCGGTGCCGGATCGCCACCCTGGCCGCTCGCGTCCCGCGTGAGAGAAACATCGGCGGCCTCGGCCCCTGCTTCCACAGGCTCTGCCCGGCCCTCTCGTTCCGCGCGCAGGCAGCGGCGGATCGATTCCGGGTCGAGGCCTTCGTTGCAGGCCTGGTGCAACAGGCGGGCGAACAGGTAATCGGAGTCCGCGCCCAGGGCCATGGCCAGCGCCTCCCGGGCCTCCAGGTCGTCGCCGGTCGACCAGGCGACCCAACCGGCGAGCGTGAGGGGAGCCGCCGCGTGTTCGCCGTACGATCCGACGCAGCGGCGGGCCAGTGCGCGCCAGAGGCGGAGGGCCGGGCCCGCGTCCTCGCCTTCCATCCATTCGGCCGCGCGGTCACGGGTGGTGCGGTCCTGGAGGCCGAGGATCAGCGTGGCGGCCTCGTCGTGGGCGAGCAGCAGATCGTCGCGCAGGTCCGACTGGAGTGCGCCGGTCACGAGCGGTGCCGCGGCGAACCGGCTCAGGATCCGCCGGGCGAGCTCCAGAGTCTCCCGCGCCACGTCCGCTCGGCTGGCGTCGTCGAGGATCCTGGGGACCAGGGCCATACCGGCGGCGTCCAGGGCGGCTTCCTGCTCCAGCGCGGCGGCCGTCTCCCAGGGCAGCAGCCTGGCGCGCAACTCGCGCAGTGTGCCGCGCACTTGGAGCCCTGCGTAGGTCGCCGCCGCGGCCAGTACGGAGGTGCCGGGCAGGCCCATCGGGGATCCGTCGACCGGGCAGCATCCCTCGATCGGGCAGCAGTACGACCAGAAGCGGCCGTCCGAGATGCAGATCGCCTCGATCACCGCCACGTCGAGGCGGCCGCACTCCGTGCGCAGGCTCTGCACGAGCGGGCGCAGGCGTTCCATGACCTGACGCCCCGACTCTCCCGGCGCCGGTTCCTGGCAGACGTAGGCGATCATCTGCTCGGGCCGGGTTCCTCGGCGCTCGCTGCCGGTGACCAGGCCGTGGGCCAACTGCTGCGCCACAGACGCCCAGTCGTCCGCGCCCGCGGGAATGCCGAGCCTGGCCCGACCGCCGAACCGACCCCGGCCGCCCCGATCGTGCAGGGCGACGAGGACGATGCTGTCCTCGGGGCGGTACCCGAGCAAGTAGGGCAGGGCGTCGGCGAGTTCGCCCGGCGAGCGCAGGGTGACCTGGTGTTCGGTGCCGTGTCGGTCGTACGCGGTGGGGTCGATGTCGCCGTTTTCGGAGGATCCGGTCGTTTCGCTGTGATTCGTCATGCGTCGACGATCTCGCGGATCACGACATCCCGCTTGAGCCTGTGGATAAGTCCGGTCAGGGACACGCCACATGAGGTTCGGTACGGCCAACTCGGCTTGAGCGATCAGGGGTCCGATCGCGTTGCCCGACCGAGACGGCCCAGCCGGAGTCCCCCGCCAACGGGAATCTCAGCCTGCCGCGGCCAGGACCAGCGGAAGAACCTGTTCGCTGCCTGCCCGGCGGAGCAGACGCGCGGCGACAGCGAGGGTCCAGCCGGAGTCGGCGTAGTCGTCCACGAGCAGGACGGGGCCTGGAGAGCCGGCCAGGGCGCCGGCCAGTTCCTCGGAGACGGTGAAGGCGTCGGACAGGGCCCGGAGGCGTTGGGCGGAGTTGCTGCGGCGTGCCGCGTGTGTGCCGTCCGGCCCGGTGTACGTCAGGGTGCCCAGTAGGGGAAGCCGGCCGATGGTCGCGATGCCCTGGGCGAGGGAACCGACCAGTTGCGGGCGGGCCAGGGACGGTACGGCCACGACTCCCACCGGACGGGCGGAGGCGTCCGCGACATTCGGTGCCCAACCGCCCGGAGAGCGCGCCCAGTCGGCGAGGACGGCCACCGCGGCCTTCAGGACGTCGTCGGGGACCGGACCGTCGGGCGCGCTCTCGGCGAGCAGCGGGCGCAGTCGGTTGCCCCAGCCGATGTCCGAGAGCCGCCCGAGGGCGCGCCCCGTCGAGCACTGGTCCTTGGCCGGGATACGTCCCTTGAGGTCGACGCCCAGCGCGGCCATCCCGGTCGGCCACATCCGGCGCGGCTCGACCTCCATCCCCGGGCGGTCAAGTTCCTTCGTCGCTCCCGTCAGCGTCTCCGCCGAGACGGAGGAATCGATCCAGGCGCCCGCGCAATTGTCGCAACGGCCGCACGGCACCGCCCCCTCGTCGTCCAACTGCTCACGCAGGAACTCCATCCGGCACTGGGACGTGCTCACGTAGTCGCGCATGGCCTGCTGCTCTGCCGCCCGCTGTTTGGCCACCCAGGTGTACCGCTCGGCGTCGTACACCCACTCGGCTCCGGTGGCCGTCCACCCGCCCTTCACACGCTTGACGGCTCCGTCGACGTCCAGGACCTTCAGCATCGTCTCCAGGCGGCTGCGGCGAAGCTCCACCGCCGTCTCCAGGGCCGGCACGGACAGCGGCCGCCCCGCGTCGGCGAGGGCCGCGAGGGTCTGGCGGACCTGCGTCTCGGGCGGGAAGGCCGTATCGGCGAAGTAGCGCCAGATGGCCTCGTCCTCCCTGCCCGGCAGGAGCAGCACATCGGCGTGGGCCACACCGCGACCCGCACGACCCACCTGCTGGTAGTAGGCGATCGGCGAGGAAGGTGAGCCGAGGTGGACCACGAAGCCCAGGTCCGGCTTGTCGTAGCCCATGCCCAGCGCCGAGGTGGCGACCAGCGCCTTGACCCGGTTCTCCTGGAGGTCGATCTCGGCCTGCAGCCGCTCGGCGTTCTCCGTCTTCCCGGTGTACGAGGCCACCTTGAAGCCGCGCTGGCGCAGGAACGCGGTGGCTTCCTCGGCGGCGGCCACGGTGAGCGTATAGATGATCCCCGAGCCCGCAAGCTCGTCCAGGTGCTCGGCGAGCCAGGCCAAACGGTGCGCCGCGTCCGGCAGTTGGACGACCCCGAGCCGCAGGCTCTCCCTCTCCAGCGGTCCGCGCAGCACCAGGGCCTCGCCCGCTCCGGTGCCCAGTTGCTCGGCCACATCGGCGGTCACGCGCGCGTTGGCGGTCGCGGTGGTGGCCAGCACCGGTACGCCGGTGGGCAGTTCGGCCAGCATCGCCCGCAACCGGCGGTAGTCGGGGCGGAAGTCGTGCCCCCAGTCGGAGATGCAGTGCGCCTCGTCGACCACCAGCAGGCCGGTCGTCGCCGCGAGCTTGGGCAGCACCTGGTCGCGGAAGTCCACGGAATTGAGCCGCTCCGGACTGACCAGGAGAACGTCGGTCTCGCCGCGCTCGACCTCCCCGTAGATCGCGTCCCACTCCTCCGGGTTGGCCGAGTTGATGGTGTGCGCCCGGATCCCGGCCCTCGCCGCCGACTCGACCTGGTTGCGCATCAGCGCCAGGAGCGGCGAGATGATCACCGTGGGCCCGGAGCCACGTCGGCGCAGCAGGGCGGTGGCGACGAAGTACACCGCCGACTTGCCCCAGCCGGTGCGCTGCACCACCAGCGCGCGCCGGCGCTCCTCCACGAGGGCTGCCACCGCCTGCCACTGGTCCTCCCGCAGCCGCGCCGTGCCGCTCGGGTCACCGACCAGCTCGGCGAGGATGGTGTCGGCTTCGGTGCGCAGCTCCTGGTTGTTCATGCCTCCATGCAACCTCACGCCACTGACAACGGCCCAATCCCCCGCCGCGGCGAAGAGCGCCGGACCGTGTCCCGCAGCCGGTCCGACCAGCTCCCTCTGGACCTCCCGCACCTCCATGGCGTACGAAAGTGTCGTGCTCGAACGTCCCAGGCGTCACCGGGTGACGCAATGGGTAGGGATATAAGCCACAGACCGTCAGATAGCGGTCTGTGGCCCCATTTGCTCGTTGCCGCATCCCAGTTCGACAGCAAGAATTGGAGTCCGCTCCCCGCACGGCTCGTCCGTGATCCGGTAGGGCTCTGCTGCGGTGTGCGCTCCCCCGAATCCGACCCCGCCCGAAGTGTGGGCGCGTAGCCGAAGGGAGGACCGTGACCTTCGGATTCGCTCCGTCCTCCGCGGCATCCACGTCGACGCCTGCCGACCTGTCCGCCGCTTCCGCCAACCCCCTCGCCCGTATGCTCGAACCCTCCGAATGGGCCGCAGCCGGAATCC
This sequence comes from Streptomyces sp. NPDC051576, assembly GCF_040681835.1. Taxonomy (NCBI): domain Bacteria; kingdom Bacillati; phylum Actinomycetota; class Actinomycetes; order Kitasatosporales; family Streptomycetaceae; genus Streptomyces; species Streptomyces sp. NPDC051576. The sequence goes on from NZ_JBFAZO010000002.1 coordinate 854,984, forward strand.
CGTTGCTGCGCAATCCCCGCGAGGTCGTCAGCGGGCTGCACTCCCGGCATCGCCCCCGACCGGCGACGGCGGTCGTGGCCGTCCTCGACCCGGACGAGCGGCTGCTCGCGAGCGCCTCGTTCGTCCGCCGGTCCGTCCCGGCCGACGGCTGGATGTTCCGCAACGCGCTGCTCGCGCAACTACGCCGCGTCATCCCGCACGATCTGCGCCGCCGCACCCCGGTGCGCACGGCCGTGCTGCTCTACTGCCGTGAGGGGGACGCGCGTTGGACGCAGGAGGACGGCGCGTGGATGTGGGGGTTGCGTGACGCCTGCACGCTGCACGGGCTGCGCTGCGGGGCCTACATCACGCTGACCCGTGACGGCTGGCAGGTGCTCGGCGAGGGGCGCGGCGGCCGACGGCCCAGCGCGGACTCCGCGCCGGAACCTTTCGCCATGTCCGAGGTACCGCCCCTGCTGCCCCGCACCGGTGGCGCCGCCTCAGAGGTTCTGCGCCGCGCCGCGGCCCGCTGAAACCCGGTCCGGGCGCCAGGCCCGGACCATGCGACGCATCACCGCGGAGTCCGTACGGCGCCGGGCCGCCCGACGTGGAGACTCCTCCTGCACGCCACGGTCACGGCGCACCACGTACGGGAGCGGCGCCCCCAAGGAGGGCACGCTTCACCGGCCGCACCAGCCGTCGGACCAGCAATCCGCGCACGCCGAACGCCCCACCGTGCACAGGCCGTCGCGACGGCGCCTACCCGCCCGCCGTCGCCCTCCGAGAGTTCCGGAGACGGCTCAGACGCCCGCGCCCAGCACCGAGTTGATCTGCTGCGGGTCGCCGCAGACGATCAGCAGGGCACCGGCCCGGCCGAGGGCGAGGGGCAGCGCGGTGGCGGCAACGGCGGCCTGGCCTCCGTTGACGGCGACCACGACGACGGGACGGGACGCGGCCCGGCCCGCCACGGCGGCGTCCGCGTAGAAGACGTCGTCGCGCGCGTCGTGCTGCGCCCAGTAGGACGCTTCGCCGAAGGACAGTTCATGGGCGGCCCACGGGTGCGGTTCGCCGGTGGTGATCACCAGCACGTCACCAGGGGTACGGCCCGACTCCAGGAGCAGGTCGACGGCTTCCTCCGCGGCGTCCAGCGCACCCTCGGCCGAGGCCGGGACGAGCTGGATCTGCGGGGTCGCCACAGCGGTGTCGGAGGCGGTGGGGGCAGCCGGACCCGACGGTCCGGGCTTGGCTACGGCCACGTCGCGCGGTGTCCGTTGCGCCGGCGCCGTGGGCCGCAGGGGGCCGGGGCGACCGGGACGCGGCGGCGCCGCGGGGCGGGGGCCGGGTACAGGGCGGGGGGTCGGCGCGACGCGGCCGCTGGCCGGGGTGGCGCGGGGACCCTGGGCACTCTCGTGAATCTGAGGCTCCTCGGGAATGAGAGGCATGAGCTGATTTTTATCAAACGTTGGTACGGCTCGCGTCGGCGGGTGGCACATGAGTGCGAGCGGGACGGTCAGAAGTCGAAGCCGAGTTGGCCCTCGATCTTCGGAACGGTTCCCTCCGCCCAGCTACGGGCCTTCTTGAGATGCCGCCACTGGGGCAGCGCATCAAGATACGCCCACGACAACCGGTGGTACGGGGTGGGGCCCCGCTCCTCCAGCGCGGCTTTGTGCACGGGCGAGGGATACCCGGCGTTGGCCGCGAAAGCGAAGTCTGCATGGTCGATGCCCAGTTCGGCCATCATTTTGTCGCGCTGAACCTTGGCGATCACCGATGCGGCCGCGACCGCCACACACGACTGGTCGCCCTTGATCACCGTACGAACCCGCCAAGGGTCCCCGAGGTAATCGTGCTTCCCGTCGAGAATGACCGCGTCGGGGCGAACGGGCAAGGTCTCCAGCGCACGCACCGCGGCAAGTCGCAGGGCCGCCGTCATCCCCAGGTCGTCGATCTCCTCCGGGGAGGCGTGCCCCAAGGCGTACGACGTGACCCACTTGCGGAGTTCCTCGGCGAGTTCGGTGCGTCGCTTGACGGCGATGAGCTTGGAGTCGGTGAGACCTTCGGGAGGCCGGCGCAGTCCGGTGACCGCCGCGCAGACGGTGACGGGGCCGGCCCACGCGCCGCGTCCCACCTCGTCGACGCCTGCGATGACCTTGGCTCCGGTCGTGGCGCGGAGTGAGCGCTCGACGGTGTGAGTAGGTGGTTCGTACGGCATGGCGCCCTTAGACTACGCCGCCCGGAACCCCCTGCGACACCCAGGTTTCCCCAAGCTCTCCAAGACCGTTCCGCGTCGGCTTCACGCATTGCCGGGTCGGAGCAGCGGAAGCATCAACTGGTCGATCATCTCCTCGATGTCACGGTCTCCCCATTCACTGCCGCACATCTTCGATCGGTACATCATCATCGCCGGGATGGCATCGAAGACGTAGCCGTTGGACGCGTCGGGACGAACCTCACCCCGCTCCATTCCGCGATTGATGGCGTCGCGGAGTAGCCGGATCACGGGTTCCACGACCCCTTCGAAGATCACGCCGTGGAAGCGCTCGGCCTGCACGGTGTCGCATTCGTGAATCACCGCGCGGAGGGCGAATCCGGGGCGCGAGAACATCGCGTCGCGCGCCTGCGTGCACAGCGCCAGCAGATCCTCGCGCACGTTCCCGAGGTCGGGCGCCTCGTCCAGTCGTGGCAGTCCGGCCTGCAACGCGTCCGCGACGAGGTCCTCCTTCGAGGACCAGCGCCGGTACACGGCGGCCTTGCCCGTCTGGGCACCGGCGGCGACGCCTTCCATCGTGAGGGCGTTCCATCCGACCGTGCTGAGTTGCTCCAGTGCGGCGTCCAGGATCGCGCGTTCGAGCACGGCGCCGCGGCGGCGGAGGGAGGCCGTCTGAGCGGGGGCGGCCGTCCAGCCCGAAGTAACCATCTGAGTGTCTCCAGCGAGCAGTGGAATGGGGGATTCCGGGGATCGGGGATGCGTTCCGAGGCAGCGGCGGGGGAGGCGTCGCTCGACGGCGAGTTAAGTGAACGCTTGCGTTCACTGTCGGGGACTCACTACCGTTGACGCGGCAGTGAACGCGAGCGTTCACTAACGCACTTGTGGGGGACCCATAGTGACAACCTCTCAGTTGATTAAGGACCCAAAGCCAGGAGCGGCCCGCCGGGAGGGGCATCCCGGCATCGCGCTCGCAGTCATCGCGGCCTGCCAACTCATGGTGGTACTCGACGCGACGATTGTGAACATCGCGCTCCCGCACATTCAAGCCGCGCTCAGTTTCAGCACCACCGACCTCACCTGGGTCGTCAGCGCGTACACGCTCACCTTCGGCGGCCTGCTGCTTCTCGGCGGCCGGGCCGGCGACATCCTCGGCCGGCGACGGGTGTTCACGGCCGGCATCCTGCTCTTCACCTTCGCCTCGCTGCTCGGCGGACTCGCCCAGGAACCCTGGCAGTTGCTGGCCGCACGCGTCCTCCAGGGCGTGGGTGGCGCGATCGCATCGCCCACCTCGCTCGCGCTGATCACCACCACGTTCCCCGAAGGCCCGGAGCGGAACAGGGCGTTCGGAGTCTTCGCCGCGGTCTCGGCGGGCGGCGGCGCGATCGGTCTGCTCGCGGGCGGCATGCTCACCGAGTGGCTCGACTGGCGTTGGGTGCTCTTCGTCAACGTGCCGATCGGCCTGCTGATCGCCGCACTCACGCCGGTGTACATCAGCGAGTCCGAACGGCACACCGGCCGGTTCGACATCGCGGGCGCGCTGACCTCGACGGCGGGCATGGCGTCCCTCGTCTACGGCTTCATCCGCGCGGCGGACCAGGGCTGGCGCGACACCCTGACCATTGGGTCCTTCGGCGCGGCGGCCGTCCTGCTGCTGGCCTTCGTGATCATCGAGTCCCGGGCCAAGGAGCCGATCACCCCGCTCAGGATGTTCGCCGACCGCAACCGCTCGGGCACGTACGTGATCATGCTGAGCCTGGCCGCCGCGATGTTCGGCATGTTCTTCTACATCGTGCTCTTCGTGCAGAACGTGCTGGGGTACAGCCCGATCCAGGCGGGTCTGGCCTTCCTGCCGGTGACGGTCGTGATCGCTGCCGGCGCGGGACTGTCCCAGCGTTTCCTGCCGAGGTTCGGCCCCCGGCCGTTCATGCTCGTCGGCTCGGCCCTCGCGGGGATCGGGCTCACCTGGCAGACGCTCATCAGCTCGGACAGTTCCTACGTCGGCGGAGTGCTGGGCCCCATGCTGGTGTTCGGGTTCGGCATGGGCCTGAACTTCGTGACGCTGACGATCACCGCCGTCTCCGGTGTCGCCCAACACGAGGCGGGCGCGGCGTCCGCGCTGCTCAACGCCATGCAGCAGGTGGGTGGTTCGCTCGGTCTGTCCATTCTGACCACGGTGTTCGGCTCGGCCAGCAAGGACGAGGCGAAGAAGCAGTTGCCGCAGTTCCTGACCGATGGATCGGCCGAGCAGAAGGCCGAGTTCGGCAAGACCCATCAACTGCCGGCGCCATGGGGGCACGAAGTGCTCGCGCACGGCATCTCGACGGCCTTCGTCCCGGCCGCCGCGATGGCCGCACTCGCCCTGGTCACCGCCTGGTTGGTGATCCGGGTCCGCAAGAGCGACCTCGACGCCCTCGCGGGGACTGCGGGTCCAGGAATCGGCTGACCGGTCGGGCCCGGCGAGGGCCCGGCCGACCGGCACCGGCGAACACCTCATGACCACCCCCTACAACTGTCGTGTCCTGTCTGCCCGTGCGGACTCATGTGTCGCAGCGCGGCTGCCAGGACAACGGCCAAGCGGTCACGGAGAGTTCCCGGCAGGCACAGAGAGTTTCAGTCGCGTGGGGTGAGGCTGCCCGGCGGGGAGTCCGAAGCGTCAGGCGGACGTCGGAACCCAGTCCGGCAGCGCCTCCGTCCGCTCCACCCACGCGGCGGGTGGCGTCCCCGCCTTCCCACCGGCGATCACACCGCCCACGATGGCGCAGGTGGTGTCCACGTCCCCGCCGACCTGGGCGGTGGCCCAGAACGCCCGCTCGTAGTCGCCGAGCCCTCGGGCGGCCGACCAGAGCGCGAAGGGGACCGTGTCGTGTGCCGTCGTACGACGGCCGCAACCCAGTACCGCCGCGACGGTGCCGGCGTCCGCGTAGTCGAGCATGTCCCGCGCGCGCCGGAGCCCCGCGCCGACGGCGCTCTTCGGTACGAGTGCGATGACGCCGTCGAGGAGCGCCTCGGCGCTGGGCGGGCCGTCGGGGGACGCGGCCAGCGCTGCGGCCGCCGCGACGGCCATGGCGCCGACCACGGCCTCACGGTGCTGGTGCGTGGGGTACGCCGAGATCTCCGCCTGGTGGGTCGCCTGCTCGGGATCGTCCGCGTACCAGGCACCCAGGGGTGCGATCCGCATCGCGGCGCCGTTGCCCCACGATCCCTGGCCGTTGAAGAGCGCTGCGGACAGCTCGCGCCAGTCGCCGCCCTCACGAACGAGGCGCAACAGCCGGTTGACCGCGGGGCCGTAGCCGCGATCGAAGTCGTGCCGCTCGGCGAAGGAACGGGCCAGGGCGTCCTGGTCGACGCGGTGGTGGGTGGCCAGGACCGCGACCACGGAGCAGGCCATCTCTGTGTCGTCGGTCCACTGCCAGGGCGCCGGGGGCAGCTCGCGGCGCTTGAGCAGCGGGTGGTTCGCGGGCACGAAGAACTGCGAGCCCAGCGCGTCCCCCACGGCCAGCCCCCGCAGGCTGGCCAGGGCGCGGCTCAGGCGCACGTCAGAAGGATGGGAGGAGTCGGAAGAGTCGAGGGCGGAGTCAGCGATCATCGATCCGCCACCCTATCCACTGATCCCGTACGGCTCCGGATCCCGCCAACTGTCGAACGGCCGGTCCAGCGCATACCTGCCGTCGTCTCCCAGAACGAGCATCCGCATCTCGGCGTTCCCCGGATTGGACAGCGACTCGAACTCCGCGACCGTCCAGTGGAACCAGCGCATGCAGAACAGCCGCATCGCCAGGCCGTGCGTCACCAGGAGCACGTTCGGCGGGTGGTCGGGGGCCTCGAAACTGCGGTACAGGCTCTCCAGGAAGCCGCCGACCCGGTCATACACGTCGGCGCCGGACTCACCCTGGGCGAACCGGTAGAAGAAGTGCCCGTAGGCGTCCCGGTACGCCTTCTGGAGGCGGACGTCGTCCCGGTCCTGCCAGTTCCCCCAGTCCTGTTCGCGCAGCCGGGGTTCCTCGCGTACGCGCACGAGCTCGGGGTCGAGGTGGAAGGCGCGGAAGGTCTCGTGCGTACGGCGGTACGGGGAGACGTACACGCTGATGCGCTCCCGGCCGAACACCTCCCGCAACCGCTTGCCGGTCTCCTCCGCCTGTCGCCAGCCCTGGTCGGTCAGCGCCAGGGAATGGTCGGGTTCACGCTCGTACACGGTGTCATCAACATTGCCCGTTGACTCGCCGTGCCGGACAAGGACGATGCGCCGTGGTCGTGCCATGCCAAAACCCTAGATCGAGTGACGGCATATCGAGCAGTCGTACGGGCTCCATACGGCGTAGGTCACACGAATTCTGCCCGATGGGACACATAGGGGCGCACGATTCACACACCGGGACGCCGGTTGAGTCAGTCCGGATCTCAAACTATCCAGCTCGGTTCCAGTTGCACGATGTCACCCGTGAGGGAGGCGACGTCCGCCTCGATCTGGGCCCTCAGTGCGAGCCGTTCCACGCGTTCGGCGCGGTACTTGCCGTGTTCGGCGGCCGAGTGCCACATCGAGAGCACCATGAACTCGTGTCCCGGGGCCTCGCCGAACAGTCCGCGGAGCATGCCCGGGGAACCGGCCATCGCGGGATTCCAGACCTTCTCCTGCATCAGCGTGAAGTGCTCGGCGCGCTCCTCGTGGACACGGCACAGTGCCACCCGCACCAGGTCGGCGTCGGTGAAGCGCGGTTCGAAGCCCGTCTTCACGTCGAAGCGATGGTCGAACAGCTTGACCTGCGTGTCCTTGAAGGTGCCCACCTGGGCCGACGCCAGCCGGTCATGGGATCGAGCCATGAAGGAGTCGTAGAAGGCACGGCTCTCCCAGAACGCGAAGATGTGCGCCACTCCGGGCCGCGCCCGGCTCCAGCCTCCCCCCTGTCCCCGAAATCCCGGCTCCCCCAGAAGCCCCGCCCACTTTCGCTGCCCGCGCTCGAAGCCGCGGCGGTCAACCACGGTGCAGCGAATCCACTTGACCAGCACGGCGCCATCGTAAGGCCACGGAGCGTGGCGCCGGTCACGCTCCGGCGGAGATCGTCGGCGCACACGCCCCCGCGCGCGTGGCACGATGGACAACGAACGCTGATTGCCCAGCAGTTGGGGCGCGCGATCGAGGCGAACGGGGAAGGGGAACTGTGGTCAACGGCCTCAACAAGGGGATCCGCAAAGCCGAAGTCGGGCTTCAGTGGGATCCGAGTCCCACGGGGCAGCCGCCTGTCGATCTGGACATCGTGGCCGCGACCTATGTGGCGAACGATCCGTACGGCGCTCCCGCTTACGCGGTGTACTTCGACAGCCGCTCCCCCGACGGCACCATCTATCTCAACCGGGACAGCAAGGACGGCAAGGGCTTCGGCTGGGACGAGGTCATGACGCTGGAACTCGACCGGCTCGCCGACCGGTACGCGCGTGTGGTGGTCGGCGTGGTCATCCAACAGCGTGTCGCGCACCGCACGTTCGTGAACGTCCTGAACCCGAAGCTGCGCATCCGCGAGGGGTACACCGTCCTCACCGAGGACGACTTCGGTGACGTCCTCGGTGCGACGGCGGCGACGGTCGGGGAGTTCGTCCGGGACGAGTCCGGAAGCTGGGACTTCCACCCCGGCATCCAGGGCTTCGAGGACGATCCCGCGACCTTCACCAGGACGATGGGCAGGGCACAGCAGTCCTGAGCCCTGCCCCGGACGAGTCGTCAGCCGGCGGTCCAGCCCGGGACCGTCGGCAGCACCTCTTCCGCGATGCGGAACAGCGCCTCGTCGTCGGGCGGCACGTCGTCCTGACGCCAGATGGATATTTCGAAGGAGTCGCCGCCGTCCTTCTCGCTCGTGGAGACCAGCAGACTGCGGGCGATGCCCCCAGGACCCGTACTGGCCTTGCCGCCACCGAGATTGAAGCTGATCGCGATGGTCCGGTCCGAGTAGACGACGGCCGGGTGCCCCAGGACCATTTTCACCTGCGAGGTCGAGTCCAGATATCGGGCCGCCTGCGTGACGGGAATGTCGTCGTAGGACGCCGACAGCCGCACGGAATAGGTCCTCAGGTCGACGTCGGCCTCAGGACTGGCGATCTTGGTTCCACCGGCCAGAGTCATCCAGCCCGCACTCCCCGAGGCGGTCTCCGCATGCTCGTCCGGTGTCCCCAGGAGGACCGGTAGGTCCGCGCGGTTCAGCGCCGTGCAGAGCGCAGTCGGCGACACGTACTTCGCCGGCAGTGTGCCGTCCGTGCTCGCCGTACAGGTCGCCGGTTTGCCGTCCTGTGCCGATGTCTTCGGCAGGACTCCCCCGAGTCCCCACATACCGCCCAGCACGCCGCCGACCACTACCACCGCCGCGACTGCCTGGGCCCCCGCCCTCATACCTCTTTCGGGCTCGACGGAATCGTCGACCATTGCCCCCCACCCTCCCCTGTGCGCGACCTATGCGCGCTGAGGGAGATTAACTGCTGATCGTTCCACTGGGAAACCGGATTCGCCCGGGCCGGGAAACGCCGAGGGCGGCGGAGCCGGAATCCCGGCTCCGCCGCCCTGAGCAGCTAGTTCACGTCAAGCGGATGCTCTGGCTCAGCTGCATCCGCTGGTCGAGCCGCACCCCTCGCAGATGTAGCAGGAACCGGCCCGCTGCATCTTCGTACCGCAGGAGAAGCACAGCGGGGCGTCCGCCTGGATGCCCAGTTGCATCTCCACCAGTTCGGCGCTGGTGTGCGCCTGCTGCGGGGCGGGCTTGGCCGCCTCGACCGCGGCCTTCGGTGCGGCGACGGCCTTCAACTCCTGGGTGCGCGGCGCCGACTGGGCCAGGCCCTCTACGTCGACCTCGTCCTCGGTCGGCTCGTACGAACCGGTCTCCAGGTGACGCTGGCGCTCCTCGGCGGAGTGGATGCCGAGCGCGGACCGCGTCTCGAAGGGCAGGAAGTCGAGCGCCAGGCGGCGGAAGATGTAGTCGACGATCGACTGCGCCATCCGCACATCCGGGTCGTCCGTCATGCCGGCCGGCTCGAAGCGCATGTTGGTGAACTTCGAGACGTACGTCTCCAGGGGCACGCCGTACTGCAGGCCTACGGAGACGGCGATCGAGAAGGCGTCCATCATGCCCGCGAGGGTCGAACCCTGCTTCGACATCTTCAGGAAGACCTCACCAAGACCGTCGTCCGGGTAGGAGTTGGCGGTCATGTAGCCCTCGGCGCCGCCGACCGTGAAGGAGGTCGTGATACCCGGGCGGCCCTTGGGGAGGCGCTTGCGGACGGGCCGGTACTCGACGACCTTCTCGACCGCGGTCCGGATGGTGTCCTCGGCCTTGGCGGTGACCTCCGCCTTCTCCTTCTCCTTGGTCTTCGCGGAGAGGGGCTGGCCGACCTTGCAGTTGTCGCGGTAGATCGCGAGCGCCTTGACGCCCATCTTCCAGGCCTCGAAGTAGACCTCCTCGACGTCCTCGACGGTCGCCGTCTCCGGCAGGTTGACCGTCTTGGAGAGCGCGCCGGAGATCCAGGGCTGGATGGCGGCCATCATGCGGACGTGGCCCATCGCTGAGATGGAGCGCTCGCCCATGGCGCAGTCGAACACCTCGTAGTGCTCGGTCTTGAGGCCCGGGGCGTCGATCACGTTGCCGTTGTCGGCGATGTGGGCGACGATCGCCTCGACCTGCTCCTCCTGGTAGCCCAGGCGGCGCAGGGCCTGCGGGACGGTGCCGTTGACGATCTGCATCGAGCCGCCGCCGACGAGCTTCTTGAACTTGACCAGCGCGAGGTCGGGCTCAAGTCCCGTGGTGTCGCAGGACATCGCGAGACCGATGGTGCCGGTCGGGGCGATGACGGACGCCTGCGAGTTACGGAAACCGTTCTTCTCGCCGAGGCGCAGCACGTCCTGCCAGGACTCCGTGGCCGCGGCCCAGATCGGGGTGTCCAGGTCGTCCACGCGCGTGGCCGTGGTGTTGGCGTCGGCGTGCTGCTTCATGACGCGCAGGTGCGGCTGCTCGTTGCGGGCGTAACCGTCGTACGGGCCGACCACAGCGGCGAGTTCGGCGGAGCGCTTGTACGACGTGCCGGTCATCAGGGAGGTGATGGCACCGGCGAGGGCACGGCCGCCGTCGGAGTCGTACGCGTGGCCCGTCGCCATCAGCAGGGCACCGAGGTTGGCGTAGCCGATGCCGAGCTGGCGGAACGCGCGCGTGTTCTCGCCGATCTTCTGGGTCGGGAAGTCCGCGAAGCAGATGGAGATGTCCATCGCGGTGATGACGAGCTCGACGACCTTGGCGAAGCGCTCGACCTCGAAGGACTGGTGGCCCTTGCCGTCGTCCTTGAGGAACTTCATCAGGTTCAGCGAGGCGAGGTTGCAGGACGTGTTGTCCAGGTGCATGTACTCGCTGCACGGGTTCGAGCCGTTGATACGGCCGGACTCCGGGCACGTGTGCCACTGGTTGATGGTGTCGTCGTACTGGATGCCCGGGTCGGCGCAGGCCCAGGCGGCCTCGGCCATCTTGCGGAAGAGCTGCTTGGCGTCGACCTCCTCGATGACCTCGCCGGTCATGCGGGACGTCAGGCCGAACTTGTCGCCGTTCTCGACAGCCTTCATGAACGTGTCGTTCACGCGGACCGAGTTGTTGGCGTTCTGGTACTGCACCGACGTGATGTCGTCGCCGCCCAGGTCCATGTCGAAGCCCGCGTCACGAAGGGCGCGGATCTTCTCCTCTTCCTTGACCTTGGTCTGGATGAAGTCCTCGATGTCGGGGTGGTCGACGTCCAGGATGACCATCTTGGCCGCGCGGCGGGTGGCGCCACCGGACTTGATGGTGCCCGCGGAGGCGTCGGCGCCGCGCATGAAGGAGACCGGACCGGAGGCATTGCCACCGGAGGAGAGCAGCTCCTTGGAGGAGCGGATGCGGGACAGGTTCAGGCCCGCGCCGGAACCGCCCTTGAAGATCATGCCCTCTTCCTTGTACCAGTCGAGGATCGACTCCATGGAGTCGTCGACGGCCAGGATGAAGCAGGCCGAGACCTGCTGGGGCTGCGGGGTCCCGACGTTGAACCAGACGGGGCTGTTGAAGCTGAAGACCTGGTGCAGGAGGGCGTACGCCAGCTCATGCTCGAAGATCTCGGCGTCGGCGGGCGAGGCGAAGTACTTGTGGTCCTCGCCGGCCTTCCGATACGTCTTCACGATGCGGTCGATGAGCTGCTTGAGGCTCACCTCACGCTGCGGGGTGCCCACGGCACCGCGGAAGTACTTGCTGGTGACGATGTTGACCGCGTTCACCGACCAGAAGCCGGGGAACTCGACGCCACGCTGCTCGAAATTGACCGAGCCGTCGCGCCAGTTGGTCATGACGACGTCACGGCGCTCCCATTCCACCTCGTCGTACGGATGCACGCCGGGGGTGGTGTGAATACGCTCGATGCGCAGTCCCTTGGTGGCCTTGGTTCCCTTCGCGCGGGAACCTCGTGCCGGACCGCTCGCCGTCTCTGTCATGCCGCCTCCCTGTACAGGCAAAAACGCCCTGAAATGCCACGATGTTCCCGTGGCAGAGTGTTTGTCTGGTGTCGCGGCCGCCCACACGCTCATGGCCCCGCAACAAGTCCTGGTCCGCCGACCACCGGCCGGAACCGGGGTCTCCGCCCCGTTCCGGCCCGCCGGTCAGTCGGCGGAGTGGGCGGGCACGGGGACCTGAACAGTCCCTCCGGGCCCGCCGTCGTCCTCCTGGCTCCCCGATTCCGCGTCTTCGTCGTCCGCGGCGGGGCCTGGCGTCGCTTCCCGCAGTTCCACGATCGCGGCCTCGAAGTCCTCAAGCGAGTCGAACGCCCGGTAGACGGAGGCGAATCGCAGATAGGCGACGAGGTCGAGCTCCTGCAACGGGCCGAGTATGGCCAGCCCGACGTCATGGGTGGTCAGTTCGGCGCTTCCGGTGGCCCGCACCGCCTCCTCGACCCGCTGGCCGAGCTGGGCGAGTGCGTCCTCGGTGACAGGCCGTCCCTGGCATGCCTTGCGCACACCGTTGATGACCTTGGTACGACTGAAAGGCTCGGTGACTCCGGACCGCTTGACCACCATGAGCGAGCACGTCTCCACGGTCGTGAAACGACGGGAGCAGTCAGGGCACTGGCGGCGGCGGCGGATCGACGTGCCGTCGTCGGTCGTACGGCTGTCGACGACACGGCTGTCGGGGTGCCTGCAGAAGGGGCAGTGCATGATCTCCAACCCTCCCTCACAGCAGACTCAATAGCCTCGTGAGACCCCTTGGGCCTCTCGAAGCAGCCCCAAGCATAGGCGATGGCCGAGACTGTGAAGACCCGGGGGACCACAACTTCTGGGCTGCTGCCGCAATCCAACCACTAGATGTGGTGATTGGCCCACACAAACACGCCGCACGCGCGTGTCGCACCCGTATTGGCATGTGCCATACGGCCATACCGTCACCCCGAACACGCGGGCGCACAGCCGTACCGCCAGGACACTTACGGAGATACCGTGAGCACGGCACGGAGGAGGCGTGGGGCTCCCGCGCAGAACAGGACCGACCCCCGCCCGCCGGGACACCGGATGGCAGACTGAGGCGACAACCCGCGAGGTCACCGCCCGGGCGACGGAGAGCGCGAAAACGGCTCTCCTGTCCGACAGGTACCACGTTGGCCATACACCCAGACACATGATCGCGGCGGGCTATCCGCGATTTTTCACTCGAACGTGTGTTTGGCGCAACCTTTCGAAAGCAACTACCGTTGTCCAGCAGGGAGACCATCGAGAGGGGCCGACGTGACCACCACCGCAGACAGTGCCACCATCACTGCCCAGGATCGCTCCCAGGGCCGACTCGAGCCGGTGCATGCAATGAACGAAACCGCGAATCCCGAGGGCCACAAGCGCTCTCTACCAGGCCGACCTCCCGGCATCCGGGCGGACAGCTCGGGGCTCACGGACCGGCAGCGCCGGGTGATCGAGGTCATCAGGGACTCGGTGCAGCGGCGGGGCTACCCGCCGTCGATGCGAGAGATCGGCCAGGCCGTGGGCCTGTCCAGCACCTCCTCGGTCGCACACCAGCTCATGGCACTGGAGCGCAAGGGCTTCCTTCGCCGCGACCCGCACCGCCCACGCGCGTACGAGGTCCGCGGCTCCGACCAGTCCTCGTCGGTGCAGCCCACGGACACCGCGGGCAAGCCGGCCGCGTCGTACGTCCCTCTGGTGGGCCGGATCGCCGCCGGTGGCCCGATCCTCGCCGAGGAGTCGGTCGAGGATGTGTTCCCCCTCCCGCGCCAACTGGTCGGTGACGGTGAGCTGTTCGTCCTCAAGGTCGTCGGTGACTCGATGATCGAGGCCGCGATCTGTGACGGCGACTGGGTCACCGTTCGCCGCCAACCGGTCGCCGAGAACGGCGACATCGTGGCCGCCATGCTGGAGGGCGAGGCCACGGTCAAGCGCTTCAAGCGCGAGGACGGCCACGTCTGGCTCCTCCCGCACAACTCGGCGTACGAGCCCATCCCCGGCGACGACGCCACGATCCTCGGCAAGGTGGTGGCCGTGCTGCGGCGCGTGTGACGCCCGCGGCGGGCGGGCCGCACCGGCCTCGCCCCCTGACCGGACCCCGGGACCCCTGCGCCGGTTCCGGGGTCCTGTGCTGTCCGGGCCCCGGCGCGCCGGGGCCAACACCGCCCCGGGTCACTCCGGTTCGGCTTCCTCCTGCTCCTCCTGCTTCGCCTTCGCGTCGATCGCGGCCAGGGACCGCCGTACCTGGTTGCGGTCCGTGGTGTACCAGAAGTCGGGCAGTGACGCCTTGAGATAGCTGCCGTAGCGTGCGGTGGCCAGCCGCTGGTCCAGTACGGCGACCACACCTCGGTCCCCCGAAGCCCGTACGAGGCGGCCGGCGCCCTGGGCCATGAGGAGCGCCGCGTGGGTGGCGGCGACCGCCATGAAGCCGTTGCCTCCGGCATCCTCGACCGCCTTCTGGCGGGCGCTCATCAACGGGTCGTCCGGACGCGGGAACGGGATCTTGTCCATGACGACCAACTGGCAGCTCGGACCGGGTACATCGACGCCCTGCCAGAGCGAGAGCGTGCCGAAGAGACAGGTCTTCGGGTCGGCCGCGAAGTTCTTGATCAGCTCACCGAGCGTCTCCTCCCCCTGGAGGAGGATCGGGTACTCCGGGATGCGGGAGCGCAGTTCCTCGGCGGCGAGTTGGGCACCCCTCATCGAGGAGAAGAGGCCCAGGGTGCGACCGCCCGCTGCCTGGATCAGCTCCGTCAACTCGTCCATCATGTCGGCACGATCGCCGTCCCGCGCGGGGCGCGACAGGTGCTTGGCGACGTACAGGATGCCCTGCTTCGGGTAGTCGAAGGGCGAGCCCACGTCGACGCCCTTCCACTGCGGGAGGTCGTCGCCCGCCGTGCCCTCTGGGGCGAGGCCCAGGGAGGCTCCTACGCCGTTGAAGTCGCCGCCGAGCTTCAATGTCGCGGAGGTCAGGGTCACCGAGCGGTCCGCGAAGAGCTTCTCCCTCAGGAGGCCCGACACGGACATGGGGGCGACGCGCAGGGAGGCACCGAAGCGGTCGTGGCGTTCGTACCAGACGACGTCCCACTCGGAGCCGTTGGTGATGCGCTCCGCCACATCGTGCACGGCCTCCACGGAGGCCAGCGCCTGCTTACGGACCGCGTCCTCGTCCTGCACGGACTTGTCGCGGGTGGCGCCGATTCCGGAGATCACCGTGCGGCAGGCGTCGCGCAGTGCCATGAGGGCGTAGCCGAGGTCCTCCGGGATCTCCTCCAGGCATCCCGGCAGGGCGAGCTCCATGAGCCGCTCGAAGCCCTCGGCGGCGGTCTGGAGCTGGTCTGCGGCCTTCTCGTTGACCAGCTTCGCGGCACGCCGCACCGCGCGGTTGACCTGGCCCGGGGTGAGCTCGCCGGTGGCGACTCCGGTGACTCGTGAGACCAGTTCATGCGCCTCGTCGACGATCAGCACCTCGTGCGGCGGCAGGACGGGGGCACCCTCGATGGCGTCGATCGCGAGCAGCGCGTGGTTGGTGACGACGACATCGGCGAGCTTGGCGCGCTCGCGGGCCGCCTCGGCGAAACACTCCGCCCCGTACGTGCACTTCTGGGCACCCAGGCACTCGCGGGAGGACACCGAGACCTGTGCCCAGGCGCGGTCGGAGACGCCCGGCGTGAGGTCGTCGCGATCGCCGTTCTCGGTCTCGTCCGTCCAGTCGCGCAGCCGCAGCAGGTCCTGGCCCAGCTTGCTGGTGGGGGCGGCCGCCTCGAACTGGTCGAAGAGGCCTTCCTCCTCGTCCTGCGGCATGCCCTCATGGAGTCGGTGCAGACACAGGTAGTTCGACCTGCCCTTGAGCATCGCGAACTGGGGGCGGCGGCGCAGCAGTGGATGCAGTGCGTCGACCGTGCGCGGCAGATCCCGCTCGGCAAGCTGGCGCTGGAGAGCGAGCGTGGCGGTCGCGACGACGACCCGCTCCCCGTGGGCGAGCGCGGGCACGAGGTAGCCGAGCGACTTTCCGGTACCGGTGCCGGCCTGGACCAGCAGATGGGAACCGTCGTCGATCGCCTCCGCGACGGCTTCGGCCATGGTCACCTGGCCGGGGCGCTCCGAACCGCCGACGGCAGTGACGGCAGCATGCAGGAGTTCGGGGAGTGAGGGCTTCGTCATAGCCCGACCACCCTACGGGGCGGGACTGACAACCGGGCGATCAAGGCTGGAGGGAGGCGGTTGATCAAGACGGGAGTTTTCGCCTCGGGGTGGGTTTCGCTCGGGTGGGATCGGTTTGGTTCGGATGGGACCAGGCTGGTTGGTTGCGGGCAACGGCTGTGGATGGATGTGCACCGGTGCATCTCCGGCCGATTCGAGGAAGTGGGAACCGGATCGGGCCGAGCGGTGTACCAAATGTGATGGCGCCGCCACGTGGCGCTACAGCAGATCGCGCAGGGAACGGTCTCGGACCATGAGGGCGGCCCGCTTGCCGGGCAGGTCGGCCTCGGCGGAGAACCGGAAACCGGCGCTCAGAAAAGCGGCTACGGAAGGAGTGTTACGTAGGTCTGGTTCCGCGACGACGCGAGCGCAGGCGGAGCGTTTGTCGAGTACGAGGTCGGCGACGGCCCGGAGGAGGGTGCTGCCCAGCCCTCGTCCTCGGTCGGCGACGTTACCGATGAGGAGGTGGATGCCGGTGTCATGCGGTCGGGCGGGATAGTGGCGGGCCAGCGGGTCGAGGTCCGCCCGGTAGATCTCCCAGTAGCTCATGGGGGTGTCGTCCAAGACACCCAGACAGGGAACGCTGCGTCCATCGCCGGCAAGTTGGGCGCGCAGGTGGTCTTCGGTCAGCTTCCGAGGGCCTGCCAGCTCCCAGAACTCTGCGACTACGGGGTCGTTCATCCAGCCGTTGATCAGGGGGAGGTCGCGCTCGAATTCGACAGGAACGAGGTGGAAGGCGCCTGCGGGGATACGGGTCCGACCCCAGTCGCCGACACAGTTGAGGAGATCGTCGCCGGAGGGGATGCGGGGGCCGGGCGGAGCCGCGCCTCCCGCCGGGTTCTGTCGCCCGTTGGTGTCGACGACGTCGCGGACGGCAGCGCTGGTTGTGTCCGCCTCGGCGCAGAACGCGATGAACTCCTCGGGCAGGCGGAGGTCGAGGGTGTCCTCGCCGTCAGTGCTTGGACTGGCGCCTGCACTCGTGCTGGTGCTGGTGCTGGAGGCAGGGGCGGCCGCACTGTCGGCGCTCGCTTCGATGGGAGGCACGGTGGCGCTCCTCTCAGGAGGTGGGGTGGGTCATGTTCCTCAGGGGCGAAGGGGGTTGGCGATGGTGACGTAGACGGACTGGGTGTCGACCGGGCCGATGAGTTCGTCGAGGCCGTGCAGCCGGGTCAGCAGGTTGGCCTTGCAGCGGAGGACGGGTGAGTCGAGCAGGCGCGCCGGCAGGGAGGTACGCAGCCGGGCGGGTCCGGACGCCACGTCGCGGAGGAAGCGGCGGAAGGCGGAGAGCAACAGCCGCTCGTCGGCGAGACGTTGCGAACCGAACGCTCCGATGAGACCGAGCACGTTGTTGATCGCGAGGTAGTACGCGAAGCGTTCGTCGGTGACTTCGTCGGATACGAAGGTGTCGCTGTGTTCGCCGATCCCGGGCAATCGGGCGTCGAGTTCCGCGCGACGGGACGCACGGAAGTAGTAGCCCTGGTTGTCGCGGTACCGGCCGCCTGCGGGCCAGCCTTCGCCGTCCAGCAGCAGGAGCGTGTTCTGTTGGTGTGCCTCCAGGGCGATCCCTGCCTCGCCGTCCAGCCACAGCACGGGACGGACGACCTGCTCCAGGTAGCGCAGGAACCACTCGGCAGCGACTGCTCCGTGCGGCCGACCGGTCCGAGCGGCGAGGCCCGTGACGACCTCGGCCAGACGGGACCACGACAGGGGAGCGCCGGACGCGGAGTGGTTGGTGTTCGAGGTTGTCGCCGGTCCGCTCACGGTGGCGCCCGGTCCAGCGTACGGCCTGGGTGAGACGAGCCCTGCGATGCAGGACACGTCGTCGGACGCGCTGAACGGGTTGTGCCGGATCACCACGTCGAGGCCGGCCAGAGGCAGGCGGCCATCCCGCTCGCCCGAGCCGGCGCCGCACTCGGCCGGTGCGTCGACGGCCAGCCAGGCCGGGTCGCGGACGATGTCGAAGCCCGGGTGAGTGGCCTGCCACTGCTTGGACAGGCCACTGCGCAGCAAGCGGTGCACCTCGACGCCACGGTGGAGTTCCTTGCGGAGGTTCTCACGACGGGAGTTGGTGATGCGCAGGCCCAGGGACAACTTGAGCATGGCGGGGGCGCCGGACTGGTGGACGGTTCGTACGGAGGAGGTGGGGTGCCACGGGGTGCCATGGGGGCCGAGGTCCTGGATCAGGTCGGCGTCGAGCAGGGCCGCGATGTCGGCACGGTGCTGGATCTCGCGCCACTGCCAGGGGTGCAGGGGAAGGGCGGCGTGGCCCTCGGGCAGCGGCAGTTCGGTTCCGGCGAGTCTGGCCGTGAGCTGGGCGGCGGGGACAGGGCGGCCGCGTTCGGTCCAGGCCGAGTCGGTGGCGAGCACGGAAGGGGCGACAGCCAGCCAGTGCAGCGGGAAGGAAGAGCGCAACTCCGGTGAATACTGGCGGACTTCAGCTTCGGAGAGGCCCTCGCGGCTCTTCGGGGTCGGGTGCAACGGGTGGCCGAGCAGGAGTGCTTGTTCGGCGGAGAGGAAGAGATCAGGACCGTCGGTCGGGCTTGCTCGGCGGTCGGTGATGAAAGTGACGGTACGGCGGACGGAGTCGGCTACACGGGCCACCAGGTCGGTCACGGTTTCCGGCGCGGTGACGGTTGCGGTCTCCGGAGCAGCGTCCGGTGCCGAGCCGCCACCGTGCGCGGCCGCCTCCCTCGCCAACAGGGACGCGACCGTGACGGCGTCGGCCGGTGGTGCGTCATGGGCAGCGTCGGACAGGTAGGGGAGGCCGAAACGGTGCCAGCCCGTCGGGGACCAGTAGTGGACCTCGGCGAGCAGGGCGGTGCCACTGGCGGGGAGCGGGATGCGGAGGGTGCCGTCGGTCGGGGCGGAGAGGTTCGTTTCGCGTACCCAGCAGCGCAGGAGGTTTTCGACGGCCGCGGCCTGGGCGGCGGTGTGGGGGTCCGGGTGCTCCAGGAGTTCGGTGTTCGTGCCGCGCGGCTGCTCTGTTTCCGGGCTCCGGGGCTGCTGGCGGGGAACGCACTCGGCCGACGGCGCCAGGGTCTGCATGTGTCGAGGGCTCGGCTCGTGGGAGTGGCCGTCAGGGGTGGTCGTGGGATTCAAGACTGTTCCTCGGGAGGTGTTTCGGAGTGGGAGTCGTGTGGCGACGAATCCCGGCGCTCTGGTGGGCGTTGGGCTGGTGTGTTCTGCAACTGGTCCTACAGGTCAGCCGAGTTGGTAACCGGTGGCGCTCCTTCCTTCGGCACGGCCACCTCGATCACCCCGGCCGCAGTGCACTACCTAGCCCGCTCGGAGCGGCGGCCGGTGTGGCCGGTGGGCCTGGTAGCGGAGCCGGTCTGGCCGCGCGCCACGGCTTCCACCGCGTCGGAAAGACGGTCGAGTACCGCTGTCGCCTGCTCGTCGGTGATCGTGAGGGGTGGGAGGAGGCGTACGACGCTCGCGTGGCGACCGCCGAGTTCGACGATGAGGCCGCGGCGAAGGCACTCCTGTTGGACTGCGGCAGCGAGGTCGGGAGCGGCGGGACGGGGACCGCGCGCGGGCTGCGTCAGCGAGGCCGAGTCCACCCCGCACCCGCCCGCGTCCCCGTCCTCACCCACGAACTCGACCCCGATCATCAACCCCCGCCCCCGCACATCCCCCACACACGTGAATTCGTCGGCCAGTCCACGAAGTTGGGCGAGCATCCGCGCGCCGAGTTCGGCCGCGCGTCCGGCCAGGCCGTTCTCGCGGACGTGGGCGAGAGTCGCCGTGCCGGCGGCCATGGCGAGTTGGTTGCCGCGGAACGTGCCTGTGTTGGGGCCGGGTTGCCGGAGGTCGAGGTCGTCGCGGTAGACGACGATGGACAGGGGCAGACTGCCGCCGATGGCATTGGAGAGGACCATCACGTCGGGGATGACTCCGCTGTGTTCGATCGCCCAGAAGGTGCCGGTTCGACCGACGCCCGTCTGGACCTCGTCGGCGATCAACGGGATGGAGCGTGCGGCGGTGAGTCGGCGGATGTGCCGCATCCAGTCGTCGGGGGCGGGGATCACTCCGCCTTCCCATTGGACGGGTTCGAGGATCAGTCCGGCGGGGCTCGGCAGACCGGACTCGACGTCGGCGGCGTCGAGGACGGATTCGGTCCAGCGGGCGGCGAGTTCGGCGCCGTACGGGCCGCCGATGCCGAACGGGCAGCGGTAGTCCTGAGGGTAGGGAAGGCGGTCGACGGAAGCCCCACCGGAGGCTTCGAGCGCGCTGGTGAAAGCAAGGATTCCGGTGCGGCCGGTCGCGGCCCGGACCAGCTTGTACGCGGCCTCGACCGCGTCGGTGGCGGCCGGTCCGCAGAACCGCACGCGCGCGTGCTCGGCGAGTGCGGGCGGCAGCGTGCGGAACAGTTCGGCGACGAATGCGTCCTTGACGGGAGTGGCGAGGTCGAAGGCGTGCAGCGGGGCGCCCGAGTCGAGGACACCGCGGATCGCCTCCAGGACCAAGGGGTGGTTGTGCCCGAGCGCCAGCGTCCCGGCGCCCGAGAGGCAGTCCAGGTAGCGGCGGCCGTCAGCGCCCTCGATGGTCAGACCGCGGGCCCGCACCGGCACGATGGGAAGGGCGCGTGCGTAGGTCCGTGCCGCCGGCTCGCGCGCGGTCTGGCGCCGGAGAATCCCCTCCTGCACCCCGTGCGCTTCGCCCACCGCGATCCCGGCGGGCCCACATCCCCCGAACGCAGACTCGACCACGGCTCTCCGTCCCTCCCGCCGTCCGAAAGCGAGCTGTCCAAAGGCGAGTTGAGGTCTCGCGTCGCCACGAGCGCAGGGGACCACGTACCGACGGCAGACCCCCGTGGCTGCCAACCTCCGTACCACCCAACGGGTTACGGGTTGGTTCAAGATCCTTGCCGTGACGGAACCGTTGCTGTTCCGTGGGAAGTCCCCCACAGCGAGCGCATAGTGTGTGATGCCGTTCCTGAAGGCCGTGAGTTCAGCGCGAACTCACCATGCTTTCCGGCTGAGATCACAGCCGTGGCGCACCGTCCGTTCACCCAGGGGGAGTCAAGACCATGCGATCGATACGGCCGTCCTTCAGCGCACATCGAGGGAGCGGCGCGCGTCGCAGAACTTCCTCCGTGCTGACCGCAGTTGCCCTCGCTTCGGCTCTCGCCCTCACCGCGACCGCCTGCGGCTCCGGGGACACCAAGGCGGACGGCCAGTCCACCGCGTCCGCGACCAGCGGTGACACCGGCGACGGCAAGATCAAGATCCCGGACGACATCAAGAACAAGCTCAAAGAGCACGGGATCGACATCGACAAGTGGAAGAACGGCGCCTGGAAGAACTGGAACAAGGACGACTGGCTGCGCGAGGCCGATGACTACATCAACCCGATCATCAAGGGGCTGTGGAGTTCCGGCCGGATGCGGGACGCCGACGACCCGGACAAGGGTGTCGACACCAACGACATCTCCGGCGACCAGGGCGTGACCGACCCGACGCCCGCGGTGGTGGACGCGAAGGCCGTGTCGCCTACGTACCACGCCAACGCGGCGACGGCGGGCAAGGTGTTCTTCGACTCCCCCGAGGGCACGATGGTCTGCTCGGCTACGGTCGTGGAGGACCCGGCGCATCCGGGCAAGTCCAACCTGGTGTGGACGGCGGGCCACTGCGTTCACGCGGGCAAGAAGGGCGGCTGGTACCGCAACACCGCGTTCGTGCCGTCGTACAACAACGCGGGTATGACGACAGCGCAGTTGGAGACCGCCACCCGGGACCAGGTCGCTCCGTACGGTGTGTGGTGGGCCGACTGGGCTCAGACCTCGCAGCAGTGGATCGACCAGGGCGGTGAGACGGGCGGGCAGGGTTCGTCGTACGACTACGCGGTGATCCATGTGACGCCCGAGAAGGGCAACGGGGGCAAGTCCCTTGAGGAGACGGTCGGTTCGGCGCTGCCGGTGAATTTCGACGCGCCGGCCGTGCCGAAGGTGTCGAGCATCACGGCAACCGGCTACCCGGCGGCGAAGCCGTATGACGGTTCGACGCTGTACCAGTGCGCGGGCAGGCCGGGGCGGCTGTCGATCAACGCCTCGGACCCGACGATGTACCGCATCGGCTGCAGCATGACCGGCGGTTCGTCCGGTGGCGGCTGGGTGGAGACGGGCTCGGACGGCAAGCCGGCGCTGGTGTCCAACACCTCGATCGGCCCGGTGACTTCGGGCTGGCTTGCGGGTCCGCGGCTGGGCGATGTGGCCAAGGATGTGTACGACTCGGTCAGCAAGAAGTTCGCCGGCCAGTAGACGCAGCCGAGGCTCGCCCCGTCATCGGGGCGAGCCTCAGGATGTGCTGCGCTACGGCCCTCAGGCCAGCGGTGCCGGGACGTACGGCGCGAGATCCGCCGCCAGTTCCTCATGCACCCGCACCTTGAGCTGGGTGCCCTCCGGGGTGTGCTCCTCGGAGATCACCTCGCCCTCGGAGTGGGCACGGGCGACCAGCTTGCCGTGGGTGTACGGCACGAGGGCCTCGATCTCGACCGAGGGGCGCGGCAGTTCGCTGTCGATGAGCGCGAGCAGCTCGTCGATGCCCTGGCCGGTGCGGGCCGAGACGGCGATGGACCGCTTCTCGTTCCGCATCAAACGCTGGAGGGTCAGCGGGTCGGCCGCGTCCGCCTTGTTGATCACCACGATCTCGGGCACCTTGGTGGCGCCGACATCCCGGACCACCTCGCGTACGGCGGCCAGTTGCTCCTCCGGGGCCGGGTGCGAACCGTCCACTACATGCAGGATCAGGTCGGCGTCGCCGACCTCCTCCATCGTGGAACGGAAGGCCTCGACCAGGTGGTGCGGCAGGTGCCGGACGAAGCCGACGGTGTCGACCAGCGTGTACAGCCGTCCGCCCGGGGTCTCGGCCCGGCGCACGGTCGGGTCGAGGGTCGCGAACAGCGCGTTCTCGACCAGGACGCCCGCGCCCGTGAGGCGGTTGAGCAGGGACGACTTGCCGGCGTTGGTGTAACCGGCGATCGCGACCGAGGGCACCTTGTTGCGACGGCGTTCCTGGCGCTTGATGTCACGGCCGGTCTTCATGTCCGCGATCTCCCGGCGCATCTTCGCCATCTTCTCGCGGATACGACGCCGGTCCGTCTCGATCTTGGTCTCACCGGGACCACGGGTGGCGAGGCCGCCGCCCGAGCCGCCGCCCATCTGACGGGACAGGGACTGACCCCAGCCGCGGAGCCTCGGCAGCATGTACTGCATCTGCGCGAGCGCTACCTGCGCCTTGCCCTCTCGGGACTTGGCGTGCTGGGCGAAGATGTCGAGGATCAGGGCCGTACGGTCGATGACCTTGACCTTGACGACGTCTTCCAGGTGGATCAACTGGCCCGGGCTCAGCTCACCGTCGCAGATGACCGTGTCGGCGCCGGTCTCCAGGACGATGTCCCGCAGTTCGTTGGCCTTGCCGGAACCGATGTAGGTGGCCGCGTCCGGCTTGTCGCGGCGCTGGACGACACCGTCGAGCACCAGCGCGCCCGCGGTCTCCGCGAGGGCGGCCAGCTCGGCGAGGGAGTTGTCCGCGTCCTGGACCGTCCCCGTGGTCCAGACGCCGACGAGTACGACGCGCTCCAGGCGGAGCTGTCGGTACTCGACCTCGGTGACGTCCTCGAGTTCGGTGGAGAGGCCCGCCACACGGCGCAGGGCCGCGCGCTCGGAGCGGTCGAACTGGTCGCCGTCCCGGTCTCCGTCGATCTCGTGGCTCCAGGCGACGTCCTCTTCCATCAGGGCATCGGCCCGAAGACCTTCGGGGTAGGCGTGCGCGAGGCGCTCAGTGTCCTGGGAAGGGGAAGAAGAGGAGGTCATTGGGTCCTTACGTCGATGAGCGTCGATGAGAGTGCTGCAAAGGTCATAACGTGCGAGTGCCCCCGGAGATTCCCGGGGAACCGCGCCGCCGACCCGACGATGGTCGCACGGCACGGATCGCCACGTCACCGCCTTATTTCGCGGGCTTCCGCGAGGGCGTGGGCTCCTGCGAGGTCCAGTCCGGGTGCCCCGGCATCGGCGGGGTCTTCTCGCCGTAGAGCCAGGCGTTGAAGAAGTCGCTCAGGTCGCGGCCGGAGATCGCGGAGGCGAGGTCCTCGAAGTCCTTCGTGGTGGCCGTGCCGTCGTGGTGGATGCTGACCCAGGTCCGTTCCAGGCGTTCGAAGGCCGGGCGGCCGATCTCCTGGCGCAGCGCGTAGAGGACGAGGGCGGCGCCGTCGTAGACGTTCGGGCGGAAGATGCCGATCTTCTGGCCGGGCGCCGGGGCCTTGGGGAGTGCGGGCGGTCCGCCGGCGGCGCGCCAGCCGTCGGAGGCGCCGTAGGCGGCCTTCATGCGCGTCTCCATGGGCCTGTGGGCCTTCTCCTGCGCGTACAGCTCCTCGTACCAGGTGGCGTGTCCTTCGTTGAGCCACAGGTCGGACCAGGCGCGTGGGCTGACGCTGTCGCCGAACCACTGGTGCGACAGCTCGTGCACCATGATCGACTCGACGTACCACTTGGGGTAGGCGGGCTCGGTGAAGAGATCTCTCTCGAAGAGAGAGATCGTCTGGGTCTCCAGTTCGAAGCCGGTGGACGCGTCGGCCATGAGCAGCCCGTACGTCTCGAAGGGGTACCGGCCGACCTTGCTCTCCATCCAGGCGATCTGGTCGGGGGTCTTCTTGAGCCACGGTTCGAGCTTCCCGGCGTCCTCCGCGGGGACGACGTCGCGCATCGGCAGGTCGTGCGGTCCGGTGCGGTGCAGTACGGCGGAGCGGCCGATGGACACCTGGGCGAGTTCGGTGGCCATGGGGTGCTGCGTGCGGTACGTCCAGGTGGTGTTCGCGCCGACCTTGTCGACGCCGGCCGGCAGTCCGTTGGCGACGGCGGTGTACGCGTTGGGCGCGGTGACCCGGATGGTGAACATCGCCTTGTCGGAGGGATGGTCGTTGCACGGGAACACCAGGTGCGCGGCGTCGGCCTGGTTGGCCATGGCGAGCCCGTCCTTGGTGCGCACCCAGCCGCCGTCCTGCCCCTTGGCGGACACGGGGTCGCTGGTGTGCCGCACGGTGATCCGCGTCCAGGTTCCCTCGGAAAGCGGCTCCTCCGGGGTCACGACCAGGTCCTCGCCGGAGCTCGTGAAGGTGGCGGGCCGCCCGTCGACCTCGACCGAGTCCACGGTGCCGTGCGCGAAGTCGAGGTTGATCCGGTCCAGCGTCTCGGTCGTCCAGGCGTCGATGGTGGTGACGGCCTGGAGCGGTTTGCTGTTGGTGCCGGGATAGGTGAAGGAGAGGTCGTACGACGCCACGTCGTAGCCCGGGTTGCCCAGGGTCGGGAAGAGGCGGTCACCGACGCCCAGGGGCGCGGGCGGAGCGCTCGCGGCGACGAGGCAGACGGACACGGCGGAGGCGAGCAGGGCCGCCTTCAGCCTTCGGGGGGTCCTGGTACCGGCCCCAGGGGTCGCGGTGCGGAGGGTGAGCAGCATGCACCACCGCTACCAGCGCGCGCGTGCCGCACGGCGACGACTCGCGCCCGGCCCACTCGAACGGGGTCTTCCGGGGGTCTACGGGGCTCCGTGCGCACCGGGGCTCGCGAGCGGGCGCGTGTCCGGGTGGCCGGGAGGCGCTCTCCGACGCGGGTCTCAGAAGGCCGTCGTGTGGTGCTGCGCGCGGCTCACGTCGTAGACGCCCGGCACATTGCGCATCGCCCGCATGAGGGTCAGGAGGTGGGCGGCGTCCGGGAGTTGGAGCGTGTAGGTGTGGCGGACGCGCTGCTGGCTCGGGGGTTCGACGGTCGCCGAGACGATTTCCGCGCCCTCCAGGGCGATCGCCTCGGTGAGATCGGCGAGCAGATGCGGGCGGCCGAACGATTCGGCTACCAGCGTGACCCGGCACTCGGTGGTGTCGCCCCAGCGCACACCGACCTCCGCGCGCCCCACACTCTTCATCTGCGCCACGGCGGCGCACTCCACGCGGTGGACGGTCACGACCCCGCCGCGCACCGAGAACCCGGTGACGTCGTCGGGCGGTACGGGCGTACAGCAGCCGGCGAGCCGTACGGTCGCGCCCGGCTGGTCCACGACGGGCGTGGCGGGGCTCTCGACGGCCGTGTCCGGGCTGTCCTCGGAGGCGGGGGGCGCCGATCGGACGCTCTGCGCCTCCTCGGCGGCCTCTTCGTCGCCGCGTCCCGGATGGGCCGCGATCCACCGCTGGATGGCGATGCGGGCGGCGGGCGTGTGCGCGTGCTCCAGCCACTCTCTGGAGGGCTCGGAGGCCGGGTCCTGGCCCATGAGGAGCTGGACGGTGTCGCCGTCCTTCAGGACCGTGCTGAGGGTCGCCAGGCGGCCGTTGACGCGGGCGCCGATGCAGGCGTGGGCGTCCTCGCCGTACTGCGCGTACGCGGCGTCCACACAGGTCGCGCCGTCGGGCAGGCCCAGCGTGCCGCCGTCGGGCCGGAACACGGTGATCTCGCGGTCCTGGGCGAGGTCCTCACGGAGCGTCGACCAGAAGGTGTCCGGGTCGGGCGCACCCTCCTGCCAGTCGAGGAGCCGGGAGAGCCAGCCGGGCCGGGTGGGGTCGGCGCGCTCCCCGTCGTGCGCGGTCTGTTGCTCCTCCGAAGGAGGAGCGTAGGGATTGCCGAGCGCGATGACGCCGGCCTCGGCGACCTTGTGCATCTGGTGGGTGCGGATGAGGACTTCGACGACCTGGCCGTCGGTGTGGGCGACGGCGGTGTGCAGCGACTGGTACAGGTTGAACTTGGGTACGGCGATGAAGTCCTTGAACTCCGAGACGACGGGCTTCAGGCAGGTGTGCAGTTCACCGAGGACGCCGTAACAGTCCGCGTCCTCGTTCACCAGCACCAGGAGACGCCCGAAGTCGGCGCCGCGCAGCCTGCCGCGCTTGCGGGCGACGCGGTGCACGGAGACGAAGTGCCGTGGCCGGATGAGGACTTCGGCCTGGATGTCGGCGTCGCGCAGGACGGTGCGCACCTCGTCGGTGACCTCGGCGAGCGGATCGTCCGCGCGGGAGGCGTTGTCGACGATCAACCCGCGGGTGTGGTCGTACTCCTCGGGGTGGAGGATCGCGAAGACCAGGTCCTCCAGTTCGGTCTTCAGTGCCTGGACGCCGAGCCGTTCGGCGAGCGGGATGAGGACGTCCCTGGTGACCTTGGCGATGCGGGCCTGTTTCTCGGGGCGCATCACGCCCAGGGTGCGCATGTTGTGCAGCCGGTCGGCGAGTTTGATCGACATCACCCGGACGTCGCTGCCGGTGGCGACGAGCATCTTGCGGAACGTCTCCGGCTCGGCGGCGGCTCCGTAGTCGACCTTCTCCAACTTCGTGACGCCGTCGACGAGATAGCGCACCTCGGCGCCGAACTCCTCGCCGACCTGATCGAGTGTCACCTCCGTGTCCTCGACGGTGTCGTGGAGCAGGGAGGCCGTCAACGTCGTGGTCTCGGCGCCGAGTTCGGCGAGGATCAGGGTCACGGCGAGGGGGTGTGTGATGTACGGCTCGCCGCTCTTGCGCATCTGGCCGCGGTGCGAGGACTCGGCCAGGACCCAGGCGCGGCGCAGCGGTTCGAGGTCGGCGTCCGGATAGTGGGCGCGATGTGCCTCGGCGACATGGCCGATGGCGTCGGGCAGCCGGTCGCGGGCGGCGGGACCGAGCAGGGCGGCCCGGCCGAGTCGGCGCAGGTCGATCCTGGGGCGGGCCTTCCTGCGGGGCACTGTGTTGATCACAGGGCCTGGGCTCGCAGGGTTCGTGGCCTCCGCACTCATGGGCACCTCCGGCTGCTTGACCGGCGGACGGGTGCCCCATGGCGTACTCGGCTCAGGGGATGGTGACGATCCCCCGTCCGGGCCGGTGCTTGATGCTACCGAGCCCACCACGTGCGACTGACCGCCTCTCGCCGAGCGTGAAACGGATCACCCATTCGAGCGAAGGTCGGGAGGTTTACGGTTTTGCGCCACGCCATAAGGGATCAGCCGTGGTTTCAAGCCGCACCGGACACCGAAGACTGCGGATCGGGGTGTCCGGAGCGGCCAGGACCGCGAATCACTCGTTCAGCGGATGGCGCTTTCCAGCCACGCGCTGTCGATCTCGCCCTCGGCGACGATCACCGCGGGGCCGGTCATCTCGATCTGGCCGTCGGGCCGCTCGGTGATCACCAGCGTTCCACCGGGCACGTCGACGGTGTACGTCGCGTGCGTACCGGTGACGGCCGGGTCGGCGCCGTCCCGCCGGGCGGCGGCCACGGCGACCGCGCACGCGCCCGTGCCGCACGAACGGGTCTCGCCGGCGCCGCGCTCGTGCACGCGCAGCGCGACGTGCCGGGGGCCGCGGTCGACCACGAACTCCACGTTCACCCCATCCGGGTAGGCGGTGGCCGGGTTGAAGGGCGGCGGGGAGTAGAGATCGCCGGCGTGCGCGAGGTCGTCGACGAAGGCGACCGCGTGCGGGTTGCCCATGTTCACGTTCCGAGCGGGCCAGCTACGCCCGCCGACGCTGACCGTGACATCCCCTTCGGGGAGACGCGCCTTGCCCATGCCGACAGTGATGTCACCGTCCTTGCTGATGTGGACGGTCTTGACTCCCCCGCGCGTGGCGACCGCGAGGTCTCCTGCGGCCACATGTCCAGCGCGCTGGAGATAGCGCGCGAACACACGCACTCCGTTGCCACACATCTCGGAGACCGAGCCGTCGCCGTTGCGGTAGTCCATGAACCACTCCGCCTCGCCCGCCATGTCCCGCGCCTCTGGATGCGCGGCGGACCGTACGACGTGCAGCAGTCCGTCACCGCCGACGCCCGCGCGGCGGTCGCACAGGGCGGCCACGGCGCTCGGAGGGAGGTCGATGACGTTCTCGGGGTCCGGGACGATCACGAAGTCGTTCTCGGTGCCGTGTCCCTTGAGGAAGGCGATCCGCGTGCTCATTCCTCGATCGTACGGGGTGGCCATGACAGCCGGCGATCACGGTGACTAGCGCAACCGCGCCACGCGCCACACGGCGAGGACCACGACCACGCCCACCACCAGGGAGTACGCGATGACGACCCGCCAGTCCAGGCCGCGCCCCGAGCCGCGCTGCGGGAAGCCGGGCCAGGTGTAGCCGACGCGGCGGGCGGCCATCATGCCCCAGCCGGCCGCGCAGGAGCAGATGAGCAGGCCGAGCATGGCGACCACGGCCCCGCTGTCGCCGAAGTCGAAGGCGAGCGGGAAGGCGAACATCAGGGAGCCGACCGCGGCCAGCGCCACGATGGGGGCGAGCTGCCAGATGCGAAGCCGGCGCTGCGGGCGCAGCTCGACCTCGACCTCAGGTCCGGCGAACATCTCGTCGGGCCCCGGACCGTCGGCGGTCACACCGCCCTGGATCTCGTCCGGGCCGTCCGGGCTCAGTAGGCCATCGCCCTCTTCCGGTTCACCACGGTCCGCGGTGACCTGCTCGATGCCTTCTGCGGTGTCGCGAGGGCCGGCCTCCATCGCCACGCGCCCTCCCAACTCGGACTCCACTTGGTCGATCGAAGCTCGATGATGGCACGCCCCCGAAGGCCCGAACCGCGGCCGGAGCGTCCCGATGCCATGACGTGATCAGGCTGTGACCGGTCGTTCGACCAACGCCAGTGCCAGGTGCGGAAGTTCTGTGAGATCCGCCGCAGCCCCACTCAACCAGTGCACCCGGGGATCGCGCCTGAACCACGAATCCTGGCGGCGCGCGAAGCGCTTGGTGGCACGCACGGTCTCCGCGCGCGCCTCCTGTTCCGTGCACTCCCCCGCGAGCGCCGCGAGCACCTGCTGATAGCCGAGCGCACGGGACGCCGTGACCCCCTCGCGCAGGCCGCGCGCCTCCAGTGCCCGCACCTCGTCCACGAGTCCCGCGCTCCACATCCGGTCGACCCGGCGCGCGATGCGCTCGTCGAGTTCGGGACGCGCCACGTCGACGCCGATCTGGACGGTGTCGTAGACCGAGTCGTGGCCGGGGAGGTTGGCGGTGAAGGGCTTGCCGGTGATCTCGATGACCTCCAGGGCCCTGACGATACGGCGGCCGTTGCTGGGCAGGATCGCCTGCGCGGCCTCGGGGTCGGCGGCGGCCAGGCGGGCGTGCAGGGCTCCTGAGCCGCGCAGGGCGAGTTCCTCCTCCAAGCGGGCCCGGACTTCGGGGTCGGTGCCCGGGAACTCCAGGTTGTCGACCGCCGCGCGCACGTACAGTCCGGAGCCGCCGACCAGGATCGGCCAGCGCCCCTCGGCGAGCAGTGCGTCGATGCGCTCGCGGGCGAGCCTCTGGTACTCGGCGACGGACGCTGTGACCGTCACGTCCCAGACGTCCAGGAGATGGTGCGGGATGCCGCCGCGTTCCTCGGGCGTCAGCTTGGCGGTGCCGATGTCCATCCCTCGGTAGAGCTGCATGGAGTCGGCGTTGACGACCTCGCCCCCCAGACGCTGGGCCAGGAAGACGCCCAGATCGGACTTTCCGGCCGCGGTCGGTCCGACGACGGCGATGACTCGGGGGGCGGGGGGTGCGCTGCTCACGGTCCCAGTCTCGCAAACGTCCGACCCTCGCCTCGAACGAGTTACGTGACAGCACGCGCGTGAGGTCGTTGCCCGTTGCGAGATGTCCCGCCGCCGATTTCTGGAGGCGGTGACCCGGACGACGCAAACGGACGCACCGGGCTACGCGGGAATTCGCCCGCACGAGTAACGTATGGAGTGGATATGGGCGTTTTTGACCGGCTTCTTCGGAGGTCGAAGGCTACGGAGGAGGCGTCAACCGCCGAAACGCAGGCCGACACGGAGCCGACCGAGCCCCTGGCGGCTGAAGCGGCGGACGAGGCGGCGGAGACCGAAGCGAAGGCTGGGGTCGAGGACGCGGCGGAGACGGCGGTGACGGAGGCTGCCGAGGCCGCGGACGGCGTCGGGATCCCCAAGCAGCAGTCCGCCGACGAGGCCGCCGACAGCGAGGCCGGCGAAGGCGCCCGAACGTAACTGCCCCGCGTGGGAAGGTGAACCATGGGTCTGATGGACGGTTTGAAGGCCAAACTCGCCCCGGCGAAGGACAAGGTCTCGGGCCTCGCTCAGCAGCACGGAGGCAAGATCGAGAGCGGCCTGGACAAGGCCGCGAAGATGGTCGACGAGAAGACCAAGGGCAAGTACAGCGACAAGATCCAGTCAGGCACGGGCAAGGCCAAGGACGCCATGGACCGACTCGCGCACAAGGACGACCCGGGGAGCGCCAGGCCGACCGACGGCGGCACGAGCACAGCGTCGCCCGACTCGCCACCACCGGCTTCCTGAACGACACCTTCACATCGATCGGCGGACGGCCGCGGAGCGTATGGCTCCTCGGCCGTCCGCCGTTTCGGTGTCGGGCGGATGCCGTGAACGCGGAGCACCTCACCCCGTCCTGCGCGCCCGCACCTACGACCAGCTCGCGACCACGTACCCGACCCCGTACGGCGCATCCTCGTACAGCAACGCGCCCCTGAGGTTCGCGCCCTCTGCCGCGCCCGCGAGGACCTGCCAGGGGGCGCGGCCGGAGGCCTTCAGTTCGTACGCCAGCTCGGCGTCCAGCGCTTTGAGGGCAGCCACGTCCGCCGCCCCCAGCGCACGCGCGACCTCCGCGTCGAAAGGTGCCGCCCGCTCGTCGAGATAGCCGGGTGCCTTCAGCGTCCGGCACGCGCTGGCGTCGCCCATCACCAGCAGCGCGACCCGCTCCGCCTGCGCGACGATGTCCCTTCCGACTTCAATACACCGCTCGGCCTCAAGAGGTTCCCCCACGCCGAGTCCCTCGATCGGGGCGTCGGACCATCCGGTCCGCTCCAGCAGCCAGGCGGCGACGGCGAGCGAGGGCGGAAGCTCACGCTCCGACGCCGTGGCACTGTCCGCGCCGTCCTTGCCCAGCCGTACGTCGAGATCCACGCCGTAGCCGCGGAACGAACCCCGCGCACCCTCGGGGTGCGGCCCGCGCCCGCTCCGCTCGGCGGGCCCAACTACCACGAGGCGGTCGGGCCGGGCGGCGGCGAGCACCCCCAGGGCATCACTGCACGCGGCCCGCGCGGCGGCCAGCTCGGACGCGGCACCGGCGGCGACAGCGGGGACGAGGATCGGGGGGCACGGGCAGACGGCGGCGGCTACGAGCATGGCCGGAACACTAACAAGGCACGCAGACGGTCCACATGGCCACGCCCTCGGACTCGTCGGCGTCGCTCAGCGGGTGACGGCCTCAGTCGCAGCCGCAACCGCTCCCCGTGGCGACCGGCAGCGGCGCGGGCACGCCGATCTTCGGCAGGCCCAGCATCACGCCGGCCGGTTGGGCGGCCTCGGCCGCGTTCCGCTTCTCCCAGGCGTCGCCCGCGCGCGTGGGACGCACGTTCAGAGTGGGGCCCTCGGCAAGGAGGTGGTGCGGGGCGGCGTAGGTGATCTCGACCGTCACCACGTCGCCGGGGCGGACCTCCTGGTCCGGCTTGGTGAAGTGGACCAGGCGGTTGTCGGGCGCACGGCCGGAGAGGCGGTGGGTGGCGCCGTCCTTGCGGCCCTCGCCCTCGGCGACCATCAGCTCCAGGGTGCGGCCGACCTGCTTCTTGTTCTCGTCCCAGGAGATCTCCTCCTGGAGGGCCACCAGACGCTCGTAGCGCGCCTGGACGACCTTCTTGGGGATCTGGTTCTCCATGGTCGCGGCCGGGGTGCCGGGCCGCTTGGAGTACTGGAACGTAAACGCTTGCGCGAAACGTGCCTCCCGGACCGCGTGCATCGTCTGCTCGAAGTCCTCCTCGGTCTCCCCGGGGAAGCCCACGATGATGTCGGTGGTGATGGCGGCGTGCGGGATGGCCGCGCGGACCTTCTCGATGATCCCCAGGTAACGCTCCTGGCGGTAGGACCGGCGCATGGCCTTCAGGATCGGGTCGGAGCCGGACTGCATCGGCATGTGCAACTGCGGCATCACGTTCGGCGTCTCGGCCATCGCGGCGATGACGTCGTCGGTGAAGTCGCGGGGATGCGGAGACGTGAAGCGGACGCGCTCCAGGCCCTCGATCGAGCCGCACGCGCGCAGCAGCTTGCTGAAGGCCTCGCGGTCGCCGATGTCGGAGCCGTACGCGTTGACGTTCTGGCCGAGCAGCGTGATCTCGGAGACGCCCTCGCCGACCAGGGCCTCGATCTCGGCGAGGATGTCGCCGGTGCGACGGTCCTTCTCCTTGCCGCGCAGCGCCGGGACGATGCAGAAGGTGCACGTGTTGTTGCAGCCGACGGAGATCGACACCCAGGCCGCGTAGGCGCTCTCGCGCCGGGTCGGCAGCGTCGAGGGGAAGGCCTCCAGGGACTCCGCGATCTCGACCTGCGCCTCTTCCTGCACACGCGCGCGTTCCAGCAGGACGGGCAGCTTGCCGATGTTGTGCGTGCCGAAGACGACGTCCACCCAGGGCGCCTTCTTCACGATGGTGTCGCGGTCCTTCTGGGCGAGGCAGCCGCCGACGGCGATCTGCATCCCGGGGCGCTTCGTCTTCATCGGGGCGAGGCGCCCGAGGTTGCCGTAGAGCCGGTTGTCGGCGTTCTCGCGCACGGCGCAGGTGTTGAAGACGACGACGTCCGCGTCACCGTCCGAACCCTCGGGCGCGCGCACATAACCGGCGCCCTCCAGGAGACCGGAGAGCCGCTCGGAGTCGTGGACGTTCATCTGGCACCCGTAGGTGCGCACTTCGTACGTTTTGACGTCCACTGCCCCGCTCCGGTCACCGCTGCTCATGTGACAAGGGTAGGCGGTGCCGGGAGTGGCTCTTTCTGCGGCTGGGAACCGCCGTGGCTCAGGTCACTTCGGAGTGGGTTCGGAATACGGAGTTCCGGTGGGCCGGTCGCGGCTGTCGGCGCCCCACCCCTGCTTGCGCAGCACCCCCGACACGTCCGGCACCTCGTAGTGCTCCCCCTTGAGGACCTTGCCGTCGGCGCGGCGGGCGATCTCGCCCTCCGGGCCGATCTTGGTCATGTTGGAGCGGTGGACCTCGGCGATCACCTCGTCGAGGTCGATGCCGTGGACGAGCGCCGTGCCGTACGCGACGTAGACGACGTCGGCGAGTTCGTGCGCCAGCCGGTCGAGCGGGCCGGTCACCGAGACCTCGGCTACTTCCGCGGCCTCCTCGGCGAGCAGTTCACCCCGGTGGGCGGCCAGGCCGGGGGCGACCTCGGTGGGTGTTCCACGGGCGTCGAGGCCGAAGGCCAGGTGGAATTCGCGGACCAGGTCGGCGGGCGAGGAGCTCATGCCACGACCCTAGCGACCGCCACTGACACCGGGCCCGCGCGCCCGGCCCTGGTCAGCACCGCATACGGGCTGGCAGGATCGCGCGCATGCTCAAGCTGTTCTCCCGTATCGGCAGGCGCCGGGCCCTGCAGGGCGCGGCCGCCGGCTTCGTCGTGCTCGGGCTGCTGGTGTGGTGGCTGATGCCCCTGGGCGACGAGCCGCCGACCGGGACGATCACCTTCAGCACCGGGACACCGCTCGGCGTCTACCAGAAATACGGCTCGCTCCTGCGGGCCGAGATGGACAAGGACATGCCGGGTCTCAAGGTGAAGCTGGTGAACAGCGACGGGTCGCAGGAGAACGTCGCGCGCGTGGCGACCGGCCACGCCGACTTCACCATCGCCGCGGCCGACGCCGTCGGGACGTACGAGATGGACAACAAGCCCGGTGCCGCGGGGCTGCGCGGGGTCGCGCGGCTGTACGACGACTACGTCCAGCTCATCGTGGAGCGCGACTCGGACATCGACTCGGTCGCCGACCTGCGGGGCAAGCGGGTGGCCATAGGACCGGACCGCTCGGGTGTGCGACTGATCGCCGACCGGGTGCTCACGGCGGCCGGCATCGACCCGAAGAAGGCCGTCGAGCCGGTGGCGGCCGGTATCGACACCGGACCGGACCTGCTCAAGCAGGGCAAGATCGACGCGTTCTTCTGGTCGGGCGGACTGCCGACGGACGGCCTGAAGGACCTCGCCGAGCACTACGCGTTCAAGTTCGTGCCGATCGGGGCGGACCTCGTGGCCAAGATGCACGAGCAGGGCGACGCCACCCGCTACTACCGCGCCACCAACATGCCGGAGTCGGCCTACCCCGGCATCCAGCGGGGGGCCACCGTCCCGACCATCGCCGTGTCCAACCTGCTGATGACCCGCAAGGACATGGACGCCAGACTCACGGAGTGGGTCACCAAGGTCGTGATCAAGAGCCGTGACGGCATCGGCAAGCGCGTCCACTCCGCGCAGTTGGTGGACCTGCGCACGGCGATCTACACCGACCCCCTGGCCCTTCAGGAGGGCGCCCGGCGCTACTACCGCTCCGTCAAGCCGTAGGCCCACCAAGGTCGTTGACGCCCGCTCAGGCCGTGGGCCCGCTCCTGGGCACCGACATGGTCACCTTGAGGCCGTGCGGTTCGTGATGGCCGTACGTGAGGGAGCCGCCGCCCGCGGCCAGCAGGACCTGGCAGATGGACAGGCCGAGGCCGGAGCCCTTGATGTTCTGGTGGCGGCCGCTGCGCCAGAAGCGGTCCCCGACGCGGGCGAGTTCCTCCTCGGTGAGGCCCGGCCCGTGGTCGGTGACGACGACGGTCGAGGTCTCGCCGTTCGACGCGACCGTCACCTCGACGCACTCGTCCTCGGGCGTGAACTTCACCGCGTTGTCGATCACCGCGTCCAGGGCGCTGGACAGCGTGATCGGATCGGCCCAGGCCGTGGTGGGCGGGCAACTGCCCACCAGGCGCACGCCCTTGGCCTCGGCGGTCGGTGCCCAGGCCGCGACGCGCTCGGCGGTCAGCGCGCCGATGTCGGTGATCCTGAGGTCCGCATCCGCGTGTTCGGCCAGGGCCAGGTCGAGCAGGTCGTCCAGGACCTGGGTCAGGCGTTTGCCCTCGGTGCGGACCGAGGCGATCTCGTCGTTGTCCTCCGGCAGTTCGAGCGCGAGCAGTTCGATACGCAGCAGCAGCGCGGAGAGCGGGTTGCGCAGTTGGTGCGAGGCGTCGGCGACGAAGGCGCGCTGCTGCTCCAGCACGTCCTCGACGTTGTCCGCCATTTCGTTGAACGAGCGGGCCAGGCGCTGAAGTTCCGGCGGACCGCCGGCGGCCGCGACCCGGGACTTGAGGCGTCCGGTGGCGATGTCGTGGGTGGTGGCGTCGAGCACCCGTACGGGCCGCAGGACCCAGCCGGTCAGCCGTAGGGCCGCGCCGACGGCCAGCAGCATCGCGCCGATCTCGCCGGCGCCGATCGTCAGCCAGCCGCGCAGGATCCGTGAACGCATCGGCCCGGTGGGCGAGTCGGTGACCACGACCGCGATGACGTCGCCGTCCCGGATGACCGGCGAGGCGACGACCAGGCGGTTGCGCTGCCAGGGCCAGACCTGCCCCGGGTCGTGACTGCGGCGGCTGAGAAGTGCCTCGGCGAACGCCTCGCGCACCTCGCCGGCCTTGGGCAGCAGGAAGTCGTCCGGCGCGTTGGCCATGGAGGTGTCGGTGCGGTAGAAGACGCCCGCGCGGATGCCGTAGACCTCGTAGTAGCTGGTGAGTTCGCGGTCCAGGGTCTCCTGGCGTTCGTCCGGGGCCGTGTCGGAGGGACGCGATCCGGTGGGGGCGTCGGTGACGAACTGGGCGAGGGCCGCGAACCGCGCGGTGTCGTCGATACGGTCGACGATCACCTTCTGCTGCTGGGCGGCGGCAACGCTGATGGCGAGCGGGACGCCCAGCGCGAGCAGGACGGCCGCCATCAGGACGATGAGCAGCGGAAGGAGACGTGTACGCACGCGTGGAGGCTACGAGGCCGGAGCGACGAGCCGGTAGCCGACGCCGCGTACGGTCTCGATCAGGGCGGGCATCCGCAGTTTGGCGCGCAGGGACGCGACATGCACTTCCAGGGTGCGTCCCGTCCCCTCCCAACTGGTGCGCCATACCTCGCTGATGATCTGCTCCCGCCGGAAGACCACCCCGGGACGCTGAGCGAGCAGCGCCAGCAGATCGAACTCCTTGCGGGTCAGTTGGACGACCGAACCGTCCACGCTGACCTGGCGGGTGGGCAGTTCGATGCGGACCGGGCCGAGGCGCAGCGCGGTGTCGCCGCCCCCGCTCGCGTCCTCGTGGACGCTGCGCCGGCTGACGGCGTGGATACGGGCGAGCAGCTCCCCGGTGTCGTAGGGCTTCACCACGTAGTCGTCGGCTCCGAGGTTGAGGCCGTGGATGCGGGAGCGCACGTCGGAGCGGGCAGTGACCATGATCACCGGAGTGCTGGTGCGCTTGCGGATCTTGCCGCAGACCTCGTAGCCGTCCTGGTCGGGCAGGCCGAGGTCGAGGAGGACGACTCCGAAGCCGTCGCTTTCGGGGACGAGCGCCTGGAGGGCCTCCTCGCCGCTGCGGGCGTGCGTGACCTCGAATCCGTGCCGCGCCAGGACCGCGGACAGAGCGGCGGCGACATGGTTGTCGTCCTCGACGAGGAGCAGTCTCATCCCGGCCCCCTCCGGTTCATCGTTCGTCTGGTCTCGGCCTGTACAAAAGCACGTCTCACGCGCGCGTGCACCCAGGCAGTCACGCTGATGGACGAAGACGCCGTCAAGCGGGTTCCGGTTGCGCGGAGCTTCCGTTATCCAGCCGGTACGCGTCGCGCCGACAAACTGCTACGACACGTGTCCGATTGCTATCGGATCGTGATGCTCAGATCTCGCTCAGATGTGATGACGCTGGTCGTACGGCCTCACTACTGTCCTCCGCAACCGACGAGGACGGAGCCAGCAAGCGATGACCGAAGTATCGGTGGCCAAGGAAGATGTGGCCGCGACCGGCGAACTCGTCGTCCTGAAGAGCGTCAACAAGCACTTCGGCGCATTGCACGTACTCCAGGACATCGATCTGACGATCGCCCGCGGCGAAGTCGTCGTGGTGATCGGACCTTCCGGATCCGGAAAGTCCACCCTGTGCCGCACCATCAACCGCCTGGAGACGATCGATTCGGGCGCGATCGCCATCGACGGCAAACCACTGCCCCAGGAGGGCAGGGAGCTGGCCCGGCTGCGCGCCGATGTCGGGATGGTCTTCCAGTCCTTCAACCTCTTCGCGCACAAGACCGTGCTGGAGAACGTGATGCTGGGCCAGATCAAGGTCCGCAAGGTCGATCGGAAGCAGGCGGAGGACAAGGCCCGGGCGCTGCTCGACCGGGTCGGCGTGGCCACCCAGGCCGACAAGTACCCCGCCCAGTTGTCCGGCGGCCAGCAGCAGCGCGTCGCGATCGCGCGGGCGCTGGCCATGGACCCCAAGGTGATGCTCTTCGACGAGCCGACCTCGGCCCTCGACCCGGAGATGATCAACGAGGTCCTGGAGGTCATGCAGCAGCTCGCCCGCGACGGAATGACGATGATCGTCGTCACCCATGAGATGGGCTTCGCTCGTTCGGCTGCCAACCGAGTGGTGTTCATGGCCGACGGCCGCATCGTCGAAGAAGCTGTGCCGGACCAGTTCTTCAGCAACCCGCGCAGCGACCGGGCCAAGGACTTCCTGTCGAAGATCCTTCACCACTGACGAACAGCGACGTCCGGCAGGCGCCGCACCGACGAACACCGATCAGCCAGCCACTGGCGGCCCGCGGACGACGGGGCGGCCGCCGACTGCCGCTGAGGGCCCCGCACGCCCTCAGGGCCCCCGTCACACGCCCTGACGGGCCCTCATCTCCTCACCAGCCAAAGGATGTTCATCATGAAGCTCCGTAAGGTCACCGCCTTC
Source organism: Streptomyces sp. NPDC051576 (assembly GCF_040681835.1). NCBI lineage: Bacteria > Bacillati > Actinomycetota > Actinomycetes > Kitasatosporales > Streptomycetaceae > Streptomyces > Streptomyces sp. NPDC051576. The sequence continues at coordinate 893,555 of NZ_JBFAZO010000002.1, forward strand.
GCGACCACCGCTCTCGTCCTCTCGCTCGCCGCGACGGCCTGCGGAAGCAGCGACAGCAACGACTCCGGTTCGGGCTCCAGTGGCGGCGGCAAGATCAAGATCGGCATCAAATTCGACCAGCCGGGCCTCGGCCTGAAGCAGCCGGACGGGACCTACGCCGGCTTCGACGTGGACGTGGCGACCTATGTGGCCGGGCAGCTCGGCTACAAGCCCAGCCAGATCGAGTGGGTCGAGACCAAGAGCGCCGACCGTGAGAACGCGTTGGCGCGCGGCGACGTCAAGTTCATCGCGGCCACCTACTCGATCAACGACGAGCGCAAGCAGAAGGTCGACTTCGCCGGCCCCTACCTGCTGGCCCACCAGGACCTGCTCGTCAAGAAGAACTCGACCATCGCCAAGGCCACGGACCTCAACGGCAAGAACCTCTGTTCCGTGACCGGCTCCACCTCGGCGCAGAACATCAAGGACAAGATCGCCCCGAAGGCCAACCTGCGGGAGAACTCGGGCTACTCGGAGTGCATCGCCGCCCTGCAGAGCGGTGCCGTGGACGCGGTGACCACCGACGACTCGATCCTCGCGGGCTTCGCGGCGCAGGACAAGTTCAAGGGCCAGTTCAAGCTCGCCGGCCTCAAGCTCAGCAACGAGAACTACGGCATCGGCGTCAAGAAGGGCGACTCCGCGACCGTCAACAAGATCAACACCGCGCTGGAGAAGATGGTCAGCAGCGGCGCCTGGCAGACGGCGGTCACCAAGAACTTCGGTCCGGCGAACTACAAGAACGAGCCCGCCCCGAAGATCGGCAACATCGTCAAGTAACCGAGGAAAACACCGGTAAGGCAGGCCCCATACCCGGAAGCGCGGGAGATCGTGTTCGACTTTCTTCAAGGTTATGACGTCCTAGGGGCGTTCTGGATGACGGTGAAACTGGCCGCCATCTCCGCCCTTGGCTCCCTGGTCTGGGGCACCCTGCTGGCCGCGATGCGGGTCAGCCCGGTCCCTCTGATGCGAGGGTTCGCCACCTTCTACGTGAACACCGTCCGGAACATCCCCCTGACGGTCATCATCGTCTTCACCTCGCTCGGCCTCGCCGACATCTTCGGTGTGACGATGGGCGCGTCCGACGACTTCAAGGTGCAGGGTTTCCGGCTGGCACTGCTGGGACTCATCGCCTACCACGCGGCCTTCGTCTGCGAGGCGGTGCGCTCCGGCATCAACACCGTGCCCGTCGGACAGGCCGAGGCGGCCCGCGCCATCGGGCTGAACTTCAGCCAGGTGCTGCGGATCGTCATCCTTCCGCAGGCGTTCCGCGCGGTCATCGGACCGCTGGCCAACGTACTGATCGCGCTGACCAAGAACACCACCGTGGCGGCCGCGATCGGTGTCGCCGAGGCGGCCAGCCTGATGAAGACGATGATCGAGAACGAGGCCCAGACGGTCGCCATCGGCGTGGTCTTCGCGTTCGGCTTCGTGGTACTGACCCTGCCCACCGGCCTCATCCTGGGCTGGGTCGGCAAGCGACTGGCGGTGAAGCGATGACCTCCGTGCTCTACGACGCGCCGGGCCCCCGCGCCAAGCGGCGCAATGTGCTCCTCTCCGTCGTCTTCTTCCTGGTGCTCGCCCTGTTCCTGTGGTGGATCTGGCGGACGATGGACGACAAGGGCCAGTTGAAGTGGTCCCTGTGGCAGCCGTTCACCACGTCGGACGCCTGGACGACGTATCTGCTGCCGGGCCTCGGCGACACCCTGAAGGCCGCTGGGCTCTCCATGGTGATCGCCCTCCCCCTGGGCGCGTTCTTCGGTATCGCCCGGATGTCCGACCACCGGTGGGTGCGCGTCCCGGCCGGCGTGGTGGTCGAGTTCTTCCGGTCGATCCCGGTCCTGCTGCTGATGCTGTTCGCGAACGAGTTCTACGTCCGCTCGACGAGCGTCGGCAGTGAGGAACGGCCCCTGTACGCCGTCGTCACCGGCCTGGTGCTCTACAACGCCTCGGTGCTCGCCGAGATCGTACGGGCGGGCATCCTGTCCCTTCCCAAGGGGCAGACGGAGGCCGCGTACGCGATCGGTCTGCGCAAGGGCCAGACGATGACGAGCATCCTGCTCCCGCAGTCCGTCACCGCCATGCTGCCGGCCATCGTGAGCCAGCTCGTGGTCATCGTGAAGGACACCGCGCTGGGCGGAGTGATGCTGGGCTTCACCGAGTTGCTCAACGCGCGCAGCACGCTGGCGGCCAACTACGCCAATGTCGTGGCGAGCTTCATCGTCGTAGCGATCATCTACATCGTGCTGAACCTCGCCCTCACCACCTTCGCGAGCTGGCTGGAGGGCCGGCTGCGGCGCAGCAAGAAGAGCACGGGCGCGGTCCTCGGTGCCGACGACGCCGTGGAGCTCAACCCCTCGCAGGTGGCGACAGGCTTCGGAGCCGGTGGCGGCGGGGGCTGATGATCGGTCAAGTGGCATGAACGGCACGGAGGCAGTGGCGTGATCGCCACTGCCTCCGTCACTTGACGCAAGCACCGGCAATAGGTTGCATACGTTCTGTGATCGTGCACCTTGCTCCACCTTCCTGTTCAACCGCGTCCCGGAGGACACCGTCACGGGCAGGGGGCGCCGCACCGTGGACCCGGTGATCATCGTCGGCGCGGGGCCCGTGGGGCTCACGCTCGCCCTGGCACTGGCGCGGCAGGAGGTGCCCTCCGTCCTTCTCGACGAGGGTCCGGGCAACGACGAACAACGCCTCGCGCGCACCGTCGTCCTGGGCGAGGACACCGCGGCGCTGATGGAGCGGCTGACCGGTGCACCGCTCGCCAAGCTCGGATCCCACTGGGCCGGATGGCGGTCGATGCGGCGCAAGCAGGTGATGCGCGAGATCACGTTCGACGAGACCGAGCCCGCCCCGCTGCACATCGCCCAGCACGTGCTCACCGGTGCTCTGCGCCGGGCCCTCGCGGGCGAGCGCCTGGTGAAGATCGCCGTGGACAACCGTCTCGACTCGGTCGAACAGGAACCCACGGGCGTCACCGCCCACACCCGTGGCCCCAAGGGCACCTGGTGGCGCGGGAGTTACCTGGTCGGCTGCGACGGCCCGCGCTCGACCGTGCGCAAACTCCTGGACATCCGCTTCCCCGGCCGTACGGCGGTGGAGCGACACGCCGTGGCCGCGCTGCGCACGGAACTTCCGTGGCCCGACCAGGCGTTGTTGCATCGGATGCCGCCGTGGCGGACGTCCGGCACCTCGGCCGTGGAGGTCACCGGACGCCCGCTCCCGGACGGCGTGTGGCGTCTGGACTGGTTGCTGCCACCGGGCAAGGACCTCGTCACCCCCGAGCTGCTCCTGACCCGCGTCCGGGAGACGCTCGCGGGCTGGACCGAGGGCCCGACACCGCCGTACGACCTGCTCGACACGGGAGTGCACACCGTGCACCACCGGCTCGCTCGCCGGTGGCGGGTGGGACGGGTGTTTCTCGCCGGGGACGCGGCACATCTGCTGGGGGCGCTCGGCACGCAGGGGCTGGACGAGGGGCTGCGGGACGCCGACAACCTCGCCTGGAAGCTGGCGTTCGCCTGGCACCACGGGCCGCACGAAGCGCTGCTCGACAGCTATCAGGCGGAGCGGCGGGCGGTCGTGGCGGCCCGGCTGCGCGCCGCCGACCAGGCGCTGCCGCTGGTGCGCGGCGGCGCCGGGCTGCGTTCGGTCGTGCCCGGCTCGACCCGTGGCCATGACGTGCTGCTCACGGACGGTCACCTGGGGCGCGGAGCGCTCGGCGCGCCGGGGGCGTACGCCGATTCGCCGCTCGCGCCCCGGCACATCGAGGCGGAGGTCGCCGTCGACACCCTGCCGGGCGCGCCGGTCGCCGATGTCCGGGTCACCGCGGAGGACGGCTCCGTCGTACGGCTGCGGGACCGCCTCGGTCACGACTCCCTGCTGGTCGTGCTGATCGCGCCGGGCACGGGCGTGTGGGAGCGCAAACACTGGGTGACCGCCGGAATCATGCCCCGCCTGGCGGCCGCCGTGACGGCGCTGCCGCACCCGGCCGAGCTGCTGGTCGCCGAGAGCTACCCGGGCGCCGCCGCCCACACCGTCCTCCTCGTACGGCCCGACGGACACCTGGTCACCGCGCTGAGCGGGGTGCGCCCGGCCGACCTGTACGCGGCGGCCGAGGCGACGCTCGGCGGTCCGGCGAAGACGGAGGCAACAGCCGGCTCACGCTGAGGTCTCCGCACCCGAACTGTCCACATAGTGACGCTGTGTTGACCGTTTCGCACCGCCGTGCTGTACTCCGGATCATGACCGACACATCTGTCCATCTCTGGCGGAAGGTCCATCTGGACCTCGTCCGCTATGTGGGCTGCGTCTGTCACGTCTCCTGCTGAATTCGCATCTCTCTCACTCGCGCGCGCCCTGTCTGTGGGTCCGCGCGCTCTCGCGAACACTCATCAGGACGGTGCACGTGTCTGTATCCCCCTCTGCCCCCGTGTCCTCCGCCGCGCCCGCCCAGGCGCCGACGCAGGCGGACCTGCTCGACTTCGTACGGCGTACGGCGGCCGACGCCGAGTTGATCGCCTCGCTCCCCCTCGACCCCGAGGGCCGCACGTGGGTGCGGCTCGAAGGGCCCGGCGGCAGCGAGGCCTGGCTGATCGGCTGGCCGCCCGGCAGCGGCACAGGCTGGCACGACCACGCCGACTCGGTCGGCGCCTTCCTCACCGCCGCCGGCGAGCTCAAGGAGAACTCGCTCGCCGCCCGGCTCCCGAGCCACGGCTGGAAGACCCTCGAACTGGAGGAGGGCGTGGACCGCGAACGACGGCTGCCGGCCGGCAAGGGCCGCGCCTTCGGCCACCACCACGTCCACGAGGTGCTCAACGAGTCCATGGAGGAGCACGCGATCTCCGTCCACGCCTACTACCCGCCACTGCCGCAGATCCGCCGCTACAGCCGCACCGGCCCGGTGCTGCGCCTGGAGCAGGTCGAGCGCCCGGCGGACTGGCAGTGAGTGCCGTACGCGAACAGCCACGCGGAATGGACGAGTTGCTGGAGCGGGTCCGCGCGGACTTCGAACGGACCGAGGCCCGGGCGGCGTACAACGCGGCCCAGGCCGGCGAGGCTCTCCTGGTCGACATCCGCTACGCGGCCCCGCGCGAGCGCGACGGGCTCGTCCCCGGCGCCCTGGTCGTCGAGCGCAACGAACTGGAGTGGCGCCTCGACCCCCGAGGCAGCCACCGCGCCCCCGAAGCCACCGGCCACGACCTGCGCGTCGTAGTGATCTGCGACGAGGGCTACGCGTCCAGCCTGGCAGCCGCGTCCCTGCACCGACTCGGCCTGCATCGCGCGACGGACCTGATCGGCGGCTTCCAGGCATGGAAGGCAGCGGGCCTGCCTGTCACCCCGTAGACACCGTGTCTACGACCTGACGGTCCGACCCCGCTCACAACCCGTCGGAAGGGCAGTAGAGCGGGGCCGTGTCCGCGTTGGCCCTGGTGATCAGCCGGGCCGGCGTGGTGGCGATCTTCTTCACCTTCTCCTTGCGGAGCAGGCTGATGGCGTTGGTGACGGCCAGTTCGCCGGTGTCCTTGGCGGAGTTGGAGACGGTGGCGGCGAAGCGGCCGTCCTTGAGGGCGGCGAGTGCCTCGTCGGTGCCGTTGACCGTCACGATCTTGACCTTCTTGCCGCCGTCCGCGTCGAGCGCCTTGCGGGCGGCGAACGCCATCTCCTCGTTGGCGACGAAGACGTAGTCCAGATCGGGATGCGCCTTGATCATGGCTTCGGCGACGATCTTCGCCTTCGCCGCGACGAACATGGCGGGCTGGTTCGCGACCACCTTCGCGTTCGCCGGCAGTCCCTGGGTGAAACCGCCGACGAGCAGGTCGGAGGCGGCACCGGGCGCACCCGCGATGACACCCACCTGTACGTCACCCCCCGCGGCGTCGTCCTCAATCCAGTCGGCGTCCAGCTTGCCCACCGCCTTCAGGTCGACGACCACGGCCCCGAGGATGTCGGACGGGTCGGCACTGACCGAGGTCAGGAAGATCGGGATGTGCGCGCTCTTGGCCTTGGCGATGTCGCTCTTGAGCGCGGTGGTGCTGACGGTCTGCACGATGATCGCGTCGACATGGCGGTCGATCATGCTCTGGATGTTGGACAACTCCTGAGCGGCGTCCTGATGCGAGTTGGCGGTGACGAGCTTCGCGAAGTTGCTCTTGGCCGTGTTCTGGATCGACTCCTGCAGACAGGTGTGGAACTCGGTACTGCCGCCGTTCACGAACCCGAGGGTGGTGGGCCCGTCGTCGGCGGGCGTGGCGCTGGACTCCAGCCCGCAGCCGCTCAGTAAGAGACCGGTGCCGACCAGACAGGCCACCAGCGATCTCCGGTGGCGAGCGGACAGGGGCAACGACAAGGCTGGCCGCCTTTCAGGGCGTACGAGGACCGGTCGGCGAAGCGGCCGGAGGCACTCAGGCAGGCCTGACTGCGGCTCAGCAGGCGGGGAGACCCGAGGGACGGCAGCAGAAGTTACCCGCGCGCCAAACATTCGAACCCTTCACGGAACGCACACTGAGTTTGCGAAACACGCACTCCCGACAGGCTTGTCCACCAGTTCCCTCCTCCCCTACTGCCGGGCGGTCACCGCGGCCACCGCCCGGCCCCGGAGCGCCACGCGACCCGGCAGCGCGGTGGCGACCAGCGCGAGAGTCCCGGCCACCGCGACCACCGCGAGGTACACGAGAGGGGTGACCGATGGCGCGGCCCGGCCGGTCATGCCGACGCTGAACGCCGTCAGGACGGCGAGGGCGATACCGCTGCCGACCGCCGTGGCGAGGAACAGCACCGACAGCACCTCGGTGCGCAGCATCCGCAGCACCTGACGTCGGGTCGCCCCGGCCAGGCGCAGCAGCGCGAACTCCCGGACCCGCTCGGCGATCGACATCGCGAGCGTGTTGACCACGGCGATGGCTGTAAAGGCCAGGACGAGGCCCATGGCCAGATAGTTGACCTCGGCGTTCGCCTGCTGGCGCCGCGCCTGGAGCGAATCCGCGGCGGCCGGCGCGGGGACGCGGATGCCCGGGAACTCGACGGAGCCGCGCGCGTCACCCGCGCTGACCTGAACGGTAATGCCGTGGAGGGCCCGGCCACGGCCTGCCGCAACCGGGCCGCACTCCTGCCCTCGTCCGGGAGCACGCCGAACGCGGTGACCTCCCTGGGGTGTGCGGCCGGCCGACGCGGATGGCGCCGGGATCCGCTCGGCGGGTGTCTGTGCTTTGCGGCGGTCCGGCGTCTTCAGGGGGTAACCCCACCTCGGGCGCCGGCCCGATGCTTGCCTGAACGCGGTCGGCGCCCCCGCGCGTCCACCGTGTTCAGGACGTTCGCACCGTCGAGGTGTCAGAACCGGATCAACGCCGGATCAGTACCCCTCGTCCCCGAGGAACTCCGTGTCCTCGCCCTCTTCCTCCAGCGCCTGGCGGACCACTCTCAGGGCCATGCCCTGGGAGTAGCCCTTGCGGGCCAGCATGCCCGCGAGGCGGCGCAGCCTCTTGTCGCGGTCAAGGCCGCGGGTGGACCGCAGCTTGCGGTCGACCAGGTCGCGGGCCGTCGCCTCTTCCTGCTCGGAGTCGAGCTGGGAGACGGCCTCGTCGATCAGCGTCGAGTCGACGCCCTTGGTGCGCAGCTCCTGGGCGAGCGCGCGCCTTGCCAGTCCCCGGCCGTGGTGCCGGGACTCCACCCAGGCGTCGGCGAACGCACCGTCGTTGATCAGTCCGACCTCCTCGAACCGCGACAGCACCTCGTCCGCCACCTCGTCCGGGATCTCCCGCTTGCGCAGGGCGTCCGCGAGTTGCTTGCGGGTGCGCGGGGTCCCGGTGAGCAGGCGCAGACAGATTCCCCGCGCCCGCTCGGCCGGGTCCGCCGGCGGCTCCTCCTTCTGAGCCCTCGACTCGGCCCCCGACGACGAGGAGTAGCCCCCGTCCCCTCCGGACGACTCCCCGAAGCCGCTGCCACGACCACGGCGCCCACGTCTACCGCGTGCGCCGTCACCGAGCGCCGTACCCCCGCGTACGCCGCCCTCGTCACGTGCTCCACGGCTGCGGCGCGAGCCGCGGCCGGGTGCGTCGTCGTCGGTGGATCCCTCGCCGGACCAACTGCCGCCGGGTGCCGGGCTCCTGAAAAGCCGACCGGTACCCGCCGAACCGTCGCCGGGCTCCGGCCCGCCGAACGGCGGGCCGGTCTCACCGGCGAAGCCACCAGCCGACCACGCACCGCCCGGCTCACCGCCGTACGGCTCCTCGGGCATGTCGTCCGCCGCGCCGTAGGCCGGGCCCTCGCCTCCCCCGCGCCCCTGGGGGACGCCGGGGTACGCGTACTCGGCCCAGTCCGTTCGTCGTGTCACGGGTCAGCTCTTGGCTGCCGTGGCCTTGGACTTGGTGGCCTTGGCCGCGGCCGCCGGAGCGGGCACCGCCTTGGCGGCGTCGTCCGTGGCGGTGGAGACCGCCGCGTCCGCGACCGGCTCGGCGGCGGGCTTCTCCGGACGGACACCCACGCCCAGCTTCTCCAGGATCTTCTTCTCGATCTCGTTGGCCAGGTCGGGGTTGTCCTTCAGGAAGTTGCGCGCGTTCTCCTTGCCCTGGCCGAGCTGGTCGCCCTCGTACGTGTACCAGGCGCCGGCCTTGCGGACGAAGCCGTTCTCCACGCCCATGTCGATCAGACCGCCCTCACGGCTGATGCCCTGGCCGTAGAGGATGTCGAACTCGGCCTGCTTGAAGGGCGGTGCGACCTTGTTCTTGACGACCTTGACGCGGGTGCGGTTGCCGACCGCGTCCGTGCCGTCCTTCAGGGTCTCGATACGGCGGATGTCGAGTCGCACCGAGGCGTAGAACTTCAGCGCGCGGCCACCGGTCGTGGTCTCCGGCGAGCCGAACATCACGCCGATCTTCTCGCGGAGCTGGTTGATGAAGATCGCGGTGGTCTTGGACTGGTTGAGCGCACTCGTGATCTTCCGGAGCGCCTGGCTCATCAGACGGGCCTGCAGACCGACGTGGCTGTCGCCCATCTCGCCCTCGATCTCCGCGCGCGGGACGAGCGCCGCGACGGAGTCGATGACGATGAGGTCGAGGGCGCCGGAGCGAACCAGCATGTCCACGATCTCCAGGGCCTGCTCGCCGTTGTCCGGCTGGGACAGGATCAGGTTGTCGATGTCGACGCCGAGCTTCTTCGCGTACTCGGGGTCGAGGGCGTGCTCCGCGTCCACGAACGCGACCTGGCCGCCGGCCCGCTGTGCGTTCGCCACCGCGTGCAGGGTCAGGGTCGTCTTTCCGGAGGACTCCGGGCCGTAGACCTCCACCACTCGGCCGCGCGGCAGGCCGCCGACACCGAGGGCGACGTCGAGTGCGGTCGACCCGGTGGGGATGACCTCGATGGGCTCGTTCGGCCGCTCGCCCAGGCGCATCACCGCGCCCTTGCCGAATTGCCGTTCAATCTGTGCGAGCGCGGCGTCCAACGCCTTCTCGCGGTCGGTTCCTGCCATGGGTTCCACCCGGTTTGCTTGAGTCGATCGCTTCACGTCAAAGACGCTAACGCCTGCCACTGACAATGCGCCCCGACGCCCGTCCAGCCTGTGGATAACTCGGACACTTCAGCATCAAAAACCTGTCGAAATGCCCGTCATGGCCTCGCCGGAGCCTCCATAAGAATGGATGTTCGATTTTCATGTCAAGCGCACCACGCGGCACTCGCGTCACCGATGTCCGGTGCCGCAGGGCGTCCTGACGACGCTTCGAACGACATGGAAATCCTTCCCGTCCCGGGGCCGGGGCCGTTGACTGACAGCAGTCAACGGCAGTCGGCGGCATTCGACGCGAGGAGAGCGTGATGAGGGTGTGGAAGCGTGTGGGGATCGCGGCCGTGGTGGCCGGGACGACCGTCGGCATCATGAGTCCGGCGGCATCGGCCGCCCCCGCGCCGTGGGAGACCAGCCGCGTCCATCAGCCCGCGCCCGCCCAGGGCACGGCGATCTCCTCGGTCGGCGGAACCGGCACCGTCAAGATCCTTTGCAGCGCTAGCTGCTACGAGTAGGTCTCTCCGGCTGGACCGGTGCACCGCCGAGCTTGTCCAAGAGGGTTCTTTACTTGCGGCGCGCCCCCAAGACTCATCGCCACGCTTCCGCGAGCCCTACTTCCACCGTCGTACGGCGGGTGTCTTCGGCCGTACGACGACCGCGCGGCGGGTTCCCGCGAGGCTCGGGCCATGCCCCTGACCCTGAAGAACCACGTACGCCCCACCGAACGTCTCTGCCACGCGACCGGTGCCTTGCTGATCCTCTCCGGCCTGGTGCACCTGGTGGTGTTCGCGGTGGACGGCGGCCCCTGGTACGGGCCCGTCTCCTGGCGCAAGCCCGTCACGTTCGGGCTTTCCTTCGGGGCGACGCTGATCGCGGTCACCTGGGTCACGTCGTATCTACGTGTCGGGGCCCGGCTGCGCACCGTGCTGCTCGTCGTGTTCGCCGCCGACTGCGTCGTGGAGGTCGGCGGCATCACCCTTCAGGCGTGGCGCCGGGTGCCGTCGCACCTCGACATGGAGACGCCCTTCGACACCGCGGTCTCCATGACGCTCGCGGTGGGTGGCGGTGTCCTAGTGGTGCTGCTCACCGTGTTCGCGGTGACGTCCTTCCGGCACCGGCCGACGGGTCCCACCGGGATGGCGCTCGCGGTGCGTTCCGGGTTCGCGATCCTGCTCGTCGCGCTGGCCTCGGGCGCCGCGATGATCGCGCGCGGGGTGGTCCTGGCCCGAACCGGCCACCAGGAAGCGGCCTACGATTCGACGGCCCCGCTCAAGCCCCTGCATGGGGTGAGCCTGCACGCCGTCCTGGTCCTGCCGGCCCTGGCCTGGCTACTGTCCCGCACGTCCTGGAGCGAGACGGCACGACGGCGGACCGTACGGCTCGCGGTCGGCTGCTACGCCGTCGCGGTGGCCGGGGCGGGGGTGTGGGCGGTGCTCATGTACTGATCGCGGAGACCTGGTGCTCGCGCGAGAGCGCCCCTCAGGCGGAGCTTTCTTCGGAGTCCCTCGGGTCGGAGGTGGTCGGTGCGGCGTCCTTTGAGCCGGAACCGGTCGGGGCGGAATTCCTGGAGCCGGAGTCGGTACACCCGGAGTTCCTAAGGCCGGAGTCGGTCGCCCCGGGACCAGTCGGCCCGGTGTCGGTCGGGCCTGAGCCGGTCGACACGGAACTCGTCCGCTCCGCCCGGAGTCGGTGGCCCCGGAGCTCTGAGAGTCGGAGGCGGTCAGTCCGAGGCCGGTCGATCCGGAGCCGGTCGGCGCCGAGTTCTACGAGTCGGGATCAGCCGACCCAGAATCCGTAGGGCCCGAGTCGATAGCCCCGAAGCTCCAACGGCCAGAGCCAGCCGCCCCGAAACCAGTCCGCCCGGAACCGATCGACATGGAGCCGGTCGGCCCGAAGCCGGTCGGCCCGGAACTACGGGCATCGAAGGTGGTCATCCGGAGTCGGCCAGTCCGGAACGAGTCGATCCGCAGCCGCTCGGCCCCGAGATCTAACAGTCGGGATCAGCCGACCCAGAATCCGTAGGGCCCGAGTCGATAGCCCCGAAGCTCCAACGGCCAGAGCCCACCGCCCCGAAACCAATCCACCCGGAACCGATCGACACGGAGCCGGTCGGCCGGAACTCTGGGAATCGGAGGCGGCCGGTCCGGAGCCAGTCGACCCTGAGTTCTAGGAGTCGAGATCAGCCGGCCCGGAGCCGGTCGGACCCGAGTCGGCCCGCCCGGAGTTCTGACCGCCAGAGTCTGTCAACCCAGAGCCAGTCGAGCCAGAACTGGTCGGTCCGGAGTCAGCCGGTCCGGAGGTGGCCCCGCCGGACCCAGCCGACCCAGAACCAGCCACCCCACCGGAATCAGCCATCCCATCGGAGCCGACCGCCCCACCGGAGTCGCCCACCGCACGCTCCGCCTCCCCCACCCGCTGCCCCCACAGCCTCCCCACCCGCGCCCGCAGGCCAGGCCCTCCGGTTCCCCGGACCCGGTGTCCATGGACGCGGGGATCGTCCGTGACGGCGTACCGCTTCACATAGGCCCCGAGGAACGCCTGAAGCGTGGCCACGGCCGGAATGGAGATCAGCGCGCCGACCGCACCCAGGAGCGCGGTGCCCGCGATGACCGAGCCGAAGGCGACGGCGGGGTGGATGTCGACGGTCTTCGCGGTCAGCTTGGGCTGCAGCATGTAGTTCTCGAACTGCTGGTAGACCACGACGAAGATGAGCACCCACAGCGCGTACCAGGGGTCCACGGTGAACGCGATCAGCATGGGCAGCGCGCCCGCGAGATACGTGCCGATGGTCGGGATGAACTGGGAGACCAGGCCCACCCAGACGGCGAGCACGGGCGCGTACGGGATGCCCAGCGCCTGCAGCAGGATGTAGTGCGCCACGCCGGAGATCAGCGCCATCAGGCCGCGGGAGTATATGTAACCGCCGGTCTTGTCGACGGCGATCTCCCACGCGCGCAGCACCTCGGCCTGCCGGGCGGGCGGCAGTACGGAGCACAGCGCACGCCGCAGGCGCGGCCCGTCGGCGGCGAAGTAGAACGAGAACAGCCCGATCGTCAGCAGTTGGAAGAGGCCACCAAGCACCTGCGTGGACACGTCCAGCACACCGGTGGCGCTGTTCTGCACGTACTTGCGCAGCCAGTCGGAGTGGAGCAGCCCCTCCTGGATGTCGACCCGTTTCAGGTCGGTCTGGAAGTGTGCGTTGACCCAGTTGATGACGGAGTCGAGGTAGTCCGGGAAGTCCTCGATCATCTTGATGATCTGGCCGGCGAGCATCGACCCCATGAGGGTGATGAACCCGGCGCTCACGATCAACAGACCAAGGAAGACCAGGAAGGTGGCCAGACCCCGGCGCATACCGAAAGCGGCCATCCGGCTCACCGCGGGCTCGATGGCGAGCGCCAGGAAGAACGCGATGAGGATGTTGATCAGCAGGCCGATAAGCTGGTGGAAGGCCCAACTGCCCAGTTGGAACACGGCGACGAGGGCGAGCGCCAGCACCATCGCGCGTGGCAGCCAGCGCGGCATGCCGGTCCCCGGCACGGCGCGATCGGCCGGGGGCCGGGTCGGCGGCGTCGTGCCGGACGGGGATGCCTGCCGGGCGTCGTGCCCGGTCTCGTCAGTGGGTGCCACGGTGCAAGTCTCGCCTACGCCACTGACAACCGGTCACCGTGGGCGATCTTCGTGACCGATCAGCGACTTTCCCGCGGAACGTTCATGACGGCGCAGACCACGCGCCACACGTCCTTGGCCTCCCAGCCCGCGTCCAGCGCCTCGTGCACCGTCCGTCCGCCGAGTTCCGTCATCACGTGATCGCGGGCGAAGCTCTCGGCGTACCCCGCCCCGAAATGCTCCGTCATCCGCTGCCAGAAGACCGTCAACCGCATGACATCAGTATCCCGCCCCTGAGAGTGGGCCCGAGCCGGGACCGCTCGCCGAGACCGCTTTCCGCCCTACGGTCTGACGCATGGCCGAAACAGGAGCTTCCCCACTCCCCCCGACGCCCCCGGCGCACTCCCCGCTCTTCCGCGCCGAGCACTTCGTCTGGCTCACCGCGCGCGTGCTGGAACAGCGCCTCTTCGCGTACCACTTCCTCAACGGCGACCCCGATCCGGTGGAGACCGCGCTGGACGCGTACCGCAACGAGGACGGCGGGTACGGGCACGCGCTGGAGCCCGATCTGCGCGGCCCGGTCAGCCAGCCGCTGCACACCGGTCACGCGCTGCGTGTGCTGGACTCCATCGGGCGCTGCGGCGGGCAGCGAGTGGAACGCGTGTGCCGCTATCTGACCTCGGTCTCCACCGCCGACGGCGCTCTGCCGGCGATCGATCCCGGCCAGCGCGGCTATCCGGCGGCTCCGTTCGTGCCGATCGTGGACGACCCGCCCAGTGAACTCCTCGCCACCGGGCCGGTGGTGGGCCTGCTGCACCGCAACGAGGTGTGGCACGCCTGGCTGTTCCGGGCGACCGACTTCTGCTGGCAGGCCGTCGACTCCCTGGAGAAGTCGCACCCCTACGAGATCGAGGCCGCCGTAGCCTTCCTGGACTCGGCGCCCGACCGCCCGCGCGCGGAGGCCGCCGCCGACCGCCTGGGCCGTCTGGTGCGCGAGCACCGGCTCGCCGCCCTGGACCCGGAGCATCTGGAGGCCTATCCGGTCGCCCCCGGGTACGCGCCGGGCGAGCACCACTTCCCGTACGACTACGCGAGGACGCCGAGCTCCCTCGCGCGCGCGTGGTTCACGGACGACGAGATGGCCCGCTCCCTGGACCACCTGACGGCCGACCAGCAGGAGGACGGCGGCTGGCCGATCCGCTGGCGCCAGTGGGCGCAGGGCATCGCCCTGGAGGCACGCCCCATGGTGACGATCCAGGCACTGCGCACCCTCAAGGCGTACGGCCGCTCCGTGGGCTGACTCCGGGCCGCCTCAGCCGCCCAGGGCCCGTACGCCCGCCGTCACCAGGACGGCCGCCGCGACGACGAGCAGGAACGGTGCCCGCAGCACCAGCGCTACGGCGGCCGCCGCGAGCCCCGCGGCCCGGGCGTCGAGCACGAGCGCGTGCCCGTCGGCGAAGGTCTGCTGAGCGGTGAGCGCGGCGAGGAGCGCGACCGGCAGCAGGGCGGCGAGCCGCCGCACCAGCGGCCGTTCGAGCGTGCCCGCGGGCACGAGCAGACCGGCGACCTTGACGACGTAGCAGCCGAGAGCGGTCGCTGCGATCGCGATCCAGACGGTCAACGGTCCTCCTCCTGCGCGTCGTTGTGTGTGCCGCCCTGCCGACGACCCACTACGTAGAGGGCGATCGGCGCCGCGAGAGCCGCCGCCAGGACCGGCACACCGGCCGGCAGTACGGGCAGCAGGCCCAGTCCCAGCAGGACCGCGAGTGCAGCTACAGCACGCTCGGTGCTGGTCTTGAGCATGGGCGCGAGCAGTGCGAGGAAGACGGCGGGCCCGGCCGCGTCGAGACCCCACGCGTCCGTGTCCCCGATGGCCTGGGCGCCCAGTGCGCCGAGCAGCGTGGTGAGGTTCCACAACGCGTAGAGAGTGAGCCCGGTGACGGTGAACCCGATCCGCGCGGCGCGGCGCGTGGGCTGCGCGAGGGTGACGGCCGTCGTCTCGTCGATGACCCACTGGGCGGCGAACGGGCGCACCGCGCGCGGGAGGGCCAGCAACTGGGACAGGCGCAGCCCGTAGAACGTGTTGCGCACGCCCAGGAAGAAGGCACCCGCCGCCGCGGTGAGCGGATTGCCGCCGGCCGCGAGTGCCCCCACGAGCGCGAACTGGGAGGCACCCGTGAACACCAGGAGGCTGAGGGCGCAGGTCTGGAGCAGGGTGAGCCCGCCACCGGCCGAGGTCACCCCGAAGGCGAACCCCGACAGTCCTACGGCGATCCCGACTCCCAGGGCGTCCCGCACGACGGCGGAATCCGGCTTCGCCCCGGGGTCGGCGCCCGGTTCTCCTCCTGCTCCGGCACGTATGTCGTCTGAAGCGATCTGTTCTGCCACGTGTCCGACGGTAGGAGCAGCCGCCGCCCCGCGTCTTGTACGTTCTTGCGCTCCCGCTGGTACGCGCCCGGGGGTACGCCGACGATCCGGGTGAAGTGCCGGTTGAGGTGCGGCTGGTCCGTGAACCCGACGGTGACGGCCGCCTCCGCGGGTGCCGTACCCGCGTCCAGGAGCCGACGCGCCCGGCGTACGCGGGCGTCGGTCAGCCAGGTGTGGGGCGGCATCCCGTAGCTGTCACGGAAGGCGCGCAGCAGCGCGAAGGGGCTGGTGCCCAGACCGTTCGCGAGTTCCTCCAGGGTGGGCGGTTCGGCCATCCGCTCCTCCAGCACGGCACGCGCGCGTGCGGCGACCCGGCTGCCCGCCGTGCGTACTGCGCGCTGCGGCAGCGGGCCTCCGTTCAGCCGGAGCAGCCTGGTGACGGCGACCCGCAACAGGGTGTCGGCGGCGAGGGCGTTGCCCTCGTCGGCCGCGCGCAGGACCTGGTGGACGAGCCCGACGCTGTAGGGGTCGTCGAGCACGGGACTGTTGAAACCGGGCGTGCCGCGGATCGAGGTGGTCTCGGCGGCTATCGCGGCCACCACCTCGGGCGACGGGTAGACAGCGCCGTACCGCCAGCCCTCGGGAACGCCGGCCCGGCCGGTGTGCGGAGTGTCCGGATTGACCAGCGCGAGCGCTCCCGCTCCGGCGGAGACATCGGCACCGCCGTGGTGGAACACCTCGACGCCGTCCGCGATGCCGGCGATGACGAAGTTCTCATGCGTGTGCCGGACGAACGTCTTGCGGATGTACCGGGCCCGCAGCAGGTCGACCCCGGGCAGTTCCGTGTACCGCCAGTGCCTCGCCAACTCGTCCGAACCTGCCATACGGCCATTCTCCGCCACGGCGGCCGGCAAGTGCCGAAACGATCGTTCGAGCCACCGCCGGAGAATTCCCGCAGGTCAGACGCATTGTCAGTGGTCGGGTGCAGGATGGACGCATGGTCAGCTCCGCACATCGAGCCCTCGACGGCTTCTCCCCCGCGACCCGCGGCTGGTTCACGGGGGCCTTCTCCGCGCCCACCGCTGCCCAGGCGGGCGCGTGGCGGGCCATCGGCGAGGGCTCGGACGTGCTGGTGGTCGCGCCGACCGGTTCCGGCAAGACCTTGGCCGCCTTCCTCGCCGCCCTGGACCAGCTCGCCGCGACACCCCCGCCGGCCGACCCGAAGAAGCGCTGCCGGGTCCTGTACGTGTCTCCGCTGAAGGCCCTCGCGGTCGACGTGGAGCGCAATCTCCGCAGCCCGCTGACCGGCATCCGCCAGGAATCCGTCCGCCTGGGCCTGCCCGAGCCCGAGGTCAGGGTCGGCATCCGCTCCGGTGACACCCCGCCCGCGGAGCGCCGCGCCCTGTCCACCCGCCCGCCGGACATCCTGATCACCACCCCGGAGTCCCTGTTCCTGATGCTGACATCGGCCACGCGTGACGCGCTGACCGGCATCGACACGGTGATCCTGGACGAGGTGCACGCGGTCGCGGGCACCAAGCGCGGCGCGCATCTCGCGCTGTCCCTGGAGCGGCTGGACGAGCTGCTGCCGAGGCCGGCCCGCCGGATCGGCCTCTCGGCGACCGTGCGTCCGGTCGACGAGGTCGCCCGCTATCTCTCCCCGCGCCGCAAGGTGGAGATCGTCCAGCCCACGTCCGGCAAGGAGTTCGACCTCTCCGTGGTCGTCCCGGTCGAGGATCTGGGTGAGTTGGGCGGCTCCCCGGCCACGGACGGCGGCGACGGCGCGGAGAAGCCGTCGATCTGGCCGCACGTCGAGGAGCGCATCACCGACCTCGTCCAGTCGCACCGCTCGACGATCGTGTTCGCCAATTCCCGCCGTCTCGCCGAGCGTCTGTGCAACCGCCTCAACGAGATCGCCTACGAGCGGGCGACCGGCGAGCCCCTGGACGAGCATCACGCACCGGCCGAGCTGATGGGCGGTTCCGGTGCCGCCCAGGGCGCGCCCCCGGTGATCGCCCGCGCCCACCACGGCTCGGTCTCCAAGGAGCAGCGCGCCCAGGTCGAGGAGGACCTCAAGGCGGGCCGACTCCCCGCCGTGGTCGCCACGTCCAGTCTGGAGCTGGGCATCGACATGGGCGCCGTCGATCTCGTCGTCCAGGTGGAGTCCCCGCCCTCCGTGGCCTCCGGCCTCCAGCGCGTGGGCCGCGCAGGACACCAGGTCGGCGCGGTCTCCACCGGCGTGGTCTTCCCGAAGTACCGGGGCGACCTCGTCCAGGCCGCCGTGGTCACCGAGCGGATGCGCACCGGCTCCATCGAGTCCCTGAAGGTCCCCGCCAACCCCCTGGACGTCCTCGCCCAGCAGCTCGTCGCGATGACGGCGCTGGACACCTGGCAGGTCGACGACCTGCTCGCCACGGTCCGCCGTGCCGCGCCCTTCGCCTCGCTCCCGGAGTCCGCGTTCACGGCCGTGCTGGACATGCTCGCGGGCCGCTACCCGTCCGACGCCTTCGCGGAGTTGCGCCCGCGCGTGGTGTGGGACCGCGTCGCCGGCACGATCACCGGCCGCCCCGGGGCACAGCGCCTCGCCGTCACCTCCGGGGGCACGATCCCCGACCGCGGACTCTTCGGGGTGTTCCTGGCCGGCGCCGATCCCAAGAAGGGCGGCGGCAGGGTCGGCGAGCTGGACGAGGAGATGGTCTACGAGTCCCGCGTGGGGGACGTCTTCACGCTCGGCACCAGCTCCTGGCGGATCGAGGACATCACCCGCGACCGTGTCCTGGTCTCCCCCGCACCAGGCGTCCCCGGACGGCTCCCCTTCTGGAAGGGCGACCAACTCGGCCGCCCGCTCGAACTGGGCCGCGCGGTGGGCGCGTTCCTGCGCGAGGTCGGCTCGCAGCCCAAGGAGGACGCCCGCCTGCGCCTCCTCGCGGCGGGCCTCGACGCCTGGGCCGCGGAGAACGTTCTGTCGTACCTGGACGAGCAGCGCGAGGCCTGCGGCCACATCCCGGACGACCGCACGATCGTCGTGGAGCGCTTCCGGGACGAACTCGGCGACTGGCGCGTGGTCATCCACTCCCCCTTCGGCGCCCAGGTCCACGCCCCCTGGGCCCTCGCCCTCGGCGCCCGCCTCTCCGAGCGCTACGGCATGGACGCCCAGGTGATGCACGCCGACGACGGCATCGTCCTGAGGCTGCCCGACGCCGACCTGATGGGCCTGGACCTGCTCGACCAGGAGCCCATGAGGGCCGGCACCGAGTACGACGCGGACCAGGCCCCCGTGGGCGCGGCGGACGTCGCCTTCGACAAGGGCGAGGTCAATCAAGTCGTCACCGACCAGGTCGGCGGCTCGGCCCTGTTCGCGTCCCGCTTCCGCGAGTGCGCCGCCCGCGCGCTGCTGCTGCCGCGCCGCAACCCCGGCAAGCGCACCCCGCTGTGGCAGCAGCGCCAGCGGGCCGCGCAACTGCTCCAGGTGGCAAGCGAGTTCGGCTCGTTCCCGATCGTCCTGGAGGCGGTCCGCGAATGCCTCCAGGACGTCTTCGACGTGCCGGGGCTCACCGAGCTGATGGGCGACCTGGAGTCCCGCAAGGTGCGCCTCGTCGAGGTCACCACCGCCGAGCCGTCCCCCTTCGCCCGCTCCCTCCTCTTCGGGTATGTCGCCCAGTTCCTGTACGAGGGAGACTCACCGCTCGCCGAGCGCCGCGCCGCCGCCCTGTCGCTGGACTCCCACCTGCTGGCCGAGCTGCTCGGCCAGGCGGAGCTGCGCGAGCTTCTCGACGCCGAGGTGCTGACCGAGCTGGAGCGGGAGCTCCAGTGGCTCACGGAGGACCGCCGGATCAAGGACGTCGAGGGCGTCGCCGACCTGCTGCGGATGCTCGGCCCGCTCACCGACGCCGAGTTGGCCGAGCGGGGCGCCGAGCCGCACTGGGCCCAGGATCTTGCCTCGGCCCGCCGCGCGATCCGGGTTCGTGTCGCCGGTGCCGACCACTGGGCCGCGATCGAGGACGCGGGCCGACTGCGCGACGCCCTCGGCACAGCGCTCCCGGTCGGCGTCCCGGAAGCCTTCACCGAACCGGTCAAGGACCCGCTCGGCGACCTCCTCGCGCGCCACGCCCGCACCCACGGCCCGTTCACATCGACCACGGCAGCCGCCCGCTTCGGCCTCGGAGTGGCGGTCACCGAGGGCGCGTTGCAGCGCCTCGCGGCCAACGGCCGTGTCGTACAAGGCGAGTTCCACCCGGCCGGCATCGGTCAGGAGTGGTGCGACGCGACGGTGCTGCGTCGCCTGCGCCGCCGCTCCCTGGCCGCGCTGCGGCACGAGTTGGAGCCGGTGCCGCCTGCCGCGCTGGCGCAGTTCCTCCCCCAGTGGCAGCACATCGGCAAGGGCCACGGACTGCGCGGCATCGACGGACTGGTGCGCGCCGTCGAGCAGTTGCAGGGCGCCTCCGTGCCCGCGTCCGCCCTGGAGAAGCTCGTCCTGCCGTCCCGCGTGGCGAACTACACACCCGCCATGCTCGACGAACTCACCTCCGCCGGCGAGCTGGTGTGGGCGGGCGCGGGCTCCCTCCCCGGCAAGGACGGCTGGGTCTCCCTGTACCTGGCGGACGCGGCCCCCCTGCTCCTCGCGCCACCACACCCACTCGAACTCACGGCGCTGCACCAGTCGGTCCTGGACACCCTCTCCGGCGGCTACGGCCTCTTCTTCCGCCAGATCACCGACCAGGTCCGTGCGACCACCCACCCCGACGTCACCGATCCCCAACTCGCCGACGCCGTCTGGGACCTGGCCTGGTCCGGCCGGCTGACGAACGACACGCTCGCCCCCATGCGCTCCCTGCTGGGCTCCGGCCGTACGGCGGGTTCCACGGCCCACCGCGCGAAACGCACGGTCCCGCGCGGGCGGTACGGCTCCCTCACCGCCGCCACCCGCCCGGCCTCCCGCACCGGTCCGCCGACCGTCGCGGGCCGCTGGTCCCTGCTCCCCGCCCACGAACCGGACCCGACCGTGCGCGCCCACGCACTGGCCCGCACCCTGCTCGACCGGCACGGCGTGGTGACCCGGGGAGCCGTCGCCGCGGAAGGCGTCGAGGGCGGCTTCTCGGCGACGTACCGCGTCCTGTCCGTCTTCGAGGACAGCGGTCAGGCACGGCGCGGCTATGTCGTGGAGGGGCTGGGCGCCGCCCAGTTCGCGATGGACGGCGCGGTGGACCGGCTCCGCGCGGTCGCGAACGCCCGCGACCGGGGCGACGACCTGCCCACACCGGACCCCACCGACAACGACCCCTACGGCTTCGGAACCCTGAGCGGCTCCAGCACACCGACGTCCGGTTCCGCAGCCCCCTTCACCACCTCGACCACCTACGGCTCCTCCGACAACCACGGTCGGCCCGACCCGTCCGACTCCCACGGGGTCCACGACTTCGCCGACGACTTCGGCCCCTTCACCGACTTCGACGACCTCGACGACGCGGGCACACCGACCGCCCCGGCCGCCCGGCAGCACCGCACTCCTTCCTCCCACCCCCCGTCCCCGGGCGACTACATCTCCCCCCGCGACTTCCCCGCCCCGCACCCCCGGAGCAACACAGCCTCCCCCTACGCCAACCACCGCACCCGCCCCTCCCTCACCACCCGAGCCGTGGTCCTGGCCGCCGCCGACCCGGCGAACGCGTACGGCGCGGCCCTCCCGTGGCCCGAGCCTCCGACCGGGGCCGGGCACAAGCCGGGGCGGAAAGCGGGCTCGCTAGTCGTGCTCGTCGAGGGTGAGCTCACGCTCTACATGGAGCGCGGCGGCAAGACCCTGCTCGCCTGGCCCTCCGCACCGGACTCCACGGCCACCGAGGACCCACGCCTCCAGGCGGCCGCCGAGGCCCTCGCGGCAGCGGCCCGAGCCGGTTCCCTCGGCACGGTCACGGTGGAGCGGGTCAACGGCGCCTCGGCCCTGACCTCTCCCATCGGCGCCCTCCTGGAAGGAGCGGGCTTCATCGCGACACCGCGCGGCCTGCGCCTGCGCGCATGAACCGAACCGACTCTCACCACCTCGTGCCACCCTTGACCCATGCCTGAAGGCGACACCGTCTGGCAGACCGCGAAGCGCCTCCACTCCGCCCTCGCGGGCAAGGTGCTGACCCGCAGCGACCTCAGGGTGCCCAAGTACGCCACGGTCGACCTCACCGGCCGCACCGTCCTGGACGTCACACCCCGGGGCAAGCACCTGCTGACCCGTATCGAGGGCGGCCTCACCCTCCACTCCCACCTGCGCATGGACGGCACATGGAGGGTGTACGCCGAAGGCCGGCGCTGGAGCGGCGGCGGCCCGGCCCACCAGATCCGCGCGATCCTCGGCAACACCGGCCACACAGCCGTCGGCTACCGCCTCCCCGTCCTGGAACTCCTCCGCACAACCGACGAAGACCGCGCGGTGGGCCACCTCGGCCCCGACCTCCTGGGCCCCGACTGGAACCCCGAGCAGGCCCTGTCCAACCTCCTCGCCGACCCCTCCCGCCCGCTCGGCGAGGCCCTGCTCGACCAGCGCAACCTGGCCGGCATCGGCAACATCTACAAAAGCGAACTCTGCTTCCTCCTGGGCGCCACCCCTTGGCTCCCCATCGGCGCACTCCCCGCCGACCGCGCCGCGAAGCTGCCCGCGATCGCCAAGCGGCTCCTGGAAGCCAACCGCGACCGCCCCGCCCGCAACACCACAAGCACCCTCACGAACAGCGGCCCCCCGCGCCACACCCCCGACCTGTTCGTCTACGGCCGCGCACCCCGCCCCTGCCTGCGCTGCGGCACCTCGATCCGCACGGCCGACCAAGGCGACGGTTCCCGCGAGCGCCCCACCTACTGGTGCCCGACCTGCCAGGTGGGACCGGCACCGGGCACCACCCCACCCCGCGGAACCCGGCACCGTACGACCAATTGACGGACCGTCAGGAACGTTCGTACCGTCGCTTCATGCCCGTCAACGCGTACGACCTCACCGGACGCACCGCATTCGTCACCGGCGCCGCCAGCGGTATCGGCCGCGCCTGCGCCGTCCTGCTCGCCGAGGCGGGCGCCACCGTGCACTGCGCCGACCGCGACGCACAGGGCCTGCACGAGACGGCGACCCTGATCAAGGACCAGGGGGGCAGCGCCCGCGTCCACCACCTGGACGTCACCGATCGTGCCCAGGTCAGGCAGGCCGTCGAGTCCTGCGAGGACCTGCATGTGATGGCGGCGGTCGCCGGGATCATGCACAGCAGCCCGGTGCTGGAGACCCTGGACGAGGATCTCGACCGGGTGCTGGACGTCAACTTCAAGGGCGTCCTGTACGCCTGCCAGGAGGCGGCCCGGCTGATGCTCGACCGCGGCACCAGGGGCAGCATCGTCACCATGGCGTCGGGCGCGATCGACACCGGAGGAGCCGGGCTGCTCTGCTACAGCGCCGCGAAGGCGGCCGTCGTCCAGTTGACGAAGACGCTGGCGACGGAGCTGGGCCGGCACGGCATCCGCGTCAACGCCATCGCGCCGGGCTGGATACGCACGCCCATGACCGACCACCACGAGGGCGAGGCGCAGGCCCGTACCGAGGCGATGATGGCCCGGCTGTCGCCGCTGGGCCGGGTAGGTGAGCCGGAGGACATCGCCCACGCCGTGCTGCATCTGGCGTCCGACGCGTCGTCGTTCACGACGGGCCAGATCCTCCGTCCGAACGGGGGCGTGGCGATGCCGTGGTAACGAGGGACACCCGCCAAGCGTCCCTCCAGCGCCCCTGCCTGACGGCTCCAGCCGCCCTGGCCTTCGGCACACAGTGCACCGGCAACAGGCTCAGCCCCCACCCTCCGGCTGCGATCGCTCCCTCCAGGACCCCGGCGTCGGCAGCCAGAGCGAGCCTCAGCACGGCCCACCACCACAGTGCCCCGAGTCCCAGGGCAGCCCCCCAGCGCGCTATCCGCCCCGCCATGGCCACCACCTCCAGCCGGACGCCAGACCGCCGCGGTCACCCGCGAGGAGGGCACATCGACGGCACACGGACGCACCACCCGCCTCAACCATGACCGCGCTGGGCCACACCGGCAAACGGACCGCCACGGACCGACAAAGCGCCCGGAACGCGAAAGACCCCGACCTCACCTCTCCAGCTCTCACCGGAGAAGCCCCGGCCGGGGCCTTCAACACATCCTCATACCGGTCGGCGCCGCATCGGCTCAGACCAGCGTCAGCGTCACGCGGCGACCACGTCCACCGCCTCGGCGGGGGCCTTGATGGTCACCCGTTCCGGTGGCACACCGGTCACCGAGACGGAACCCAGCATCGGACGTACCGACGTGGGCACAGAACCGGTGGCCGCAGCAGACTGGGCCAGCTCGGCGAGAGCGAGCTCGTCGCTCACTTCCCGCATGAGCTCGGACATCCGTACGTCCAACGCGTCGCAGATGGCGGAGAGCAACTCGGAGGATGCCTCCTTCTGCCCCCGCTCCACCTCGGAGAGATAGCCGAGTGAGACTCGGGCGGACGAGGAGACTTCGCGCAGAGTACGGCCCTGGCGCTGGCGCTGCCGACGCAGCACGTCACCCAGCAGGCGACGGAGCAGAATCATCGGTGGCTCCCTCCTCGGACCGCGTAGCCGCATCCTTCTCGCCCCACCGTACCGCCTTGCGCCGCGGCCGTGCGGGGAGCGATGTCGTGTTCACTCAGGGCTGCAAACATCAAAACCCCCCGTTCTGTTCCGTATCCTGTGCCCGCTCATTCCCGGTCTGTTCGCTCACGAGCCGCTCCAGAAGCAGCGCGAGTACGCTCCGTACACTCTCCATACGAATTTCCGCCCGGCCGCCGTTCAACCGCAGCGCGGCCACTTTCCCGCCACCGGCTGCATCCGATTCCGGTCCGGGGGGCCCGTCCACGGCCACGAAAACGGTGCCGACGGGCTGCCCGTCCTGCGGTTCCGGGCCCGCCACACCGGTGGTCGCGATTCCCCAGTCGGCGCCCAGAGCCTTCCTTACGCCGGCCGCCATCTGGGCCGCGACCTGCGCATCCACCGCTCCCCGCTCGGTCAGCAGGGTGGCGTCGACGCCGAGCAGTTCGTGCTTCAGCTCGGTGGCGTAGGCGGTGACCGAACCGCGGAAGGCCTTGGAGGCTCCGGGCACCGATGTGATCTCCGCCGCAACCAGACCACCGGTGAGCGACTCGGCGACAGCGAGCGTCGCACCGCTCACGGTCAGTAGTCGCACCACTTCAGCGGCCGTGGAACTCACGCTTCCGTCTCCTCCGACGCCGCCATGCGCTCGGCGATTCCCTGCCTGCGCAGCACAATGGCCTGTCTCACATAGTCGAGCCCGGTCAGCACGGTCAGAATGACCGCCGCCGCCATCACCCAGAACCTCAGGGTGGCCAGCCAGCCCGTCAGCGCCAGCACATACATCCCTACGGCCACGCCCTGCGTGAGCGTCTTCAGCTTGCCGCCGCGGGACGCGGGAATGACGCCGTACCGGATGACAAGAAAACGCAACAGCGTGATCCCGAGTTCCCGGCCGAGGATGACGACGGTCACCCACCACGGGAGATCGCCGAGCGAGGACAGACAGATCAGCGCCGCGCCCATGATCGCCTTGTCGGCGATGGGGTCGGCGATCTTCCCGAAGTCGGTGACGAGGTCGTAGGCGCGCGCCAGATGACCGTCGAACAGGTCGGTGATCATGGCGACGGCGAACGCCGCCCAGGCGAACGAGCGCATCGCCGGGTCGTACCCGCCGTCGGCCAGCATCAGGGCGACGAAGCCGGGGACGAGCAGCAGCCGGAGCATGGTCAGCAGGTTGGCGATGTTCCAGACGCTCGCCTGGTTGACGGCGGCGGCGACGACCTTCGCACCGCGCGCCGGCTTCGGCCCGCCGGGCCCGCCGGACTCGACGACACCGGAGGAGGCACCACCGGAGGCCGCACCGGAACCCGCGCTCACGGGCGCGCCGTTCGCGCTGGAGGTGTCGCCCGCCGCCGATGCCGGGACTCCGGTCATCTGCCCGCCTCCTCACTACACGCGAGCGAGCCAAGGAGCGGCTCGGCCACCAGGTCGACACCTTCCGTACCGACCACCTTCGCCTCGACCATACGGCCGACGCTCAGGCCTTCGCCGCTCGTGAGCAGCACCTGGCCGTCCGTTTCCGGCGCCTGGTGCTCGCCGCGGCCGTAGGCGCCGTCCTCGGAGTCCACCGACTCCACCAGCACCTGCACGGTCTCGCCGACGCGCTCCTCGGCGCGCTGCGAGACGAGCTCCTCGGCGAGCCGCGAGATGTGCGCGAGCCGCTGGTCGACGACGTCCTGATCGAGCTTCTTGTCGTACGTCGCCGCCTCCGTGCCCTCCTCGTCGGAGTAGCCGAAGACACCGATGGCGTCCAGGCGCGCGCCGTTCAGGAAGCGCTCCAGTTCGGCGAGGTCGGCCTCGGTCTCGCCGGGGAAGCCGACGATGAAGTTCGAGCGCACGCCGGCCTGCGGGGCCTTGGAGCGGATGGTGTCGAGCAGTTCGAGGAAGCGGTCGGTGTCGCCGAAGCGGCGCATGGCGCGCAGCACGTCAGGCGCGGAGTGCTGGAAGGACAGGTCGAAGTAGGGCGCGATCTTCGGTGTCGAGGTGAGCACGTCGATGAGCCCGGGGCGCATCTCGGCGGGCTGGAGGTAGCTCACGCGCACCCGCTCCAGGCCGTCGATGTCCGCCAGTTCGGGCAGCAGCGACTCCAGGAGGCGGATGTCGCCCAGGTCCTTGCCGTAGGACGTGTTGTTCTCGGAGACCAGCATGATCTCCTTGACGCCCTGTTCGGCCAGCCAGCGCGACTCGTTGAGCACGTCGCTCGGGCGGCGGGAGATGAAGGAGCCGCGGAAGGACGGGATGGCGCAGAAGGAGCAGCGCCGGTCGCAGCCGGAGGCGAGCTTCACCGAGGCGACCGGGGCGCCGTCCAGCCGACGGCGCAGGGGTGCGCGAGGGCCCGAGGCGGGCGCGAGGCCGTCCGGGAGGTCGACCGGGCCGTGGCCGGGCAGCGCGACGTCAGCGGCGGACTCCTGCCGCTCGGCGGGGCTGATCGGCAGCAGCTTGCGGCGGTCGCGCGGGGTGTGGGAGGCGTGGATGCCGCCGTTCAGGATGGTCTGGAGGCGGTCGGAGATGTCGGCGTAGTCGTCGAAGCCGAGCACTCCGTCGGCCTCGGGCAGCGCCTCGGCGAGTTCCTTGCCGTACCGCTCGGCCATGCAGCCCACCGCGACGACGGCCTGCGTTCTGCCGTGGCCCTTGAGGTCGTTGGCTTCGAGGAGAGCGTCGACGGAGTCCTTCTTGGCGGCCTCGACGAAGCCACAGGTGTTGACGACGGCGACATCCGCGTCCTCGGCGTCCTCCACGAGTTGCCAGCCGTCCGCCTCCAAGCGGCCTGCGAGCTCCTCCGAGTCCACCTCGTTACGGGCGCAGCCAAGAGTGACGAGTGCGACGGTACGGCGTTCAGGCATGGGCTCAAGACTACTTCGTCCCACTGACACCCCACGTCGAAGGGGTTGGCCGATCTTGGCCAACCCCTTGATCACTCACCCCGTGAGACCGGGTGCCGGACCTGTCATCCGACCTCGGGGTCGCCCTTCGTGTACGTGAGCCGCTCCACCGCTCCGGGCTGGAAGTCGTCCTGGATCTTCTTGCCGTTGACGTAGAGCTGGATCGCTCCGGCGTCGCCGAGGATCAGGTTGACCTTCGAGCTGTCCTGGAAGGTCTTGGACTCGCCCTTCTTGAGGAGTCCGTCGAAGAGCAACTGGCCGTTGTGGTCCTTGGCGGAGATCCAGCTGCGGCCGTCGACCGCACTGACCTGGACCGTCACCTTGTCCTGGGGCGCGGCGGCGATGGCACTGTCGGAGGGGTCGGACTTGGGCGTGGCCTTATCGCTGTTCGAAGGGGTCGGCTTGGCCGGCTTGCTCGTGCTGGGCGAGGCTCCCTGGGCGACCTGCGACTTGGCGTCGCTGCCGCTGTCGCCGCCCTTGAACGCCGTGAACCCGACGAAGCCGACCACGGCGACGATCGCGGCGACCATGGCCGCGGTCCAGTTGGGTCCCCGGCGCTCCGGACGGATACGTTCCGCCTCGAAGAGGGGCGCCGCCGGCGTCGGGGCCGGACGTCCGCCGTGATCGTCGTCGTACCGCGCGAGGAGTGGAGCCGGATCGATGTGGACGGCCTTGGCGAGGGTCCTGATGTGCCCGCGGGCGTAGACGTCACCGCCGCAGGGCGTGAAGTCGTCGGCCTCGATGGCGTGCACGATGGCGATGCGGACCCGGGTGGCGCTGCTGACGTCGTCGACGGTCAGCCCGGCGGCGATGCGCGCCTGCTGCAGGGCTCGGCCGACGGAAGGGCGGGCTTCTTCCTCATGACCGTCTGAGGAACGACCGTCTTCGAACGGACGCTCGTCTTCAGGGGAGTTGCCGATGGACACGGGGGCGCCTTTCGAGCGTGTAGCCACCTGTGCTGGAAGTTCAGTCTAGGGGGGGTATGAAAGGGTGGGGCAACCGGGCGGTGGGACTTTGTACGCCATCGGTATGGCCGGACAACCCGACGGCGGGCCAGACACGGACCCCATGGTGGGAGCCCCATCTGTCCTCTCGCTCAACTTGACGTACGGCAAAGGGAAACGGTTGCCCGACGGTCTCTAACGGGTGAGTCACGGACGGCCGCACCCCCTCGGGACCCGTCTACCCGCGCCTACCCTTCAGACTCCCCGCGGATCACCGCGAGCACGCCATCCAGTTCGTCACCCTTCACAAGAACGTCACGTGCCTTGGACCCCTCGCTGGGTCCGACGATGCCCCGGGACTCCATGAGGTCCATGAGCCGCCCGGCCTTCGCGAAGCCGACGCGCAGCTTGCGCTGGAGCATCGAGGTGGAGCCGAACTGCGTGGACACGACCAGCTCGGCCGCCTGGCACAGCAGGTCGAGGTCGTCGCCGATGTCCTCGTCGATCTCCTTCTTCTGCTTGGTGCCCACGGTGACGTCGTCCCTGAAGACGGGCGTCATCTGGTCCTTGCAGTGCTGGACGACGGCGTGGATCTCGTCCTCGGTGACGAAGGCGCCCTGCATACGGGTGGGCTTGTTCTGCCCCATCGGCAGGTACAGCCCGTCACCCTTGCCGATGAGTTTCTCGGCACCGGGCTGGTCGAGGATGACGCGAGAGTCGGCGAGCGAGGAGGTGGCGAACGCGAGCCTGGAGGGCACGTTCGCCTTGATCAGACCGGTGACGACGTCGACGGACGGCCTCTGCGTCGCGAGCACCAGGTGGATGCCGGCCGCGCGCGCGAGCTGCGTGATGCGCACGATCGAGTCCTCGACGTCCCTGGGCGCGACCATCATCAGGTCGGCCAGCTCGTCGACGATCACCAGGAGATACGGATAGGTCTTGAGCTCCCGCTCGCTGCCCTCGGGCGTCTTCAGCTTGCCGTCGCGGATCGCCTGGTTGAAGTCGTCGATGTGCCGGTACCCGAAGGCGGCGAGGTCGTCATACCTGAGGTCCATCTCGCGTACGACCCACTGGAGCGCCTCGGCGGCCCGCTTCGGGTTGGTGATGATCGGCGTGATCAGGTGCGGGATGCCTTCGTAGGCGGTCAGTTCGACGCGCTTGGGGTCGACGAGGACCATGCGGACGTCCTCGGGGGTAGCGCGGCACATGATCGACGTGATCAGGCAGTTGATGCACGACGACTTGCCCGAGCCGGTGGCGCCGGCCACCAGGATGTGCGGCATCTTCGCCATGTTCGCCATGACGTAGCCGCCCTCGACGTCCTTGCCGAGCGCGACCAGCATCGGGTGGTCGTCCTCGGCCGCGTCCGCGAGCCGCAGGACGTCCCCGACGTTGACCATCTCCCGGTCGGTGTTGGGGATCTCGATGCCGACCGCGGATTTGCCGGGGATCGGGCTGATGATCCGCACGTCGGGGCTGGCGACGGCGTAGGCGATGTTCTTGGTGAGCGCGGTGATCCGCTCGACCTTCACGGCGGGGCCCAGTTCGACCTCGTAGCGCGTGACCGTCGGCCCGCGCGTGAAGCCGGTGACGGCGGCGTCGACCTTGAACTCGGAGAAGACGTTCGTCAGCGAGGCGACCACGGCATCGTTCGCGGCGCTGCGCGCCTTGCCGGGGCCCCCGCGCGTGAGGAGGTCGAGCGAGGGCAGCGCGTACGTGATGTCGCCGGAGAGTTGGAGCTGCTCGGCGCGCGGCGGCAGGTCGCGGACCTCCTCCGGGGGCGCCTTGGTGAGGTCCATGACCTCGGCCTTGAGCTTCTCCTGCTTGGGGCGCGTGGCGGGCGCCGGCACGGGCGTCGGGGTGGTCTCCTCGCGGTCGCCGCCCACCCGTACGCCCTGGGTGAGGTCGGCGACGATCGGCGAGGGCGGCATGCCGTGCAGGACGGCACCGTCGAGGGCCGCAGCGGCGGCCGCCGCGACGTCCACGGCGTCCATGGGGCGGTGCATGTCCGGCTGGGGCACCGCGGAGCGCCGGGGGCGGCTCCGGCGCTTGGTGAGGGCCTCCTGCTCGGCGCTGTCGGGGTCGTACGCCTCGGGGGCGCTCCCGCGCTTGCGGGCGCGCGCGGGCAGCGCCTCGCGCCACTGCTCGTCGTAGCGCTCGTCGTCCTCGCCGAACTCGTCTTCGCTGCCGTAGTCGTGGACGATGCCGAGCTTCACGCCGAGCAGCCTGAGGCGCTGTGGGATCGCGTTGACCGGGGTGGCCGTGACGACCAGCAGCCCGAAGATCGTGAGCAGCACGAGCAGGGGTACGGCGAGCACCTCGCCCATGGTGTAGGTCAGCGGGGTCGCCACCCCCCAGCCGATGAGGCCGCCTGCGTCCCTTATGGCCTGCATGCCGTCGCTGCGGGCGGGCGCGCCGCAGGCGATGTGGACCTGGCCGAGGACGCCGATGACGAGCGCGGACAGGCCGATCACGATGCGGCCGTTGGCCTCGGGCTTCTCCGGGTGCCGGATGAAGCGGACGGCGATCACCGCGAGCAGTATCGGCACGAGCAGGTCGAGGCGGCCGAAGGCGCCGGTCACCAGGATCTCGACGAGGTCGCCGACCGGGCCGCGCAGATCCGCCCAGGTGCCGGCGGCGACGATCAGCGCGAGGCCGAACAGCAGCAGTGCGACGCCGTCCTTGCGGTGGGCCGGGTCCAGGTTCTTCGCGCCCTGCCCTATGCCCCGGAACACCGCGCCGACGGCGTGCGCGGTACCCAGCCACACGGCGCGCACGAGCTTGACGATGCCCCCGGTGGGGCTGGGCGCCGGCTTGGGCGCCGGGCGGGCGGTCCTCTTGGCGGCCGCCTTCTTCGCGGGGGCCCTTTTCGCAGCGGCCTTCTTCGTCGGAGCCTTCGCCGGAGCAGCCCTCTTGGCGGGCTGCTTCTTGGCTGCGGAGGGACGTGAGGCCATAGGTGTGAGGTTACCTGTGGAGACGGCAGCGGACACGTGTGCCCACTGCTTCACCCGTTCGTGTCGCTCGTCCGGGTCGGAGAACTGACGCTCGCTCACGCACAACTGCGCCCGCGGCGGACGTCAGTTCTGCGACGGGACCGAAGGGGCTCCACTGCCGGTGCCCGGCTCCAGTGCGTCGAGTGCCCGGCGCAGCCCGGTGAGTTTGCGTTCGAGATGGGCCGCGGTGGCCACAGCCGCCGCGTCCGCCGACTCGTCGTCGAGCTGCTTGGACAGCGCCTCCGCCTGCTCCTCGACGGCCGCGAGGCGCGCCGACAGCTCGGCGAGCAGTCCGGCCGGCTCCTTGGCCGCACCGGCCGCGGGCTTGCCGCCGCCCTCCAACTGGAGCCGCAGCAGGGCCGCCTGCTCCCGCAGTTGGCAGTTCTTCATGTAGAGCTCGACGAACACCGAGACCTTCGCGCGCAGCACCCACGGGTCGAAGGGCTTGGAGATGTAGTCGACCGCGCCCGCCGCATACCCCCGGAAGGTGTGGTGCGGGCCGTGGTTGATCGCGGTGAGGAAGATGATCGGGATGTCCCGGGTCCGCTCCCGTCGCTTGATGTGCGCGGCGGTTTCGAAACCGTCCATGCCTGGCATCTGGACGTCCAGCAGAATGACCGCGAAGTCGTCCGTGAGCAGTGCTTTGAGCGCTTCCTCCCCGGACGATGCCCGAACCAGTGTCTGATCGAGCGCAGAGAGGATGGCCTCCAGCGCCAGCAGATTCTCCGGCCGGTCATCGACCAGGAGGATCTTGGCCTTCTGCACCATGGCCCGCCCTCCTCGCCCCGGATGTGCACCGGGCGCCGCCCCAGGGGACGACTCTCTTGCGCCGCCCGTCCTTGTGCCGGTCATGGTAGCCGCACCCCGCCTGTCGCCACACCCTGTCACCGCGATGTCACTGTGCACGAAGCAGAAACGTAGCGGGAGACCAGAAGGTTCCCCGAATCCCGTGCTTCTACACGGCTTCGGCCACACTGAGTCAGCAACTCCGTGTGAACACCGAACGTTCCCCGCACCGTTCCCACTGCTTTCCCGTCAAGTCCGGTCGTTTCCATCACTCCGGACGCATCCACTGCTCCATCACCGACAACAGGTGATCGGGATCGACCGGCTTCGTGACGTAGTCCGAGGCGCCCGACTCGATCGCCTTCTCCCGGTCGCCCTTCATCGCCTTCGCGGTCAGCGCGATGATCGGCAGCCCGGCGAACTGCGGCATCCTGCGGATCGCCGTCGTCGTCGCGTATCCGTCCATCTCGGGCATCATGATGTCCATCAGAACGACCGTCACATCGTCGTGCTGCTCCAGGACCTCGATGCCCTCACGGCCGTTCTCCGCGTACAGCACGGACAGGCCGTGCTGTTCCAGGACACTGGTCAACGCGAAGACGTTGCGGATGTCGTCGTCGACGATCAGCACCTTCTCCCCGCCGAACCGGATGCCCCGGCGCGACGGCGGTGCCGCCTCCTCGGCCGCCCACTGGTCCCGCACCGTCCGCCCCAGTTGCGCGGAGCTCTCGATGGCGGACACGGCCCTGCGGCGGCGCCTGAAGAGCGCGGCGGCACCGTTCTGCGTCTCGTGGTACGACTTCACCTCGGCCGGCGTCTCGATGTCCACCTCGCCCCGCTCCGACAGCTCCGCGAGTTCCGCCGCGGACGCCACCAGGTCGCCCGCCTCCAGCGCGGGCAACTGCTGATAGCCCTGCGGGGGCAGTTCGCTCGGGTGCAGCGGCAAATACAGCGTGAACGTGGAACCGCGTCCCGGTTCGCTCTGCGCGTGGATCTCACCGCCGAGCAACTGGGCGATCTCCCGGGAGATCGACAGCCCCAGGCCCGTACCGCCGTACTTACGACTGGTCGTACCGTCCGCCTGCTTGAACGCCTCGAAGATCACCCGCATCTTGCTCCCGGCGATCCCGATCCCGGTGTCCGTCACCGAGAACGCGATCAGGTCCGCGTCCGCGTCCCGCAGCGAACCGGCCTCCAGGAGCTGCTCCCTGATCGCCACCGGCACATCCGCGCCGGCCGGCCGGATGACCAGTTCGACCGCCCCGGAGTCGGTGAACTTCACCGCGTTCGACAGCAGGTTGCGCAGCACCTGGAGAAGCCGCTGTTCGTCGGTGTGCAGTGTGGCGGGCAGTTCCGGCGACACCCGTACGGACAGGTCGAGGCCCTTCTCAGCGGTCAGCGGACGGAAAGTGGCCTCTACGTAGTCGACGAGTTGGACGAGCGCGATGCGCGTCGGTGAGACGTCCATCTTGCCCGCCTCGACCTTCGACAGGTCCAGGATGTCGTTGATCAGCTGGAGCAGGTCGGACCCCGCGCCGTGGATCGTCTCGGCGAACTCGACCTGCTTCGGGGAGAGGTTCCCCTCCGCGTTGTCGGCGAGCAGCTTGGCCAGGATCAGCAGCGAGTTGAGCGGTGTGCGCAGCTCGTGCGACATGTTCGCGAGGAACTCGCTCTTGTAGCGCATGGATACGGCGAGTTGCTCGGCGCGCTCCTCCAGGACCTGCCGGGCCTCCTCGATCTCGGTGTTCTTGACCTCGATGTC
This sequence comes from Streptomyces sp. NPDC051576, assembly GCF_040681835.1. Taxonomy (NCBI): domain Bacteria; kingdom Bacillati; phylum Actinomycetota; class Actinomycetes; order Kitasatosporales; family Streptomycetaceae; genus Streptomyces; species Streptomyces sp. NPDC051576. Next base: position 927,053 of record NZ_JBFAZO010000002.1, read on the forward strand.
CCGGTTCTGCTGGGCCAGCAGCTCGGCCTTCTCCTCCAGTTCGGCGTTGGACGACTGGAGGGCCTTCTGCCGGTTCTCCAACTCGGCCGACCGCTCCTGGAGTTGCTCGGTCAGCTCCTGGGACTGCTTCAGCAGCAGCTCCGTCTTGGTGTTGACGGAGATGGTGTTGACGCTGGTCGCGATCATCTCGGCGATCTGGTTGAGGAAGTCCTTCTGGATCTGCGTGAAGGGCGTGAACGAGGCCAGCTCGATGATGCCGAGCACCTTCCCCTCGAACAGCACCGGCAGCACGATCACCTGCGCGGGCGGCGCCTCCCCGAGCCCGGAGGAGATCTTCAGATACCCGCTCGGCGCGTTCTCCACGAGGATCGTGCGCCGCTCCTGGGCGGCCGTCCCGATCAGCGCCTCTCCGGGCCTGAACGACGTCGGCATGGAGCCCATGGAGTAGCCGTAGGACCCCAGCATGCGCAGTTCGTACGCCTCCTCGCCCTCCGCGTCGGCCAGGGGCAGCGCGAGGAAGAACGCGCCATGCTGCGCGGAGACCACCGGCGTCAGCTCGCTCATGATCAGCGAGGCGACGTCGTCCAGGTCGCGGCGGCCCTGCATCAGCGCGGAGATGCGGGCGAGGTTGCCCTTGAGCCAGTCCTGCTCCTTGTTGGCGATCGTGGTGTCGCGCAGGTTGGCGATCATCTTGTTGATGTAGTCCTGCAGTTCCTGGATCTCGCCGGCCGCGTCGACGTCGATCTTCAGGTTCAGGTCGCCGCGGGTCACCGCGGTCGCCACGCGCGCGATGGCACGTACCTGCCGGGTCAGGTTCCCGGCCATCTCGTTCACCGACTCGGTGAGGTCGCGCCAGGTGCCGTCGACGTCACGCACGCGTGCCTGACCGCCCAACTGGCCTTCCGTGCCCACCTCGCGGGCGACCCGGGTGACCTCCTCGGCGAAGGACGACAGCTGATCGACCATCGTGTTGATCGTCGTCTTGAGTTCGAGGATCTCGCCGCGGGCGTCGATGTCGATCTTCTTGGTCAGGTCGCCCTTGGCGATGGCCGTCGTGACCATCGCGATGTTGCGCACCTGACCGGTCAGGTTGGACGCCATCCCGTTCACCGACTCGGTGAGGTCCTTCCAGGTGCCGGCCACACCGGGCACCCGCGCCTGACCGCCCAGGATGCCGTCCGTACCCACCTCGCGGGCCACCTTGGTGACCTGGTCGGCGAACGAACTCAGCGTCTTCACCATGGTGTTGAAGGTGTCCGCGAGCTGCGCGACCTCGCCGCGCGCCTCGATCGTCACCGTCCGGGTCAGGTCGCCGTTGGCGACGGCCGCCGCGACCTGGGAGATGTTCCGCACCTGCACGGTCAGGTTGTTGGCCATCAGGTTGACGTTGCCGCTGAGGTCCTTCCAGATGCCGGTGATGCCCGGCACATGGGCCTGGCCGCCCAGGATGCCCTCGGTGCCCACCTCGCGGGCCACCCTGGTCACCTGCTCGGCGAAGGACGACAGTTGATCGACCATGGTGTTGACCGTCGTGACGAGCTCAAGGATCTCGCCCTTGGCGTCGACAGTGATCTTCTTGGACAGGTCGCCCTTGGCGACGGCGGTCGTGACCTCGGCGATCTGACGCACCTGGATGGTCAGGTTGTTCGCCATGAAGTTCACCGACTGCGTGAGGTCCTTCCAGGTGCCGGAGACACCCTGCACCTCGGCCTGACCGCCCAACTGCCCCTCGGTGCCCACCTCGCGGGCCACCCTGGTGACCTCCTCGGCGAACGAGGACAACTGGTCGACCATCGTGTTCAGGGTGTTCTTCAGCTCCAGGATCTCGCCGCGCGCGTCCACGGTGATCTTCTGGGACAGGTCACCCCGGGCCACCGCCGTCGCGACCTGCGCGATGTTGCGGACCTGCGCGGTGAGGTTGCCGGCCATGCCGTTCACCGAGTCGGTCAGGTCCCGCCACACACCGGCGACGCCGGGCACCTGCGCCTGCCCGCCCAGGCGGCCCTCGGTGCCCACCTCGCGGGCGACCCGGGTCACCTGGTCGGCGAAGGCGGAGAGCTGGTCGACCATCGTGTTGATGGTGTTCTTCAGCTCCAGGATCTCGCCGCGTGCGTCCACGTCGATCTTCTGGGACAGATCGCCCTGGGCCACCGCCGTGGTCACCTGGGCGATGTTGCGCACCTGGGAAGTCAGGTTCCCGGCCATCGAGTTGACGGAGTCGGTGAGTTCCTTCCAGGTCCCCGAGACGCCGTCCACACGCGCCTGGCCGCCCAGCCGGCCCTCGGTGCCCACGTCCCGGGCCATCCTGGTCACCTGGTCGGCGAACGACGACAGTTGATCGACCATCGTGTTGACGGTGTTCTTCAACTGAAGCATCTCGCCGGACACGTCGACCGTGACCTTCTGCGACAGGTCGCCGTTGGCCACCGCCGTCGTCACCTGGGCGATGTTGCGCACCTGCCCGGTGAGGTTGCGGAACGCGGTGTTGACCGAGTCGGTCAGGTCCTTCCAGGTACCGGCCGCGCCGGGCACCTGTGCCTGACCGCCGAGTTCACCCTCGACACCGATCTCGCGCGCCACACGCGTGACCTCGGCACCGAACGAGGACAGTTGGTCGACCATCCCGTTGACGGTGTTCTTCAGCTCCAGCATCTCGCCGGCGACGTCGACGGTGACCTTCTGCGACAGGTCACCGCTCGCCACCGCGGTCGTCACGGCGGCGATGTCCCGCACCTGGGTCGTCAGGTTCCGGAAGACCGTGTTCACCGAGTCGGTGAGGTCCTTCCAGGTGCCCGCCGCACCCGGCACATTGGCCTGCCCGCCGAGCTGCCCCTCGGCACCGACCTCGTTGGCCACACGCGTGACCTCGTCGGCGAAGATCCGCAGCGTCTCCGTCATCTGGTTGATCGTCTCGGCGAGCTTCGCGACCTCACCACGTGCCGAGACGGTCACCTTCTGCGACAGATCACCGTTGGCGACCGCCGTGGTCACCTGCGCGATGTTGCGGACCTGCCCGGTCAGGTTGCCGGCCATGAGATTCACCGAATCGGTGAGGTCCTTCCACACACCGGCCACACCCGGCACCTGCGCCTGGCCGCCCAGTTCGCCCTCGGTGCCCACCTCACGGGCTACCCGGGTCACCTCGGAGGAGAACGAGGACAGTTGGTCCACCATCGTGTTGACGGTGTTCTTGAGCTCCAGCATCTCGCCGGCGACATGAACCGTGACCTTGCGTGACAGGTCACCCTTCGCGACCGCCGTGGTCACCAGCGCGATGTCCCGCACCTGGGCCGTCAGCCGGTACGCCATCGTGTTGACGGAGTCCGTGAGGTCCTTCCAGGAACCGGACATGCCACGCACGCGTGCCTGCCCGCCCAGCTTGCCCTCGGTGCCCACCTCGCTGGCCACGCGCGTGACCTCGTCGGTGAACGTCGACAACTGGTCGACCAGATTGTTGACCGTCCGCCCGACCTTCAGGAACTCCCCGCGCAGCGGATGCCCGGCTCCGTCGTCCTGCGACTGCGTCCGCAGCTCCATGCGCGGCGACAGATCACCCTCCGCCACCGCGGAGAGCACCCGTCCGACCTCGGAGACGGGCCGTACAAGGTCGTCCACGAGCGCGTTGGACGCATCGATGGCCGACGCCCAGGAACCCTCGCAGGCGCCCGTCTCCAGCCGCTCCGTGAGCTTTCCCTCGCGGCCCACCATCCGCCGCACCCGGGACAGCTCACCCGTCAGGTGCAGATTGCGGTCGGCCACCTCGTTGAACACGGCGGCGATCTCCGACATCTCACCGTCGCCGGACACGGTCAGCCGCTTGCGGAAGTTCCCGTCCCGCATGGCGACCAGAGCCGTCAGCAGCCGGTCCAAGGAGGCCGCGTCCACTTCCGTGGTCCCATTGCGCGGTTTGCGCTGGTTCTTCAGGGACTGTCCGCCTTTCGCGCGCGTCCTGGTGGCCCGCGTCGCTGCGCCAGACTCCACTGTGTCCCTCCCGCAGGGGTCGACCGTTACTGCTGTGCTGGGGTGCTACTGCTCGCGTATCCGTTACTGCCGCGTATCTCTGCCCGATTTACCGGGCTTCAACAAGGCCCGATGCACTCCGTACGCAGAGGACACCCGGCCTGCCCGGACCTTCACCAGAATCCTGCCCAGTGTTTCACCCTGCCTGAACCAGGCCATAACAGTTCGGCAGCTTCGCACATCGTCCGCACACCCTCCGGACGGAAACACTGCGAACCGGCATCCGCATGGACGGCGAAGGTAAGTAACCTTGCATGCGGCTGTCCAGCCGCGCCGGTTCCGTCCGGACTGGGCGGTGGCACGAGCACGAGCGGGCAGGCATCGGAGGGGCACCGCACCATGACCACCGGACTGCATCCTGGGGGACCGCCCCAGGATCCCCCGCCGACCGGAAACCAGCCGTTGCCCCGGCAGGCGCCGATCGGCCATGGTGCCCTGCCCGCCGACAACAGGCCTAGGAGTTCTGTGATCACCGCGCGCGCGGCCGCCAGCTTCGAGCCCGTAGGACGATCGGTCGCCACCGCGCGGGCCTTCGTCCGCGACACCCTTCAGGGCTGGGGTTTCGCCGACATCGTCGACGACGCCGTGGTCCTCACCAGCGAGCTGGTGACCAACGCCGTGGTGCACGCGGGCACAGCTGCGGATGTTCTGTGTCTACGGAGTGACGACGGCGTGCGGATCGAGGTCGCCGACCACTACCCGGAACGGGAAATCCCCCTCCAGGGGGCTGCGATCACCATGAGCAGCCCCGACCGCGAGGGCGGCCGCGGCCTCCAGCTCTGCGCGGCCCTGGCCAGCCGCTGGGGCGTCGACTACACGCCTACCCAGAAGCTGGTCTGGTTCCAACTCGACCTCCCCGCACGCCCGGTGGGCACCCGCGCGGCCGGCCCGTCCCTGCCGGCCGCCCTCCTCCCGCTCGCCGACGGCAGGGTCCGCGTCGCGGTCGTCCAGATCGACCGAACAGGCTCCATCGCATCCTGGAACGAGGATGCAGAGGATGTCTTCGGCTACGCCGCCGAGCAGGTCACCGGCAAGCCGCTGACCGACCTCGCCGCCTGGCCGCACACCCCGGGCACCAGCACCGGCATCGCCGAGGCCCTGCGTCTGTCCCGCTGGGAGGGCAGTTACGGCATCCGCGGCGCCGACGGCCGCGTGATCCCGGTGTACGCCTCCCACCTCCGCGTACGCGACACCGGCGGCGAGCCGTCAACCGTGTGCCTCCTGGTGAGGGACCACGAACGCGCGGTTCTGCAGACCCCGTTGCGCGGCCCCGCCCCCGACGCCGCGTCCACCCCGGACGGCCAGAACACCGACCCCTTCGAGGTGTTCATCGGCTCCCCCGCGCCGGACGACCTCGACGGCCTCCTCCAGCGCACGGTCGAGCGCGCCCGCGACATGCTCGACGGAGACTCCGCCTTCCTCCTCCTCGCGACCGACGACGAAACGGAGTTGGAGGTCCGCGCCTCCACAGGCCTGCCCTCCGCCCGCCAGCGCTTCGCGCGCGTGCCCGTCGAAGCGGGCCCCGGCCGCTACGGCTCCGCCCGCATGCCGGCCGTCCACGAGGACCTGATGGCCGTCCCGGGCGCCGTACCGCTCCTCAGCGGCACCGGAATGCGCTCGGTCGTCACCGTCCCCCTGAAGGTGGAGGGCCGTCTCACCGGCTCCCTCGGAGTGGCCGCCGAAGGCCCCAACAAGTACTCGAACGAAGAAGCCCTCCGCCTCCAATTCGCCGCCGACCGCATCGCGTTGGCGGTCGAGTCGGCCCGCCTGGGAGAGCTGGAACGCCTGCGCCGCGGCTCGCTCAGCTTCCTGGTAGAGGCCTCCGACCTCCTCGCCGGCACCCTCGACCGCGACCAGACCCTGGCCCTGATGGCCCAGATGACGGTCCCGACCCTCGCCACCTGGTGCGCGGTCTACACGATCGCCGACCAGTCCTCCGACCCGTACCTCTCGTACGTCCTGCACGAGGACGAGGAACTCATCGACGGCATCAAGTCGTTGCTCTCGAAGATCGCACCGCCGGACCCGGTACCCACCCCCGGCGCCCGCGTCTGGGCCGCCCCCGCCGAAGCCGCCCACCAGGCGGCCCTGCGCACCTCCATGCGCAGCCTCGGCCTGGGCGAACCGACCCGCCGGGTCAGCTCGGGCATCGGCCCAACTCTCGCTACGGCGTCCGCAGTCGGTGGCGAGACGGTGGTGCTCCCCCTGGTCGCCCGCAACCGCGTCATCGGCATGCTGACCCTCGGCAAGCCCACCGACGAACACTTCCGCCAGGAAATCCTGGAACTGGCCGAGGACTTGAGCCGCCGAGCCGCCCTGGCCCTCGACAACGCCCGCCTGTACTCGGAGCGCACGGCCATCAGCCAGTCCCTCCAGCGCAGCCTCCTGCCCCCCGACCTCCCGCACATCGAGGGCGTCGAGGTCGAGGTCATCTACCGCGCGGCCGGCGAGGGCAACGAAGTCGGCGGCGACTTCTACGACCTCTTCCCCATCCGCGACGGCGTCTACGGCTTCGCCATCGGCGACGTCTGCGGTACGGGCCCGGAAGCGGCCGCCGTCACGGGCCTGGCCCGCCACGCCCTCCGTCTGCTCGCCAGAGAGGGCTTCACCGGCCCCGCCGTCCTGGAGCGCCTCAACTCCGCGATCCTCGACGAGGGCGCCCGCAGCCGCTTCCTGACCCTCCTCTACGGCGAGTTGTGGCCCCAGGAGGACGGCAGCGCCAAGCTGAAGGTGGTCTGCGCCGGCCACCCGCTCCCGCTCCGCCTGCGCCAGGACGGCACGGTCGAACCGGCCGCCGAACCCCAGCCCCTCCTCGGCGTCATGGACGATCTGGAGCTCTACGAGCAGACGGTCACCCTCGACCCGGGCGACGTCCTGCTGTGCGTCACGGACGGCGTCACGGAACGCCGCGAGGGCACCCGCATGCTGGGCGACGACGGCCTCACGGACGTCCTGACCACCTGCACGGGCCTCACGGCCGGCGCGGTCGCGGCCCGCATCATGCGCGCGGTCGAACGCTTCGCCTCCGACGCCCCGTCCGACGACATGGCGATCCTGGCCATGCGCGTCCCGGGCCTCCAGAAGGACTGACCCCGAACACGCGAAAGGCCCCGCCCAATTGGGCGGGGCCTTTCACTTTCTGGAGCCCTCTAACGGAATCGAACCGTTGACCTTCTCCTTACCATGGAGACGCTCTACCGACTGAGCTAAGAGGGCCTGTCGCTTTCCCGAGGTTTCCCTCGCTGCAACGAAACAGATCATACCCCGAACAGGCCCGTGCACCCAACCACCGCCGCCCGACCCCGACTCGGTCAGAAAGCGGGCTGCAACAGTCCCCCGAGCGCATTGCACGCGGACACGATCCGCTGCATCTCCCGCTTCGTCAACGAGGCGTCGACAGGCAGCGCAAGCGTCTCGTCCGCGGCCCGCTCGGTCTCCGGCAGCGCCACACACCGCCGGAACTCCGGCAGCCGGTGCACGGGCGCCTTCACCGGCACCCGGCACTCAACTCCCCTGCCCCGCACGGCCCGAGCGAAGGCGTCCCGATCAGGCCGCCCGTTCCCCGGCACCCGCACGACGTACTGCTGGTAGGTGTGCCCGTCCCCACCATCGGGCGTCCGCACCCCACGCAACTTCGCGTCAAGATAGGCAGCCCGCTCCCGCCGCTGAGCGACCTCGTCGTACGGCGCCTCGGACTCCCCCTGCTGCAACACCAGCAGCCCGTGCCGCTGCCCGACCCCGAGCAGCCGCGCTATGTCAGCCGACCGCCCGAACCGATGTACGACAACTATGGCCGCCGTACGCGGAGTTACGGCCGCTTCGACAGCGGACGCGTCAAGGCAGTAGGTCACCGGATCTATGTCGGCGAACACCGGCAGCCCACCCGCCAGGGTGACGGCCTCGGCGACTTCCACGTTCCCGAACGCCGGCACGACGACCTCGTCACCGAGTCCGACGCCTGCGGCCCTGAGCATTGCAGCAGTACCCATGCTCGGATGGTGATTGCGCAACGTGAACTTCAAGTGACGCACAACAAAAAAGGGTTGGACCCCGAACCGAAGTTCAGGGTCCAACCCTTTCAATATTTGTTCGGCGGCGTCCTACTCTCCCACAGGGTCCCCCCTGCAGTACCATCGGCGCTGTAAGGCTTAGCTTCCGGGTTCGGAATGTAACC
>NZ_JBFAZO010000003.1:0-323904 GCF_040681835.1 Streptomyces sp. NPDC051576
TCCTTTGTACTCACCCTCTCGGGCTTTCCTCCGGGCTTCCCTTCGGTCTTGCGTTTCCGACTCTATCAGACCGTTTCCGGACCCGATTTCCTCGGCGCTTTCCAGGTTTCCGCTTCCGCGTTTCCCTTTCCGGCGGTTCCGACTCTACCAGACCCTTTCGGGCCTGACTCCCAGTCAGCGGGGCTTGTCTTCCCAGCCCTTGGGCCGTTCCGACGTCTCAAACCTTAGCGGATCGACTCGGCAGTTCCTAATCGAGCTGCCGTACCCAAATCGAATTGAATTCGGGCACGCCGAAATCAATCCCGTTGGGAGATCGCGCTAATGGTTTGGGTTGCCGCTGATGCGGCGGAGGTGCTGTCGCAGAACCGTTACGGCCCTGCGGCAACCCGAAGAACTCTACGCATCGAGACAGGCAGTGTCAACCACCCTCTGTCAAGATCTTTTAGTCGAGATCGCTGAGACGTCCACCGGCGTCCGGCTGGGCGTGCTCCACCCTGCGCAGGAGGCGGGTGAGGACCTCACCGAGGGCCGTGCGCTCCTCCGGTGACAGGTCCTGGAGCAGCTCGCCCTCGAAGACCGTCGCCATGCGCATCGCCTCCAGCCACTTGCCGCGGCCCTCTGGCGTCAGCTCCACGATCACGCGGACGCGGTTGGACTCGTCCCGCTCCCTGGTGACCAGACCCTCGGCAACCATGCGGTCGATCCGGTGGGTCATCGCGGCCGGCGTGAGGCCGAGGCGCTTGGCGAGGTCGCTCGGGCCCATCCGGTAGGGGGCGCCGGAGAGGACGAGGGCCTTGAGGACCTCCCACTCGGCGTTGCTGAGGCCGAGGTTCGCGGTCTGGCGGCCGTAAGCGACGTTCATACGGCGGTTCAGGCGGCCCAGGGCCGAGACGATCTTCTCGACCTGGGGGTCGAGGTCCTGGAACTCGCGCTGGTAGGCGGCGATCTGCTCATCGAGTGTCGGTTCGCCCATGGGCGTCAGTATCGCACGGGCCCGCTTGGCGTTGAAGTCCTTCTGGATGTACTGTTTAGCTTCTAACTTTAGCTTCGAAGCCTTCGGTACTAAGAAGTACCGAAGGCGACCAACTACTTGATTGAGGTGAACGTGACCAGGGCGATGGGCGCAGCAATGCGCCGGATCCACGTGGGAAACGCACTCAGCGCGTTCGGGCTCGGCTTCACCGTCCCCTACCTGTACGTCTATGTGGCGCAGGTGCGGGGACTGGGAGCCATGACGGCGGGTCTCGTACTCGCCGTCTTCGCCGTGGCCGCGCTGATCGTGCTGCCGTTCGCCGGGCGGGCCATCGTCCGGCGTGGTCCCCGGCCGGTCCTCATCGCCGCCCTGGTTCTGGCCGCCGTAGGGTCGATGAGCCTGGGGCTGGCGGGTGACGCGACGGCGGTGCTGCTGTCGGCCGCCGCGCTCGGGGCCGGGCAGGCCGTGATGCAGCCGGCGCTCGCCACGATGATCGTGGACTGTTCGACGGCCGAGACCCGGTCGCGTGCTTTTGCCATGCAGTTCTTTCTGCAGAACCTCGGGCTCGGTGTCGGCGGTCTCATCGGCGGTCATCTGGTCGACACGACGAGCGCCGCCTCCTTCACGCTGCTGTTCGGGATCGAGTCGGCGATGTTCCTGGTGCTGGCCGGGGTCGTCGCGACCGTGCGGATGCCGCACTCGCCGAGCATCGGGGACGCCCCGTCGCGGTCGGCCAAGGGCGCCTGGAAGCAGTTGCTCGGCAACAAGGCCATGGTGCAGCTCGGTGTGCTCGGCTTCGTGCTGTTCTTCGCCTGCTACGGGCAGTTCGAGTCGGGGCTGAGTGCCTACGGGGTGGAGGCGGCCGGGATCTCGACGTCCGCGCTCGGTACGGCGCTGGCCGCGAACACCGCGATGATCGTGGTCGCGCAGTTCGCGGTGCTGAGGTTCGTCGAGCGGCGTCGGCGGTCCAGGGTGATCGCGGCCGTCGGGCTGATCTGGGCGCTGGCCTGGGTCACGGCGGGGTTCGCGGGGCTCGGGCACGGGAGTCAGGAGATGGCCACGGCTGCCTTCGTGTCGACGTACGCGCTGTTCGGGCTCGGTGAGGCGATGCTGTCGCCGACCGTCGCACCGCTGGTCGCCGATCTGGCGCCGGAGGGGATGGCGGGGCAGTACAACTCGGCCTTCGCGCTGGTGAAGCAGCTCGCGCTGGCCGTCGGGCCCGCGGTGGGCGGTCCGCTCGGGGCGTCGCTGCCGGGGCCGTACGTCGTGATGTTCCTGTTGTTCTCGCTGGGGATCAGCGTGCTGGCCGTGCGACTCGGGCGGCGGCTCACCGCCGTACAGGATCAGCCGTGGCGGGCGAAGGGGAGTCTGGTCGTCGCTCGGGGGGCTGTGGAGCCCGTGGGCGTGGAGGCGTAGAGCCCCCTCATACCGGGGCCGTCCTGGGGAGGACGAACTCGCACCAGACCGCCTTGCCGCCGCCCGGGGTGCGGCGGGAGCCCCAGGTGGAGGCGATCGTGGCGACGATCGCGATGCCTCGGCCGGACTCGTCGGCGGGTTCCGCGCGGCGGCGCCTGGGGAGGTGGTCGTCGCCGTCCGTGACCTCGACGATGAGGCGGCGGTCGGTGCGGCGCAGACGGAGGCGCATGGGCGGGGTGCCGTGCTGGAGGCTGTTGGCGACCAGTTCGCTGGCGGCCAGGACGCCGAGGTCGTGCAGTTCGGTGGGGAAGCGCCAACTGGTGAGGACTCCGGAGGCGAACGCACGCGCGCGTGGGGCCGCTTCGACTCCGCCGAGCAGTTCCAGGGCGGCGTTGCGGAAGAGGTCGCCGTCGTGGCCGGTGCGGGCCGGATGCTGGAGGACCAGGACGGCCACGTCGTCGTCGTGGTCGGCGGTGACGCCGAGCGCGCGGACCAGGCGGTCGCAGACCACCTGGGGGGTGCCGGTGGCGCCGGCCAGGGCGCGCTCCAGGGAGGCGATGCCCTCGTCCAGGTCCTCGTCCCGGCGCTCGACCAGACCGTCCGTGTAGAGGACCGCGGTGGAGCCGGGGCTGAGCGGGATCGAGCCCGAGGAATGGATCCAGCCGCCGGTGCCGAGAGGGGGGCCGGTGGGTTCGTCGGCGCGCTGGACCGCGCCGCTCTCGTCGCGGACGAGGATCGGGAGGTGGCCGGCCGAGGCGTACACCAGGCGCCCCTCGTTCGGGTCGAAGATGGCGTACACGCAGGTGGCGATCTGGTTGGCGTCGATCTCCGTGGCGAGGCCGTCCAGGAGCTGGAGGATCTCGTGCGGGGGCAGGTCGAGGCGGGCGTACGCGCGGACCGCTGTGCGGAGTTGGCCCATGACGGCCGCCGCCCGCACGCCCCGGCCCATGACGTCGCCGATGACCAGGGCGGTGCGGCCGCCGCCGAGGGTGATCACGTCGTACCAGTCGCCGCCGACGGCCGCTTCGGTGCCGCCGGGCTGGTAGGTGGCGGCGATGCGCAGGTCGTCGGGTTCTTCGAGTTCCTGGGGCAGCAGGGAGCGCTGGAGCGTTACGGCGGTCTCGCGCTGGCGGCGTTCGCTGGTGCGCAGGCGCTCGGCGGCCTCGGCGTGGTCGGTGACGTCGGTGGCGAAGATCAGGACGCCGCCCTCGCCGCTGTCGGCGCTCTCGGCGACCGGGGTGCAGGTGAAGGTGTAGGAGCGGCCGCCGGGGGCCTTGCGGGACTTCAGGGTGCGGGGCTTGCCGCTGCGCAGGACCTGGTCGAGGAGCGGGAGCAGGCCGAGTTCGTCGAGTTCGGGGAGGGCCTCGCGGGCGGGTGCGCCCAGCGGGCGGGTGCCGAAGGCGGTGACATAGGCGTCGTTGACGTACGCGATGCGCTGGTCGGGGCCGTGCACGAGGGCGACGAGGGCCGGGACGCGGTCGAGGACCTCGCGGACGGGCAGGTCGTCGACGGCGGGGACGGGCGGCGGCTCGTCGGTGAGCTGCTCGGCGCGGGCCGCGGGCACGGAGCCTTCCCCCCGCCGGTCCGGGGTGACCGTGTGGTCGGTCCGCGCTGCGGCGCGGCGCTGTGTTCCGGGGAGCCGGGCGCTCCAGCGCGTGAAGTTCACGAATCCTTGCCTCGTGTCAGGTGTCGTCGGCCCACTCCGGACCCTGCCGGGGGTCCGGGGGTTGCCCCCGGGAGATGCAGCACAGTGGGGAAAGCCTCTTGGGTGAGAAGGGCGAGCGTGGGCCCGCCCGAAGTCGTGGACCAGTCTGGCAGTGTGACCGAACCGGGCCGACATTCGTCAGACGCGCGGGCGGTCGGTGGAGTTCCTCGGTCGGATCAGTTCGACCCCTTCGGGTCCTGTGGAGGCTTTCCACCTGCCGCGAGTTCGAACTCCGCCCGGGGATGTTCGAGTGAACCGAGGGAGACGATCTCCCGCTTGAAGAGCCCCGCCAGGGTCCATTCGGCGAGCACACGGGCCTTGCGGTTGAAGGTGGGCACCCTGCTGAGGTGGTAGACGCGGTGCATGAACCAGGCAGGGTAGCCCTTCAGCTTCCGTCCGTAGACCTGCGCGACGCCTTTGTGCAGTCCCAGGGAGGCGACCGAGCCGACGTACTTGTGGGCGTACGTCTCCAGAGGCTCCTCGCGCAGGGCGTGCGCGATGTTGTCGCCGAGGACCTTGGCCTGGCGTACGGCGTGTTGGGCGTTGGGGGCGGTGTCGGTGCCGGGTTCGGGCGCGGTGACGTCGGGGACGGCGGCGGCGTCTCCCGCGGCCCACGCGTGCGTGGCGCCCTCGACCGTCAGCTCGGGGGTGCACTTGAGGCGGCCGTGCGCGGTGAGCGGGAGGTCGGTGGCGGCGAGGACCGGGTGGGGTTTCACGCCGGCCGTCCACACCAGCGTGCGGGTCGGGAAGCGCTGGCCGTCGCTGAGGACGGCGACGCGGTCGGCGCAGGATTCGAGGCGGGTCTCCAGGAGGACCTGGATGTTGCGTCGGCGGAGCTGGGTGACGGTGTAGGTGCCCATCTCCTCGCCGACCTCGGGGAGGATGCGGTTCGTGGCCTCCACGAGGATCCACTTCATGTCGTCGGCCTGGACGTTGTGGTAGTAGCGCACGGCGTAGCGGGCCATGTCCTCCAGTTCGCCGAGCGCCTCGACGCCGGCGTAACCGCCTCCTACGAAGACGAAGGTCAGGGCCGCGTCGCGGATCGCGGGGTCGCGGGTGGAGGAGGCGATGTCCATCTGCTCGATGACGTGGTTGCGCAGGCCGATGGCCTCCTCGACGGTCTTGAAGCCGACGCCGTGGTCGGCGAGGCCCGGGATCGGGAGGGTGCGCGAGACCGAGCCGGGGGCCAGGACGAGTTCGTCGTACGGCAGTTCCTGGCTGCCGGTGCCCTCCTCCTCGGTGGCGAGGGTGCTGAGGGTCGCGGTGCGCTTGCCGTGGTCGATGGCGGTGGCCTCGCCGATGACGATCCGGCACAGCGGGAGGACGCGGCGCAGCGGTACGACGACATGGCGGGGGGAGATCGAACCGGCGGCGGCCTCGGGGAGAAACGGCTGATACGTCATGTAGGGGTCGGGGGAGACGACGGTGATCTCGACCTGCCCGCGCCTGATTTCACGTTTCAACTTCTTCTGAAGGCGCAGGGCCGTGTACATCCCGACGTAGCCGCCACCGACAACGAGAATGCGCGCGCGTTCCTTCACCATCCCATGACGCACCCGGCGCTTGAGTTTGTCCACAGGCTCGACAAATTGTGTGACCGGCGGCCGAGGCCGCGCGCAGGCGCCGGAATCGCCGGAGTGCGGCGCAGGTGCGCAGGTCAGTGAGGGTGATCGGGGTGGTGTTGAGGGGCGCAATCGGGAGGTATGCGACCCGTACTCCGATCGGGGGGCGCTCCGTGCGGAACCTGCCCCTTCTGAATTGACCCCCTCTCAACTATGTTCGTGTGTCGACGGGGTGTAGGGGGATGCGCTCAGCGGGTCCGCGCGGAGCGAGGCTCGCGGACCGGGCTTGTCTCACGATGCTCCGGCTGCCGATGGCGGGGAGTCTCCGGGGGGAGACGTCATTAACCGGGGGAACGTGTATGCATATTCAGGACTCTCATTGGACATCCGCGTCTGCCGTCGCATCCGGCGCCGCGGTCGGTGCGGCGGCGGGAAACGGACGCGGGGACAGCTCGCGTACGGCGCCGTTGCGGGTGGACGCACAGCGCAATCTGGAGCACGTACTGCGTGCGGCGCGTGAGGTCTTCGGCGAGCTGGGATACGGCGCGCCGATGGAGGACGTGGCGCGGCGCGCGCGGGTCGGTGTCGGCACGGTGTACCGGCGCTTCCCGAGCAAGGACGTCCTGGTGCGCCGGATAGCCGAGGAGGAGACCTCCCGGCTGACCGACCAGGCGCGTTCGGCGCTCGGCCAGGAGGACGAGCCGTGGTCGGCGCTGTCGCGCTTCCTGCGGACGTCGGTGGCCTCGGGCGCCGGCCGGCTGCTGCCGCCGCAGGTGCTGCGGGTGGGCGTCGCCGACGAAGGCGAGGGCTCCCTGCTCGACGAGGCGCGGGTGCCGCAGCAGCGGACACAGCCGGGCACGGGCGAGTTGCGGCTGGTCCCGGAGGAGTCGGCGGGGTCCTTGAACTCCGCGGACTACGACGCCGGGGCGGCGGCGCTGCTGGAGGTCGTGGGCCAGCTCGTGGACCGGGCGCGCGCGGCGGGCCAGTTGCGGGCGGACGTGTCGGTGTCGGACGTGCTGCTGGTGATCGCCACGGCCGCACCCTCGCTGCCGGACGCGGCGCAGCAGGCGGCGGCCTCGGCCCGGCTGCTGGACATCCTGCTGGAGGGGTTGCGGTCGCGGCCCGTGTGAGGGTCGGCGGCCCGGTCCTGGGTGACTCGTACAGGTGACTGTGGTGCGTGGGTGCTGCGCCGCCCACGCACCGAACACTGCCCGGGAACATTGTCGGACATTTCGAACGTGGAGATCAACTCCCTTTCAGGGCAGGGAAGTTGAGCCTTCCCCGGAGGGGTGAAAGCTAGTACTGCGTTGCGGGAAAACCCCACGGACGAGTGGTTGGCCCGCCCAGCCGCTTACTGACGAAAAGTCGATATGGCAGGCTGACCCGTTGTTCGGGTCGGATTGGGCAGGCGGCGGGGGCTTTCCGCGATGAGTGTTGACGGGCGGGACGAGTCACTGGGTGACGGTGACCCGGAGGCCGGTGGGCTGACCTCACCACAGGTGCCGAGCCAGGGTGGGCGGGGCGGCGATCCCGGTGAGAGCGGTGTGCCGGCCCAGCGCGAGGGCAGTGTGCTGCCGCCGCCGCTGGAGATGCCGGCCGCCGACGCCTCGCTGATCGAGCGGATGCGCGCCGGTGACGACACGGCGTACGAGGAGCTGTACCGGCGCCACGCGGACGCCGTGCGCCGCTACGCCCGCACCTGCTGCCGCGACGCCCACACCGCCGACGACCTGACCGCCGAGGTCTTCGCCCGCATGCTCCAGGCGGTGCGCGGCGGCTCCGGGCCCGAGTACGCCGTACGCGCGTATCTGCTGACCTCCGTCCGGCGGGTCGCCGCGAACTGGACGAAGTCGGCGAAGCGGGAGCAGCTCGTCGACGACTTCGCGGTGTTCGCCGCGCAGTCCACCCGGGTGTCCGAGGTGTCGGACGACGACACACTGGACCTGGGCGCCGATGTCCGGGCGATGCACGAGGCCGAGCAGTCGATGGCCATGCAGGCCTTCCGGTCGCTGCCCGAGCGGTGGCAGGCCGTGCTGTGGCACACCGAGGTCGAGGACGAGTCGCCGAGCGAGGTGGCCACGCTCTTCGGGCTCGACGCCAACGGCACGCGCGTGCTGGCCAGCCGGGCCCGCGAAGGCCTCAAGCAGGCCTATCTCCAGGCCCACGTCAGCGCCACCCTCACCGACGACGAGGACTGCTCCCGCTACGCCGACCAGCTCGGTACCTACGCCCGCCGCCGGCTGCGCACCCGTGCCGAGCGGGGGCTGCGCAAGCACCTGGACGAGTGCGCCAAGTGCCGGCTGGCCGCGCTGCAGATCGAGGAGGTCGCCAGCGGTATCCCGGCGGTCGTCCCGGTCGCGGTCATCGGCTGGTTCGGCGCCGCCGGGTACGCCAAGGCGATCGCGCTGATCGCGGGCGGTGCCGGAGCGGGTGCGGCCGGCGCGGCGGGCGCCGCCTCGGCGGCGGGCGGGAGTTCGTCCGGCGGGGCGGGCGCCGGTGGCGCGGCGGCCTCCGAAGGACTCGGCGCACCGGTGAAGGCGGGCATCGCGGCCGGTGTGGTCGCCGCGGCGACAGCGGCGGCGATCGCCCTCGCGCTGACCGGCAACCACCACCCGGCGAAGAAGCCCGAGGCCAAACCGGCGCCCTCGTCCTCCCCCATCGCCAGGCCCGAGTCGCCGACACCGACGCCCCCCAGGAAGCAACCCGCCCAGAAACCGGTCGTGTTGGCACCCGCGCCGACCCCCACCCCGAGCCCGACGCCGACCCCCACGCCCACACCGAAGCCGACGCCGACTCCGAGGGCCACCCCGACACCGACCCCCACGCCCACACCGACGCCCACTCCCACCCCGACCCCGACCCCGACGCCCCCACCGGCGCCGACCGTCTTCCAGGTGAGCGAGCTGTCGTACAACGTCAACGGCGACGGCACCGCACCGGAGATCCGGCTCGGCGGCAGCAGTTGGGTATGGCAGCGCTACGGCGTCTCGATCGGCGGCACCCGGTACAGCCACGGGGTGACCGTGCACGGCCGGTCCTCCGTCACGATCGACCTCAACCGCCCGTGCGTCTCCTACGACGCGACGGTCGGCGTCGACGACATGATGCTGGGGATCGGCAGGCTCTCCTTCTCGGTGTACGCCGACGGGGTGCGACTGTGGCGGTCCGGGGAGATCGACGGCGGGGACCCGGCGGTGCCCGTCCATGTGGACCTCGCCGGGCGCGAGACCGTACAGCTGGTGGTCGAACCGCACAGCTCGTTCGACAAGTTGGCGCTCGCGGACTGGGCGGAGTCCAAGTTCACCTGCCGGTAGGAGTCAGGCCGAAGGGGGCAGTTCGGCCAGCGCCTCGGCCATGGTGAGGGTCCCGCCGCGGGCACGCTCGGCGGCGTAGCGCTCGGCACCCAGTTCGGTGCGGGCGGTGGCCTCGGTGCGCTCGGTCCGCGCGCGCTCCGGCATGGGGCGCGGATGACCGCCGCGCAGCCGGTCCGCCGCCGCGAACAGCCGTACCGCGCCCGGCAGTTCGTCGAGTTCGGCGAGCAGCGTCGCCGCCTGGTCCACCAGTGCCGCGGTGACCGCCTCGGCGCACCTCAGCTCCACGGCCTGGCGCAGGGCGGCGGCCATCGCCACCAGCCCGCGCTCGGGGCCGGACTCGGCGGACGTGACCAGGGCCTCGACCGCGCTCAGTGCCGCCCGGAACTGAGGCGGTGGCGTACCGCGTCCACTCTCCGCGCGGGACTGGTCGCAGTACGTGCGCGCTCGGGTCACCTCCCCGTCCTCCAGGGCGATGTGCGCGCGCAGCAGCAGGATGAACGCGTGGGCGTCCGGTACCCCGTGCCGGTCGGTCGCCTCGGTCGCCTCGTCCAGACCCGCGAGCGCGCTCTCCCGGTCACCGGCGCGGAAGGCCAGCTCGGCGAGCCGGGCGATGAGGAACGGTGTCTCGGTGTTCGCACCGACCTCGTAGGCGAGTGCCAGCGCCTCTTCGTACGCTCCCTTCGCCTCCTCGAAGCGGCCGCGGCCCATGGCGGCCTCGCCGACCGCGCTGGACACCTGGGCCCGCACCCAGCGGTCGCCGACACGACGGCAGAGCGTCCGCAGTTCCGCCAGGTCGTCGTCGATGCCCGCCATGCCGCCCGGCGAATCGACGACCATGTGGGTGCGGAACATCAGGATCACGGCCAGCTCCCAATCGCCGCCGTACGTACGCGCGTTGGCGACCGCCACGTCCATGACGTCCCGGATGTCCATCGTGTCGCGCAGGAAGTAGGCGGTGAACGGCCAGGCCAGCCCCGGCATCCGGGCCGCGTCCGGGCCGCCCGTGGCGAAGTGGTCCTGCACCAGCTCGACGTACCGGCGCAACCGCTCGTCCCGCAGTCCGTTCGGCAGGTGGTCCAGGGCGCCGGACTCGGCGCCGAGGAAGAGATGCAGCATCCGGAGGTTCATCCGCTGGGACCGCAGCGGATGACCGGTCTCCGCGTCCGGGTCGGCGAGGTAGGCGTGGAACGGGTCGAGCGCCTCTCCGGCTGTGATCAGGCCGAGGATGCGCTCAGTCCAATCGACGCCCTCCCGCCGGTAGTTGCGCAGCCACCAGAACCAGCCGACGGCGAGCGCCAGCGCGCCCGCCTCCGCCTCGTCGCGCTCGGCGACGGAGCGGGCGAGGGCCGCGCGGAGATTGTCCAGCTCGGTCTCCAGGCGGTCGATCCACGGGAGTTGGTCGCCCGAGCGGAGCAGCGGCTCGGCTTCCTCGACGAGGGCGCGCACCCAGGCCACGTGCCGGTGTTCGGCCGCCGTCCGCAGTTCGGGGGTCTCCGCGGCGCGCTCCACGGCGTACTCGTGGATGGTCTCCAGCATGCGGTACCGCATGCCGTCGTGCGCCTCCCCCGGGGTGGCCACGATCAGGGACTTGTCGACGAGCGCTCCGATCAGGTCCGCCACCGGCCCGGTGCACACGGTCTCGGCCGCCGCGAGGTCCCAGCCGCCGGCGAACACGGAGACCTCGCGCAGCAGCGTGCGCTCGGGCTCGTCGAGCAGGTCCCAGGACCAGTCGACGACGGCGCGCAGGGTCTGCTGGCGGGGCAGGACCGTGCGGCTGCCGGAGGTGAGGAGGCGGAAGCGGTCGTCGAGGCGGTCGGCGATCTGGCGCGGGCTGAGCAACCGCAGCCGGGCGGCGGCCAGTTCGATGGCGAGCGGCAGGCCGTCGAGGCGGCGGCAGATCTCCGCGACGGCCTCCGTGTCCTGGAGCACGGTCTCCGCGTCGGGCCGGACCGCTGCGGCGCGCTCCGCGAAGAGGCGGTGCGCCTGGTCGGGGACGAGGGGCTCGACCGGGCGCACGGACTCGCCGGGGACGCCCAGGGGTTCACGACTGGTGGCGAGGATCGTGAGCGCCGGGCAGCGGGTCAGCAGGGTCTCGGCGAGGTCGGCCACCGCGTCGATGACATGTTCGCAGTTGTCAAGGATCAGGAGTGGGCTGCGCGAGGCGCAGTACTCCACCAGCAGGGCGACCGGGTCGTCCTGCGGGCTGGTCAGCTCGGTGGTCATCAGCAGGGTCTCGCGCAGACCGAGGGCACTGACCACCGCGCCCGGCACCGCCTCCGGCCGGTCGAGCCGGGCCAGCTCGACCAACCACGCCTGCGGGAGCCCGGCGGCGGCTTCCTCGGCGAGACGGGTCTTTCCGGAGCCGCCCGGTCCGGTGAGGGTGACGAGACGGGCCCTGTGCATTTCGGAACGGATGGCGGCGATCTCGGGTTCCCGGCCCACGAAAGAGGTAAGCCGTGGACGCAGGTTGCCGTCGCGGGCGGGTCGCGCCGGGGCGGCCGTCGGTGCCGGCGGGTTCAGCAACTCAGCGTGCAGCGCCCGGAGTTCGGGGCCGGGATCGGCGCCCAGCCCTTCGGCGAGTGTGTGCCGGGCCGTCTCGTACGCGGCCAGGGCGTCGGCGGCCCGGCCCGTGTCACGCAGGGCGCGGACGAGGAGGGCGTGCAGCGGTTCGTCGTAGGGATGCGCCGCGGTCAGTTCCTTCAGCTCCGGTACGGCGTCGGCGGCGCGGCCGAGCAGCAGGCCGGCCTCGACCCGGGCGCGGGTCGCCTCCTTGCGCAGCGCGTCCGGGCGGGTGGCGGCGGAGCGGTCGGGGAGGTCGGCGAGGGCGGGGCCGCGCCACAGGGCGAGGGCCTCGTCGAGGTCGCGGGCGGCGCCGGCCGCGTCTCCCCGGTCGAGGGCGGCCGTGCCCTGGCGCACCAGTCGTTCGAAGACGAACAGGTCGACGTCGTCGCGGCTCGCGGCGAGCCGGTAGCCGCCCGGATCGGAGCCGACCGCGTCCTTGCCGACGGTACGGCGCAGCCGCCCGACGAGAGCCTGGAGGGCGGCCGGGGCGTCCTGCGGGGACTCGTCCGCCCACACCTCGTCGATCAGGGCGCCGGCGGGCACGACCCGGCCCGCATGCAGGGCGAGGGCGGCGAGCAGCGCACGCAGCCGCGCACCGCCGAGGGGCACAGCGGTGCCCTGGTCGTCCTCCGCCCGCGTACTGCCCAGGATTCTGTACCGCACCCGGCCATTGTCACCGGGCGCGCGGCACGAGGTCACGGCGTTCGGTGGCGGGTCCGGCGCTTGGGACGGTTTGTGGCGGTGTGCCGCGCGGGTTCAGGTCGGCCGGCAGCGGCTGGGCTCGGTGACTCGGTTGAGGACCGGGTCCTCGTCACCCCGCTGCGGGGAGAGGAGCTACGGGGGGCGTCCGGTTGTTCAGCCGCCGGTGCTGGACTCGTGCAGGCCGACATCCACTCGGGTGCCGCGCCGCTTGGCAGGGCTGGAGAGCAGCGCCCGCCGCCCGGCAACTCCCGGCTTGCGCCTGCCCGGAGGCTCGGTCGACGCCCGCTCCCCCGCCCGTACGGCACGCGCGCGTGCCGGGTCCCCGTGCAGCGGGTCAGCCGGGCAGGCAGGCAACCGCCCCAACCGTCCTGCCCCCGACCCCCTCAAGCCCCGCCCGCCGCCAACGCCCCCCGCTGCGGCCGGATCCCCGCCGGAACGGCACGCGCGCGTGCGGGCGTCCCCGTCCAACAGGTCCCCCGGCGGGCCAGAAGGCGGCCCAGCCACAGCTCCAGGGACACCAGGTCCGCGAGGCCGTCCAGGGGGAGCGGTTCGCCCTGGGCTGCCGCGCGGAGGGCCTTGCGGACCACTCGGGCCTCCACCAGGCCGGCTTGCGCCAGCAGGGGTGTGTCGAAGAGGGCCATCAGGGAGTCCGCGGCGACCCGGAGGCCCGTGCGGGACGCGGCCGCTGTCGAGGCGTGGGAGGGGGCGCCCCAGCCGGGTGGGAGGTCTCCTACGCCGGCGCCTTCCAGGACCGTACGGAGGATGGCCGCGCGGGCGCCTGGCTGGACCCGTAGGGCTTCGGGGAGGGTGCGGCAGGCGCGGACGACCTGGTTGTCCAGGAAGGGGGTGTGGAGGCGTTGGGAGCGGATCTCCGCGGCCTGTTCGAGGACGCGGAGGTCGGAGGCGTGGCGGGCGAGGGCGGCGCGGGCGCGGAAGTCGCCGGGGCGTTGGCCCGGGCCGACGCCTTGGCGGCTGGGCGCGCCTTGAAGGCGAACCGATACTTCAGCGAGGGCCTCGCCGGTCAGCCAGCGGGCGGCGGGCCCTGGTCTGGCCCAGGTGAGCGCGGCGAGGGACGCGCCGACCGCGCCGCCGGGCTCCTCGAAGCGCTGGTGCAGGAGTCGGTCGGCGAGGACTTCGAGCCCCGCGCCGTAGGGCGTACGGGCGAGGCGGCGGGCCGCGCCGTACACGCGCGCGGGGACCATCACGGAACCGTCCGCCTTCGCCAACGCGGCCACGGGGCGCACCAGATGGCGCCGTTTGCGGTCCATCAGGAGGTCGGCGAGGCGGGCCGGGTGGGCGTCCAGGACCTGGCGGGCGCCGTATCCGGTGAAGTGGTCGGCGCTGCCCGCCGCGAGCCGTGCGCGATGGCGCGCGGCGATGATCAGGGAGGGGCCTGGTTCGTCGGTGAGGGGGCCGTCGAGTTCGGCGTACGGCAGGACGTCCTCGCCGCCGGTCACGACCACGTGGTGCAGGCGGGGGTTGGCCGCGAGGGTGCCGGCCCGCTCGACCTCGGACTCGCGGCCGCGCACGGCGAGGTCGTTGAAGGTGACGGCCAGGAGGCGTTCGCCCGCGCCGGTGCCGTGCCCGAGGACCGTGCCCGGCGCCCCCGGCAGCCCGGCGGCGAGCAGGGCCAGCGTCCCGGAGGCGGGCCCCCCGGAGAGGTCGGCGCCGATCCCGGGGACGGGCATCCCACGCGCGGCACGCCGTTCGGCGGGTCCCATGCCGGGCACCGGGCCCGGGTCGATGTCGGGAACGTGCCGGGGCGCGGACAGGCGCGCGCGCACGGCGTCGACGAGGGCGTCCCGTACGGCGTCCACCGCACTGTCGGGGTCGACGGGCGCGGCCGCGACGGCGAGGGAGGCCACCGGCTCGTACCCGGCGATCTCGCGCGCCCCGGCGCGCAGGATGAGCGCATGCCCCGGCGGAATGCGACGCACCCCCTCGTACGGCGTCGAGTCGTGCAGCGCGGCCGGTACGTCCGGGGCGGCAAGCAGCGCGGCGAGGTGCCCGAAGTCGAGGTTGGCCTCGATGAGATCGGCCAGCGGGAGCGCGGCCGTGGAGTAGGCCGTACCGCCGGCCCAGGGGGTGAAGAACACCGGCTTGGCGCCCGCGAGATCACCGCAGACCATGGTGCGGCGGCCGATCTTGACGACCGCGGTGTAACTGCCGGACCAGGCGGTCAGATGCCGAAGTGCCCCTCCGCGCGCGGAGAACAGGCTCAGCCGCAGCTCCTCGTCGGTGGCGCCGCAGGTGCCGAGGACGGCGATCCGGGTCTCCGCGTCGACCTTCACGACCCGCACCTCGTCGGGCCGCCAGTCGCCGACCGCCCACAGCGGATCCGGGTCGCCCCACAGGAGTTGGGAGCCCACCGGGTGCACCGTCTCACCGTCGAGTCCGGTCGCCCCCGCGGAACCGATCGCGGCGGCTCCAGCGGCGGTACTGCTCCATCCCACCAACCACCGCATCGACGCCTCCACAGGCTGTGGACAACCAGTGCACCGCACGAACTGGGCACCATGCTGCCATGAAGGACGCCTTCCGGAGAGCGGCAAAAGCCGCTCGAGATCGCGCAAGTACGCCCAGGACAAGGGACAACCGGACAACGACGACCCTACGTCCGCGACGCGAATGCGCCCCCGATACGCTCCCCCAGAACACCTAACGCGCCCTCAACTCCCGTGGTAGGAGCGGTATTCGACGCTAAGGGGCGGGGATGATTTTCAGCCAAATCGGCGTTGCGGGCACAGGCTCGCGCACGCTCCGTACACGCCTTGCGCACCGCTTCGCACCGCGCACAGTCCGGGAGGCGGAGTACGCCTCCCGGACCGGTCCGCCGCCCGCGGGGATGTAGGCGGCGGTGTCCCCCAGCCCACTGGATCCAGTACAGCGGGCCGACCCACGCACGATCCATCGAAGCGCTCCCGCGATGGCCGGAGAAGAGCGCACACACGGGCGCACGGCCACACGGCGGGGGCACGTCGCAACCCTGTGTGCAAACCCCGCACTCGCGTACGGACCACAATCCCGCCAACCGGAACAATGCCCCTTAACGCTTGGGATGCGGCGAACTACGCTGGGTTTACGAATGCCGCATGGTTATGCCAGCGCGGCAGCCGTCTGTGTCGAGGGGTGGCGCATGTCCAGGGAGCAACGCGGGCCGAACGAAAAACTCGGCACCGTTCTCGCCCTCGCGGGAATCAGCAACGCAGGACTCGCACGTCGCGTCAACGATCTTGGCGCTCAACGCGGGTTGACACTTCGCTACGACAAGACGTCGGTGGCGCGCTGGGTGTCGAAGGGAATGGTGCCCCAGGGCGCCGCCCCGCACCTCATCGCGGCCGCCATCGGCCAGAAGCTCGGCCGCCCGGTGCCGCTCCACGAGATCGGCCTGGCGGACGCGGATCCCGCGCCGGAAGTGGGCCTCGCCTTCCCGAGGGACGTCGGTCAAGCCGTGCGTTCCGCAACGGAGTTGTACCGCCTCGACCTCGCCGGCCGCCGGGCCGGCTCCGGCGGCATCTGGCAGTCACTCGCCGGGTCGTTCGCAGTCAGCGCATACGCAACGCCCGCCTCACGCTGGCTGATAACCCCGGCCGACAGTTCGGTGGCGCGGGAGGCGAACTCCTCGGAGGGCGCGAGCGCACCGCTCAAAGTCGGCCACAGCGATGTGCAGAAGCTGCGGGAGGCCGCGGAGGACGCCAGGCGCTGGGACTCCAAGTACGGGGGCGGCGACTGGCGTTCGTCCATGGTGCCGGAGTGCCTGAGGGTAGAAGCGGCACCACTGCTGCTCGGCTCGTACTCCGACGAGGTCGGCAGAGCCCTCTTCGGGGCCAGCGCCGAACTCACCCGCCTGGCAGGGTGGATGGCCTTCGACACCGGCCAACAGGAGGCGGCGCAGCGGTACTACATCCAGGCCCTGCGCCTGGCCCGCGCGGCGGCGGACGTGCCGCTGGGCGGCTACGTACTGGCGTCGATGTCGTTGCAGGCGACCTACCGCGGCTTCGGCGACGAGGGCGTCGACCTCGCGCAGGCCGCCCTGGAGCGCAACCGCGGCCTGGCCACCGCCCGCACGATGAGCTTCTTCCGGCTCGTCGAGGCACGCTCCCACGCGCGCGCGGGGGACGCCCAGGCGGCCGGCGCGGCCCTGAAGGCGGCCGAGGGCTGGCTGGAGCGGTCCCGCGACGGGGACAACGACCCGTCCTGGCTCGGCTTCTACTCCTACGACCGCTTCGCC
The DNA here is from genome assembly GCF_040681835.1 of Streptomyces sp. NPDC051576. NCBI lineage: Bacteria > Bacillati > Actinomycetota > Actinomycetes > Kitasatosporales > Streptomycetaceae > Streptomyces > Streptomyces sp. NPDC051576. Next base: position 16,466 of record NZ_JBFAZO010000003.1, read on the forward strand.
GCCGACGCCGCCGAGTGCTACCGCGACCTGAAGGCACCGCGCCAGGTCCGCCGTTTCACGGAGCAGGCGCTGTCGAAGCCGACGGAGGAGTTCGTGCGCTCGCACGGCCTCAGGCTCGTCGTCTCGGCGGTCGCCGAACTGGAGTCGGGCAACCTCGACGCCGCGTGCGAGCAGGGCGTACGGGCGGTGGAGGTCGCGGGGCGCATCTCGTCGGCCCGCACCACCGAGTACGTGAAGGACCTCCTGCACCGGCTGGAGCCGTACGGCGACGAGCCGCGGGTGGTCGAGCTGCGGGAGCGGGCCCGGCCCCTGCTGATGGCCCCGGCCTGAGCGGTACCGCACATCCCGCCACTTTCCGGCGTTTGAAGTGACTGTCAGTGGTGCAGTGCACTATCGGATGCGGGAGGTGGTGCGCGTGGTCGGCTACGACTGTGACGTGCTCGTGGTGGGTGGCGGGATCGTCGGGCTGTCGACCGCGTATGCGATCACCCGTGCCGCACCGGGCACGCGGGTGACCGTGCTGGAGAAGGAGACGGGCCCCGCCCGGCACCAGACCGGGCGCAACAGCGGGGTGATCCACAGCGGGATCTACTACCGCCCCGGCTCCCTCAAGGCGCGGTACGCGGTGCGCGGCGCGGCCGAGATGGTCAAGTTCTGCGCGGAGTACGGCATCCCGCACGCCGTCACCGGCAAGCTGATCGTCGCCACCGAGCGCGCCGAACTGCCCCGCCTGCACGCCCTCGTGCAGCGCGGCCGGGAGAACGACATTGCGGTGCGGGAGCTGGGCGCCGCCCAGATCGCCGAGTACGAACCGGAGGTGCGGGGCCTGGCGGCCATACAGGTCGCCACGACCGGCATCTGCGACTACACCGAGGTCGCCCGCCACCTGGCCGAGGCCTCCGGCGCGGAGATCCGCTACGGCGCCCGCGTCGCCCACATCGACCGGCGCCCCGAGCGCGGAGTCGCCGTCCGCACGGTGACCGCGACCGGCGGCGAGATCGTCCGCGCCCGCGTGCTGGTGAACTGCGCGGGCCTGCACTGCGACCAGGTGGCCCGTCTCACCGGCGACGACCCGGAGATGCGGATCGTGCCGTTCCGCGGCGAGTACTACTCACTCGCCCGCCCCGAGCTGGTGCACGGCCTGGTGTATCCGGTGCCGGACCCGGCCTTCCCGTTCCTCGGCGTGCACCTCACCCGCGGCATCGACGGCGGCGTCCACCTCGGCCCGAACGCGGTACCGGCCCTGGCCCGCGAGGGCTACGGCTGGGGCGTCGTACACCCCCGCGAGATAGCCACGACGGCCGCCTGGCCCGGGGTGTGGCACATGGCCCGGCAGCACTGGCGGTACGGCGCGGGGGAGCTGCGCCGCTCGATCTCCAAGAGCGCCTTCACCACGGCCGTACAGCGGCTGCTCCCTGCCGTGACCCCCGACGACCTGGTGCCCTCGGCGGCCGGCGTCCGCGCCCAGGCCGTGCTGCGGGACGGCACCCTCGTCGACGACTTCCTGATCAAGGAGGGCCCGCGCGCCGTCCATGTGCTCAACGCCCCGAGCCCGGCGGCGACCGCCTCCCTGCCCATCGGCAGAGAGATCGCCCGGCGGGCGCTGGCCGTCCTGCGGCAGCAGGCGGCGAGACCGGCGCCGGCCGGTTCGCCGTAGCGGACTCCCCCGCAAGCCACCATCCGCCCGCTCCCCGTAAAATCGACGCACTGTGTCTGACTCCCTCAACACCCCCGACGCCCCCGCCGGCTCCACCCCCGCCGAGCCCGCGCGGCGAGCCCGCGTCAAGGGCGAGCCCCGTTTCCCGGACGGCCCGAAGCCCGATCCCGCCGGGTCGCACTTCGAGCGGCGGATCCGGAGTTTCCAGCCGCGCCGGAGCCGGGTGACCACGGCGCAGGCGGACGCGCTGGAGCGGCTGTGGCCGAAGTGGGGGCTGGACATCGACGGGCAGCGGATCGTCGATCTCGCCGAGCTGTTCGGGAACGACAACCCGGTCGTGCTGGAGATCGGCTTCGGGATGGGTGAGGCGACCGCGCAGATGGCCGCCGCGGACCCGGCGACGAACATCCTCGCCGTCGACGTGCACACCCCTGGCCAGGGCAACCTGCTGGCCCTCGCCGACCACCACGGCCTGTCCACCGTCCGCGTCGCCAACGGGGACGCCATCATCCTGCTGCGAGAGATGCTCGCCCCGGACTCGCTGGACGGGCTGCGCGTCTACTTCCCCGACCCCTGGCCGAAGAAGCGGCACCACAAGCGGCGGCTGATCCAGCCGGAGTTCCTCACCCTCGCCGCGGCCCGGCTCAAGCCCGGCGCGATCCTGCACTGCGCGACGGACTGGGAGCCGTACGCGGAACAGATGCTCGAAGTCCTCAGCGCGCACCCGGACTTCGAGAACAGCCAATCCGACGGCGGTTTTGCGCCCCGTCCGGACTTCCGGCCGCTGACCCGTTTCGAGGGCCAGGGACTGGACAAGGGACATGTCGTGAACGATCTGCTCTTCCGTCGCGTACCCCACGACGACCAGCGCTGACGCCAGGCTCCCTCGCGGGCCGTGCCCTTACCTCGTTAGGGTCGATGCCGTGGCCACGTTTTCGCCGTACCCCCCACACCCCGGCCACCCCGCCGGTGGTGTGCCCGGGCACGGGCCGCGCGAACGCTGGTGGCGGCGGAACTGGGTCCGGCACTGCGCGCTGATCACCCTGCTCTCGCTCTCCGGGCTCGTCATCCTCGCGCTCGTCCGCCAACAGACGGGCACCGAAGGGTTCTTGGTGGGCCTCGGGCTCGCGGTGCTGCCCGTGCCGCTGCTCGTCGCCGCGTTCTGCTGGCTGGACCGGGTCGACCCCGGCCCCTGGCGGAACCTCTTCTTCTCCTTCGCGTGGGGTGCCTGCGCCGCGGCCCTCATAGCGATCGTCGCCAACAGCTTCGCGACCAGATGGATAGCGACCACGACCGCCGACCCGACCAGCGCGGACACCCTCGGCGCGACCGTCATAGCGCCGATCGTCGAGGAGTCGGCGAAGGCGGCGGCCGTACTCCTCGTCTTCCTGTTCCGCAGACGGGACTTCACCGGGATCGTCGACGGCGTGGTGATAGCCGGGGTCACCGCCACCGGCTTCGCCTTCACCGAGAACATCCTCTACCTCGGCACCGCCTTCGGCACCGACCAGCTCACCGGCGACCGCGGCTTCACCTCCGTCACCGCGGCGACCTTCTTCGTGCGCATCGTCATGTCCCCGTTCGCGCACCCCCTGTTCACCGTCCTGACAGGCATCGGCTTCGGCATCGCGGCCCTCTCCCCCGACCGCCGGCCCATCCGCCGCACCCTGCTACCGCTGACCGGCCTGCTCCTCGCGATGGGCATGCACGCGATCTGGAACGGCTCCTCGACGTTCGGCCAGTACGGCTTCTTCGAGGTCTACGGCATGCTGATGGTGCCCGCGTTCGGCCTGCTGACCTGGCTCGCGGTCTGGACCCGCCAACGCGAACTGCGCACCGTACGCGAGGAGTTGCCCGTATACGTCCACGCGGGCTGGCTGCCCCCGGCCGAACCCTTCGTCCTCGGCTCGATGAAGGCCCGCCGCCTGGCCCGCGAGTACGCCCGCCACCACCTGGGCAGGTCCGGGGCCCGCACGGTCGCCCAGTACGAGGCCTACGCGACCACCCTGGCCATCCTGCGCCACCGTCACGCCGGCCCCGAATTCCCCTTACGGGAACGGCAGTTGCTGCACGAACTGTGGCTCCGCCGTGAGGTGGCCCGCCCAGCCCTGGACTACGCGGCGAGACGCACGGCACCACCGGTACCGGTGATCGTGCCGCCGTGGCCGGTGTACGGGTCGTACGGGAACGCGGCGGCCCCCTACTCCGTGTACAACCCGTACCACTCCTGACGACCCTCAGGACCGGCCGCAGAGGCTGGACGCGGCCCACGCTCTCACCGCCTCGAAGGCGTGGAGGTCCTGGAGGTCCTGGAGGTCCTGGAGGCAGTGCAGTCGCTCTCCCCGCCCCCGGCCCCGCTGGACCGGGACGAGCCCCATCGCTCCGCGTCGCCCGCGGCAGCAGCCGGCGAGATCCGGCGCCTCCTCCACCGCACCGACCGCACACACCGGCGGCGCCGACCGGTCCCCAGCACTTTGCCGTGCCTCGACCGACCGGAGACCTAGGCCGACGCCTCCGCCAGCTTCCCCAACTCCGCGTCCGCCAGCTCCAGTCCGGCCCACCGACGCCGACCAATCGCCGTCGCTTCCCCGTGACCCGACCCACCGAAGCCCCCAGACCGTGTCCGCAAGGCCCCGCCTGCCTCACGACTCCCCCCGGCACGCGCCCCCACTGCCGCAAGGGCGCGGGAGGCGCCCCCACTCGCCGCACCGACCGGCGACACCAACCCGCCACGAGTCCCGCCCCGCGGGTGAACGACGGGACTTCACGGCCACGACCTAGGCCGACGCCTCCGTCAACTTCCCCAACTCCCCCTCCGTCAGCTCCAGTTCCGCCACCGCCACCAGCGCCGGCAGTTGCTCCACCGTCCGGGCGGAGGCGATCGGCGCGGCGACCGTCGGCCGGGCGGCGAGCCAGGCCAGGGCGACCGTAGCGACGGGGGCGGCGTGGGCCTCGGCGATCTCGTCCAGGGCGGTCAGGACCCGCTGGCCGCGCTCCGATTCGAGGTACTGGGCCGCGCGCCCGGCCCGTGCGCTCTCCACGGTCGTGCCGGGGCGGTACTTGCCGGTGAGGAAGCCGGCCGCGAGCGCGAAGTACGGGAGGGCCGACAGGCCGCCGCGTTCGGCGACGTCGCGCAGCTCGCCCTCGTAGGTGTCGCGGGAGACGAGGTTGTAGTGCGGCTGGATGGCGACGTAGCGTGCCAGGCCCTCGCGGTCGGAGAGGTCGAGGGAGGCCTGGAGGCGCGCCGGGGAGATGTTGGAGGCGGCGATGTGCCGCACCTTGCCCGCCCGCACCAGCTCGTCGAGCGTGCCGACGATCTCCTCGACCGGCACGTCCTCCTTGTCGAAGTGCGGGTAGTACAGGTCGATGTAGTCGGTGCCCAGGCGGCGCAGGGATGCGTCGGCCGCGGCCTTGATGTTGGCGGCGGACAGGCCCGGGTAGTCGGGGTGCTGGCTGACCTTGGTGGCGATGACGACGTCGGCGCGGTTGCCGCGGGCCGCCAGCCACTTGCCGATGACCGTCTCGGACTCGCCGCCCTGGTTGCCCGCGGCGAACGCCGAATACGAGTCGGCGGTGTCGACGAAGTTGCCCCCGGCGGCCGTGTACGCGTCGAGTACGGCGAAGGAGGCCGCCTCGTCGGCGGTCCAGCCGAAGACGTTGCCGCCGAGGACGAGCGGGAAGATGTCGAGGTCGGACCGGCCCAGCTTGCGAAGAGAAGTCATGCTCTACGTCAACAGCCGGACCGGAACCCGATATTCCAGCAGGATCGCCGGGTGGCTCAGGGGTTGAGGCCCTTGCTGCGCAGCCAGGGCGCCGGGTCGCTGGCGGTCGCGGCGCCGTTGATGTGGACCTCAAGGTGGAGGTGCGGCCCGGTCACGTTGCCGGTGGCTCCGACGCGGCCGATGACGTCACCGGTGGCGACCTTCTGCCCGACGCTGACGTTGATCGAGGACTGGTGGCAGAACCACAGCTCGGTGCCGTCGTCGAGGGTGATGATCGTGCGGTAGCCGTAGGACCCGGCCCAGCCCGCCTCGGTGACCGTGCCGCTGTGGATGGCCTTGATCAGCGTGCCTGTGGGCGCCGCGAAGTCGAGCCCGGTGTGGTAGCCGGAGGACCACATGGTGCCGGCCTGACCGAAGGTGCCGGTGATCGTGTACGACCCGACCGGCAGGGTGTACTGCTTGGCCAGCTCGGCGAGCTTCGCGGCCTCGGCCTTCTTCTTGGCGGCGGCCTCCGCGGCCTCCTTCGCGTCCGCGGCCTTGGCGGCGGCGTCCTTCTCGGCCTTGGCCGCGGCGTCGTCGACCTGCTTGGCGACGGCTGCCTCGGCGGCGGCCTGCGACTTGCCGTCGACCTGGAGCTGCTGGAGCTCGGCCTGCTCCATGATCCGGTTGCGCAGCAGCTCACCCGCGTCCGAGGTGCCCTTGGCGGTCTCGGTGGAGGTCACGCCGACGCTGCTGAGCGCGGTCGCGGAACCCTTGGGGGTGCTGGAGGAGTCGTCCAGCAGATGCCCCACGGAGGGCAGGTCCGGCAGGGAGATCGAGACGGGCGGCTTGCCGGTGTTGGCGCTGGCCATCCCGCCGGCGCTCACGGCGGCTATGACACCGACACCCAGGACGGTGGAGCTGCGGGCGAATCCCCCGCCACCACGCTGCTTGGCGACACGGTGCTTGCCGCGGTTGGGGGGAACGGACTCCGCGCTGGGGTTCCACTCCTCCCAGGGGCCCTCGTCGGGGCGGTAACCGCCGTACACGAACGGGGCTTCTGGGGCAGCCTGGTTGGACGCCACGTGGGCGTGCTCCTTTCCTTCCTTCTCGCCTACCGGGTTAGCTGACGGGTTCGGAGCAGGAAGGTCTCCTACGCGCGTAAACCTGTCGTGTTCCCACGGCGGTCGACGAGCGATTCACCCCAAGTGGTGGTTCCCCGGTTCCCTTGCGGGATTCGGCGCGTGCGCACGGAGCCGTCTCTTGTGACGGCTGGGACGACCGCGCTGCGTTATCGAACGTTAATAGACCCGGGCACCCGATTCCAAGCTGTTCCGCTTGATCATTAACCTTTCCTTGCTGGACGAAGGGCCCACGACCGGCGAAAAACGGGCGAGTTGACCAAGTCTCAGAATTCCCACAGCTATTGACGGTATGTCAGTTGTTATGCGGAGGGCGCTCGCCCGATCACACCTGGTGACACCGTTCATGGATGGCGTACGGCGATCATCGCCATGTCGTCCGACATCCCGCCCCCGGAGTACCGGCGCACCTCCTTGGCGAGGATCCCGAGCAACGACTCGGGGCTGCGGAAGGTCCGTCCGGCCAGCCGCTCCCCGGGATCGAAGAAGACGCCGTGGCAGTCCCGGGCCTCGGACAGACCGTCGGTGTACACCAGCAGCGTGGCCCCGCCCGGGAACGGGAACTCCTGGGCGCGGTCGGGCCAGAACCCCAACTCGCCCATGCCGAGCGGCAGTGCGGGTTCCTTGACGAGCAGGGTTTCCACAGTGCCGTCCGCGTTCAGGAGCAGCGGCGGCGGGTGACCCCGGTCGACGATCCGTACGACGCCGTCGCCGTGCGGGAGTTCGGCGAGGACGGCCGTGGTGAACCCCTCGAACGCGTCGAGGCCGTCGCGCCGGGTGCCCTCGCGGGCCAGCGCCCGCTCCAGCCGCTGGGCGACCTCCTCCAGGGTGGTCTCCTGCTCGGCCGCCTCCCGGAACGCCCCGATCACCACGGCGACGGCGGCGACCGCGCCCATGCCCTTGCCGCGCACGTCGCCGACGATCAGCCGTACGCCGTGCGGGGTGTCCTGCACCGCGTACAGGTCGCCGCCGATGGACGCGCCCTCCTGGGCCGCCTCGTACCGTGCCGCGATCTCGAACCCGCCGATCCGCTCGGCGGGTTCGGGCAGTACCGCGCGCTGGGCGGCCTCGGCGATCTCGCGTACGGAGGCGAGCTGTTCGCTGCTGCGGCGGACGAGGAGGTTGATGAGAACGGCGAGACCCGCGACCGTCACCACGGTGACCGCCTCGGTGACCGCGTCGATCCGCAGGACGATGCCGAGCTTCAGGTGGATGGCGAGGACGACGGCGACCGCGGCCAGGCCGGTGAGTACGGTCCCGCGCCGCGAGTAGAGCGGGGCGGCGACGAGCGGGGCGGCGGTGAAGAACGGGGCCGCGGTGAAGTCCTGCGGGGTGAGGTAGTCGTAGAACGCCCCGACGACCAGCAGCAGCGCGGGCAGTCGGCGGACGAAGGCGAGGGTGTACGGGATCCGCCGTCCCTCGTCGGGGCCGAGGCCGGGGTCGGGCACGGGATCGCCGGGCAGGCGCCCGCCGGCTCGCACATACGGACCCTCCTCCACGCGTCCAGTTTTTCGTGGCCGGGGGAGGGCGGCGAGCGGGGTGACCCGATAGGGGAAGGGGCGGAAACACCAAGGGCCGGAATCCAGAAAGAATCTGGATTCCGGCCCTTGGCCTTGAGTAGCGGGGACAGGATTTGAACCTGCGACCTCTGGGTTATGAGCCCAGCGAGCTACCGAGCTGCTCCACCCCGCGCCGTTGTGTTCCCAACTATACGCCATTCGCGGGGTCCGAAGTCACACGAGTGTCAGTCGCCCGGGTTCCCGGCGTGCGTGAGGGTCTCCCAGGAGACGAAGAGGTCGTCGCTGCCGGCCGGCCGGGTCTCCTCGGCGAGCTTGTGCGCGAAGGGCAGCTTCATGCCGAGCCGGCCCTCCAGGTGGTTGAGGGGAACCTCCAGGTCGGGCCCCATGCTGCGGTCGACCTTGCCGCCGCACAGCCAGGCGGGCGCGGGCTCGCCGAGCTGGTAGCGGGCGTGGAGGTCGAGCGCGGCGGCCAGCCGGTCCTTGACCTCCTTGTAGAGGTCGACGCCCTGGTGCCAGGCGGTCTCGGCGATATGGGCGGTGGCCGCCAGCGAGTACCCGACGTGCTTGAAGTTGCGGCAGGTCTCCTGGGCGACGCCGTCCTTGAAGGTGGTCTGCTTGAACCAGTACGTCGTCAGTTTCTGCGGGGTGGTGACGGTGGAGCCCACCGGGGTGAGCGGCACCTTCCCGTCCTTCGCGAGGTAGAAGTAGGCGGGCACCCGGTCGCGGAAGCGTTTGACGGCGGCGTCGAAGGCCCGGTGGTCGTCGAGGAAGACGGCGATACCGATCGCCGCGTCCGTCATCGCGAGGTCCCAGTTGCCGTTGTAGTCGGGCAGGTTCTTGGTGACCTCCGGCTGATAGGCGGTACGCAGCATGGTCTCGAACCGCTCGACCCGGTCCGCCGGCCACCCGGCCCCCGGCGCGTACCGCACGATCTCCGCCGCCCGCACCCACGTCGACCCGGCCCACGCGGTCTGCAGTCCGGCGTCCTCGGAGGTGTGCTCCTTCATCCTCGCCGACCAGTCGTCCATGATCTCGCGGGCCTTGAGCGCGTGCTGCTGCTTCCCGGTGATGCTGAACAGCAGGGCCTGCGTGTACGCCGCGATCGCGTCCTCGCGCTCCTCGACACACCCGTGCGCGGCCTTGCCGTTCCAGGGGCAGTCGACGTCGGCGTACGGCTTCGCCGTGTACTTGTACGACCCGTACTTGCTGTCCCGCATCCCGAAGTACGCCTTCAGCCAGGGCTGTTTCCCGGCGGCCACGTTCTTCCGTACGACGTCCAACTGCCCCTTGCTGACCAGCACTCCGGGGTGCGTGAACGCCGCGTCGGCGGGCAGCGCCCGCGCCATGGTCCGGGTCCCGGTGTCCGCGGCCCCGCACGAGGCGAGAAGCCCCACGACCACGCCCGCGCCGAGCACCGCCCTGACGTGCCGCCGGCCCACTGCCCTCATGTGTCCTACCTCCGCTTTGTCCGCACCGGGTTATTGCGAGCGTGACCGGGAGGGCGGTGGGGCGCAGGATCTGATGGGCCGATCGGTCCTGGCGGGCGGTGGCGCAGTAGACGCCGCCGAGGCCGTCGACTTGCCGGGAGGTCGCGGCCCGTACCTGGGTGGCGGCGCCCTGCTCGGGGGTCTTGGAGCTGTCGACGGGGTTGCCGTGCTCGTCGAACCGGGTCTCCGGGCAGGCCAAGACGGTGACGGATATCCCCATGGTCCTGAGCCTCGCCTTAGTCCCCTTACCCCGCGAGCGTGTCCAGGATTTCCGCGACCGGGACGGGATCGAGGGGGCCGACGTGCGACGCCGCCGCGAAATTGTGCACATGGAACCTGTTGTCGGGCGTGAGCGCGTCGGCTTCCGCGATCATCCTGTCCTGGAGTGCGGTGGCGATCGTCCGGTCCTTGCCGAAACGCAGGTAGGTGCGGGGAATACGTCCCCAGGAACCGGCCCGGCCGACCGCCCGGCCCGCATAAGCGGCTATGGGCTCGTCGGTCTGCATTCCGGCCAGTGTCCGGCGGAATTCGGCATCGGGATAGTCCGCGCAGATCATCTCCTTCAGGAGGGACAGCGCATGGCTGTCGCCCGTCCGGAAGTTCAGCCGTAATACACCGAGCCGGTCCTGGTCGCCCACCACCAGCTCGACCGGGCTGACTGCGTTCGCGTTCTCGGGTGCCGCCGTGCAGGCGTCCGCCGAGGGCAGGACACGGCTGGGGCAGAAGGCCGCCATGTAGCAGATGTGGTGCAGCAGATGCGGGACGGCGTCGCCGACCCGGCTGACCGATACGCCACCCAGGCTGTGCCCGACCAGCACCACCGGGCCGTTCCGTGCCGCCCGCCGCACGATGCCCGTGACGCGTGCCTCGTAGTCCTCCAGCCCGAGGCCCTCCAACGGGGAGGGCTCGACCGCCATCGCCTTGAGGTCCTGCCGCTGGTACGACTCCGGCACGAAAGCCTCCGCACCGTGCCGCGGCTGGTCCACCATGACGACGCGGTGACCGCGCAGCGTCAGCTCCCGCGCGATCGGCATCCAGAACGCGCCCGCGCTGTGGGTGCCGTGCACCAGCACGTAGGTGGTGGGCCCGGGACGCGGATTCGCCGCGGCCGGCGAGGTGCCGGGCCCGGTCGCCAGGGCCAGGCCCGCCGCCGAGAGTCCCAGCCCGCGCAGCGCCGTCCGCCTGGTGGTGCCCGTTCGTTGTCCGTTCGTCGGATTCATCATGGTCGCGATGCTATGAACGGCCTGTTCAGCCCGACAGCCGTCCAGCAGCACCCCCAGGGGTGGTCCCAACACCACTTGACAACACCGGAGTTGCTCACCCCCGCGAGCGGAGCTCCTCAGCCCAGCAGATGCCGGTTCGGCGTCATCGCCCGTTCCTCGTACTCCCCCAGCACCACCACCGACACTCCTCGCGCCGCCAGCATCCCGCTCCCGTCCGCCCCCGTCACGAAGGTGTCCGGCTCCCTCCACGCCGTGACCACCCTCCCTACGCCCGCGTCGAGGATCAGCCGGGCGCAGGGCTTGGGGCGGGAGGCACGGTGGGTGCAGGGTTCGAGGCTCGTGTAGACCGTGGCGGTCGCGAGGCGCGGGTCCCCCGGGGCCAGTTTCGCCAGGGCCGCCTCCTCCGCGTGGACCACCGGGTCGCCGGCCTCGCGGGAGTGGCCCCGGGCCAGTTCCGTGCCGTCCCGCGCGACCACCACCGCGCCGACGCTGAACGCCGTGTCCGAGGGCGGGCAGTCGGCGGCCAGGTCGCAGGCGAGGGCGAGCCAGTGGTGGTCGGCGGCGGAGGGGAGGTCGCCGGTGCCGGGGGCGGTGGGTTCGTAGCGGATGAGGACCACGTCCTCGATGGGGCGGGTCTCGACCAGGCGGAGGCGGCCGGCCTGGTAGTCGCCGGGGCCGAAGAGGCGGGGCGCGTCCGGGGTGCCGACGAAGAGGGGGGACAGGACGAGCTGGAGTTCGTCGGCCAGTCCCTGCTGGAGGAGCTGGGTGTGGATGGTGCCGCCGCCCTCGACCATCAGGCGGTCGACGCCCCGGACCTCGTGCAGGTGCTCCAGCAGGCGGCGCCAGTCGAGGTCCGGGCCCAGCGGGACGATGTCGGCGGTGAGGCCGAGCCGTCCGGCCCGTTCGGCGCCCTTGTCCGTCGTGAAGACCAGCTTCTCCCCGCCCGTGTGCCAGAAGTTGGCCGTGGGGTCGAGATCACCGGAGCCGCTGACCGTGATCTTGAGGGGGTACTCCGGCTTGCCGGCGGCGAGGCGGGCCGCGCGGCGCTCGGCGGAGTTGACGAGCAGGCGGGGGTTGTCGGCGCGGATCGTGCCGGCGCCGATGAGGATCGCGTCCACGGACGCCCGGACCTCGTCGACCCGGTCGAAGTCGGCCGGGCTGGAGAGCAGCAGCCGGTCGGGGCCGGTGTCGTCGAGGTAGCCGTCGAGGGAGACGGCGGCGGAGAGGAGGACGTACGGGTGGGGCATCGGACGCGCTCCCGGCTCGGTGGGACGGCGGACCCGGGTCCGAAGGGAACCGCGGGCTTGGTTCAAGTTTGAAACAAACCTACACTGGTGGCATGACGACCCGCTGGCTGACCACCGAGGAGCAGCGCGCCTGGCGCGCGTACATCGCCGCGACGCACCTCCTGGAGGACGCGATCGACCGGCAGCTCCAGCAGGAGGCCGGCATGCCCCACCTCTACTACTCCATCCTCGCCAACCTCTCCGACGTACCGGACCACCGGCTGCGGATGACCGACCTCGCCGAGCAGTCGAAGATCACCCGGAGCCGGCTGACGTACGCCGTGACCCGGCTGGAGAAGGACGGTCTGGTGCGGCGGGAGGGGTGTCCGTCCGACAAGCGGGGCAGCACCGCGGTCCTGACCGACGCGGGGATGGCCGTCCTGGAGCGGGCGGCGCCGGGCCATGTCGAGACCGTGCGCGCCGCGATCTTCGACCAGCTCACCCCGGAACAGGTGGGCCAGCTGGAGGAGATCAGCGCCGTGATCGCACGGGCACTGGAGACCCCGGAGGACGTCCCGTGGCGCCGCCGCTCCACCCCGCCGTGTTCGTGAGCCGTCCCCGTAGGACGTCTCCGTAAGTCGTCCCTCAATTCTGTTGCTTCAAATTTCAAGCATGAGGTAGGGTCCGTGATCGTGGATGTGCTTCAGTTTTGAAGCACATCGCTACGTCACCCATCGGACTCGGAGACCCGCATGCCCGACTTCCCCGCCGCCACCCCGCGTGCCCGCGTCCGGGTACCGCTGCGCTTCCAGGACGGCTACGCCGTCGACGCCGAACTCGTCACCTTCCACGGTCTGACCGACGGACAGGAACATGTCGCGGTCGTCCTCGGCGACCCCGCCCCCGGCACCACCCCGCTGGTCCGGCTGCACTCCGAATGCCTGACCGGCGATGTCTTCGGCTCCGCCCGCTGCGACTGCGGCCCTCAACTGCGCGAGGCGGTGGAGCGCATAGCCGACCGCGGCGGTGTCCTGCTCTATCTGCGCCAGGAGGGCCGGGGCATCGGCCTCTACAACAAGCTCGACGCGTACGCCCTCCAGGACCAGGGCCTCGACACCTACGCGGCCAACACCGCGCTGGGCCTGCCCGAGGACGCCCGCGACTACACGGCCGCCGCCCAGATGCTCACCGCCCTCGGGGTCACCTCGCTGGACCTGCTGTCCAACAACCCCGACAAGGCGGACCAGTTGCGCGGCCTCGGCATCGAGGTCCACGACCGCGTCCCGACCGGCGTGTTCACCACACCCCACAATGTCCGGTATCTACGCGCGAAGGTCCTCCAGACCCAGCACACGCTGCCGCTGGGCCAGTTGACGGAGCTGCACGCGGGCTGAGCTCCGCGGTGATGGTGTAGCGGGCTACACCATCCATTCGGGAGGGCGCTCCCTCGTGGCGGACGGACGTCGGCGGAAGGGTTGAGACCACGATCTCGACCGACCGTCCGACTGACCGATGCCGACGTGGAGGCTTCCCTCAGCCATGGCTACTCTCCTTTATCACTTGGGCCGTGTGGCCTTCCGGTGGCGCTGGTTCGTCACCCTGTTGTGGGTGGCGGTCCTCGGCGCCGTCGGATTCGCCGCCGCCAAGGCACCCGCCGCCCCCGACGACGGCTTCACGATGCCGGGCATCGAGTCGCAGAAGGCGTTCGACCTGCTGGAGCAGCGCTTCCCCGGCACGGCGGCGGACGGCGCCAGCGCCCGGATCGTCTTCGTCGCCCCGAACGGCGAGAAGGTCACCGCGACCGAGAACAGGGCGGCGATCGAGAAGCTGGTGACGGAGGCGGGCGACGGCTCCCAAGTCGCCTCCGCCGTCGACCCGTTCACCGCTCAGGCGGTGAGCAAGGACGCGTCCACGGCGTACTCCACCGTCACCTTCAAGGTGAAGGCCGACGACCTGACCGACACCGCGAAGACGCACCTGGAGCGGGCCATCGACACGGCCCGGGACGCGGGCCTGACCGTCGAGGTCGGCGGCGACGCGCTCGCCGAGAAGCCCGCGGCCGGCGGCAGCGCCGAGGCGATCGGCATCGCCATCGCGGCCCTCGTCCTGCTCATCACCTTCGGTTCACTGGCCGCCGCCGGACTGCCCCTCCTCACCGCGATCCTCGGCGTCGGCATCAGCATGTCCGCGATCCTCGCCCTGGGCACCACCTTCGGCCTCTCCGAGACCACCGGCACCCTCGCCACGATGCTCGGCCTCGCCTGCGGCATCGACTACGCCCTGTTCGTCGTCTCCCGCTACCGCGAGGAACGCGCGAAGGGCCACGCACCGAGGGAGGCGGCCGGACTCGCGGCCGGTACGGCGGGCTCCGCGGTCGTCTTCGCCGGCCTCACCGTCGTCATCGCGCTCGCCGGACTCTCCGTGGTCGGCATCCCGATGCTGACGAAGATGGGCCTGGCGGCGGCCGGCGCGGTCCTGCTGGCCGTCCTGATCTGCCTCACCCTGGTCCCCGCGGTCCTCGGCTTCTGGCCGAACGCGGTCCTCTCCCGCCGCGAACGCAGGAACAAGACCAAGCGGGGCAACGGCGAGAACGGCGGCAGCCGTTGGGCCCGGGTCGTCGTCCGCCACCCGGTCCCCGTGCTGATGCTCGGCGTCGTCGGCCTCGGCGCGATGGCCACCCCCGCCCTCAACCTCCAACTCGGCATGCCCGGCGACGAGGCCAAGGCCACCTCCACCACCGAACGCCGCGCCTACGACGACCTCGCCGAGGGCTTCGGCCCCGGCTTCAACGGACCGCTGACCATCGTGGTGGACGCCAAGGGAGCCACCGACGCGAAGGGCGCCGTAGCGACCATCTCGAAGGAGATAGCGGCCACGGACGGAGTGGTCTCCGTCTCACCGGCCCGCTTCAACCAGGCCGGGGACACGGCGGTGTTCGCCGCGACCCCCACCACCAGCCCGACCGACGAGAAGACCAAGGACCTCGTCCAGAAGATCCGCGACGAACGGCCCGGTATCGAGTCCGGCACGTCCGGCGCGAGCTTCGAGGTCACCGGCACCACCGCGCTCAACATCGACGTGGCGCAGAAGGTCCAGAGCGCGCTGATCCCGTACCTGGCCCTGGTGGTGGGCCTGGCGATCGTCCTGCTGCTCCTCGTTTTCCGCTCGCTCCTGGTCCCGCTGAAGGCGGCCCTCGGCTTCCTGCTCTCCGTGCTCGCGGCGCTCGGCGCGGTCGTCGCGGTCTTCCAGGAAGGCCACCTCGCCTCCTGGCTGGGCGTCGAGCAGACCGGCCCGATCATGAGCCTGATGCCGATCTTCCTGGTGGGCATCGTCTTCGGACTGGCCATGGACTACGAGGTGTTCCTGGTCTCCCGGATGCGCGAGGCCTACGTCCACGGGGACGGCCCCGGGCAGGCGGTCGTCTCCGGGTTCAAGCACAGCGCCCGGGTGGTCGTGGCCGCCGCACTGATCATGATGGCGGTGTTCTCCGGCTTCATCGGCGCGGGTGAGTCGATGATCAAGATGATCGGCTTCGGGCTGGCCATCGCGGTCCTGTTCGACGCCTTCGTCGTCCGGATGGCGATCGTGCCCGCCGTCCTCTCCCTGCTCGGCCACAAGGCCTGGTACCTGCCGCGCTGGCTAGACCGGATCCTGCCCAGCGTGGACGTCGAGGGCGAGGCCCTGAGCCGCAAGGTCCCGGCCCCGGTGACCGAGACCCCGGCCCCCCGCCTCACACCGGTCCCGTAGGGCCCCCGCAGACCGGGGCCGCCAAGAGCGGAGGCGGCCCCGCGGCGCCGGTTCCCGTGGGGACGGGGCTCCGGCGCAAGTCCCGGGCCCGGCGACGGGGCACTCCCCCGCCCGTCGCCGGGCCCGCGGACGTCCACAACACAGCAGCCAGAGAGGGCAATTGATGAAGACCTCGACACAGGTCGCAGTGGCCGGGCTCCTCGCCTGCGGCACGCTGCTCACCGTCGTGCTGGTCACCCGCGACGACGGCGACGGCGACCACACCGGTGTCGCCTACTCGGCCCCGTCGAAGGGCCCGTACGTGGCCCTCGGCGACTCCTACACCGCAGGACCCGGGATCACCGACCCCACCGGAACCCCCAAGGGCTGCGACCGCTCCGCCGGCAACTACCCGTCTCTCGTGGCCGCCGAACTCGGCCTGAAGGGAGCGAAGTTCCGCGACATGAGCTGCAGCGGAGCCACCACCACCGACCTCACCGGATCACAGGACACGGACAACGGCACCAACCCGCCCCAGCTCAGGGCGCTTTCGTCCGACACCCGGCTGGTCACCGTCGGCATCGGCGGAAACGACATCGGCTTCAGCGCGATGATCAAACGCTGCGTGGCCATGGGCGCGCTGTACCAACTCACCGGCAGCGGCAAGTACTTCACCGAGAAGGCGCCCTGCGAACGCCACTACGTCAACGACGGCTCCGACGCCGTGCGGAAGAAGATCGCCACGGCGGGCGAGCGCCTCACCCGCGTCCTGACCGAGGTCAGGCGCCGCGCCCCCGAGGCCCGGGTCTACGTCGTCTCCTACCCGGCGATCCTGCCCTCCGACAGCGCCGACTGCGGCCGGGGGATGTCCCTCGCACCGGGCGACGTGACCTTCCTGCGCACCAAGGAGCAGCAGCTCAACTCGATGCTGCGGCAACGGGCTTCGGAGGCGGGCGCGAGTTACGTCGACACGTACACCCCGTCCGCCGACCACACCGCCTGCTCGGCGAAGAGCACCCGCTGGATCGAGCCGCTCGCACCGGAGAACCCGGCGGCCCCGGTGCACCCGAACGCGCGCGGGGAGCGGGGCATGGCGGACGCGGTCCTGCACACGATCAAGTCATCGCTGTAGGGCCCACGTTCACGGCCCGAACTGTCAACCCGCTGTACCGCAACCTAAGTTGCACCCGAGGGCACTGTGAGTCACGAAAACGCTCTAGGCCGTCACCGTGGACCCGGCACAGCATGGGCGACTGACGTGACTCGTCCCCAAGCGACCGGGAGACCCAGTGGACCCAAGAGACTTCGACCGCCGCGGCTTCCTCGGCCGTACGGCAGGTGTCGCGGCCGGCGCGACCCTGCTGGGCACCCTGCCCTCCGCCCCCGCATCAGCCACCGAGCACCCCACCACGAGCCACCCGATCAGAACCCAGTCCGGCCTGGTGACGGGTGTCCCCGCCGCCCTCCCCGGGGTCACCGTCTACAAGGGCATCCCCTACGCCGCCTCGACAGCCGGCGAGAACCGTTGGCGCGCCCCGCAGCCACCCCCCTCCTGGCAGGGCGTCCGCAAGGCCGACACCTGGGGCGCGGCCTGCCCCCAGCCGGTCACGGGCATCGCCGCCGACAAGGTCCCCCCACTGAGCGAGGACTGCCTCAACCTCAACATCTGGACGGGCGCGGGGAGTTCAGCCACCGGACGTGACCTCCGCCCGGTCTTCGTCTGGATCTACGGCGGCCGCAACAGCGCCATGTGGGCCTCGCAGCCGGTGTACGACGGGGCGAACCTGGCGGCCAAGGGCGCGGTCGTGGTGACGTACAACCACCGTGTGGGCGCCTTCGGCAACCTCGCGCATCCGGCGCTGAGTTCGGAGGGCGGGCACGGGGGTTCCGGGAACTGGGGTGTGCAGGACACGGTCGCGGCGCTGAAGTGGATCCGCCGCAACATCGCCGCGTTCGGGGGCGATCCGGAGCGGGTGACGCTGGCGGGCTGGTCGCACGGCTCGTCGTTCGTGAACATCCTGATGATCTCGAAGCTGGCCCGTGGCCTGTTCCACCGGGGACTTCTCTCGGCCGGCGTGCAGTACACCAAGGACCCGGCGCTGGGCCATGTGGCGGGCGGATACTCGCAGTTGGCGGCGGCGGAGGCCAACGGCACGGCGTTCGCGAGCTACCTGGGCGCGACCTCGCTGTCGGAACTGCGCGCCCTGTCGGCCGACGAGATCGTGACCAAGGTGTACGCACCGGGCGCCCCGGCGGCGGGCACGAGCTTCGGCAACGTACTCGACGGCTATGTCCTGCCGAAGTCGTACACGGCCGCGATGAAGTCCCGTACCGAGTACGACATCCCGGTCCTCACCGGCAACAACAAGGACGAGAACGGCGCTTCGCCGACACTGACGATGACGGTGGCGGCGTACGAGACGTACGCGACGACGACGTTCGGCGACCGGGCAGCCGACTTCCTTTCCCTCTACCCCGCGACGACCGACGCGGAGGCGGCGGCGCAGTACAACGCCTACGCCCGCGACGAGGAGCGGGTCTCCACCTTCCTCTGGGGCACGCAGTTCAGGTCGACGGCCGGCAACCGCAGCCCGGTCTACGCCTACTGGTGGACCCACGTCCCTCCGGGCCACGACACCACCAACCCGATCGAACCGGCGGACGGCGCCGGCGCCTACCACGGCGCGGAGAAGTACTACTTCTTCGGCAACCTGTACGGCACGGACCGCCCCTGGACGGCCGCCGACCACGCGATAGCCGACACCACGTCCTCCTATGTCGCGAACTTCGTGGCGACGGGCAACCCGAACGGCCACGGCCTGCCACCCTGGCCGGCCCTGCGCACCTCGCAGCCGCGGTCGATGGAACTGGGCGACCACTTCGCCCCGCTCCCGGCGGCGGACAGCGATGCCAAGTACGCCTTCTTGAAGGGGTACTTGGAGTCTCAGGTGACCGAGTACTGAGGGAGGGCGGCGAGTTGTTGGCGCCCGGGGTTCAGCGGGTGCTGCCGCCGCGCGCCAACAACCGCAGCACCTCGCCGAGTTGACGACGTACACCCGCGTCCGCGATGAGGCCGTCCGCGTCGAGCATCCCCCGGTCCACCGGGATCCGTACACAGGCCGGTTCGACGACGGCGGCGCCGGTGTAGCCGAGAACCGTCCGCAGCGTGGCCTCGGCGCCTCCGCCGCGCCCCGGGGCGGCCGCGTTGACCCAGGCCACCGGCTTGTCGCCGATCTCGGTGCCGCCGACCGTCCAGTCCAGCAGGTTCTTGAACGAGCCCGGCAGGGTGCCCGCGTACTCCGGGGTACAGATCAGGATCCCGGCCGCCCGGTCGATCGCCGCCCGCAACTGGGCCACCGGCGGCGGCAACGGGTCCTGGTCGTCATCGGGGTTGAAGTGCGGAAGCTCCGCGAGACCGTCGTACCGTACGGTCTCCACCCGCGCCTCGGGCGCCACGGCGCGCGCGGTGCGCAGGACGGCCTCGTTGGAGGAACCGGCCCGCAGGCTCCCGGACAGCAGCAGGATCAAGGGTGGCGTGGACACCGGCTCAACCTACCCTCGATCACGCGGTCAACGGCCCTTCCAGGACCCGCAGTCCGGCCCGCCGGTCGCCGTCCCAGCCGAAGGCTCCGCCGTCCACCGGCCTACGGCCCCACAGCCCGAGCAGCAGATCCTCCGCCGAGCCCGCGAGAGTGGCCACGGGCTCACCCGGGCCGAACGTCCACGAGGCACCGGTGTCGGTCGCTTCCAGCCGCAGCGCCCGCTCGGGCGGCCGGGCCCGCCCCGCGGCGATCTGCCGGGGCGCCATCGTGTCGAAGACCTCGGCGACGCCGTCGCCCGCGAGTTCGGGGTCGAGCGGCCTCGGCACGCCGAGCGCGTGCTCCGCGTCCCACCGGTGGATCAGCGTCTCCTGACACCGGCGTCGCTGCCAGAAGCCGACGGTGTGCGGCGGGTGGAACGTCCAGGCGGGGGTGGCGGGTTCCCGGTCCAGCGTCTTGAGCAGAGTCGCTCCGGTCTCCTCGAACCACCGCACCAGCCCGTCCCGGTCCGGGGGCACCGTCGGTTCCCGGTAGTCCCCGTGCCCCTCGGTCACGGCGGTGGCGGCCCAGAGGTTCCCGCCGCCCAGGTGCACGGCCAGTTCACGCAGAGTCCAGTCGCCGCAGTGCTCGACGGGCGCGGACAGATCACCGTGCAGACAGTCGCGGAAAGCGTCCGACTCACGGCGCAGGTGCAGAAGATGAGCAGCGGAGTCCATGTCCTATTCCCATCCGTACGGGGACACCTGAGGTTCGACGCCGTCCAGGTACTGCCGTAGGGCCTGGCCGTTTCCTCGTACGAACTCCTCCGGTACGGAGTCGACTTGGACCCACCGCACCTGCGCGTGCTTGAGGGGTTCGCGGTTCTCGGGGTCGCCGGACCACTTGTCGGCGACGAAGACGACGGTGAGAAAGCCGTGCGGCGCCTCCACTCCCCTGGCGGCATGGACGAGGTGCACGACCTTCAGGGACTCCGCCGCCACGACGATCCCGGTCTCCTCGTACAGCTCGCGTGCGGCGGTCTCGGTGATGGGCTCGCCGGGTTCGTGCTTGCCGGCGGGGAGGTCCCACATGCCGCAGCCGAACATGGCCTGCTCGCCCCGCTGGATGAGGACGACCCGGCCCTCGGCCTTGTCGTGGACGATGACGGCGGCGGCCAGCCGGGTCGTCATGGCGTACCGGGCCGGAAGGTGCCGTAGGTCCGGCCGCTCCACACCCCGGCCCCGTATCGGTCGTAGCCCATGCTCACCCCGGGAATGTAGGAGGCCTCACCCCCTGACGGCAACTCCGAGCTCGGCCAGCAGACCGCGCACCCGCCGCTCGATCTCCTCCCGGATCGGCCGTACGGCGTCCACTC
Organism: Streptomyces sp. NPDC051576; assembly: GCF_040681835.1. Lineage (NCBI taxonomy): Bacteria > Bacillati > Actinomycetota > Actinomycetes > Kitasatosporales > Streptomycetaceae > Streptomyces > Streptomyces sp. NPDC051576. The sequence goes on from NZ_JBFAZO010000003.1 coordinate 37,041, forward strand.
CCTGACCGGCGGGATCGTCGAGCCGCCAGTCCAGGTACCGCTTGCCGGGAAAGACGGGGCACGCGTCCCCGCAGCCCATCGTGATCACGACGTCCGAGGACCGTACGGCCTCGACGGTGAGCACCTTCGGTGTCTCGGCGGAGACATCGATGCCCACCTCCGCCATCGCCTCGACCACCGCCGGGTTGACCGCGTCGGCGGGGGCCGAGCCCGCCGACCGGACCTCGACCCGGTCGCCGGCGAGATGGGTGAGGAAGGCGGCGCCCATCTGGGAGCGGCCGGCGTTGTGGACACAGACGAACAACACGGACGGGCGCGGGGAGTTGGCACTCATGGGAGCTGTCCTTGCGGGCGAAGGGCCGGTAGGGAGGGGTCGAGTCCGGGTTGTTCGCCGTGCGGAACCACGACGTCCGCGGGACGGGCGACGCGTCCGTACACCACCGCCACGGCCGCCAACCCGGCTACGGCGCCCAGCAGTTGCGCCCCGATGAACGGTGCGACGGAGCCGGGGGCGATCCCGGCGAAGGTGTCGGTGAAGGCGCGGCCGATGGTGACGGCGGGGTTCGCGAAGGAGGTCGAGGAGGTGAACCAGTAGGCGGCCCCGATGTAGGAGGCCACGGCGGCCGGGGCCAGGGAGGCACGGCCGACGCGCTCCAGGCCGAGGACGAGCAGGATCAGCCCGGCCGTGGCGACGACCTCCCCCAGCCACAGATGACCGGCGAACCGCTCGTGGCGGGAGAACCGCACCAGCGGCTCGGCGAACATGGCGTCGGCGAGCACCGCGCCGCCGATCGCCCCCACGACCTGCGCCGACACATACGCGGCGACCTCCCGCGGCCCCGGCCCGCCACCCGTACGACGGCCGGCGAACCAGGCGGCCAGGGTGACGGCGGGGTTGAAGTGGGCGCCGGAGACCGGCCCGAGCAGGGCGATCAGCACACCCAGACCGAAAACGGTGGCCAGCGAGTTGGCCAGCAACTGCACGCCGACGTCGTGCGAGAGCCCGGTCGCCTGGATGCCGGAGCCCACGACCACCGCCACCAGCAGTCCGGTTCCGAGCGCCTCGGCGGCGGCACGGCGAGCGAGGGACGCGGTCACGCCGTCGCCCCGGCGGTCCGGGGCGTCGTAAGAAATGCGGCGAGTTGCTCCAGGGCGTCGGGCAGCGCCCAGTAGTACACCCAGGTCCCACGGCGTTCGCAGTCGATCAGGCCGGCCTGCCGCAGCAGCTTGAGGTGGTGGGAGATCGTCGGCTGGGACAGGTCGAAGGCGGGCGTCATCTCGCACACACAGACCTCGCCGCCCACCCGCGAGGCGATCATCGACAGCAGGCGCAGGCGCACGGGGTCGCCCAGCGCCTTGAAGACCCTGGCCAGCTCCGCGGCGCGCTCGTCCTCCAGAGGCGCCGAAGCCAGAGCCGGGCAGCACGTGGCGTCCTGACCGATCACTTCAAGTTCTTGTTTTGACACCTCTCTATATTGACGTCTTTCGATTCGAGGCGCAAGGTTGCATCAACAGATGTCGATACAGCCAGCTAGGGCGCCTGGCATCTGTCCCACCGAGGAGTGACGCAATGAGCGAACAGTCCACCGACCTGCGTGAAACCGTCCGTCGGCGATACGCGGCCACAGCCCTTCAGGTCGCCGAGGGCGGGTCCGGCTGCTGCGGGCCGCAGCCGGTCGAGGCAGACGACAACTTCGGCTCCACCCTCTACGCCACCGACGAACGCGACGCCGTACCCACCGAAGCGCTCGCCGCCTCCCTCGGCTGCGGCAACCCCACCGCCGTCGCCGAACTCCGCGAGGGCGAACGCGTCCTGGACCTCGGTTCCGGCGGCGGCATCGACGTCCTGCTGTCCGCCCGCCGCGTCGGCCCGACCGGCAAGGCCTACGGGCTGGACATGACCGAGGAGATGCTCGCCCTCGCGCTGGCCAACGCCGAGAGGGCGGGCGCGACGAACGTCGAGTTCCTCAAGGGCACCATCGAGGCGATCCCGCTGCCCGCGAACACCGTCGACGTGGTCATCTCCAACTGCGTGATCAACCTGTCCGTCGACAAGCCCGCCGTCTTCGCCGAGACCTTCCGCGTCCTCAGGCCCGGCGGCCGTATCGGCGTCTCGGACGTCGTCGCCGAGGACACGCTCACCCCCGGACAGCGCGGGGAACGCGGTGACTACGTCGGCTGTATCGCCGGCGCGCTGTCCTTCGCCGAGTACCGGTCCGGCCTCGAAGCCGCCGGCTTCACCGACATCGTCATCACCCCGACGCACTCGGTCGCGGACGGCATGCACTCGGCCCTCGTCCGCGCGACCAAACCGCCGCGTCAGCCGAAGTAACCCTCCAGGTCGGCGACGACATCGACCGAGCCGAGCGCGTTGTGGATGCGGATGGATCCGTCGGCTCCGACCGGGACCACGGCCAGGATCGGCCGGGTCTGGCCCGCGGTCAGGTTGTCGTTGGACACGTTCGGCAGGCTGCCGTCGCCGTAGGCGGTCAGGTGGGTGTTGACGGTCGGGGCGACGCCCGTCAGGTTGACCAGCACGGCGGAGGCTCCCGCCGGGACGCCGTCGACACCGGCGACCTTCACGGTGAGGGTGCCGCCCGCGCCCAGCGGCTTGTCCGGGGCGCCCAGGGCGTCGCGGGTGTCGAGGAAACGGGTGGGTGTGGTTCCCACGAAGGGGCCGCCGCGGGGGGCGTCCGGGTCGTCGCCCGAGTTCGCCAGGTCGTTGGTGTACACCCCTTGCAGGTCAGCGATCAACTGGACGTGTCCGGCGCTGTTGTAGATGTGGAGGCTGCCGGAGTACGCGCAGGAGACGGCCAGGTTGGAAGCGGTCTGTCCGGCCCGGTAGTTGAGGGTGGACGTGGTCGGCGGGGTGGGGCCGTCGCAGGCGACGGTGACGTACCCGCTGCTGGTGCCTCCGGTCACGGTGACGTTGAGGACGGCGCTGTCGGTCGCCCCGCCCCGGGTGTACTCGGGCAGCGTGACGGTCGTGGTGCTGCCCGGCCCCACCGCGCCCTTGGGCGCCCCGATGCCGGAGCGGGTGTCCAGCACCCGGGTCGGGGTCACCGTGGCCAGACCGGTCATGTCCTGCTCGGAGCCGGCCCTGGTGGTGTAGTACCCCGCGAGGTCGGCGATGAGGTTCACGTCGCCGTGCGCGTTGTAGAGGTCGACGTAGCCGTCGGCGCCCACCTTGACGGTGACCAGGTTCGGATTGTCCTGTCCGGCCCCGAAGTTGAGGTTCGAGGTGTTGGGGCGGGTGGTGCCGTCCGGGTAGACCGTCACATAGCCGGCGGCGGTGGCGCCCGCGTCGGTGATGTTCAGCGTCACCGCCGTCACCCCGGACGACGGGATGCCGCCCACACCGAGGACCTTCAGCCGGACCACGCCACCGGGGCTCACCCGCGCCTTGGGCGCGCCGGTCCCGTACCGGGTGTCCAACAGCCGCTCGGGACCCGCCAACACGAAGGCCGCACCGACCGTGGCCCGGGCCGTCGAGGTGGTGGTCCGGCCGCCGGAGTCGGCGACCGTCTGTGTGACGGTGTACGTGCCGGGGGCCGCGTAGGTGTGCTCCACCGTGCCGCTGTACGGCGTGACGGTGACGGCCGTCGAACCGTCGCCGTAGGTGATCCGGTCGCTGGTGATCGCGTACGGATCGAAACCGACGTCGTAGGAGCAACTGGCGGCGTCCGGCGCCGAGGGGCTGGTCCCGCAGCCGACGTCCGAGGTGAGGTCCGGCACCGGATCGACCTCGTGCTCGACGAGGGCGGCACCGACCCGAGTACCGTCGGCCCTGTTCACCAGCACCGCGATCTGGAATGCGCCGACCCCGGAGTCCTGGGTGTAGGTGTGCGTGGCCGAGCCGGTGGTGGAGGTGGCCGTGGTGCCGTCACCGAAGTCGAAGGTGTACGTCAGTCCGTCCAGCGGGTCCGACCACGGATTGCTCAGCCGCGCGGTGGCGGTGACCGGAACCCCGACGTACCCGGCCTCCTGGCCGGTGCTCATGTCGATGCCGCTCGCCGTGAAGGGATCCTGGAACTCGGTGGCGCCCCGGTCGGTGTGACCAGTGCCGTTGCCGGTGTCCGCGACCAGTGGGTCGTCGACGCGTGCGTGGCCGTCGATGTCCGTGGACAGCTCACCGGGAGCGTCGGCGTCTGCCGAGTCGACGAGCGGTGAGTGTTCCGAGGCCAGCCCGTTCGCGGGGATCGTCAGATCCGTCTGATCCAGGTCGTGGGCGCCCTGTCCGGTGCCCGACCGGAACGCCTGCGTGGTGGCGTACACGGTGCCGGCCCAGTCGTAGTCGGTCCCGGTCGACAAGGGGTTGACCGCGTTGTAGTCCGCGGCGACCTGCGGGGCGGAGGCGGCGTCCACCGTGATCTCGGCCGGGGTACCGGTGCCGGAGCACGTCGTCGTACCGCCGGGCAGCGCGACGGTGTTCTCCACCGACCCGGAACTGCCGTCGGTCAGGCTGATGGCGTCGCCGCAGACCGTGGTGAAGGTGTCGCCCGCGAGATCGATCCCCGTCGTGCCTACGGCCGCGACACCGCCGCCCTGGAATATGTCGTCGGCGAGGGTGATGTTCCGCGCCCCGGCCGCGCTGCTGAAGTCGGTCCCGGTCCCCTGGTTGACATGCACGCGGGTGAGCGAGATGTCGGAGGAGGAGCCGTCGACCGAGATCACCGAGGTGGTGCCGGTGACGAGGGTGCTCTGTGCGGAGGTGGCCCGGTAGGTGATGTGCCGCGAATCCGTGACGGCCAGCGCGGTGGCCCGGGACGCGCTGACCCGTATCCCGGCCATGTCGACGTACTGGGCGCCGGCGAACGTGACCGCCGCCGTGTCCTTGCCCGCGACGGTGACGGGCGATCCGTCGCCGGGTGCGGAGAGAAAGGTGACGGGTGCGTCGGCGGTACCCGTGGACCGGACGGTGACCGGCGCATAGGGCACCTTGCTGCCCGCGACGTACACGGTGTCACCGGGAGCGGCGGCGTCTCCGGCCGCCTGTATCTGGCAGAAGGGCTCCGCCGCCGAACCCGGACCGGTGTCACTGCAGCCGGCGGCCGCGTCGTCGACGTAGAGCGCCGTACCGGCGGCAGCGTCCGCGACAGCCACACCCGGCCCGAAGCAGCCGACGATCAGCACCGCGAAAACGGCGGACGCCACCAGCGGTTGTCTTCGCCCCATGAACACGTTCCCCCACGACCTGTGCGATCCAGTCAGGTGTTCGCTGGAACTGACGGGAGAATAGGTCACGTTGGGGATGGCCGATGCCGGTGATGAGGGTCCGGTTCGTCGACGACTCGAAAGTTTGCGCCACGTTTGATCAGAGCGGGGATCACGAAGACCGGCCCATCAGCAGGAGTTGACCTTTCCGGGTCACGCGGGATGCGGCGCCCCGGCCGTCCGAGGCCGCCCCCGCGGATCGCCCGCCACCCGGTGGACCGAGACCCGCAGGCTGGAGCGGCGGATCTCCAGGATCTGCCGGTACGGCAGCACACTCCACTCCCCCTCGGGCTGCGGGAGCCCGCTGGAGGCCACCACCACCCGGCCCCCGTCGGCGTCGATCCGGTACCGCAGCCGGAAGAAGTCGGGGCCGCGGCGGCGGCTGGGCTCGGAGGCCGGGTCCTCGTCCGCGTACGCGTAGAGCGCCTGCTCCGTCAGCAGCAGGCAGTTGAGGCTGGCGTAGGACGCGCGGGCCCGGACGTCCGCCGCGGCGCGGGCGAGGGCGTCGACCGGGTCCGCGTCCCGCAGCAGGGTCAGGACGCGCAGGAAGTACCGCTCGGAGTCGGTGTCGCCCGCCGCTCCGGCCAGCAGATCCGCGTCGATAAGCTCGTCGAGGGCGTCGTACGGCGCGAAGAACCCGTTGTGCGCGAAGGCGAAGGTGCCCGCGGTGAAGGGGTGGGTGTTGCCGGGGGCGACGGGCAGCCCGGGGCTGGCCAGGCGCAGGTGCAGCAGCGCGGCGTCGGCGGGCGGGCCGGTGAGGGTCTCGTCCCAGAGGCCGCTGCCGGCCGCCGGGGCGGTGTCCTTGACGATCCGGGGGCCCGCGGCCTGTCCGGTCCAGGCGGCGATGCCCCAGCCGTCGTGGTGTTCGTGGCTCAACTCGGCGAAGGGGACGGCGAGTTCGTCCAGGGCGGTGGCGAGGGGCACGGGAGCGCGGGTGACCACGCCCAGCAGGCGGCACATGCTTGAACTTCCTTACGGGTTTCAGGGGCGGCGGGCTTCGAGCCAGGCCGCCGTCCTGGACAGGGCCGCGTTGACGGCGATGAAGCAGGCCGCCGCGACCAGATACGTGGACAGCACCGCGTGGTAGTACTCGCCCAACACCTTTGCCTGGTGGAGGAGTTCGAGATAACTGACGACGTAACCGAGCGTCGAGTCCTTCAGCAGCCGGACCAACTGGCTGACCAGGGCCGGGACCAGCGCTCGTAGCGCCTGCGGTGCGACCACGTGCCACATGGTCTGACGGTGTGTCATACCGAGGCTGTACGCGGCCTCCGTCTGCCCGCGCGGCAGGTTCAGCACCCCGGCCCGCACGATCTCGGCGACGACGGCGGCGTTGCCCAGCACGATCGGGATCACCAGTTGCCAGAACACCGGGAAGGTCAGGCCGATGCCGGGCAGCCCGAACAGGAAGACGTAGAGAAGCAGCAACAGCGGTACGGAACGGAAGAGTTCGACGTACGTCCGGGCCACCGCGCGCGTCCACCGGTGCCGGGACAGCCGGCCCAGCGCGAGCAGACCGCCCAGGGGGAAGGCGAGCGCGGCGGCGACCGCCGTGGCGAGCAGCGTCTCGCCGAGCCCGTCGAGGAGGAAGCGGAGAACCGGCCACTGCCCGAACATCCACCACTGGCTGCGATCGAGCTGACCGTGCGCGGCGAACTGCCGTACCGCCAGGGCGAGTAGCGCGGCGAGGGCGATGAGGGAGACGGCCGTGGCGATGCGGATACGGCGGCGGGCGCGGGGGCCCGGCGGGTCGAAGAGCAGGTGAATCTGGTCGCCGTGCTTTGTCTTGCCGTGCTTCGGCGTCGTCGTCCTCGTCATCGTCATCGGGCCACCGCCAGTCGCCGTTCGAGCCGACCGGTGAACAGGCCGGAGGTGAGGGTGATCGCGACGTACACGACCGTGGTGAGGGCGAAGCTGGTCAGCGGCTGGTCGTACTGGAGGGTGACGAACTGGGCCTGGCCGGTGAGTTCGGCGACGCCGACCGCCGCCGCCAGCGACGTGCTGAGGGCACAGCCGATGAAGATGTTGCCGAGCGGCTGCACCATGGGCCGGATCGCCTGCGGCAGGATCACGTACCGCAGACAGGCCCCGAAGCCGAGCCCGAGCGCGCGTGCCGCCTCCACCTGCCCCGGCGGCACTGCCCGGACCCCGGAGCGGACGACCTCGCACACGAACGCCGCCCAGTACAGGGCCATCGCGGTGGCCGCGGTGGCGAACAGCGGGTACAGCAGGCCGAGATCGGGCAGCCCGAACACGAACAGCACGAGCAGTACGAGGAGGGGGACGTTGCGGAACACGGCGACGTACGCGGCGCCGACTGCCCGAAGCGGTTTTATTGGGCAGATCCGCAGCACGGCCACTACGACGCCGCCCACGACCGCGCCCGCGAAGACGAGCGCGGTCAGGGCGAGCGTCAGCAGCAGCCCGTGCCCCAACTGGCCTGCTATGTCCGGGAGATGGTCGGTCATGGCGTGGATCAGCTGCCCTCGGCCGAGCCGATCACCGGCGGCTTCGGGGCGTCACCGGTCACGGCGGTGCCCAGCGTCGCCTTCCACAGCTTCGCCCACAGCCCGGACGCCTCGATCTTCTCCAGCCAGGCGTCGACGAACTTCTTCATCTCCGGGGACTGCTTCGGTACGCCGATGCCGTACGGGTCGGTGGTGAAGGGCTTGCCGACCACCTGCACGGACGAGTCGCGGTACTGGACGCCGACGAGCAACGCCTGGTCGTTGACGTAGGCGTCCGCGCGCCCCTGCTTGACGGCCTCGACGCACTGGCTGTTGCCCTCGAACTGCAGGACGGTCGCCTTCGGGGCGAACTCCTTGAGGTTGCTGACAGCCGTGGACCCGCTCTGCGCACACACGTTCTTGCCGTTCAGGTCCTTGACGGACGTGATGGCGGTGTCGCCCTTCTTGACGAGGATCGCGTTGCCGGAGGAGTAGTACGGCCCCGCGAAGTCCACCTTCTTCGCCCGCTCCGGGGTGATGGAGTAGGTGGCGAAGACGGTGTCGACGGTGCCGTTGCGCAGCAGTTGCTCGCGGGTGGAGACGTCGACCTGCACGAGCTTGGTCCTGCTCGCGCTGCCGGTGAGGTACTTCGCGAGCATCGCCGCGAGCCCGGCGTCGAAGCCGGTGACCTTGCCGGTGATCGGGTCCTTGAGCGAGAACAGCGCCGCGGTGTCGGTGCCGCCGACGACGAGCGTGCCGCGCTTCTTGATGGCAGCCATGAGGCTGCCGGCCGGTATCTGGGCGGTGGAGGCGACGGGGGCGGCGTCCAGGACCTGCTGGTACGCGTCGCCGGAGGCGGTCGCCGATCCTGACGCTGCGGCCGGCAGGGCCGCGGAACCGCCCCCGCACGCGGTCAGGGTGAGGGCGAGCGCGGCGGGGGCACAGGCGGCGGTGAGAATACGGCGCGTTCTCATGGGGAATGGCCTTTCCGGGAAGATCTTTCGGGAAGCTCTTACAGGAAGCACTTTCGGGAAGCACTATCGGGAATTGCTGTGCTGATTCAGTGAGCGAGAACCTTCGACAGGAATTCACGCGCTCTCGGGGAACGCGGGCCGTCGAAGAATTCGTCGGGCGCCGCGGTCTCCTCGACCCTCCCGTTGTCGAGGAAGACGACGCGGTCGGCGGCCCGACGGGCGAAGCCCATCTCGTGCGTGACGACGAGCATGGTCATCCCGTCGGCCGCGAGCGAGCTCATGACGTCCAGCACCTCACCGACCATCTCGGGGTCCAGCGCCGACGTGGGCTCGTCGAACAACAGCACCTCGGGATCCATGGCCAACGCCCTTGCTATGGCGACGCGTTGCTGCTGCCCACCGGACAACTGCCCCGGGTACGCGTCCCCCTTGTCGGCGAGCCCGACCCTGGCCAGCAGCTCACGGGCCCGCTCGGCGGCGTCGTAGCGCGACCGTCCGCGCACCTTCACCGGAGCGAAGGCGATGTTCTCGACCACACGGAGATGCGAGAACAGATTGAACGCCTGGAAGACCATCCCGACCCGCGCCCGCAGCCGGGCCAACTCCCGCCCCTCCTCGGGCAGAGGCTCCCCTGCCAGCGTGATCCGCCCGGAGTCGACCGTCTCCAGCCGGTTCACACAGCGACACAGAGTGGACTTCCCGGACCCCGACGCCCCGATCAGAGCGACGACCTCACCGGCCCGCACATCGAGATCGACATCACGCAGAACATGATGGGCCCCGAAGTACTTGTTAACTCCCTCAAGACGCACGAGAACGCTGTCAGTTGAGCTGTCCGTTGACCTGTCTGTAGAGCTGTCTGTCGAGCTGTCCGTAGGCACGGGACAAGCATCGTCGGCGTCGCTCCCGACGGTCCAATTCGAATGTCACCCGGAATTAATAAAGGGTCTTTATGCTTGCCGGATGTACGACCCCCGACAGTTGCAGGTCCTCGCCGAGGTCGCCCGCACCGGCACCTACACGGCCGCCGCCGAGTCCCTCGGCTACACCCAGCCCGCGATCAGCTACCAGATGCGCATGCTGGAGCGCACCGTCGGCGCCCCCCTGGTCACCCGCCGCGGCCGTGGCGTCCGCCTCACCCCGGCCGGCCACGCCCTGGCCCGGCACGCGGACACCGTCCTGGCCGCGTTGCGCACGGCGGAGTCCGAACTGTCCGTCCTGACCTCCCCGGCCGGCGGCCGCATCCGCCTCGCTGCGATGCAGAGCAGTTGCGTCACCCTGGTCCCCCGCGCCCTCGGCGCCCTCCGCCGCACCCACCCGGAACTGGAGGTCACGGTCACCCAGTCCGAGTGCCATGTCTCGCACAGCCTGCTGTTGGAGGGGGAGGTGGAACTGGCGGTGATGTGCGAGGTGGCGGCGTCGGAGCCAACTGGGCCGGCTGAAACGCCGGCACAGGCGGCCGGCGAGGGCTCCCTCACCCTGGACCCCCGGCTGCGCCGCATCCCCCTCCTCACCGACCGGCGCTGCGTACTGCTCCCCGCCGACCATCCGGCCGCGGCCAGGACCGGCGTCCGGCTCGCCGACCTGGCGGACGAGCGCTGGGTACTGGAGTCCGGCCGCACCCGCTTCCTCGCCGCCTGCCGCGACGCCGGCTTCGCACCCCGCATCGCCGCCACCGCCGACGACCAACTCACCCTGCACCACCTGGTGGCCCACCGCATCGGCCTCACCGTCCTCAACGAACTGGCCGTCACCGCCCACACCGACCCCCGGGTAGTGGCCCGCCCCCTCACCGACTGGCCCACCCGCAACGTCTTCGCCCTGCTGTGGCCGGACACGCTGGGCATCACTGCGGCGGCGGCACTGCTGCGGGCTCTGCGCGAGACGGCCGGGTCGACGACCGAGCTACGGGCCGGCTGACGATCACAAAGGTGGGTCAACGGCACCGGCACGACGGCCATGCTCAGTTCCCCTCCGTCACGGACGCCGGCACCTCGTCAAGGTCCCGGGCCGACCGGGGCATCCCGCCACGGCCGCATCGCCCGCGCAACGCTGCCCACCCCGGGACCGGGTTGTACGGGGGCGCCCGCCGATGCCGGCAGGCCCCGTCTCAGGCCGTGTTCGTCGGCTTCGTCGATTCCGCGGTGCGGTGGTGTTCGGCGTTGATGCGCTGGGCTTCTTCGAGCTGGTCTTCGAGGACGATGATGCGGCAGGCGGCCTCGATGGGGGTCCCGCGGTCGACGAGTTCACGGGCGCGGGCGGCGATGCGCAACTGGTAGCGGGAGTAGCGGCGGTGTCCGCCCTCGGAGCGGAGCGGGGTGATCAGACGGGCTTCGCCGATGGCGCGGAGGAACCCCTGGGTGGTGCCGAGCAGTTCGGCGGCCCGGCCCATCGTGTAGGCGGGGTAGTCCTCGTCGTCGATACGGCCGAACAAGTCATCTGCTGTCATCTGCACCTCTCTGTGGAACGCGTAGAGGGGCCTTGGTGCCAATGGCACCAAGGCCCCGAAGGAACTACTACACCATCTGCCGGCTCGGATGCCGCGCCGGCCTTCTGTTTCCGCAGCCCCGACCTTGATGCCGTCGGGGGTGCTGGGATCGCGGTTGCTTGACCGGAGACCACCTCACTATCGATGTCCTGCGGTACCCGGGTTCAATGTGTCGGCCCGGGCGATCCTGATGGCGCTCTGTTCCTCCGTTCTTCCCTCTGGGATCAACTGCTACCTGACGGGTACTGCGAACTGCACCTACTGAACTGCACTTGCGGTACTGCTCACGGCGGCCCCTGATCACCGCGGGCCACCCGGTGCGGTCGTCAGTCCCGTCGCCGTCCTGCAACAACCTGGCTTCGCGACTCCACCACCGCACCGTCCTTCGCACTGCACCTGCTTGTACTGCTGCCCGGCAGTTCGTGTCTGCCCGGCCCTACTGTCTCTCTGAGCTACGAGAGAACCATAAACACACCCGCACCCCAATGTCTACTCCAACAAACACAGATTTCCGCGCGTTCGACAGTGAGGCAATCAGCCTCGAACAGTGACGCGGGCAGGGGTGAGGCGGTCACGGCCACGGAGGCGGCACCTGCGCCCTGGGCCACCGCTCAAGCAGTCGAACGGCCGGCAAATACAATCTGCCCCATGTCCAAGCCTGACCAGCTGCTCGTTGACGTCGCCACCGTGGTGGAGTCCGGGCAGAGCAACCAGATGTCCCTGACCGTGGTCACCGGTGGCGCTGTCATCACCGGCCGCCTGGCTCCCGAAGCCGTGTGGCGTCGCCGGGTGTCGGAGGTGCTGACGGATTCCGCCCGCCTGGGAGAGTTCTCCGCCGTCTTCGACACCCCCGCGAAGAAGGACGGACCGCCCACTCATCTGCACTTCCATGTCGCCCGGATCCTGCAAGGCACAGTGGGAATCCCGGAGACGGGCGGGATGTACCGGGTCGCGATCGACGACGTCAGCGCCTGGACCATGGGCGACTTCAGCTACTCCGACCACTGAGCAACGCCGGCGACGGAAACGGGTCGCACGCGGTGGGCCCGGCCGGCTACTCGCGCCGGCCGGGCCCACCGCTGTTCGGGGGTCGGCTCGTACCTGTTGCGTCGGTCAGACAGACATGGGGGTGCCGAGCATCGCGGAAGCTTGCTGGAGCGAGTCGTGGATGCCTACGGGTACGGCCTTGGGATCAGCGGGAGCGCATCGCGTGCTCGGCTCCGCCATGGGCATCCCGGTCGCCGTGCCGCACTACCTGAATTCCGCGCATACCGCGCATACCACCAGAGTCTGGAACGGCTGCGCGAGATAGGCGTCCTGATCGGCTCGTACGAACCTCACCGGCCGAAGGCCGGCGGCGGGGCCGATCGTTACCGCTGGGAGGAAGTGCTGAAGTCGCTTGCTCCGAGGCTGTCTGCGAGGTCGTGATCACTTGCACTTCGGTTGAGCGCCAAAGCTTGTTGGGTGGTTCCGGACGCTGGTTCATTGTCCGGAACGACCTGGTCAGGGCATGTGGTGGGTGCACCGTGCTCCGTCCATGCCGTGATGGTCTCTGTCACATCATCCGCTCACGCATCGCTCGCGCATGGCGGGGCGCTGGGCAGCGGCTTTCGGCTCATGAACACCTGGACTGGCGACGCGTACCAACTGACCCCCCTCGCCCATCGCAACCGCCCTTCAGAACACCGCCCGCACGTGGAAACCACCGTCCTCGGTCCTCCCGTACACAAACTCGCCATCGACTTGGGTTACTTGTTCAAACAAGCCCGCAAGACCAGTCCCGCCGCGCGGTATCGACGGCACAGCGAGACGAGTGGGCTCGTTGCGCACTTCCACGAACAGTTGCTCCCCCGAACCGTCCGACGTCGAGGAGTCGACCGTCACCTCGATCCGTGCTTCCGGCGCGTGTCGTGCCGCGTTCGTCAGGGCCTCCTGCACAACGCGGTAGGCGGCGTGCTGGACGTCGCCCGGCCAGCGATCCGGCGCGTCGACAGCGATGCGGGCGCTGTCGGTCAGGCCAGCACGAGCCAGGAGTTGTGGTATTTCGCGCAAGTTGCCCACCCGTGGATCGCCGTCCTGTGAACGCAGCATGCTGGTGACGGCCCGCATCTCCTCGAGCGCCCGGCGGCTGAGCGCGTGGATGGCAGAGGCCTCACCAGCGGTATCACTGTCAGGCGTGCGTGAGCCGAGAGCCTCCGCCCGCAAGGCGATGAGGCTCGCCGCATGACCGACCGAATCATGCAGGGCGCGCGCCAGGGCGGACCGCTCCTCAATGGAGGCGAGACGGCGGACCAGACGCAGTTCTCCACCGTGCTGCACAACCTCGCCGCGTTCCTCATCGTCTTCCAGACGGCCATCCTGTACTTCACGGCCGGCTACTGGAAGATCTTCGGCAAGGTCTGGCAGGACGGAGTCGCGACAATCGTCTCGTACGCGACGATCTTCGTCGAACTGGCCTTCTCGTTCGCGCTGTTGTCCTCCCGGCCCTGGCTGCGCAAGGTCAACACTCTCGCCCTGGAAGGAATGCACCTGGGCATCGCAGCCTTTATGGGCCTTGTCTGCTTCGGGCTGCTGATGATCGGTGCGGACTGTGTCTGCCTCAGGGACGACGACTACCGGTCGATGTGGCGCCGTGCGCAGGCCGGATACGCACGACTGGCCACCGGTTGGCCACCCGAGGCTCGAAGCTGGCGAATATCCCCACTCACCGGCTCCGCCACCAGGACGTCCGGTTCGCGTCTCCGGAAGGAAGCCCACGATCATGTCTGAGCCTGTGATCGTCTTCGACGGCACCTGCGGCTTCTGCCGCTTCACCGTTACGCGCCTGGCGCGGACTTCCCGTCTGCGCCTGGCCGGACAGTTGCTGCCGTACCAGAGCGCGGACCTGGCCTCGTACGGACTGACCCATCAGAAAGCGCGCGAACGCATGTGGCTCGTGCAGGATGGCCAACTCCATGGTGGAGCACAGGCGTTCACCGCATGGTTCGCAACGGGCGGCTCGACGGCCCGCATGGTGGGCCGAACGCTCACCCTGCCCGGCATACGGCATACGGCCGAGGCCGCCTACCGGTTGATCGCCCGCAATCGGCATCGCATCCCCGGCCCTTGGGAGCGTACGTGCACGATCTGACGCCTGAGTCGCAGCGTGCCCCGCAGCCGGCCGAGGCCCGCGCCCTACAGCGTTTCCTCGCGGCGGATCCGGATGACTGGCCTCGCCTTGCGCCGAAAGTGACAGAGGAGGTCGGCTCGGACACTCTTCAGCGGATCGTCCGTGCCACGCTCACCCGCATCGGGGAACTCGACACGGTGACGGACAGCCCCGACGGACTGATCGTGTCCGGCAGCCAGGGCAGGGTGCGCGCCTGGGCCCAGGTGGCGCCGGGCGGCGAACTCAGTGCCCTGCGCATCGAAGGCGCCCACTACACGCCGTCCCGGCGCCGCCTGCGTCTGCCCGCGCCGGTGACATGGGCGACGTATCTGATTCTGGTCACTGTCTGGAACATCCTGACCGTCTGGACAGCCGCCGACCGCGCCGCCTGGCTCGGCGACATGGCCACCCTCGCAGGCTTCTACGTGATCGTCGAAGGCTGCGGCGCACCCGCACAACAGCCCCGCCTGTTGCGCCGTACGGTCGAGGCCGGCGCCGTCGCGGCGCTCGCCTCCACATGGCGGCTCCCCGACCTGCCGAACGGCAACGGTGTGCTGCGCCTCGCCGGCGGCCTCGCACTCCTCACGGGATCCCTGTGGCTGGTCGTCGCCGCGCGCCGCCATCGCTGGCGGGCGCCTCTGTCGCGACCACTTCAGTTCCCGCTGGTGGGCACCTGGTACGTCGTCCAGGGCGGCGGCCGCATGCTCAACCACCACGCCCAGGTACCGGAACAACGCGGCGCCCTCGACCTGGTCGCCCTCGGCACCCTGGGCACCCGCACGCGACGAGGCCGTGACCTGGGCGCGTACGCCGCCTACGGCCACCCCGTCCACTCCCCCTGCGACGGCCGCGTGATCTCCGCCGCCAACACGGTCCAGGACCAGAAGCCCGGTGAAATCCGCTACCAACCGCCGTACGGCAACCACGTCTTCCTCGACACCGGCCGCGAGATCATCAAACTCGCGCACCTGCGCCCCGGCTCGGTGACCGTGAGGACGGGCGACACCATCCACGCGGGACAACTCCTCGGCGAAGTCGGGAACACCGGCAACACCACCGAGCCGCACCTGCACATCCACGCCGAACGTGACGGCCTCGGCCTGGACCTGGAGTTCACCGGCATCCCCGAACGGCTGTATCGCGGGCGGGCGATCCACACCTGACGCACCGCACACCGCACGCCCGAAACACCGCGGGACGGCACACGCCACGGCCCGGCATGCCCTGTTCCACCACTCGAAGAAAGCCTGCAGGCACACCCATGCCCTTTGTCCGAACACGCCGCGCCCTCACCGGGGCGACAGCCCTCACCGCGCTCCTTGGCGCCTTCACCCCCTCAGCCCACGCCGCCGCATCGCCGAGCCCTGTGACCATCCCCGGCACTCACCCCGACCACCTCACCGCGGCAGAGGACGCCGGCCGGATCCCCACGACCACGAACCTCACCGCCCGCCTCTACCTGGGCACGCGCGACCCGAACGGCCTCGACGCCTTCCTCACGGCCGTCACCACACCGACCAGCCCTCATTACCGGCACTACCTCACCCCGGCGCAGTACGAAAGACGCTTCGGCCTCACCCCCAGCGCCCGGAACCGGATCACACGGTGGCTCACCGACGCGCACCTGACTATCACCGAAGACACTCCGCACTATCTCCAACTCACCGGCTCCGAAGCCGACGTCGCGACGGCGCTGGGCACCCGGATACACCGCTACGAGACCTCGGCAGGCACAATCCAGGCGCCGGCCGACGACATCCGCGTCCCCGCCTCCCTGGCCCAAGACGCGAAGGCTCTCGACGGCCTCTCCTTCAACCTGCCTGCCGCGGCCCGCCCCCTCGGCCAGACCGAGCATCACCTCGACGCCCGTCGAGCCGTGTGCTCCGCATACTTCGGCGAACGGCGGGCCACCACGCTCCCCAAGGCATACGGAAAGACGCAGACCTTCGCCCCCTGCCCCTACACGCCACCCCTGCTGCGCCACGCCTACGGGGTGACCGCCGCGGGCGCCACCGGAAGGGGCCGCACCGTCGCCATCGTGGGCGCGTACGGCAGCCCCACCGCCGAACAGGACGCGAACACCTACGCCACGGCCACCGGCGACCGCCCCTTCCGACCGGGCCAGTACCGCGAACGGATCAGCCCATCCGACTGGAACATCACCAAAGCCTGTGCCCCGCCTACGAGTTGGGCCGGCGAGCAGGCCCTCGACGTGGAGATGGCCCACGGGTACGCGCCCGACGCCAGCGTTCTCTACGTCGGCGCCAACTCCTGCCTGGACACGGACCTCATGGACGCCGAGTCATACGTCATCGACCACCACGCCGCCGACATCATCTCGAACTCGTGGGCCGAGGTCATCCACACCAGCGCCCCGCACCTGACGCCTGCCCTCCTCAATGCGTGGAACACACTGTTCCGGCAGGCCGCGGCAGAGGGCATCGGAACATACTTCGCCGCCGGCGACTGCGGCGACCAGTCACCCGACGCCACCCCCGGCGGCCTCAACTGCGACCCGAACACCACCCAGGCACAGGCCGACTTCCCGAGCGGCTCGCCCTGGGTGACCTCTGTCGGTGGCACGACGCTGGCCACCACCAAGGACGGCAGGTACGCCTGGGAAACCAGCATGGGCGACAACCTGTCGATCCTGTCCCCTCAAAGCACGGCGTGGGAGCCACTGCCCGGCCTGTTCACGTTCGGCAGCGGAGGCGGCCCCAGCGACTTCAAGCAGCCCTGGTACCAGCGCGGCACCGTCCCCCACGCCCTCGCACACGGCCACCGCACCACACCGGACGTCTCAATGGAGGGCGACGGCGCCATCCCGGTCGTGATCGGCTACACAGTGTCCGGCCAGTTCGAAACAGTCGGCTACGGCGGCACCTCGGCTGCCGCCCCGGCCTTCGCCGCCCTCCAGGCGGACGCCGAGCAACTGTCCGGCCACACCCTGGGCTTCGCCAACCCCTTGCTGTACGCGATGCGGAGCACCGGAGTCTTCCACGACATCCAGGACCCGGCCCGGCCCACCGCCGTCATCCGCGACATGGGCCCGGACTCCGGAACCTACCGATACCTCCTCTACGCTCTCGGCCGCGACTACGGCCTCAGCGCGACCAGGGGCTACGACTTGTCCTCCGGTCTGGGTTCGCCCACCCCGTCGTACCTCGGACAGTTCCGCCGCCACAGCGGCTGACGGCCGGGTCGTGGCCGACCGGCGGCCGGGCCGCTGACGCGGGACGAAGAACCCACCCGTCGGCCACCGAGCACTGTCGCTCACGCACAGGCACTCAAAACCTCGAAGCGCCCCGACCCAACAAAACCGGTCGAGGCGCTTCTTCGCAGGCCAGAGGGGCTAACCCCCGCCCACCACCCGTAGGCCCTGTGGGACTCGAACCCACAACCAATGGATTAAAAGTCCTGGCCAAAGCTTGCTGGGTGGTTCCGGACGCTGCTTGAGTGTCCGGAACCACCTGGTCAGGACAGATGTGACTCGTGACCCGGTCTTCCCCGTGATGGCCTATGCGGTTCCGTCCGCTCACGCATCGCTCACGCAGAAGAGGTCGGCTGAGCAGCGCGTTCAGCAGCGATGTAGGTGCGGCGCTACTGCTTCTGGCGCTTGCAGTCGCAGCTTGCTCCGGAGTGAGAGCGGATTCGTGCCCGATCAGATCGCGTCGAGCCGAGTCGCAGGTTCGCGACGACTTGGACCAGTTGCACGTGGTTCGGCGGCCGACTTCTTCGCTTACAGGTCGAATAGTGCGTCGCCCGCGTCCGATGTTGCCTTCAGCGCCTTGGTTGCCTCCGCGGGAACAGGGAGGATCCCCGCTGTGGTCAGGTCCGTCACCGTGATCAGTGGGCCCGCGCACACATCATTGAAGAGATCGGCCTGCGCTGGCTCCTCTCGCACGAGCAGGCCGAGGACATTCAGCAACTCCAGCAGTTCCGTTGTCCATGAGGGAAGCCAGCGTGGAGCCACCTCGTGGTCCAGTTCGAGGCGTCGCTTGCCGGCGGGGTTCCTCCGTCGGTAGCCGAACCACTTGTCGAGAACATTCATCCCGGACACTTCGTACTCCCGCACCGCGCGAGGCACCGGACTGATCCGTCCACTGCCGACCCACAGATCCTGTGTCACGGGGTCGTACGCCAGCTTCTCCGGCATGGCTTCCGCATCGTCCGGGATCTCCTCGACGCATCGAGGGCGGTCGCGTGGTAGCAGCACCCTGCCGTACGGCCTCCCGGCCGTCTCGTCGGTGTACCGCTCGCCGTAGGTGTGTAGCCACAGGACTCGCTGGCCGATGGCAACTGCCCGCTCCCACAAGCAAAGGTCAACGGTGAGGGGTATCCGCGCGCCGGGGACTTCGAGGTCCTCTCGGAATCGAGCCGTGTACTCCGGGTGGGACGCGATCGCGGCGATGTAGGCCAGCAGGTCTTCAGCGACGACCGGTATGCCGAGCCGCCCGGCGAGCAGAGGGAGCAGACCGGGCATGACGTTGGGCAACGTACCGGCGGTGTTGCGGTAGAGAGGACGGGCGCAACCGCTGCGGTTGTTGAAGTAGTGCATGTCGGGAATGAGGGCGCTGAAGACCAGTGCCGGACCGTTGACCACCGGGTGGGCGTTCTGCTCAACGGTGTAGATCTGACGGTCGCTGCGAACTCGCCAAAGGTCCGCTCTGCCTCGCTCCATCAATCGGCTGTCCGGCAACACGTATTGCCGGTCGAACGAGCGGAACCCTATGCGCACCGTTTGAGGGTTCGTCCTGTGCTCGGCGGCGAGCGGTGTCCGCCCGTGAGACTCAACTCCTGGCAGGGGCGGAACGTTGTCTGAAGGCGCTCGCTCACCAGAGCGTCCGAGCATCTCGGCACGTCTCTCGGTATCCGCAGCGAGTAAGCGCTGCCACCGTTTATGAAGTGTGTCCTCGTCCGGTGCGTAGACCCACATGCGCCCAGGTGTGACACCACGAGACGACCACGGCATCAGATCTCTCAACTTTGGGCAGGACTCCCACAGGTCGCTGCCGGGTGGCAGAAAGGCGTCCGTCTCACCCGTGGCGCACTCGCGCCATTCGGGGTCATCGAGCGTGAGTGTTGCCAGGCGTTCGATCTTCTCGTCTCTGCGCCCGCCGACCTTGAGGTGTCTTACTTCTGCAGTCTGCTGATCTGTCCGCGGCCTGGGGCTGTCCCGCCATCGCACGAAGATCGCGATGCACAGTTCCTGGGCAACCTCGGGGAAGATCCGGGTCGCGACATCCGCACGTTGGCCCTCCGGAGACAGGTCGACAATCCAGCCTTCGTCGGCGGTTTCGCGTAGATAGCGCCGCATTCCGGCGAACGCCCGCCCCTTGAGCCATGCCTTCGGAGTGATCAGCGCGACCACACCGAATGGCACGTCGTCGTGTGCGTCGAAGACCTTCCAAGTGGCCCAGCGCCAGAAGTAAACGTAGAGGTTGGCGATCTTCGACTCGTACCTGCCGTTGCCAGGTTGCCGGAAGGCCCCCAGTGGGGCCGGGACGTCCGCCTCAGGCTCCCCTCGTTCCACCCACTTACCAGCGCCCCGTTTCACGGCGTCGTGAGGCGGGTTGCCCATGACGACCATGACACGCTCGTCCCGCTTGACCTGGTTGGCCTGCCGACGGGATTCCGCGAGCGCTCGGTAGGTGTGAGGGATCCAGTTGAACTCAGCTGTCGGACTGTCCAGGGCGTCAGCCACCAACAGCCTGAGTCCCCGGGCGGGGGCTGCGGACCCGTACTGCTTGAGCATGGCGTGCATGCGTAGTTCCGCGACAGCGAACGGACCGACCTGCATCTCGAAACCGACCAGGCGACGTCCCACCATCTCTCGCAAGCGTGGGCCCACCGCACCTGGGCCCTCCGCCTCGGCGATGGTCACGGCGGCCAGCTCCAGCGCCGACAGGAGGAAGGTGCCGGTACCCATGGCTGGGTCGACAAGGACCACGTCGGGAGATGCGAAGCCGGACGGGATACGGAAACCCTCCCGCTTCAGGACGTCCTCGACGAGCCGGGCCATGGCCGAGACGACGCCACGCGGTGTGTAGTACGAGCCTGTACGAATCCGCAGGTCCGGGTCGTAGATCTGGAGGAAGTGTTCGTACAGCAGGAAGTAGGCGTCCCCGGTGCCATCGTCCAGAACATCCCACCTGACCGCGCCGATGACACGAAGCAATGTGTTCAGCGTGGTGGACAGGCCAGCAACAGAGTCGCCGGCCAAGACATCCAGGGCCTGCCCCATCAACGAGTGCTTCTTGCCGAGCTTCGTGGCGATCTCATGCACAGTTTCGCCTTCGAAATTGATCTCCTCCACCCTGGCGAGCAGCAGTGCGAACACCACTGCCTGACCGTATTGCTCGACGAACTGGGCGTCGGTTGCTTCCGGAAACAGTAGGTGTCGCCAGTCCTTGGCGAGTGTCGTGAATGCCGGTGGACGTCGACGGCTCTTCTCCTGTGCGATCGCTTCTCCGACCTCTTCCGACAGAAGTTGGCAGAGCCCGGCGACTGCTCGGATGAGCTGACTCGTGGTGCGAGGTGTCTGCGGCTCCCAAGTCAGAAATTCGCGTAGCACCCGCGCGAGTGTCCCGTCGGCAGGGGTAAGCCGGGATCCAGAGGTGAGAACCGAGCCCTTCATGTGGGCCACTTCACCGACCCGTTGGCCCTCTTGATGGACGGAGAATTCGTTGCCGTCACAGAGCAGAACGTTGTTGAGCAGCCGCAGTTTTGCCCACTGTTCGGCGTTACGGCCTGTGTAGACGGACGGGTCGGCCTGGGTGCCCGGCTTCTTGAGCTCGATGTAACCGACGAGGGCGCCTCCGACCTCAACGGCATAGTCCGGGCGGGCTCCCATGTCCACAAGTGGGACTTCGCCGATGAGAGTGACTTCCAGACCCAGGCCACGACATATGGACCGGATCATGTTCTCCAACGGTCCCCGGAGCTGGTCTTCCTGCCACCCACTGCCTCTCAGCTTTGGCGTGACCTCCGCCCCAAACGTCGACACGGCGGCCTGCACTGCCTGCTCGAAGCTGCCATCGATCCTGCGACCGGACCCCATACCGCCCCCATCCCCAAGGCGGGCAGATCCGGCCGACGTCAAGTCAGTGCGGCCACCTGCCGCACCGTGCTCCCCGTCGAGGCCGGACTTTTCCGGCCCTCGCTGTCCCATGACCGTAGGAGGGGAGCGCGGGGCGCCTGGAGGGTGCATGCAGGGGCGCACAGAAGCACCAATGCCATCGTCCTGCGACGGCTACACGGGGCCACCAGGACTCCGCATGGCCTGAAGGAACTCGGATTGGACGAAGTTCTGACCAAAGCTTGCTGGGTGGTTCCGGACGCTTCTTGGGTGCTCGGAACCAGGTCGGAGGGGGCTTCGGAGGATTCACAATCCACGCCGTGATCGTCCGCTCCACGTCATCCGCTCACTCACCACCAGCCCGAGCGTCAGCGCTTCCGTAGATCCTCGTGAGGCACGAGAAAGGTGCCGCCTCCCGCCTACTTCGTTCGACACACGTCGTAGATCACGTACCAGTCGTCGCTCGTCGCGCTCTCGTCCATGTGTCCGTGCTGCCCGGGGTGCCTCAAAGAGCGCGTCGAGGAGGTCCCATGGTTGAACCATGGGACGGTGGCTGCTGCCTCTGGCAAAGTGATCGGCACTGCTAAACGATTCTCGTGAGGAACCTTGTGAGTACGCTCGGTAGCTTCATCTGGTCAATCGCCGACCAGCTTCGGGGCCCCTACCGCCCCAACCAATACGGGACTGTGATCCTTCCGTTCACGATCCTGAGGCGGCTCGACTGCGTACTTGAGCCGGACCGCACGGTCGTACGGGAGCTGGCTGCGACGTACGAGAACCCAAACCGGCTCAAGATCGAGGTCAAGAAAGCCACGGGGCGGACGTTCTACAACACCTCCAACTACGAGTTCGCGAACCTGCTGGCCGATGCGGACGGGTTGGCGGACAACCTCGCTGACTACATCGACCGGTTCTCCACCGACGTGGACGTGTTCGAGTACTTCGACTTCAAGAAGGAGATCCTGGCCCTGGAGAAGGCCGGGCTCCTGCGCGAGATCGTCAAGTCCTTCGGCGCCGTCGATCTCCACCCCGGCGTGGTGTCTAACGCAGACATGGGTGACGCCTTCGAGTACATCATCCGCAAGTTCAACGAGGCAGCGAACGAGACCTCCGGAGACCACTACACGCCGCGCGATGCGATCCGGCTGCTGGTCGACCTGCTCTTCGCGGAGAAGGACGTTGATCTCACCGAAGGCGGCATTATCCGGTCGCTGTACGACCCCACCGCTGGCACCGGCGGCATGCTCTCCCTGGCAGAGGAACACCTGCTCGCTGCGAATCCTGACGCCAAGCTGAACCTGTACGGTCAGGAGTACAACCCGCAGTCGTATGCCATCTGCAAGTCCGACCTGATTGCCAAGGGCCACGACGCGACCAACATCGCCTTCGGTAACACGCTCACCGACGACGCCTTCAAGGGTCGCCAGTTCGACTATTGCATGTCCAACCCGCCCTACGGGGTGGACTGGAAGCAGTACGCCAAGGCGATCAAGGAGGAGCGCGACTCCGCTGGCCCCTACGGCCGATTCGCGCCGGGACTCCCGGCGATCTCGGACGGGCAGATGCTCTTCTTGCTCCATCTGGTCCACAAGATGCGCGCACCCGAGGACGGCGGTGGCCGCGTCGGCATCATCATGAACGGCTCGCCGCTCTTCAGCGGCGCCGCCGAATCCGGTCCCTCCAACATCCGCAAGTGGCTACTGGAGAACGACCTCGTCGAGGCGATCGTCGGGTTGCCGACCAGCATGTTCTTCAACACCGGCATTCCCACCTACATCTGGATCCTCGACAACACCAAGCACCCTGACCGCCAGGGCAAGGTCCAACTCATTGACGGCACGTTGTTCTGGACCAAGATGCGCAAGAGCCTTGGGTCGAAGAACCGCCAGATCAGCGACGATGACCGCGCCAAGATCGTGCAGTTGTACACCGACTTCGAAGAGGCCGACCCTGACTTCTCCAATTCTCTACGCAACGACGAGTTCGGCTACTGGACGATTACCGTTGAGCGGCCCCAGCTGGATGACAACGGCAAACCGGTCACCGACCGAAAGGGCAAACCGAAGCCCGACACCAAGAAGCGCGACACCGAGAACGTGCCCTTCGCCTACGGCGGCTCCACCGCCGGCCCAGCAGGCAAACACGACGTCATCCAATCTTACTTTGACACCGAGGTGAAACCGCACGTCCCCGACGCCTGGATCGACTGGACCAAGATCAAGACCGGCTACGAAATCCCCTTCACCCGCCACTTCTACAAATACGTCCCGCCCCGGCCGTTGGCCGAGATCGATGCGGATCTGGAGAAGCAGGTCGCGAAGATCCTCGACCTGCTGCGCGAGGTGGAGAAATGATTAGGGCGAACTGGCGGAACATCCCGCTCAAGCGAATCGTCGGCTCTATGCAAAGCGGGACCAGCGTGAACGGTGCCCCCTGGCCGGCCCAAGACGATGAGCTAGGTGTACTTAGGACGAGCGCAGTTTACGGTGGAGTCTTCAGACCCGCAGAGAACAAACAGGTCGATAGCTACGACATTGATCGGGCATCCTGCCCGGTGCTGGCTGGCTCGCTGATCGTGAGCAGGATGAACACGAAGCAGCACTTGGGCGTTGCTGCCGTAGCGCTTCGGGACTACGCAAACCTCTACCTGCCAGACCGATTGTGGGCAGTGACCTTTCGTGGTGCCGACCCGCGGTTTATCGATTGGTGGACAAAGACGTTGGCTTACCGAACCCAGGTGGAGGCTGTCTGCGTCGGAACGAGTTCCTCAATGCAGAACATCAGCCAGGGTGACTTCCTGGAGTTTCGGATTGATCTTCCGAAACCGGAGACGCAGGGCGCCATCGCCGACTACCTCGACCGCGAGATCGCCCGCATCGACAACCTCATTGGCGAACAGCAGAGCTTGATTGAGACACTGCGTGAACGCCGGCGCGCAGTTGTTGACGGCGTAGTCCGACGGGGCGTCGGTAACGTGCGTTTTCGTGACTCGGGGGACCCGCTAGTCGGTGACGTCCCCGAAGACTGGTCGATCGTCCCGGTACGCCGGTTGGTGACACTTCTCGATTCGAAGCGGATCCCATTGAGCGCCGAGGAGCGTGCCGAACGGCCTGGCCGATATCCGTACTACGGCGCAACATCAGTCATCGACCACGTTGACGATTACCTCTTCGATGAGCAGTTGGTTCTAGTTGCCGAAGACGGCTTCGGGCTCCTCTATCGCTCCAAGCCCATTGCACTTCATGTCGAAGGTCGGATTTGGGTGAATAATCATGCTCATGTACTTCGCCCTCTCGGTGTCCCAGCGCGGCTGCTCGCTGCGCGGATCGAGGCTGAGAATCTTGTCCCCTATATTACCGGTTCGCGGCAACCGAAACTCACAGCCGACGCTCTGATGGCGATGCGAATCTCGTTCCCGCCCGAGGACCAATGGGCCGATATTCTCGCGGTACTCAATAAGGAAACGGCGAGCATCGACACGCTCATCGCCGAGACCGAACGGTTCATCGAGCTTGCTCAAGAGCGCCGGACTGCGCTCATCACCGCCGCTGTGACAGGTCAGATCGACGTACGAGAGGCGGCCTAATGGCCGATCACAACGAGTTGGTCTTCGAGACCGAGATCTGCGAGCAGCTCCACACCCACGGTTGGCTCTACTCCGCGAACGATACCGGCTACGACCGTGAGCGTGCCCTGTTCCCCGCGGACCTGTTCGCCTGGCTGGAGGAGACCCAGAAGCCGAAGTACGAGAAGGCTTTGAAAGCCGCTGGTTCGCAGGAGAAGTTCCTCGACGTGCTGGTCGCAGCGCTGGACAAGCCCTTGGAACACGGTGGTGGCACGCTCAATATCCTCCGCAGCGGCGTGCAGTACATCGGCGGCGGGCGGCTGAAGCTGGCCCAGTTTCGCCCCGAGACGACGCTAAACGCGACCACCAACACCGAGTACGCCGCGATGCGGGTGCGGGTGATGCGGCAGGTGCACTTCTCCACCGCCGACCAGCGCAGCATCGACCTGGTCTTCTTCGTCAACGGCCTCCCGGTCGCCACGGTCGAGTTGAAGACCGACTTCACCCAGTCGCTGGACGAGGCGGTCAACCAGTACAAGCAGGGTCGCAATCCGCTGACGAACGGGCGACTGGAGCCGTTGCTGTCGTTCGGTCACCGGGCGCTGGTGCACTTCGCGCTCTCGAATGACCTGGCGGCGATGACCACAAGGCTGGAGGGGGAGAAGACCCACTTCTTGCCGTTCAACATCGGCTTCGACAGCGGTGCCAGTAACCCGCCGGGCACGGACGGACGGTCGTCGACGGCGTACCTGTGGGAACGCGTCTGGGAGAAACACGCCTGGCTGAACATCATCGGGCGGCTGATGATCGTGCAGACCAAGGAAGAGTGGGACGTCACCACCGGCACGTCGGTGCGGAGTACGAGCATGCTCTTCCCGCGGTTCCACCAGTGGGAGGCCGTCACGAGCATCGTCGAGGCGGTGAAGGAGGAGGGTGTCGGGCAGCGGTACCTGATTGAGCACTCGGCCGGGTCGGGGAAGACGAACACCATCGCTTGGACGGCCCACCGGCTGGCGCGGCTGCATGTCGATGATCGGAAGGTGTTCGACTCGGTCATCGTGGTCGTGGACCGTACCGTGCTCGACTCCCAGCTGCAGGATGCGATTCGGCAGATCGACGGCACCGGCAAGATCGTCGCAACTATCAGCCCCGAGGACGTCCGCAAGGCCGGCGCGAAGTCGAAGTCGGGTCTGCTGGCGCAGGCGTTGAAGAACGGTGAGCTAATCATCGCGGTGACGGTGCAGACCTTCCCGCATGCGCTGGACGAGATACGGACCGACGCTGGCCTAAAGGGCAAGCGGTTCGCCGTCATCGCTGATGAGGCGCACTCCTCCCAGTCGGGTCAGATCTCCTCGAAGCTGAAGCAGGTGCTGACCGCTGAGGAGGTCAAGGAGATTGAGGAGGGCGGCGAGATCGACGTGGAGTCGGTGTTGGCCTCGGAGATGACCGAGCGGGCCGAGTCGGAGAACATCTCGTACTTTGCCTTTACCGCGACGCCGAAGAACAAGACGCTGGAGCTGTTCGGTCGCAAGGGGGCCGACGGGAAGCCGTACGAGTTCCACCTGTACTCGATGAAGCAGGCGATCGAGGAGGGCTACATCCTCGACGTGCTCAAGGGCTATCAGTCCTACGACACCGCTCTGAAGATTGCTGGCAGAGCCGAGAGTGGTGATGGGGGCGAGGTCGAGGAGGCCACGGCCCGCAAGGGTTTGATGCGGTGGGTGCAGCTCCACCCGACGAACATCAGCCAGAAGGTGCAGATCATCGTCGAGCACTTCCACGCCAACGTCGCCCACCTCCTCGAAAGCAAGGCGAAGGCGATGGTGGTGACCGACTCGCGCAAGTCTGCGGTGAAGTACAAGCTGGCCATCGACGCCTACATCGCCAAGCGCCGCACCGAGGACTCCTCGTACAACTACCGCACCCTGGTCGCCTTCTCCGCCGGCGTGACGATGACCGAGGACGAGACCTGGCACAGCGACTGGGGCCCGCAGCCGTCGAAGGATGACGAGTTCACCGAGGCCAACATGAACCCCGGCGCCGGAGCTGATCTGGCAGCTGCATTCAAGGGCGAGACGTACAAGATCATGCTGGTCGCCAACAAATTCCAGACCGGCTTCGACCAGCCCTTACTCTCGGCGATGTACATAGACAAGAAGCTGTCAGGGGTCACCGCAGTGCAGACGCTCTCGCGGCTCAACCGCACCCATCGCACCGCTGGTGGGGAGCAGAAGCGCAAGACGTTCGTCATCGACTTCGCCAACAAGCCCGAGGACATCAGGGCAGCCTTCGAGCCGTACTTCAAGAACGCGACCCTGGAGACCGAGACCAATCCGTACGTCGTCGTCCACCTGGCTAACAAGCTCGCCCAGGCCGGAATCTATGCCGAAGACGACGTTCGCAAGGTTGCCGAACTGTGGGTGACTCGGAAAGGCAACAACGCGCTCTCGGCGGCGATCAGCCCGGCGCAGCACGGTTTCCGGCGCCGCTACGCGCGGGCGATCGAGGAGGAGGACAAGGTCACGCTCCAGGCGCTCGACCTGTTCCGCAAGGATGTCTCCACCTACGTACGTCTCTATGACTTCATGTCCCAGATCGTCGACTACGGCGACGCCTACATGGAGATGCTCTCGATCTTCCTGCGCCTGCTGGAGAAGGTCATCGCCGAGTCCGCCTGGGCCGCCGACATCGACCTCTCCGACGTGGTGCTGGTCGGGGTCAAGCACAACAAGGCAACCCCGATCAACATCTCGCTCGTGGGCGACGGACAGATGAAGGGCATCAGCGCAGCCGGCACGGGAATGAAGAAGGACCCGAAGTACGTCGCGCTCCAGGTCGTCATAGACAAGATGAACGACCTCTTCGGCGCCGAATCGTTCGCCGAGTCTCAGATCAGGGAGTTCGTGCAGGGACTCGTCCAGCGGTTGCTCGCCGACCCGAACCTGATCAGGCAGACCAAGGTGAACTCCAAGAAGCAGTTCGTAGAGTCACCAGACTTCCAAGCAGCCGTAACGGAGGCGGTCGCAGACAACCAAGACGCCCACAACACGATGGCTGACTACTTCTTCACCGATGGGCCGGCCATCAACTCGATCATCGTCGCCCTCGCGGATGCCTTCTACGAAGCGGCGGTCGATCAGCAGGTGGATTCATAGAGTCGATCAGCAGGTGGATTCATAGATACGACAGCACTCATTTCCGCCCCCAGCAGACCACACCGCTGCGGATGTGAGGTCAAGCGGGATCCATGGCCCTGCTGCCCGAGCCCGGACCCAGTCGATCGCCTCTACCAGTACGCCGGGCGCGGCGCGGCGACGACCGCTGACCGGCATGGCACGGTCGGACTTTGGCTCCTCGGCCTCCAGGCCCGAACCGCCGCGACGCTGGGCGACGCGAAGACCGTACGGGTCGCCAACGAGCAGGCGGCCCCTCGTGTCTTCCGCGGATCAGGGCGGCCTCGGGCAGCGGGCTGCTTGCTTGGCTCGGTCCATCACAGCAGCGGTCTTGTCATGGGCCAGTTGCTCGATGTCCTCGGGCACCTCCCGCTCATCGAATACGAAGAGCGGGCCGCCCATGAGTTGGGCGGTGGTCTTCCAATCGAGACGAGCCATTGCTTCGTGAGCGGCACGTCGGATGTCCTTCAGTTCGCCGATGGCCGCGAGGTCATCGCCACGCTCGCCCCATGCTATTCGGGCACGCTGCTCTGGCCGCCGTCTTCTTCGAATTCGAGGGCACGCTCAGCTGAATCGATCAGGTCAGCGTACGTCAGGACCTGAATCCGGGAGAGATGGGCATTGTAAGTTCGAATTGTTTGGTCGATTTGTTCGCGCGTGACGCTGGATGCCGCCCGTTGCGGGTACCCGATTACCACCGTTGCGCGAGCCCGCCGGTAGTCATAGTCCAAATTCAGGTCATGGCGATGCAGAGTGCCTAGCGCTGCACCCATTTCATCAAGCGTTCTTAGGTAGTTCATGCATTGTCCGACTGCCTCATGAACGGCACTGGACAGGATGAGGTGGTTGTCCCGTGGGCGTCGCACCAGGGGAGCCTCAGGCCCTTTAAGTTCGATGATGTTCAAGCTACGGTCCGCGGAGATAAGCGGGATGTCATGCTGATGCAAATTCATCAGATCGCGCCGGGCTGCGATCCCAATGTATTGGCCGCCGAAGATCCAATATTGCCCGTCCAGCGCCTTTTGCATGCGAGTCTCGTTGGTGTCATCAGCGAGGGCAAGCTTGCGTAGATCAGCCAGCAGCGTCCGACGCCTGCGGATGACTGCAGACTCGGCTGCGAGCATGCCTGTGGGCGTGGAGGTGAGTCCAACCAGGACCTCGTGGATGTCACTTCGGCGCGCCAGCATCTCACCAAATGCGACCGCGGTGACGCCAGTCGCTCCTTGCAGCTGAGCGAGGGAAATTACTCTCTGGGCGAATTTTGCAATGAAGTTGTCGATTGACATCTCGGGGCGCGGTTCTTCAAATGAGGAATCGGCATCCCCACCGGAGGATACGTAGCAGACCCCGTCATACAGTCCATCCTTGCAAAATTGCTCGAATGTTTCCCCCAATCTCTCCTTGTATGAGAGCCCATCTCCGAGTCTTTCGTAGGTGTCGTCAGGCTTGCGCACCGGGGCATTGACGCGCTCGTTTTCCTGCAGGATGAAGAAGAGCCCGAGGTGCGGCTGTAGCCGGTTCAGCTCTTGGCTTCCATATTGCCGTCGAACATCGAACGCGATGGACGTCAACTCTTGGATTCGATTGTTGTAATTGTTGCTGTATGAGGGTCCACCGAGAGTTTTCAGGACGATCGCCGCGAGTGGGATTCCATCCTTAATTACCGCCAAGTCCCATGCCGAGCGCCCCAGACCGTAGGCACCCGGCAACGTCGCGGCGCGTCCGACATGAATCCAAGACCGCTCGACACCGCGCTCGGCGAGCGAATCGACCAGGGCGGCCAGGACCGCGACCCCGGGACGGCCGACTCTGACACTTACGAGATCGTCAGACCCACCTTTGCCGCGTTGAGCCCAGTGGTTCGCCACTGCTTCCCTCACCGACTCCACCATCGGCTCCCCTCCAGCGACGATCGTCTACTGCAACTGACGCTACAGGCCAAGTGTGACAGTGCGATCAGAACGTTGTGGCGGTCCGTCGGGGTGGCTCTGTCTAGCTTCGACAGTGGGATCGAATCCCTGACGGGGCCAGCTCATGCCGCGTAGTGCTGTCTCTGACGATCAGCGTTGCGCGGCGTGTTGTTCCTTCCCGTTCCTCTCCGCGCAGGCCCGTAACACATCGCTCCGGTAGAGGGAGCCGCTGGCCAGGTCGCCGAGGTTCAGCCAGGAGGCTCCCGCGCCGTGGCTATGACGGCGCGGGAGACCAGCCTTACGGGGTGGCCAGGGTTTCCGGCCGGCGGATCACTGCCGAGATGCCGCGGATGCCCACTGCAGACCCGTCCTCGTGCCGACATGTGCCACCAATCCGCAGGCCGCTGTCTTCGGCGCTCCGTGGACTCTGGGCGTGCTCGTCGTCCACGATCAGTTCGGCGAGTACCTGGTCCTTCAAGCTGTCTCCCCGAGCCGCGGACACGGCGGTGTTGTCCTGGCAGCGGTCTGCCACGCGCCGCCAGCGGTCGGCGGAATCCGGGTCACCGCTCCACATCCATAGACCTGCGGCTGCTCTTGCCACTTGGGCCATGAACTCAGTTCCGCCCACGTGGACCGAGCGTGCTTCCATTGAGCCCGGGGACCCGGCCCACGCGTAGTTACCGATGACCGCTTCGAGCACGCTGTCCTTCCCATCGAAGATCAGGAGGCCAGCACCGCTGCCCGTCGGCTCCTTGGCTGGTCGGACAAGATCCCGGCCCAGACGTTGCGCAGCGTGGTAGCCGATCCGGTTCAGTAGGTTGACGACCTCTTGCGGGGTAGTTCCCTCGTCCGTGTCACCGTAGAGGACGTCCACGCGTACCCCGCGCGATACTGCGTCCTGGATCGCTTCGCCAAGCTTCAACAGGCTACCCACATTCACCGTGGGCGAGGCGATCAGAACGTGGTTCGCGGCTGTGGCCAGTGCTTCGGCGATCAGGAGTTGGTGGGACTCCTCGCCGGTCACCTCCGAGAACAAGACTGCGTTGATCGATTGTTCCGAGGAACCGGCACCGTCGTTTCCGAGTGGATCGGCTTCGTCCAGCCAGGGGAACGAGGCATCTGTCTGAGGGAGAGCCGAGGCCCAGCCACCGGAGGCTGGTGGCTTCCGCCCCAGGATGCTCAGCGGTGTCGGGCGGTCCGCCTGGCCAGTGGCGGCTGGTGGATCCGACGCCAAGGGTGATTCCTTCCCGGCAGTCTGCGGCGTCGGGTGGAGGCTCGGGGTGGCCTCAAGGTCCTCCTGCCTGGCCTGTGCGACAGCCAGAATCTCGGCCGATAGCGCCTGGTGCCAGCTCCGGGGAAGCCCCGTAATGGCCCGGTCGGCAAGGTCGACGCGTACAGGCAGGTAGCGGCTGAACGTCACGAGTCTGGGCCGTCCGATGCTGCGCACCCATTCGCCGCTGGCGCGCGGCAGCAACTTCTGGATCTGGGACTCATCCAGCGTGTTGCGCAGGATGCGCCGGGGAGTCGACGGGTTGAGGTCTGGCCGCGCCTCCTGCTTTGAGACGGTAAGAACTTCACCGCGCCTGGCCAGTTGGCCTGCAGTGCGATCGAAGACGACCGTGCAGGGCGGGGCTGGAGCCACGACGACCGACGCCGGATCCTTTCCCGACGAGCACGCCTGCTGCCCTTCGTCTGTAAGGACGAATGTGGCTTCCCGGCCGCTGGTGACGGCGACCCAGCCAGCACCGACCAGTGTCACTACGGCTTCGACCATCAGTCGTTCGTGGACCCGGAAGGTGCCGCACAGCGAGGTCAGCGTTGCGCCCTGGTGGGAGGTGACACCGGCCTGTGCGGCAATCTCCTCTAGGACTCGCCGCTCCAGACGACTGTACGGGCGGCCCCGAGCCACGCTGAAGTTGACGCTGAACATGCTCACAGGAACGAGGACGATCACGAGTTCTCCCCCAGGTCAGCCGGGATACGCACAGCCCTGCCGTCCAGGAACCATTCGTCGAGCAGAGTGACGATCTTCTTGAATGACCACAAGGGCTGGGACTCATCCTCGAGAGGTACTGCCTGCATTTGGTGGAGGAAGAAGTCCCAGGACCCGACGAGGATCAACAAACGCTCCGCCCGAGAGAGGAGCACGTTCATCCGACCCGGGTCGTCGAGGAACCCCAGGCCGCGGCCGATCTCCTCCTCGTTGTTGCGGACAAGACTGATGGCGACGACGTCCGCCTGGTTACCCTGGAAGGAGTCGACGGTGTGGGCAGGGAACCGGTTGCCGTCGATGGTTTCGGCGTTGAGGCCGAGTTGGGCCTGCAGTCCGGCAGGCAGGGGCGTACCCCGCAAGTGCTTGCTGAGCAGACTCACTTGCCGGGAGTACGGAGCCAGCACCGCGATCTTGCCCTGACACCCGCCATCCGGTCCCAAAGCCCGGAGGAAGTTGGCGAGTGCGCGCGCCTCCGCTGGATTGGTGTACGGCGACTGGCCGCTCTTCGGGCCGACCTCGCAGGTGACAGCGTCGTTGCGGCACCACGGTACGTCGAGCCAGACCACGGCCCGGTCACGGATGCCGTGCGGAGTGTGGAAGCCGTGACGTACGCGCTCCACCGGTTCGTGCTTCTCGTCCAGGGTGCGGTTCACCAGTCGCCCCTGGTAGTAAGCCTCGGAGATGAGCTGGCCGATGTCCGGGTGCATGCGGTGCTGGCCGATCAACTGCCCCGCGGACGCTCCCTTCGCCTCGGTGTCCGTGACGAGACGGTCGGTACCCGTGGCCACGGCGCAGTACTCGTACAGGCGGTGGAAGGTCCTCAGCCACTCCTTGGCGTACTCGCGGAACGCATCCCTATCTGTCTGGCTGCGCCGTTCCCACGAGTCGAGCCATTCCTGGTCGAGCAGGCCGGACGCCCTCACCTTGAGGCGGCTGAGGGTCTGTGCCACCGGGTCCAGCTTTTCGATTCCTTCCTGATAGTCCACGTACCGGTAGGGATCCAGTTGCTTGTGGTCGCCGATCAGCAACCAGCGGTGACCTGCCTGCAGTGGCAATGCGAGGTCGAACGCGTGCGCCTTGCCCGCTTCCTCGACGATCGACCAGTCGAACACCTGGCCTGCGGCGAGGGCGACCAGGTCGCCAGCACTGGTGGTGCAGTACGTGAGGTTCGCGCCGCGTTTCACCAGTTCTACGAAGTCCGACGAGCGGCGGCCGAGATCCCCTTGCTCCTGCATCATGTTGATCTCACCGACCATGGCCTTCGCGTCCTCCAGCCAGGCGAGCTGAACCTTGCTGGGCGAACTAATGGCACTGAGTTGGGAGATGCTGCGTAGGAGTACTTGCCTGGCCACGCCCTCGACGCCGTCCTCCGGCAGTGCAGCGCCGGCCTTGTGGGGACCCCGCAGCCGAATCTGCAGTGGCCTGTCGGTTTCGGGTACGTTCTGGAACGCTTCACCCACCTTCGATCTGAGCACGTCAACGGCGCCGTGGGCCTGGGCCGTGACCAGTACCTGGACTACGGGATCCTCCGTGAGGATCTCGCGCAGCAACCAGGCAACGAGGGTGGTCTTGCCTGTACCGGGAGGCCCTTGCAACGTGTAGATGGGCCGCACTCGGAGGATGTCCTCGATGCTGGCCCGTTTGGGCTCGTCAACCCGTTCGTGGGGGAGCTCGACGGGAAGCTCGGAAGCGCCTGTGTCCATGCGGACGTGGCTAGGAGTGGCCAGCGACCGCAGGAGATATCCGTGCTGGTCGAGGGCGTCGATGGCCTTCTTACGACGCTGGAATAGGCTGATCTGACCCGGCATGCCAGCGCTGCGGAGAAACCCCTCTTTCTCCAGCTTCACCCGGCCCTTGCTCAGACCGGGGCGGCTGAGTGTGACCAGCTGGGTTGTCTGGTCCATGGCGTCGACCTGCCATACGTTGCCGTCATCGTCAGAATGAGGGTCCCGGGGCGGGAGTTTCAGGCGGTCGCCGTCTCGGGCTCCTGACAGGATGACTCTGGACCGGTCGTTGCCTCGTACCTCCTTCTGCAGGAAGTCGATCAGGTCCTCGCGAAACGCCTCGAAGACTTCATGCCCTTCGGGGCGCGCGCGTTCCTTGACCTCGGCCCACTCCACTCCATCCTTTGACCACGGACCACGGACGACCTCGTACGGGAAGATCTGTGAGTCGAGGAGGAGCAACTCGATCTGGTTACTCACACGGACGAACTCGTGGAAGCGACTGAGCTCGCGTGAGACCTGCGCGCTGCGGTCGATCTTCGGCAGCACGGGCTCCCATGACGTGGAGTTCTGCGCGATTGTACGGTCGCGGGCCACCTCCTCCCTGGCGTAGGCGAACACTCGACCGGGCGGGAGTTCGCGGAAGCTGTCGTCACCCTCGCTGAAGAGCAGCGGCTGGGCGGACCGGCAGTCCGCGACCTGCCAGCTGGACGTATTGTCCTTCCCCCGGTGCGCCGTGATCTTTAGGCTGAGCCTGCCGCCGACGAGGATGAAGTACGGCCTGCCCGGGATGGCGTACAGAAGAGGCTTCTGCAGGTCCTTGCGGACGAACTCGCATGCCTCCTTTCGGTGGACTGGGTCCCCAGGGATAAAGGTCCCCATGGGGTCCAATCGCAAGTGCTCACGCAGCCCGCTCTCCATCAGCTGATCGATGAACTCTGGCCGCCGCAGATCGAGGGCCAGGACGTACTGCGCATCCTCCTGCTGGGTGCGCAGAGGGCTCGCCAGAGTCCGCGTGATGTCTTGGATCCGACTGATGATGTCGTACGGCGCGGTCAGGCGCTCTAGTGGGTCTGCGGCGACGAGGTCCAGCAGCAGCTTGCGCTCGGCCTCGGTCAGCTCGTGTTTGGCGGTGTCGATGGTTTTGAGTACCCGTGCGTGGCGCTCGTGCGGGGTATTGGTGGTGAAGCGTTCGAGGTCGAACATTAGCCGTGCGCAGAGGATGCCGAAGGCGAACCAGTCGTCGTCCTGACGCCAAGCAGTCACGCCCCCTGTGGTGCGCTCCGGTGGTACCGGCCAGCCAGCGGGAGGCTGGGTCCCCACCGGACGGCCAAGTTTGACGGACCATTCAAAGCCACCGAGCCGAAGGGATTCGGCACCGAGGTCCTCGTCGAAGAAGAGGGAGTCGAGGTCCACGCCTCGGTGCAAAACCTGTCGCTCGTGCAGCAGGTTCAGCCCTGTGGCGACGCGTTGTAAGCCGCTCCACAACTGTTCGCGTGCGGCCGTCCTGCGGTCCGAGAGCCACGAGTAGCGGGCGCGGTGCTGCAGTGCGTCGGCGACGCGCGTGTAGCCCGGTGCCTCCAGGATCATGACGAAGCACTGGTGTTCCCGGTCAAGGCCCGCGTCCTTGAGCACGACCAGTGCGTCTTCCGACCTCGGGCTGCTCGCAACCTTGTACAGGGTGCGCAGTTCCTGGTCCCACAAGGCGCGTTGCACTCGGTCTGGCTGCTCGCCCTCATACGTCCATGTCTTTAGCAGGTACGTGTAGCCGTCGCTGAACGCCTCCCAGACCTGGGATTCGCCATCACCTGCGTGTGGACCTCCAGTGATTTCGTACCTGTTCCGCAGAAGCAACGTCCCGGCGGTGGGAGTTGTCATGCGCATCCACCTTCACGAGCTGGAGAGCGGGTGAGAACACACCGCGGCGGCCTTGCTCGGTCGCGCGGGTGAGCTGTGATCGTAGTCACGCTCACTGGCCACTGTGGTCGGTTCTGAATATGCGCTCTTGTCGGTGTTGGTATCACCCTGGCGTGCTTGCGCCGGTCTCCGCGCTGCCGACTGCCTGGTGTGCTGGCCAACTGAAGTCCCGGTGAGCGGCCGTTTCAGCTGCTTGAAAAGGGGTCCGCCTCTGCGAGGAGACGGGCGCTTCGTTCGATGAACTTGTCGCCCACTCGGGCCTACCTTTCGAGCTTGCGAACGAGGTCTACGCGACATCGACGATGACGAGGCCGCGCCTCGCCCTGGATGTATCCGAGGAGAATGCGGCGTCCCGGGACACTCCTGAGGTGCTGACACCGACGTGGGCGCGGGTTAATGATTGGCGCGGATCATTACGGTGAGCACTGGCGAGGCCGGCGACAGCTGGCTCTGACCGATGTCTTCGTATCCCCACGACTTGTTGAGCGCGTGGACCTTTCCGTCGCCGGCCGCCGGGTTGACCATGAGCGTGACGTACGGTTCATCGCGGGTGGCGAGGAGGGCGTCGTGGATGCGGCAGGCGGTGCCGGTCTTCCGCCAGGCCGGCCGGACGCCGATCTCCTTCAGGGCCACAGGCGGACGCTCGGTGTACTTCTCCGCCGGCGTCGGGCTGGTGCGCTGCCAGTAGCGGTCGCCGTGCTCGATGGTGTTGCCGTAGGCGTAGCCGACCGGGTGCCCGTCCGCGTAAGCGAGGACGGCCGTGAAACCTGGCTCGGTGCTGTGCCGGTCCAAGCGTTCGCCGAACGCAGTGACGGCGTAGTTCGGCAGGTGGAGGAGCGGGGCGCGTACGTCGGCGTACACGTCGAGGAGGTCACCGCGGGCGGTGTCGAGGGTGGTGAAGGTGCGCAGTTCGATGGCGGGCGCCGTGGTCATGCGGCCATCCTCCAGGTGGCGGTGTGCTCGGTCCAGGTCTGCACGGTGGAGCTGCCCGGCGCGGTGGCGCGCAGTGCGGCCCCGAACTCCTGCAGCATGCGTGTGACCCGGGCGTGCTGGGTGGCGGCTTCGGCGGGGACCTTCATCGCGGTGGCCGTGGCGGCGTCGGGGGCGCCCTGGGCGAGCTGGGCGTGGGCGAGCCGGGTGGTGGTGATGGCCCGGGACCGGATCATGTGGGGCCGGAGGGCGGACAGGCAGCGGTGGGCGTGGTACTGGTACTCGGCGGTGGAGTAGTCGCCGAGTGCCAAGTGTGCGGAGAGGGCCAGGGAGTCCAGTTCGGCCTGGTCGTAGAAGGCGAGCATCCACACCGGCCGGTAGTCGGCGGGATCGGCGCGCAGCATGGCGTCCTGGGCCTGATCGAAGGCGCGGCGGGTGCCGGTGCGGTCCTGGGCCGCGCCGTGGATGGCGCCCTGGCGGGTCAGGCCGAGGGACGCGAACAGGGGGTCGCGCCGCGTGAGGTGAAGGTTGCGGGCGACGTCGTTGGCGGCGAACGCGTCGGCGGGGCGACCCATGTGCCGGTACATGGTGCCCGCGTGGCTCCAGATGCGGAACTTGATGGCCTGGTCGCCGGACATCTCGGCGAGGGCCTGGGCCTCGCGCATGTGCGCCTTGGCGACGTCGTAGCGTCGGCCGTCGATGGCGGCCCACATGGCGGAGGAGCGGAAGGCGGCTGCTGAGGCGTAGAGGTTGCTTCGTACGCGCTGGGTGGCGCTGCCCGCGTTCTGGAGGTTGAGTGCTTCGTCGGCGAGGGCGGCGGCCCGCTGTTCGATGCCGAGTTGTCCGCCGTGGCGGTGGTCGCTGGCGATGATCTCGGCGAAGCGCTTGTTGAGGCGGTTGACGACGCTCATGCCGATACGGCGCGGCGATGCGGTGCCGGGTGCGGCTGCCGCAGCAGCCGCCGCGAACCTCACTAACCGAGAGACGGATCAGGACCGAAGTCGACGACCATCATGGTGGCCGTGCCTCCGGGCGGGCTGGTGAGTACACCGCGTACGCGGACTGCGGTGCCGGTGTCATGACAGTGGACCGCTGTGTGGTAGTCGGTGTCGGGAAGATCCATCCAGACGGTGCGGCTGCGCCGTTGGAGGAGAGCCTGGACGCCTACCTTCCCCGTCTCGTCGTCCGGGTGCCGTCTGAGGTCTGTCACCAGCCCGTAGATCACGTGCTCGCGGCTGTAGACGCTTGTCTTGAGTTGGTCGGACACCCTTTCCACGATCGCGATGGCATCGCGGTTGAATTCGACCTCAAGCGGAGTGCCGGCCGGCGCCGCCGCCACACGAGACCAGTTGAACGTGACGTCCAAGCTGTCGACTGCCTCGCTGTTCACGACCTTCGACAGCGCTTGGCACAACTCGTAGGAGACGCCTTCCCCGATGGAGTCGGTGATCTCGCTGGGGGTGGGGACCCGGTCGGTGCCCGCCATTTCCTCCAGTACGCCCAGCGCTCGCGACATGGTGGCGGTGACCCGTCGGTCGAAGAGTGTTTCCTCGACTTCGATGTCGATCTGGTTCTGTCCTCGCTCGTACACATCCAGAGGTGAGCGGGCCTGGCTGATGATGGGCACGATGTACGAGCCCTTACGGGTCTGTCCGAGCCGCACTTCGCGGGCCTGTTCCCGTGCTCGGGTGGGGAAGTTACGGAAGTGGCCCTGGCGGCGGATGGTGGACGCCGCCGAGGCCACGCGGAGTCGTTTGGCGGACTGGAACAGCTCGAATCCGGCGTCCAACGGGATGGAACCGTCTCGAAGGGAGGGATGCGAGGCTCTGAGATCCGTGACGTCGTGGAACACGGACGCGATGGAGTCCTGAACAGTCCGTGTGCCCTCGGAGCCGATGCGTGCCAGGTCTTCAACGAGGATGCGTGCGCGTTTGGCGAAGTCCGGAGCGCCCGGTTTCATGGGAACGAGCACGACCTCCTCGGTCGGTCCCGGCAGGCGCCATAGCTCCGCCACGTCGCTGCCGGACACCGTGGACCAGCCAGTGACCTTGAGGTAACTGCGGATCTCATCGGGCCCGAAGGGGAGTTCGTCAGTGGCCATGTCAATTCACCGCCGTGCTGCCGGACAGGAGAATGCTCCGCGCCATGTCGAACATGGAGCGCATGGACTTCGCCGTCAACTGCTGTTCTTGCGGCAGGCTGATCGCTGTAGTGGCGCTGCTGTTCGCCGCCTCCCGACCGTGCAGGCAAGCCCAAACGTCCATGAGCGTCAGTGAAATGCCATGGCGCGGAAGGCATTCCGGACTTCGGTGAGGGGCTGTCGATCGCGGGTGTAGTAGAGCTTGTTGGTCAGTAGCACTGCCCAACGCTGCTGCCGGGGCGAGATCCACATGCCGGTTCCGGTGAAGCCGTAGTGGACCCAGATGTCGTCGTCGGGGCAGGTGCTGGGGGCGGGGTGCCAGAACAGGCCGCGTACGGGTTCCAGGGTGCCGGTCTGGACGGTCAGCGACTCCGCGGTCCAGGCATCACCGAATACAGCCCGGTCCTCGGCGGCAGCGCCGACCAGCATGTGGCGCAGGAAGACAGTGAGGTCGTCGAGGACGGTGAAGGCGCCGGCGATGCCGCACACCCCGCCCAGGAGGCGGGCGGAGAAGTCGTGGGCAACGCCTTTGAGGTGAGTGTTGGTCTCCTGGTCGAGTTCGGTCGGCGCACACCGGGCGGCGATCTCGGCGGGCAGTGGCCCGAAACGGGTGGAGTTCATGCCCAGCGGCTGCCAGGTTCGTTCTGTGGCGAGCCGATCGAGGCGTTGTCCGGAGAGGTGTTCGGCGAGGTAGCCGAGGATGAGGGCGGCTCGGTCGGTGTACTCGACCGCTTCGCCGGGCCTGCGGTGAAGGGCCTCGTGCAGGACTCCGTCGCGGACATCCTGAGGGTCGCTGCCGTACGAGTTCCTGAGCTGGGCTCGGAGCGGGACACCGGCGGTGTGGGTCAGCAAGTGGCGTGCGGTCGCGGCTCCGAGCGGCTGGCCTTGGACCTCGGACCAGAAGGCGCCGAGGGGAGAGTCGAGATCGAGCTTGCCTTCCTCCCACAGGGCCCCGATGGAGGACCAGACGGCGAGGATCTTGGTGAGGCTGGCAGCGTCGAAGACGGTGTCGGCGCGCATCGGTGCGTCGGGTTCGTCGGGGTCGAGGAGGCCGGTGCCGCCTTGGTCGCGGGTACCAGCGGCGTCGCCGACGGCCCACACGGCCCCGGGGTACACCTTCTCGCGGACGCCCTCGTCCAACAGGGCTTCGATGTGGTCGCTGTCGTACGTCATGGTCTCCCTGTTCGCCGGGGCATCCCGTCGGTCAGCGTAGTGATGTTCGCGGAGCGGGCCGGGAGCGACGTGTCGAACTGTCCGTAGTGGAGTTCAGGTGAGCTGGCGGCCAAGGTCGGTCAGGGATCGTGCGGTTGCCGAGAGCGGATAGCGTGCGGCGTTCGCGTGGCCCGTCTGTCGCAGGGCGGACAGCAGACCGGGCGAGGTTCGCAGGCGGTCGAGGTCGCGGGCGAGGGTGGCGGAGTGGGTGAAGTCGGTGGCCGCGCCCGAAGCGGCGAGGCTCTCGCTGAGGCCGGGCACCGGTTGGTACAGGACTGGCAGTCCGCAGGCTTGGGCCTCCAGTGCGACCAGACCCATGGCTTCCAGGGTGGTGGAGGGCATGACCAGGACGTCGTGCTCGGTGAACGCTTTCCACAGCTGTGGACGGCGGAGCCAGCCGAGATAGCGGGCCCTTATGCCGGCCCGTTGCAGCAGCGGGGCCAGGGCACGGAACTGAGCCCGGGGCGCGGCGATGCTCAACTCGACGCCCGGCACGGGCGCCAGGCTTTTGATCAGGGACTCGACGCCCTTCTCGGCGGTCAGCCGCCCCGCGTACAGGAGCCGTAGATGGCTGGTGGAGTTGCGGGCGGGCCGCGCTGGCGGATTGGTGAGCAGGTCGTCGGGGATGCCCCAGGGGATGTGGGTGATCTTTCGGCGGTCTACCTGCGGGGCGAGTTTGCGGAGGTGGTCGGCCATCGCGCCGGTGGGCACCACGATGGCGTCGGCGGCTCTGACAGTCTCTCGCAGGACGTGGAGCTGGTCGCGGTGGGTCTCGGCGAAGATCAGGTCCGTGCCGTGGACCAGGGCGATGCGGGGATGCAGGGGCAAGGCCCGGATCAGGGCGGGGCTGGCGCCGAAGGCGAGGTGTTGCAGGTGCAGGACATCGATCTGGGCCGGGTCGACCGCGGCTGCGAGAGCCTTGCGAAGGGCCGCGACGTAGCGGCTGAAAGCGGTGCCTGCCAGGCATTTGCCGGGTACGGACACCAGGTCGAGGCCGTCCGGTAGACGGGGTCTGAGGGCTGACGGGGCGAGCATGAAAGCGCGTGCCGGGATGAGGGGTTGGGCGCCGGTGTAGAGGTCGAGGAAGAGTTCGACGCTGCCGCCAGGGCTTCCGGCGGGCAGGTCCAGGAACGTGGCGGCCAGCGGCCCGGTGGTCGGACGGGGGCTCATACGACACCTCCGGGGATCTCTTCGTAGAGGCGGGAGATCTCGATGCCGTCCGTAGCCGCGTACTTGGCGGCCTGTTGCTGGTAGCTGGCCGGGGTACCGAAGGCGGTGAGGAAGACGAGCTTGCCGAAGGTCATGCCCGGATAGATGCGGACGGGTCTGGCGGCGCGGATCTCCAGGGTCCAGCGGATCGCGTGACCCTGGTGGCCGAGTGGGGCGGAGACATGGACCCAGATGCCCAGCGAACCGATGGTGCGATCCCCGTTGAGTATCTGTGCGTACGTCTCCGAGCCGGTCTTCTCCAACGTGACGCCGAGGTAGAGAACCGAGGGCTCCAGGACCATGCCCGTGGCGGGGATGGACTGTTCGGTGAATGTGGTGGGTACTGCGGCATCCAGATCGCCGTCGCAGGCGCGGATCGTGTCGCCGAGTCGCCAGTCGTAGGCGTTCGGGGAGAGGCGGGCGGGGTCGTACGGGTCGATCGTGATCTCGCCGGCCCAGAGGGCGGTGGCGATGGCGGGGCCGGTGAGGATCACGACGCGACCGCCCGGATACGGGCGGCGTCCCGCCAGTAGCGGGAGGACTGTGGGCCTGACGCGTCCTGGTACTTGCCGCGGTACAGGTCGATGTCTCCGGTGGAGACGAAGAACATGATCTGCCCGATCTTCATGCCCGCGTACACCCGCAGCGGGCGGACAGGGGAGAGCATCAGGGTCCACTGGCCATGGAAACCGATGTCGCCGATGGGCGCCGTGATCTCGACGAACAGGCCGAGGCGGCCGACCGAGGAACGGCCGAAGAGCAGCGGGACGAAGAGATCCGAGCCGACCACCTCTGTGGTGTGGCCGAGGTACAGCTCGCCGGGCTGGAGGACATATCCGTCCGCGTCGATCCGGATCGAGCGAGTGGGGTTGGGGCAGTGGGCGTCGAGGATGCTGGTTTCGTACGTCAGCAGAGTCGGTCCGAGGCGGACGTTGTAGCTGTTGGGGTTGGTCTGTTCCGGGTCGAACGGTGTGATGCGCAGACGGCCGTCGGCGACGGCCGCGTTGATCTCGGGCCCGGTGAGGATCACTGTCCGTCCCCTTCGATGGAGTCGGCGGAGTCAGGGAACGGAGTGGCCAGGACGCGGCGCACCGCGTCAACAAGTCGCAGGCCAGCCTGATGGGTTGTTCGTCCGCCGAGATAGCTGTCGGCGATGTAGTCGGTGGTCAGCACACTGCGTACGGTCGGCGGCAGCAGCGTGGGGGCGACGACCAGCGGGCCGGTGCGTTCCGTGAGATGAGTGAGCAGCGTGTCGTGGTCCTCGGCATGTACGTCGGGGAGGAAGGCGTGGACGAGTTGGTTGTCGAAGGGCTCGATGGCCAGCAGATCGCCAAGGGTGAGGATGTCGCCGAGTGGTACAGAGCGCAGGGCGGTCTCGTTGAGGATGACCGCGTCCGCGCCGAGGCCGGTGTGCAGGCGGGCGGCGATCTCGTCCAGGAGGAGGCGCCGGTCCAACAGGGCGTTCTGGTAGGGCTCGTTCACGATGCCGAGCGGGTTCGACAACGCACGCCCGATGAAGGCGATCTTCTCCAGCGGTGGGACGAGTTCTGCGGGGACCACGGAGGTTTCGGGGAAGGTGCATGTACGAGCGGCCCAGCCGCCGCCGACGAGCTCGGCAACGGCGTATCCCACGCCGAGTTCGCGCCCTTTGACCACGAGGGTGTCGCCGACGGGCAGTGGCCCGTAGGCATCGCTGTGGCAGTGTCCGGCGAAGATGACGTCCGCGAACGGGCAGGCGGCGGCCAGCTTCAGGTCTTCGCCGAAGCCGGAGTGCGACAGCACGATCCAGGCGTCGGCACGGTGGTGGTGCTCCAGCATCACCTCACGAAGCGCCTGGGCCGGATCGGTGACCCGGTGTCCAGCACGTTGGCCGGCGGGGATCGCGTTGAACGCCTGCGGGCCGAGCACCGCGGTGACGGCGACTCGACGGCCGCCGATGCGTTTGATGCGTAAGCGGTCGAAGAGCGGGCTCCCGTTGTCATCGGTCGTGTTCGCGCACACGGTCATCTCGTGCAGTGCCGGTTCGAAGTAGTGCGGCCAGCCGTGGTTTCCCGGGGCGATCAGGTCGTACAGGCTGGTGAGGGCATCGCGTTCGAGCTGGCCTTGGCCGAAGCGGTAGAAGCCGCTGCCTTCGAAGAAGTCACCGCAGTCCACGATCAGGCTGTCGGCCCGCGCGGCGTGGAGATGGCTGAGCATCGGCGCGGCCTTGTCGAAGGCGGAGTGGACGTCGGTCGTGGCGGTGATCCTCTGGAGTCGTCGGTTCATGGGGTCACCTCGCAGATATCGGCACCCAGGGTGTGCAGCTTGGTGGGCAGGTCCGCATGGCCACGCCGGAGCTGTTCGAGGCCGCCAAGGGTGGTGACACCGCGCGCGGTAAGTCCGGCGATGAGCAGGGCGGAGCCCGTACGGATGTCGGTGGCCTCCACGCCGGCGCCAGTCAGATGCTGGGGACCGGTCAGGCGGCACTCGGTGGGCGAGAGTTCGTGGATCTCGGCGCCCAGGCGTACGAGTTGGGGCAGCAGGTTGCCGTGGCGGCCGGGATTGATGGCGTCGGCGAACAGGTGGGTGCCGGGGAGCCCGAGGGCCAGAGCCATCAAGGATGGTTCGAAGTCGGCGTCGAGGCCGTCGGGGGCAAGGGACGCGACGGCTCGCAGCGCTCGGCCGGTCGGCTCTGCGGCGTGGGCCTGGACGATGAGGGCGTCCCTTTCGACACCGGCGGGGATGCCCAGCCACTGCAGGGCGCTGACCAGAGGAGCGATGTCGTCACCGCGTACACCGCGGATGCGGGCGTCACCCCCGGTCGCTGCCACCGCGCAAGCCAGTGTTCCGGCTTCGACCTTGTCGCCGGGCACCGTCCAGACGACGGTCTCGTCCGAGACCGACGTAGGCGGTATGACGGCCAGGACGCCCTCGCTGACCCGGCACTCCCACCCGGCCCCCTGCAACGTCTCCACGACGGTGAGTACCTCGGGCGAGAGGTTGGGCTGCCCCAGCCGCAGCGGCCGTCCGGCGACGACGGCGCGCAGGAGGGCGACGACGGTCGCTCCGCGGGAGCGGAAGGGCAGCACCAAGGACACTGTTCCGGCCCCGGATG
This sequence comes from Streptomyces sp. NPDC051576, assembly GCF_040681835.1. Classification (NCBI taxonomy): domain Bacteria; kingdom Bacillati; phylum Actinomycetota; class Actinomycetes; order Kitasatosporales; family Streptomycetaceae; genus Streptomyces; species Streptomyces sp. NPDC051576. The sequence goes on from NZ_JBFAZO010000003.1 coordinate 81,257, forward strand.
CAGCCGCTTCCACGAGATAGCCGTGGTCATCGACGGTCGTACGGTCGCCGAAGCTCTCGTAGACCTTGAAGTGCTGCTCCATCCCACGCTCACCGATCCGGCAGCCGCCCGGCCACGGCAGCCGGGCCCGCCCGTACGCGCCCAACAAGGCCGGTACGAGGTAGTACGAGGCCCGGATACGAGCGGCGACCTCCGGATCAGGGCCCGGTTGGGGCCTGTCGCTCGGCAGGATCACCGTGGTGTGCGGATCGCTCACCGAGCGGGGCGTGTGCCAGCCGGCCTGCTGGAGCAGGGCGAGCATCGTCTCGACGTCCGTGTTCGCCGGGACGTTGTCGAGCTGCACCGGGCGGTGCAGGGCCGCAGCGGCGGCGAGCAGGGGGAGAGCCGCGTTCTTGGACCCGTCGACGGTGACCGAACCGGCAAGCGGGGCGCCGGGGCGAACAGCGACCACTTCGGCGGCGACCAGGGGGTTCCGTAGGGCTGTCAACAGTCAACTCCTCTGCGAAGGAAGGTGCGTTACGGGTGGGAGTGGGACGCTGACCTTGAACTCGGCCCAGCAGCGTTTACCGGACGGCATCAGGTCGAATCCGTGGTGATCCGCGAGTTCGGCGACGAGGAAGAGGCCCCGTCCGCCCTCCTCGTCCGGATCCGGCAGGCCGACCCGTGGGAGGTCGGAGCCGGCGTCGGTCACCTCGATCAGCAGACCTTCGTCGCCCAGGCGGGCGCCGGCTGCGATCGGTCCGTCGCCCGCGTGCCGCACCGCGTTCGTGATCAGCTCGCCGGCCACCAGTTCCGCCGTGTCCAGGAGTTCTGGATCGAGGAAGGCGCCCCATTCCCGTATCCCGTCTGCGAGTTGCCGACGCGCGGACGCGGCACCGACTGGCGTGCCGGAGACGGGGAAACGGATCTGATGCACTTCCATGAGCGGCCTCCTGGATCGGCGCGGTCACTCCACCGAACGCTGTCGTGACCCATCGGGACCAGGCGGTGTGCCAGGGCCGCATCACTTATGCAGGAGGTGCATCACGGTCAACTGCCGTTCCATTACGCTCGGTTGAGCAGGCAGGATCGCGACGGCAGGAGGAGCCGTGGCACAGATGGCCGAAGCGCAGGGCGAGGCGAGACGGATCGGTGAACTGATCCGTCGAGCACGCGTGTTACAGGGGCGCTCTCAGAAGGACGTTGCCGCCGCACTGGGGTATCACCAGTCCAAGGTGAGCCGTCTGGAGAGCGGCAGAGGCACGGAAGACGTTCGCATGCTGCGCGAGATCGCACAGGTGCTGGGCATCCCGCCCCAGCAACTGGGCCTCTCTGCCGCCTCGGACGCCCATCCCTCCGACCTTGAGACAGAGGACATGCACCGCCGTAGTTTCCTCGCCGCAGGCATCGCAGCACTCGCGGCTCCTTCTCCGTCCGCTGTAGGGCATCACGAACTGATTCGGGTCCTGCTGCCAGGCACGAGCCCCGAAGCCACAGGCGAGCCGCTGGGCATCGAGCAGCTTCGTGAGCGGACACGGGCCGTACGCCGCTTGTTCTGCACCTGCGACTACACGGAGCTGGAGCGGACCCTGCCGGGTCTGATCGCCGACCTGCGCCAGACCGGCGGCGGCTCGGCGGACCCGGCGGAGGCGTCCGCGCTGCTGGCGACCGCGTATCAGACATCGGTGAGCCTGATGCTGAAGCGAGCCGATCAAGGCAACGCCTGGCTCGCGGCGGGCCGGGCCATGGCCGAGGCGGAGCGGTCCGGAGATCCCATCGCCCTCGCCGCCAGTGTCCGCGTTCACGCGCACGTCCTCGTCCGTGAGAGGCACACCGCGCAGGCCGTGAACATGGTCCGCCACACCGCCGACCAGCTCACCGGCTCCTACGACCAGCGCTCGCCCCGGTACCTGGCGGCGATGGGCCTACTGCTGCTCCGCGGGGCGACCGCCGCCAGCAGAAACGGCGACCGCGCCACCACCCAGGACTTCCTCACCGAGGCCAAGGAGGTCGCCCGTTACGTCGCCTTCGACCGGCCCGACGCCTGGGCGAACTTCAGCCCCACCAACGTCGCCCTGCACGAGGTCAGCGCGGCCGTCTCCTTCGGCGACGCCGGCATCGCCCTCCAGGCAGCACGGCCGCTCATGCGGCGGCACATTCCCGTCCCCGAACGCCGGGCCGCGCTGTGGCTGGAGACCGCCCGCGCCTACAGTCAGCAGGGCAGACTCGCCGACGGCTACCAGGCCCTGCGCATCGCCGAGAGCTGCGCGGCACAGGACATCCGCCGCCCGGCCGTACGCGAACTGGTCGCCGACATGGCAGCCCGCGACCGCCGCCGGGCACTGCCCGAACTGCACCGCTTCAGCCGCCAACTGGGAGTGCCCGCGTGAGTGACCAGCCCGACCAGCCGTTCCTGCAGATCGTGGTCTGCGCGGCCGGAGTCGCCACCGACGTCGGCAAGCTGATCACAGCAGCGCACGAACGGCACTGGGACGTCGGCGTCGTCGCCACCCCGCAAGGACTCGGCTTCCTCGACGTAGAGGCGGTCGAGGCCCAGACCGGCCACCCCATCCGCTCAGCCTGGCGATCGACCGGAGACCCACGCCCCACCCGGCTCGCGGACGCCATCGCGGTCGCCCCGGCTACGTTCAACACCGTCAACAAATGGGCCGCCGGAATCTCCGACAATCTCGCCCTGGGCATCCTGTGCGAAGCACCCGCCATGGGCGTACCGGTCGCCGTGCTGCCGTACCTGAACTCGGCCCAGGCCGCCCACCCCGCGTACCACCAGAGTCTGGAACGGCTGCGCGAAATGGGCGTCCTGATCGGCTCGTACGAGCCACACCGGCCGAAGGCCGGCGGCGGGGCCGACCGCTACCGCTGGGAGGAAGTGCTGGAGCTGCTTGCTCCGAGGCTGTCTCTGCGGTCGTGATCAGCGCCGCCGTGCCGGCGGCGGCTGCGGGGACGGAACGGCGGCTGCCGTGTCGTCCGCGGTGTTGGGGCGCTGTGCTGCGTTACTCGCTCGCACCGTGCTACGGGCCTGTGCCGCGCGAGCTCGTGCACTGGGCGCCGGTCGTGCGCTGAGGCGTTGGATGCGCCAGATCAGGACCCGTGCGGGAGAGCCGGCATCATCCAGGGCGCGCTGCTCTGCGGCCTGCTGGAGGAGCCGTGCCGGGTCGTGGCCGGCGGCTTCGGCTTGGGCGAGGGTGGCGGTGAGGGCGCCGAAGGCGGGATCTTCGATGACCTGCTGGACGTGATCGGGCGCGGCCTGGCGCAGGTGGCGGACGTGTCGGTCCACGGTCTGCTGGGGCGGGCGGCGCTGGGCGAGGGCGGCCAGGGGTGCGGTTGCGGTTTGGTCGTAGGCGGCCTGGAGGTGGATCAAGGTCTGGTGGGCGGCGGCGACTTGCTGGTCGTGGTGGCGGAACAGGTGCCAGCGGGCGGCGGCGATGACGACGAGGATCGCGGCATCGAGGAACATCGCCAGGGCCGCGCCGTTCGTGGGGGTGGGATCGCGGAGCATCGCTCGGACGGCGCCGCGCAGGGCGCGGGCGTGGTGGTGTTCGGCGCGGATGCGGGAGCGGGTGGCGCGTTCGAACGCGGTTGCTGCATCTCGGAGTTGGGGGCGGATGTCCTGTGGCGTGAGGAGGGGGAGAGCGTCGAGGGCTTCGCCGAAGGCGGCTATGTGAGCCTGGGACGCTTGGTCGTCAGGCTGGTGGAGATGGTGCGGGATGCGCTCGGCGGCGGCGGTGGCCTGGTGCCAGGGGTCGGGCTTGTGCCGGCCCGGCCGGCCGATGGGCTGCGAGTCCATACACGCCAGGCGTTCCTGGATCTTGGGGAAGGACAGGTCCGGGGCGAGTTTGGAGCCGGAGTACCAGATGGGGCCTTCTGCGTCGTCTGCGAGAGCGACCTTGTAGCCGCGCACGTCGCCGGAGGGGAAGTGCACGACCTCGACGAGCACACCGTCGAGGTGGCTGAGCAGGTGGACGAACTCGTCCATGCTGGAGGCGGCGGCTACTGCGGTGCGGACGGTGGCGCGCAACCGTTCCGGGGCGGTCTTGTCCTGGCCAGCGCGGCGGGCCTTTTCCTGCTCGGCGCGGGTGGGCCGCTTGGCGGCCGTGCGATCCCCACGTACGACCTGGAGGAGGCCGTATTCCTTCTCGACGGCGGCCAGTTCGCGATCGGCGGTGAGGTAGTCGTTCCAGTGGCGGGCCGTACGCAGGTCGGCGCGGACCTTGGTGGCGGCGATGTGGATGTGGTCGGGGGCATGGCGGACGGCGACCCATCGGCAGCCGTCCGGATCTCCGTCGGGTGCGATGCCGGTGGCGGCAACGACGCGGCGGGCGATGTCGGCCCACTCCTCGTCATTGAGGATGCGGTCGGTCTCGGCGGCCCGGATCGAGCAGTGCCACGTGTGCTTCTCGGGGGCGCGGCCCAGTCGCCGGGCCTGCTTGACGTGCAGGTCGAGGTCGGCGACGAGGAGCCTCCTGGTGGCGTCGAAGTCATCGCTGCGGCCGGGGTCGGGGGCGAAGCCGTCCCAGGACGCCACAAGGTGGGGGTCGGTGTGGTCCTTGGCCCTCTTGGTGTCGAACAGGTACCGGATCAGGCCGGCAGTGTCCGTGCCGCCGCTGATCTTCGCGATCATCGGGCAGCCCTCTTGGTGACCGCTTGGTTCGCGGCGGACGCGATGTGGCGGACGGTGGCGCCTACTGCGTCCAAGGTGGGTTCGACCTGGGCCAGCATGGCGTTGTCCCCAGGGTGTGGATGGCCGCCGGAGTTGAGCTTCTTGGCGATCTGGTTGACGTTGCGGCCGATCCTGGCGACCTCGCGGCGCAGGGCGGTCAGTTCGTCGATGTAGTCGTCGAGGGGTGTGCGCTGGCCGGGGAGGGCGAGTTCGCCGTGGAGGTGGGCCATGACGACGGCGCCGACGTAGTGGGCGCCGGCGATGTTCAGGGACCGGGCCTTGGCGAGGATCGCGGTCTTCTCGTCGGCGCTGTAGCGCACGTCGACACGCTCTTTGCGCTGGACGGATTCGCGCTGACGGCGGCGGGCGACGCGGTGCAGTGCAGCGGCATCGGCGGCTCGCGGCAGCGGATCGGCGGGGGTCTCGACGAGCTTGTCCTCCTCGGGCACCCCCTGGTGCCCGAGCCCCTCCGCCACCCCTGGGGCGGAGGCACCCTCGTTGGACCGCCCCTTGGACGGTCCAACGGGATACCTTGCTGGCTGGGTTGCGGTGGCGGTCATCTCCCGTTGGGTAGTGGGGAGTTCGTAGCCCGGGTCGTGCATGAGGGGGTTCTCCGTGGCGCGTTCGTGGGGCGGGAAGCGGTCGTCTCAGAAGGCGCGGGCAGATGCCCTGTCGCCTTCGGCCTGCCGCTGCGAGGCGGCTTCGTCGAGTTCGGTCTGCAAGGCGTCTTTGACCTTTTCCGCGTCGGCCCTGCCGATGGACAGGCCCTTGTCTCGTATCGCCACCTCGATGTGGCGGCGTGAAGCGCGGCCTCCTCGTCCGAGTGGCGCGGTGCGGGCGATGGTGAGGAACTCCTCGGAGACCGCGCTGGACTCTTGGTCTTCCGGCTCGTCCGATGGATGCGGGAGCTCCGGCAGATTGGTGGCAGCCCGCGCCACGTCGGAGTGCCGGTCCGCCACTTCGAAAGCGGCTGGCTGCGGCTGACCGGAACCGTCTTCTGTAAGGCGGGCGATCTGGGTGCTGTTGCGGCTGCGGTCGGCGGTGTTGTGGCGTTGAGTGGCGTCGGCGAGCTCGGCAACGAGCTGGTGGATCTGTCGCATCAGGACACCGAAGGCCAGCAGCGCGGCAGTCGGGGGGACCGCCGCGACCACGTAGTCGAGCAGGGGCACGGCGCCGGTGCCGCTCGTGCCACTGACGCCCGCCACGTTGAGTGCGATCGAGCCGACCGATCCGGTGGCGGTGAGGGCGATGGCCCACCCGTCGGTCGCTTGACGCAAACCAGCGCGGAGCATGAGCAGTTCGCCCGCGATGATGAACGCGTCCAGCGTTGCGGGCCAGGCCCACTGGCGGACCGGGGAGTTCCTGAGTCCGTGTTGTCCGGCGACCTCGGCGAGATGCGCGTACGAGAGCCAGAACCCGCCGGCGGTGAGGGCCACGATGACCACGCTCGCTGCGATGAGCGTGAGTCGCTCGGCGGCCTGCTGGGTCGTGGTCGGCCGTCCTTGGTCAAGGTGGTCGTCTGGGTTGCTGGCGGTGGAGAGGTTCGTCAAGCGGGGTGCTCCTGGGCGTCGGCGTGTGGTCCGTCTTTGCCGTCTTGGCCGTTGCAAGCGCAGGTCAGGGCAGGTACGGCACGGGGTTTGGTCTGCCGTCCCGGCCGATGCCGGAGGCGTTCTCCGGCATCGGCCGGGACGGCTTAGTGGTGGTGTGCCGTCCCAGCGGTTGACGCTCTGACCTGCGGCGATACGGCGGGGACGGGCGGGACGGCACAAGACGGATCGGGACGTGGTCCCGGTCCCGCAACGCGGCCTTCATGATCGCGTTGCCGTCTTGCCCCCGGTTGCCGTCTTGTCTGCATGCCGTTTGACCTGCGGGATCACGGCAGGGACGGCAGGGACGGCCACCGGGGGGATGCGGGGCTCAGCCCGAGGCGGAGGTGCTAGGCCCGGCGTCCACCGGGTGGACGGTGGGGCAGTAGCGCCGCCAGGCGTCGAGGAACTTGTTGCGCATGTAGCCCTTGCGCTGGGTTCCGTCGGCGAGGCGGACGTTGCCGGGCTTGATGGCGTACGGGCTGAGCATCCGTGCCAGAACGCGGGAGTCCAGCCCGCTGCGCCCCCACTCCGCCCACGGGGCCTCGGCGTCCTTGCGCAGGTGGTAGAGCAGCTCGTCCGTGGAGAGGCTGTCCGCCTCCCGCTGGGCGACGAAGACCCGGCGGATGTCGGCGAGGATCCGGGCACCGCCGGGTCGCTCCTCCTCCGCCTCGACCTCAGTGGCCACCATCCGCGCACACGCCGTACGGGCGCGACGGGGCCAGGACCCGGCGGCAAGATCGGCGACGATGACCAAGGGCTCCCAGGTGTCAGCCGCCCGGTCTTCCACCGGCATGACCGGCTCCAGCTCTGCCGACTCGTCCAGCAACGGCCTGGCCCAGGCAGCGATACGGTCCCGCAGTTCATGCAGGGCCGGGATGTCGCGGCGGGAGCGGAAGGGCTTGACCTTCTCGCCCTCGGCCCGGCGCCGCATACGGATCACGATGGCCCGGTCCATGATCGTGTCGGGCAGGTCACCGATCCCCGCGATGGCCGCCATGGCGAAGGTCGCGAAGCGGTGCGGGGTGTGGTCGTTGCCCACAACCCGGGTGACGTACCGGTTGCGCTGGTGACCGGCGTTGAGCAGGCCGCGCATCTCCTCGTTCTTCTCGGCCACTTTCGGAGTGCCGAAGATGGTGTCCGCCTCGTCCACCAGAAGCGTGGGCGGGTTCTCCTCGGTGATCGACCGGAAGATGGCCGCCGGGGTGGTGTTGATGGTGAGCATCGGCTCGTGGACCGTCTCGGTCAGCACGTCCAGCAGCCGCGACTTGCCGCACCGCTTCGCCGGTCCCACCACCGCCAGACGCGGCGCGTGCTGCCACGCGGGCTGCAGATGCGTCGCCGCCACCCACAGCGTGACCGCGTCCAGCGCCTCCGGCGAAGGCAGGATCACGAACTTCGCTATCTGCGCACGCAGTTCGTCCAGCAGCGCCGAGCCGGGCGTCGGCTCAGGGTCCGGCACCGGCTCATCAGCAGGCCGATCTGCCGAAGTGGTGTCAGGCGCACCGTCGTTGGCGGACGTCGGCGCTTCGCCCGAGTGGCGGCCGAGCTGGCCGGGGACGGTGACGGGCGGCCACGAGGGCTTGTCGGAGTCGGAATAGGGCTCGGCTCCCGCATGTTCCACGGGGCAGCTCCTTTTCTGGCGGTGGCGGGCGTGTGCGCCCTGGCCGCCGGGTTGGTTCTTCACGGGCCGGTTGGGGTTACTCGGGCCTCCGGCGTTGCACCGCCGGGGGCCTATCCCCGTCTCGCGGGCGCCCGGCCATCGCGAGGGAACACGGACCGTACGTCCACACCCGGCAACAGTCCAGCGTTTCTGTGTCAGCTCAGCGCAGAACGGTTTGCTACGGTGCTGCGCCATCACGCCGCCAAGCCCAGCAGATCGAGCAGATCCGCGGTCACGACCCGGTAGGCGTTGCCCAGCCGCAGCACCCTGCAGGGGTACTCGCCGCGCTTCGCCAGCTCGTACCCCTTGCTCCGCCCGAGCCCGAGAGCACGGTTGCCTGTGTCCAGGTCAACTGACACAGGGAGGGCGAGAAGCTCCTCCCGGCTCATCCCCTTCGAGCCCTTCATCCGGCCGGCCGTCACGTCTTCGCGCATGCAGTGCGCTCCCTTTCGGTACAGCCTTCGGCGAACGCGACCCTCACGTCCGGCTCCAGGCGTCTACCAACCATCATCGGGAAGCTAATGTGTCTGCATGACACAACGCGGTGTGGATCCTGATGAGGACGACGTCCCCGAGTGGGCGGACCGGGTCAAAGCCAACGTCGCCGGCGAAGTCCGGCGCAGAAGGAAGGAGATGGGATGGAGCGCACAGGACCTAGCCGACGCGTGCGAGCGGCTGGGACATCCCATCCCGCGCAACGTGATCGCCAACATGGAATCCGGACGCCGCGCCAGCCTTCCCCTGGTGGACGTCATGGTCCTGGCCGCCGCCCTGGAGACGTACCCGGTCTGTCTGATCTTCCCGGTCGGGTACGTCGAGCAGACCCAGGAACTCCCCTTCCAGGACCTCGTGCCCACCTGGGACGCCCTCCGCCGCTTCACTGGCGAGGAAGAGGTCTCCCTGTACGACGCGGGCCTGGTCCCCGACTTCGAACTGCACGACAGCCTCGTACGCACCGCCCTGGCCGCCCTCGAAGAGGAGGAACGGGCGCGGTTCGCAGCCAGGACGGCAGGCAACCGCGCCCAGCAGGAAGACGCCGAGCGCAAGCGGACCAAGTATGCCGACGAGGCCCTGTCTGCCAAGTACAACCTCCGTCACCTCCGCCGCGACCTCCGCGACGAGGGAGCCACCCCACCCCACTTGCCACCCGCTCTGAGCGACGTCGACCCACCCGAATCCGACCCCAACACCACGCCGGAGGAACGCGTTTGAAGGGCTCCACCCACCGCCGCTGCTACTGCCGTGACGCACAGACCGGCAAGCCGCTCGGCAAGAACTGCCCCAAGCTCTCCAGCCGCAAGCACGGCTACTACTCCATGCGCCAGGAACTCCCGCCGCACGAAGACGGCACCCGCCGCTCCTTCAGCCGCGCCGGCTACGAGTCCCTGAAGGACGCCCAGTCGGACCTCGACCACGTCCGCGCCCTGCTCGCCCTGGCGGACAAGGATGACCCCGACAGCCTCCAGCGCCTCGTCGCCCTGCTGGAGGAGGTCGCAACCGAGAAGGCCCCGCTGCCCGCCATTGAGGAGACCCGGCGTCGGCTGCGGGCGGGCCTGGCCCTCCGTGGCAGCCTCACCGTCGGTGAGTGGCTCGACCAGTGGTTCGCCGCGAAGAAGCGCCGCAAGACCACGCTCAACGGCTACGCCTCCCACATCCGCGTCCACTTGAAGCCGCGCATCGGGCATGTACGCCTCGACCGGCTCAACGTCGGTCACTTGGTGGAGATGTTCGACGCGATAGCCGACGAGAACGAGGTGATCGCGGCCGAGAACGAAGCCCGCCGCGAGCAGATCGCCCGCTGCAAGCCGAGCAAGCCCGGACGCCCCGTGGGAACCGAGCGGAAGCTGCTGGCGGCCGAGCGGGCCAAGCTGGCAGAGATGAAGCCGTTCCGGAAGATCACCGGTCCGGCATCCCGTCAGGCGATCCGCCGCACCCTCCGCGCGGCCCTGAACTCCGCGATCGCCCAGCAACTCATCACCTTCAACCCGGCGTCCCACGTCGAGTTGGAGTCCGGCAAGCGCCCGAAGCCCCTCCTGTGGACCGATGAACGTGTCCGGCGGTGGCGAGAGACGGGTCAGATCCCCGGCCCGGTCATGGTGTGGACGCCACAGCAGTTCGGTGCCTTCCTCGACGCGGCCGAGGGTGACCGGCTTTACGCGATTCTCCACCTCATGGGTACCCGCGGCCTCCGGCGCGGCGAGGCGGTCGGCCAGGACTGGCACGAGATCGACCTCGACGCCGGCCTCATCACGCCCGCCAAGGAGATCGTGGTGGACGGCTGGGACCCCTACGAGTCGGAGCCCAAGACAGACGGCAGCGCGAACACGATCGCGCTCGACAGCACGACGATCGCCGAGCTGCGCGACCACAAGGCCCGCCAGGAGAAGGAGCGCGCCAAGTGGGACACCGCCTGGCAGGACACCGGCAAGGTGTTCACCAAAGAGGACGGCTCCTGGCTCCACCCCGAGACGGTCTCCGAGACCTTCCGCCGCATCCTCGCCACGACCGACCTGCCGCCCATCACCCTCCGGGACCTACGCCACGTCGCCGCGACGCTCACGCACGGAGGCGGCGGCGACATCCACGCCGTGAAGGAGACACTGCGGCACTCCACCATCACGCTGACCTCGGACACGTACACGAGCCTGCTCCCTGAGCTGGACCGCGAAATCGCCGAGAAGGCAGCGAAGCTGATCCCTCGGTCGCGTCAGGCGGCTGCCGAACCGTCCGCCCAAACGGCAGCCAATCCGCAGGCCACGGCCACATCCGCTCACGCATCGCTCACGCAGTGGCTCGAAAACGAGGAAGCGTCCGAGTCGACCGAAGTCGACCCGGACGCTGCGTAGCAGGTCAGAAGGGGTTTCCCCTCCCCCGCGCCGGTAGGCCCTGTGGGACTCGAACCCACAACCAATGGATTAAAAGTCCACTGCTCTGCCAATTGAGCTAAGGGCCCAGGCGATGTTGCCTCCCCGAGCATAGCGGGAGGTGGCCGTGTCTCCGATCGGGTATCGGGGACACGGCCGCGCCGGACGCTGGAACAGGGTGCGAGCAAGGTGCGAGCAGGGCCGGAACAGGGGTACCCACAGGTCCGGACTGTTCCGGACTGTTCCAGAGCGTTCCGGACTGTTACGGATCTACCGGTTCGGGAGCCCCGGCCCGCGCCGCCACCCGCGCCTTCGTGCGGGCGTGCTCCGGGTTCAGGAACCAATGTCGGGCCGACGCCTGCCACCACACCGCCGCGAAGCCCAGCACCACCAACACCGCCACCGGCGCGTAGTTGAAGGACTCCCACGTGACCGGTGAGACCTGAGGCAGCATGAACAGCACCGTGATCACGGCCACCCAGATCACCGACACCACCCCGATCAGCCGCGACCACCGGCCCAGGTGCCACGGCCCCCGCTGGAAGTCGTCCCCCTTGCCGAGCCGTAGCAGGGTCGGGATGACGTACGCGATGTAGAGGCCGATCACGGCGATGGACGTGACCGCCGCGTACGCCGTCACATTGATCAGGTAGGGGAGGCCGAGGACCAACGCCCCCGCCGCCGCCAGCCAGACCGCCGCGACCGGTGTCCGGGTGCGCGGGCTCACCGTGTGCCAGATGTGCGAGAAGGGCAGCGCTCCGTCGCGCGAGAAGGCGTAGATCATGCGGCTGTTGGCCGTGACCGAGGCCATTCCGCAGAACAGTTGGGCGCCGATCACGACCAGCAGCAACAGCTTGCCCGAGGTTGCTCCCAGGGCGTCCAGCAGGATCTGGGCCGGGGGCGCGCCCGTCCCCGACGTCCGCTCCGCGTCGTACGACTGGATCGCGTACGTGAAGCCCAGCAGGAGGACGAAGCCGGCTATCCACGACGTCCAGATGGAGCGGACGATGCCCTTCGGGCCCGCCGTCGACGCGTCGTGCGTCTCCTCCGTCATGTGGGCCGAGGCGTCGTAGCCGGTGAAGGTGTACTGCGCCATCAGGAGGCCGAGGAGGACGACGTAGACGCCGCTGCCCCAGCCCGTGTTGTTCACGAACTTCGTGAAGACGAAGCTCGTCGACTGGTGGTGGTCGGGGACGAAGGTCAGCGCGCCGACGATCACGCCGACGCCCAGCACGTGCCACCACACGCTCACGCTGTTGAGGAGAGCGACGATCTTCACGCCGAACGTGTTCAACAAGCCGTGGAGGATCAGGATCGCGGCGAACAGGAGCACCGTGCGGCCGGACGTCACCTTGAAGTCGAACTGGAGGTTCAGGTACGCGCCCAGGAAGGACGCGGCCCCGAAGTCGATGCCCGCGGTCACCGCGACCTGGCCGAGGACGTTGAACCAGCCCGTGAACCACGCCCAGGCGGCGGCCGTGCGCGGCGGCGCCAGGCGGTGGGCCCAGAAGTACAGGCCCGCGGACGTCGGGTAGGCCGAGCAGATCTCGGCCATCGACAGGCCGACGAACAGCGTCATCAGGCCTACGGCCACCCAGCCCCACATGATCACGGCCGGGCCGCCCGTGTTCATGCCGAACAGGTACAGCGTCAGGCAGCCCGACAGGACCGAGATGATCGTGAAGGAGACCGCGTAGTTGGAGAACGCCGACATGCGGCGGGCCAGAACCTGCGTGTAGCCGAGCTGGGCAAGCCGTTCTTCGTCGGAGAGACCTGCGGGGTCTCCCTTTGACAGCCCACTCGCTATGGCGTCATCTGTCATGCCCCCAGCGATTCCCTCACCGGGGACGTGACATGCGTCACCTAAGGACTCGATAAGGACTCGGTGTGGCTAGAAAACGCCCTTGTAGCCCTGCCACCCGCCCGACACCTTCACCCGCGCCCCGAACGACCCCTTCCCGTCACCGCTGTTGCGGAACAGGTTGCCTGCCGAGTCCCGCTCGACCAGGTCCGCCTTCCCGTCCCCGGTGACGTCCCCGACCCCGACGACCGTGTCGTACGACCCGCCCCACGCCGTGAACAGCTTCACGCGCGCCCCGAACGTGCCCTTGCCGGTGCCGTAGTAGCGGTACAGGTTGTTCGACTTGTCCTGCGCCAGCAGGTCGCCGACGCCGTCGCCGTTGAGGTCACCGACACCGACGACCTTCTTGTACGTCTTCCAGTCGGCGTACAGCTTCACCCGCGCCGACAACGTGCCCGTGCTCGTGCCCTTGTAGAGGTAGACCGTGCCGGTCGACGCACTCCGCGCGATCAGGTCCGGGCGGCCGTCGCCGCTGATGTCGCCGGGGGCGGTCAGCACGTCGTACTGGTTCCAGCCGCTCGTCCCCAGTGACGTGTACGGCGTCGACGGCTTCAACCCCCCACCACAGCCCGGCTTGTACGCGCGCAGGGCGCCGCTCGCCAGCCGGACCAAAACGTCGTTGCAGCGGTCGCCGCTCAAATCACCGAAGGGGACCGCCTTGTTGACCGTCGTCCAGCCGGTGCTGGTGCCGAGGTTCACCGAGAACGTGCCCTTGCCCGAACTCTGCCGGAAGCCCAGCGTGCCCGAGGAGTTGAGGGTGAGCAGGTCGCCGAAGGAGTCGTTGCCGATGTGGTCGTGGCGGGCCGGTGCGGCGCCGAGGAGCGTGACCGTGCCGCTCACCGTGACCGGGGCGCCGACGCCGTCGGCCGGGGTGACGGACACCGTCCAGTCGTAGGGGCCGTCCGTCAGGAACGTGCCCTTGCTGTCCGTGCCGGACCAGGCCACCGCGAGCTGTCCGCGCGTCTCGCCGCCGTCCCGGGTGTCCACGACCTTGCCGGTGGCGCGGCTGCGCACGGTCAGCCGCCAGGTCGCGGCCGGCTTCGACAGCAGCAGGGTGGTCAGGGTGGGCGGTGTCTCGTCGAACTCCGGCGCGAGGAGGGTGGACGCCGAGGCGGCCGGGGCGAGGAGGCGCAGTGGCTGCTGGGGTACGCCGGCCGGTACCAGGTGGACGCGCTCCTGGTCGTCGACGTAGGCCACGTTGGCGGTCGACTCGTCGACCGTCCAGCGCACCTCGCGCTGTGAGACCCCGGTATCGGGCAGCGCGCCGATCACCCGGCTCACGGGGGTGCCGTCCGCGACGGTCGTGAGGACCAGTTGCCCGGCCGACCTGTCGTGCGTGACGACGAAGCCGTCGCCCAGCTCCGCCTCACCGGCCGGGACCCGTACGGACCTCTTCGCCGTACGGTCGTACACGCCCGCCGTGCCGTCGGCACAACTCCAGTACAGCCAACGGCCGTTGGCCCGCAGTTCGGTGGGCGCGCAGCCGGCGTCGGTGGTGAGGGTCTCGGTGGTCTTCCGGGTGGTGAGGTCGTACGCCGTGAGGGTGCCGGGGGTGGTTCCCGGGGTCCACAGGGTGTCGCCGGAGAGGGCGGCGGCGCCGGGGGTGCGGGTGAGCGCCGGGTTGCCGTCGTCGCCGATCCGGTAGACGGTCTGCGCGGTCGGGGCGGTGTGGATCAGGTACCGGCCCGAGATGTCGGTGATCCGGCCGCCGGTGGGCACCGCGCGGCTCCAATAGCCGTACGCGGCGGGGCCGTTGACGATGAGCGAGTCGCTCGCGCCCGTGCCCTTCACCAGCCAGGCGGCACGGTTGTCGGCCGTGCCGTGCAGTTGCGAGCAGCCGACCTCGGTCACCGGGCAGGTGCCGAGGGTGGGGGTGGTGCCGTCGTAGGAGGAACGCTCGCCGAACGTGGGCGTGCCGGTCGCGGCCACCGTCCGTACGTAGTCGTCGCGGTAGCCGCTGCGGCTCTCGTCGGCGACGAGCAGCCGCCCCTGCTCCAGGGCCAGTCCCTGGATCGGGACCGTGGGCTTGGGCAATGCTCTGAGCCGGGTGACGACCGGGGTTCCGTCGGGGCCGGGCTGGATGCGCTGGATGCCCCAGTCGTCGCTCGTGGTGCGGCCGATCTTCACGGCGGTGCCGTCCGGGCCGACCGCGATCCCGAAGGACGAGGACGGCATGAGGGTCACGGAGTCGCCGCCCGCGATCGGCTGGGCCGTCACCGTGCCGACACCGTTGACCAGCCAGTCCCCTACGACGGCCAGGTCGTGCGTGGCGTTCACCCCGTCGGTGACACCCTTCAGCACGATCTCGGCCGGGGCCGCCGACAGGTCGGCGCGCGAGAAGGCCAGCACCTTGGCCTTGTCGTAGGCGAAGACGACGACATGGTTCCGGGTGACCGCCACACCGGTGTACCCGAGGGGCAGCGCGCCGCTCACGCCGCGCACCTGTCCGGTCTCCCGGTCCACGGCGACCAGCACCTGCTGTCCGCCCAGCGAGGAACGGAAGAACACGTCCGTGGCGTCCGCACCGGCCGGCAGCCCGAGCGTCAGGCCCGCGGGACCGCCCGCGACGGCCACGTCCCGGGTGGTTCCGTCGGGGCCCGGGGTGAGCAGCCGCAGGATCCGGGTACTGGTGCCGTCCTCGGCGGTGGTGGTGCGGTAGCCGATGGTCAGGTTGTCGAAGGAGGTGAGGACGCCGAGGTCCGCCGGGACCTGGAGCGTACGGGTGGTGCCGTCGGTCGCGTCCCAGAACTCGACCCGGCGGTCGGTGTACTGGTACGCGAGGACATCGGTGCCGGTGGCCCGCGCGGCCACCCCGGCCCGCACCGGCACGGGCGTCGACTTCCCGTCCGAGTAACGCGTCCACAGCAGCGCGGAGTCGCCCTCCACCCGGTTGAAGACACCCTGCGCCCCGGCACCGTCGTGGCCGCCGTGGCTCGCGGTCGCGAGCAGCGTGGCCGACAGGTTCGTACCGCGCAACGCGGCCGGTACGACGGTCTCCTGCGCCGCCCCGACGGCGGACGCGGGTGTCACCAGCAGCGGGCTCAGCCCGGCGGCGAGTACGGACGAGACGGCGATGCCCACGAAGGCACGACGAACCACGGTTTCCCCCCGGAAACAGACCTGAACCCCACAGAAGTCGGCTGATCATACAGTCAACACACAGCCAAGAACGCACAAAAATGGCCCCCGCCCGATCCCGGGCAGGGGCCATCTCGCTACTGCGCTACGTCACTTGACGTCAGCCGTTGCGCTTCCAGCGCGGCTTGTCGTCGCGGCGGCCGAAGGAACCGGTGCCGGTGCCCGTGCCGGTCGTGCCGCGGTGGCCGTACGGGCGGTCGTGGCCGCCGGTACGGAAGCCCGGGCGGTCGCCCTGGCGGTCACGGTTGAACGGGCGGTCGCTGCCCCGGTGGCCGGTCGCGGGACGGTCGTCGCGACGGAAGCCGCCACCCGCGGGACGGTCGTTGTCCCGGCGGTCGTCGCGGCGGAAGCCACCGGACGGACGGTCGTCACGACGGTCGAACGAACGGCCACCGCGGTCGCCGTCACGGCGGTCGTTGCCGCCACGGTCGTCACGGCGGAAGCCGCCCGAGGGACGGTCGTTGTCACGGCGCTCGAAGGAACGGCCGCCACGGTCGTTGTTGAAGCCGCCGGACGGGCGGTCGTCGCGACGGAAACCACCCGAGGGACGGTCGTTGTCGCGGCGGAAGCCACCGGAGGGGCGGTCGTCACGACGGTCGAAGGAACGGCCACCGCGGTCACCGTCACGGCGGTCGTCGCGGCGGAAACCACCGGACGGACGGTCGTCACGACGGTCGTCGCGGCGGAAGCCACCACGGTCACCGTCACGGCGGTCGTCACGACGGTCACGGCGCTCGTAGTTACCGCGCTCGTCACGCTGCTGACGCGGACGGTCGTAGGAGGAGTTCTCCTCGCGGACCGGCGCCTCGGCGGCGACGGCCGGCTGCTCGGCCACCGCGGCCTCGGCCACGGCGGCGGCCTCGGCGAGCGCCACCTCCGGGTCCTCGCCCCGCTCACGGGCGGCGCGGGCGACCAGTCGGTCGGACTCCTCGCGCAGCTCGGCGGCGCGGCGGGTGGCCCGCTCCAGCTCCTTGGTGAGCTGGGTGACCTCACGCTCGGCCTGCTGCGCGGCGTCGCCCGCCGACTGGGCCTGGACCTCGGTCATCGAACGGGCGCCGGTGATCTCGGCGACCTCGGGCTCGAAGGCCGTACCGGAGTTGATGATGTGACGGCCGGCGTCGACGCCCGCGTCCTCCATCAGCCGGAAGATCTGGCGGCGCTGGTGCGGGAGGGAGAGCGAGACGACGGTTCCCGTGCGGCCGGCGCGAGCGGTACGGCCCGCGCGGTGCAGGTAGTCCTTGTGGTCGCCGGCCGGGTCCACGTTCAGGACCAGGTCGATGCCGTCGACGTGGATACCGCGGGCGGCCACGTCGGTCGCGACCAGCGCGTTGACGTAACCCTCCTTGAAGTCGGCCAGCGTCCGCGTACGGGCGCCCTGCGTCATGCCGCCGTGCAGCGCGTCGGCCTTCACACCGGAGTCGCGCAGCTGCTCGGCGATGCGGTCGGCGCCCAGCTGGGTGCGGACGAAGATGATCGTGCGGCCCTTGCGGGAGGCGATCGCGGCGGTGACCGGCGCCTTGTCCTTGGGCTTCACGATGAGGATGTGGTGGGACATCGTGGTGACGTTGCCCTGCGCGCTGTCGACCTCGTGCGTGACCTCGTCGGTCAGGTAGCGCTTGACCAGCGTGGAGATCTCGTTCTCCATGGTCGCCGAGAACAGCATGCGCTGGCCGCCGGCCGGGATCTGGTCGAGCAGCTCGGTGACCTCGGGCAGGAAGCCCAGGTCGGACATCTGGTCGGCCTCGTCGAGGACGGCGATGCGCACGTCCTCCAGGGAGCAGGCGCCACGGTTGATGATGTCGCGCAGGCGACCCGGGGTGGCGACCAGCACGTCCACGCCGCGCTCAAGGGCGTAGATCTGGTTGCCCATGGACGTACCGCCGCAGACGACCTTCATCTTCAGGCCGAGGACGTCGCCGTAGGGCTGGAGCGCGTCGGCGACCTGCATCGCCAGCTCGCGGGTCGGGGTGAGGATGATGCCGCGGGGCTTCTTCTTCTCGGTGCGGCCGCCGGACAGCGTCGCCAGCAGCGGCAGACCGAAGGAGAGGGTCTTGCCGGAGCCGGTGCGGCCACGGCCGAGGATGTCCTTGCCGGCCAGGGCGTCCGGGATGGTCGCCGCCTGGATCGGGAAGGGGGTGGTCACGCCGTTCTGCGCGAGCTTGCGCACGACGCCCTCGGGGAGACCGAGCTCCGCGAAGGTCACCTCGGGCGCCTCTGCGGCAGCGTCTACGGCCGTCTCGTTGCCCTCGTTCTCGGGCATGACGACGTGATCAGTACTGGAAATGGACATGCGAATGCGAAACCTTCCGGAGTCTCCGTCGGCACGCGCCCGTCAACTCCGTGATTCGCTATCGACCGCCTCAATGCGGTCCGCCACGGCAAGGGAGAGTACGCGCCACACGGCGCGCTCTGCAGTGGCGCCGGGCAATGGGATCAAACGATCTACCACCATACGCACCCACCACCCCTGAGGGCAAACCGGCCCTCATTGACATAGGTCACATGGGCCACGGGGGGGCGTCGGGTCGGTGGCTGCGGGCTCGGGGTCACGTCGGGCGTCGGGGTCGGCTGCGGCGCGGGCACGGCGGGCGCCCCCGTCACACGGAGCGCGGCACGCCTCAGACCGACGCCCCGGCCTAGGACGCGGGTTCGGCGACGGCCGGCTCGGCCGTCGAGGGTCGGCTCCGACGCGGCCGTGGTCGCCCCCCGTCACACGGACGGCACACGGAGCGCTGCACGCCTCAAACCGGCGTTCCGGCCGCCGGCGCCGGCTCCCGTTCCGCCAACTGGGGCGCGAGGTCGGCGGACCGAGGACGAGCGTTCGGCGCCAGTCCGCTCGGTGTCGGACCAGGCGTCGAGGTCTGCCGCGGCGCGCGCGCAGTGGGCACCCCCGCGACCCACAAGCCACGGCGCATGGACCACGGCACGCCTCAAACCGGCGGCCCCGCCGGCTCCCGGTCCGCCAACCGAGGCACGGGGTCCTGGTGGGCCGAGGCCGAGCGTTCTCGGCGGTGGTCGGCTCGATGCCCGATCTGGCGTCGACGTCGGCCGCGGCGCGGGCACGGCGGGCGCCCCCGCGACCCACCGGCCACGCCACATGAAGCGCACCACGGCTCAAACCGGCGACCCCGCCGCCGGCGCCGGCTCCCGGTCCGCCAACTGCGGTGCGGGGTCCTGGTGGGCCGAGGACGAGGGTTCCGCGACCGGTGGTTCGGAGGTCGGGGGCTGGGCGGTCGGGGTCGGATCAGGTGTCGGGCTCGCCCGTGTCGGGGTCGGTTGGGGGGCGGGGGTGGTCGGTGCCCCGGGCTTGGCGCTCGTGCCGGGTCTCGGGGCCTTGGACGCGGACGGGCTCGCCGCGCCCGGGGCGGACGGCGAGGCCGAACCCGAGGCGGACTCCCCCGCTTTCGGCTTGCCGTGGCCGTGCTTCCCGTCTCCCGCCGGACCACCGAATCCGAGCCCGCCGCCCGGCGCCCCCGAACCCCCGTCCGGCGCCACACCGCCCCGCTGCCCGGCGGAGTGCGAGGGCTTGGCGGTGCCGCCCGCGTCGTCACCCACGCTCATGCAGCCGGCGGCAGCGGTGACGGCGACGACCGCGGCGGCCAGACGGACGGGTACGTACATGGGGCGCACGGGGCCACCTCCGGGGGCGGAAAAAGGAGTCCCCCTCTCAACTCCCGCCGCCCACCGGAAGACACGCGCCATGGCCCGCATCGCCCAGTACCGACCCCTCGGCGGCCGGGAATCGCCCCCCACACACACAACGCTTACGCCGTCGCCCATTCCCGGCCGGGAATTGTCCCGTTCACCCCGCCCGCCGCACTATCGGCCGCGAACCGACCGGAACAGCCCAAGGAGCCACGGATGACCGCGACCAACCCCCAGGACCTGGCCGCCCGTTACATCGCCCAGTGGACCGAACCGGACGCCACCCGCCGCCGCACCGCGATCGAGAGCCTCTGGGCCGAGGACGGCACCCACATCCTCCAACCGCCCGCCGAGATCCGCGAGATCGCCGCAGGCCTCGGCTTCGACCACCCGACCCTGCGGGCCCAGGGGTACGACGCCATCGAGACCCGCGTCACCCGCAGCTACGAACAGTTCGTCGAGAAGGGCGAGTTCACCTTCCGGCCGGGCACCGACGCCGTCCTCCTGGACGGTCTCGTCCAGTTCCGCTGGGACACGGTCGCGGTCGGCAGCGGTGAAGTGGTGGGGGGTGGGCTGGAGATACTCGTCCTCGACGCCGACGGCCGTATCCGGACCGACTACATGTTCCCCGGAGCCTGATCCTCCATCGACGCGGCGGCCGTCGTCAGCGCCTGAGCCGTCGCCGCGTCCGCCGGCAGGAACGCCTCCAGTTTCAGTTCCGCGAGGGTCACGTCCACGGCGGTCGCGAAGGTCGTCACGGTCGTCATCAGCCGCAGCTCCCCGTACGACGACCGCAGCCGCAAGGGCACCGCGAACCCCAACTGCCCCTCCGCCGCATCCAGTTCGGGCACATACCCGGCCAACTCGTCCCGCAGCTCCGGGAACGCGCCCAGCCGGTTCAGGATGTGCCGTGCCCACTCGGCCAGGTTGAGGATGCGTGGGGCGACCCCGTCCGGGTGCAGCGCCAGCCGGTACATGTTCGCCCCCGGCCCTTGCAGTTCGGCCGCCGCCCCCTCGGTGATCACCCCGAACGCGCTGTTGGCGGCGACCAGTTGACCACCCCGGTCCACGACCAGCGCCGGATACGGCAGATGCCCGCGCAGGATGTGCCCGATCGCCGCCCGCACCGGAGCCAGCGCCGGATCGTCCAGCGAACTCTCCGGGAACACCGGCGCGAACCCGGCCGCCAGCAACAGCTCGTTCCGCTCCCGCAACGGCAGTTCGAGCGCCTCCGCCAGCCGTACGACCATGCCCCGCCCCGGCACCGACCGCCCCGACTCGACAAAGCTGACATGCCGCTGCGTGGTACCGGCCCGCAGCGCCACCTCCAGCTGACTCAGCCGCCGACTCGCACGCCGTTCACGCAACACCCGGGAGAACTCCACACCCCAGTTCTACGACGGCCGACCCCAACCGGCCATTCCCCCCAGGGAATTGAAGCCATACCCAGCTCTCACGACCATCACCGTCATGGACACCCTCGCCATCGGCGTACTGCTCCCGACCGGAACCGCCCAATGGGGCCCGACCGACGACCCCCGCGACCTGATCGCCCTCGGCCGCACGGCCGAACACCTCGGCTTCGCCTCCCTCTTCGTCAACGACTCCCTGATCAGCCCCCGCATCGAAGCCCTGACCATGCTCGCCGCCCTCGCCCCGACGACAGAGCGGGCCATCCTCGGCACCGGCGCCCTGCTCCCCTTCCTGCGCCGCCCGGTCCAGGCCGCCCAGTCCCTCGCGTCGATCGACCTCCTCTCCGGCGGCCGCCTCACCCTCGCGGTCGGCGCCGGCTTCCCCGGCCGCTTCGGACGCCCCTTCTACGACCTCTCCGAAGTCCCCTGGGCCCGCCGCTTCGCCCGCCTGGACGAGACGGTCGACCTCTGGCGGGCGCTGTGGCGGGGCGCCGACTCCTTCCACGGCGAGTTCCACCACTTCCCCGGCCTCCCGCCCGCCCTACGCCCCACCCGCCCCACCGGCCCACCCATCTGGCTCGGCGGCGCCACCCCGGCGGCCCTGGCCCGCACCGGCCGCCACTACGACGGCTGGCTCCCCTACCCGCCCGACCCCGCCGACTACACGGCAGGCCTCCACGACATCCACGCGGCGGCGACCGAGGCCGGCCGCACCCCCGAGGCGATCACCCCGGCGCTCTTCGTCACCGTACGAACAGACGACGACCCGCCCTCCGCCCGAGCCGCACTCGACGACTACGCCCGCGCCACCTACGGCCTGCCCCTCCCCGAACTGGAGAAGATCCAGGCCGTCGTCGCGGGCACCGCGGAGCAGGTGGCCGCCCGCCTGACCCAGTACGTCACCGCGGGCGCCCGCCACCTCGTCATCCGCCCGGCCGCCCTGAACCTGCGCGCCCAGCGCGAGCAGATGGAACGCGTCGCCGCACTGATCCCCGGTCTTTCGCCCCGAACCCGCGTTCGTCCCGGACAATAGGCATGTGCTGGAAATGACACGCGAGACGTTCGAAGAGCTGGTCAGCGAGGCCCTGGACCGGATCCCGCCGGAGCTGACGCGGGTCATGGACAACGTGGCCGTGTTCGTCGAGGACGAACCCGAACCCTCCGACCCCGAGCTCCTCGGCCTCTACGAAGGCACCCCCCTCACCGAGCGCGGCGAGTGGTACGCCGGAGTCCTCCCCGACCGGATCTCCATCTACATGGGCCCGACCCTGCGCTACTGCGCGACCCCGGAGGACGTCGTACAGGAGGTCGCCGTCACCGTCGTACACGAAGTCGCCCACCACTTCGGCATCGACGACGAACGCCTGCACGAACTCGGCTGGGGCTGACCGCCCCGCATACCTGTCCCCAACCCTGGGCATACGGGACCAATGGCCAGCGTCCCCGCAGCCCTGAACCGCCTCCGCCGAGCCCAGCGCACCCTGACCCGCACCTACCGCGCCCGCCGTCCCCGCCCAGCCCTCGAACTCGTCCCCCAGCCGCACCCCTGGCCCCGCGCCCTCGGCCTCGTCCTGGTCGTCATCGTCGGGGCCTGGCTCGGCCTGCTGATCGTCGGCAACGTACGGGCCCAGGTCGGCCCCATGAACACGACCATGACCCTGCGCCCGTCCCTGGTCGGCGGCACCAAGATCAACGTGTCACCGCTCGGCGCCCTGTCCCTGGACAGCCACCACGCCCCCGTCCGCCTCGACGTCAACGTCGACCAGCTCGACCCGGAACGCTCCCAGTCCCTCGTCGACCACCCCGAACGCATCTCGGGCCTCCAGGACGAGGTCGCCCACGACGTCGAACACGGCACCCTCGACCTGGCCGTACGCTCCTGCGCTGCCGTGGTCCTCGGCGCCACCACCCTGGGCCTGGCGGTCTACCGCCGCCCCCGCCGCGCCCTCGCGGCCGGCGGCCTGGCCCTCGCCCTCCTGGCGGCGTCCGGAGCCACGGCCTACGCGACCTGGAACCCCAAGTCCATCCTGGAACCGAAGTTCTCCGGCCTGCTCTCCTCGGCCCCGTCCCTGGTCGGCAACGCCCGCAACATCGTCACCGAATTCGACGTCTACCAGCAGGAGTTGGCCCGCCTGGTGACGAACGTGACCAAGCTCTACGACGTCACGTCCACCCTCCCCGCCTACCAGCCGGACCCCACGACCATCCGCGTGCTGCACGTCTCGGACATCCACCTCAACCCCGCGAGCTGGAAGATCATCGCGTCGCTGGTGGAGCAGTACAAGGTGAACGTGATCGTCGACACCGGCGACACCATGGACCACGGCACGGCCGCCGAGAACGGCTTCCTGGACCCCATCGCAGACCTCGGTGTCCCCTACGTCTGGGTCAGGGGCAACCACGACTCCCTCGTGACCCAGCGCTATCTGCAACGCATGAAGAACGTGCACGTCCTGGACGAGGGCCGCGCGGAGACGGTCGCGGGGCTGCGCTTCGCGGGCATCGGCGACCCCCAGTTCACCCCCGACCGCTCGGTCGCCCCCGGCGGCGACGCGGCGGAGGAACTCGCCGGCGACCAGCTCGCCTCCTCCCTCCGCGACCAGCGGGCCGCGGGCACCCCCGTCGACATCGCGATGGTCCACGAGCCCTCGGCGGCGAGGTACACCGACGGCGAGGTCCCCCTCGTCCTGGCCGGCCACCTCCACCACGAGGGCACCGAGATCCTGCCGCACGGCACCCGCCTCCGCATCGAGGGCTCGACCGGCGGCAGCGGCCTGCGCGCGGTGGAGGGCAAGTACCCGGACCCGATCGAGGCCTCGATCCTCTACGTCGACCGCGACAGCCACCGCCTCCAGGCCTGGGACGAGATCAGACTCGGCGGCCTGGGCCTGACCACGGCGGAGGTCAGCCGCCACCTCCCGAAGGAGAACCAGCCCGGCGCCACCCAGTCCCCGAGCCCCTCTCCCACCCCCTCCACGACGGCCCCGTAAACCGTTTTGGCGATACCTCCCGCCATCCCATATGCTTCTCACGTCCCCGACGCGCTGAGAAGCGCCCAGGCGGGCCGATAGCCCTCATCGTCTAGCGGCCTAGGACGCCGCCCTTTCAAGGCGGTAGCACGGGTTCGAATCCCGTTGGGGGCACGCAACACCGTGTGCGACACTGGCTTCGCCGGTCAGCGCACAACAGCTTGGTCCTGTGGAGCAGTTTGGAGTGCTCGCCACCCTGTCAAGGTGGAGGCCGCGGGTTCAAATCCCGTCAGGACCGCTGAGGTTTCCCCGGAAGCCTCGTGGCTGGGTAGCTCAGTTGGTACGAGCGATCGCCTGAAAAGCGATAGGTCGCCGGTTCGACCCCGGCCCCAGCCACCGGATCGAAAGCCCTGTCCCATCGGGACGGGGCTTTCGTCGTAGCCAAAGCCATGGGGTGGGGCGCGATGGGCCAGGACACGGACCTGGAGAAGATACGGGCGCGGTACGGACTGCTGGCGGTGGTGGGCAGCAACCTCGCGATCACCGCGGTGGCCATCGTCGGCGTGTGGCAGCTCGACGGCGACCGCGCGGTGATCGTCGGCGTCCTCAGCTCCGCCTTCACCGCGATGGCCAGCCTGACCACCGCCTACCTGGGCATCAAGGCGGTGTCGAACACGGCGAAGGCGATGTCCGCGAAGAACCCCGGGCAGTAGTCGGCCCGTAGGGGGGCGCCCCCGGCAAACCATTCGCCAGGAATTTCGGCGAGGTGAGATCCTGGACGACGTATGTCTACGCACCCCGCCTCCGCACCCGGCGCTCCCGCCCCCGGCGCCCCTGCCCTCGGCGACCTCGCCCCCCGCCTGACCGAGCTGACCCTGCGCGACGCGCACCGGCTCGGGCGCAGGCTCGAAGGCGCGCGCAAGATCCGTAAGCCGGAGGCGCGTGCCGCCGTCCTCGCCGAGATCGAGGCCGAGGTGGCCCGCGGCGAGGAGCGGATGGCCGAGCGGCGCACCCGCATCCCCGCGATCTCGTATCCCGAGCAGCTGCCGGTCAGCCAGAAGAAGGCCGACATCGCGGCCGCGATCCGCGATCACCAGGTCGTGATCGTGGCCGGCGAGACCGGCTCCGGCAAGACCACCCAGATCCCCAAGATCTGCCTCGAACTCGGCCGTGGTGTGCGCGGCATGATCGGACACACCCAGCCCCGCCGCATCGCCGCCCGTACGGTCGCCGAGCGCGTGGCCGAGGAGATGGACACCCCGCTCGGCGAGGCCGTCGGCTGGAAGGTCCGCTTCACGGACCAGGTGAACCAGGAGTCGACCTTCATCAAGCTGATGACGGACGGCATCCTGCTCGCCGAGATCCAGACCGACCGCGAACTGCGCGCCTACGACACGATCATCATCGACGAGGCCCACGAGCGGTCCCTCAACATCGACTTCCTGCTCGGCTATCTGGCCCAACTGCTGCCCAAGCGGCCCGACTTGAAGGTCGTCATCACCTCGGCGACCATCGACCCCGAGCGTTTCTCCCGGCACTTCGGCGAGGCCCCGATCATCGAGGTCAGCGGCCGGACGTATCCAGTGGAGGTCCGCTACCGCCCGCTCCTCGAAGACGACTCGGAGGACTCCGACCGCGACCAGATCACCGCGATCTGCGACGCCGTGGAGGAGCTTCAGGGCGAGGGCAAGGGCGACATCCTGGTCTTCCTCTCCGGTGAGCGGGAGATCCGCGACACGGCGGACGCGCTGGTGAAGAAGAACTACCGCTTCACCGAGGTCCTCCCTCTCTACGCCCGGCTCTCGCACGCCGAGCAGCATCGCGTCTTCCAGCAGCACACGGGCCGCAGGATCGTTCTGGCGACCAACGTCGCCGAGACCTCCCTCACCGTCCCGGGCATCAAGTACGTCATCGACCCCGGCTTCGCCCGCATCAGCCGCTACAGCCACCGTACGAAGGTGCAGCGGCTGCCAATCGAGGCGGTTAGCCAGGCAAGTGCCAACCAGCGCAAGGGGCGTTGCGGCCGTACGTCCGACGGCATCTGCATCCGGCTGTACTCCGAGGAGGACTTCGAGGCCCGTCCGGAGTTCACGGACGCCGAGATCCTGCGGACGAACCTCGCCTCCGTCATCCTCCAGATGACCGCGGCCGGCCTCGGCGACATCGAGAAGTTCCCGTTCATCGATCCGCCGGACCACCGCAACATCCGTGACGGCGTCCAACTCCTCCAGGAACTGGGCGCGTTGGACCCGGGCGAGAAGGACCCGCGCCGACGGCTCACCCAGACCGGCCGCAAACTGGCCCAGCTCCCGGTGGACCCGCGCCTGGCCCGCATGGTCCTGGAGGCCGACAAGAACGGCTGTGTCCGCGAGGTCATGGTGATCGCCGCCGCGCTCTCCATCCAGGACCCGCGCGAGCGCCCCGCCGACAAACAGACACAGGCCGACCAGCAGCACGCCCGCTTCCGGGACGAGACGAGCGACTTCCTCGCCTTCCTGAACATGTGGCGGTACATCCGCGAGCAGCAGAAGGAGCGCGGCTCCTCCGCCTTCCGCCGGATGTGCAAGCAGGAGTACCTGAACTTCCTCCGCATCCGTGAGTGGCAGGACATCTACAGCCAACTCCGCACGGTCGCCAAGCAGATGGGCATCCAGTTCAACGAGGAGGACGCGGCCGAGCAGAGCGTGCACGTCTCGCTCCTCGCCGGGCTGCTCTCCCACATCGGCATGAAGGACGTGAAGGACGGCGCGAAGAACGAGTATCTGGGCGCCCGCAGCGCCAAGTTCGCGATCTTCCCGGGTTCGGCCCTCTTCAAGAAGACCCCGCGCTTCGTCATGTCGGCGGAGCTGGTGGAGACTTCGCGCCTCTGGGCGCGCGTGAACGCCAAGATCGAGCCCGAGTGGGTCGAGCCGCTCGCCGGCCACCTCCTGAAGCGGACGTACAGCGAACCGCACTGGGAGAAGGACCAGGCGGCGGTGATGGCCTTCGAGAAGGTCACGCTCTACGGCGTCCCGATCATCGCGCAGCGCAAGGTGAACTACGGCCGCATCGACCCGGAGGCCTCCCGCGAGCTGTTCATCCGCAACGCGCTGGTCGAGGGCGACTGGCGCACGCACCACAAGTTCTTCGCCGACAACCGCCGACTCCTCACCGAGGTAGAGGAGTTGGAGCACCGCGCACGGCGCCGGGACATCCTGGTCGACGACGAGACGCTCTTCGACTTCTACGACCAGCGGGTGCCCGAACACGTGGTGTCCGGCGCCCACTTCGACTCCTGGTGGAAGCACAAGCGCCATGAGGAGCCCGAACTCCTCGACTTCGAGCGCTCGATGCTCATCAACGAGCGCGCGGGCGACATCAGCAAGGCCGACTATCCGGACTCCTGGCACCAGGGCCGGCTGAAGTTCCGGGTGACGTACCAGTTCGAGCCGGGCGCGGACGCCGACGGTGTCACGGTCCACATCCCGCTCCAGGTCCTCAACCAGGTCACCGACGAGGGCTTCGACTGGCAGATCCCGGGGCTGCGCGAGGAGGTCGTGACGGAGCTGATCCGCTCCCTCCCGAAACCGATCCGCCGCAACTACGTACCGGCCCCGAACTTCGCCCAGCGCTTCCTGGCGACGGCGACCCCGCTGCAGGAGCCGTTGACCACGACCATGGCGCGCGAGCTGAAGCGCATGGTCGGAGTCCCCTTCACCGCCGACGACTTCGACTGGTCGAAGGTCCCGGACCATCTCCTGATCACCTTCCGGATCGTCGACGAGCGCCGCCGCAAGATCGCCGAGGACAAGGACCTGGAGGCGCTCAAAATCCGGTTGAAGCCGAAGGCACGCCAGGCCATCTCACAGGCGGCCGCGGCGACGGCCGAGCGCGAGGGCGGCGAGTCCCTGGAGCGCAGGGGCCTGACCGACTGGACGATCGGCACCCTCACCCGGGTCTTCGAGACCCGCCGGGCGGGCCAGCCGGTGAAGGCGTACCCCGCGCTGGTCGACGACGGCGACACGGTCTCCGTACGGCTCTTCGACACGGAGGAGGAGCAGGCGGAGGCGATGTGGAAGGGCACGCGCCGGCTGATCGTCCGCAACATCCCGGTCAATCCCGCGAAGTTCGCTTCCGAAAAGCTCACGAACGCACAGAAGCTCGCGCTGTCCGCGAATCCGCACGGTTCGATCCAGGCGCTGTTCGACGACTGCGCGCTGGCCGCCGCCGACAAACTCATCGGCGACTTCGGCGGACCGGCGTGGGACGAGGAGTCGTACCGGAAGCTCTACGAGAAGGTGCGCGCCGAGATCGTCGACACGACGGTGCGGGCGGTGGGGCAGGTGCAGCAGGTGCTGGCCGCCTGGCAGGCCTGTGAGCGCCGCCTGAAGGCCGCGCACAGCCCCGCGCTGCTGGCGAACCTCGCGGACGTACGCGCCCAGTTGGACGCCCTCGTGAAGCCCGGCTTCGTCACGTCGGCCGGCATACGCCGCCTGCCCGACCTGATGCGCTACCTGGTGGCCGCCGACCGCCGCCTCCAGCAGATGCCGACCGGCGTCCAGCGGGACACCACGCGCATGGAGAAGGTCCACGAGATGCGGGACGAGTACGCCTGGCTCCTGGAGCAACTTCCCCAGGGCCGCCCGGTGCCCGCCTCCGTCCGTGACATCCGCTGGATGATCGAGGAGCTCCGGGTCAGCTATTTCGCGCACGCGCTCGGCACGGCGTACCCGGTCTCCGACAAGCGCATCGTGAAGGCGATCGACGCCGCCGCACCGTAACAGCGCCCGCACACAGGGTGAGTTCGACCAGGCGGGCCCCCTCCTGTACAGTCTCATCTCGCAGCACAACGCACCATCAAGTGCCGCGAAACCAGGTCCTGTGGAGCAGTTTGGAGTGCTCGCCACCCTGTCAAGGTGGAGGCCGCGGGTTCAAATCCCGTCAGGACCGCAGTAGATGAAGGCCCGCACCGGCGACGGTGCGGGCCTTCTTCATGCCCTCCTCTGAACGCCTGCCGTCTTGACGCCCCCACATCCGCCAGGTACCCAGAAACCAGGCCCCGTTCCAGCAGGGCCACTGGAGGTGGCGTATGGCGGCTTCGGTCAGGCACGAGACGCGGGCCCTGCTCCGTGCGCACCTGTCGGCCGCCAGCTCCTACCGCCATGTGACCCGGCACTGCCCGATCTGCCACCGGCTGCTGCGGCTGGCCCTGGACTCCCCTCCGCTCCGGGACGATCCGGAGGGCCAACCCTCTTAGCGCACATAGGTCGGCGGCAACAAGCCATCCGGCATGTGACGGGTGTCACCGCATAAGTTTTTGAAACCGCGGAACTCACACCTCGCTTACAACTGGTCAATTTAATATGTGCAATTGCACCCCTACGGGCGATGGTCCACAGGAGATCCGACAGCCCTCCCCAGACTCCGACAAGGTCCCTCACAGGACCCTGCGTTCTGCGCGCACGGACCCACGACCAGGCACAAAAAAGATCGCGCTGGACCCGGCGGAGTCCAGCGCGATCTACGACGCACCCTGTGTTCACAAGTCTGAAGAGCTTGGGCGTGGGCTCTGTTGGGGCAGAACCCGCGTCGCTTGGAGCTGTGCTGTCGGGCGCCTGACCGGTTGGGGGACCAGCCGTTTCGCCCTTATTCAGTTGGTCAGGCTTCGCTGCGCTGCTGCGGAATGCCCGCGAGCAGTGCACGGACCTCCGCCTCGCGGTAACGGCGGTGTCCGCCGAGCGTGCGAATCGAAGTGAGCTTGCCGGCCTTCGCCCACCGCGTGACCGTCTTGGGGTCCACACGGAACATCGTGGCGACCTCAGCCGGGGTCAGCAGCGGCTCGGCATCAGGGGTGCGAGCGGTCATGAGCGGCCTCCTCGGGAGAACCGAACCTTCTCGGTTCTTTCCTCTAAATTCTGCACCTTGACCCGCGTTGCCCGAAATGGCGGACGCGAGTCGAGTCGGTTATAGGACGAACGGCTTGTCCTCGGCACTACAACTACACCATCTGTCCAACCGCGTAGGCCAAACCGATGGAATTGCCCTCCCAGGTGGCCATCAGCGACGGAAGCCGATGGACCATGCCATAGCGGACAGTCACACCACTGTGACGATCAGTCACAGGGCGATCAGGAGTCATCCAGACCCCCCAAAGCACGCAATGCTGAGATTCCGCCCACAACGGGACGGACAGAGTCCTCCCCGGACTCCTTGTCCTATTTTGGCACGAGGGTGGGCAAGGGGCGCAAGGGATCTGTACGTGCGTTCCGTCACGCTTGGCATCAAAGGTCCGGATCGGGACCTACGTCCCCTGTTGACGAACCGTAAGAATCCTATGCGCAGTTGTTCGAAACTGTCAGTTCGCCGAGCGCCGGTCCCTGACCGACCGCCAGCGCTCCACGAGCCGCCCGTACGCCTCGCCCGCCGCCGCCCCGTCCCCGACCCGCAGCGCCTCGATGCCCTCGGCCACGTCCGCCGCCGAGTGGTCGTCCTCCAACTCGCCGGCCGGCAGGACGTGCACGAGCCCGCCGTAGTCCAGTTCCACCAGCGAACGCGGATGGAACTCCTCAAGCCAGCGCCCCACGTCCACCAGACCGTCGATCAGCGGCCCCTCGTCGATCGCGTCCTTCAGGGCCCGCAGCGCCCGCGCCACCCGCCGCCGCGCCTGCACCATCGGCGTCCGGTAACGCAGCATCGGCGGATCGTCCCCGGAGGCCTTGTCGTAGCGCCGCTCCTCGTCCCCTACGAGCACGAACCAGTTCAGCGGCACCTGCCAGGTCGCCGTGCGGATCCACGGCCTGGCGTCCGGGTTGCGGGCCAGCCAGCGCTCGTAGTCCTGGGTGGCCTGATGCCGTAGGAGCGGCGGCAGTACGGCGTCCAGGACCGGCGGCGGGAGCTCCTCGGCGAGGTCGCCCAGGGCCTGCCAGCCGCGCAGCCGGGTGCGCCAGGGGCAGACGCAGACCACGCCGTCGACCTCCACCACGAAGGCGTCGGCGCTCTCGTGCACCGGCACCGGGACGGGCGGGGTGGGCAGCAAGTCGGCCAGCGCGCGGCGCAGTTCGTCCTGGTACGACGGACGGTCGGGGCGGCGGGCGTAGCGCGTCCAGTGGCCGCGCTCCGGCTCGGGGAAAGCGGCCAGTGGTTCGTAGACCCGCAGATAGGTCGCGTACGGGACGATCACCGAGGACACCTTGGGCACGCCTGCTTCCCTCCCCCGCCGACCGTCGGGAAAACCTCCGGGACCCGCTCACGAACGCGCGGGAAAACTATGCAAATCGTCGCACGGACACCCCCCTCCAGTAGGTGATCCTGAACACTGCACCGATCGCGGTCGGACGCAGGCTCTACGCTCGTGCCACCGGCACCCGCCACCCTTACGGGCGCCTGTCTCCAACCGCCGCCACTTACCCAGGAGTCACCACAGTGACCGACGTAGACAACGGCGTCCTGCACACCCTGTTCCACTCGGACCAGGGCGGTCATGAGCAAGTCGTGCTCTGCCAGGACCGGGCCAGCGGCCTCAAGGCCGTCATCGCCATCCACAACACCGCCCTGGGCCCCGCCCTGGGCGGTACGCGCTTCTACCCGTACGCGAGCGAGGCGGAGGCCGTCGCCGACGCGCTCAACCTCGCCCGCGGGATGTCGTACAAGAACGCCATGGCCGGTCTGGACCACGGCGGCGGCAAGGCCGTCATCATCGGTGACCCGGAGCGCGACAAGACCGAGGAACTGCTGCTCGCCTACGGCCGGTTCGTGGCCTCGCTGGGCGGCCGGTACGTCACCGCGTGCGACGTCGGCACGTATGTCGCCGACATGGACGTCGTGGCCCGCGAGTGCCAGTGGACGACCGGACGCTCCCCTTCGAGCGGCGGCGCGGGCGACTCCTCCGTGCTGACCGCCTTCGGTGTCTACCAGGGCATGCGCGCCAGCGCCCAGCACCTCTGGGGCGATCCGTCGCTCAGCGGCCGCAGGGTCGGCATCGCGGGCGTCGGCAAGGTCGGGCACCACCTGGTGGAGCACCTGCGGGACGAGGGCGCCGAGGTCGTGATCACCGACGTGCGCGAGGAGTCCGTACGACGGATCCTCGACAAGCACCCGACCGGCGTGAGCGCCGTCGCGGACACCGAGGCGCTGATCCGGGTCGAGGGGCTCGACGTCTACGCCCCCTGCGCCCTCGGCGGAGCCCTGAGCGACGACACCGTGCCGGTGCTGACCGCCAAGGTGGTGTGCGGCGCGGCCAACAACCAGCTCGCGCACCCGGGCGTCGAGAAGGACCTCGCCGACCGCGGGATCCTCTACGCACCGGACTACGTGGTGAACGCCGGCGGGGTGATCCAGGTCGCCGACGAGCTGCACGGGTTCGACTTCGAGCGGTGCAGGGCGAAGGCCGCGAAGATCTTCGACACTACGCTGGCAATATTCGCACGTGCGAAGGAAGACGGTATTCCGCCGGCCGCCGCGGCCGACCGGATCGCCGAGCAGCGGATGCACGAGGCGGCCGCCCGGAACAGGTGAGCGGTACCCGCCGACGGGCACTTAGAGAGAACTCTCACGTTCGTCGGCGGGTCGCCTGCCAAGAAGTGGTTAAAATCGCGGTTGACCAGCGAGTACAGGGCACCTCGCGGGTCCTGGAGCCCGGCACGTGCTGCGGGCGACGTACCGTATGGGCGCGGGCTCAGGTACCGTGGAAGCCCTACGGACCGGTCTCTCCACGGAGAGTCCGTTCCAGATCATGAACGCGTGTCAAGACTCTGGGGCCACCGAGCCCCGTATCCGAGGGGGTCGAGCCATGGGGCGCGGCCGGGCAAAGGCCAAGCAGACGAAGGTCGCCCGCCAGCTGAAGTACAGCAGCGGCGGGACTGACCTCTCGCGTCTGGCCAATGAGCTGGGCGCTTCGACTTCGAGCCAGCCGCCGAATGGCGAGCCGTTCGAGGACGACGACGAGGAAGAAGAAGACCCGTACGCTCAGTACGCGGATCTCTATAACGACGACGATGAGGACGAGGACGACGAGTCCGGTCCCCAGTCGCAACGTCGAGGCGCTTGACGCACCAGCGTCCCTCGCAGTTCCGTCATTTCCGGAGCAACTGCACCTCACCCGGTCCGGGGCAACACCGCCGGACCGGGTTTTGTGCTGCTGTTCGTCAGACTGAGGCGCTTCTAGATCGAATACGTGCCGACCATCTCCGCGCCCGTCGCGTGGTCGCCGCGCTCGGTGATCTCGCCCGCGACCCAGGCCTCGACCCCGCGGTCGGCCAGGGTCTCCAGGGCCACGTCCGCAGACTCCT
The DNA here is from genome assembly GCF_040681835.1 of Streptomyces sp. NPDC051576. Taxonomy (NCBI): domain Bacteria; kingdom Bacillati; phylum Actinomycetota; class Actinomycetes; order Kitasatosporales; family Streptomycetaceae; genus Streptomyces; species Streptomyces sp. NPDC051576. The sequence continues at coordinate 114,321 of NZ_JBFAZO010000003.1, forward strand.
CCGGGACGATCGCGATCATGCCGACGCCCATGTTCAGGGTCTTCTCCAGCTCCAGGCGTTCGACCCGGCCGGTCTTCCCGACGAGGTCGAAGATCGGCGCCGGGGTCCAGGTGGAGCGGTCCACGATCGCGTGCAGTGTGTCCGGGATCACTCGGGCGAGGTTGGCGGCGAGTCCGCCGCCGGTGATGTGCGAGTAGGCGTGCACATCGGTCGTGCGGGTCAGCGCCAGGCAGTCCAGCGAGTAGATCTTGGTGGGCACGAGGAGTTCCTCGCCGAGGGTGCGGCCCAGTTCGTCGACGCGCGCCTCCAGGTCCAGGCCCGCCTGGTCGAGGAGCACATGCCGGACGAGCGAGTACCCGTTCGAGTGAAGTCCGGAGGCCGCCATCGCGATCACCGCGTCACCCGTCCGGATGCGATCGGCGCCGAGCAGCCGGTCGGCCTCCACGACGCCCGTACCGGCGCCGGCGACGTCGAAGTCGTCCGGGCCCAGCAGACCGGGGTGTTCGGCTGTCTCGCCGCCGACCAGGGCGCAGCCGGCCAGCACACAGCCCTCGGCGATGCCCTTCACAATGGCGGCGACACGCTCGGGGTGCACCTTGCCGACACAGATGTAGTCGGTCATGAAGAGCGGCTCCGCGCCGCACACCACGATGTCGTCCATGACCATGGCGACCAGGTCGTGCCCGATCGTGTCGTAGACGCCGAGACGGCGGGCGATGTCGACCTTCGTGCCGACGCCGTCCGTGGCGGAGGCGAGCAGGGGACGCTCGAACCGCTTGAGGGCGGAGGCGTCGAAGAGCCCGGCGAAACCGCCGAGGCCGCCGAGGACCTCGGGGCGCTGGGTCTTCTTCACCCACTCCTTCATGAGTTCTACGGCGCGGTCGCCCGCGTCGATGTCGACGCCGGCAGCCGCGTAGGAAGCACCGGAAGCGGGACTCTCAGACATTGCCTGGGATCTTTCGGGTTGATTGGTACGAGGCTTACGGGCGACGGATCGCGTCGGCCGCCGCCGTGGCGGCCGGACCGGCCGCCAGCTCGGTCTCCAGGAGCTGCTTGCCGAGCAGCTCGGGGTCCGGGAGGTCCATCGGGTACTCGCCGTCGAAGCAGGCGCGGCAGAGGTTCGGCTTGGCGATGGTGGTCGCCTCGATCATGCCGTCGATGGAGATGTACGACAGGGAGTCGGCGCCGAGCGAGGTGCCGATCTCGTCGATGGTCATGCCGTTGGCGATGAGTTCCGCGCGGGTGGCGAAGTCGATGCCGAAGAAGCAGGGCCACTTCACGGGCGGCGAGGAGATCCGGATGTGGACCTCGGCGGCGCCGGCCTCGCGGAGCATGCGCACCAGGGCGCGCTGGGTGTTGCCGCGCACGATCGAGTCGTCCACGACGACCAGGCGCTTGCCCTTGATGACTTCCTTCAGCGGGTTCAGCTTCAGGCGGATGCCGAGCTGCCGGATGGTCTGCGAGGGCTGGATGAACGTACGGCCGACGTAGGCGTTCTTCACCAGACCCGCACCGAACGGGATGCCCGAGGCCTCCGCGTAACCGATCGCGGCCGGGGTGCCGGACTCCGGAGTCGCTATGACCAGATCGGCCTCGACCGGAGCTTCCTTCGCGAGCTTGCGGCCCATCTCCACGCGGGAGAGGTACACGTTCCGGCCGGCGATGTCGGTGTCGGGGCGGGCGAGATAGACGTACTCGAAGACACAGCCCTTGGGCTTCGCTTCCGCGAACCGGGAGGTGCGCAGGCCGTTCTCGTCGATGGCGACGAACTCGCCCGGCTCGATCTCGCGGACGTAGGCGGCGCCGCAGATGTCGAGGGCGGCGGACTCGGAGGCGACGACCCAGCCGCGCTCCAGGCGGCCGAGGACCAGCGGGCGGATGCCCTGCGGGTCGCGGGCCGCGTAGAGGGTGTGCTCGTCCATGAAGACGAGCGAGAAGGCGCCCTTGACCTGCGGGAGGACCGCGTGGGCGGCTTCCTCGATGGTCAGCGGCTTGCCGTCGGTGTCGACCTGGGCCGCGAGGAGCGCGGTGAGCAGGTCGGTGTCGTTGGTGGCCGCGACGCGCGGGGTACGGCCTTCCTGCTTGGGCAGGTCGGCGACCATCTCCGCGAGCTGGGCGGTGTTGACCAGGTTGCCGTTGTGGCCGAGCGCGATGGAACCGTGCGCGGTGGCGCGAAACGTCGGCTGGGCGTTCTCCCACACGGAGGCGCCGGTGGTCGAGTAGCGGGCGTGACCGACCGCGATATGACCCTGGAGCGAACCGAGCGAGGTCTCGTCGAAGACCTGGGAGACCAGACCCATGTCCTTGAAGACAAGGATCTGCGAGCCGTTGCTGACCGCGATTCCCGCGGATTCCTGGCCTCGATGCTGGAGGGCGTAGAGCCCGAAGTAAGTGAGCTTGGCGACCTCTTCACCGGGAGCCCAGACCCCGAAGACGCCACACGCGTCCTGGGGACCCTTCTCGCCGGGGAGCAGATCATGACTGAGTCGACCGTCACCACGTGGCACGCCACCGAGTGTAGGCGAGATCGACCACTGGTCCGAATTCGGGTTACTCGCCGGTAGTGGATCACTTGTCGGCGACCGCGTGCACGATCGTGCCGTTTCCGCTGGTCAGGATGAGGGTGTCGTGATCGACTCGATAGCCGACCTGCCCGCCGAAGAGGGCGAGCAGGGAGCGTTCGGTGCCCATGAGTGAGGCGTCGCACATCATTCGGGTGGTGGACGGGCGGCCGAGCGTGATGTGTCCGGCGCGTACGGTCGCCGTCGCGCCCACGGCGTTGCAGCCGAGCCGGCCGCCGACCCTGCCGGTCTTCTGGTCGAAGGTGAGGTACGCCTGCTTGCCGGCGGACGGTGAGGTGACGGTCCACTTCGTGCCGAAAAGCGGGGTGGTGTCCGATCCGCCGCACGCGACGGCGAGGGGCAGCACGGTGAGGACCGCGAGGGTGAGTCGCTTCATGTCCATGGTGATGGGACGGGAGGGGCGGGAGCCCGGTTCCCCGACTCAGCTCATCAGCGGCAGCAGTCCGCCCAGATCCGCCCGTTCCCCGCTCGCGCTGACCTTCGCCTCTCCTACGGCGTCCTGCCACGACGTCCGTCCGGTCGCGAGCCGGAGCCAGGTCAGGGGGTCGGTCTCGACGACGTTCGGCGGGGTGCCGCGGGTGTGCCGGGGTCCCTCGACGCACTGCACGACGGCGTACGGCGGGATCCGCACCTCCGTCGAACCGCCGGGCGCCTTCACGGCCAGCGCGTCGGCCAGCAGCCGGGTGCAGGCGGCGAGGGCCTGGCGGTCGTAGGGGATGTCGAGGCCGGGGAGGGCGGCGTTCAGGTCGTCGGTGTGGACGACGAGTTCGACGGCACGGGTGACGAGGTAGTCGTCGAGGGGGAGGGCGCCGACGTTGGTGGCCAGCAGCCGGGTGCCGGGGTGGGTGTCGAGCTGCTCGGTGAGGTGCTGCTCGATGCCGGCGAGGTAGGTGTCGAGGTCGGGGTGCTCCTTGCCCAGTCGTCGGCTGAAGTCGTCGATGGCCGCGGAGTTGGCGCTCGTCGCGAACGGCCAGTCGAGCAGCACGGCGTCCTGCTTCGGCGGCTGCGGCAGGGCGAGGGCGCGCTCGATCGCCGTGAGCGCCATCCCGATGTGCGCGACCAGCTCCCGCACGGTCCACGCACCGAGCCGGGTCGGCAGTTCGAGCTGCTCGGGGGTGAGGGCCGCCACCGCCGTCCGTACGTTCCCGAACTGGGCGAGGACCGCGGTGCGGGTCCTGGCGGGGTCGTAGGTGCGGGGGCGCTTCTTGGCGGTGGGCATGGCGGCGAGCCTAGTGCGCGTCCCGGGTCGGTCTCACGGAGTTTTGCGCGCGTACTCCCCGAGCCCGTGTTCCACCAACGCGAAGGCGCGCGCGGCGCGTTCGGGGGCGTCGGCGACGATCGCGTCGACCGGATCGCCGGTGTCGATGCGGCGGTAGTGCTCCTCGATCAGGGCGTTGCGGGCGGCGCTGATCATGGCGGCTGCGACCGTGGCGAGCATGAGGTCGCCGGTCTCCTCGGCGAGGTGGGCGGCGAGGTCGCGGGTGCCCTTCTGAGCGGCCAGGAAGGCGCGGTCACGCAGGACCGGGGTGCCGAGGACGAGTTCGCGCAACTGGCGGACGAACACCTCGCCGGCGAGACCGACCGACGGGTCGCGGGCCTCGACCATCTGCAGGAACTGCCGGCGTACGGCGTCCACGGGCGACTCGCCGGGCTGCCGCTCGCGCACCGCGCGGGCCGCGTCGCCGAAGTGGTCCTCCATCGGCCGGAAGACCAGGTCCTCCTTGGTGCCGAAGTAGTTGAAGACGGTCATCTTGGAGACGTCGGACGCGTCGGCGATCTCCTGCACGGACACGTTGTCGAAGCCGTGCTCGATGAAGAGGGCGATCGCGGTCCGGACGATCCGCCGGGCCGTCTCCAGTTTCTTGCGCTCACGCAGTCCCATCACTTCGGTCACCGCTTTACTGTACCAAGGCGAAATTTAATCCCGGATGAAATATTGACTCGGTACACGAACGTCTTGCATGGTGGTCCCCATGACCGAGACCCAGCGAAAAATCGGCTTCGTCGTCTGCCTCGTGACGATCGTGCTGGCCCTGCTCGACCTGCAGATCGTGTCCGCCGCAACCGTCCCGATCGTCCGCGACCTCGACCCCGCCCACGGCATCGACAAGATCCCGTGGCTGGTCAGCGCGTACGCGCTCGCGTCGGCGGCGATGCTCCCGCTCTACGGCAAGCTGTGCGACGTACACGGCCCGAAGCGGGTCTTCACCGCGGCGATCGCCACGTTCCTGCTCGGCTCGGCGCTGTGCGGCGCCGCGCGGTCGATGGACCAGCTCATCGCGGCCCGGGCGCTCCAAGGGCTGGGCGGGGGCGGCCTGATGAGCATCACCATGGTGGTGATCGCCCACCTGAAGGGACCGGGCGAGAAGGACTCCGGCAGGGGCACGAACACCGGCGGGCTGATCGCGGGCGGTGCGATGGCGATCGGCCCGTGGATCGGCGGCCTGCTCGCGGACCACGCGAACTGGCGCTGGATCTTCTACGTCAACCTGCCCGTGGGAGTGGCGGTGTTGGCCTCGGCCGCCTTCGCCCTCAAGCTGCCCGAGCACCAAGTCCGGCGCCCGCTCGACTACTTGGGCGCGGGGTTTGCGGCGGCGTTCTCCAGCGCGCTGCTGCTGATGACGGACTGGGGCGGCAAGAAGTACGGATGGACATCGCCCGAGATCATGGGCCTGGCCCTCGCTACGGCGGTGACGCTGGCCCTCTTCCTGTGGCGCCAACTCCGCGCCCCCGACCCGGTGTTGCCGCTGTCCCTGTTCAGGGTGCGCGAACTGCGGCTGGGCTTCGCGGTGCAGGCGATTCTCGGGGGCGCGATGATGTGCGCGATCTACTACGTCCTGATCTATCTCCAGGTCGCACGCGGCATCGCCAGTTCGTCGGCGGGTCTGTTCCTGGTGCCGCTGGCGGTAGGACTGGGGGCGGCCGGTCTGCTCACCGGCCCACTGGGGGCCCGGGGTTGGTCGGCACGGACGTTCACCCTCAGCGGTACGGCGACGACGGCGCTCGCCTTCGCCCTGCTGGCCACGACGACCGGCCCGGACACGTCCCTCTGGCTGATCCGGGCGGAACTCCTGCTGGCGGGCCTGGGGTTCGGCCAGCTCGTCGGCCAACTGATCCTGCTGGTCCAGGACTCCGCGCCACGCCACCAGTTGGGAGTGGCCACGACATCGATCCGCTTCTTCCAGACCCTGGGCAACGCGCTGGGCACGGCGGTGTTCGGCACAGTGCTGGCCCGCTTCTACGCCGGGCACGGTCCCGGCGGCGACATCACGGCCCTGGCCCACCTGAGGGGTGCGGCCCACGCGGCCGGCGTCCAGGCGTTCGTGGAAGCGACGCGGGTGGTGTTCTGGGGCGGGGCCGGGCTGATGGCGGTGGCCGCGGTGCTGGCGTGGCGGCTGCCCCAGCCCCCCGAGCTGCCCCGGGAACCGTCCCGTCGGTCGTCTGTCGGAGCTGTCGGTACGGCGTAGGCGGGCTGTCGGTGCCGCGCTGAAACCTTGATGAAGAACGCGCCGGGCGCTCGTCCGGCAGCCCCACGACACACAAGGAGTCGTCATGACCACTCACGTCACGATCATCGGAGCCGGGCTCGGCGGACTGACGCTCGCCCGTGTCCTGCACGTCCACGGCATCACCGCCACGGTCTACGAGGCGGAGGCCTCACCGATGGCCCGAACACAGGGAGGGATGCTCGACATCCACGACTACAACGGTCAACTCGCCCTGGAAGAAGCCGACTTGATGGACGAGTTCCGCGGCATCATCCTGGAGGGCCGGCAGGCGACCCGCGTCCTCGACACGGACGGGACCGTCATGCTCGACCACCCCGACGACGGCACCGGTGGGCGCCCCGAGGTGCAGCGCGGCGAGTTGCGGCGGATCCTGCTCGACTCGCTCCCGGCCACCGCCGTGCGGTGGGGACACAAGGTCACCGGTGTCCGGAGTCTCGGTGCGGGCCGGCACGAGGTGACCTTCGCGGACGGCACCACCGTCGGCACGGACCTGCTCGTCGGTGCGGACGGCGCCTGGTCGCGGGTGCGGCCGCTGCTGTCCGACGCCGTTCCCGAGTATTTCGGCCGGTCGTTCGTCGAGACCTATCTGTTCGACGCCGAGACCCGGCACCCGGTCGCCGCGAAGACGGTCGGCGACGGGTCCCTGTTCGTGCTCGGTGAGAGCGGGAACGGGAAGTGGATCGGGGCCCACCGGGAGAGCGGCGAGACCCTGCACGCCTACGTCACACTGGCCAGGCCTCAGGAGTGGTTCGCCGACATCGACTTCACCGACTCCGCCGCGGCCATCGCGCGGATCGCCGCGGAGTTCGACGGCTGGGCCCCCGAGATCACCACCCTGATCACCGACAGCGACACCGCTCCGACCGTGCGCCCCCTCAACTCGCTGCCGATCGGGCACCGTTGGGACCGGACACCGGGAGCGACCCTGCTCGGCGACGCCGCCCATCTCTCGCCGCCGGACGGCGAGGGAGCCAACCTGGCCATGCAGGACGGCGCCGAACTCGGCAAGGCCATCGCCGCGCACCCCGACGACATCGAGCGGGCGCTCGCCGTGTACGAGGAGGAGCTGTTCCCCCGTAGCGCCGAAGCCGCGAAGGCGGCCGTGGCCACCAACGAGGCCATCGGCGGGGACCTGCTCAAGTTCTTCGCCCAAAAGGGGCAGGAAGACCAGGAAGGACAGGAAGAACAGTCCGCATGACAGGCGTTCGTGGAACGGTCATCGTGACCGTTCCACGAACGCTTGCGTGGCGCCGGCGTACTACGCCAGCAGCGCCTCGATCGTCCCCTCGTGCGCCTCGCGCAGCTCCTCCAGGGACAGCGCGAACTCGCCCTGGATATCGACCGATTGACCGTCGACGACACCGATACGCGTGACCGGCAGCCCCCGCGCCCCGCACATGTCGGTGAAGCGCAGCTCCTCCGAGCGAGGCACGGCCACGACCGCGCGGCCCGCCGACTCCGAGAAGAGGAAGGTGAACGCGTCGAGCCCGTCCGGTACGACGAGACGCGCGCCCTTCTCGCCCAACAGGGCCGATTCCACGACCGCTTGGACGAGACCGCCGTCGGACAGGTCGTGCGCGGAGTCGATCATGCCGTCGCGGGAGGCGGAGATCAGGATCTCGGCCAGCAGCCGCTCGCGCTCCAGGTCGACCTTCGGGGGCAGCCCGCCGAGGTGGTCGTGGACAACCTGCGACCAGGCCGAACCACCGAACTCCTCGCGGGTGTCACCGAGGAGGTAGAGGAGCTGGCCTTCCTCCTGGAACGCCACCGGCGTGCGGCGCGCGACATCGTCGATCACGCCCAACACCGCGACCACCGGGGTCGGGTGGATGGCCGCCTCGCCGGTCTGGTTGTAGAGGGAGACGTTGCCGCCCGTCACCGGGGTGCCCAACTGCTGGCAGGCGTCGGCCAGTCCACGGATCGCCTCCGCGAACTGCCACATCACCGCCGGGTCTTCGGGCGAACCGAAGTTCAGGCAGTCGGAGACGGCGAGGGGCTTCGCACCCGTCGTCGCCACGTTGCGGTAGGCCTCGGACAGGGCCAACTGGGCGCCCGCGTACGGGTCCAGCTTCGTGAACCGGCCGTTGCCGTCCGTCGCGATGGCGACCCCGAGCCCGGTCTTCTCGTCGATGCGGATCATGCCCGAGTCCTCGGGCTGCGCCAGCACCGTGTTGCCCTGCACGAAGTGGTCGTACTGGGACGTGATCCACTTCTTGGAGGCCTGGTTGGGAGAACCGACCAACTGGAGGACCTGCGCGCGGAGTTCGTCGCTGGTCGCCGGTCGCGGCAGCTCGTTCGCGTCGTCCGCCTGGAGCGCGTCCTGCCACTCCGGGCGGGCGTACGGGCGCTCGTAGACCGGACCGTCGTGCGCGACCGTACGCGGGTCGACGTCCACGATCTTGCCGCCGTGCCAGAAGATTTCGAGGCGGTCGCCGTCGGTCACCTCACCGATGACGGTGGCGATGACGTCCCACTTCTCGCAGATCTCCAGGAAGCGCTCGACCTTGGCCGGCTCCACGACCGCGCACATCCGCTCCTGCGACTCGCTCATGAGGATTTCCTCGGGCGAGAGCGTGGAGTCACGGAGAGGTACGTCGTCCAGCGTCACCGTCATGCCGCCGGAGCCGTTGGACGCCAACTCGCTGGTGGCGCAGGAGAGTCCGGCCGCACCGAGGTCCTGGATGCCGACGACCAGCTTCTCGGCGAAGGCCTCAAGCGTGCACTCGATCAGCAGCTTCTCCTGGAAGGGGTCACCCACCTGGACAGCCGGCCGCTTCGAAGGCTTCGCGTCGTCGAAGGTCTCGCTCGCCAGGATCGACGCGCCGCCGATGCCGTCGCCGCCCGTGCGGGCGCCGTAGAGGATGACCTTGTTGCCCGCGCCGGAGGCCTTCGCGAGGTGGATGTCCTCGTGCCGCATGACGCCGATGGCACCGGCGTTGACCAGCGGGTTGCCCTGGTAGCAGGCGTCGAAGACGACCTCGCCGCCGATGTTGGGCAGGCCCAGGCAGTTGCCGTAGCCGCCGATGCCCGCGACGACGCCCGGCAGGACGCGCTTGGTGTCGGGGTGGTCGGCCGCGCCGAAGCGCAGGGGGTCCACCACGGCTACCGGGCGGGCGCCCATCGCGATGATGTCGCGCACGATGCCGCCGACGCCCGTGGCCGCGCCCTGGTAGGGCTCCACGTACGACGGGTGGTTGTGCGACTCCACCTTGAAGGTGACCGCGTAGCCCTGGCCGACGTCGACGACACCCGCGTTCTCGCCGATGCCGACGAGCAGGGCGTCGGACTGGGGGGCCTTCTCGCCGAACTGGCGGAGGTGGACCTTGGAGGACTTGTACGAGCAGTGCTCGGACCACATGACGGAGTACATGGCGAGCTCGGCGCCGGTGGGCCGGCGGCCGAGGATCTCGACGACCCGCTCGTACTCGTCCTTCTTCAGGCCGAGTTCGGCCCAGGGCAGCTCGACGTCGGGGGTCTCGGTCGCGTGCTCGACCGTGTCCAGAGGCGTCCGGCTCATGCGTTGACCAGCTTCTTGAGGATCGAGGTGAAGAAGGGGAGGCCGTCGGTGCGGCCGGACCCGATGAGCGGCTCGACCGCGTGCTCCGGGTGCGGCATGAGGCCCACGACGTTCCCGGCGGCGTTCGTGATGCCGGCGATGTCGCGCAGCGAGCCGTTCGGGTTCAGGTCCAGGTAGCGGAAGACGACCCGGCCCTCCGCCTCCAGCTCGTCGAGCGTGTGCTCGTCGGCGACGTACCGGCCGTCCATGTTCTTCAGCGGGATGTGGATCTCCTGGCCTGCGGTGTAGTCACCGGTCCAGGAGGTGTCCGCGTTCTCCACCCGCAGTTTCTGGTCACGGCAGATGAAGTGCAGGTGGTTGTTGCCGAGCATCGCGCCGGGGAGGAGGTGCGCCTCGGTGAGGACCTGGAAGCCGTTGCAGATACCGAGGACGGGGAGTCCCGACTTCGCCTGCTCGATGACCGTCTCCATCACCGGCGAGAAACGGGAGATGGCGCCCGCGCGCAGATAGTCGCCGTAGGAAAAACCGCCCGGGAGGACGACCGCGTCGACCTGGTGGAGGTTCTTGTCCTTGTGCCAGAGGGCGACCGGTTCGGCGCCGGCGAGACGGATCGCGCGCTGGGTGTCGCGGTCGTCGAGGCTGCCGGGGAAAGTGACGACGCCAATACGAGCGGTCACTTGGCGGCCTCCGCCACTTCTTCGACCTTGACGGTGAAGTCCTCGATCACCGTGTTGGCGAGGAAGGATTCCGCGAGATCGTGGATGCGGGCGAGCGCGGCCTCGTCGACCGGGCCGTCAACTTCCAGTTCGAATCGCTTTCCCTGACGTACATCGGAGATGCCTTCGAAACCCAGGCGCGGCAGCGCACGCTGGACCGCCTGGCCCTGGGGGTCGAGGATCTCCGGCTTGAGCATGACGTCGACTACGACGCGTGCCACGGGCACTCCCGGTGGTGTGGTGCTGAGCTGGTTCCTGCGGGTCTTCGGCAGGTGGCTTCAGACTACCCGCACAAAATTTCTACGCGGGTAGAGTTGTAGGAATCTACGTGAGGACCATCACGATCCGGTGTCGGGCGGGGGCCTTCACGAAAAGTTCAGGGAAAGATCCCGGATCGATCCCGGTTCCCTATTGCGCCGAGACACGCGGGGAGATTTAGTCGGGCTTCACATTGCATTGCCGGGCACTGTACAAATGAATTGGCAATAGCCGATACTTTGCCCATTAACAGGCGGACAGTCGACATCTCCGCACCTCCGTGGCGTCTCTGTACGTCCCTGCGGATAGTGCGGTTTGAGGTGTCGCACGAAGGGACCGATATTCGTGGCGCAGAAGGTCGTGGTCACTCTCTTTGACGACATCGACGGCTCGGAAGCGGCGGAGACGATCGCCTTCGGACTCGACGGCAAGTCGTACGAGATCGACCTGAATCAAGCCAATGCCAAGAAACTGCGTAAGGCGCTCGCGCCGTACGTGGACGCAGGTCGCAAGCGGTCGAGGTCGGGCAAGGCCTACCGCCAGACCGAGGTGGCCCCCGACCCGGCGGCAGTCCGGGCCTGGGCCCAGGCGAACAAGATGGACGTGCCGGCGCGCGGACGCATCCCCAAGAAGGTCTACGAGGCGTTCGCCGCTGCGCAGTAGAAGCTCTGCGAGAGCTGGGCCTGTCCGGCGGATCAGGTCGCAGGGAAGCGACGGCGCCTGATCAGCGCCGGAGAGCGGGGCCTGGTGCGTGCGGCTGCAAGGCGGAGGAGGGCGTCAACGCGATGGGGGTCCCCCCGCGCGAGGTTGTTCGAGCGTGGGGGAGTTGGCAACCGACGACAACGCCGCAGATGGACGTGCCAGGCCCCGCGTCTGCGGCATGATCCGCCGGGCAGGCCCCCGGGCCTACGGCCGGTCACCGGGCCCTCGGGGCAACCGACTTGCGCTGCACCCCTCCTGGTCAGCTAGAGTTCGGAGCACGCCGAGGGGCGAGGCCGAAAGGCCCAGCTCACGGAGTACATGCGGGTGTAGTTCAGTAGCAGAACATCCCCCTTCCAGGGGGAAGGCGCAGTGTGCAATTCCTGTCACCCGCTCTGCATCGCCGTCCGGACCACTGCTGTGGATCGGGTAGGCTGGTGCTCGCGCCGATCAGTGAGAGCTGGTCGGAGGCAATGCGGACGTAGCTCAGTTGGTAGAGCGCAACCTTGCCAAGGTTGAGGTCGCCAGTTCGAACCTGGTCGTCCGCTCCAGTTTCAGTGAAAGCCCCGGTCCGGTGGACCGGGGCTTTCTCGTGTGTCCGGCACCCGTCTGACATTTGTCATGCCGAGCGATGACACCACGCACTGCCCCGCCGCCCCAGCCGCCGGGACGCTGAAGTCATGAACACCAACGAACACGAACACGTGATTGAGGTCACTGACCTACGCCGTGTGTACGGGGGCGGGTTCGAGGCGGTGCGGGGGGTCACCTTCTCCGTGCGGCGGGGGGAGGTCTTCGCGCTCCTGGGCACCAACGGCGCGGGCAAGACCTCCACGGTCGAACTTCTGGAGGGGCTCGCGCCAGCGTCCGGCGGCCGGGTGCGCGTCCTCGGCCACGATCCCCACACCGAGCGGGCCGCCGTACGGCCCCGGACCGGGGTGATGTTGCAGGAGGGCGGGTTTCCGTCCGAGCTGACCGTCGCCGAGACCACCCGGATGTGGGCCGGCTGCACGAGCGGGGCCCGGCCCGAGGCGGAGGCGCTCGAACTGGTCGGACTCGCGCGGCGGGCGGACGTACGGGTGAAGCAGTTGTCCGGGGGTGAACGGCGGCGGCTCGACCTGGCGCTCGCGCTGCTGGGTGAGCCCGAGGTGCTGTTCCTCGACGAGCCGACCACCGGGCTCGACGCCGAAGGGCGCCGGGACACCTGGGAGTTGGTGCGGGCGCTGCGGGACGGCGGCACGACCGTGCTGCTGACCACGCACTACCTGGAGGAGGCGGAAGGACTCGCCGACCGTCTCGCCATCCTGCGCGAGGGGCGGATCGCGGTCACCGGGACTCCGGCCGAGGTGACGGCGGGACAGCCGTCGCGGATCTCCTTCGAACTGCCCGCCGGGTACTTCGTGGGGGACCTGCCGCCGCTCGGTGAGCTGGGGGTCGTCGGACACGAGGTGGTCGGGAGAGTCGTACGACTGGAGACGCACGAGTTGCAGCGGGCGGCGACCGGGTTGCTGCTGTGGGCCGAGCGGGCGCGGATCGAGCTGCGGCGGCTGGAGGTGCGGTCGGCCTCGCTGGAGGAGGCGTTCCTGGGGATCGCGCGGGAGCGGGAGGTGGCGGTATGAGTACGACGACTCCGGTCGGGCGGTTGCGGGCGCTGGGGCGGGCCGAGTTGAGCCTGCTCGGGCGGAATCGGAGTGCGGTGGTCACGGCGCTGTTCGTGCCGTTGGCGCTGCCGTTCAGCGTGCGGCCCGCGGTCGACCAGATGGATCTGAGGGGCGAGGGACTGAGCGTCGGCTCGGTGATGCTCACGGCCGCGATCGGGTTCTCGTTGCTCTTCGCCGTGTACTCGTCCCTGGTCGGCGCGTTCGTCGCGCGCCGGGAGGAACTGGTTCTCAAGCGGCTGCGCACGGGGGAACTCGACGACTCCGAGATCCTCGCCGGCACGGCCCTGCCCTCCCTGTGCCTCGGGCTGGTCCAGTCGCTGCTGCTGGCGGTGGCCTGCACGCTGCTGCTGGACGCCGGGGCTCCCGCGATGCCCCAACTCGTCGTGCTGGGGCTGCTGTTCGGCCTCTTCCTGTGTGCCGCGCTGGCGGCCCTCACGGCGAGCGTGACCAGGACGGCGGAGAGCGCGCAGGTGACCGCGCTGCCGGTGCTGTTCGCTTCGATGCTGGGCTCCGGGATCATCATCCCGCTCCAGCTCCTGCCCGACCGGGTCGCCGACGTCTGCGCCTTCCTCCCCCTCTCCCCCGCGATCCGGCTGATCAGCGGCGGCTGGAACGGCGATCTGTCCGGCTACGACGCGCTCGGCGCCGTCCTGACCGCGCTGGCCTGGACCGTCCTCGCGGTGTTTGCTGTACGGCGGTGGTTCCGGTGGGAGCCGCGGCGCTGAGGTACGGGGAGCACGACGACATGCGGATACCTGGTAGCTCCGGCGGCTGGTGGGGGCGGAAGAGCACGCCCGGGAAGATCGAGACGTACACCCGGTGGTCCTTCCACCTCTTCGCCGTGATCGAGGTCGCGGTGGTCGGGCTGCCGGCCTTCGCCCAGGCCGGTTCCGGGCTCGCGGCCTGGCTGCCGGCGGTCGTGACCGTGCACGCCGTGCTCTGTTCCCGGACCGCCTCCCAGGCCCTCGACTGGACCCGGGGCAGACGTGAGCGGCCCGTACGGCTGTTGTGGACGTTCGGCGCGGTCACCGTGCTGATCGCCGTTGTCGCGATCGTCCTCACGGAGCACGGCCCCGGCGGCGAACACCTGGCAGCCGCCACGAACACGGTCTTCGTGGGGGTGCTGGGTTTCGGCGGCGGCACGCTCGCCCTCGGGGTCCGCGGGCGACGGCACGTCCTCGCGGTCGTGGCGGGATGCGTGGCCGGCGCGCTGCTCGTGCAGCTCCCGCTGGGCGTGGCCCTTCCGGCGGCGCTCGGCACCGCGTTCGCCGTACTCGTCAGCTGCGGCGGTCTGGCCTTCACCTCCGCCTTCTCCGTCTGGCTCCTCGACGCCGTCTACGAACTCGACGAGGCCCGCGAGACCCGCGCCCGCCTCGCCGTCGCCGAGGAACGGCTGCGCTTCGGCCGCGACCTCCACGACGTGATGGGCCGCAACCTGTCGGTCATCGCCCTCAAGAGCGAACTCGCCGTACAGCTCACGCGGCGGGGCCGGCCCGAGGCCGTGGAGCAGATGATCGAGGTACAGCGGATCGCCCGGGAGTCCCAGCGCGAGGTCCGCGATGTCGTACGCGGCTACCGCGAGGCCGACCTCCACCTCGAACTGGCCGGTGCGCAGGGTGTGTTGGCGGCGGCGGGCATCGAGTGCGAGATCACGGGCGAGGCGACCGGGTTGCCGGTCGAGGTGCAGTCGGCGCTGGGGTGGGTGGTGCGGGAGGCGACTACCAATGTGCTGCGGCATGGGGATGCGGGGCGGTGCATGGTCGGGGTGCGGGTGGGGGTGGGGTGTGTGGTGCTGACTGTGGAGAACGATGGGGTTAAGGGGGATGGGGGTGCGCCTGGGGGTGCTGGGAGTGGAGCCGGGCAGGTGGGGTGCGCTGGTGGCGCCGGTGGCGGTGACGTCGGGAGTGGCAGGGGTACTGGGAGTGGGGCCGGGCAGGTGGGGCGCGCTGGTGGCGGTGACGTCAGGGACGGCGAGGGTGCCGGTGGCGGGGCCGGGCTCGTGGGGAGTGTCGGGGGCGGGGCCGGGCTCGTGGGGCTTCGGGAGCGGTTGAGTGCGGTGGGTGGTGCGCTGGAGGCGGGGGCGGTGGAGGGGGACCGGTTCCGGGTGGTGGCTACGGTGCCGTTGCCTGCGGCGACGGGGGGCGTGGCGTCATGACCGCGCGGGCCGTGGTGATGGGGGGCGCCGCATGAGCGCGTCCGCGGCGGGCCGGCTGCCCGTCGTGAGCGAGGTCGCCGGATACCTGGTGCACGCTGGGACGGGGGTGCGGGATGACCGTGTTATTCGGCCGCCCGGTGTCCGCCGTGACGGGGGCCGCAGGGCTGACCGCGCCCGCCACACGACCGCTGCCCGCCACGAATCAAGTCGCCGCACACCTGCCGCTCACCGTGACGAGGGTTCGGCACGACTACGGTTTCCCGCCCGCCGAGTGTCCGCTGCGACCAGGTGCGCCGCGGGACCGCCAGCCGCCACGGACAGGAGCAGCTCGTGACCGCGCCCGCCTCACGACCGCTACCCGCCACGAACAAAGCCGCATCACACCCGCCCCACCGACGCAGCCGCTGCCTGCCACGAACCAGGTCGCCACATCTCTGCGGGCCGCTACGGGGGCGCCGCGTGAGCGTGTTCCTCAGCCGGCCGATGTCGGCTGGCACCAGGTGCGCCGCAGGACCGTCAGCCGCCACGGACAGGGGGAGTTCGTGACCGCGTCCGTCGTGCGACCACATCTCCGCCCGCCCGATGTCCGCCGTGTCCGGAGGTGCCGTGAGCCCGCCCTCCGTCAGGAACAGGCCCACCCCCAACCACTGCCCACCCCCATGACCGGAGTCACCCCATGACCACCCCCGTCGTACGCCTGTTGCTTGCCGATGATGAGCACCTCATTCGGGGGGCGCTCGCCGCGTTGCTCGGGCTTGAGGAGGATCTCGTGGTGGTGGCCGAGGCGGCGAGCGGGCCTGAGGCGTTGGCGATGGCTCGGGCTCATGTGCCGGATGTGGCGGTGCTGGATCTTCAGATGCCGGGGGCGGACGGTGTGAAGGTGGCCACATCCCTGCGGGAGGAGCTGCCCGGGTGCCGGGTGCTCATCGTGACCGGTCATGGGCGGCCGGGGCATCTGAAGCGGGCGCTTGCTGCGGGTGTGCGGGGGTTCGTTCCGAAGACCGTCAGCGCGCAGCGGCTCGCGGAGATCATTCGTACGGTGCATGCCGGAAATCGTTACGTCGACCCCGAGTTGGCGGCCGACGCCATCGCCGCGGGGGACTCGCCGTTGACCGCGCGGGAGGCCGAGGTGCTGGAACTCGCCGCCGACGGAGCGCCGGTCGCGGAGATCGCCGAGCGGGCCGCGCTGTCCCAGGGGACCGTGCGGAACTATCTGTCGTCCGCCGTCTCGAAACTCGGTGCCGAGAACCGGCATACGGCGGTGCGTCTCGCACGCGAGCGAGGTTGGGTATAGTTGCTCTCGCGCCACGGCGCAGCGCGGACGTAGCTCAGTTGGTAGAGCGCAACCTTGCCAAGGTTGAGGTCGCCAGTTCGAACCTGGTCGTCCGCTCCAGCAGAAGAAAGAACCCCGGTCCGGTGGACCGGGGTTCTTTCACGTGGCTGGTGGCTAGCTCCAGCTCAGGCCCGTCAGGCGTTCGTACGCCTCGATGTACTTCGCGCGCGTCGCGTCCACGACCCGCTGCGGCAGCGGCGGCGGAGGCTGCTCGCTCCTGCGGTCCCAGCCGGACTCGGCCGAGGTCAGCCAGTCGCGCACGAACTGCTTGTCGTACGACGGCTGCGCGCGGCCCGGCTCCCACTCCTCGGCCGGCCAGAACCGGGAGGAGTCCGGGGTGAGGACCTCGTCGGCGGCGATCAGCGTCTCGCCCTCGAAGCCGAACTCGAACTTGGTGTCCGCGAGGATGATGCCCCGGTCGCGGGCGATGTCCCGGGCGCGGCCGTAGACGGCGAGGGTCGCCTGGCGCAGCTGCGCGGCGGTGTCCGCGCCGACCTGGCGGGCGACCTCCTCGTACGACACGTTCTCGTCGTGCTCTCCTACGGCGGCCTTGGTGGCCGGGGTGAAGATCGGCGCGGGGAGCTCGCTGCCGTCGACCAGGCCCTCGGGGAGGGCGAGACCGCAGACCGTACGGGACGCGTTGTACTCCAGCAGGCCGGAGCCGGTGAGGTAGCCGCGGGCCACGCACTCCACCGGAACCATCCGGAGCGACTTGCAGATGAGGGTGCGGCCCGCCCACTCGGCGGGGGCGCCGGGCGGGAGGTCGGTGCCGAGGACGTGGTTGGGGATCAGGTCGGCGAGCTGGTCGAACCACCAGAGGGAGAGCTGGGTGAGGACGCGGCCCTTGTCGGGGATCTCGGTCGGCAGCACCCAGTCGTATGCGGACATGCGGTCGCTGGCGACCATCACGAGCTCGCCCGCCTCGTTCTGGTAGAGGTCGCGCACCTTGCCGGTGTGGAGGTGCGTCAGGCCCGGTACCTGGAGCGGCTCGGGCTTTTCTACGAATCCGGACACAGTTCCTCCAGTGGTTCTCTCCAACTGGCTCGATTGTCCCGTATGCACGGCCCGCCTCCGGTCACGGGGTCAGTCGTGCTTGCAGATGCGGTCCAGGAGGTTGGCCGTGGCGCGCTGGATACGGGCGTCCACATGGCCGGGGCGGTCCAGGGCCGGTGACCAGGCGAAGGTGCCGGAGGCGAAGACGAGGGAGCCGGACGGCGCCCGGTACAGGGAGGTCTCCTGGTGGCGGAGCGCGCCCTCGCTGTCCGCGTACGGGGAGTGGGCGAGCAGGATGCGCTCCTCGTGCTGGGGCAGCTGGGTGCGCGGGAAGTACCGGTCGGCCTCGCCCGCGACCAGGCCCTCGATCCCCTCGCCCTCACCGGCGCCGGTCGCCTCCCACAGCCAGTGGTCGGCGTTGCGGACGATCAGGGGGTGCGGCTCGGGCACCCGGCCCGCGTACTGGATACCGACCAACTGCTGCTCGGGGCGGTCGACTTCGCGCCACAGCACCGGGCGGCCCGGGCCCCGGCGCTTGCGGCAGGTGAGCAGGCGGTCGGGGACACCGGACGGGGAAGCCGCCAACTCCACTTGCCAGTACATGGTGTTGGCGGAGAGGAAGACGAGGGACGTGCCGTGCTCGCGGGCGCGTTCGACGGTACGGCGCATGGGGGTCGACCAGTACTCGTCGTGGCCCGGGAAGACCAGCCCCCGGTAACGGGTGGGGTCGACACGGCCCGCGTGCAGATCGCGGGCGTCGGCGTAGGCGAGGTCGTAGCCGTAGCGCTCGGCCCAGCGGATGAAGTCGTAGGCGTGGCCCACGTGCAGGGGCAGGCCCGCGCCCGCGTACGGGCGGTCGAAGGAGACCGTCGTCGCGGCCTCGGACTCGCCGAGCAGCCGGCCGTCCCCGTCCCAGGCGTGGTAGAGGCTCGCGCCGGTGTGGCCGTCCTCCGGGTAGAGGTTGTAGGCCTGCCAGGTGATATCGGGCAGGAGGAGGAGCAGGTCGGCGGGGTGGTTGTCGCGGACCGTGAAGGGGATGTGGGAGCGGTAGCCGTCGGCGGTGGTGAGGACGGCGACGTAGGCGCCGATGCTCCAGTAGCTCGGGACCTGCAGCCGCCAGGACAGCCACCAGTGGTGGCAGGAGATCGTGCGGTCGGCGGTGAGCGGCGGGGGCTGGACGATGCCGGAGAGGCGGGGGCTGGTGGTGATCTTCGCGGCGCCGTCACCGCCGTAGTGGCCGATGCGGTAGATGTCGACGGCGAACTCCTGGGGCGGGTCGACCGTGACATGGAAGTCGAGCGCCTCGCCGGGGGCGACCGCGCTCGCCGAGGTGAAACCCTTGATCTGCCGCCGCACGTCGTCGGCGGAACGGGGGCCGCCGCCCCCGGAGGCGCGCGGGGCGGGGAGCTTGGGGGTGTTCCTGCCGGAGGCGTGGACCGGGGCCGGGTCCACGTACCAGGGGACGACGTGGCCGGTGTCGTCGAAGTAGGTCTCGCTGCCCCGGAGCCAGGGGACGGGGCCCTGTCCGAAGGGGTCCGTGACGGCGTGCGCCAGCGCTCCCGACTCCCAGCGGCTGATCTGCTCCGACCCCATGGCCGCTCCCCTCCCTCGTGCCCCCGTGGTTGTCCTTCGTGCATCTCGTGCGTGTGTCGTATGCCGTACGCCTTTGCCATGGACGGCACGGCGTACGGGACCGGCCCCAGCACATCACATTAAGCACGCACTCTGTCACTGGTCGTTGCCAATTGACCGAAAGTGGAAGACGGGGTTCCGTGTCAGGGATCCGGGGTCAGACGAGCCGTACCGGCTTCTCCGGGCGTATGCCCAGGTCGATCAGCCACGCCCGCAGGGGTGCCGGGTCGCCGTCCTCGACGAGGCTGAGCACTCTCGGGGCGAGATCGGCCGCCCTTTCGCCGTTCACCAGCAGCGTCGGACCGTCGAGCCAGTCGAGCCCGGGGGTCGCGCCGGCCGTGTCCATCGCGGCGCAGCACACCATCGCCGTGACGTGATCGGCGAGCAACTCCCGCCCGGTGCGCGGCGGTTGAAGCGGGAAGAGGGGCAACGACCCGTCGTCCCACAGCGCGTTGTCGGGCCCCTGCCCGGCCGGAGCCGAACCCACCGGCGGGGCCGCCGCCTCCTCCCGCGCCAACTCCGCGGTCAGCCCAGCGGCAAGCGCGGCACTGTGCGGCGAGCCGCACTCGCCGAGGTCTTCGTCGTCGTCTGCGGCCATTGCCTTGTAGGGCTCGGGGTGGTGGGGGGTTGAGGCCTCGGCCTCACCGCTGCCGCTGCCGCTGCCGCTGCCGCTGCCGCTGCCGCTGCCGTCCAACTCGGTATCTCCGTCGGCGGTGTTCGCCTTCGCGGGCCGGTCGGTGCCGTCGGCTTCGGCGGGCTCGTCGAGGTCAACGGGCGCCGGGGATACGGCGGTTCCGCCGGCCCCGGCGCGATCGCCGCCTACGCCCTCATCAGACGCGTCCGTCTCCGCGTACCGACCGCCGTCACCATCCTCGGCGGCCCCGTCCGGACCAACAGGCCCCGGGGACACGGCCGTTCCACCGGATCGGGCACCCTCGCCCCCGACACCGTCGTCAGCCCCGCACCGACCGCCATCGCCACCCTCGGCAGACCCGTCCGGACCAACAAGTCCCGGGGATACGGCCGTTCCACCGGATCGGGCACCCTCGCCCCCGACACCGTCGTCAGCCCCGCACCGACCGCCATCGCCACCCTCGGCAGACCCGTCCGGGCCAACAAGCCCCGGGGATACGGTCATTCCGTCGAACCCGGCGCCCACGCCCTCGTCAGCCACATCCGCCTCCATATACCGGCCGCCGTCACCATCCTCGGCGGCCCCGTCCAGACCAACAGGCCCCGGGGATACGGAGGTTCCACCGGACCCGGTGCGATCACCCCTCACGCCCTCGTCAACCGCGTCCGTCTCCGCATACCGGCCGCCGTCACCATCCTCAGCGGACCCATCCAGACCAACAGGCCCCGGGGAAACAGCCGTTCCATCAAAAGCGGCACCATCGATCCCCACGCCCACTCGACCCGCGTAACCGCCGGAGGCGGAGGCCCCCGTCAAGTGGTCCACCACTCGGGCCAGGGTCGGGGCGTCGTGGTGGGCGGTGATCGGGTCGGGGGTGCGGCGGACGCCGAGGGTGTCCAGGACTCGGTGGAGGCGGGCCGCGTCGGTGCGCCATTTGCGGTCGACGACCTCCTCCGGGTACTCCTGCCAGTCCACCGGCGCCCAGTCGGGACCGGCCTCGGCGGGGCCGCCGTGGAAGAGGCGGGCGGCCAGGAGCGAGGTCGCCTCGTCGATCGTGCCGGGCTCTTCGAGCAGGTCGCAGGCGGGGCGCTCGCCGAGCCGGGAGGCGAAGCCCTCGGCCAGGCGGTCGCGGCGGGAGAGCTCCGTCAGGGCCGCTACGACGCCCGCGTCCAGGCGGGACGGCCAGCGGCCCATCCGCCACGCGGGCAGCGCGACCCGGGTGAGCAGCCGGTCCCAGCCCGCGTACGCCAGGCCCACCTGTTCCTGCGCGACGATCCGCAGGCCGTAGTCCACAGCCTGTGCGCGCTCGGCGGCAGCGGCGGCCACGCCCCGCTCCATCTCGGCCGCGTGCCCCCGGCAACTGCGCAGCAGCAGCCGGGCGACCCAGCCGACACCGGCGAGCGCCGAGCGGAACACGGCGCCCCGGGGTGCCGAGGTCACCGCCACCGCCGCGTCCAGGCCCCGTACGAAACGGCGGGCCGCGGCTATGTCCGGGTGCGCGGAGGGACCCGTGCCGGCGACCACCGGGGCGAGCACCGCGCGCAGCTCACCGACCCGCATCCACCACAGGAACGGGGAGCCGATGACGAGGACGGGCGAAGCCGCCGTACGACGCGAGCGCGCCGGGGTGAGGCCCCGTACACCCGTGATCTCGTCGCGGTTCTCCCGCGGGGGCGGTCCGTGGGCCGGGTGGGTGCGGTCCTCCAGCCAACTGTCGCAGTCCGGGGTGAGCGCTATCGCGGACGGCGCGGGGACGTCGAGGCGGTCGGCCAGGTCGCGCACCATGCGGTACAGGTCGGGGGCCGACTCCTCGGCGATCGCGACCGTAGGACTCACTGCCGGGCGGGACCGCGCGACGACCAGCGCGATCGCACCGGCCGCGAGCAGCACGACGACCGCGGCCACGCCCATGATCCAGCGGGAGAGGTCCCAGCCCCGGCCCACGAGATGGCCGGTGGAACCGCCCGCGAGCAGGATCACCGCGACGGCGGCGGGCAACAGGGCGACGGCCAGTGCCCTGCTGCGGATCCGCAGCACGGCCAAGGCCCGGGAACGCGCCGCCTGCGCGCCCGCCTCCACACCCATACCGGTCACGACCGGACCTCACCCCCTCCGTGCTTCCCCGCTCTGCTGGCGTTGCTCACTCCCCCACTGTGGCACCCACCACTGACATCGCAATGCCGGTGGGCCAAGTGCCGGAATGCTTGCGCCGCACCATAGTTGGGGCCCCGGTCCCCGTCAGCCGGATGGGGCATCGCTCACTCGATGGAATGGCTCAGGGGAAAGGTGGATGACAGAGAGCAAGGATCAGGCCCCGAATCATGAGACGGGTTCGGGGCCCATGGGGTTTATTACGGCCTGGAGATACAGGTGGCAGACGGGTCTGCACCGAGGCGGCTACTCGCCCGCGGCCGCCTTCGCCGCGATGTCCGTACGGTGCTGGGAGCCGTCGAGCCGGACCCGGCTCAGGGCTGCGTACGCGCGCTCGCGGGCCTGGGTGAGGTCCTCGCCGGTCGCCGTGACGGACAGCACCCGGCCGCCCGCGCTGACGACGACGTCGCCGTCGTACTTGGTACCCGCGTGCAGCACGTACGCGTGCGGGGCGTCCTGCGCGGCCACCTCGTCGAGGCCGGTGATCGGGTCGCCGGTGCGCGGGGTGTCGGGGTAGTTGTGCGAGGCGATGACGACGGTGACCGCGGCGTCCTCGCTCCAGCGCAGGGGGGCCAGGTCGTCGAGGGTGCCGTTCGCCGCGGCGAGCAGGACGCCGGCCAGCGGGGTCTTCAGCCGGGCCAGGACCACCTGGGTCTCGGGGTCGCCGAAGCGGGCGTTGAACTCGATGACCCGCACACCGCGCGAGGTGATCGCGAGACCGGCGTAGAGGAGACCGGAGAACGGCGTACCGCGCCGCCGCAGCTCGTCGACGGTCGGCTGGAGGACGGTCTGAAGGACCTCCTCCACCAGCTTCGGATCGGCCCACGGCAGCGGGGAGTACGCGCCCATGCCACCGGTGTTCGGGCCCTCGTCGCCGTCCAGCGCGCGCTTGAAGTCCTGCGCGGGCTGGAGCGGTACGACGGTCACGCCGTCGGTGATCGCGAACAGGGACACCTCGGGACCGTCGAGGAACTCCTCGATGACCACGCGCTCACAGGCGCCTGCGTGCGCCTTCGCCGCTTCGAGGTCGTCGGTGACGACGACACCCTTGCCGGCGGCCAGTCCGTCGTCCTTCACGACGTACGGCGCGCCAAAGGCGTCGAGCGCTTCCTCGACCTCTTCCGGCGTCGTGCAGACGTACGAGCGGGCGGTCGGGACTTCGGCCGCCGCCATCACTTCCTTGGCGAAGGCCTTGGAGCCCTCCAGCTGCGCGGCCTCCCCGGAGGGGCCGAAGACCGGGATGCCCGCCTCGCGCACGGCGTCGGCGACCCCCGCGACAAGGGGTGCCTCCGGACCGACCACGACCAGCTCGGCGCCCAGCTCCGTGGCCAGCGCGGCTACGGCGGCGCCGTCGAGGGCGTCGACCTGGTGCAGCTCGGCGACCTCGGCGATGCCGGCGTTGCCGGGAGCGCAGTGCAGCGCGGTGACGTCGGGGTCGAGGGACAGGGAACGGCACAGGGCGTGTTCGCGGGCGCCGGTACCGATGACGAGGACCTTCACGTGGGTCAGCCTAGGACACGGCAGGGGCGAGGGGTTGCGGCGGCCTGTCGCGAGGGAGCGGAGCGCGGCCCGTGGACAGGTAGGTCGCTACTCGTTGGTGAACTCCTCCATCACCGTCGCTCCCAGCTCGCGCACGATCAGTTCGTGCCCGGAGAGGGCCGACTCGTCGAGGTCGGGGTCGTCATCCTCGGGGGTGTCGTCCTCGGGGGCCGTGGTGCGGGGGGCGGGAGATGGGGTGGGGGCCGAGGCTGCAGGGCGCTGTGCCTGGGTGGGCGCCGGTGCCGAGTGTGTGGGGGCGGGTGGCGTGGTGGGGGCGGGTGTGGGCTGGGAGGACGCCGGGCGGGGAGCGGGCGTACCTGGGCCGGGGCCGCCGTAGCCACCGGACGCGCCACCGCCGCCGTAGCCACCGCCGCCCGGTTGCGGGGGCGGGGTGCCGCCGCCCGAGGGGTCGACGACCGCCTCGATCTTCCACTGGACGTTGAACTGCTCGGCCAGCGCCTGCTTCAGTACGTCCTCGCTGCCGCCGCTGTTGAAGGTGTCCCGCGCACCGGCGTTGACGAAGCCGATCTGGAGAGTCGTGCCGTCGAACCCGGTGACCTGCGCGTTCTGGCTGAGCAGGATCCAGGTGAAGCGGCGGCGGTTCTTCACCGCTTCCAGGATGTTCGGCCAGAGTGTGCGGGGGTCGGGGCCGCCGGTGGTCGGGGGTGGTCCGACGGGGGTGGGGGGCGGGCCCTGGGGTGCGGAGGCCTGCACGGGTGCGGGGGCTGACGCTGGTGCCGGCGCGGTCTGCGGGGACGGGGGCTGTCCGCCGCCGGCCGGGGTTGCCGTGGGCCAGCCACCGGGGCGGCGACCGCTGCCTGCGGCTGTCGCGGTGGGCCAGGCGCCGGGGGCGGCGGGTTGCGGCTGGGGCTGTTGGGGTTCCTGGGGCTGGGCGTGGGCGGCGGGTGCGGGCGCCTGCTCCGGCGGCGTGCTGGGGCCGGGGGCCGGGGGGGTGCCGGGTGCCCCTGGACCTCGTACGGCAGCGCGCGCGGCGGCGGCACCACCGCCCGGCGGAACGGGCGGACCGGCGGGGGCGCCTCCCTCATAGGCCTGGTGTTGGGGCTGGGGCGGAGGCTGAATGTGGGAGTGGGCGTCGGGTCCGGGGACGTATCCCATGGCGGGCGCCCCGCCTCCACCCGAGAAGTTGACGCCGCGCTCAAGTCGGTCGAGGCGGGCCATGACCGACTGCTCGTCGCCGTAGGCGGCGGGGAGCATCACTCGGGCACAGATGAGTTCGAGCTGGAGGCGGGGGGAGGTGGTGCCGCGCATCTCGGTCAGGCCGGTGTTGACGAGGTCGGCGGCGCGGCTGAGTTCGGCCGCGCCGAAGGTGCCGGCCTGCGCCTGCATCCGCTCCAGGACATCGGTGGGGGCGTCGATGAGGCCCTTTTCGAGGGCGTCGGGAACGGCGGCGAGGATCACCAGATCACGGAGGCGCTCCAGCAGGTCGGCGACGAAACGGCGCGGGTCGTTGCCACCCTCGATGATGCGGTCGACGACTTCGAAGGCGGCGGCGCCGTCACCGGTCGCGAAGGCCTCGACGACGGAGTCGAGGAGCGAACCGTCGGTGTAGCCGAGCAGCGAGGTGGCCATGGCGTAGGTCAC
This sequence comes from Streptomyces sp. NPDC051576, assembly GCF_040681835.1. Taxonomy (NCBI): domain Bacteria; kingdom Bacillati; phylum Actinomycetota; class Actinomycetes; order Kitasatosporales; family Streptomycetaceae; genus Streptomyces; species Streptomyces sp. NPDC051576. The sequence goes on from NZ_JBFAZO010000003.1 coordinate 139,302, forward strand.
ACCGTCGGTGCTCGCGCCCGCGAGCAACTGGTCCATGACAGACATGGAGTCACGCACGGAACCGGCACCGGCGCGCACGACGAGCGGCAGCACACCCTCCTCGACGGGGATGTTCTCCTGCCCGCACACCTGGCCGAGATAGTCGCGCAGGGTGCTGGGCGGCACGAGCCGGAAGGGGTAGTGATGGGTCCGCGACCGGATCGTCCCGATGACCTTCTCGGGCTCGGTGGTGGCGAAGATGAACTTGAGGTGCTCCGGCGGCTCCTCGACGACCTTGAGCAGTGCGTTGAAGCCCGCCGACGTGACCATGTGGGCCTCGTCGATGATGTAGATCTTGTACCGGCTGCTCGCGGGCCCGAAGAACGCCTTCTCGCGCAGCTCACGGGCGTCGTCCACACCACCGTGCGACGCGGCGTCGATCTCGATGACGTCGATGGACCCCGGGCCGTTGCGCGCGAGGTCGCGGCAGGACAGGCACTCGCCGCAGGGCGTCGGCGTGGGCCCCTTCTCGCAGTTCAGACAGCGGGCCAGGATGCGCGCGCTCGTGGTCTTCCCGCAGCCTCGCGGCCCGCTGAACAGGTACGCGTGATTGACCCGGTTGTTCCGCAGCGCCTGCTGCAACGGGTCGGTTACATGCTCCTGCCCGATGACCTCGGCGAACGACTCCGGGCGATAACGGCGGTACAGCGCGAGAGACGACACGCGTACGAGGTTATAGGCGCCCACTGACAACGGGGGCCGGTGGCGGGACTGGCGGCACCGCGGACACCGGCAAACGCAAGCGCCCCCCACGCACCCGCCAGAGCCAACCTACCCTTGCTGCCTTCCGGCCCTGGGGGAGTTCAGTCAGATAGCGCCGCGTGAGGGGCTCCGCACAGGCTACAGGATCTGAGCGGGGGGAACGAGTTCGCGAGCACTCCTCAACGTCTTGTATTGTTTGCGGCGGAGGATTCGCCTAGTGGCCTAGGGCGCACGCTTGGAAAGCGTGTTGGGGGCAACCCCTCACGAGTTCGAATCTCGTATCCTCCGCCAGTGCCTCACCGGGCACGATGTCGAAGGGCCCCACTGTTCGCGGTGGGGCCCTTCGTCGTATGTGGTCTCAGTTTTGGTCTCAGTTGGCGCGATCGGACTTAATTGGACCTCGGCGAACAGTGATTTGGTTCACCGTCCGCGGCCAGTGCTGTGCCGGGACACCGAGTTCGCCGAGAAGGCCACGGACGCGCCGCTCGATCTCGTCACGGATGGGGCGGACGTCGTCGACGGTCCTGCCCGCGGGGTCGTCGAGGGTCCAGTCGAGGTAACGCTTGCCGGGGAAGACCGGGCAGGTGTCGCCGCAGCCCATGGTGATGCAGACGTCCGACTCCTTCACGGCGTCGACGGTGAGCATCTTCGGGACCTCGGCGGAGATGTCGATGCCGACCTCGGCCATGGCCTCGACGGCGGCCGCGTTGACGCTCGCGCCCGGGTTGGAGCCGGCGGAGCGGACCTCGACGCGATCCCCGGCCAGGTGGGTCAGCCACGCGGCGGCCATCTGGGAACGGCCGGCGTTGTGGACACAGACGAACAGCACGGAGGGCTTGTCGGACATCAGAGGTCTCTCTTGTCTCGCAACAGAACGGGCACGACACATCAGTACCCGGTGGTGTCAGTCACCGCTGATGTGACAGTATCAGCGCATGCTGACGTCAGTCGACACTGATCTGATCCGAGTTCTGGCCGACCCGCTCAGGCTCCAGATCGTGACCCTGCTCGCCCAAGAGACGCTGTGCACCACGCATCTCGTGGAGGAGACGGGCGCGAGACAGACCAACCTCTCCAACCACCTGAAGGTGCTGCGCGAGGCCGGGGTCGTGGAGACGGAGCCGTGCGGTCGGTTCACGTACTACAAGCTGCGTCCGGACGTCATCGCCTCACTCGCCGGTCAGTTCGCCGACCTGGCCGAGTCCGCCCGCGCCGCCGCAGAGAACAAGAGGGCCTGTCCATGACCACCGCCGAAGCCGCCCCGACCGCGGAGTCCGCGACAGCCGTTCCCCCACCCGGAACCGTCGGGCCCGCCCCGGGCGCCACCCCGCCGCGCACGCCGCTGGTGGCCCGGGCCGCTGCCGAACTCATAGGCACCGCGCTGCTGGTGGCGGTCGTGGTCGGCTCCGGCATCCAGGCCACCGAACTGACCAAGGACGTCGGCCTGCAACTGCTCGCCAACTCCACGGCCACCGTCTTCGGCCTCGGCATCCTCATCCTTCTGCTCGGCCCGGTCTCCGGCGCGCACTTCAACCCGGTCGTGACGCTAGCCGAGTGGTGGACCGCGCGGCGCGGCGGCGCCGGGGTCACCGCGCGCGAGGTGGCGGTGTACGTGCCCGCGCAGATCGTGGGGGCGATCGTGGGGGCGATCCTGGCGGACGCGATGTTCGGCGAGCCGCTGGTGAAATGGTCCACGCATGACCGGTCGGCGGGTCATCTGCTGCTGGGCGAAGTCGTCGCGACGGCCGGTCTGATCCTGCTGATCTTCGGTCTTGCCCGGGCGAACCAGCTGCGCTTCGCGTCCGTCGCGGTCGCCTCCTACATCGGCGCCGCCTACTGGTTCACCTCCTCCACCTCCTTCGCCAACCCCGCGGTGACCATCGGCCGTGCCTTCACCGACACCTTCGCGGGCATCGCACCGGGCTCGGTCCTGGGGTTCATCGGTATGCAACTCATCGGTGCCGTAATCGGGTTGGCCCTGGTGTCCCTCATCTTCATGCCCGGACAACCGGCCGAATGAGCCCCACACCACAGGTGGTGGTGATCGGCGGCGGCCAAGCAGGACTCGCCGCCGGCTACCACCTGCGCCGCCTGGGCCTCGACTTCGTCATCCTCGACGCCCAGACCACACCGGGCGGCGCCTGGCCGCACGCCTGGGACTCACTGCGCCTTTTCTCCCCGGCCAAGTACTCCTCGCTACCTGGCCGCCTCATGCCACCACAGCCCGGCCAGACCTATCCCGACGCACAGCACGTGGTGGACTACCTCGCCGACTACGAGAAGCGCTATGAACTTCCCGTCGAGCGGCCCGTGCGCGTCCTTGGCGTCCACAGCGACACCCAACTCCTGCGCGTGGAAACCGACTCCGGCACCTAGTACACCCGCACCATGATCAGCGCCACCGGCACCTGGTGGCGGCCCTTTCTCCCCGCTGTCCCTGGCCAAGCGACCTTCGGGGGTCGCCAGTTGCACACGGTGGAATACCGCAGCGCCGCCGATCTCGCAGGCCAGCACGTGATCGTGGTGGGCGGCGGCAACTCCGGCGCCCAGATCGCTGCCGACCTGGCGTACGGCACAGACCTGACCTGGGTGACCCAGCGCCCGCCCCGCTTTCTTGCCGATGACATCGACGGGCGCACCCTGTTCGATGCGGCCACCGCCCGCCGCCGGGCCCTGGACGAGGGACGCACGGACACCGGGGGTGTCGCGTCCCTCGGGGACATCGTTGCCGTACCGCCCGTCCGAACGGCGCGAGACCGCGGCCTCCTGGAGGCGAGCCCGATGTTCGCGCGTCTCGTCCCCGACGGCGTCGAGTGGGCCGATGGCACCCGCGCCAAGGCCGACACCATCATCTGGTGCACGGGCTTCCGCCCGGCCCTAGCCCACCTCGCGCCACTCCAACTACGCGGCCGACGCGGCCACATCGACACAGACGGCACCCAGGCTGTGCCCGAGCCGCGTCTGCACCTGCTCGGTTACGGCGACTGGACCGGACCGGCCTCCGCCACACTCATCGGAGTCGGACGGCCTGCCCGAGACGCGGCCCGGCAGATCGCTGAACTCCTGTCCTGAATGGCTGCGCCGACAATCACGTGGCGAAGGCGGCCGTGTCCACCCAGCGGGCCAGGACGCTGAACGCAGCCAGTTGTTCGAGCGCCTCGTGCTGGGGCAACTCCGGCAGGCCGTCCTCGTGACTGTTGGGATTCCGGATGCCGGCGTAGCAGCCCTCAGCGAAGGCAGCAGCGCCGCGCTGGACGCTTCGGAAGGTGTCGCTACCGTCGTCGGTCATCAACCGCAGACGCGGCTGCCCCGGCCTAGGCGCGTCTTTCGAGAAGACGCTCTGGAACAGGGCGGTTTCGGTTACGTCCCGCCGCCCGACCTTGTTCTGCGTTTCGCGGTTGACCTTCTTCGCGGCGGCTGTGACCGCCTCCCGGAAGTGCCCGTCACGCCACAGCGCCTGTGCCGCCGTCCAGACCCAAGGATGCAGGCTCGAAGCACTCAGCCGTGGCGCGGCATCGCCAAGGCGCTCACGGATCTCGGCGTCACGCTGCAGGGCAGCGTCTGCACGTTGGGCGGCCTCGCGGTGCTGATACCACCGGTTGATCCGCTGGTTGCCGTTGGAAGAGATCGCGGTGCGCCAGTCCGGCAGGACCCGGTCGAGGATCTGCTCCACCACGTACGCGCTGGCGACGATCTCGTCCGGCTGGCCGCGGTTGGTCTTCCTGGTGCTGAAGACGACCATGCCTGGCGGATCCGCCGGCCGGTACAGCTCGGTGAGCTCCAAGAAACGCGACAACTCACCCCGCGCCCACTCGACGTCGATGCTCATTGCCCCATCATCCACGGGGCCACTGACATCGGCCCTGGAATTACGAACCGCTGTCAGGAGACAGATGGTGCGATGGTCAGCAGCTTGCCCATCGCGGCCAGCACGGACGGCTCCACCCGGTAGTACACCCAGGTCCCGCGCCGCTCGGAGGTGAGCAGCCCGGCCTCCTTGAGCTTCTTCAGGTGGTGGGAGACGGTCGGCTGGGATACCCCGACGTCGGAGATGTCGCACACGCACGCCTCGCCGCCCTCATGCGAGGCCACCGCCGAGAACAGCCGTAGGCGTACCGGGTCGCCGAGCGCCTTGAACATCCGCGCGGCCGTCTCGGCCTCCTCGGCCGTGAAGGGGCGCTCGGTCAGCGGAGGACAGCACGGCGCCACGGCCTTGGACACCTCGGGCTCCAGCAGCGGCAGCACCTTCGTATTCGACATGCATCTATGTTGACACATGTCGAACCAGCCTGGCGAGAGCCCACCACCTGACCAATTCGATGCATGTCTATGTTGACGACTGTCTAATCAGGTGTCATCCTGACCGGGCAACAGGACATCGACAAACGTCGAAACAAAAGGGGAACCTCGTGGCTGTGCCCATCAACAGCGTGCCCACCACCGACCATCTGCCCGTTGTGGTCATCGGCGCCGGCCCGATCGGCCTGGCCGCCGCCGCCCATCTCGTCGAGCGCGGCATCGAACCCCTGGTCCTGGAGGCCGGCCCCGCCGCGGGCAGCGCCGTACACGACTGGTCCCACGTCCGGCTGTTCTCGCCCTGGGGCGAGGTCATCGACCCGGCCGCCGAGAAGCTCCTCGCCCCCACCGGCTGGGTCCGCCCCGACGCCTCCGCCTACCCGACCGGCGGCAACTGGGCCGAGCATTATCTCCAGCCCCTCGCCGATGTCCTCGGCAACAAGATCCGCTACGGCACGACGGTCACCGGTGTCGCCCGCGCCGGCCGCGACCGCATCGTCGACTCCGGCCGCGACGAGCAGCCCTTCACCGTGCACGTCCAGACCGCCGACGGCCATGAGGAGCGGATCACCGCCCGCGCCGTCATCGATGCTTCCGGCACCTGGTCCACTCCGAGCCCCGTCGGAGCGGACGGTCTGCCCGCGCTCGGCGAGAAGTCGGCCGCCAGCCGCATCTCCTACCGCGTCCCGGACCTCAAGAACCCGGCCGTACGCGCCCGTTACACGGGCAAGCGCACCGCCGTCGTCGGCTCCGGCGCCTCCGCCTTCACCGCCCTGGCCCTCCTCGCCGATCTGGCGAAGGAGGAGGACGGTACGCATGCGGTGTGGATCCTGCGGCGCGGCATCGGCGCGAACACCTACGGCGGCGGCGAGGCAGACCAGCTCCCCGCCCGAGGCGCCCTGGGCCTACGCGCCAAGGAAGCCGTCGAGGCCGGCCACGCGAGCACGGTCACGGGCTTCCGTACACAGGCTGTGGAACGCGACGGCGACCAGCTCGTCCTCATCGCAGAGGGCGGCCGTCGCCTCGACCCGGTCGACGAGGTCATCGTCCTGACCGGCTTCCGCCCCGACCTGTCCTTCCTCTCCGAACTTCGTCTCGGCCTCGACGAGCGCCTCCAGGCCCCGACCGCGCTCGCCCCGCTGATCGACCCGAACGTCCACTCCTGCGGCACCGTCTACCCGCACGGCGTGAACGAGCTGTCCCACCCGGAACAGGGCGTCTACCTGGTCGGCATGAAGTCCTACGGCCGCGCCCCGACCTTCCTCGCCATGACCGGCTACGAGCAGGTCCGCTCCATCACCGCCGCGATCGCGGGCGACCAGGAGGCCGCCGAGCGCGTCGAACTGACCCTCCCGGAGACGGGCGTGTGCGGCGGCGCGGGCCTGTTCGACGAGCCGGAGAACGCCGAGCAGTCCGGCGGCTGCTGCGCCGCACCCACCACCGTCCAGATCGGCATCGGCGCCCCAATCAGCACTTCCGGCGGCTGCTGAACTCACCACCTAACCAAGGAGGTTCACCATGTCTCGCGTACAACTCGCCCTCCGCGTACCGGATCTCGACGCGTCCATCGCCTTCTACAGCAAGCTTTTCGGCACCGAGCCCGCCAAACTCCGCGACGGCTACGCCAACTTCGCCATCGCCGAGCCCCCACTCAAGCTCGTCCTGATCGAAGGCACAGCGGGCGAGACGACGCGCATGGACCACCTCGGCGTCGAGGTCGACAGCACTGATGCGGTCCACGCCGCGACCGCCCGCCTGGGCGAGGCGGGCCTGGCCACCGACGTGGAGAACGACACCACCTGCTGCTACGCCCTCCAAGACAAGGTCTGGGTCCACGGCCCCGGCCAGGAACCCTGGGAGGTGTACGTCGTCAAGGCCGACGCCGACTCCCTGGCCAAGCAGCAGGGCAGCACCTGCTGCACCGGCCCGGCCGAATCCGACACCGGCTCGAAGGAACCGGTCGCTGCGGGCGGCTGTTGCTGACCGGCCGATGACCGACCTTCACACCAGCGAGGCCGTGACCGGCACGGGGGACCGGTCACGTCCTCGCGCCGCGCTGCCCGCCTGGTGCGCCACGCAGATCACCAGCTGGGGCATCGTCTACTACGCCTTCCCGGTCCTCAATCCGCAGATCACCTCCTCCACGGGCTGGCCGTCCACAGCCACCACCGCGGCCTTCTCGGGCGGACTCCTGGTCTCCGCCGCCACCGGCATCCCGGTCGGCCGGATCCTCGACCGGCGAGGACCTCGCGCCGTGATGACCACCGGCTCCGTCCTGGGCGTCGTAGCAGTGCTGGCCATCGCCTCCGCACCGAACCTGATCGCGTTCTCCGCCGCCTGGCTCCTGGCTGGTACGGCCATGGCCGCGACCTTCTACCAGCCCGCCTTCGCCGCTCTCACCCGCTGGTGGGGAAGCGACCGCATCCGCGCGCTCACCATCGTCACACTCGCCGGCGGCCTGGCATCCACCGCCTTCGCACCGCTGACCGCCGCGCTCGCCGAGCACCTGAGCTGGCGTACCACCTACGCCATCCTCGCGATGCTCCTGGCCCTCGTCACCATCCCCGCCCATGCCCTCGCGCTACGAGGACCTTGGCCACCCGCCCCAGCGCCACCGCCTCAACGGGCCACCGACACCGTCTCGGTGACCCGCAGCCGTCCGTTCCTGATGCTGGCCGCGGCGCTCACCCTGAACAGCTTCGCCATGTACGCCGTCGTCATCGCCTTGGTCCCCTTGCTGATCGCGCGCGGCGCCAGCCCCACGGCCGCCGCCTGGGCTCTCGGCCTGGGCGGCGCAGGCCAGACCCTCGGCCGCACCCTGTACGCGACCCTCGCCCGCCGCACCGGCGTCACCACCCGCACCGTCACCCTGATCATGCTCGGCGGGATCACCACGACCGCGTTCGCGACGGTCTCCGGCCCCTTCCCCCTGCTCGTGGGCATCGCGATCGTGGCCGGCATGGTGCGCGGCAACCTCACCCTGCTCCAAGCGACCGCAGTCACAGACCGCTGGGGAACGACCCACTACGGACGCCTGTCAGGCTTGTTGGCAGCCCCTGCCACCATCGCCTCTGCCCTGGCACCGTTCGCGGGCGCCGCGCTGGCCGGACCGCTCGGCGGCTACCCCGGCCTGTTCGCGGGGCTGGCGTCGGCCTCGGCCACGGCAGCCTTCTTCGCGATCGGAGGGACCCCGATCCGCCCACGGCACGACACCGACGGGACGTCAACGCCCCCGTAACGGCCAGTGGGCTGCACCGTTTCCGGTACAGCCCACCCAGCTCATCTCGGGCTACCGCTCATCGCTGTCGCCGTACTTGTCCGGATCCTTCGCGCGATCTGCGGCCTGTGCGCAAGCTGCCGCGAAGGCCGCCGTCACGGCTCCTTCGTCCGTGCCGCTCGCCCGGACGTCGATCTCTCCTCCGGGCCGGCGAAGGGTGCTCCAACGCACCACCTGGTCGGTGTACAGGAGCGTCTCGAACTCCCAGACGTCCACGGACCACGGATCCGGACGAACAGTCGGCTCCCGCTCGCCGCCGGGCAGGAAGGCGGCATGAGCATGGTGGACGACACGACGGTCGGGAAGGCGATCACGGACAGCGCTGAGGCCACCGGGCCCCTCCCGCTCCCACTTCCACCGGTCCCACTCCTCGACCTCGGCCATCTGCCCCGGGCGTTCGGAGCGCCAGCGTTCCACGAGGAAGTCGGCGTGCCCACGGTCGAGGAAGGGGATGAGGTACTCGCCGAGGCGAGCGACATGCACCATCACCCCGCCGGGCGCGTCGGCCTCGCCGCTGATCTCCTCCCCTCCACCGAGGGTCATAGGCCACAGCAGTCCGCCGACCTTCGCGGCCGTATCCCTCAGCACCCGACCGGTCAGGTGCTGGTAACGGCGCCGCATCCGGGCGGAGTTGCCAGGCTCCCAGCCCATGATCCGGTCCACCACTGCGTCGGGGACGCCGAGGATGAGGAGGACGGTCGCGGCTGTGTGGCGGGCGTCGTGAAGGCGGCCGTCGCGAACGCCGGCAGCCTTCAACAGATCCTTCCACCGGTGGTAGTCGGTGTTCGGGTTCAGTGGCTCGCCGGTCGGCGAGGTGAACACGTACCCCTTCTCCACCCACAGGTCACGGGCGAGGACCCGCTCGCGGGCCTGCTCCTCCTTGTGCAGCCGGAGCAGCTTCAGGAGTTCCTCGGGGACACCGATCGGGCGCTTGCCCGCCTTGGACTTCGTCCCCTTGGTCTCCTTGCGGGTGTTGGTCTTCTGCGGGCAGTAACCGGGCTTACGGCCGCACCGGTTACCGCAGCCGTGCTTGTAGCGTGGCCGCAAACGGCTCTGCCGTACACGGATCACACCGACATCGAAATGGACGTCCTCCCACTTGAGGCCGAGGACCTCGCCCTGGCGCAGGCCGAGCGCGATGGCGATGACCCACCGGGCGGTGTTGCGGTGCTTCTCGGCTTCCAGCAGGAGGCGCTGGACCTCCTCGACCGTGTACGGCTCGACCTCCTCTTCCTCCAGCTTCGGCGCCTTGGCGATCGAGACGGGGTTGAGGGTGATGTGCCGCCGCCGCACTGCCTCGTTGAGGGAGGTGTTTAGGGTGCGGTGGGCCTGGTGTGCGGTGCCGGCGGCGCTGCCGGCCTCCCGCATCTTCTTGTAGAGCCGCTCGATGTGCTCGGGTTCGAGCTTCTCCAGGCGATGGGCTCCCAGGCCGGGGATGAGGTGGCGGTACACGGCGACTCGGTAGCCGTCGATCGTGTACTCGCCGACGCTCGGCGCGGCGATGTTCTCCACCCAGTGCGTGAGCCAGATCTCCACCGTCCAGTGCTGTCCGGCCTTTCGGACGCTGCCGGCGTCGCGCTGGCGTTCCAGCTCGCGTACGACTTTGGTGACCTCGGCACGGGTCTTGCGACCGACGTGCCGTCGGTCCGGACTGCCGTCGTCCTTGACGCCGACGGTGACACGGCCGTGCCAACGGCCGTCCTTGCCGAGGTAGATGGTGGAGGCGCCGTTGGGCTGCCGGGACGTGCGGGGCTTCTTCGGCTGTGTCATGCGCGCCCCGCTCAGGCCGCGGTGCCGAAGTCCGTGGTCCGATAGCGGCGGGCTAGGAATTCTCCGACTGCCTCGGCGGGTATACGGCGCAGACTGCCGATCTTGACGGAGCGGATCTCGCCGGACGAGACGTACTCGTACATCTTCGTCCGGCCGATGCCGAGGCGGCGGGCGGCCTCCTCGACGGTGAGCCCGACGAGCGTGGGGTCACCGGATACGTCATCCCGCTGGGGCATCAGGGCGCGCAGGGCGCCCTCGGGAATGCCGAGCAGCTGGGCGATCTGGGTCACGGGCAGGGGGAACTCGGGCAAGAGGGCTCCTCACCCGGTCACGTACGGAGCGCCAACTCCGGTCGGACCGGTCGTGATGGTGTGGGTGGTGGTTGGGCGGTTGCGCAGGCGCGCGAAAGTGCCGCTGCGGTGGGCCCTGGGTGTTCCAGCACCGAGGGCCCGGCGGCAGTTGGTTACTCGTCGATGTCAGCGCCGGCGGCGGCCGACGGGTTGAAGGCGTCGCCGAGCCAGCGGATCAGCCGGGAGCGTGCTCCCTTGTGGCGGTGGAAGTCGCCGTTGGAAGCCGCGTCCAGTTCGTGGGCGAGCAGGTTGCGGACCATGGTGTCCTGGTCCGGGTTGGCCTTGGTGTACTCCCGGAGCTGATCCTGGATCGCGTCCATGGACTTGCCGAGGGAACGCCATTCCTTCCACAGCTCGACGTACTCGCCGACCAGCCGACGGATGATCGGGTTGGCCATCTGCCCCGGTGGGCTGGCCAGTTCGTCGAGGGTCATGTCGAAGACCTTGCAGAAGCCGAGCGCCTCATCGGTGTTGACCCGGCGGCGCGGCTTGCCGCTCTCGATGCGCCAGATCGCCGACTGGCCGACGGGGTGGCCGGCCTCGGCCATCTTCTCGGCCAGGGTGACCGAGCTCCAGCCGCGCGCCTCGCGCTCCAGCTTCACGCGCTCGGCGATGTTGTCCTCGACCGGGGGCCGCGAGCTCGCACCGACTGCGTCGTCTCCCTTGCCGGGGGCCATGTCCACCTCCTCTCCCCTCGTCGTACGGGCCTGGCCGGACGGCACTGGCCCAGGGTGAACTAGTTAACAGCATTTGGAAGCCGAATGCAACTAGATGTTTCCCGAATGCCTGGGGTAGACTTATGGCGTCCGGCGGTGAACGCGGCTGGACAAGCAGAAACCCCCGGTGCTGGAACACCGGGGGCGAAGCGGAAACCCTCACAACCGCCCAACCACGAACGATCTGGACCGGTGGCCGGAGTTGGCGCTCCATGTGGCCTGCCGGGAGAGGAGTCCTATTGACCCAGAGTACGGGTCACATGCAGGAGATGCCATCGCACTTCGGATACGGCCCCGCCCCGTCTCCGGAGGAGTCCGCGCAGGCTCCTTACAACCTGGACGCCGAGTGCGCGGTGCTCGGCGCCTGCATGCACGACAGCAGCGTCATCGACACGGTCCGGCCGATCCTGGGCGAGGACGCGTTCTACCGGCCGGCGCACGAGACCATCTGGCACGCGCTGCTCACCCAGCACCGCGAGGACAAGCCGACCGACCCCATCGTCCTCACCGAGCTGCTCCAGCAGCAAGGGGACCTACAGCGTGTCGGTGACCGTGCCTACTTGCACCAGCTCGCCGACGTGCACTACGGCACCGGAGGCGCGGAGCACCACGCGGAGATCGTCCGTGAGAAGGCCAACCTCCGCCGCCTGCTCGCCTCCGCGATACGAACCGTCCAGCGCGCGCAGGAGCCGGGTGCCGACCCCGAGGCGATCCGCAGCGAGGTCGAAGCGGAGATGCGGGCCGAGCGCGAGCGGGCACTCGCCTCCGGTCAGGGCCGTCTGAACCGCTTCGCCACCGACGGGTGGACCTTCGTCACGGAGACCGGCGCCGACACCGAGCCCCTGTGGGGTACGCGTGAAAAGACCGTCTGGGCCTCTGGCGAGAGCCTGATGATCGTCGGTGCTCCCGGGGTCGGCAAGACCACTCTGGCCCATCAGGTGGTCTTCGCCCGCCTCGGTCTGTCGGAGACGGTCCTGGAGATGCCGGTCGCCCCCAGCAGGCGGGTGCTCTACCTGGCCATGGACCGCCCCACGCAGATCGCCAAGGCCATGCGCCGCCGGGTCTTCGGCACCGACGAGAAGATCCTGCGCGACCGGCTCGTCGTCTGGCAGGGCCCACTGCCCGCCAGCCTGGACAAGGAGCCCGACCTCCTCACCGATCTCGCCGCCGCCCACCGGGCTGACACCATCGTGATCGACAGCCTCAAGGACGCCGTCAGCACGATGGTCGACGACAGCCTCGCGGTCGCCTTCCACAACGCCCGCAACCGCGCCCTGCGAGGCGGCGTGGAGATCCTGGAACTGCACCACCAGCGCAAGGCCACCGCCGACGCCCCGCGCGGCCAACGCCCCAGCCTGGACCAGGTCTACGGCTCCACCTGGTACGTCTCCGGCGCAGGCAGCGTCCTGTTCGTCACCGGCAAGGCCGGCGACCCCGCCGTCACCCTGCACCACCTCAAGACCCCCACCGGGGAGATCGGCCCGCTGGACGTCACTCACGACCACGTGCGCGGCACCACCACGGTCGACCCCACCAAGGACCCCGCCATTCTGCTCCGCAACGCTCCAGGCGGGCTGACCGCCCGAGAGCTGGCAGCCGTCCTGGTCGGCGGAGGCGACCCCGACCGCGCCGACGTGGAGAAGGCACGCCGCCACCTGGCCCGCCTCGTCGACAGTGGCCTGGCCACCAAGGCGGACGGCGTCGCCGGAGGAGCCGGAGGCGGGCAACAGACCCGCTACTACGCCTCCTCGCGCCATCTCACCGCCGTCGGCTGAACCCCCTCTCGGCCCACGCGAAGCGATCACGCGACCGTACACGCGGCACCTGCGCACAAACGCCGCCGTGAACCGCTCACAGCGCACACGCTCGCCGTAAAACCGCAGGTCAAGCGATCACGCGAGCGTCCACGCCGTACACGCGCCCAGGCGATCACGCGCGGGGCCCCCTTTAGAAGGGGGCCCCGCGTGTACGCCCTCGCCGTGAACGCGGCTCACCCCCACCCCCACACTCGTCAATTCCCCACCAGGAGCCGCCCCTTGCACTCCCCTGCCCCGCGCGCCCCGGCAGCCATACGCGGCATTCGCCGGCATCGCCCTGCTCCCGCTCGCCCCAGCCACCGAGCACTCGCACCCGCTGGGCGTCGTCACGTGAGCCGCGCGGGACGCATCATCCTGGTCATCGGCCTGATGGCCGTCGTACTGATGGCCTTCCGGGTCTCATGGAACGCGCTGTCCGACGTGGCCCGCACCATCGGCGCCGACTCCACCGCCGCCCTGCTCTACCCGATCGTTGTCGACGGGCTGATGGCCCTCGCGCTGGTCGCCACGCTCGCGCTGACCGGTCCCGACCGAAGGTTCGCACTGCGCGTCCTGGCGACCTACACGATCGCCAGCCTCGTGCTGAACTACGTGCACGGCCTTCTCCCGGCTCTGCACACCGCGCCGGTCCATCGGGGCCGACTGACCGCCTGGGGGCCGACGAACTGGGCCCTTGTGCTGCTGGCGACCTCTCTCCCGGTCGGGTCGATCTACTTCGGGTCGGACCTCGTGGCGAAGGTGCTGCATCACAACCCAGAGTCGGCTGACTCTGCCGAAGCGGCCTCTACTGAGTCGGTGAGTCAGCGGGCCGACGAGCGGGCCACACGGTCGGGGTCTGACCAGTCCGAACCAGCCAACCAGCAGCCGACCGAGCCGACCCCCGTGAAGGTCGCCGAAGGGCCTACGCCGAGTTCGACCAAGGCCGACGAGTCGACCCCCGCTCGCCGATCGCCTCGGTCGGCCACCGCGGTTGAGTCGACCGGAGCCGTCCCACGTCGGGCGACTGGTCGGGTCCCCGCGAACGCGAGGTCGACCGGCGACCGCAACCACAACCGCACCGACGCCGAAGTCCTCGACAAGGCCCGACTCCTAACCGCCGACTGGAGCGACGACCGGCTTACAGCCACGCGTCTGCGCGGCGAACTGCGGATCGGCCAGACCCGCGCCCGCACCCTGCGCGACCAGTTGCAGGCCGAGCGCACCGCGCACGACGGCACCGAGGTCGAGCCTCCCGACGGAATCGACACAGCCCCCGCCGGCACCACCTGACGCCTGATCCCCGCGAACGCGCCGATCGCCCCGCCCTTCCGGCTCCCCCCGCTCCGACCAGCGCAGGGGTACGGGGGCCGCGCACCGCGAAGCCCCGACACCAACACCCCACGGAGAACCACCCCATGCACGACCCGCACCGCGAACTCCCCACCCCTCAGAAGGAGATGGTCACCGGCCTGAACTGCGCAGCAAGCAATGGCGATGGACCGTCCATAGGCCGGTCCATCGCGAACTCCTCCGCCCCGGGGGTGGCGGAGGAGCAGCTCCGGCACGAGGGCGTGCCGGAGCAGGAGCGGGTGGGGGCTGGCGACCAGTCGACCGCTCTCGTCGCGGGGGCCACGCAGCGTGCGCCGTACCGCCGCGCGAACCTCGACGCCCAGCGTTCCGAGCACGTCACCGCCCGCTTCGCCCCGCACGAGAAGCACGACATCCAGTCGGCGGCGAAAGCCGAGCACGTGACCATGGCCCGCTACATCGCCGACGCCACCATGGCCCGCGTCCGCGGTGAGATCACCGTCGCCGCGCCTCGCACGATCTACGACGATGCGGTCGACGAGCTCGCCGCCCAGCGGGCGCAGATCGCCCGGATCGGCAACAACGTCAACCAGATCGCCCGCCGCCTCAACACGGGTGGCGATCCACACCCTGTGGACGCCGCGATCCTTCTGCGGGCGGAGCGCCTGCTCGCCACCGCCCACGACACGGTCCGGGCGATCGACGACGCCGCCTTCCGGGCAGCCGGGCAGAAGTGGGCGGCCTGAGGTGATCGCGAACATCGTCAAGCCGGGCAGCCACACCCGCGGCGTGCTGGTGTACCTCTTCGATAGGGGCAACGCCAACGAACACACCGACCAGCACATCGTCGCCTCCTGGGACGACTTCATTCCTGACCCCGGACCGTGGGACAGCCCCGGGCACAAGCAGCGGCTCGCCCAGCTCACCAAGGCGCTAGATCTGCGGGTCAGGCAGGCCGGCGACAAGGCACCCGAGGGGCACGTGTGGCACTGCTCGGTGCGCGCCGCACCCGAAGACCGCATCCTGACCGACGCCGAGTGGACGACGATCGCCAGACGCATGGTGCACGCGACCGGCATCGCGCCCGAGGGCGACCCGGACGGCTGCCGATGGGTGGCCGTGCGCCACGCGGACGACCACATCCACATCGTCGCCACCAAAGTCCGCGGCGACCTGCGCCCGCCAAGGAACTGGAACGACTACCGCCGCGCCATGACCGAACTCGCGGCGATCGAGAAGGACTTCGGCCTCACCCGGGTTGCGCGCGGCCCCGAAGCCGCCGCTGGCACTGCGGCGGCGAAGCGCCCCACCCGCGCCGAGCAGGAGAAGGCCACACGCACCGGCCGCACCAAGACGGTGCGCGAGGAACTGCGCCACACCGTCCGCACGGCGCTCGCCCACGCCGAAGACCTGGAGGAGTTCTTCAACCTGCTCGCCGACGCCGGCCTCCAGGTGGAAACCAGGACCCTGCCCTCCGGCGACCTGCAGGGCTACAAAGTCGCCCTGCCCGGCGACACCAACGACGACGGCGAGCCCGTCTTCTACTCCGGCTCCAGCCTCGCCACCGACCTCTCCCTCCCGCAGATCCAGCAGCGCCTCGCCGCCGCAGAAGTCCCCGCCGTCAAAACCCCGCCGGCCGGGCGCCGCCCCAACCCATGGCACCAGGCAGCCATGGCCACCGAGCGCATCCGCCACCACATCGGCCACAGCTCGGCCGATGTCGCTCAGGCCCACCTGGTCGCCTTCGGCGAGGTCCTCTACGCCCTGCCCCTCCACGTCCCCGCCCACCTGAAGGCCGAACTCCACCGGGCCGCCGTCGCCTTCGAGCACGCCGCCCACACCCGTGCCCGCGTCGACCACCAGCACGCCCGCGCCCTGCGCGGCGCGATCAACGCGATGCGCCACCACCCCGCCGACGGCACCGGCCTGGCGATGCTCCTGGACGCCGCCATCCTCGTCGTCACCGCCGTACACCGCCGCAATGCACTACACCACCATGACCGGCAGGTCGCCGCCGCCCGCCAGGCCCTGGTCCACCTCCGGACCGCCTACGACCAGACAGCCCCCGAGGCTCTGGCCACTGTGGCCGCCCGCACGCCTCCGGCCAGCACCGTCCGCCGGTACGCGCAGCACGTACGCGACGCGGTTCCCGCCTACGCCGAGCAGATTCTCGCCGAATCCGGCTGGGAGTCCCTGGCCGCCACCCTCGCCGCCGCCGAGGCAGCCGGGCACGACCCGGCCGAACTCCTCCACCACACAGCAGGGCAACGCGCGTTGGACGACGCCGTCTCACCGGCCAGAACCCTCACCTGGCGCATCCAACGCCTAGGCAACCGGCACGCACCCAGCCCCCAGACACGAGCCGCACAAGCCCGCAGCCCCCACGTCCCGTCCACAGGGCGGACCACCGCCACGACACCCACCGCATCCGCGCCGCCGCCACCCCGCACTCACCGGCCGCGGTGAGCACGCACCCCCACCAAGCAGCGGCCGAACGCGTCTCGCACCCACCGCCGGCCCCCGACCAACGGCCCCGCACGAAGAGAGTCCGCCCTTCTGACCCACGCCGCCTCGCCGAAGGCACATGCACGCCATGCCCCGAGCACCACCTGCCGCCCCCGCCCCCGAACCACTCACCAGCACACGACGAACTCACGAAGCCGCACAAGGAACCGCCCATGCCCTCCTCCACCGTCCGCCCCGAAGTCGTCCTCCTCCTCACCGACTTGGACTTCGACCGCCACGACGACCCGTCGCGCTGCTACCACCGCGACGGACGTCCGTTCACCGCCACCGAGCACGAGCTGCTCTCCACCATGACTCCGGCAGAAATAGCCGCCGCGAAGGCGCAGATACGGCTTGAGGACGAATGGGAGCGTGAACTCGACGCGCTGAAGGACGCCTTCGTCGAGCTGCTCATGAAGTACTTCGCCCAGCTTCCCAAGGGCTCCATGGTCAGCGACGCCGTCGCCATCATGACCGCCGAGGACCACGCGGAGTACGAACGCGTGGTCAAGATCGTCACCGCGCAGGACACACTGGAGTACCTCGCCGAGCACGACGAGAACTGACCGACCACACGCCGCTGGCGGCCCACCCCGTGGGCCGCCAGCGGCGTGTACAAGAAGCGCGGATAGCAACTCAGCGCCCGGCACGGGCTCTGTCGAGTGCCTTCTCCACAAGCGCATCGACCAGCGCGGACGAGCCGGAGAGCACCACGACCACCGTCCCGGGGCGGACAGCCGTCTGCTTGACCACGCTGCTACGTCCGCTGACGGTGAAGGTGAGCAACTGGCTCCACCGCTCCTCGCCCAGCTTCGGGGCGGGCAGCTTCCGCGTCGTGACCCCGGTCCGGGCAGGACCGTCTGCAGCGGGTTCGCTCCCCAGCCCCGACTGATCCTGAACGAACGCCCACCAAACCGAACAGTTCGGCCGCGTATGGTGTTCCTATGCCTCGTTCCACCGCCTCCAGTAAGACCCCGGACGCCACTGCCGCCGGCGCACCCGCCGACACCCGGCAGCGGATCATCACCGCGGCCAAGGAGGAGTTCGCCCGGTACGGGATCGCCGGCGCCCGCGTGGATCGCCTCGCCAAGCAGGCCCGCACCAGCAAGGAACGGGTCTATGCCTACTTCAGCAGCAAAGAGGCCCTCTACCAGCACGTCGCTGAGCAGGAACTGACCGCGCTCGTCGAGGCCACCCAACTCGACACCGCCGACCTGCCCGGTTACGCCGGCATCCTCTTCGACCATTTCACGGCCCACCCGGAGCACTACCGCCTGATCACCTGGGGCCGCCTGGAGCTGCCCGACTCCGGTCCCGATGCCGCCCGCCCCCTGCAGACCACCATCGCCCGCAAGATCGACCAGCTCCGCGACGCACAGCGCACCGGGCTGCTCGATCCGGGCTGGGATCCGGTCGACGTCCTCGCGCTGATCAATCAGATCGCCACCACCTGGGCGGGCCAGCCGGAGATCGCCGCCGCCGCGGCCGAGTACGCCACGAACACCTCCGCCGACGCACGCCGCGCAGCCCTGGTGACCGCCGTCGAGCGCCTGTTCCCCCGTACGAGCTGAACCCGTCAGGCAGCGGGAACCGGACCGGTCGCTTCTTTTCTTTCGGGGCATCTCGCCGCCATACGGATCGCGGCCACGCGTCTGGTGTGGCTGTCGGAGATGACCGGACGTACTCCGCCCAGGCCGCGGGCCCAGGCTGATCCGGAGAGGCAAGCGCCCAGCCGGGATCCGGCTGCGCATCCGGGGCGGGAGAGCCGCAGGAGCCGCGGATGGCGAAGTGGAGGAGCGGCGAAGTGTCACCTGGTGACCATCGGGTGGCCGCTGTCCACCGGGCGATGTGTCGGATGCCGGGGAACGATGGGAGCGCGTCACCGCAGCAATCAGCTGCGATATACCGCGCGAACACCCGGACCGCGCCGGAAGGACCGTTATGACCGCCACCGCTCCCAAGGCCCCGACCGCACCAGGGGTGCGGTCCTGGTGGGGAATCCCGTACGCGACTGCCGAGCGATACCGCCGCCCCGTACTGGCGGACTTCGATCCGGACCGCGCCTACGACCGTAAGGGCGTCGTCGCTGTCCAGCCCGACAGCGGCGACTGGCTCGAAGCCGACAGCGGGATGGGTGAGGACTGCCTGAACCTGAACGTGTGGGCTACTGAGCAGCCGGCCGGGGAGGCGCTTCCGGTAGCCGTGTACATCCACGGCGGCGGATTCGAGTTCGGCGCGAACACGCAGATCACCTCGAACGCCGCCGGTCTCGCCGCGTCGGGGCGGGTGGTGGGCGTATCGGTCAACTACCGGCTCGGCGCACTGGGCGCGGTCTCGCTCTCGCAGTACGGCGGACGGCTCGCCGAGGCCAGCAACCTCTGCCTGCAGGACGTCATCGCCGCGCTCACCTGGATCAAGGCGAACATCGCCCACTTCGGCGGCGACCCGGACAATGTCACCGTCTACGGCCACAGCGGCGGCGCCTATTCCACCTTCGGGCTGCTCGGCGCCTCCTCCGCCGACGGCCTCTACCGGCGCCTGGCCGGATTCTCCGCCGGGCCCTCGCGTCTCCAGCCGGCCTGGTGGGCCGAGGAGCTCGCGCACCGGTTCGTCACCGAACTCGGCATCGCGGACAACCCTGAGAAGCTGATCGACCTCGACACATCCGCCCTGGTGGCCGCCCTGCACAAGGTCACCCCGACGGACCTCGGGGTCCGCGGCGGGATGGACAGCAAGAGTCTCGGCGTGGTTCTGGACATCGGGCAGCCGGGCGCGGTGCTGCACGCCCATCCCATGGATGTCCTCGCCTCGGGCGCGCAGCGCGATGTCGATGTCCTGCTGAGCATGGCCAGCGACGACATGGGCTGGTGGGTGGCGAACGACCTCGACCGGTTCGACCCGCACACCGTCGACCGCATCGTCGACGAGGTCGCGGGATGGCGGATTCCCCGCTCCCGCGCCGAGAAGGTCGTCGATGGTTACGACCAGGGCGGCCGCAGCCCGGCCGAGGTGCGCGCCGCGCTCCTGACGGACTACATCTTCGGGCTCCCCGCAGTCCGCGGTGCTCTGGCCCACGCCGCCGCGGGCGGCAACGCCCATCTCCTTCTGGTCGGGCCCGCCGAGGGCGCGCCCGCCGTGCACGGCAGCGAGATGTACGCCCTGGTCGGCCAGGAGAAGCCGGGCCGCAGCGCCGAACAGGCAGAGCGTGACACGCGTATCCGCGACATCGTGCTCGACTTCGTCACCGGCGAGCAGTCCCGTCTGTGGCCCGCCGTCACGGACCGGCCCACCGCGGAGAGCGTCGGCAACCCTCCCTTCGAGGCCGGCGCCCACTACCGGCAGGCACTCGACCTGTGGGAGGGCATCGACCGCCCCTGACGGCCGTCGGGCGATGCGGAACTGCGCGCCCAGAGGGGCGGAACAGCGTGAGGAATTCGATATGAGCCAACCGAGAACAGCCGACGGCGCCGCACCGGCGACCATGCGGGCCGTCGTCGTCACCCGGCCCGGCGGCCTCGACTCGCTGGAGATCAAGGATGTGCCGGTGCCCGTACGCAAGCCCGGCTGGGTGCGGATCAGGGTGAAGGCGTTCGGCGTCAACGAGTCCGAAGTCAGCACCCGCAAGGGCGAGTCGGATGCGGAGGTCACCTACCCGCGTATCCCCGGTATCGAGGGCGTCGGCGTGGTCGATGAGGCCGACGAGGACAGCGGGCTGCGGCCGGGGCAGCAGGCGGCGACCATGATGGGCGGGATGGGCCGCACCTTCGACGGAGCGTACGCCGAATACGTCACCGTCCCGGCCGGCCAGGTGATCCCTTTCACCTCCGACCTGCCCTGGGGTGTTGTCGGCGGCCTGCCGGAGATGTTCCAGACCGCGTACGGCTCCCTCGCCACCGGCCTCGGTCTGCAGGCGGGGCAGACGCTGCTGATCCGCGGCGGCACCTCAACAGTCGGGCTGAGCGCGGCCACGCTCGCGAAGGATCTTGGGGCCACTGTGCTGTCCACGACCCGCAGCCCGGAGCGGGCCGGGGAACTGCGGGCCGCGGGCGTCGACCATCCCCTCGTCGACGACGGCACCCTCGCCGACCAGGTGCGCGCGCTGCTGCCGGACGGCGTCGACGCCGCACTGGAACTGGTGGGCTGCTCGGTCCTCGCCGACACCCTCCGCACCGTCCGCCGCCACGGCACCGTCTGCTTCACCGGAGCCCTGGCAGGCCAGTGGACGATCCCCGACTTCACCCCGTTCATGATCCCCAGCGGGGTGCGGCTGACCAGCTACACGGGCGAGGCCGCCGACCTCCCGGCAGAGGTCTTCGCCCACCAGCTCCAGGCCATCGCCGAAGGGCGACTGAAAGTCCCGGTCGCGAAGGTCTACCACGGCCTGGAACAGGTCCGTGACGCCCAGGCCGACGTCGAGTCCGGCACCACGCCGGGCAAGCATGTCGTCGTCCTCGCCGACTGACCGTCTCCAGGGGCAGCTCGGCGCGCCGTCTGAAACGTGCTGCGGCCCTCGCGGTCCCGGCAGCAGGGCAGGCCGTGCGACCCAGGCCGGGTCTGCGCGGGTTGCGGGGCTCAAGCACCCACACCACCCGACCAAACCGTTTGGTTTGCCGCCGGACGGTGATCGGCGTAGGCTCGGAACCGAACTGTTTGGTTTGATAAGAGGAGATCCACATGCACCAAAGGACACTGGGCACCCAGGGCCTGACCGTCTCGGCGATCGGCTACGGCGCGATGGGCCTGACCATGGCCTACGGCCCCGGTGACGAGGAGGCCGGCATCGCCGCCGTCCGCCGCGCCCACGACCTGGGCGTCACCTTCTTCGACACCGCCGAGCTCTACGGCTGGGGCACGGGCAACAACGAAGTTCTGCTCGGCAAGGCGGTGAAGGACTTCCGCGACGAGGTGGTCCTGGCCACCAAGTTCGGCTTTGCGCAGACCGGGGGCTCTGGCTTTGACTTTGGCCTCAACAGCCGCCCGGACAACATCCGCACGGTCACCGACAACAGCCTGCGCTACCTGGGCGTCGACCAGATCGACGTCCTCTACCAGCACCGCGTCGACCCGCACGTACCGATCGAGGACGTCGCGGGCACCGTCAAGGAGCTCATCGACGCGGGCAAGGTGAAGTACTTCGGCCTCAGCGAGGCCGGCCCGCAGACCATCCGCAAGGCGCACGCCGTCCAGCCGGTCTCGGTCCTGCAGACCGAGTACTCGCTCTTCGAGCGCGACGTCGAGCAGCTCTTCCCGGTCCTGAAGGAGCTCGGCATCGGCTTCGTCCCCTACTCGCCCCTGGGCCGCGGCTTCATCACCGGTACCGCGAAGCCCGCGGGACAGTACGACGCCACCGACATGCGCAACTTCGACCCGCGCTGGCAGCCCGGCAACTTCGAGAAGAACGTCGAAGCCGTGGACCGACTCGGCCGGCTGGCCACCGCCAGGGGCATCACCGTCTCCCAGCTCGCGCTGGCCTGGCTGCTCGCCCAGGGCGAGCACATCGTCCCGATCCCGGGCACCCGCAGCGCCGCCCGCATGGAAGAGAACGCCCTCGCCGCCGACGTCGCCCTCACCGAGGCCGACCTCGCCGCGATCCGCGAGATCCTCCCGGCCGGCGGATTCGGCGCCCGCTACGCCGAAGAGCATGCCCCCAACTGGGTCTGACCCCGCGAGGGACCCGCGAGGGACCCGCGAATCGACCACCGGTCCCGCCGCACGAACATCCGGCGCCCGGCCGCCGTCACGGGTGGGTCGTGTCGCGGGCCGCGTAGGCGGCCGGGGTGAGACCGGTGCGGTCGCGGAAGAAGCGGCCGAAGTTCGCGGGGTCAGTGAAGCCGAGGTGGACGGCCACCGCCCGGGCATCCCACCGGGCACCTCCCAGCAGGCGCCGGGCTTCGAGGAGGCGCCGCTCGTCGATGAGTTCACGCACCCCTTTGCCGGTGGCGTCCCGGGCGGCGCGGCTGAGGGTACGGACCGAGCAGCCGAGCAACTCGGCGTAGTCCGCGGCCTGGTGCAGCTCACGGAAATGCAGCTCCAAGACGTCCAGGAAGCGCCCGTACCTGTCGGCACGGCCCGTGCCGGCCGTAGCCGTGCCGACGGGGAGGATGCCCGGGGAATTGGCCAGGCGCAGCAGCAGCGATTCGAGCAGGCTGCGCCGCAGGGCGTGGTGGACGTCGAGGGGTCGGCGCCCGAGTGCGCGGTGTTCGTCCAGGAGCTGGAGTGCCGTCTGCCGGAGCCAGGCGGCGTCGTCGGGGTGCGGGCTCAGTACGGCAGGGGCCCCGTGCGCGGTGATCGGAGCCAGCAGGCGGGCGAGGTCGGGCCGCAGCACATTCGGTTCGAACAGGATGAATTGGCCGCGGGCCGCGTCGGGCGGATGCCAGCACTGCGCGTGCCCGGGACGCACCCATAGCCACTGGCCGGGGGCGACGGTGTGCGTGACATGGTCGACGTCATGCCGCAGTTCACCCTCGGTGACCGCGATGAGGTAGTGGAAGGTGGCACGGCCCGGACGGGGCGGGTTCCACGGCCAGTCGTCGTGCTGGGCGAAGAAATCCTCGACCGTACTCACCTCAAGGCCGTACGGAGTGCCGACCGGGGGCTGAAAACCGTACAGCGGGACCGCGGCCGGCCCGGCCTGTCCGCTCGGGCTGGGGTGTCGCTTGCCGACCATCACGTGTCCGCAGCCTACCGCCCTCCTTGTCGGCTTCGACGGAAGGATGGGACGTGCCGCCGCGACCGCGCGGCGTGCCCTTCGCCACCGCGCTCCGGCACCCCACGAGGAGGCCCACCGCCCATGAATGGAACGGACCTGCACACGACCGCCGCCGACTGCGCGGAGGAACTCCCCGGAACGGCGCTGGAGCATCCCTTCGGCCCCGACTGGGAGGTATTCAAGGTGCGAGGCAAGGTGTTCATGCTGATGACCGAGGTCCCCGGGCGTCCCGTCGTGATCCTCAAGGCGGACCCCGGCGAAGCCCAGGCCCTGCGGGAGCAGTACAGCCACATCACTCCCGGCTACCACATGAACAAGAAGCACTGGATCACGGTGGAGAGCGGGGACGGCGTCGACAGGGAACTCGTCAGGGAGCTCGTCACCGACTCCTACCTGCTCGTCGTCGCCCACCTGCCCAGGGCCGAGCGACCCGTCGACCCGCGCATTTACGGCACCGGAACGCGGGCGTCCCGGTGAGCGCGGCCGGTGACCGGCTCCAGGACACCGCCCGCCAGGCGGCGCTCGCGCTGCCCGGGACGGGCCACGGTTACCCGTTCACCGAGCACCTGGACGTGTACAAGGTCGCGGGCAAGGTGTTCCTGATCGTCACCGACGACCCGGACGAACAGATCATCACGGTCAAGTGCGAACCCGAACACGCCCACGCGCACGTGCACGGCCACGCCTCGATCACACCGGGCCGCTACATCGACAAACGGCACTGGATCTCCCTGGGGCCGGGACTCGGCATCACCGAGCGGCTGGTCACCGAAGCGGTCGAGGATTCCTACGACCTGGCCG
Source organism: Streptomyces sp. NPDC051576 (assembly GCF_040681835.1). NCBI lineage: Bacteria > Bacillati > Actinomycetota > Actinomycetes > Kitasatosporales > Streptomycetaceae > Streptomyces > Streptomyces sp. NPDC051576. The sequence continues at coordinate 163,571 of NZ_JBFAZO010000003.1, forward strand.
TCGAGCGGCTGCCGCAACGCGACCGCCCCCGTACTCGATGAGCACCCCAAGCACGCCCACGAGCCGCTGATCCCACGCCTGTCAGTGCCCCGTGCAAGGCTCGCCACGTCCGCACACCCCCGCCTGAGATCCGAGAGACCGATGGAACCGACCCTGCCGCTCTTCGACGAGGAGCCCGGCCGGCCACTCGCCGACCGCCTGCGTCCCACCCGGCTGGACGACGTCGTCGGGCAGGACCACCTTCTTGCCCCGGACGCCCCGCTGGGCCGCATGGTCGCCCAGCAGCGCCTCGGCTCCGCCATCCTGTGGGGCCCGCCCGGCGTCGGGAAAACGACCATCGCCCGGCTCCTCGCGGACGGCGGCAACCTCGCCTTCGAACCGGTGTCGGCCACTTTCTCCGGCGTGGCCGATCTGCGCAAGGTCTTCGCCGCCGCACGAAGCCGCCGCGGCATCGGCCAGGGCACCCTGCTGTTCGTCGACGAGATCCACCGCTTCAACCGTGCCCAGCAGGACAGCTTCCTCCCCTACGTCGAGGACGGCACGGTCACGCTGATCGGCGCCACCACGGAGAACCCGAGCTTCGAACTCAACGGCGCTCTGCTCTCCCGCACGCAGGTCCTCGTCCTCAAACGCCTCGACGAAGCCGCCCTGTCCACACTCCTGGACCGCGCCGAACACCTCACCGGCCACCGGCTGCCCCTGGACGACGACGCCCGCAGCGCCCTGATCGCCATGGCCGACGGCGACGGCCGCTACCTCCTCAACATCGCCGAACAGCTCCAGACCCTCCCGGACCCCGGCACCCCCCTGGACACCGCCGCGCTCGCCCACCACATCCAGCAGCGCGCCCCGCTGTACGACAAGGCGCAGGAAGGCCACTACAACCTGATCTCCGCGCTCCACAAGTCGATGCGCGGCTCCGACCCGGACGCGGCCCTGTACTGGCTCGCCCGCATGCTCGACGGCGGCGAGGACCCCCTGTTCATCGCCCGCCGCCTGGTCCGCTTCGCCAACGAGGACATCGGCATCGCCGACCCGCACGCCGTCCAGCAGACGCTCGCCGCCTGGGACGTGTACGAGCGACTCGGCTCCCCCGAGGGCGAGCTGGCGATCGCCCAGGCCGTCGTCTACCTCGCCACCGCCCCCAAGTCCATCAGCGTCTACCGCGGCTTCGACGCCGCACACCGCGCCGCCCGCCGCACCGGCTCACTCATGCCACCCGCCCACATCCTCAACGCCCCGACCCGGCTGATGAAAGACATCGGCTACGGCAAGGACTACCAGTACGACCCCGACACCGCCGAAGGCTTCTCCGGCGCCGACTACTTCCCCGACGGCGTGGACCGCGAGACGTACTACCAGCCCACCCGCAACGGCTACGAATCCCAGGTCAGCGAACGGCTACGCCACTGGGCCGCCCTGCGTGCCCGCCGACCCAACGGCTGACGTCGACACGTGGGCAGCACACAGAGCCAGCACACGGCAAATGTCGTGCACCATCCGCATCCAACATCCCGTCCAACACGATGATCCACGCTACCGACCGCAATGTTGACACCCAATCCAGTCGACGCAGGTCAGCGCGCTGCACACGACCAACTTCGCTGTCGAAGGACACGAACTAATGATTCGCCCAACAATCCGCACTGTCCCGTCTCGCTCGACCTCGGTCCGATCTCGGATGATCTGGCCCGATCCGTTGGGGAAAGCCAGATCGAGCGAGATGGGCATTCGTCCGGGCAGTTCGCTGTGTGAGGGGGTGACCCGGACGCGGCTTGATCGTTTCTGTAGTGGTGGCCGGCGTGCCGTGTCCGGCACCGGGTCTTCACCTTTCGCGTGCGGTGGCCGCGGTGTGGGAGGAGGTCCTGGATCCGGATCGTGCGACACGCCCCCGCGCTGGGGCCGGGGGAGCTTCGACGATGTGTGGGCTGGTCGGCTATGCCGGTTTCGCGGGGCATGTGCCCGACGGCACCGAAGACACCTCGCTCAAGGAGATGACCGAGACCCTGGCGTGCCGGGGGCCGGACGCCTCTGGCGTATGGGCTGAGGGGGCGGCAGGTGTGGGGCACACCCGGCTGGCCGTCGTGGACCTGGTCGGCGGTCGGCAGCCCCTGGTCCTGGCTCGGGGCGGGCGCACGGTACTGGCGGTGGCTTTCACCGGCGAGGTCTACAACCACGCCCAGCTGCGGTCGGAACTGACCGCGGCCGGGCACCGGTTCACCACCCGCAGCGACAGCGAGGTCGTCCTGCACGCCATCGATGCCTGGGGCGAGGGAGCCCCGGCCCGTCTGGAGGGCATGTTCGCCTACGCCGCGTGGGAGCCGGGCCCCAGGCGGCTGACGCTGGTGCGGGACCGGTTCGGGATCAAACCCCTGTGTTACGCGCGCATCGGCGACGCCGTGGTGTTCGGCTCCGAGCCCAAGGCGGTGTTGGCACACCCGGCGATGACCGCACGCCTGGACCTGGACGGGCTGCGGGAACTGCTGCTGTCCGCCCACCCAATGATCAAAACACCCGGGCACAGCGCCTTCGCGGGACTGAACGAGGTCGCGCCGGGCACGGTGGTCACCGTAACCCCCAAGAGTGTGCGCACCTGCCGCTACTGGTCACTGTCCCCGGTCGAGCACCGCGATGACCTGCCCGCCACGGTGGCGCGAGTGCGGGAGTTGCTTCAGGAGGCTGTCGCTGGGCAGTTGTCGGCCGACGTGCCGGTAAGCGTCTTGTTGTCCGGTGGTCTGGACTCCAGCGCGATCGCCGCACTGGCCCGCCCCGCGGCCGGGACACTGCACACCCTGTCGGTGGACCTCGGCAGTCAGGCATCCGACCGGGACACCATGGGGCGCGACCCGGACGGCCCCTACGCCGAGTTGATGGTGCGCCATCTGGGTAGCTCACACCGCCGGGTCCAACTGGACGCGGATCTGCTTGCCGATCCGGACCGGCGCGCCCAGGTCGGCTGGCTGCGCGATGGGCTGACGCTCGGGGACTTCGACACCTCGCTGCTCCAGCTGTACCGCGCGGTGCGCGAGGACTTCCCGGTCACCCTGGCCGGGGACGGGGCGGATGAACTCTTCGGCGGATACCGCTGGTTCACCCCTCAGGCCGCGGCGGCAGAGTCCTTTCCCTGGGAGGGCGTGCTGGACCGCGCGGATCTGACCCGGCTGCTGGAGCCGGCGCTGGCTGCCGCTCTGGACCTGCCCGCATACCGCGCCGAACTCCACCACGCTGCGTGCGCCGAGATCAAGCACCTGCCCGGAACCGCGCCCGCGGAAGCCGCGCTGCGCCGCGACAGCTACCTCAACCTGACCCGGTTCCTGCCCTGCCTGCTGGACCGTGCGGACCGCCTCAGTATGGGCGTGGGCCTGGAGGTGCGGGTGCCGTTCCTGGACCACCGCCTCGTCGAGTACGTCTTCAACACCCCCTGGGACATGAAGACCTTTGACGGCCGCGAGAAGAGCCTGCTGCGTGCCGCCGTTACCGACCTGCTGCCCGAACCGGTCCTGACCCGCAGCAAGAGCCCGTACCCCATGGTCCGCGACCCCGCCTACCGCGCGGCCCTGACCGCACAAGTCGACCGCCTCCTGGCCGAGTCCGGTCCTGCCACCGACCTGCTGGACGTTGCTGCCGTACACAGCCTGCTGCTGGATGCCACCGGCGCGGACCGCTTCCCCCGCGAGGGACTGGAACTCGTCCTGGACCTGGACCACTGGCTGCGCACCCACCGCCCCGCCCTCCACCTCTGACCGCCTCCGCCGCCAAACCGCCCACCCTCCCCGGCCCCGTCGCCGAGACCACAGGACACCGCCATGCCCTTGCAGCACGCCGTGATCACCTCAGCCGTCCGTACCCCCATCGGACGCGCCCACAAGGGCGTTCTGGCCACCGTCCGCCCCGACGACCTGCTCGCCCGCACCGTCGCCGAAGCCCTGGCCCGCACCCCCGGCCTGCAACCGGGCCACGTTCAGGACCTGGTCGTGGGCTGCGCCCTGCCCGGCGGTGAACAAGGCTTCAACATCGCCCGGATCGCCGCTGTCCTGCTCGGCTGGGACCACGTGCCCGGGCTGACCGTCAACCGGTTCTGCACCTCCTCGCTGCAGGCGATCCGCATCGCCGCACAGACGGTGCGCTGCGGCGACGCCGACGTCGTCATCGCCGCCGGAGTCGAGTCACAGTCCCGTCTCACCCACGGCAGTTCCGACACCTGGCCCGGCACCGAGAACCCAGCCTTCCGCACCGCCGGGCAACGCACGATCCGGCGCTCACAAGCCGACGCGGGCCCTTGGAACGACCCGCGCGAACAGGGCGGGCACCCCGACCCCTACATCCCGGTGGGGCTGGCCGCCGAGAACACCGCCGACCTGTACGGCATCACCCGCACCGACATGGACGCCTACGCCGCCCGCTCCCACCACCTCACCCAGCAAGCCCTCGACCAGGGCTTCCACTTCGGCGACATCGTCCCGATCAAGACCCCGGACGGAACTACCGCCACCGCCGACGACTGCCCGCGCACCGGGGTCACCCAACAGAGCCTCGCAGCCCTGCCGCCACGGTTCCGTCCCGACGGCCGCGTCACCGCAGGTAACAGTGCCCCGCTCTCCGACGGAGCCGCAGCCGTCGTCGTCATGTCCGAGACCTACGCCCGTGCCCACGGCCACACCCCGCTCGCCCGCATCCTGGCCACCGCCGTCAGCGCCGGCACCCCCGAGACGGAGGGCCCGGTCCCCGTCGCCGCCACCCGCACCGTCCTGAACAGGGCCGGTCTGACGCTGGCGGACGTCGACACCTTCGCCAGCAACGAACCCTTCGCCGCTCAGATCCTGGCCTACTGCACCGAACTCGGTCTTGATCCCGAGCGCATGAACCCGCACGGTGGCTCGATCGCCCTGGGCGAGCCCTACGGCGCGGCCGGAGCCAGGCTGACCACCACCGCCCTTGCCACCCTGCGCCACGACGACCTCAGCACCGCTCTGATCAGCGTCGTCGCAGCAGGCGGCCAAGGCATGGCACTCCTCCTGGAACGCACCTCGTAGGCCCACGACCTCACAACAGCGACACCGCATCCGTAATCCGTACCACCCAACGAGAATCACCGGCACCGGACCACACGGGTTGAGACAGCGAACAGCATCCGCACTGACGGGGCCAGATCACCTGAGATCTCCGGCAACCGGACGTCTCAGGTGAACTGGTCGCCGCTGGTCAACGCCGCATACGCGGACCAGATCATTTGCGACGGGACACGCACCCATGCGTCCGAGTGCATCGACCAGAGAGTGTCAACTCGATGGGCGCCTTCAGACGTTTCCCGGCCTGGGTTGGTTACTCCTCTCCCGGGCTCAAGAAAAGGCGTACAGCGATCGAATCCGGCCGTCTCTAGGCGCTGCGGCCGGTCCGCTCTTCGCCGCGTCGACTCCGGCGACATAAGGTCAACTTCCGTACGCCTGGCAAGTTTCGGCAAGTTCGTAGCTCCAGGGCGCAGTCGCGGGCAAGCTCTGGCACAGAGATCGTTACCGGCATCCGAGGAGGACATCATGGCCCTGCGCAAGCTCGGTAAGGACCCGGAGAGTCCCAGTGGCGGCTCCCCCACGATCTACCTCGACGAGGAGAAGGACAGCTACCTCGTGCAGGGGCTGAAGGTGGAGGACATCGAGCGCCTCGGGCAGATGGACATCCCCGGCCACGAGTCGGTGGTGGAGATCCCCCGGCGCATGGTGCAGTTCTTCCTGGAGGTGAAGAAGGTTGACGAGGACCCCGACGTTTGAGGAACTGTTCCGCGACTGCCAGAGGACGGCCGTCCATCTGGAGATGCGCGACGCCTACATGAAGTCGGACCCGGCTTTCGTCGACTGGAAGGCCGGCGAGACACTTGATCCCGCCGAGCGTTGGGCCGACTGGCTCACCCTCGTCACGGCCGCGACCTCCCGAGGCGTCGAAGTGCGCCGGGCCCGGATCGTTTCGACGTCTGTCAGCGAGTACATCCGCTTCGAGTACGACGTGACGGACGGACTGAACATCGCCGCCGGCGAAGACGTCCGCTGGCTCTCCCGGCGAAACGCGACGGACCTCGCCCTGCCGGGCAACGACTTCTGGCTCTTCGACTCCAGCCTCGTCCTCGTCAACCACTTCGACGGCGAGGGCGAAAACATGGAAGTGGAGCTCACGGACGACCCGGCGGTCGCGAAGCTCTGCGAGTCGGCCTTCGAGGCCGTGTGGGCGCGGGCGACACCGCACGCAGAGTTCCAGCCGGCCTGACAGCCGACAACCCGAACGGCACCATCGCAGCGACATGACATCGCCATCTTCGAGCGTTCAGGAAGCCCGCCGGGCCCTTGGCAAACGCCTGAGTGAAATCCGGCTCGAAGCCGGGCTCACCAAGCGGGCGTTGGCCGGCAGTCTCGGCTGGCACGAGTCGAAGTGCTCGCGCTTCGAGAGCGGCACGCGTCCGCCCTCGGAGCGCGACCTGCGTGCGTGGGCTGCCGCTTGCGGTGCGGAGAGCGCGGCCGAGGATCTCGTCTCAACGGCCCGCGGCATCGAGGGCATGTACGTCGAGTGGCGCCGCATGGAACGCACCGGCCTGAAGCAGGCCCAGGAGTCCGTCCTCCCTCTGTGGGAACGCACCCAGCGCTTCCGGATCTATTCGCCGTGGCTCATTCCAGGCCCGGTGCAGACAGCGTCGTACATCACCGCGCTGCTCACCTCAATTCGCAACCGTCGCGGGCTCATTGACGACGTGCCGGCGGCCGTCAAGGTGCGCGTGGAGAAGCAGCAGATCGTATACGGCAACCACACGTTCGCGATCCTCCTGGAAGAGGGAGCGCTCCGAAAGCGCATAGGCGGAACGGACGTGATGGCCGGCCAACTCGGCTATCTGCTCAGCGTTATGGCACTTCCCTCGGTGAGCATCGGCATCATCCCCGAGGACGCCGACCGCTCAAGCCTCTGGCCCGTCGAAGGATTCTTCCTGTACGACGACCACACGGTCCACGTCGAACTCGTCTCGGCCCACCTCGCCGTCACGCAGAAGCACGAACTTGCCATGTATGCCCAGACGTTCACGGATCTCGCCGAACTCGCGGTCTACGGCTCGGCGGCGCGCGAAATCATCACGGCAGCCATCGAATCCCTGGGGTGAATGCCGGGCAAGTTCCGGCACACTCGTAGAGCCCCTCCCGCCGCCCTTCCTAGCGTTACTGGCACGGCCGGAAACGCGCACTGAAGGGGCGAGACGGTGATCACTGTGGCAAGTAGCGGCAAGGCATCGAGAGCAACCGGCAGCGCGGGCACGGAAGTTCTCCCCGTCGACGTCGAGACGATTTCGGAAAGCACCGAGGCGGCCCTCTCCATGCAATTGGCCACCTCCACCCGCAAGGACATGGACGCCTCCCTGCCGGAGATCGTCGGACACCTCAACCTTCTGCTCGGTGAGGATCTGGGGGCCGACGAGGACGAGGACGTACGGGAACTGTTCCGCAGGGGATACCGGCTCCTCGACCTGCAGAACCGACCGACCGCAGAGACACCGTCGTTCGGCGCCTTCATCTACCTCCGGGATGCCGCCGACATCACGCGACGGCTCCTGTGGATCTACGCCCAGCGCCACGGGCTCGGTGCCCCGTGAGCGTCAGGGAGGACCAGATCGTCCGGGAGCTGTCCCACTACATCTACGAGCACCCCGACGAGCAAATGGCGCTGATGCCGGTCTACGACGCCGCCCGCGACCACGCACAGCGCGGGACCTGCACCCACAGCCGGCGCTGCCCCCTCGTGACGACGGGCGCGGTCGTCGTCGACGAACGCAACCGGGTCCTGGCCCTGCGGCACGAAGGGACCTTCGCCCTGGCCGAAGCCGAGCCGGAGGAAGAGGACGGTTCGCTCAGCCAGGCCGCCCTGCGTCTGCTGGCCGAGGCCGTCGGCATCCACGAGGTATGGACGGAACCCGACAGCGAGGGCCCCTTCCTGATCGACGTGACCCGAGCGGGACGACACAGGTACGGCCCTCGCCTCCGAATCGGCTTCCGCTACCTCTTCCGGGCCCACTCCGGCGCCGTCGCGCCCAGGGTGATCGAAGCAGGAGCTGCGGCCTGGATCCCCTTCAGGGAGATCCGCATCCCGTCGGTCCGCAACCGCCTTCACAGCCACCTGGTCGGCGTCGCGTGAGCCCACGCAACCAACAACTCGCCTACGTGGCGAGCCTCTTAGCCCTCGGCGGTTCGATCCTCCTAGCCATCTGGAGAGGCTGAATGTACGAGCGCCGCACCACCGGCCCAACTCCTCCGCCCCCCCTGCTCCCCTCGGCACCATCGCCGGTCAGAGGCACCCAAGCGAAGTCCGTATAGGGGACTTCGTATGTCTCGACGGCTTGTACCTGCGGGTCCAGGACATGCGGTCCGCCGGCACCGCGGGACACCGGGTTCTGATCTTCGACGGGCACTCCCCGTGGGTCATGAACGAGCCGACGACCACGTACCGGCCCGTCGAACTTCTCTGATCCGGGCCCCCATTCAGCCACCACCAGAACTGCCACCTCACGCCAGCGAGGAGCTTCGCCATGCGCTTCCGCAAGATCCACGGAGCGGGGAACGACTTCGTCCTGTTAGCCGACCCCGTCCCGGACAGCGACAAGGACTGGCCAAAGAAGGCCGAGCGCCTCTGCGCCAGACGAACCGGCGTAGGCGCGGACGGCCTTGTCATCAGCACCCTGATCAGCATCAGCCCGCTCGTCCTCGAAGTCGGCTGCTTCAACGCCGACGGCTCGATCGCCACGATGTGCGGCAACGCGCTGCGGTGTACCGCCTGGGCCGCGCACCACGACCACGGCTTCCGCGAGATGAGTCTGCGCATGGCGGGGGTGATGCACGAGGCGATCGTTAGCGATGACTCCGTGTGGGTCACCGCCGAAGTCGGTGCGGTCCATCCCCGCCGCGTGCAGACCGTCATCAACGGCAAGCCGACCTGGTTCGACAGCGCCCACACCGGCACCGAACACGTCGTCGCCATCGTGGACGACGTGGACGCCATCGACGCGGTACTCGTCGGACGCCTCATCCGCCACCACCCGGACCTGGCCCCGCTGGGGACGAACGTCAACTTCGTACAAGCCGCCGGCCGCCAGGCGCTGAAGATCCGCACCTACGAGCGCGGCGTCGAGGCGGAAACCCTCTCGTGCGGGAGCGGAGCCGTCGCGGCCGTCGTGATCGCCACCCTGCGCGGCCTCGTGTCGCCGCGCGCCGTCACAGTCCACAACCGCGCCGGGGAGCCTCTCACGGTCCGGCCGCATCCCGACCGGCCGAAGCGGACTCACTGGGTCGGCGGTCTGGTCACCCACACCTTCGAAGGGGTCCTCGCATGACTCAGTTCCTCACCTCCAACTCGGACCTCGCGGTGCGCGAGGCCGCCCAGAACCTTCGCGACTGGCAGCGCGACCGCGAGGGGCTCGGTGTCGCCCTCGTCTACGGGCCGGTGTCAGCCGAGGACCGGCTCTACCACTCGAAGTGCCCTGTGGACCAGCGCTCCGTGACCGCCCTGTCCGAGGCCCTCGACGACATCGGCGCCCGCTGGAAAGTGCTGAACCCGTGCGAGCCGGACTTCATCACGGAGTTGGCCGGCTACGACGTCGCCCTCTCGAACCTGCACGGGCCGTACGGGGAGGACGGGAGGCTCCAGGGCCTGCTCGACTACCTGCGCGTGCCGTACTGCGGCAGCGGAGTCGCGGCGTCCGCGGTGGCCGCCGACAAGATCCTGTGCAAGCGAGTGATGCTGAGCCTCGGCGTCCCCACGCCCGGGTGGTGGGTGTGGTCCGGCGGATCAACGCAGTGGAACAGACGCGCCGCGATGGTCAAACCACCGTTCGGCGGCTCCAGCGTGGGCATGAGCCTGGTGCGCGAACAGGCTGATCTTCCCCGGGCGTTGGCCGACGCTGCCGGCGAAGAAGGCGATGCCGTACTGGTCGAGGACTACCTGACCGGCGTACCGCTGACCGTCGGGCTCCTCGAACTCCCTGAAGGCGCGGTCGTGGTGTTCCCACCACTGGCCACCGAGGCGACCGAGGCGGAGTTCTACGACGCCGACACCAAGCTCGACGTGGACTCCAGGGGTGCCGTGGCCGTGCGGGCCGCCGAGTTGTCGCCGGAGGTGCTGGCCAAGGTCACCGAGTGCGCCACGACGCTGTGGGACGGACTCGGGTTGCGTGGTTCGGCGCGCGTCGACTTCATCCTCGCCGAGGACGACGAGCCGTACGTGCTGGAGGTCAACAGCACGCCGGGCATGTCCCGCGACAGCAACTTCGTGGTGGGCGCCGCGATGGTCGGACTCACGCACACGGACGTCGTAGTGGCCATGCTGCACGAGGCGTTGACCCGCCCGCCATACGATGTCCCCCTGCCCACTCCCGCGTTCGCCAGCACCACGCTGACCCGGGAGGCTGCCGTCTCACCGTAGGAGCCCGCCCGCTGTGTCGCGTGTCCACGATGTCCCCATGTGCCGCCAGCTCATCGACCCCACGGAATGGGATCTGCACGGAGGCTGGGCACTCGGGGACAGACTGGAATGGTCCAACCGGGCGTGCGGTCTGGCGTCGCTGAGAATGATCCTTCTCGCCTACGGACGCCCAGCACCCACGGTAACGGAACTGCTCAAACTCGCGGTCAAGCACGAGGTTCTGACCCCGCGTGGAGCGCTCCACGCGGGGATCGCGAGCCTCGCTGCAGACCTCGGTGTCCCCTCAACTGCGCAGCCAGTACGAGCGGAAGACCTATTCGCCCGCCTCGACGACGCACCGGTCATCGTCTCCGTCACCGAGCAGTTCCCAGACGACGGCCGTTCCGGAGGCCACCTCGTCATCCTCTGCGGCTACGAGGACGGCCCCGACCCGACGCTCTTCATCCGGGATCCATCGGCCTGGGGCCAGACGCACGACCGAATCCCCCTGAGCCGTCTGTCCCCTTCCTACACCGGCCGCGCGATCACCTTCGCGCCCTTGAACAACGGAGAGTCCTGATGCCCGAGGCAGACGGCGACACGACCGAGGCCACGACAGGCCGCAGGATCGCCGTACTCGGAGAGATGCTGGAGCTGGGCGACGAAGCCGTGGAAGCCCACCGCGCGGTCGGGCGCATGGCAGCCGAGAACGGCGTCGACCTCATCGTGGCGGTCGGCAACGCACTCGCCAAGCAACTCGCCCTCGCGGCGGGGGCGGCAGGCGTCCCGGACATCGCGATGGTCGGCGACAACGGCACCGCCGCCGCCTACCTCGCCTCCATCCTCCGCCCCGGCGACGTCGTTCTCGTAAAGGCATCCCGCGGCGGACAGCTCTGGCAGATCGCTCAGGCGCTCACCGGGCAGCCCGTCACCGGCCTGTGAGCAGCCCGTCAGCCTGCTGGCTCGCCGGGGGAGAGCCGGTTCGAGAATGCCCGGTTCGGGGTCTGCGACGTTTCCACGCACTCCTCAGCTAGCGACCGTTGAGTTCGGCGCGGCACACCGCGCAGTACATGGCCGCATAGCGTCCATGCCGACGCATCAGCTGACCGCAGCCAGCGCACAGTCCCAGCTCCCAGGTCGGGCAGCCCAGTGCCGCCGAGGCCGCCGCCCGCTCGACGGACGTGATCAGCGACGGCTTCACGGACCGTTGCAGCGGCATCCGCGGCAAGGTGTAGCCACCAGTGGGCTGTCCCAGATCACGAATGGGCCGAGCATCGATCACGAACCGTCCCTCTTCACCAGCGCGGCATGTTCGGTCGATCTCCTGCTCGGCGAAGGTGATCCGGTCGTCGTCCTCCTGCTCCGGCGCGAGGGGAAGTGGCACCTTCTCTCTGACCAGCTCCCGCCATAACTCGCAGTCGTCCGTCGGGACCCACATGTGCCGGCCGGCCCGACCACTGCCCCGATTGGGCACGTAGACGGGGACGCTCTCCCCTGTCGCACTGGAAACGACGAGATCCTCGATATGAACGGGCTTTTTCTCCGGTAGGCACAGAGCAGGCAGGAACCACTCGGCATGAGTCCCGCCGCAGTAGCCGGCTCCCTCGGACAAAGGGCAATGACGATCGCTGCTGGACACGCACTTCCAGACTTGGAGGTAGCGGTATCCACCGCGGATCACCATCTCCTTGCCGTCGGCGATCTCTTTCCACGGCATGTCGTCCACACGAGCCCACGGCGCTCGGTCGATCAGCGAGGCCGTACGGTCCTTGGCCACCCATAAGGGCGTGATGTCGTGCTGTACGGCGTTCACGGAGCGGCGATGGACACTGCTGGGACTGATGTGGTGGTACTGAATCTCCCAGCCGATGCGGATACCCCCGGGGCCGGCGACGAGGGCATCCGAGACTGTCCGCCGATTCGCCGTGGAGACTTCGGCGTCTGCATCTAGACCGGAGCGCGAAGCCGTCTCGACGACCCGCTCCTTCGTGGCCTTGTGCTGTGCGCTCTCCGCCGGATTCGCCTTGTGCGTGATCGGCAGGTGTGAGGCCACGAGGGGCCGACGGCCCCCGACGCGGCCTCGCCGGATGAACATCCACGGCGATTTCCCGCCGGACTCCGACAGGCACTCGCGCCCGTGGTGGTGCGCGAGACATTCGAGTAGCTGTGGGTCGCGGTCGGCGATGCTCGCGGTGATCTCTCGAAGCAGATCCGGACGATCCCCGTGACCGAGATCGGGCAGGGACAGATTGATCTCTATGTCATATCCGGTGTGCCACACCCCATTTGCCATCTCAACACGATACGGAGAACCTCTGGCAGTCGAATAGATCGCCTGACGTGCAGAGACGTTGCAACGCCCCACACCGAACCACTCAAGATGGCGTAGGAGAGGACAGCCTCTCGCTATGCCTGCACAGTGAAAGCCGGCTCATAACCCTGTTCAGTGCGGACGTCCTCGTATACGACGGTTGGGCGCAGCCGGTTCCAGCGGTGTCCGAGGAGGAGGGCGAGCCCCATGGGGCCCGCAATAAAGAGGTGGATCCGTGGGGTCGTGCGGGTGGCTCGGCGAACAACGTTGCGGATGCCGATAGCGAGGGCATTGGCAGCTGCGGAGTCGGGGACTGATCGATCTTTGGCCCCGCCGGGCGGGGTGAGGACGAGGAGCTTGGAGACAGGCGTCTGTTGTTCGCGCAAGTACTCCAAGACGTCTTCGGTGAGTTCCGTGGCCACCTCGATCGCGACGGCGAGCTCATCGCCTTGGTCCAGGGAGTGCTCGTGGACGGTCGGGGGTTGTGGAGCGTCATACGGCTCACTGGTGGACCAGAGCTGTCCGCGTTGGAGGACAGCGAGGTCGGCACCGGTGACCATTCGGAACGCTGTGCCGGTCAGGAAGGTGGGGGCCAACCGGATACTGCCGGTGATGGAGATCGCGGCGGTGCCTAGCGGCAGGCGAGCTGGAGCAGCCTCGATGTCCGTCTGAAGCTGCCTCCACGTGGCAGGGGACAAGGGACGGCGCTTGGTGAAGTCGTCGGGTCCGTCGAAACGGTCGACCCAGTCGATGGCGTAGTCGGCATCATCGGCCAGCGGATCCGGCTTGAGAGTGGCGATCGACAGGACGGCCCGAGCGGGGCCAGCCCTAAGACCGAGAGCGTCGACGGCTTCCTTGACCATGGCCAGAGTGAGAGTGCGGTGGCCTGCACGGACCTGTTTGGCGACCCAGTCGGCTCCGCATGTCACTGCGTCCTGATCGTGGCGCAGGCCGGTCGCAGCCATGAGCAGTTGCAGGCGTTCCTGGACATGGGTCTGATCTCGGGCTAGGTCGAAGCGCAGGACGGAAAGAAGTTCGCAGAGTTCCTCCTCGCTCAGGCCAGCTGCCGCTGCCCATCGAGTGCGGGCGGTACCGAGCGCTGACCGGGGCCCCTGGAGACCGGCCTTCGGCATCAGGAGCTGGCTGCGGGAGTCGCGAACGGCCACGAGCGGGTCAGCCGGGTCAGGAGCACGATTGGTGAAAAGAGCCAGGTCAGCAGGTGTACCGTCTGCGGTCAGCTTCTGCCATGCCATGGCAATCTTCTTCAGGACGGACGGGCCGCCGTTCTTACTTGGTTTGGTCAGGTACTCCTCGTTGACGGGTGTGGAGCTGTCGACCGTGTACTTGACCTGGGTGTAGGTGTGCGGTGGCGTGCGGCGGAGCAGTACGACGTCATCGAGGTTGCCAGCGCCGTCTAGCTCCACGCCGACGGAGGCGACGGGGTTCTCGGAGCGGGCTGCGTTTTCGCGCAGAAGTGCCAGGCAGCCTTCCCATGCGATGAGCCATTGGTAATGGTCACCGGTGATCCTCACGCTGGTGGGGCTCGGGGCCGGCAGAGGCTCCATCAATGCTCCTCGGTGAAAACGGGGCTGGGCTCAAGTTGTTCGGCAAGTGCAAGGAGGTCTTCGTCACCAACAGGGTGATCAGGGAAGGCTTGGAGGACCGCAGCCGGGACCAGGCGCTGGGTGAGGTCGGAGAAGGTGTAGCCGGGCTGGCCGGTGCTGGGGCCGGTGAGCACGACCAGCTTGTCGATGGTCTCAGGCCGAATGGCGAGACCGTCCAGGGCCTGAGTAAGGACCGCGTGGCGCTGCTGGGCGTCGGGACGGGTAAAGGTGAAGGTGGCAGCCGCGCGGCGCATGATCGCTGGGTCGAGGGCGCCGACGCGGTTGGTGCACAGCACGACGATGACGGGGACCTTGGCGCTGGAAAGGCTGTCGATTCCAGCGAGGAAGGCATCCACTCCGGCCCGGTCCTCGTGGTGCATCTGTTGCGCCTCGCGGGACTGAACGAGGGCATCGGCCTCATCCACGACAAGGATCAGAACCGAGTTCACCCCACGAGCCCCCTGCGCTCGGCGCCCCTCGGCATGCAGGTGGGTGAAGGCGTCGCCGATGAGGGCAGTCATCTCGCCCACCAAGCCGCTGCCGCGGGTGGCGAGCTTGAGCCGATAGAGGAAGACGGGCAGATCGAGCTGGTCGGCGAGATCGCAGCCGAACGACTCGGCGAGTGCGGACTTGCCGGAGCCGACGTCACCGGCAAAGACGAACAGAGGGGCGCGGTCGGCGAACAGCGTGAGCGCGGCGACGTCGCCGCCGTGGTGCCTGCTGGCCCACGCCTGCAGCAGCCGCGGGTCTGCCAGCAGGGTGGCTTCCTTCCGCAAGCGCGCCTTCATGCTGTCCAGACCCACCAGGCGGTTGTATCGGGCTCGGCGAACAGCCTCGGGAAGTTCAATCACGGGGTGGAACAGGTCATCCTGGCTGGTCACTCGGTCTTCCTCCTGCTGTTCGATCGGGGTCAGAAAGCGACGTAGACGTCGCGGGTGACACCAGCGCCGTTGCGGGCATAGCCTTGGCCGGCCGTGGAGGTACCGGAAAGGGCACTCGGAGCGGCGGCCCCCTGCCGAGGAAACGGCAGGTCCTCCTTGACCTTGGTCTGCTCGGTGCTAGTGAGGGCATGGAACTTCTGGCTGTACGTGAGGTAGCTGTAGAAGCTGTGGCCACTGACCTCGGCCGCCCGGGGCAGGCTGCCCGGCCGGCCATCCGTGAGCTGCCCCCCGAGGGTCGCCTTGTATCGAAGGCGCAGTTTCCACGCGTTGCTCCCGGCATCCCGGAACCCGTAGTCGACCGTGTCCAGGTAACCGTCGCGCAGCAGTAGAGCAACCTCCTCGACGTACTCTTCGATATCGTCGAGGCTGGGCTTGCCGTAGTAGTTGTGGAGCAGGCGAAGGTCGGCACCGACTTTCGCACCGACGTACCGGGCATCGGTGATGGTGAAGGACGCCGATCTGGCGTACGTCCCGGTCATCGTCACGCTCCTTGGAAAGACGGGCCGAACAGCTCGCGCCACGCGTCGTTTGCCTCGCCCTTGGTCGGTGCGCCAGCGGCCCATGCGACGGCTTCGAGTGCCGTGTTGGCGTGGTCGATCAGTCGCTGACGGTGGAACTCGGTGTAGCTGGAGGCGACGTTGTTCTCGGGGTTGACGGGGTCCCAGACCTGGATGGGATCCGAGGACGAGGCGACAGCGTCTGCGTGGTAGTAATCCGTGAACACGATCGGGGTCTTCAGGCCGGTGACCGCGATGTAGGACAGGACCTGCTCGATGGCACGCGGGTAGTCGTTCACTTGCAGCGATTCGCCG
The DNA here is from genome assembly GCF_040681835.1 of Streptomyces sp. NPDC051576. Lineage (NCBI taxonomy): Bacteria > Bacillati > Actinomycetota > Actinomycetes > Kitasatosporales > Streptomycetaceae > Streptomyces > Streptomyces sp. NPDC051576. Next base: position 179,658 of record NZ_JBFAZO010000003.1, read on the forward strand.
TTCCACCCGTGTTCCCACAGGTGAGCGACCAAGAGTTCGAGAAGGAAGCTCTTGCAGCGCAGGTCCGGGTCATTTCGCTTGCCCTCGCGGATCCATGCCTTGAGCAGCCGGATCAGCTCGGTGTAACCGGGCCCTGCAGCGTCCGGGTGCTTGCGCTTCTCGATGAACCTCAGGTGCAAGGTGACCGATGTCAGCACCTTCTCGCCCTGGCGGGTAATCAAGTGGCCCTTGTCGTCTGGTTCTCCGGTGTAGAGGACTGGCGCCACGTCGATCTTCAGGCCGGAGCCCCTCAAGGTGATCCCGACGGCGTGCTGGGAGATAACAAAGTCCTCTGCAACCTTTGTCTTCCCGTATACCTCGATGCACCGGTCTCGCAGCCACTCCAACAGACCCGCCTCGTCCACGTCAGTGTCCGCGACGCGTACATACGCTGCCACGTCCGCGTCGGAGCCCTCGCCTCGGCGCCGCCGGATTGCCGTGTGCTTCGCCGTGCTACCCGAGGCCCGGAGTTTGACGAGGTTGTAGTCAGGGTGTTCGGCGATGTACGCCTCCAACCGCTCCCGAAGATGCCTCACCTGCCTGCGGCGCTCCTTCGCCTCCACACCAGGCACATTCACCCTGTTCTCCGCAAAGTCCGCCAAGACCTTGTGGTCAACGTGGCGTTCACCGGTCATACCGCGCACCCTTCGTCCATGCGGGCTAACCCCCGCGAAACATCTGTATCACCCGCCACTGACAAACCAGGATGCCGAGGAAGATGATCAATGATCCGGACAAGAGGGGCACACCGCGCGGCATGCACCCACCCGTCGGGGCCGCGAACCCGCTGACGTCGCGTTAGCACTGTCGGCAAACTGCGCCCTGAGCAGGGCTGATGCCAGCCGCTGTGGTCTCAGTTCTGGTCTCATTCGCCCCCGTCCGGCGCCGTTCAAGGACGCCGCCACCACTCACTCCACTCCAGGTCAGAACACCCCCGTCCCCCACCGAACCCCCGGACGAAGACTTGGAAAGCGTGTTGGGGGCAACCCCTCACGAGTTCGAATCTCGTATCCTCCGCCAGTGCCTCACCGGGCACGATGTCGAAGGGCCCCGCTGTTCGCAGCGGGGCCCTTCGACGTGTGATCACGGTCGGGGCCTTCGTTGTGTCCCGCCAGGGCCCCGTCCCGGTTCGTCGGTGTTCGATCGGTCTGGTCAGGTGCCGAAGGCCGCGGCAAGAACGCCCAGGCAAAGGATCATGGAGCCGGCGAACGCCGTGCCAGCGACAAAGACGGCTTCGGATCGTCGGGTTCCGGTGTCCCGCTTCAGCATGAAGGCCAGCAGGGCAACCACCACGGAAGCGAGCGCGGCCACGAGCAGCCAGGCGATTCGTGTCGCGGCGGGCAGATCACTCACCAGCGTGCCCCTTCGATGTGTCGCGGTCAGGTCCAGGAGACGGGAGAGCCTCTCCCATCAGCAGAATCGCCAGTTCGCCGTGTGCGTGTTCGGCAGCTGTCACCACCTGGTGGTGGGCCACGATCTGGCTGTCGAGTGCGCACAGGAGTTCACCGATGCGGCGCTGCTCGTCGAGCGGGGGCAGCAGAACGGGAAGTTGCTCCATCGCCTTTGTCTTGATGGAGGCGACGATGGTCATCTCGGCCCGCTCCTTGATCCACGCCTGCGTTTCCGGCAGGGAGAGGAAAGCGAGGACGAAGCGCGGATCCACGCCGCACGCGAAGGAGTGCAGGCGGAGAAGGTTGCCGCTGTAGAGCGATCCGGCCTCTGCCGCCCCCACGAGGGCCGAAGGCCCGACCGTGCCGGTTCGTGTGCACAGAATGTCGCCCTCACGCACGCGGAACCGCTCGAGCCGTCGCGCGTCCTGGTACGAGACCCTGCTCTCCTCGACGCCGGAAACGCGCCGATGCCGCAGATGCTTGGGCAGAACGACGGGGATTTGCTCATCAGGGGAGAACATCTTGGGGTTCAGCAAGGAGGGCGAGGGGCCGGCCTGCACTTTGCACAAGTCGCGCAGGAGAAGCTGCAACCAGCCCTGTGCGGGGCGTTGGCGCATGTGACCGGAGTCCGTTCCCTGCTCCCAGAGGGAGTTGGTCGCTGCGTCGAGGGACTGGGCGGTGTCCTGAGCCCTGAAAAGCTCTTCGCGGGACGCGGCCACGTCTTCGGGCGTCCCAACAGCGTGCGTTCCGACGCTGATGTAGTCGACAGGGCTGAGGGAATACCCCCTCTTCTTGATCTCCCGCACCGAGACGGACTTTCCCAGAACTCGCTCGTCTTCGGGCACCGTGTTCCCGTCGCGCAGCGAGCGGTAGATCTGTTGCACCAGCCGCATCTCGTCGGACTGCAGTTCCCGGCGTGTCCGGGAAACCATCCCTCCCGCTCGGCGGGCGTTGATGAAGTGCACTTCGGTACGCGCCGACGGCGTCGCCAGGAACCAGACGCATGCCGAGACGGTCGTACCCCTGAAGAGGTGCGAGGGAAGGGCGACGACGCATTCGACCACGCCGTCCTCGACCATGGCCTGGCGGATCGCTCGCTCTTTCGGCTGGTCCGACACAGCAGCGTTGTCGGCCATGACAACGGCGGCGCGTCCGCCGGGCCGGAGGGAGGACAGGACGTGCTGGAGCCAGGCGAAGTTGTCGTTGGACGGCGGTGGGGTCCCGTACCGCCAGTCAGTGGTACCGGTCTTTCCGGACACGGCGTTGAACGGCGGATTGGTGAGGACGTAGTCCGCCCCGGCCCCGTGGTCCGGCGCCGTGGTGAGCCATGGGACCTCGGCGTCGGTGTCCAGCTGTGGGACCACACCATGGATCATCAGGTTCATGGCGGTCATGCGGAGCATGCTGTCGTTCGGGGCCTTGGCGAAAACCATAGGAGGCGGGGAATCCCCCATCGCCGCCACCACCGCGGTAAGCAGCTCGCCCCCTCTGGGGTAGGGGTCGTGAATCCGAAGTGCCGGACTGTTCGCCGAGGAGAATTCGCTCAGCAGGTCCACGACTGCCTTGGGCGTGAACGCCTGGCGACTACTGAGAGCCGCGTCTTGCGCGAACGTATCGAGCAGATCGCGGAAGGACTCCCGGTCCAGCCCGGCGACCAGGCTCAGCATCTGCGCCGGATCGGCATCCGGCCCGGGCGCCAGCCGCTGCAGTGCGCCTCTCATCGCGGGAACCACGCCTGGCGTGCGTAGCAGACGGTCCGCCTCCAGGCCCGCCTGTTCGAGGAAGCGCATGGGGGGCACGGGCGGACCAGCGCCGACCAACCGCTGCAACGACCCGTACTTCTCGGGGGCCGCCCACCTCAGGAACGTCAGGCAGATCGGCAGAGGGAGATAACCTGCCAGGGAGCGAGCCCCCCACCGCCGCGCCATCGACGGCTCCAGCAGCACGGCCAGCGTCTCACCAGACAGCGACCGGGCACGCACGCTGTCTGCCTCGGAGGCCGCGAGTCGTGTGTAATCGCCCGGTGACGACAGTTGTCGCTGCGACGGCGATGCGCGGACCCGATCGCCGTACGTAACGCCTTCGGGCTCCGACTCACGGCGGTCCCTTTCCGACACCTGCCGCGTGTCGAGCCAGCGGACGATGTCGGAGAGCCGGTAGTAGTCCTGCTCTCCAGCTCGGCGCGCGGTGGGAAAGTCGGCATGGCGCCGTTCCCAGTTGGTGATCGCCGATCGCCTGACGCCGGCCAGCGCAGCGATCTCCGCCCGTGAAACGAGTCGGCCCTCTGTGTTCTGCTCACTGCTGTCCTCACTCGTCATGTCCCCGCCTTCACTGCGCCTGATGGATGCGATGAAGCGACCGTACGGAGGACAGATGGACCGAGGCAATTGCGCACTGCAGTGCGCAGCCGCCTGAGGTGGCATCACTACCATCCCGCAGGACCCGCAGAGCATTACCCATAGAGGCTTTGAACTGCTACTTCTTGGCAAGAACGTGAGGGACGCCGATTTTCAGCACGTGGGCGTCCCGCAGCACTTGTGAACCCCTGACACCAGATGACTTCCATCGAGATCACTGGCGAAGGCCCGTCACATGCCTTGGTGGCACCCGCGGGGTGCCCCAGCCCAGGGCATGGGCCAGACATGATGAGGGGCACAGCGGAACGCCATGCCGGCCAGCATCTGATGGAGCTCACCGAGGAATCCCGGGCCCTGGAACAGCGTGCCGACATTGCAGCTCGAGGCACATGAGCAACGCCCGTCACACAGCCACGAGGCGTACCTTGTCACCGCACAGCTTCGTCATGTCGTCAATGTCGGAAGTGAGCAGAACGACCGGTCGCCGTTGCCGCAGCGCCATCTCGGCCACGGCCGCGTCGCTGGCGTATTTGTGGCCGTGCAGCCCGGCATTGACGAGCAGGGCGGAAGCAGCCTTGGCTTCCTCGTCACCGATGTGTGCGATCCGCACACCCGACAGGATCCAGGCGAGACGAGCTTTGTCCGTCCGACGGTGCGCGGCTTCGATGATGGTCAGCGCGCTAATCACCGTCTCCATGCCCCGCTTACGCGCTTCTGCGACCAAAGCGACGACAGGTGCCTGATCACTGACGAGCTTCGACAAGCCCTCGCAGTCGAGAATCAGAGCGCCCTCGTGGCTCAGCTTGCGGCGGGCCACTGGCCCTCCTCGGTGAATACCTCGTCGAAGATCTGGCGTGCCCGCTCCTGCTCCTGCTCAGAAACCGAGCCCCTGCGGCGTTCGTAGTCCGCCAGGTACTCGTCCAGGATCTGGCCACGCAGCTCCCGCTCTACGGCTGCGGTGATGAATGCGGAGAACTCACGCTTGCCCACCCGCTGACGGATCGCCTCGGCTGTGCCCTCCGGGAGAGAGAGGCTCACCCGGGTCGCCGGCCCCTCACCAACGCTGTACGGCGTTTCAGTCATGGCACATGATTATCAAACAAGTAGGAATCCTGCGGTCCAGCCGCGTCTTGGTCTCAGTTTCGGTCTTGTTCAGCTCTGTTCGGCGGAGTTTCGACGTGTGTGGTTGCAGTTTTAGTTGCGGTTGCCTGCATACGGCCACCGTGAGCCTGGTACGACAGATGGCGGGCCGTGTCGGCCACTACTTGCTCCGCAAGCGCGTCCTGCTCGTGGCCGCCGGCAAGGGTAGAGTTGGACAGCCCCCTTGGCGCCATGGGTGATACGGCGAGGGCTCGCAGAGGTCCTGACGTGGCCGCTCAGCGGCGTCCCATCCCGGCTGGTCCGGGCACCTGCCGACACCACCTCGCCCGCGTCGCGGCCTTCCCCCGCCGGGCCCGAGCTGTCCGCCGCCGAGCGGCGAGCGTTCTTCGGGCAGCTGCGCCGTACCGCTGAACAGGCGTGCGGGACGGGGCGCTTCCTGCTTCGACGCCAGGCCCTCCACCTCTCCGGTACGACCGCGAAGCCGATACGGCAGACCGACTCACGCACCGGCAGAGCACCGAACGGTCGGACGACCGGCTTGCCAACCGGCTCAACAGCCGGTCTGTAGTGGCCGTCGCCGCCCGGCAGGGCGACCGAGGGGCATGGCCCACTTCATCGCCGACGACTCTCTCGGGCCACGGTCCGGCGACGAACCTCGCCGCGCGGCACTGGACGATCGGACATCGCCCCGAAGGGCATCGACCTCTGAGGCAACCTCAACACTTCCTCAACTCCCTTTACTTGGGGCATTTGTAGATCGTTTACTCACCTACTGCACCATGATGGGGCGCTTCCACGCGTGGGTGACTGACCGACCTCAACAGCCGCCGGCCACAAGGCATTGCCAGCCATGTCGGCCTGGTGGCGTGCCACGCAGGGAGCACAAACGTGCGACACCGCGGCCCGATCAACCAGACCACGATGCCGCCACAACGGCCGCCCGGCGCCGAAACCCCGGCAGGCAAGCAACGCAACGAGAGCAAGGGGACAACCGGCTAAAGCGGTCAGACGGAAACGAACGGGGGACCACCGCTTTGACTTACCTCACGACGGACAAGCAGGGAACCGGACCACAAGGAGACTCCAGCCCGATCCCGGCCGCTCCACCCACTCCAGGAGACCTCCACGCCATCCCCTCCCTCACTCACCGAGAGCGCCAAGTTCTCACCCTGCTGGGCCACGCCGCCGACAATCGCGAGATCAGCCGTCGGCTCGGCATCGCCGAACGCACCGTCAAAGCACACCTGACCAACCTCATGACCAAGATCAAAGTAAGCAGCCGTACCGAAGCGGCCCTCTACGCCTACGCCCATCACCGCAGCCTCATCGACCGGTCCTGAGGATCTCGTTCGCCTACCTCCTGAGGCCATCCCGGTCGCCGCCGCACCCTGAGCTTGACAGCGCCCATATCGCTTATCGATACTATCGATAAGCGATATGGGCGCTACGGACGATCAGGGGGAACCGTGGGTACGAAGTCCCGGTGGAGCCGAACAGACAACCGGCTGCTCGAGGCAGCTCTTGGCCTGGCCGCTCTGTTGGTCGGCATCTTCGGGGTCCTGATCCAGGTCCTCGGAGTGGTCGGCCTCATCGACCCGGTGGACACCCGCGAGGTCAGAGCCGCGACCACGACCCGGGTCGCGGGCACCGTGACCGACGCGGTGGCCGGCCACGGCATGACCCTCACCGGCACCCACCGGGCCGACCTGGTCTTCGCCCATCCAGACCTGGGGCAGCGCCTGTTGCTCGCACTGCCGGACGTCATCGGCGGCCTGCTGCTGCTGCTCGTCCTGGCCATCCTCCTTCAGATGGCCAGGACCCTGCGCGACGGCGACGTCTTCGTGCCGAAGAACGCCCGCCGCCTGAGCGTCATAGGGCTCACGGTGCTGGTGCAGGCCGTCCTCTCCCCCGTGCTGCCGACGCTCACCACGCAGGCGCTGGTGAGCGGCACCCCCATGGCCGATCAAGTCCCCTTGTCGGTCACCTTCACGGGCGAGTACGTCCTGCTCGCCTTCCTCATCCTGGCCCTGGGCGAGGTCTTCCGGCGCGGCACGAAGCTACGCGCCGACACCGAGGGACTTGTCTGATGCCACCGGAGGACGAACACCGGGTCCAGTGCCACCTGGACCGACTACTCACCGAGCGCGGCATGACCCTTTCCGAACTGGCGGCCAGGGTCGGGGTGACGGTGGTCAACATCTCCATCCTGAAGAACGACCGGGCGAAGGCGATCCGTTTCTCGACCCTCACCGCGATCTGCCGCGAACTGGGCTGCCAACCAGGCGACTTGCTCAGCGTCCGCGAGGACTGAAAGCCCCACAGTCGCGTTACCTAGACAAGGAATGACTCATGGAGATGACCTCTGCCCGGCGTCTGGCACAGGCCGGTGTGATTGCCGTGTGCGCCACCGCCCTCGCGGCCTGCGGCTCGTCGCGTTCGTACAACGTGTCCGGGGCACCGGGTGGCGACAGTGCCGCCTGCTCCGGCCTGGTCGGCAAGGCGCCGAAGAAGCTGGGGGGTTACCAACGCAACGACTCCGACCAGAAGGGGACTGCCGTATGGGGAGACGGTGACGTGGTCCTCCGCTGCGGCAACATCTCGGACGTCCCGGAGTCGGCTTCCTGCACGTCGATGGACGGCGTCGACTGGGTCGTGAACGCGAAGAAGACCCACAACGGGGTGAAGACGGTCCTGTCGTACGGGCGCAGCCCCGCGGCCGAGGTCACGGTGTCGGAGCGGATCAAGGACCAGGACGCCGTCATCGGCAAGGTGTCCGGGATCGTGTCGGGGCTGACGAAGCAGAAGACGTGCGCCAAGAATAGCTGAAACGCCCCGATTTGGGCTGGTAGCCCTGGAGGGCAGGATGCCCGAAGGTCCGATGGTGACGGGTGCGGCAAGGCCGTAGAAATCTCTTGAACATGCGCACGGGCACTGACCACGACGCCGAACGCATGGTCGAGAAAACGTTTCACTTCTACGGGGAGAAATCATGCGTACCCTCTCACGTCTGGCCTCCGGCGGCGCCGCCGCGGTGGCCGCCGGCGCGCTGCTGTTCGCGGCCGCGCCCGCGCAGGCCACGTCGGCCTCCAACACCTGGGGCATCCCGGGCCACAAGATGCAGGTGAACGCCTGGCACTGCGGCAGCTACGTCACCGCCTGCGACTGGAAGGCGTCGACCAAGGTGTACAAGGGCTCGGCCCACGACAACGCCCAGTGGGTGCAGAACCGCGCCATCCTGGCCGCCCACGGGGTCAGCGTCTCCATCAAGATCTCGAAGAACCCTGAGGCGACGCTGACGATGGACAGCCAGTCGCAGGGCACGGTCCGCTGGAAGAACTACGGCGGGCACAAGTGGATCGCGGACACCTACGGCCAGATGAAGCCCAGCTCGCTGACCGTCTACGTGTCGACGAAGTCCTGCGGCTCGGCCCAGATCACCAGCAGCATCAAGTTCACGGAGAAGTGCGTCACCGCCGGCGCCGCCTGATCCGCGCCTGACGCCGCACATCATCTGACGGCCTCTGCCCCCGCCTTCCGGCGGGGGCAGAGGCCGCTTACGGGGGAGAACAAGCGTGTCTCACGCCAGGAAGGGTGCGAGGACAGCGGTGCGGGCGGCTGCCTCGGCCTGCGTCATGATGCTGGCCGCGTCCTGCGCCTCGCAGGGCGGCCACCGCGACAGCACCGAACCGGCCTACTTCCAGACCCTGGTCAGCCAGGCCAACGGCCTGTACTACCACCCCTTCCTGAGGGAGGAGCGCGGCAGCCCCGAGGCCCAGTCGTACGCTCTGCGCATCCTGGCGGAGACCGGCACGAAGCCGAAGGTCACGGTGGACGCCAGGACGGCCGCGGCGCTGCGCTCCGACGCGGTCTCGGCCTCCGCACTGTGGGGCAGGTACTGGCTCGTCCCGCTGCGCGACGCCGGGGTGCCGGGGGTCCTGGGGTCGGGCGACGCACGGAGCGTGGAGAACCTGCGGACCGGCAAGGGCTGGTACGACGATCCCGCGCTCGGGGAGAAGAGCGACGCGGGGCGCCTCGGTGCCACTTGGGCCGCGCTGGAGGTGCAGGCTGCCACCGGATCCCTCGGGAAACTTCCCGCCGCCGACAAGGCCGCCACCGCCCATTGGCTGACCCAACTGGCAGACAGCAAACCGAAGTTGGACGAGGCCGCGGCCCTGGCCCGTTGCCTTCGGCTGCTCGGCAGATCCGTCCCCGCCTCCCTGACCTCACTGCGGGCTCCGGACACGAGCGGGTTCACCGAGCGGCCGGAGCAGGAACGCGCCGCCCTGCTGGAGGACACGTACAACTACGTCCTGCTCCAGGAGTCGGCCGGTACAAAGCCGCGGGTGGACCGGAAGACCTGGCAGCAGGCCCTGTCCCACAACGTCACCGGCCTCGAATACGAGCAGCTCTACAGCCTGGTGCACATCCTGCGCGCCACCGGCAGCCCCCGGCAGGCGTTCGGAGCGGTCACCCGCCGCCTGGAGCGGGAGCGCATGCCGGACGGAACGGTGTCCGACCCGTCCTCCTACCTGGGCACGCCCGACGCCTCGCTGTTCGTGGAGCGTCTGCGGAGTGTGGCCGGATGGACGGTGCGGGACAAGAGTCTGCTGGCCGCGGCCGAGGAACAGGCCGACGCCCAGGACGCGCCCCGCGACGGCGCCGCACGGCTGACCATGGCCGCACTGGAGCACAGCGCCGGCGGTGCGCCGCTCTCACGACAGGAAGCCGCGCTGTGCCGGGACCCGTCGACGGTGCCGGTCACGGTCACCGCGGACAACGCGGCCGACTGGCAGCGCGTGGCGTGGAACTGCGCGGAGTCCGGCGTACCGATACCGGCTCCCTCCGTCACGCGCTGGAGTGTCGACGATCTGGAAGGCGCGCAGGCGGCCGCCACTCTGGTGGTCGGTCTGCACCAGGACGGCCAAGGGGACCGAATACCCGGCTGGCTGACCGCGGACGCGCTCAAGCGATGGGTGGACGCCCCGGGGCCGCGCGCGAGCGTCTACGACCGTGCGCTGATCGTCCGTGCCTACCTGCTGCTCGGCGGCGATGCCGGCAATTCCCTCGTCGCACACCTCGCCCGTCAGCTCAAGGCGCACAAAGGCTGCCCGGGGCTGCCCGCCCTGTACCGGCCCGATGACGAGCCTGGCTGCGACCTCAAGACGACGTGGGCCGTATGGGACCTGGACAAGGCACTGCACGGGAAGCTCGGGGCCCTGCCCTCGTAGGGCTCGGGACTCCTCGTACGACCACAACTCCTCGATACAGAAGGTGAGCAGAGCCTCCGTGAGCACGCTGTTGACGGCGAGTGGGGTGGGCAAGTCCTATGCGCTGCGCGGCCGGCCGGTCGACGTCCTCAAGAACATCGACCTCGCTGTCGCGCCAGGATGTGTCACCGCACTCGTCGGACATTCCGGATCGGGCAAATCCACCCTCATGCACATTCTCGGGCTACTGACGAAACCCGACACCGGCCGGGTGGAGCTGGAGGGCCGCGACACCCGCGGGCTGTCGGAGGGCGCGCTCGCGGACCTGCGGCGCCGTCGGCTGGGGTTCGTCTTCCAGTCCTACAACCTGCTGCCCCAGCACAGCGCCCTGCGCAATGTCCTGCTTCCGTACACCGGTGGGCGCCGGGAGGCAGAAGCCCGGGCGCGCGGTCTGCTGGAGCGCGTGGGGCTGGGAGACCGGTGCGAGCACCGGCCCGGCGAACTGTCCGGGGGCGAACAGCAGCGCGTGGCGCTGGCCCGGGCGCTGGTGAACGATCCACCGCTGCTGCTGGCCGACGAACCCACCGGAAACCTGGACACCGAGAGCGAGGCCCTGCTGCTGGACCTGTTCCGGGAGTTGGCGGATGACGGGCGAGGGGTGCTGGTCGTCACGCACGACCAGGCGGTCGCGGATGCCGCCGACGTTGTTCACCGGCTGGGCCGGGATGCGGTTCTTTCGGCACAGGACAAGACCGACGGCCGCTCCTGGGCGCACACCCGGGATGCGCGGGAGGGTGAGCTGTGAACCTGTTCCAGGTGGCGTGGTGGAACGTGAAGGCGCTGCGCAAGCGGCTGTTGGGGCTGGTGGCGATGGTCGCGGTCGCCGGCGCGGTGTGCCTGAGCGCGATCGGGATCGCCTCCAGCGCACAGGGGACGACGACCAGCCAGGTCGGGGAGTCGACGGCGAACCGGTCGGTCACGGTCGACTCGCCGGACGATCGTCCTGATACGGCTCAGCTGACGCAGGCGACGGAGAAGCGCCTGGCGAAGATCGCTCACGTGGAATCGGTCCAGCACAGGCTCCAGGTGTCCATGCCAGTACGGGACAACCCCGAAGGGGCCGATCTGCTGTACGCGACGACCTACCGCGAGGCGCTGGCGCCCCCCGTGGTCAAGTCCGTACGCAAGCGGTTGTTCCCGCTGCACCGTGGAGAGGTGGTCTTCCCCGCCTCCACTCACGGGGTGGACCTGTCCTCGACCGTGGGCAGGACGGTGACCGTGGACGCACACCGATACGTGCGGCCCGGCGTGGGGGACACAGTCAGTGACCGGGTGAAGGTGGTCGGCCTGTACGACCCGAGCTGGCAGTTCGACGGCCCGGACGTCGCGTATGCGGACGACGCCACCGTGGTGAAGTGGGCGGCTGCCGCGGCCGGCCGGACGACCGACGACTATCTGCGCACCTCGGGCTGGGACCAGCTGACGGTGGTGGCCGACAGTGCCTCTCAAGTACCACGCGTGCTCAAGGCCGTACAGCGGATGAACTACCCGGCTGTCACCCTGCAGCAGCAGCTTCAGGCGCTTCCCGGAGTGCTGCAGTTGGTCAGGCTGACCGGGAATGTACTGCTCGGCGTCCTGGGCGTGCTCGCCTTCGCCGGAGCGGTCACGGTGACGGGTGCGCTGGGGCGGCAGCGGGCCCAGGAGGTGGGCATCCTCAAGGCGGTCGGTTTCCGTGGCCGCTCGGTGATGGGGATGCTCGTCGCGGAGATGGCGATCGCCGGGGCGGTCGCGGCCGTGGCCGGTGTGGTGCTCGCAGTGGGCGCCTCCAGTGCGGCGGCCGCCGGTCTTCGGCGTATCGGCGACATCGCCCCGTATGTGCACGACGCGGTGCCGCTGCCGGGGACGCCGACGCTGATCTCCCTGTCCCTCGCCACAGTTGTCGTCGTGGCCGCCGGCGCCGTGCTCCCGGCACATCGAGCCGCGCGTATGTCCCCCACCGAAGCCATGAAGGACTGGTGATCCCTGTGATGCGGCGCAAGATGCCGTACGCCGCCCTCGCGGTGTCCGCTGCCCTGTTCGCCTCCTGTTCCGGCTGTTCCGGTACCGACGATGTGAAGTTGGGGACGGACTGGAAGGGTTCGCAGACCTTCGTGACGGCGAGCGTGTCCGGACAGACTGTGCTGGTCGGCATCGATCCCGAGGCCCACCACGCGCAGGCGCTGGCCGTGGTGCCCCGGAAGGTCGGCGACGACGACGTACGGGCTCCTCAGCTCGTGCGGTCGGCGGACGGGACGTGGTGGCTGTCGACGCCCCGCAAGGGAGAGCGCCCGGACCGGCTCTTCACACTGGACACCGGTCGGCACGCCCTGGCCGAGAGGACCGACGACACCACGGAGCGGCAGCGTGAACTCGTGCCGGGCAAGAGCCTGGTCGCGGCCGTTCGCGGCTCCTCCGGATCCACCAGTGTGCTGGTACGCGATGCACGGACGTGGAAGAAGGTCCGGGACGTGCGGGTTCCGGGATCGGTCACGCTGGCGGCTTCCGATCCGTCCAGCGACACGGTGTGTCTGGCCACCGGACAAGGATCCGACACGAAGGTGAGGGTGCTCGACCTCACCACAGGCAGGACCAGGCAGGCCGGAGGGTCGGGCGGTGTGCAGGTGCAGCAACTGGCGTGCCAGGCAGGCACCCCGGTCCTGGTCGGTACCCCTGCCGGGAACAGCCGGGGAAGCACCATGAAAGTGACCCTCGGTCAGGCGAACGAGACAACAGTGGTGAGCGTGGACGGCGGACGGGTCGATGCCGTGCAGGCGTCGAAGAGCACTGTCGTGGTCGCGGTGAACCGCGGGCAGGACAGCGATCTCGTCGAACTGGACCGGACGAGCGGGCGTGAACTGCGGCACGTGGCGGTCAAGGGCATGGACAACTCGTACCTGCTGCGGCACACGCGGGATGGCTGGGTGATGGTCTCGGACAACACCGCGGCCGTGGTGGACCTGGACAAGGGGACGTCCCAGACGTTCGACCTACCGGGGACGCTGACGAGCCTCTGATCTTGACTCTGAAGCGTGACCGCCGTCCTGCCGGTACGGCTGTCACGCGAACCCCTCCGACGAACTGCTCACCGGCCCCTCCGACCCGGCCGGGCTTCTCGCCGGCATCGCCGACGTCCGCATCCCGAGGAGAGCGATCCGGCTTCGCCCTCTTACGGGGCCGGTCACTCCCCGTACACCCGCTTCCAGCGCGCCCGGTGCAGAGAGTCACCCTGTCCACGGCCGTTCACCTCGCTCAGGGACAGCAGCGCGACCCCGTTGTTCCACAGCCCGAAATGATCACGGTGCACGGCGAGGATCCCGTGCTGCAGCGCGAACTTCTCGGAAGGCCGGCTGAACCGCGTGGTCGTCACGAACACAGCCAGGTCGGCCCCGAAGTGCACCTTCGCGCCCAGCAGATCGCGCAGTTCGCGGCTCGCGATCGTGCTGGTCGGCGTATAGCGCTTGCACTGGATCACCAGACTCCGGCCGTCCGGGAGACGACCGACGACATCGGCGCCGTTGTCGTTGGCGCCGCCTACGCGCCGGACGTCTGTGCATCCGTCCCGTCGGCAGAGGCTTGCCACCAGATCCTCGAACTCGGTGCCCGTCATCGTGTCGACCTCGGCCAGGGTCCGGTGGCCGGCCTTCACCGCCTCTTCCTGCCGCCACAGACGATCCCGCCCGCGCACGAGCCGATCCGTGCGCCACAGCCACCATCCCGCCACTGCGACGCCGCCGAGAAGCACTGCCCCCATGACGTACGGCCACACGACCGACCAGAACGCCACGAGCAGGACCAGCACCAGAGCACCGCCGACCGCTACCGACTTCAGCCGCGCCGCTCGCCGTCTGCGAGCAGCCCCGCTCCGTCCACGCGCAGTCACCGTCGAAGCCCTCCCCCACAGGTCCGTGTACCGCAGTGTGAGTCGACCGAGGCAGCGTGAGAAGGGCGCGAGTCGGCCATGTCCTGATCCCGATCGCCTGGCGGGGCCGCCGGCCCGGTGCCGGTGCCGGAGCGACCACCTCACACGTCAACGCCAACGACGTCCGCCGCTCTTTCCGGTGGTCACCGTGCTGATCGACGTCGTAGAGACCCGCCCCGCCACAACACTCGCCAAGTGGCCGACTCGACACCGCACGCACCTGGCGGACCTGACCCCTCCCCGCAGAACGGACCCACACCGGCACGAAGGGCAGAGGTCGGCGACGGCCAGATACGGCTCCAGATCTGGCGCTGGGTACTCGCCCCTCGGACGACATGGCAGGCCCGCCGACTGGCGGCCGAATTCGGGCCGGGCATGGACACCCGCACCGCCTGGGTGATGGCACGGCTGGCACGGCACCCGGAGGAGCGCCTTTACGCGATGCGACACCTGAACGGCGAGAACGATGACTGATCCCCGCGCAAGAGCTCGGTGCCGTGGCGGCGCTGACACTGCCTCTGGCCGTCGCTGAGCAGGAACAACGCGGCCACCACTGGGATCTCGTATCCTCCGCCAGTGCCTCACCGGGCACGATGTCGAAGGGCCCCACCGCGAACGGTGGGGCCCTTCGACGTATTCTCACTCCTCGTTTCAGGGCTGGATGTTCTCCAGGTCCTCCAGGAGGCTGGGGTGTTTCGGCTCCCAGCCGAGGGTCTGGCGGGTGTGGGTGCTGGACGAGGGCTGGTCGGCCGCGAAGATCGGGCCGAGGGGGCCGTAGGTGTCCGGGGGGACCGACTCGACCGGGAGGCCCAGCCGTCGGCCGATGACCTCGGCGATGTCCCGCACCCTGTCTCCTTCGTCGGCCACGGCGTGCCAGGCCGTGCCGGCTTCCGCCTTCTCCAGGGCGAGGCGGAAGAGGACGGCCGCGTCGAGGGCGTGCACGGCCGGCCATCGCTGTTCGCCGTCGCCCGCGTAGCCGGACACCCCGGTCCGGCGTGCGATGCCGGTCAGCACACCGGCGAATCCGCCCGCGCCCTCGTTGTGAACCGTGCGCGGCAGGCGTACGGACGAGCTGCGGACCCCTCGCGAGGCCAGGCCCAGGACCGCCGTGACGGTGCGACCGCGACCGCCGACCGGCCCGTCGGTCGGCAGCGGGTCGGCCTCGGTGGAGATACGGCCCGTCACCCAGGGCGTGCCCGAGACGATGACGAAGGGGCGGTCGCTGCCGACGAGTTCCTCGCCGAGGGCCGTGAGCGCGGCCGTCTCCTCGGCGACGTTCGCCGCGAGGGCCTCGGGGCTGCTGAAGTCATTGCCGAACGCCAGGTGGATGACCCCGTCGGCCCGGGCGGCGCCGGCGCGCAGGACGTCCGGATCGGCGAGGGACCCCCGCAACGGCTCGGCGCCGGCGGCCTCGGCGGCCCGCTCGGACGCGTCCGAGCGCGTGAGGGCGAGGACTGTGTGGCCGTTGCCGATGAGTTCGGCGACGACGGCGGACCCGACCAGGCCGGTGCCGCCGGTGACGAAGACGCGCATGGAAACTCCCTCACAAGTGATGGGACTCTTGTCCCATCACCGTAGCAGAGCGATGGGACAAGAGTCCCATCACATAGAATGGGTCCATGGGTCGATGGGAACCGGGTGCGCGCGGACGTCTTGTCATGGCTGCCGTCGACCTGTTCACCGAGCAGGGGTACGACGCCACGACGGTCGCGCAGATCGCCGAGCGCGCCGGCGTCACCAAAAGCACCTTCTTCCGGCACTTCCCCGACAAGCGCGAGCTGTTGGTCGCCGGGCAGGAGGAGCTGAGCCAGCTGCTGGCCGAGGGAATCGCCGAGGCGCCGGGTGACGCCACCCCGCTGGAGACGGTCGCCGCCGGTCTCGTGCGCGCCTCCGCCATGATGGGCCCCGAGAACCGCGCGTTCGCCCCTCGGCTGAAGGCGGCCATCGCCGCCAGCACCGAGCTCCAGGAGCGTGACGCCCTCAAGACCGTCAGTCTGGCGGCCGCGATGACATCCGCGCTCGCCGCCCGCGGCATACCCGATCCGACCGCGGCCCTGGCGAGCGAGCTGGGCGTCCTCGCCTTCAAACGGGGATTCGCCGAATGGACCGAGGGCGACCGCGACGCCAAGGACGAGCTCGCCGGATACGTCCTGACGGCCTTGGACGAACTGCGCGCCGCGAGCGCGTCTCTGGGCTGAACCGGCACCCCGGACCCGGCTCGGGCAGTGGTCCGGGGGTCATCTGTCAGCGGAAGGCGTCGGCATTCTCCGCCGCCCACTGCCGGAACGGTCTGGCCGGTGAACCGGTGATCCGCGCGACCGTGTCGCGCACCCTCAGGAGCTCGTCGTTGACGTCGCCACCCGTGATGTCGAGGACCGCGTCCGCGGCTTCGGGCCCGAAGACCGCGGCCATCAGGGCGTGGGCCTCCTGCCGGCCGATCTCGGCGAAGGGCACCTCCCGCCCCAGCACCGCCGCGATGGCCTCGGCCTGCTGCCGGGGCGTCACCGGCTCCGGGCCGGTCAGGGCATACGTCCGCCCCTGGTGGCCGGGCTCGGTCAGCGCCGCCCGGGCCACCGACGCGATGTCCGCGGGGTGGATCGTGGGGAGCGCGGTGTCCGCGTACGGCGCGCGGACCGTCCCTCGGTCACGGATCGGCCCCGCCCACATCAGGGTGTTCGAGGCGAACTGGGTCGGCCGCAGGATCGTCCAGGCCATGCCGCCGTCCTTCAGCAGCCGCTCGACCGCCAGGTTCTCCGCGGCGGGGCCGAGGTGCGGATGGGTCTGGACCGTGATGGACGACACCAGCACCACATGCTCCACACCCGCCCGCCGCGCGGCCTCGAGGACGTCGGCATCCGGGCCCAGCCGCGACACGAGGAACAGCGAACGCACCCCGTCCATCGCGGACTTCAAGGACTCCGGCTCCGCGAAGTCGCCCTCAACGGCTTCGACACCCTCGGGGAACACGGCCCGCCCGGCGTCACGGGTGAACCCTCTCAGCGGTCCGGCACCGCATTCGCGCAGTTCCTTCAGCAGTGCACTTCCTATGTTCCCGGTGGCTCCGGTCACGAGGATCACGAGCGCGTTCTCCCGTCGTCAAATGATCAACCACAGGGAAGGCTAGAAACTCAAGCGCGCTTGGGGTCAAGGCGGAGTAGGACCCGCCGGGGTCCTGTCCTCGGCAAGCTATGCGGACGGCGTGTTCCACCAGGTCCGCGGAGGTGGGACCGGGGTCCAGTCGGGGCCGCGGTGGGAGAGCCACCACTCTCCTACGACGTGGAACTTCTCCTCGAAATGGCGGTCCCAGGAGAGGAATGCGGTCTGAGGTGCCCGTAGAACGGTGCGCCGGCCACCCGCCTCGTAGAGGACGACCGATCTGGTGCCCAGGACGGATTCGATCTGGACGCCCTGGATGCCGGACCAGGGGATCGTCCTGCGGCGCAGGTTGTGGACCACGGCCGCCGTCGGGGTCAGGGTGATGCCGAAGCGGAAGGAGAGCGCGGGCCCCAGCGCCAGCAGGACGATCCAGAACGTCACCAGGCCGGTCAGTCCGCCCGGGGGTGGTACGTCGGGTACGTCGGGCGCGGACGGGATGGAGACGGCCGTTGTCATAATGACCGCGGGCAGAAATGGCGTTGTCTGTTGCCACAAGGTCAGGCGGTAACGCATCTCGACCGGCGACGAAGTCCCACTCCGCGAACGCCCCATCACTGCCACCCCGTTCTCTGTGTCGGTGCAGCTTGCAGGGCCTGCGGACCTGGTGTCCAGCGTTCTCGGCCGGAGAGTCAACGCTCTGGTACCGGCTCACCACCGCCAGCCGGCCAGCACAGCCGGCACCGGCCGTCAACGGTCCCCCTGAATTCGCTCCGAATGCGCTCCAATTGTGACTTGTTTCCGTCGTCGAATTTCCGCCACCAATAAGGCGGGGGAATGCGAGTCAACAATTACGGCGCGATATCCCGCGTTAACTAAGCTTGCACGACGCGAATTCATCCGCGCCACCAGGAAACCTCTGCGTATCCTGTGAAAATAAGTTCCCTTTCTCGTATCGCCGCACAGATTGAGGCGGGACAGTGGCGTTCGGCAGCCCTGACAACCTCGATCGAAGGAGCTCACCTTCATGGACAGGCGTAGGTTCATGGCCGGTACCGCGACCGCGACGGCGGGGGCGCTGGCCGTGTTCGGCAGCGCGACCCCCAGCTCGGCGGACGAAGCGAGCGGGACGGGCGGGACGAGCGCGGGCGGGGATCACGTGAAGAGCCTCACCGCCATCACCCAGGTCTTCGGAGCCGGACAGAAGCTCGTCGCCGTAGCGGTCGAATACGACAGAGACATCGACGGCGCTTCGCTGTCGACGTCGACGTTCACCGTCACCGACCGCACCGTGACCAAGGTCTACACGAACCGCACCGCCGACCTCGCGGAGCGGGCGAGGGTCGGGCGCTACGTCATCGTCGAGCTGTCGCCGGACGACACCGCGGCGGCGCTGTGGGTGACCCAGCAGGGTTCCGGCACCCCGCCCACGGACGGGTCGGGCGACTCCGGCGGCGGGGTCGGGGCGGGCGGCCCGAAGGTCGGCGACACCACCCCCGGCGGAACCATCGTCGCGGCGAAGGCCACGCTCACCCAGGCCGGCACCGTCACCACGGTCCGCGGCACGCAGTACGCCGCGAGCACCACCGCGCTGACCACCGACACGGTGAAGAACCTGATCGTCGACGACTTCCAGCAGTTCACCTTCGACGACCCGGCGACCGGCCAGACCCTGAAGTACAACCTGTTCGTCCCCAAGCACTACAACCCGCGCAAGAGCTACCCGCTGGTGCTGTTCATGCACGACGCGAGCGTGGTCAACGTCGCCACCGAGGGCCCGCTGGTGCAGGGCCTGGGCGCGGTGTGCTGGGCGAGCCCGGAGGACCAGGCCCGGCACGAGGCGTTCGTGCTCGCACCCGAGTACGGGTCCGTCGTGATCGACGACGACTATCTGCCGTCGACGCTGTTCGACGCCACCGCCAACCTCGTCGAGTCGGTCACGCAGCAGTACAGCATCGACCGTAAGCGCCGCTATACGACCGGGCAGTCGATGGGCGCGATGATGTCCCTCGGCCTGAACATCAAGTACCCCGACCTGTTCGCGGCGGCGTTCATCGTCGCCGGGCAGTGGCCGGAGGCCCAGGCCGCGCCGTTGGCGAAGAAGGACCTGTGGATCCTGGTCTCCGCCGACGACACCAAGGCCTATCCCGGTGAGCAGGCCATCACCGAGGTCATCCAGGAGCAGGGCACCGCGGTCAGCACCGCGCTGTGGGACGGGCAGTCCACGGCCGCCGAGTTCGCCGCCGACGTGCGCAGCATGAAGGCCCAGCGGACCCCGGTGAACTTCGCCGCCTTCGAGACCGGCACCGTCGTACCGACCGGCTCGACGACCAGCGCGCACATGGCCACCTGGCAGGTCGCGTACACGATCCCGGGCATCCGGGACTGGATCATGCGCCAGTCGATGTAGTCCTCCATGCAGTGGGCGACCGGGCACGGGGGCGGGTCCTCGCCCCCGTGCCCGGCGGCATAGAGTGCTGCGGCAGATCCGGCGAATCCGGCAGGCCGTGGAGGTAGAAAGCGATGGAGAACCCGCCGCAGCTCACCGTGGGACGGCTGTTCTCCTCCTGGCAGGCGGACGTCCCCGCGCTGCTGCTCGTCGTACTCCTCGGCGGTCTTTACGGCTGGGGTGTCCTGCGGCTGCGGCGCCGGGGCGAGGCCTGGCCGGTGGCGCGGACCGCCGCGTTCGCGCTGTTCGGCCTCGGCACGCTCGTGGTCGCCACGATGTCCGCGCTGGCCGTCTACGACCGAGTGCTGTTCTGGCCGGCCGCCGTCCAGAACGTCCTCCTGGACCTGATCGCCCCGCTCGGCCTGGCCCTCGGCGATCCGCTACGGCTGGCCCTGCGCGCCCTGCCCGAACGCGCCGCCGCCCGAGCGCAGCGCACGCTGACCGGCCGACTGGTCCGCCTGTTCACCTTCCCACTGGTCAGCACGGCCCTGGTCCTCACCACCGAACTGACGATCTACTTCACGCCGTACTTCGAGACGGCCCTGGCCCACACCTGGCTGCACCAGCTCATGTACCTCCAACTGCTGCTCGCCGGGAGCCTGTTCGTCCTCCCGGTGCTCACCCGAGAGGAGGCGCTGCCCGCCTGGTGCACCCACCCGGTGCGGGCGGCACTGGTGTTCGTCGACGGGATCATCGACGCGGTACCGGGCATCGTGGTGATGACCCACGGCACCCTGATCGCCGGAGCCTGGTACCTGCACCACGCCCCCTCCTGGGCCCCCGACGTCCAGCACGACCAGCAACTCGGCGGCGGCGCGATGGTCGGCATCGCCGAACTGGTCGCCCTCCCCTTCCTCCTCGCGATCCTCGCCCAGTGGGCCCGCACCGAACGCGCCGAGACGGTCGCACTGGACCGCCGCCTGGACACGGAACTGGTCCGGGCGACACCTACGGCCACCACATCAACCGCTACGGCTACGGCGACCGAGGGCCCGGAACTCGTCCGCCCCTGGTGGGAGACCGAGAACAGCGAGGTCGCGCAGCGCATCCGGGGACAGCGGTAGGGGTCAGGCCCCCGCCTAACGCACGATCCGCACCCGCCGCTCCACGCTCACCTGGTCCACGTCCGTCGTCCTGATCGTGACCTTCATCGTCCAGGTCCCGGCGATGGGGAGGTTGAGGGTGTTGGTTCCCCAATAGCCGCCCTCGTCCTTGATGTTGGCGTCGAGGGGGCCGATCTTCTGGGTCGGGAGGGTGAAGGAGAGGCGGAGTTCGGGGACGGTGGCGAAGCCGCCGTCGGGGCCGTAGACGACCGCTTCGACCGAGTTCTGGCCGACGCGGCCGGGGTCGAGGGTGATCTGTACCTTGCCGCCCGCGTTGCCGACGCGGAAGGGGACCATGGTGACGGAGGCCGCCGGTACGCCGGCCGGGGTCGCCGTCTGCTGTGCTTCCGCCGCCGCCCGGCCCGGGAGGGTGTTGGTCAGCAGAGTGGTGATCACCAACACCGTGACGCCGACGGCGACTTCGCACAGCACCGAGCGGCGCAGGCCACGCCGGTACCGGTCCTGGGAGCCGTCACCGGGAGCCGTGGTGGCCCCGGCTGTGGCTGTTGGGTCTGCGGACTTGGTGTCCGCTTCCGCTCCTGTCCGTACCAACTCCGGTATCTGTAGGCGTACTTCCGCCTCCGTCAACCGGGCCGTCCACTGCCGCGACCAGGCCGCCACCACCAGCAGCAGCACCACCGCGCCGAGTTTCACGAGCAGGATGCGGCCGTACGACGTGCCGGTCAGGGCGTTCCAGGAGCCGAGGCCGCGCCAGGACTGGTAGACGCCGGTGACGACCAGCACGGTCACCGAGGCGAAGGCCAGGCGGGAGAAGCGGGCGACCGGGGCCGCGTCCAGGTCCGGCGAGCGGTAGAGGACGGTCAGCAGGGCCGTCAGGCCGCCGAGCCACACCGCCATCGCGAGCAGATGCAGCACCGCCGACGTCATCGCCACCGGCACCTGGATCCCGGCGGAGGCGTGTTCCGCGGACGCCCAGGTCAGCGCCAGGCCGACCGACAGTGCGGCGCCCGTCCCCAGGGCCACCCGGCCGAACCGCTCGCGGCCCCGCAGTCGTAGCAGGAAGACCGCTGTCGCGGCGAGGAGCAGCAGGCGGGCGGCCAGGGCCAGGCCGGGGCGGGACGTCAGGGTTCTGAGGAAGGCTGCCGGGTCGAAGGCCGTGGTCAGGGCGGTGCCGGCCTCGTAGGGGGCCCGGAGGATCAGGAGGGCGACCGTGGACGCCAGGAGGGTCCACCAACCCGTCAGGATCGGCTTGTTGAGGACCGACGGGTCCGGTGGGCGGCACAGGGTCGCGAAGGTGGCGGTGCCGATGAGGAGGGCCGCGGCGATGTACGCGAAGTAGCGGGCGATGTCGTACAGGCTGCCCGTGAGGGGGTCCTCGTTCGGGTCGGTGGTGATCGGGGTGGTGGTGGCCGAGGGCTTGCCGATGGAGAAGGTGAAGGCGCCCGAGACGGGGTGGCTGTCGGCCGAGACCACGCGCCAGGCGACCGTGAAGGTGCCGGTACCGAGCTTGGCCGGGAGAGTCACGCTCGCCGTGTCGCTCGCGTCCTTCGCGTGGTGCGCGGAACTCGTCTTCACCCGCCGGTTGTCGGGGTCGTAGACGCGGAAGGAGTCGTCGAGCAGGGTGACGGACTCGGAGAAGGTGAGGGTGACGTCGCGCGGGGCGGACTTGAGGACGCTTCCGTCGGCGGGGTCGGTGGTTTCGAGGGCGGCGTGCGCGGACGCGGTGCCCGCGGTGCCGAGGAGGAGCAGGACCAGCAGGGAGCCCAACAGCACCAGCTCTTGAACTCCTCGCCGCCTTCCACTCCCTCCGTCGCGTCCACAACGCTGTCCTTCGTTCCGTCGTCGGCGCACGTCATATCTCCGTCTTCGGACTTGCAGGCCTCCGGTTATGTACGGACGAACCGCTCCCTTCACTCACCATGAGGGCCGGTCACGGGCGGCACAGGGCGGTTATGCGGGCGGTCTCGGACGGGTAGCGGGCGGTCAACTCGGCCGCGTCGCCGTGCTCGTAGCCCTCGAAGGTGAACCCAGGTGCCATCGTGCACCCGAAGAACGTCCACGCGCCGACCACCCCCGCCCCCATCCAGGTACCGGCGGGCACGGTGAACTGGAGGTGCTGGCCGTGCCGTAGGTCCGGGCCGAGGACCGCCGTGCTCACGGTGCCGTCGGGGGCGAGGAGCAGCAGTTCCAGCGGGTCGCCGAGGTAGAAGTGCCAGACCTCGTCGGTGGGCAGGCGGTGCAGGGCGGAGAAGTCCGGCGCGGTGAGGAGGGCGACGATCGCCGTGCCCTCTGGGCGGCCGTCGGTCCGCTCCGGGCCCGCCCACGTCTGACGGAACAGGCCGCCCTCGCGGGGTATCGGCTCCAGGGCATAGTGCGCGACGAGGTCTTCCGGGGTCATCACGCCGGAAGGCTACGGGAGGGCGGTGGAAAGGCCATCTCCCGGGGAGGGAACGCCAGTTGAGCGCGCTTTTCCGGGAGGAACACACCGGGGATGTCGATCAGCCCCTCCGACTGACGTACCAGGACAAGCGCAACCAGCCCCCCACCCGGCATGATGCGAAGCATGGACGTCACCCTTCACCTCGCCCAGGACCCCGAGGCCGACGAACTCCTCGGCCGCTCACCGCTCGCCGCGCTGGTCGGGATGCTGCTCGACCAGCAGGTGCCGATGGAGTGGGCGTTCAAGGGGCCGCGGACGATCGCGGACCGGCTCGGGGCCGAGCATCTGGACGCGCACGAGATCGCCGCACGTGATCCCGAGGAGTTCGCCGCGCTGCTCTCCGAGAAGCCGGCCGTGCACCGGTATCCGGGGTCCATGGCCAAGCGGATCCAGCAGCTCTGCCAGTACCTCGTCGAGCACTACGACGGGGACGCGAGCGGCGTCTGGGAGGGCGTCGGCACCGGTGCCGAGCTGCTGAAACGGCTGGAGGAGCTGCCGGGGTTCGGGAAGCAGAAGGCGCAGATCTTCCTGGCCCTGCTCGGCAAGCAGCTCGGTGTGACACCGAAGGGCTGGCGGGAGGCCGCCGGTGCCTACGGGGAGCCGAAGTCCTTCCGGTCCGTCGCCGACATCACCGGGCCCGAGTCGCTCACCAAGGTCCGCGCCCACAAGCAGGAGATGAAGGCCGCGGCCAAGGCGGCGAAGGCCGCCGGAGGGAAATAGCCGCGTCAGCCGGGTGGCCCGCCCCGGTGGCGGGGCGCTCGCCCCCGGTCAGAGCATGGACCATGACCGAGGCACCGAGCGGCTCCCCCTGGGGCCCGGAGTTCGACGACCGCCGCGCCCACGCACCGCGGCCCCCGCACCACGAGCGGGACCGGGAACCGGATCTCGAAGGTCCGCTGTACACCCTGTCCAAGGCCGCCTGGCAGGTCGTCCTGCTCACCGGCGTCGCCTCGCTGGTCCTGGGTGTCCTGGTCCTGGTGTGGCCGGGCGCGTCCCTCTTCGCGGCCGGCATC
The DNA here is from genome assembly GCF_040681835.1 of Streptomyces sp. NPDC051576. Taxonomy (NCBI): domain Bacteria; kingdom Bacillati; phylum Actinomycetota; class Actinomycetes; order Kitasatosporales; family Streptomycetaceae; genus Streptomyces; species Streptomyces sp. NPDC051576. Next base: position 203,770 of record NZ_JBFAZO010000003.1, read on the forward strand.
CTCTTCGGCGTCTACCTGCTGATCAGCGGCGTCTTCCAGCTGGTCTCCGCCTTCGGCACCCACAAGGCGACCTCGCTGCGCGTGCTGGCGTTCATCAGCGGCTCGCTCTCGATCGTGCTGGGCCTGTTCTGCTTCCGCGGCCCGATGCAGTCGATCCTGCTGCTCGCCCTGTGGATCGGCATCGGCTGGCTGATCCGGGGCATCACCCAGACCCTGGCCGCCCTCCACGACCAGACCATGCCCGCCCGCGGCTGGCAGATCTTCCTCGGGATCGTCACGTTCGTCGCCGGCATCGTGCTGATCGACTCGCCCTTCCGCTCGGTCGCCGTGCTCACCCTGGTCGGCGGCATCTGGCTGGTCGCGGTCGGCGTCGTCGAGATCATCACGGGGATCCGGATGCGGAGCCGGGCCCGGCAGGTGCCGAGCGCGCTGTGACGGGCACCCCTGCTCCATGTGGGCGTATCTCGCTCCGGACGCGATGAACGCCGTAGGGCCGCAGGGCAGATTGACCCCTGTGACCCCCGCACGAAGCCTCCCCCGCAGCCGTGCCTGGCTGCGGGCGCTCGTGCTGCTGCTCGCCCTGCTGGTGCCGGGCGCGCACGTCGACGCGAGCGCGACACCCGTCGTGTCCTCCGTCGAGACGACCGTCGAGTACGACGCCCTCGACACGACCGCGCCGGCCCTGCGGCCCACCTCCCTTGCGGTCGACCGCCCCACCGCACCGCTACGTCCCGTCCCGGCGCCCGGCGCTCCCGCGCGCCGCCCTCTCGCCGCGACACCGCGGGCGTCGTACACCCTGCGTGCCCTGCGCACCGTGGTCCTGCGCTGCTGACGGACCGACCGCCCCCCAGGTCAGCCCGTCGGTACGACGCAAGGAACACAGCCATGCCCATCGACCCGTACGCGGTCCTGCGCGCCCTGCTGCGCGCGGAGGCCGTACGCAACGCGCCCAAGCCCGAAGTCCGCGAACCCGCCGAGCCGCAGCGGCCCCCGGCGGAACCCGGGCGCTGAGCCGCCCGTACGGCCCGGTGGTGGTGGCTAGCGCTTCCGCCGGGCCGTGCCGAACAGGGAGCGGGTGATCTCGCGGCCGATCTGGGTGCCGACGGAACGCGCCAGGGACTTGAACATGCCGCTGCCGACGACCTGTTGGACCATCGACTCGTCCTCCTTGGGAGCCGACTTGCCGGCCGTCTTCGGTGTCTCCTGCGGATGCGGCTCCGGCCGTGCCGACAGCTTCTCGTACGCCGACTCTCGATCCACAGCCTGTGCGTAACGGCCGTAGAGGGACGATGACTTGACCGCCCGGTCGAGGGTGGCCGCGTCGACCGGGCCCATCAAGGACTCGGGGGCGCGGAGGCGGGTTACGGCTACCGGGGTCGGGGCGCCGTTCTCGCTGAGGACGGTGACGACGGCCTCGCCGGTGCCGAGGCCGGTGAGGATCTCCTCCAGGTCGTAGGAGGAGTTCGGGAAGGTCTTCACGGTCGCCTTCAGGGCCTTCTGGTCGTCCGGGGTGAAGGCGCGCAGCGCGTGCTGGACGCGGTTGCCGAGCTGGGCCAGGACGTCGCCGGGTACGTCCTTCGGGGTCTGCGTCACGAAGAAGACGCCGACCCCTTTCGAGCGAATCAGCCGGACGGTCTGCGTGATGGAGTCCAGGAACGCCTTGGAGGCGTCGTTGAAGAGCAGATGCGCCTCGTCGAAGAAGAAGACGAGCTTCGGTTTGTCGGCGTCGCCGACCTCCGGGAGGTCGTGGAAGAGGTCGGCCAGCAGCCACATCAGGAAGGTCGAGAAGAGCTGCGGTTTGTCCTGGACGGCGGGGAGTTCGAGGACCGACACCATGCCGCGGCCGTCCGACGCCGTGCGCAGCAGCTCGTTCGTGTCGAACTCCGGCTCACCGAAGAAGTCGGCCATGCCCTGCGCCTCGAACGCGGTGAGGGAGCGCAGGATCACGCCGGCCGTGGCGGTGGACAGACCACCGATGTTCTTCAGCTCCGGCTTGCCCTCGTCCGAGGTCAGGAAGGTGACGACGGCCCGCAGGTCCTTGAGGTCGATCAGCTCCAGGCCCTTGGTGTCGGCGTAGTGGAAGATCAGGCCGAGGGACTGCTCCTGGGTCTGGTTGAGCTGGAGGACCTTGGAGAGCAGCACCGGTCCGAAGCCGGTGATCGTGGCCCGGACGGGGATGCCGTGGCCGATGCCGCCGAGGGCGTAGAACTCCGCCGGGAAGCCGGTCGCCGTCCACTGCTGCTTCACCTCGGCGGCCCGCCCCGCGACCTTGTCGTTCGAGGTGCCCGGCGCCGAGATGCCCGAGACATCGCCCTTCACGTCCGCGAGGAACACGGGCACGCCCTGCGCCGAGAGCTGCTCGGCGATGAGCTGGAGCGTCTTGGTCTTGCCGGTGCCGGTGGCGCCCGCGACCAGGCCGTGGCGGTTGAGCATCGGGAGGGGGATGCGGATCTGCGCGTCGGGCAGACAGGCACCGTCCCACAGCAGGGCGCCCAGATCGAGTGCAGGTCCTGTGAAGGCGTAGCCCGCGGCGATCGTCTCGCTGTCACTCATATCCGGCCCCTGTTCCCTTTTTGCCCGCCTTTGCGGCATCTTTTCCAGCGTCGCACTCCGTCTCCATGGCTGCGCCCGGAACGTCATGACCGGTAGGCTTTCCGTGTGATCTTCAAGCGCATCGGAAACGGCCGGCCGTACCCCGACCACGGCCGGGAAAGCACCCGGCAGTGGGCGGATGTCGCGCCGCGCCCGGTCCGCCTCGATCAGCTCGTGACGACCAAGGGCCAGCTCGACCTGGAGACCCTCCTCGCCGAGGACTCGACGTTCTACGGCGACCTCTTCGCCCACGTCGTGAAGTGGCAGGGCGACCTGTACCTGGAGGACGGCCTGCACCGCGCGGTCCGCGCCGCGCTGCAGCAGCGGCAGGTCCTTCACGCGCGCGTGCTCGAACTGGACTGAACGCCGGGCTTCTGAGCTGTTGACCCTTTCGGGTTGGTCTCGGCGCTGTCGAATGATCATCTAGTAGGCATCACCGCCCAAGCGCACTACGCTGCGCTCATGAGCATGCTGACTCCCCCAGGCATGGGCGGCCAGTACCGGATCACGGGGGACAAATACCCGCGCATGCGCCGTCCGCGGCGTCGCGGGCGGCTCGTCCTCATGGTGGTCGCGTCCGTCGCCGTACTGGGTGTGGGCGGGTGGGGCACATTGCAGCTCATCGATGTCTTCACCGGTGGCGGCAAGCAGGCCGCGGCGGCCGGTCCCAAGGCCGACTGCGCGACCAAGGCCAGCCCCTCGGCGAGCACCGGCACGGACGCCGCCGTGCCGAAGCCGGCCCAGATCACCGTGAACGTCTACAACGCCACGCCCCGCAGCGGCCTCGCCAAGTCGACCGCCGACGAGCTGAAGAAGCGCGGCTTCAAGATCGGTGACGTGGGCAACGCGTCCGCCCAGTGGGACAAGAAGGTCAAGGGCACCGGGGTGCTGCTCGGCCCGGCCGCCTCCCTCGACACCTCGCTGCCCGTCCTCGCCACCCAGCTCACCGGCGCCGAGCGCCGCACCGAGGCCACCCGCAAGGGCACCGACGTCGACCTGATCATCGGCACCGCCTTCAAGGACCTCACGGCGAAGGCGGCCGCCGACAAGGCCCTGGCCGCGCTGGGCGGGCCCGCACCGGCGGCCAGCGCTTCGGCTTCGCCGAAGGCGTGCTCGTAGCCGTACGGAGACAGCCGTCCGGAAGGCACACGCGCCCGTACGACCAGGTAGGAGTCGTACGGGAATCGGGTGTTGAGCGGGATTACTCGGCGGCGCCGTAGAGCCGGTCGCCCGCGTCGCCCAGGCCCGGGACGATGTAGCCGTGTTCGTTCAGGCGCTCGTCGACCGAGGCCGTCACGACCGTCACCGGGGTGCCCGCGAGCTCGCGCTCCATGACCTCGACGCCCTCGGGGGCGGCCAGCAGGACCACGGCCGTCACGTCGTCGGCGCCGCGCTTGATCAGCTCGCGGATCGCCGCGACCAGGGTGCCACCGGTGGCCAGCATCGGGTCCAGGACGTACACCTGACGGCCGGAGAGGTCCTCCGGCATGCGCGTGGCGTACGTGGAGGCCTGGAGCGTCTCCTCGTTGCGCACCATGCCCATGAAGCCGACCTCGGCCGAGGGCAGCAGCCGGACCATGCCGTCCAGCATGCCGAGGCCGGCCCGCAGGATCGGCACCACCAGCGGGCGCGGGTAGGACAGCTTGACGCCGGTGGTCGAGGCGACCGGCGTCGTGATGTCGACCTGTTCGGTGCGCACGTCACGCGTGGCCTCGTAGGCGAGCAGGGTGACCAGCTCGTCGGCCAGGCGGCGGAAGGTCGCGGAGTCGGTGCGCTGGTCGCGCAGCGTGGTGAGCTTGTGGGCGACCAGGGGGTGGTCGACGACGTGGAGACGCATGTCCACAACAGTAGCCGCCGCTCCGTTCCTGCTCACGCTGGCATCAAACCGCCCGTCCGGGGGAAAGTGGGAGGGACGGACCGGGGTGGTGAGCCGATGCCTGACCGTGAGTCCCACGAGGACCCGTCACAGCAGGACAGCCGGGAGACCGATGCCGAGCGCCGACGGCGCCGGGCACAGTTCCTGCGCGACCTGACCGAGGCGCGCGAGCTGCGTGACCGGGTCCAGCCCCGGCGCGCCAAGGTCGCGCGGCTGCGCCACGCCATGCGTATGCGCACGTTCCGCTGGTAGTTGAGGCCTGTCTCACAGCACCTTGTAAGGCCAACCGGGTGCGTGTGCACGGCGATCGCCGCGTACGATCCCGCTGGTGGTCGATCAAAACGGGCGGACACAGGGAGCCGAAGACGTCCCCTGTGCGCCATGTTTCTGCCACGATTCCGAGTGGGTGGGGCTCGGAGCACGAGCTCTCCCCGCCCGCAACCTCAACCTCCGCCGGGGGGACCCCCAACCGGCACGCCTAAGACCAGTGGGAGAGTCACGGTGTACTTCGCCGCACTGCTCGCGCGCACCGAAGACGGGTGGGAAGCGAGCGACACAGAGCTCGACGATGTCGAGAGCCTGTCGGATCTGGCCGAACTGGCCCGTGAAGCCTCGCCCGAGGACGACACGGTGCTGGTGCTCATCGAGCAGGAGGACGCCTGGTTCGGCGTCGTCCGCATCGACGGCGAGGACGACCCTCGGATCTACGTCTCGGACGCCGCTGCGGCAGCCCGCAGCTCGTACGGCGAGATCCTGCTCACGGACGAGCTGCTCGGGAGGGATCCGGACGACGACGCCGTCGTCGACCTGGACTCCCTCGACCTCGACGGCACCGAGGACGGTGACGCCGAGGAGGACGACGACGAGGACGGCACCTCCGCCGAGGCCGTTCCGCACAGCCCCGTCGGGGACAGCCAGATCCTCGACGACCTGGGCGTCGGCGAGAAGGAGCTGCGACTCCTCGACGCCGACGACGCGCTGAGCTCCATCGCCGAGGCCCTCGGGGCCTCGGAGGTCCTGGAGACCGTCCGCTGACCACGGCAGCACGCACAGAAGGGACCCCCGACCCTCAGGACCCGGTACGAGACCGCTGGCGGGCCGCGATGCGGCTCGCCCTGGAGGAGGCCGGAGCGGCCGCCCGGGGCGGCGACGTCCCGGTCGGCGCGGTCGTGCTGTCCCCGGACGGTACGACCGTGCTCGCCACCGGCCACAACGAACGCGAGGCCACCGGCGACCCGACCGCCCACGCCGAGGTCCTCGCGATCCGGCGGGCCGCCGCGCACCTCGGTGAGTGGCGGCTCTCGGGCTGCACGCTCGTCGTCACCCTCGAACCCTGCACGATGTGCGCGGGCGCGCTGGTCCAGTCCCGGGTGGACCGGGTCGTCTACGGCGCCCGAGACGAGAAGGCCGGCGCGGCCGGTTCCCTCTTCGACGTGGTCCGCGACCGACGGCTCAACCACCGCCCCGAGGTGATCGGTGAGGTGCTCGCGGACGAGTGCGCACACCTGCTCACGGAGTTCTTCCGCGGCCGCTGATTACCGATTTCAAACCACGCCCCACCTTGTTGTAAGGTCTCTCTCGGTAGCGTGTCCGAGCGGCCGAAGGAGCTCGCCTCGAAAGCGAGTGTGGCGCAAGTCACCGAGGGTTCAAATCCCTCCGCTACCGCTTCTGAAGGGCCCCGTCGAAAGACGGGGCCCTTCGTGCGTGTCCCCCCTGCCCCCGGCAACAGCCCTCCACCTGCGCGCCGTTGATCCCTGATTGATCCAGAAAAGGGCCGTGAAGGTTACACTCACCGCCGTCAACAGGGGGCCCACCGGGCACGGACGTCACAGGGGAGGCCGCGATGGCGGTGAACGCGAAGAAGGTCGCCGTCTATTTGCTCGTGGTCTTCGCGCTGTATGTGATCATCACGGACCCGTCCAAGGCGGCCGACTACGTCCAGATAGGCTTCGAGGGCATATCGGACGCCGCGAAGGCCATCGGCGACTTCATGACCTGGCTGGCCGACGGGGCGCACTAGCCGACCGACCAACCAGGAGCGCGCAGATGATCCGCCACCTCGTCCTCTTCAAGCTCGACGAGGGTGTCGAGCGCGACGACCCGCGTGTGGTGGCGGGCGTCGAGGCCTTCCGCCCGCTCGGCGACCTGATCGAGGACCTGCGCTTCTGGGAGCTGGGCTGGAACATCAGCGACCGCCCCATCGCCCACGACTTCGCGATCAACTCGGCGGTCGACGACGCCGACGCCCTGAAGCGGTACCTCGAACACCCCGCCCACCAGGCGGGCGTCGCGCTGTGGCGCGAGTTCGCCACGTGGGTGATCGCCGACTACGAAGTCTGAGGTCTCCTCGTCCCAGGTCTCCTCTCTTCAACAGCCCTCCGCCGGAACGGCGGAGGGCTGTTATGCGTCTTATGAACCAATTCAACCCTCAACACGGAGTAACGCGGTGATATGCGGTGCTTGCACACAGTGCGCATGTGTTGTGATGCTATGACCGCTATTGACGGATGAGTTGACCGATGAAGAGGTGGCGTTGACCGTGTCGGCCAGTACTGCGCCGCCCCAGGAAGTCACGGAAACCCCGCCGGCCGCGCCCCGCAGCCGGGGCGCCGACACCAGGGCCCTCACCCAGGTGCTGTTCGGCCAGCTCAAGGGGCTCCAGCCGGGCACGCCGGAGCACAACCGGGTGCGCGGGGCGCTCATCGAGGCCAACCTCCCGCTCGTGCGCTACGCCGCCGCGCGCTTCCGCTCCCGCAACGAGCCGATGGAGGACGTCGTCCAGGTCGGCACGATCGGTCTGATCAACGCCATCGACCGCTTCGACCCGGACCGGGGCGTGCAGTTCCCGACCTTCGCGATGCCGACCGTCATCGGCGAGATCAAGCGGTACTTCCGCGACAACGTCCGCACCGTCCATGTCCCGCGCCGGCTGCACGAGCTGTGGGTGCAGGTCAACGCCGCGACCGAGGACCTGACGACCGCCTTCGGGCGCACCCCCACCACCGCCGAGATCGCCGAGCGGCTGCGCATCGCCGAGGAGGAGGTGCTGTCCTGCATCGAGGCCGGGCGCTCCTACCACGCGACCTCCCTGGAGGCCGCCCAGGAGGGCGACGGACTGCCCGGCCTGCTGGACCGGCTCGGCTACGAGGACCCGGCCCTGGACGGCGTGGAACACCGCGACCTCGTCCGCCATCTCCTCGTCCAACTCCCCGAGCGGGAACAGCGCATTCTGCTGCTGCGCTACTACAGCAATCTCACCCAGTCGCAGATCAGCGCGGAACTCGGCGTCTCCCAGATGCATGTCTCGCGGCTACTCGCGCGTAGCTTCCAGCGACTGCGCTCCGCGAACCGCATCGAGGCATAGCCATCGAGGTATAGCCACAGCACCGCGCGGCCATAACCGAAAGCGCGAGCGATCCGTCACCGGTACGAACGAATCGCCCACCAGGGCCCTTCCCGACATTTCTGCTCTGAAAAACCGTCAGACCCCCTGTTTCCAGGGCTGATTCGTCACTGACATGTCGACATGTCACTACAGCGTGTTGCCGACATGTGACATTCTGCGGGAAGCGCGTTTGCCGTGGCCCAGGCTCCGGTATTCAGGTGAAGGCACCGCTCCTCAGACGGGGGCGATCGCCACGACCGTCCCGCGACCCAAAGGGGGTGGCATGTCCGCAGACCAGGGCAGCTCGAAGGTGCTCACGCTCACCAAGAGCGAGGCTGAGCCCGCACTCGACGCCGTTACGGTCCTGGAGGCCGTACCCGCCGTACCGGCCCCGGCCCTCCCGACCACGGGAGCCATCGACACCCGCACCCTGTCCCGCTCCCTGTTCCTGCGGCTCGCCGCACTCGACGAGAACAGCCCCGAGCGCGCCTACGTCCGGGACACCCTCATCGAGCTCAATCTCCCGCTGGTGCGTTACGCCGCCGCGCGTTTCCGCTCGCGGAACGAGCCGATGGAGGACATCGTCCAGGTCGGCACGATCGGCCTGATCAAGGCGATCGACCGCTTCGACTGCGAACGCGGGGTGGAGTTCCCGACGTTCGCGATGCCGACCGTCGTGGGCGAGATCAAGCGCTTCTTCCGCGACACCTCGTGGTCGGTGCGCGTCCCGCGCCGGCTCCAGGAGCTGCGGCTGGCCCTTACGAAGGCCAGCGACGAGCTGTCCCAGAAGCTGGACCGGTCCCCGACCGTCCCCGAACTCGCCGCGGTCCTGGGCGTGTCCGAGGAGGACGTGGTCGACGGCCTCGCGGTCGGCAACGCCTACACGGCCTCCTCGCTCGACTCCCCGGCCCCCGAGGACGACGGCGGCGAGGGCTCGCTGGCGGACCGCCTCGGCTACGAGGACACGGCGCTGGAGGGCGTGGAGTACCGGGAGTCCCTCAAGCCGCTCCTGGCCAAGCTGCCGCCACGCGAGCGCCGGATCATCATGCTGCGCTTCTTCGCCAACATGACCCAGTCGCAGATCGGCGAGGAGGTCGGCATCTCCCAGATGCACGTCTCCCGCCTCCTCACGCGCACCCTGTCCACCCTGCGCGAGGGCCTCATCTCCGACTGAGGATCGCCGAACCCGCCGCCGAGGGTTCCTATTTGACGGAGTGTCAGCCACCATGGCGCGATGCTTCGTTCGACATGGACAACTGGCCGCCGAGGCGCCCTGCTGGGTGCGTCGGCGGCCGTCGTCTGCGCGACGCTGACCGCGTGCGGAGGCGGCAGCGGCGGTTACACGGCGGTCGGCGCGCCCCCGCCGTCGGCCACGGCGGCCCGTCCGACCGGAAGCGTCACCCTGGTACCGCTCGACGACGCCCCCAAGCCACCTGCCACGAGCGGGACTTCGGGAGCGGGTGCAGGGACCGCACCGGGACCAGGACCAGCGTCCGGTGCACCCGCCCCGGACACTTCACCCGCGGGCGCCAAGTCCGGTCGTAGCAGCGCGCATTCGCCCTCGCCGACCCCGACCGCCGCTTCTACGACGGCCCCCGCCACCCCCGCCGCCCTCACCTGGGGCACACCCGTGCGCGCGGCCACGGACCACCGCTGGTGCGAGGACGTGACCTTGGGCTTTCGCAACTCCGGTGGTACGGCGGTGCGTTCGGGCACGGTGAGTTTCGGGACGCACATCATCGGGGCCCTCGGCATCGACTGGGCGACGATCGACTCCACGGAGGGACTGTCGGTGCCGATCGCGGCCGGCGCACACAAGGACCAGACCTGGACGGTGTGCGTCGACGCGTGGCGGGTGCCGCTGGGGATACACATCGAGACGCGGGACGTGTCCGTCCAGTGGCGGTAGCGCGGTCGATAGGCTCTGCGGCATGGACGTACAGGTGGAGGTCGTGCGCGAGGCGACCGATGAACTCGTGGACGCGTTCGGCCGGTTGCTGCCGCAGTTGTCCTCGACGGCCGAGCCCCTCGACCGGGCCGCGGTCGGGCGGATGGTGTCGTGCACGGCGAACACCGTGCTGGTCGCGCGGGCGGAGGGCACGGTCGTCGGCACGCTGACGCTCGTCCTGCTGCCTCTGCCGACAGGGGTGCGCGGGCGCGTCGAGGACGTGGTCGTCGACAGCGCGGCCCGGGGGCGGGGGATCGCCGCGCTGCTGACGAACGAGGCGCTGCGGATCGCCCGGGAGGCCGGTGCGCGGACCGTCGATCTCACCTCGCGGCCCGATCGGGCGGCGGCGAACCGGCTGTACGAGCGGCTCGGCTTCCGGGCCCGGGGGTCGACGGTCTACCGGTTCACCCTGGAAGGGGACCGGTAGTCCGTCCGATGTGGGCGACCCCTGTTACATGAAGGCCAGGTAGGCCACCGCCGCCACGACCAGCACGGCGACGACGACGCCGACGATCAGGCCGATACGGGGTCCGGCGGGAGCGGCGGCCTGCTGCTGCCGGCCGCCCTGGGGGGTCTCGTCGACGAAGGCACGGAACATCTGGGTGCTGCCGGCGGGGTCGTAGTTGCCCTCGGGGCCCTGGGTGTTTGCCATGGGCCGAGACACTAGCGAATCCCCGGGGGACACCCAAGTGCGGGGCCTCGCGCTGCCATCCCCACCTGTGGATTTACTTTCCGCAATGCTTGCCTTTGCCAACTTTTTATGCCCCATGCAGGCTTTTTATTTGCCTGTAGCAACCAACCTCTTCTATGGTTGCCCCAAGCAACGAACATGGGAGGTGTGATGGCCGAGCAGGCGCAGTACGAGGAGCTGATGCGTCAGTTCAGTGCCTTCGGCGCCGTACGCAGGGAGCTGGGGCGGATCCTGCCGTCCGACTGCCCCAGCGGTTCCGTGGCCGTCCTGACGCTGCTCGGCCGGCACGGGGACATGCGGATGAGCAGGCTCGCGGAGCTGCTCTCCGTCGACATGTCCGTGACCAGCCGCCATGTCGCGCACGCCGCCGACCGGGGCTGGATCACACGGTCCCCCGACCCCGCCGACAAGCGCTCCCGCATCCTGCGCCTCACCCCCAGCGGCTGGGTGCAGGTGGACGAACTGTCCCGGCGGACCGCCGAGTTGCTCGCCGACCGGCTGAGCGACTGGAGCGAGGAGGAGGTCGGGCAGCTGATCCGGCTGATGGCCCGGCTCCGGGCCAGCTTCGACGACTGCCGCACGGCCTCCCATGCCCCCCACACCACTCCCGACTCCCCCCACCCCGAACTCGAACACACCACCCGTACACCCGTATAAGCACGGAAGAAAAGGAAGCCCATGGCAACGACCACACCAGCCGGTGTGCGGGCCCAGGCGAAGCACGGAGGGGGATCCCCCGCGGCCCCCGACGGCGCTCCGATGACACACCGGCAGATCATGGAGGCGCTCTCCGGGCTGCTGCTCGGTCTGTTCGCCGCGATCATCTCCTCGACGATCGTCACCAACGCCCTGCCGAGCATCATCGGCAGCCTGGGCGGCGGCCAGGAGGCCTACACCTGGGTCGTCACCGCGGCCCTGCTCTCCATGACGGCCTCGGTGCCGCTGTGGGGCAAGATGGCCGACCTGGTCAGCAAGAAGGCCCTGGTCCAGATATCCCTGGTCATCTACATCATCGGCTCGGTCGTCGCCGGTCTCGCGCAGAACCCGGCGATGCTGATCGGCGCCCGTGTCATCCAGGGCCTCGGCGCCGGCGGTCTCTCCGCCCTCGTCCAGGTCGTGATGGCCGCGATGATCGCCCCGCGCGAGCGCGGCCGGTACTCCGGCTACACCGGTGCCACCTTCGCGGTCGCGACCGTCGGCGGTCCGCTGCTCGGCGGCGTGATCACCGACACCTCGTGGCTCGGCTGGCGCTACTGCCTGTTCGTCGGTATCCCCTTCGCGCTGATCGCGCTGATCGTCCTGCAGAAGACGCTGAACCTCCCGGTCGCCAAGCGGAAGGTCAAGGTCGACTGGACCGGCGCCTTCTTCATCACCGCCGCCGCCTCGCTGCTGCTGGTCTGGGTGACCTTCGCCGACGACAAGTACGACTGGCTGTCGTGGCAGACGTACACGATGGTGGGCGGCACCTTCGTGCTGGCGCTGCTGTTCGTGTTCACCGAGACCCGGGCCAGCGAGCCGATCATCCCGCTGCGCCTGTTCCGCAACCGCACGGTGTCACTGGCCTCGCTGGCCTCCCTGTTCGTCGGTGTCGGCATGTACTCGGGCACGGTGTTCTTCTCCCAGTACTTCCAGCTCGCCCGCGACAAGTCCCCGACGATGTCCGGTGTCATGACGATCCCGATGATCGGCGGTCTGTTCGTCGCGTCGATGGTCTCCGGCCGGTTCATCACCAAGACGGGCCGCTGGAAGGGCTGGCTGGTCGCCGGCGGTCTCTTCCTCACCGCGGGCCTGGGCCTGCTCGGCCTGATGCGCTACGACACCCCGTACTGGGAACTGTCCATCTACATGGCCATGCTGGGGATCGGCGTCGGCACGATGATGCAGAACCTCGTGCTGTCCACGCAGAACCAGGTCACCCCGAAGGACCTCGGCGCCGCCTCCTCCACGGTGAGCTTCTTCCGGTCCCTCGGCGGCGCGGTCGGCGTCGGTGTGCTCGGTTCGGTCATGTCCGGCCGGATCACGCACTACGCCAAGGACACCGTCACCTCGCTCGACCCGCAGTCGCAGGCCGCCGCCGCGAAGGCCGTCGGCAGCAGCGCGCTCCCCGACATGGACGCCCTGCCGTCCACCGTCCGCACCTGGCTGGAGAGCGCCTACGGCCACGGCATCGCCGATGTCTTCCTGTACGCGGCGCCCTTCGCGCTGATCGCCTTCGTCGTCGTCATGTTCATCAAGGAGGTCCCGCTGCGGACGTCCGGCGGGCTGGCCCAGGCGGCGCAGGAGAGCGCGGGCGTGCTGGAGATCGGCGAGGTGCCGCTTCCGGCCGAGGCCGAGGAGAACGCCGTAGCCGCCACGAACGTCCAGGCCGCCGCCGTAGCGACGGTGGCCAGGGAGGAGACCGTCCCCATGTCCGGTGGGATTCCCGTCCGCGGCTTCGTCCGCGGCGCCGAGAGCGCGCCCGTGCCGCAGGCCGCCGTCACGCTGATCTCCCTCGGGGGACGCCAGTTGGGCCGCTCGGTCACCCAGGCCGACGGGTCCTACGGGGTGGACGCGCCGAGCGTCGGCTCGTACGTCCTGATCGCCTCCGCCGACGGCTTCCAGCCGCAGGCCTCCACGGTCGTCGTCAACAGCGCCGAACCGGTCTCCTACGACGTCGTCCTCAGCGGCACCAGTGGCCTCAACGGCCTTGTCCGGGCGGCCGATTCGAGCCAGCCCGTCAAGGACGCGATGGTGATCGTGACCGATGTGCGCGGGGATCTGCTGGCCACCGGGACCACCGGTGAGCAGGGCGAGTTCGCCTTCGCCGAGCTGGTGCCGGGTGCGGTGACCCTCGCGGTGAACGCCGCCGGGTTCCGGCCGCGCGCCCTGCCCGTCGAGGTCGGCGGCACCGGTGTCACCCGGGTCGAGATCGACCTCGACTCCGGCGCGCAGGTCCTGGGCGTCGTCCGCTCCCCGCACGGTCCGCTGGCCGACGCCCGCGTCACCCTCGTGGACGCGGCGGGCAACGTGGTCGGCACCGCCACCACCGGGACGGACGGGGCGTACGCCTTCACCGACCTGAGCGGCGGCGAGTACACGGTGATCGCGACGGGCTACCCGCCGGTCGCGACCGCCCTCACGGTGAACGGCCGCGGAGCCGACGGCCACGACATCGAACTCGCCCACCCGGGCGAGTAGTTCAGCCCCGGCCCGTGGAGCGTGTCCCGAGCGGAGGCACGCTCCACGGGCCGGTTCCCTTTGCACGGCGAGGAGTTACAAGAGACATGGGACTGACCGCGAAGATCCGTACCCGCGACGGATGGGCCGTGTCGCACGCGGTCGTCACGGTGACCGACATGACCGGGGCGCAGGTGCTGCGGGCCGAGGCCGACGCGGAGGGGGCCGTACGGGACGTGAACCCGCTGGCGCCCGGGCCGTACACGGTGATCGTGACCGCCGTCGGGTACGCGCCCGCCGCCGCCACCGCGATCGTCACCGCGAGCGGCCGGGCCGAGGTCGGCACCGTCACGCTGGCCCGGCAGGGCGGCACCGAACTGCCGCCGCCCGGCCCCTGGACCGTCGACCCGGCGCACTCCACGGTCGGCGCCCTCGCCCAGCACCTGGGCATCTCCAGCGTGCGCGGCCGGTTCACCGACTTCGCCGCGACCGTCGAGATCGCGCCGGACGACATCGCCAAGTCCCGGGTGGAGGCGGTGATCCGGGCCGCGTCGATCGACACCGGCAACGGCATGCGCGACGAGCATCTGCGCTCGGCGGACTTCCTGGACGTGGCCCGCTGCCCGGAGATCACCTACTCCTCGACGGGCCTGACGGCAGCGGGCTCCGACCGCTGGACGGTCCACGGTGAACTGACCCTCCGGGGTGTCCTACGGCCCGTCGACCTCGACCTCGCCTACCTCGGCACCGGCGCCGACCCCTGGGGCGGCACGCGGGCGGCATTCCGCGCGACCACGGAGCTGCACCGCGAGGACTTCGCCATGAACTACAACCAGGTCGTCCAGGCGGGGATCGCCGCGATCGGTACGACCCTCAAGGTCGAGCTGGACATCCAGGCGGTCCAGGGCGAGACGCTGCCTCAGGGATAAGCGGGCGCGGTGCGCCTAGGCTGGACGCATGGCACCGAACATCGCGACCAACACCACCGTCACCCTGGACGAGTTGCTCGACTTCGTACGGCCCCGTCACCGCGCCCTGCTGCTGACCCGGCGGGGAGACGGCGGGCCTCAGGCCTCGCCGCTGACCTGCGGGGTCGACGACTCCGGGCGGATCGTGGTCTCCACCTACCCCGAGCGCGCCAAGACCCGCAACGCCAAGCGGGACCCGCGGGTCAGCATCCTCGTCATGAGCGACGAGTGGAACGGCCCGTGGGTCCAGATCGACGGCACGGCGGAGGTCATCGACCCGCCGGAGTCGGTGGAACCGCTGGTCGAGTACTACCGGAACATCGCGGGCGAGCATCCCGACTGGGACGAGTACCGGGCTGCCATGCTGAAGCAGGGCAAGTCGATCATCCGGATCACGCCCGAGCGGTGGGGGCCGGTGGCCACCGGAGGCTTCCCGGCGCGGCTGGCCGACAACTGAGGCGTTCTCAGCCTCGTTTCACCATCGCCTCGATGCCCGCCACCAGCAGGTCGAGGGCGAAGGTGAAGTCGCGGTCCATCATCTCCGCGACCGTGTCGCCGCCCCGGGCCGCCATGAGTGCCCTGGACTCCTCGATGACGTCGGCCGTCGTCGGGGACTCGTTCACCGTGGTCATGGCGTGCCGGAAGTAGTCGTCGGGGGTCATGCCCGTGTCGGCGACGCGGGCGAAGAAGTGGCCCTCGATCGTGCCGTAGCCGTACACGAACTGGAAGACGGCCGAGATCGCCCCCGTCAGGCCGTGGGCCGGCAGCCCGGTGCGGCGGATGACGCGCTGGACGACACGGGAGAACGCGAGCGAGTTCGGGCCGATGTTGAGGAACGTACCGGCCAGCGGCGACAGCCACGGGTGCCGGACCAGCAGCGCCCGGTACTCCGTGGCCAGCATCCGCAGTTGCTCGCGCCAGTCCTCGCCCTCGCCCTCGGCCTCCGGGTCGGGCAGCCGCAGCTCGCCGAAGACGGCGTCCAGGGCGAGTTCGAGGAGGTCGTCCTTGGTGTCGACGTACCAGTAGACGGACATCGCGGTCACCTTGAGCTCGGTGGCCAGCCGCCGCATGGAGAACCTCGCGAGCCCCTCGGCGTCGAGCAGTCGTACGGTGGCGTCGGTGATACGGGTGCGGTCCAGCCCGGAGGGCTGTCCTCCGCCACGACCGCCGCGCCGCGTCCTGGTCTCCAGCCACACGCTGGTACGCGCGTTGCCGGCTGCCTTCACCATGGGCGCACCTTCCTCAGCATTCCAACCCGGCCACCTTACGCAGGGTCGCCGACCACCGTCTCCGAGTCTGCCCGCTCAGCCCGCCACAACAACGCGGCCGCGAGCAAGCCCCCGGCCAAGACCGCGACGGCGCCCACCAACTGGCTGACCTCCAGCCCGGCGGAGAAGGAGTCCGTCACCTTTCTGCGTTCCTCGGCCGTGGCTGCCGCCGCCAGGCCCACGGGCAAGGACACCGCCGCGAACCGGGAACTCAGTACCGCTCCCAGTACGGCGACCCCGAGCCCGTTCCCGAACTCGCCCAACGTGCCGTTGATCCCCGCGCCGACCCCGGCCTTCTCCGGCGGAATCGCACTCATGATCGCGTGAGCCATCGCCGGATTGGCCAGCGCGGCACCCGCCCCGATCAGCAACAGGCCCAGCAGAGTGCCCGCGTAGCCGCCGGAGGCGATCACCGCGATCGAGGCCAGTCCCGCCGACATCAGCACCATGCCGAGGGCGATCGCCACCGGCGCCCCGAGCTTCGCCGTCCACTTGGCCGCAAGGCCGGAGAAGTTGAGCGCCACGATCGCCAGGGCGAGCGGCGCCGTCCGCACACCGGCCTCCAACGGGCCGTAACCGAGGACGAATTGGAGATGCTGGGTGAGCAGGAAGAGGGAGCCGGCCATGCCGAAGGTGATCAGGACGACCCCGGTGACCGCGCCGGTGAACCTGCGGTCGCGGAAGAAGTCCAGGTCGAGCATGGGGTACGGGACACGGCTCTCCCAGTACGCGAAGGCGGCCAGCACCAGGACCGCCACCGCGCCGGTGAGCAGGACCCGCTCCGAGGTCCAGCCGTGCGAGGGGCCGGAGATGATCGCGTAGACCAGCGCGGCCATGCCGACGGTCGAGAGCAGGGCGCCGAGGAGGTCGGGGCGGTCACCGCGCGGGTTCTTGGATTCGGGGACGAGGGCCACCGCCGCGACCAGGGCCAGCGCGGCGACCGGCAGGTTGATGAGGAAGATCGCGCCCCACCAGAAGTGGTTCAGCATGAAGCCGCCGAGGAGCGGGCCGGTCGCGAAGCCGAGCGCGTTGACGGCGGCCCAGATGCCGATCGCCCTCGGCTGTTCCTCGGGGGTGAAGATCTGCATCACGACGGCGAGCGTGGTGGTGATGAGCAGCGCCCCGCCCACGCCCATACCGGCCCGCGCGACGATCAACTGCCCGGTGGACTGGGCGAGTCCGGCGACCAGCGAGCCCACGCCGAACAGCACCAGGCCCGCGATCAGCATCTTCTTGCGGCCGTAGCGGTCGGCGGCGCTGCCCGCGGTGAGCAGCAGTCCGGACTGGACGAGCGAGTACGCGTTGATCATCCACTGGATGTCCGCGGTGCCCGCGCCCAGTTCACGGGTGAGCGAGGGGATGGCGACGTTCAGGACGGTGTTGTCGAGCAGCACGGTGAGCTGGGCGAGGCAGATGACTCCGAGGACGATCCAGCGCTGGGAGTGGGCCTGGAGGGCTGGGGAGGTCGGCACGGTTGGCATGTTGTACACCGTAGAACAGTTCCTGTACGGCGTACAACGGAGATAAGAAGAGGGGCGGTGACCGGGTGGTCACCGCCCCTCTCGGGTCAATCCGACCGTCAGCTGGTCGCCTTCTGCGTCAGGTCGTAGAAGGTGGCCGAACCGACCGTCACCTTCTTGTAGTTCTTCTCGACCCACGAGGTGATCTGCGAGGAGCTGCCGGTGCTGCTGCCGCCCATGCCGGTGCCGCCCGAGATGAAGTAGTGGATCTTTCCGTCCGCCACGTACTTCTGGAACTGGGCCAGCGTCGGCGACGGGTCGGTGCCGTTGAAGCCGCCGATCGCCATCACCGGGTCACCGGTGGCGAGTTGGTAGCTCGCAGCGTTCTGGGAGCCGATGGACGCGGCCACCCAGGTGTACTTGCTCGCGTCCGTCGACAGCAGCTTCTTGGCCGCGGAGGTCACGGTCGCGCCGTTGAGCAGGCCGCCCACACCGCCGCCCATGCCGCCGCCGTCGCCCATCTGGCCGCCGCCGAAGCCGCCGCCCTGGTTCTGGGTCGTACCGCCGCCACCGGGCGCGGTACCGGTACCGCCGCCGGGCATGGTGCCGCCGCCCGGGAAGCCGCCACCCTGGTTCTGGGTGGTGCCGCCGCCCTGTTGCGTGCCGCCGCCGGGCATCGTGCCGGTGCCACCGGTGCGGTTGCCGCCGCCGAAGCCGCCACGGCCACCGCCGCCGCCCGGGCCGCCGCCCATCATGCTCGCGCCGGCCGGACCGGCCGTCGGGATGGAGCCGGTGTGCGCCGAGTTGACCGTCGACATCGTGTACGCCGCCGGACCGGCAAGACCCGCCACGATGCTCAAGCCGACTGCCGCGAGGGCGAGTTGGCGGCCGATCTTCGCCACGAAGATCAGGCCGAGCGCACCGGCCAAGGAGCCGAGGAGGACGAGCCACTTCAGCCAGGGCAGGTAGTCGGGGGTGCGGTTGAGGAGGACGTAACCCCACACGCCGGCCGCGACTACCGCCGCCGCGAGGGTGATCGACGCCCAGATCTCGCTCCGCCGCTCCCACAGGGAACCGGCGCCGATGCCGATCACGGCGGCCAGGTAGGGGGCCAGCGCGATCGTGTAGTACTGGTGGAAGATGCCGGCCATGTAGCTGAAGACGACCAGGGTCGTCACCAGCGAGCCGCCCCAGACCAGGAGCGAACTGCGCCTGACCGACGTGCGGCCCAGCTTGCGCGTGGCCACCAGGCCCGCGACGAGGAGGATCAGCGCGGCGGGCAGCAGCCAGGAGATCTGGCTGCCGATCTCGTCGTTGAACATCCGGTTCCAGCCGGTGGCACCCCACTGGCCTGTCCCGGTGCCGCCACCGCCGCCGCCGACACTGCCGGTCTCGTCGCCGCTGAGGCGGCCGAACCCGTTGTAGCCGAAGGTCAGTTCAAGGAAGCTGTTGTTCTGCGAGCCGCCGATGTACGGGCGCGAGGACGCCGGCCACAGCTCGACGATCGCCACCCACCAACCGCCCGCGGCGACCAACGCGGCCGTCGCCAGGCCCAGTTGGGCGAACCTCTTCTTCACGCTCACCGGCGCGCAGACCGCGTAGACGATGGCCAGCGGCGGCAGGATCAGGAAGGCCTGAAGGGTCTTCGCGAGGAACGCGAAACCGATCGCGGCACCGGCCCACACCAGCCACTTCGTACGGCCGTCCTCCAGGGCCCGGACGACGAGGTAGCAGGCGACCGCCATCAGCAACGCCAGTGCGGCGTCCGGGTTGTTGAACCGGAACATCAGCGCGGCGACCGGGGTGAGCGCCAGCACGGCGCCCGCGATCAGACCGGACTGCGGGCTGTAGCGACGGCGCACCGCCGCGTACACGACCGCGACCGTGCCGACGCCCATCAGGACCTCGGGGACCAGGATCGCCCACGAGTTGAGGCCGAAGATACGGACCGAGATCTCCATCGGCCACAGGAACGCCGAGGGCTTGTCGACGGTGATCGCGTTGCCCGCGTCCAGCGAGCCGAACAGGAACGCCTTCCAGCTCTTGCTGCCGGCCTGGACCGCCGCCGAGTAGAAGGAGTTGGAGTAGCCGGACGCGCTCAGGTTGTAGAGGTAGAGGAGCGCCGTCGCCAGCAGCATCCCCCAGAACGCGGGGCGCACCCAGCGCGGGTCCTCGGGCCGGCCGCGCCACAGACGGCGCCCGAGCGGCAGCTTGGGCTCACCGGACTGGGGGGCCAGGGTCTCCGAGGGCGCGACCGGCTCGTGCACGGCCGTGTCTCTGTCGCCGGTGTCACCGGCCGGCGCCCCCCAGGACGAGGGGCCGCCTCCTCCCGGATAGGTCGTCTGATCGGTGTCGGTGCTCATCGGGGGTCCCTCGGGTCGGTGTCGTGGGGACGCACCGGCTGCAACTGCATCGTCGCGTCCCTCCAGGTGCCGTCCGCGGCTTCACCGGCGCGGAACTGGGTCGTGCTGTCGTACGTGGTGGTGTCGTACGTCCCCTGCTGGGGCTGCGGCTGCCGCTGGGGCAGCGGGCCGTACGAACCGTTGTGCTGTGCGTGCTGAGGCGTCGCCGTCGAATAGGTGGGCGACGCGGGGGTGTTGAGGGCTACGACCGTCAGCTCCTGCTCGCTGTCGCCGCGGTCCGGGAAGACCCAGGCGCGCAGCAGCAGGAAGCGCAGCACGGTCGCCGCGAGGTTGGCGACCACCAGGACCGCCAGCTCGGTGGAGTGCCCCGGGTCGCTGCTGGCCGCGTTGAGGGCGGCGAGCGAACCGGCGGTGAGCGCGAGGCCGATGCCGTAGACGACCAGGCCCTGCGCCTGGTGGCGGACGGCGCCGCCCCGGCCGCGGACCCCGAAGGTCAGCCGGCGGTTCGCGGCCGTGTTGGCGATCGCCGAGACCAGCAGCGCGAGCGCGTTGGCGATCTGCGAGCCGGAGAACTGCCGGAAGGCGCTGTAGAGCACCAGGTAGAAGAGGGTGGAGAGGCCGCCGACCACGCAGAACCCGACGAGCTGGCGGGCCAGCCCCTTGGGCACGTCCTGGATGTCGCGGTCGCGGGGGTCGTCGCCGAAGGGTCGCGTGACACGGTCGAGCGGCAGCGAACCGGAGGCCAGGGCCTTGCCCACGCGCCACACTCCCTTCAGGTCCTCGGTCGCCGTCTTGACGATGTGGACGGTCGAGTTCGGGTCGTCGACCCAGTCGACCGGCACCTCGTGGATGCGCAGTCCGGCCCGCTCGGCCAGCACCAGCATCTCGGTGTCGAAGAACCAGCCGGTGTCCTCGACGAGCGGCAGCAGCGCCTGGGCCACATCACGCCGGATCGCCTTGAATCCGCACTGAGCGTCCGAGAAGCGGGCCTGGAGCGAGCCGCGCAGGATCAGGTTGTAGGTCCGGCTGATGAACTCGCGCTTGGCGCCACGCACGACACGCGACGAGCGGGCCAGCCGGGAACCGATCGCCAGGTCGGAGTGACCCGAGATCAGCGGCGCCACCAGGGGGAGCAGCGCGTTGAGGTCGGTGGAGAGGTCGACGTCCATGTAGGCGAGGATCGGGGCGTCCGAGGCGGACCAGACGGTGCGCAGTGCTCGACCGCGCCCCTTCTGCTCCAGCCGGAACGATTTGACCTCGGGGATCTCCGACTCCAGCCGCGCCGCCACCTGAGGAGTGGTGTCGACCGACGCGTTGTCCGCGATGGTGATGCGGAACGCGTACGGGAACGTGCGCTTGAGGTGCTCGTGCAGTCTGAGCACACATGGCTGGAGGTCCTTCTCCTCGTTGTAGACGGGGATCACTACGTCCAGGACAGGCGTACCGGCGTCTCCGGCCGGGAGGTGCTCCCGCGCCGGCAGGGTGCCGGGAGAAGAGTCGGTTCGCATGAACCGACTCTCCTCAAGCGCCCTGTTGCACCCATGTGGTGGCACTGTGGTGTGCCTGTGAGTGCGATTGCCAATTCGTTTCGGGGGCGGGCGCGGGCACAGCCGGTGCAAGCGCGGGCAGATGCACGGTGAACACAGTGCGTCCGGGAACACTGTCCACGGTGACGGCACCGCCGTGTGCGGTCGCGACCGCCTGCACGATGGCGAGGCCCAGACCGGTCGAACCCGTCGAGCGGGAACGCGCCGAGTCGCCGCGCGCGAACCGTTCGAAGACATGCGGCAGCAAATCCGCCGGGATGCCCTGGCCGTTGTCCTCGACGTCCACGCACATCCACGGTCCGCGCCGCTGGACGCGGGCGGTGATCGTGGTGCCGGGTGGCGTGTGCTTGCGGGCGTTGCCCAGCAGGTTCACGAGGACCTGCTGGATACGGGCCGCGTCCGCCGACACCAGGGCCGGTTCGTCGGGCAGGTCGAGGCGCCAGTTGTGGTCCATGCCGGCCGCGCGCGAGTCGCTGATGGTGTCCACGACGAGCGGGATGAGGTCGGTCTGGTCGAACTGGAGCGGTCTGCCCGCGTCCAGCCGGGCGAGCAGCAGCAGATCCTCGACGAGCAAGGTCATCCGGCCCGCCTCGGACTCGATCCGCCCGAGCGCGTGCTTGGTGTCGGGCCCGGTCTGTTCGCGCCCGCGACGGGTCAGCTCCGCGTAACCGCGGATGGAGGCGAGCGGCGTCCGCAGCTCATGGCTGGCGTCCGCGACGAACTGCCGTACCCGCATCTCGCTCTGCTGTCTGGCGTGCAGGGCGCCGTGCACATGGTCGAGCATCCGGTTGAGCGCGGCACCGACCTGGCCGACCTCGGTGTGCGGGTCGGTCTCGGACTCGGCGACACGTTCGTTGAGGGTGACCTCGCCGGTGTGGAGGGGGAGTTCGGAGACCCGGGTGGCGGTGGCGGCGACGCGGCGCAGGGGGCGGGTCGCGATGCCGACCAGTACGTAGCCGGCGATACCGGCGGCCACGAGACCCGCGGCGCTGACGCTCAGCTCGACGAGGATGAGGGTGGTGACGGTGTTGTCGACGTCCGTGGTCGGCAGGGCGACGTAATAGCCCTCGGTGGTGCTGTCGGGGACCGCGGCGTACTTCACCAGATAGTCCCCGAGCCCCGGGATGGTCACGGTGTGCGCGTTGCCGTCCTTCGACACGGACGCGAGGGCCTGCTTCTGCGCCGTGGTGAGGTCCGGGGTGTCCATCCCCTTGCCCACGCCCTGGCTGTCGGTCTTCTGCAGACTGTAGGACGCGGTGGCGATCTTGCCCTTCTTCACATAGGCGGCGATCGTCTTCTCCTGCGTCGGACCGCTGGTGGTGAGAAGCCTGTCGACCTTCTGGGTCGGCGTGAGGACCGGTTCGGACTCCTTGGTCTTGGTCGAGGTGGTGGAGGACGAGTTGTTCTGGGTACCCGGCGGTCCGCCACCCCCCGGGCCGGTGTCCTGAGGACGGCCCACCGCGCGAATGGCCGTCTCGTTCACCTTGTCCCTGAGCTGGTCGTACAGGTGCGACTTCAGCGCGACAGTCGTCACCGTGCCGATCACCGCGCAGACCACGGCGATCAGCGTCACCGACGCGACGACGAGCCGGGTCCGCAGGGTACGCGGCTTACCCGCTCGCCTCTTCTGCGCATGCGGCCGTCGTCGCCCGCTCATGAGGCCGCGGGCTTGATCAGGTAACCGGCGCCGCGCCGCGTGTGGATCATCGGCTCACGTCCGGCGTCGATCTTCCGTCGCAGGTACGAGATGTAGAGCTCGACCACATTGGCCTGCCCACCGAAGTCATACGACCACACACGGTCGAGGATCTGCGCTTTGCTGAGTACACGCCTGGGATTACGCATGAGGAAGCGCAACAGCTCAAACTCGGTGGCGGTGAGGTGGATGCCCTCCCCGGCCCGCGACACCTCGTGGCTGTCCTCGTCGAGGGTGAGGTCACCCACGACCAGCACGGAGTCCGAACGGCGGTCGGCGGCACCGGAGCGGCGGATCAGCCCGCGCAGCCGGGCCACGACCTCTTCGAGGCTGAACGGCTTGGTGACGTAGTCGTCGCCGCCGGCGGTGAGCCCGGCGATACGGTCCTCGACGGCGTCCTTGGCCGTCAGGAACAGCACGGGAACGTCCGGCAGCTCCCGGCGCATACGGCCGAGAACGGTCAGGCCGTCCATGTCCGGCAGCATCATGTCGAGGACGACGGCGTCGGGCCGGAACTCGCGCGCGGTCTGGATCGCGCCGGTTCCGTCACCCGCGCTACGGATCTGCCAGCCCTCATAACGGAGGGCCATGGACAGCAGCTCGGTGATCGACAGCTCGTCGTCCACCACAAGCACTCGGACGGGGCTCCCGTCCGGCCTCAGCAGTTCGGTGCGCCCCTGGGGCGAGGTCGTGGTCATAGTGGACACCTTGTCGGGGCCCTCTAAGAGCACGCTTTCTAGAGTCTGTGATTTTCCTGAGAAACTCACAGGCGCCACTCAGGGAACGCCTTGGAACCGCTTGCCCAGCACTCATCCGGAGGGGACGGAACTGTGTGTTCCTCCTCGGCCGACGTCCTCGTCTCAGAGTCCGAACAGCCGCGCCCCGTTGTCATGGCACACCGCCCGCAGCCAGTCGTCCCCGAGGTCCAGCCGCTCCAGCGCGTGCAGTTGGTGGACGTACGGATACGGGATGTTCGGGAAGTCGCTGCCGAACAGCACCCGGTCACCGAGCGCGGCCAGCCGGGGGAGCGCACGCGGCGGGTAGGGCGCGAAGCGTTCGCTGAAGTCCGTGAAGGTCATCGTCGTGTCCAGCCGCATCTCTCCGTACCGCTCGGCGAGATCCAGGAAGTCCTCGTACTCCGTCATCCCCATGTGTGCGACGACCAGCCGCAGTCTCGGGTGCCTGGCCAGTACCCGGCCGATCGGCTCGGGCCCGGTGTGCTTGCCGGGTGCGGGCCCCGAGCCGCAGTGGATCACGACCGGTGTGCCGGCCTCGGCGAGCAACCCCCAGGCGGGGTCGAGGAGTTCGTCGGCCGGGTCGTACGCCCCGACCTGCACATGCGCCTTGAAGACCCGGGCACCCGAGTCCAGCGCCTCCCTGACGTACTCCCCGACTCCCGGCTCCGGAAAGAGAGTCGAGGTGTGCAGACAGTCGGGGGTACGGGTGGCGAATTCCACGGCCCAGCCGTTGAGCCACCGGGCCATGCCGGGCTTGTGCGGATAGAGCATGGCGGTGAAAGCGCGTACTCCGAACTCCCTGACCAGCGAGACCCGTTCAGCCTCCTCCTGCCGATACGAGATCGGCCATTCGAGCAGACCACCGGTCGCCTCCCTGAGCGAGTCGAAGTACTGCCAGACCTTCTTGAGCACCTGCTCCGGCATGAAGTGCGTGTGCACGTCGACCAGCCCGGGCAGCCCGAGCCGCTGCCAGAACGCACGCACTTCGGCGGCCTCGCCGTGCTCCTCGCGTTCATCGCGTTCATCGCGTTCACCGTCCATACGGAACCCCACTCCTGACCATCACGGCTTCCCGATCCTCATGCCCCGGCATCAGAACAACCCCTCCTGCACCCCCGGCGCCTCCCGCCTGAACTCCCGTACCGGCACGGTGAATCCGGCCCCCTCGCCCCCGGCGGGGATCAACTCCCAACCCGTCATCAGCCGCGTGTCGAGCACCAGCACACCTCGCCCGGTCACGAGATGGAGATCCGGTCCCGCGGCCGCGAGCACCTCCCCGCTCAGCTCACCGCCCGCGACCAGAGCGCTCACCTCACCGACGGCAGCAGGCAGTCCCTTGAGGCCGAACACGTCCACGTGGTCGACGGGTTGATACGGCTCGCGGTGCAGCGACTCCGGCCATTCGCGCAGCGCGAGGGCACGGGTGTGCAGGTCGGCGATCTCGGCCGCGCGCTCCGTCGCCGAGCCCGGCAAGGCGGACCGTACGGCGCGCTTCTCGGCGTAGGGAATGCGGTCCGGTACCCGGAGCGCGGCACGCAGCAGCTCCTCCGAGCGGCGGGCCGCCATCAGCGGGCCGAGGCCGAGCCAGCTGAAGCAGACGGCGCCCTGCTCAAGCAGCCGCGCGGAGCCGCGCTCTTCGGCGGTGATACCGACCTTGAGCAGACCGGGCCCGAACCAGGCCAGATATACGTGATACGGCCGCGGGTCGTCGGCGATCGTGTCGGCGGCCACCGAGTGGGCCCGGTCCAGCCGCGCGCACTCCTCGCACCGCGCCCCCGTGCCCCGCTCCGGCACGGCCGCCCGCACCGGACAGGGATGCCCCCGCGCTCCCACACATGTCCGCACGCCCCCTTCCGCGACCGCGAAGGCCACCCGCTTCCCCCGGGGCAACGGGCTCCCGCGCCCGCCGTCCCACTTCAGCTCGGGACCGTCCGCCGCCCACCGCAGCCCCGAGCACTTCCACGTCTGTGCCATCGCTCACGAGACTAGACGGCGCCACTGACAACGGCCTCAGCCCACGGTCTCCCCGACCTGGGCGGACTCGCGCGGCACCACGACCGCGTACCCCTCGGCCGCCCGCCCCCGCCCGGCCAGCCGGCACCCGACACACCCGGGATGCCCCGCGCGCGCCAGCGGATCCCGCACCCGCATCCCCCACTGCGCCCGGTCCCGCCGCCCGGGCGGCTTGCCCCACCCGGTGAGATGCAGCGCCCAGGTGACCAGGAGGCTCACCACGACGATCCCCAGTCCGCCGCCTATCAGCAGGGCCGAGACCGTACACACCCCCACTCCCGCGACGGCCGACCCGACGGTCGCGATGCCGAATCCGGTCCACCCGGCGACCGTATGTCCCTCGTCATACTGGTGTGCGCTCATGCGCAGATCTCCCTCGCCCGATCCACCCCAAGTCAATCCCTTACTACCTAAGTACTTTAGAGGCTAAACCTCTCATCAACTAAGGCAATAACGATGCACGCCAAACCTCGCCCCACCGCCACCCCGGCCCAGGCGCTGGACGCGATGGACTCCCTCATCGCCACCGCCCAGCTCGGCCAGCAGGAAATGGCCGAGCGGCTGGGGCTGAACGTCACCGATCTGCTCTGCTTCGCCTGCGTCCTCAAGGCGGGCGAGAACCTCCTCACGGCGGGCGACCTCGCCGAACACGCCCACGTCACGACGGGCGCGGCGACCGGCATCATCAACCGGCTGGAACGCGCCGGTTTCATCACCCGCGTCCCCGACCCGACCGACCGCCGCCGCGTCCGCGTGGCCGCGGTACCGGCCGCGGTGACCCGGGTCGTCGCCCTCTACGGCCCCTACTACGACCGCCTCAACGCCCAGTTCGCCGACTACTCCCCCGAGGAGATCGCCGTACTGGCCGACTGGTTCGCGCGGACATCGACGCTGGCACAGGACTACATCGAGGAACTCCGCGCGCGGGACCGGGGGTAAACCCGCCCCCCGGTGGTACAGCCCGCTACACCAAGGGTTCGGGAGAGTGCTTCATCGTGCCCGGAGGCGTACGACGGCATCGTTGATCTCAGCCGGTCAAGAGGACCGGCACAGGTCGAACGGCCGCCGTACGGAGGGGAATCCCATGAAGTCGCTGCTCTCACCGAAGCGGGGAACGGCGACCGGGACGACCCACGAGACGGCTCCGGCAGCGCCCGGCCCGTTCGCGTCCTTCGTCAGGTTCGTGGTCTGCGGCGGCGGTGTCGGGGTCCTCTCCAGCGCCGCGGTACCGCTGCTCGCCGCGCTGATGCCCTGGGCGGCGGCGAACGCGCTGATCACGGTCGCCTCGACCGTCCTCTGCACCGAGCTGCACGCCCTGTTCACCTTCGGCACCGGCCGCCGCCCCGGCTGGCGCGAGCACTGGCAGTCGGCGGGTTCGGCCACGGCGGCCTACGCGGCGACCTCAGCGGCGATCCTCGTCCTCCACACCGTCCAGCCCTCACCCGGCATGCTGACGGAACAGATCGTCTACCTCAGCGCCTCGGGCCTCGCCGGCATCGGCCGCTTCCTCGTCCTCCGCCTGTTCGTCTTCACCGACCGCACTCCGCGGACGACCACGCCTTCGACCCCGGTCGCGATCCCGGTACGACCGACGGCGGCAACGCCCGCGTTCAGCGCGGCGGCCTAAGGGGCCGGTCGCCTCAACAGCCCGGCGCACCAACGGAAGTGGCCGTCACCGCCGTCCGAGGAGAACAGGTCGTACGTCGACAGCGCGTACGCGCGCTGGTAGAGGGCGAGCGTGTCCGGGGAGTGATGGAGCTCCGCGGCGAACAGACGGGTGAGGGTGACGGTGTGCCACTCCGCGTGCGGCCCGTACATGTCCCACACGGAGGCGGTCACGGCGGCCTCGAACGCCGGGTCGCCGGCCGTGGTGAAGAACCCGAAGTCGAGTACGGCCGTAGGGGCACCGGCGTCGTCGACGTGGATGTTCGGCGGCACGAGATCGCCGTGCACGACGGTGACGGCCTGGCTGTCGGAGAGCGCCACCAGCGACTCCGTCGTACGCCGCACGACGGCCGCGAGGTCGGGGACCTGAGCGGCCAGCAGGTCCCCGTGCCGGCGGACGGCACGCAGGACGAGGGCGGCGAGCGCGTCGGGGAAGCGGGCGTGCCCGTCCCAGAGGGGGCGGTCGTCACCCTGCACGGTGAGGCGCCGCATGGCTTCGGTGCCGGGTACGGCGGCCAGGCCGCGCAGCACCGTCAGCAGGGCGCCGGTCTCCCTCGCGGGCAGTTCCCTCTCCGGCGCCACGACCGCCGAGTCGGCCCGCAGAGGTACCCCGCGCAGCTCGCGTTCATAGGTCACCAGAACGCCCTCGTGCTCCTCCACGGCGAGGATCTCCGGCGTGACGAAGGGCAACGACGCCGACTGCCGGGCGATGTCCTCGTAGACCTGCCGCACGAGCCCCACCCCGGCCGGCCGCCGCCCGCTCCACACCTTGGCGACGGTGCCGTCACCGAGCAGATGCACAGCACCCTCGACCCCCGCGGCGAGCGGCCGGACACCCTCGTGACCACGGTCGGCGAAGTACCGGGTCCAGTAGGCGGTGTGCTGTTGACGATGGGCGGTCATGATCGAAGTAGACCCGCTCGTCGTCGATGGGCTTCGCCGGACGCGGTCAGGGGAAGCCCAGCCCATGACGACTCGATCGATGTCGATCCGTATCGATCGGTGTTGAGGGTGTTATCGGTGTTGAGGGGTGTCACCGCACCGGTCGGACCGGCCCGCCCCGACTAACCCGCCCTGCGGTAGGTCTCGTCCAGGTCGGAGAAGGAGGTCTGCCCGTCGTCGAGTGACAGGGTGTCGTCCTCCCCGAAGTCCGGGGCCTGGAAGGGGTTCGTCGCCGGAGGGGGCGATCCCGCGCTGGGGTGGCGGGACGCCCCCTCCGGGGCGGAGAACAACGAGGTCAGATCGATGAGAGGTCTCCCGTTCGATACAGGCCGCTGGGACCTGGTGTGCCGTGACCGGGCACTGCGGTCCTACAGCTTGCTCATCTTGGCGTACGGACTCAGGATGCGCTCCTGGACCGACCCGAAGTCGACGAGCACCGCGATTCCGTCCTCGATGCCGATGACCCGGCCGAGGCCGTACATGTCGTGTGTGACCTGGTCGCCCACCGCGAAGTGCTTCGGGGACGGCGCGGCCGGGGCTTTGAAGGGGCTGGTGGGCAAATAGCGCTTCGGTGCAGCTGGCTTTGTCATTGCTTCCAGTATGGGCCTTGACAGGCCTCCCGCTGAGGCCGTCCACATCGCTTGTTCATCACAACCTAGTCGCGGACCGTGCCGAGGGGGCCTGTCCTGCGGAAACGCGAGCGGCTCCGGATCACTCCGGGTCCCACATCGCCGCGCATTCGGCAGGACCGGAACCCGCGACCTTCCGATCCGCAGGTCCGGACAGCGCGTGACGCGGGCTCCGCCCACTTCCGAAGGCATCGCCAACGGTGGTGAACACCTCGTCAGCCGGTTCCCGCGGCCAGGACCGTCTCCTGGGCGACGCGCGCGAAGTTCTCGGCGGCGCGGGGCGCGTCCCGGCGGCGCACGGCGGCGACCTCGCAGTCGTCCATGCCTTCGATGGGCACGAACCGCACGCCGGGGCGGGCGTAGAGACGCGCGATCGACGCGGGAACGACGGAGACCCCGCGACCGATGGCCACGGACTGCAGCTCGGCCTCGAACGTGGCCGCCTCATGGGCGACGTGGGCCGGTGTTTCGCGGTGGGACGCGAGGATCCAGTAGTCGCGCCAGACGTTGTCGCCGGGTGCCGCGACGATGGGTTCCGTCAGCAACTGCGCCACGGTCACCTTCGGCAGGGCCGCGAACGGGTGCCGCTCGGACACGCACGCCACGCACCGCTCGCTGAGCAGAGTGGTGGTGACCGCGTCCGCCACGCCCTCCAGTGGCGGCCGGACCAGGGCCACGTCCGTCTCCCCGCTGTCCAGCCCGCCGCCCGGCGAGGCGAAGTCGTACTCGGTCAGCTCGACGGTGACCTCGGGATACCGCTCGTCGAACGCGCGCAGGATCGCCGGTACCTGCTCGACGGCCGCACCGATGAGGTAGCCGACCCGCAGCCGGCCGAGTTCACCGCCGGCGATGCGCGAGGACCGTTCCATCGCGAGGTCGAACCGCTCCAGGACGGCCTTCGCCTCGGCGAGGAACTGCTCGCCGTCGGGCGTGAGGGCCGTCGCACGGGTGGTGCGAGCGAAGAGGCGGAAACCGAGTTGGCCTTCGAGCTGGCGGATGGTGTGGCTCAACGACGGCTGGGCGATGTGAAGTTGCTCGGAGGCGCGGGTGAAGTTCATGGTCTGCGCGACGGCCACAAAGGCCCGCAGGTGCCGAAACTCCACATTAATAGACGCCATCTATAAAGTGTACGGTATTTGGTCTTTCACAACCGCCGGGGCCGCTTCCTACGCTGCCGCATGAGGCAGCTCGTCATGACGCAGCTCACATCCCCGAGCATCCCCGATGCATCCCCGAGGCGGAGACAACGTGACCGACATGCTCACCTATCAGACCGAGACCCACGCCCGGGGCCGGGAGGCCCTGCTCCACGAGCCGGCGGGCGGCGACCCGGACAAGCTGACCCTCGTCAAGGCGCTCGGCTCCCTCGTGTGGGACGAGAACGGCAAGGAATACATCGACTGTACGGCGCAGGCCTGGTCGAACAACCTCGGCGCGAACGACCCGCGGGTCATCGAAGCGGCGATCGAGCAGACCCGGCAGATCACGCATGCGCGCCCCACCTTCCACACCCCGGCGCTGCTGGAGCTGGCGGAGCTCCTGGTGTCGATCGCACCGGAGGGCCTGGACCGCGTCGGCTTCACCCTGCACGGCTCCATGGCCGTCGAGATGGCACTGAAGCTCGCCCTGCGCAACCGCCCCGACGCCCGGCACGTCGCCGTCCTGCACGACGCGTACCACGGCCGTTCCCTCACCACGATGGCGGCGAGCTGGCCGCACCCCGGCAACGTCTTCGGGATCCTCCAGCCCCAGTTCCTGCGCCTCCCGCGCCCGGACCTCTACCGTCCGCGCCAGGGCCTGAGCACCGGGCAGGACACCGAACTCTCGCTCCGGCTGATCCGCGACATCCTCACCAAGGGCACCGAGGGGCCCGTCGCCGCCCTGATCTACGAGCCCATCCAGGGCAACGGCGGCCACAACGAGTTCTCCGCGCGCTGGCACCAGGGCATCCGCGAGATCTGCGACGAGTACGGCATCATGCTCATCATCGACGAGGTGCAGACGGGGCTGGGCCGCACCGGTCGGATGTGGGCGAGCGACTACTACGGCATCGAGCCCGACGTGCTGGTCTTCGGCAAGGGCGTCGGCGGCGGCTTCCCGCTTGCCGGGGTGCTGGCGAAGAAGCGCTTCGCCAAGTTCCTCGCGGGCGACGACCAGCTCACCTTCGGTCAGTTCCCGATCTCGATCGCCGCCGGGCTCGCCGCCGTGCAGGCGATCATCGCCGACGACCTGTGTTCCCGGGCGGCCGAACACGGCAGGTACGCGACCGAGCGCCTCCTGGAGATGCAGAAGCGTCACCCGCTCATCGGTGAGGTGCGGTCCCCGGGTCTCATGGTGTCGATCGAACTCGTCCGTGACCGGGTCACCAAGGAGCCGGCGAGGACCGAAGCGCACGCGGTGTTCGAGCTGGCGCAGGAACGCGGCGTCATCCTCGGCGAGAGCCGGTACGGCGGCCTGGGCAACCTGATCAAGATCAAGCCTCCGCTCGACATCAGCCGCGAGCATCTGAGCACCGCCCTCGACGTCCTCGACGAGGTCCTGACCCTCGTCGAGAACGGAACGGGAGCACCCTGATGACCACCGACGAAAGACCACCCGAGGCGACACGGTCAGACTCCGACGATCTCGCGGCACTCGGCTACGGCCAGCAGCTCAACCGGTCGATGAGCTCCTTCACCGCCTTCGCGCTGGCGTTCTCGATGGTCTCCATCAACACCGGGATCGTCACCCTGTTCACCGACCCGTTCAACCGCATCGGCGGCGCCGCCGTCCTGCTGTGGCTGCTGGTCACCCCGATGGTGCTCACCCTCGTCGCGGTCTACGCGCACCTGTCCGGGCGGATGCCGATCACCGGCTACGCCTACCAGTGGTCGAGCCGGCTGGTGGGGCCGAACTTCGGCTGGTTCACCGGCTGGATCGCGCTGATCTCGTTCCTCGCCGGCACGGCGGGAACCGCGGCGGCCCTCGGCACGGTGTTCGCTCCGGAGATCTGGGACCACCCGACGACCCATCAGATACAGGCGTTGTCCATCGGCTGCACGCTGGTGGTCGCGGTGCTCAACATCGTCGGAGTGAAGATCGCCACCCGCGTCAACAACATCGGCGCGTCCGTCGAGTTGATCGGCACGGTCGTCCTGGTCGTGGTGCTGGCGGCCGGCGTACTGGTCTTCTTCGACCACACCCAGGGCCTGAAGATCCTCACGGACACCCACCCGCTGGACGGACACCCGATCACGCTGAGCAGCATCGCGCTGGGGGCCCTGCTGCCCGTCTACGTCCTGCTCGGCTGGGAGGGCGCGGCGGACCTCGCGGAGGAGACCGTCAATCCGCGCAAGGCGGCACCCCGGGCCATGTTCCGCTCCGTGGTGGTCTCCGGCGTCATCGGCTTCGTGGTGTTCGCCCTCCTGGCCCTCGCCATGCCCACCGGCCCGGCGACCTTCCTGACCGGCTCCGAGAACCCGGTCCTGAAACTGATCTCCGAACAGGTCGGACCGTTCGCCAGAGCCCTGATGATCGTGGTCGCGTTCGCGTCGATCTTCGCCTGCCTCATCGCCAACATGGCGGTGGCCACCCGGATGACGTTCGCGCTGTCACGCGACAACATGCTGCCCGCGTCCAAGGGCCTCCAACGAGTGGGCAGGCGCACCAAAGCCCCCGTACCAGCCATCATCCTCGTGACGGTCGTGGCGATCGGCCTCAACCTGCTCAACTCCGGCCTGGTCGGCAAGATCTACGCGATGATCGGGCTCACCTACTACCTGACCTACGCCCTCACCATGATCGCGACAGCCATCGCGGAGAAACGGAAGACCATCCCGCGCGCCACCGACGGCGTCTTCGACCTCGGCCGCTGGCTGAACCCGGTCGTCGCCATCGCACTGCTCTGGTGCCTGGCGGTCATCGCGGCCCTGACCATCCCCGAGGAGAACAACCAGAACGCGGTGACCGTGACGGTCGTGCTCGCCATCGGCTTCCTCTGGTGGGCCCTCGTCCTCAGACACCGCCTCAAGGCAGGCACCGCAGGACCGCCCAGAACACGAAACGACTGACCGGACACCCGACTCATGACTCATTGACCGACGCCCCAGAAACACCGAAGGCCCCGGATCGCTCCGGGGCCTTCGGCCTGCTGTGCACTCGGCAGGATTCGAACCTGCAACCTTCTGATCCGTAGTCAGATGCTCTATCCGTTAAGCTACGAGTGCTTGTTTTCTCTTGTTTTCCTTTGCCGCTCCCGGCCCTTCCGGCCCGCTCGCGGCGACAGGAAGAACATTACATGACTGCCGCCGCCATGTGAAATCCGTTAGCCGCAGCCATTGTGACCTGCGAAAACGACGAAACCCCGGTCCTGTGGACCGGGGCTCCGATGATCTTGCGCGGAGGCGGAGGGATTTGAACCCTCGATGGGATTTGCGTCCCAAACCGCATTAGCAGTGCGGCGCCATAGACCGGACTAGGCGACGCCTCCAGCACAACCACCCGCGCGAGCGCGGAAGGTGCGTGCAGATGATGACACAGATGAGCGCGCTGTCACCAATCGCCTCCCACGGTACTAGGCAGTCGGCCCGCAGGGCAAAGCAGTTCCCGCCGGCCGTCGGGTCCGCAACGTCCGGGGGCGGCCGGCGTTAGTCAGGTCATGTCGCAGGTCAACCGTTTCCTCGTGATCGCCGCCGCCTCCGCCGCCACCGTCGGCTCGCTGGCCTCCGTGCCCGCCGCCGCGTCCCCGGCGGCTCACCGCACCCTCGCGCCACCGCCCGTCCATGACGAGGACCAGTCCGGCGGCGACCATCTCACCGTCACCGTCCGGCACGCGGGCGGCTCGGCGGACGGGACGTACGACCTGTACTGCCATCCCGACGGCGGCACCCACCCGGACGTCAACGGCGCGTGCGAGGCCGTCACCCGCAACACCCGGTGGGGAAAGGACCCCTTCGCACCGGTGCCCCCGGACAGCATGTGCACGATGATCTACGGCGGCCCCGCCACCGCCCATGTCACCGGCACCTGGGCCGGACGCCCCGTCGACACCACGTACGACCGCGGCAACGGCTGCGAGATCTCCCGCTGGAACGGAATGGTCCCGCTGCTGCCCGACCTCCATCGGTAGGGGGCCGACGACGGTCGGTCACACGTTCTACGTCACTTCACCGTGCGACCTCCCTCTCATCTCACTCCGCGAGCACAACGACTGCCCTTAGACTCCCTCGCGTGACACGTCGCGGGCAGGTTGGCAAGATGGCCTCCGCGGTCGGAAAGGTGCGGTAACAGGGAGGAAGCGTCTCGTGAGCAGCAGGCCATCCCGAGGCGCTGCTCGCCTCGCAGCCATACTCGACGCGCTCCCGGACGCGTTGGTGCTGGTCAACGCCAACGGGACGGTCGTCAACGCGAACACCATCGCGCTGGAGGCGTTCGAGGCGCCGGGCACCGCGCTCGTCGGACGCGGACTGCTGGATCTGCTGCCGGAGTTCGACTCCCGGCTCATCCCCGGTTCCATGCGGCGCCCCGACTCGATGGACCCGCGCGGCCGGACCAAGCCCACCCGGATGACCGCCCGCCGCACCGACGGCTCCGAGTTCCCCGTCGAGGTCACCAGCGCCAACCTCGAAGACGGCCAGCAGGCCTACGACGGCTACGGCTACACCGCCGACGAACTGCTGATGCTCGTCGTCCGCGACCTCTCCGGCACCGTCGACACCGAGGCCGAACTGGCCCGTTCGCAGCGGCAGACCGAGATGATCCTGCGCGCCGCCGCCGAGGGCGTCGTAGGAACGGACACGGACGGACGGGTCGTGCTCGTCAATCCGGCCGCCGCGCAGATCCTCGGGTACCGCGCCAGCGATCTCGGCGGCAAGGAACTGCACACCCTCGTGCTGCACTCGCGCCCCGACGGCTCGCCGTTCCCGTACGCGGAGTCGCCGCTCGCCGACACCCTGCGCTCCGGGCGCAAGCACCGGGTGCGCGGGCAGGTGCTGTTCGCCAAGAACGGGGACCGGGTCTCCGTCGACCTGACCACCGCGCCCGTGCGCGACGGCGACCAGCTCGTCGGCGCCGTGATGACCTTCACCGACCGGCGGCCCTACGACTCGCTCGCCGAGGAGAAGGAGGCCGCCGACAAGCTGCACCGGGACGAGCTGGAGCGGATCGACGAGGAGCACTCCTCCGAGCTGACCGCCCTGCGCCAGAAGCACATCTCCGAGATCGAGGAGCTCCAGGAGCAGCACGAGGAGGAGCTCGCGGCGAACGAGGAGCGGTACGCCGCGCTCGGCGAGCGGGAGAAGGACCGCTTCGAGGAACTGGCCGCACGGCACGAGCAACTGCTCACGCTGCTCGGCCGCTCGCTGCGCGGCCCCCTCGACGAACTGCGCCGGGAACTGGCCGCGTTGGCCGCCGACGACGCCGGGCAACTGTGGCCCGAGGCCAACCAGGTCCTGCACCACCTCTCGGCGGGCTACTCGCGCATCACCCAGCTCATCGACAACGTGCTCGGCTATCAGCGGCTGGAGACCGGCGCCGAGGGCGTCTCGCGTACGAAGGTCATGCTCGACGCCGTCGTCGCCGCCGGTGTCGACGGGGCCGTCGAACTGATCGGGCCCGGCCGGGTGCAGTTCGCCGTGCACGCGCCGCCCATCGAGGCCGAGGTCGACCCCGTCCTCCTCGCCACCGCGCTCGCCCACCTGGTCGCGGACGTCGCCGGTGTCGACGCGACCGGCAACTCGCCCGCGTCGGCGGGCGGTTACATGGACAACACGGTCGTCGTGGCGGCGGCGCAGCGCGGCGAGGTCGTACGGATCGAGGTGCGCGGGCCGTACGCCGGGGGAGACCCGGTGCACGAGCCGATCGTGCGCGGGATCGTCCGGGCGCACGGCGGTGTGCTGCAGACGCACGACGTGCCGGGGATGAGCGGCAGCTCGTACGTCCTGGAGGTTCCGATCGGCGGCGGGGCGGGTGCGGTCGCCGTGCCGGCCGCGGCCGGCGGTGCCGAACTCGCCGTACCCGAGCAGGCCTCGGGCAGCGGCGGGCGGCGGCGGGCCCGGCGGTCCTCCGTCGACGCCTTCCTGGAGAGCGAGGTTCCGGGCGCCGCCACCGACGACTCCGGTGGCGAGGCCGCGGTGCCCACCGGGCGGCGCAGAAGGCGGGCGGGCGAGGAGCCGGGCGGCGACGGCGCGTCCAGCGGTACCGGGCGGCGGCGCGGGCGGGCGGCCGAGGTCGCGGCCGGTGACCTGTCCGACGAGGACGCGGAGGGCGTGTCCGAGGGTGCCGTGATGACGGCGGCCGAGCATGCCGCCGGCACCGCGGCCGCGGGCAACGGCCTGGGCGGGACGGTGCCGCCGCAGGGCGTGCCCGCGCCCGGCGAACGCCAGGCGCTGCCGCCCGCGTTGCCCTCGGGCGGTACCTCTGACGGTTCCACCGGCGAGGACGGGCAGCCGACCGGACGTCGTAGGCGCGCGCTCGCGGCCGCGGCCGAGCGGGCCGCCGCGCAGGAGGCGGGCGCCCGTACGGTGTTCGCGCTGCCGCCGGCCGAGGCCGACCGGACGCCCGAGGTGGCCGCGCCCGCGCAGGTCGCCGGTGACGAGGGGCGGCACGACGCCGTTCCGCACGACCAGTCCGAGGACCACACCCCGCCGCAGCCGCACCCCGCGAACGCGCCCACCGGCCGTCGGCGCCGGGCCGTGGCCCAGCCGCAGTCGCAGGAGTCGGTGCCGGCCCAGGCGGCCGGCGCGGTGGTTCCGGCGCAGGGTACGGCGGGTCAGGGGCAGGCCGTTCCGTCGCAGACCGGGGTCGCCCCCTCGGTGCCCGGGCAGGCGGTAGCGGGTCGGCAGCAGGGCGGGGCGCAGCCGGTCGCCGGTTCGTCCGTCGCCGGTCAGCCGGTGCCCGGGAACGCCATGCAACTCGCCCCCGCGCAGAACCTCCCCGCCGCCGGGCAGACGCCCGCGGCCCAGCCACTGCCGCTCCCCGCGGAGGCGGCTCCCGGCCAGGGCATCCCCGGCCAGGCGGCTGCCCCGCAGAGCGGTCCCGGCCAGCCGGTCGCACCTCAGGGAATCCCGGGCCAGCCGATTCCGCCGCAGGGAATCCCGGGGCAGCCGGTCTCGCCCCAGGGCATTCCCGGTCAACCCGCGCCCGCCCAGGGGCACCCCGCGCAGGACACCCAGGGGCAGGCCGTCTCCCCGCACGGGATCCCCGGGCAGGGCGTCGGTCCGGCTCAGGGGCATCCCGGTGAGGCGGTTCCGCAGCAGGCGTTGCCCGCCGGGCAGCCGAACCCCGCCCCGGCTGCGGGCGGTCCCGCCGGGACCCCGGCACCCGACCCCGCCGTAGCGCCGCACCCGGAGCCGAACGCGCAGCCGCACACCCCGGCGCCGGGGACCCCCGTCGCCGCGCAGGCGCGGGCCGCTCAGCCGTTGCCCGCCGAGGCCGGCGCGGCTGTTGATCCCAACTCCACTCAGGGGCGGGCGATCAGTGTGCGGACGCTGGGGCAGGGGGTGCCCTTCACGCGGCAGGCGGCTCAGGTGCAGCAGCCGACCGCCACGCCTCCGCCGCATCAGCCGGGTGGTGGCGGGCGCCGTAGGAAGTTGGGAACGCGGCCCGAGCCCGCCACCGGCGGGGCGCCGGAGCAGGCGGCCCGGCCGCATCCCCAGGGTGAGCAGGCGCAGCCCTCGATGGCCGGGCAGTCCCGGCTGGCGCAGTTGACCGAGGGTGCCGGGCGGTCGTACGCCATAGGAGCACCGGACGAGAACGCGGCCGAGGGGCCCGAGCCGCTGGACGGGCCGGGCGGGGCCGTGGAGATCGCGGACACGCCGAGGCCGCAGCCGCTCGACGACGAGCTGCCGCCCGAGCCGCTCGACAATCCGCGTCGGCTGCTGGTGTGGCCCGCGCCGGACGTGACGACCACACAGGCGCTGAGCGACCGCGGGTACCGGCCCGTCATCGTGCACTCGCGCGAGGAGGTCGACGCGCAGATCGCCGCGTTCCCGGCGGCGCTGTTCGTGGACCCGCTGACCGGGCCGATCACCCGGACCGCGCTCCAGTCCCTGCGGCAGGCGGCCGTCGCGGCCGAGGTGCCCGTGCTCGTCACGGCCGGTCTCGGGCAGGCGACGCGCGAGGCGGCCTACGGCGCCGATCCCGCCGTTCTGCTGAAGGCGCTCGCACCCCGGGACAGTGAGCAGCATCCGCCGCGGGTGCTGCTGATCGAGGAGCACGCGGAGATCGCGCTGGCGCTGACCGCGACGCTGGAGCGGCGCGGGATGCAGGTGGCGCGGGCCGCGAGCGATGCGGACGCGGTGGCGTTGGCGGGGCAGTTGCGGCCCAACCTCGTGGTGATGGACCTGTTGCAGGTCCACAAGCGGCGGGCCGGGATCGTCGACTGGCTGCGGGCGAACGGGCAGCTCAACCGCACCCCGCTCGTCGTCTACACCGCCGCCGTCGACCAGGCCGACCTGCCGCGACTGGCCTCCGGGGAGACCGTCCTCTTCCTCGCCGAGCGGTCGACGAGTACGGAGGTCCAGTCGCGGATCGTGGACCTGCTGGCCCGGATCGGCACCAACTGACCCTGCTGCGCTCGCGGTTCAGAGCTTGGTGACGTCCAGGTCGCCGGCCGCGTACCGCCTGCGCAGCACCTTCTTGTCGAACTTGCCCACGCTCGTCTTCGGGACCGACTCGATGATCGTCCAGCGTTCGGGGAGCTGCCACTTGGCGATCTTGCCCTCGTCGGCGAGGAAGGCGCGCAGGGACTCGAAGTCGGCGGTGGAGCCTTCCCGGAGGACGACGGTCGCCAGGGGACGCTCCCCCCACTTCTCGTCCGGTACGGCGACCACGGCGGCCTCGGTGACGTCCGGGTGGGCCATCAGGGCGTTCTCCAGGTCGACGGAGGAGATCCACTCGCCGCCGGACTTGATGACGTCCTTGGCCCGGTCGGTGAGGGTGAGGAAACCGTCGGGGGAGATGGTGCCGACGTCACCCGTCTTGAGCCAGCCGTCCTCGCTGAACTTGTCGGCGGGGCGCAGGGGTTCGGCGTCCGGGCCGTTGTAGTAGGCGCCGGCGATCCACGGGCCGCGCACCTCCAGCTCGCCCGCCGACTCGCCGTCCCAGGGCAGCCGCTCGCCGCCGGGGCCGGAGAGCCGGGCCTCGACGCTCGTCGGGAAACGGCCCTGCGTCAGCCGGTACTCGAACTCCCGCTCGGTGCCGACCGCCTCGGCCGGCGGCCGGGAGACCGTGCCCAGCGGGGACGTCTCCGTCATGCCCCAGGCGTGGCAGACCCTCATGCCCAGTTTGTCGAAGGCCTCCATCAGAGCGGGCGGGCAGGCCGAACCGCCGATGGTGACCTGGGTGAGCGAGGAGACGTCGCGCGGCTTCGCGGTCAGCTCGGCGAGCAGGCCCTGCCAGATGGTGGGCACGGCCGCCGCGTGCGTCGGACGCTGGCTCTCGATCATCTCGGCGAGCGGGGCGGGCTGCAGGAAGCGGTCCGGCATCAGCATGTTCACGCCGGTCATGAAGGTGGCGTGCGGGAGGCCCCAAGCATTTACATGGAATTGGGGCACTACGACCAGCGAGGTGTCCTGGTCGGTGAGACCCATCGACTGGGTCATGTTGACCTGCATGGAGTGCAGGTAGATCGAACGGTGGCTGAACACCACGCCCTTGGGGTCGCCGGTGGTGCCGGAGGTGTAGCACATGGCGGCGCCCTGGCGTTCGTCCAGCTCGGGCCAGTCGTACGTCGTCGGCTTGCCCGCGATCAGTTCCTCGTACTCGTGCACGCGGGCGTGAGCGCCTTCGAGGGGCGTGCGGTCGCCGGGGCCGGACACGACGACGTGCTCGACCGTCGGCAGCTTGGGCAGCAGGGGGGCGAGCAACGGGATCAGCGAACCGTTGACGATCACCACCCGGTCCGCCGCGTGGTTCACGATCCACGCCAACTGCTCCGCCGGAAGACGGAGGTTGAGCGTGTGCAGCACCGCGCCCATGGCGGGGATCGCGAAGTAGGCCTCGACGTGCTCGGCGTTGTTCCACATGAGCGTGGCCGTCCGCTCGCCGTCCGCCACCCCCAGGTCCTCGCGCAGTGCGTGCGCCAGTTGGGCCGAGCGGGCACCGACCTCCGCGAAGGAACGGCGCTGCGGCTCTCCCTCACCGGTCCAGCTGATCACCTGCGATGTTCCGTGGACCGTCGACCCGTGGGTCAGGATCCTGGAGATCAGCAGCGGTACGTCCTGCATGGTGCTCAGCACGGCGTCCTCCCGGGGCGGCATTGCCTGCGCGGTAGTAAGGGCTGCGCTGATTCTGCGCACATACCGCACGGTATGTCACTAGGGACCGGGTGATCGATCACATCTCGTGTCCGGCTGCTACTGACAGGAGCTATCGAACCAGGTCCAGCTCGGGGTCCTCGCGCAGCTTGCCCAGCGCCCGCGACACCGCCGACTTCACCGTGCCCACGGACACCCCGAGCACCTCGGCCGTCTGCACCTCGCTGAGGTCCTCGTAGTACCTGAGGACGACCATCGCCCGCTGCCGCTCCGGCAGCTTCGCGATCGCCCGCCACATCGCGTCGTGCAGCGCCTGCCGCTCGGCCGGGTCCTCCGCGGCGACGCCCGTCTCCGGCTCGGGCAGCTCCTCGCACGCGAACTCGTCGACCTTGCGCTTGCGCCACTGCGAGGTCCGCGTGTTCAGCAGCGCCCGGCGCACATAGCCGTCCAGCGCCCGGTGGTCCTCGATCCGCTCCCAGGCGACATACGTCTTGGTCAGCGCGGTCTGCAACAGGTCCTCGGCGTCGCACGGGTTCGCGGTCAGCGACCGTGCGGTGCGCAGCAGCACCGGCTGCCTGGCCCGCACGTACGACGAGAACGACGGGTACGTGGTGGTCTGAGCCGGGGCCTGGGTCTGCGAGGCCCGTGCGGCGGGCCGCGTGACAGGCCGTGCGGCCGCCCTGGGGGCGGGCCCTGCGGCGGCGTTCGACGCGCTGGTGCAGACTGCTGTGGTCATGGCTCCACGCTATGAGCGATGGCCGCTCCGGCGGATCGGCCGCAGGTCCCGAAGCAGACTCCGCCTCAGGTTGTAGGGGTGGGGCTGGCTCCACCTCCTGAAGGTGGACGAGCGGCTCACATGTACTGCGGGTTTACCCCTGGGGGCTCACCCGTGAGCACCAGCCCGGACGTCGGTACGCCCGTCCCCGCCGTCACCAGGACCCGCCCGGCGTCCGGTATTTGGTTCACGGCGGTGCCGCGCACCTGTCGGACCCCTTCCGCGATCCCGTTCATCCCGTGCAGATACGCCTCCCCGAGCTGTCCCCCGTGCGTGTTGACCGGCAGCCGCTCCTCGGCCATGAAGTCCGCCGCCTCCCCCTTCCCGCAGAACCCGAACTCCTCCAACTGCATCAGCACGAACGGCGTGAAGTGGTCGTACAGGATCGCCACATCCATGTCCTCGGGCCCGAACCCCGCCGTCCGCCACAACTGCCGGGCGACCACGCCCATCTCCGGCAGGCCGGTCAGGTCGTCGCGGTAGAAGCTGGTCATCTGCTCCTGCGCCCGCCCTGCGCCCTGGGCCGCCGCCGCTATCACCGCGGGCGGACGCGGCAGGTCACGCGCCCGCTCCACGGACGTGACGACGATCGCCTGCGCGCCGTCCGTCTCCTGGCAGCAGTCCAGCAGCCTCAGCGGCTCCACGATCCAGCGCGAGGCCGCGTGCTCGGCGAGCGTGATCGGTCTGCCGTGGAAGTACGCCGCCGGGTTCGTCGCCGCGTACTTGCGGTCCACCACCGCCACCTGTCCGAACGCCTCCGGTGTCAGCCCGTACGTGTGCAGATAGCGCTGCGCCGCCATCGCCACCCACGACGCCGGTGTGAGCAGCCCGAACGGCAGCGACCAGCCGAGCGCCGCGCCCTCCGCCGACGGCTCCCGGTGCGTCACGCCCGAGCCGAATCTGCGTCCCGACCGCTCGTTGAACGCGCGGTAGCAGACCACCACCTCCGCGATCCCCGCCGCCACCGCCAGCGCCGCCTGCTGGACCGTCGCACAGGCCGCGCCGCCGCCGTAGTGGACCCGGGAGAAGAAGGACAGCTCGCCGATCCCGCAGGCCTGGGCCACGGTGATCTCCGGGTTGGTGTCCATCGTGAACGTGACCATCCCGTCCACGTCCGCCGGTGTCAGCCCCGCATCCGCCAGCGCGGCCCGCACCGCCTCCACGGCCAGCCGCAGCTCGCTGCGCCCCGAGTGCTTGGAGAACTCCGTGGCCCCGATACCGACGATCGCGGCCCGCCCGCCGAGGGTGTCGCGGGTACGGGTGCTCATCGCCCGGCCTCCCCCGGCACCATGACCACGACGGTGCCGGCCACATGTCTGCCGATGCCGTTCGCCCCGAGCACGCTCACCGTCGCGGTGTCTCCGTCGATCTTCTCGATCCGGCCCGTCAACACCATGGTGTCGCCCGGGTAGTTGGGCGCGCCGAGTCGTATGGCCACCTTGCGGAGGGTCGCTCCCGGGCCGAAGTGGTCCGTGATGTAGCGGCCCACCAGGCCGTTCGTCGTCAGGATGTTCATGAAGATGTCGGGAGACCCTCTCCGCCGTGCCGACTCCGTGTCGTGGTGCACGTCCTGGTAGTCACGGGAGGCGATGGCTCCGGCGACGATCAGGGTGCGGGTGATCTCGATCTCCAGCGGGGGGAGTTCGGCACCCGGCCGCACCTGTACTTCCACTGTCATCCCTCGCTCTCTTAGCTCTTTTCGTTCTCTTCGCTGTCCTCGTTCACGATCAACTCCCCCAGTTCTTGGAGAACTTCGCCCCCGCAGCCCAGGTACGCGTCCAACTGCCGGCCCCACAGGAAGTGCCGGTGGACCGGATGGTCCAGGTCGGCTCCCGCGCCGCCGTGCAGATGCTGGCCCGTGTGGACGACACGCGTGCCCGCCTCCGACGCCCACCAGGCCGCGGTCAGTGCGTGGGTGGCGTACGGCAGTCCGGCGTCGCGCCGCCAGGCCGCCTCGTACGCCGTCACGCGTATCGCCTCGATGTCCATGTGGGCGTCCGCGGCACGGAGTTGGACCGCCTGGCGCGTGGCCAGCAGGCGCCCGAACTGCTCCCGGGTGTTGGTGTGCGCCACGGCCCGGGCGAGCGAGCCCGCGCAGACCCCGGCCTGGAGTCCGGCGAACGCGGTGCGGGCGGTGGCCAGGACGTCGGTGTAGGGGGAGGAAGAGTAGGAGGGAGGCTGCTGGACCTCATCACCGAAGTGAGCGTCGGTCGCCCCCAGCCGCTCCGCCGCCGCCCCGTCGAGCGTCAACCGCCCCGCCGACCAAGGCGCCGTGAGCTCGACCGCCTCGATGTGCGTCCCGTCCGCGACCGGCGTCAGCCACAACCTCCGCCGATCATCGGCGACAAGGACATGCGTGGCATCACGCAGCCAGGGGACGACAGGCACCGTCCCGCTCAACTCCCCCCGCGCAGAGGCCCGTACACCCCCTTGAGCCGGAAACGCCCCGCACACCACCACCGACCCGTCCCCGATCCCCGGCAACAACCGCTCACGCTGCTCGGCTGAACCGTGCGCCGCCACCGCCAGCAGCCCGTACACACAGGTCGACGCGAAAGGCACCTGAGCCGTGCTCCGCCCCTGTTCCTCCAGGAGGAGGACGAGGCCGAGCAGGCCCAACTCCTCGACGGCGCCCACCAGTCCGGCCGCGCTCAGGGCCTTCCACAACTCGGGGTCGCTCCCCGTCCCGGCCGCCGTGAGCCGCTCCGGTGTCGCGAGGTCGCCGAAGATCCGGGCGGCCAGGTCGCGGGCCGCCGCCTGTTCCTCGGTCGGTGTGAAGTCCATGTCAGCCCACCCCGCCCTCTCGGCCTTCCTGGACTCGACCTTCATGGGCTCGACCTTCCTGAGCCCGGAAGACGGGGAGCACGAGTGGGCCGTCCTCGTCGTCGTACCGCTGGAATTCGAGCCGTACCGGCAGCCCGATGCGGACCTTGTCGTACGGCACACCCACCACGTTGCTCACGATCCGTACGCCCTCGGCGAGTTCGATCAGCCCCACCGCGTAAGGGGGGTCGAAAGCGGGGAAGGGCGGGTGGTGCATCACCACGTACGAGTAGACGGTCCCCTCGCCGCTCGCCTCGACCGTGTCCCAGTCCAGACCGCCGCAGGCGTTGCAGCCCGGTAGCCAGGGGTGGCGCGGTGTTCCGCACTCCGTGCAGCGCTGGATGAGGAGACGGTGGTGCTCCACGCCCTCCCAGAAGCCGGCGTTGTCCCGGTTGACGACGGGGCGGGGCCGCCGTGCACGCGCCCCCTCGCCGCTCTGCTTCCCGTCCTGCTTCCCGTCCTGCTTCCCGTGCTGTTTCTGTCGCGCGGGGGCGTATTTGAGGATGCGGAAGCGGTGGGT
Source organism: Streptomyces sp. NPDC051576 (assembly GCF_040681835.1). NCBI lineage: Bacteria > Bacillati > Actinomycetota > Actinomycetes > Kitasatosporales > Streptomycetaceae > Streptomyces > Streptomyces sp. NPDC051576. Next base: position 248,058 of record NZ_JBFAZO010000003.1, read on the forward strand.
GCCGGCGAGGTCCTGGCCCACCCGGACGTCCATGCGGGTCGTGACGAAGTACCCCGTGCCCAGCTTGGTCGTCTTGCGGTCCGACACCGACTCGATCACCGCGTCGAAGGTGATCTCGTCCCCCGGTCGCAGGGGCCGTAGATACTCCTGCTCGCAGTCGGTGGCGACCACCGAGGTGCAGCCCGCCTCGTCGAGGAGGTCGAACAGCTCGTCGTAGGCCTCCGTGCGTCCCGTGTGTCCGGAGAGGCCGCCCATGGTCCAGGCCTGGAGCATGGTGGGCGGGGCGATGGTGTCCGGGCCCGAGTACGCCGGATCGGTGTCTCCCATCGCCTCGCACCAGTGCCGGATCATCGGCTCGTTGACCGGGTCCTTGCCCACGCCGGCGACGGCGGCCGCACGCCCCTCGTACGCCTTGAGCCGCGCCCTCAGCTCGTCGACCGCCGTGCTCACCGCAGCCGCCCCCTGTCGGTCGCCCAACGCACTCACCACCGCCCCCCGCCGGTCGCCCATGCCACTCACCGCCGTCCCCTCGTCATCCCGAGCCGCATCGTCGCGACGATCTCCCGCTGCACCTCGCTCACCCCGCCCCCGAACGTGTTGATCTGCGCCGCCCTGTTCAACCGCTCCAGCTCGCCGTCCCCGAAAACGCCCGGCGATCCCGAACGCACCAGTCCTGCCAGCCCTGTCGACCCGTCCGGTTCGGCCGATCCGTCCGTCCCGGCGACGTGCTGACATATTCGGTACACCGCCACCGTCGATTCGGTTCCCACCACTTTCACGCCACTCGCGTCGCCCGGCGCCAGCCGGCCCGCCCCCACATCACCCACCAAACGCCAGTTGAGCAGGCGTGTTGCCGCCAGCCGGGCATGCGCCTCGGCCAACTGCGCCCGCACCCACGGCTCGTCAACCCGGCGCCGCCCCGTCACCGGATCGGGGGTGCGGGCGGCGGTCAGCACGGCCGAGTAGAAGTCCTCGGCCTGCATACCGGTCGCGGCGAGGGCGACCCGTTCGTGGTTGAGCTGATTGGTGATGAGCGACCAGCCCTCGTTCTCCGCGCCGACGAGGTTGCCTGCCGGGACCCGGACGCCGTCGTAGTACGTGGCCGTCGTCCGCTGCCCGCCCACCGTCTCGATCGGCGTCCACGAGAAGCCCGGCGCGTCGGTCGGGACGAGGATGATCGAGATACCGCGGTGCTTGGGGGCCGCGGGGTCGGTGCGGCAGGCGAGCCAGATCCAGTCGGCGTTGTGGGCGTTGGAGGTGAAGATCTTCTGCCCGTCGATCAGCCAGTCGCCATCGCCGTCACCGCCGCAGTCACTTCGATCCCCATCCGCCTCCGCACACGCACCCGACCCTCGCCGTACCGCCCGCGTCCGCAGTGACGCGAGATCCGTGCCGGCCGACGGTTCGCTGTAACCGATCGCGAAGACGACCTCCCCGCGCAGAATGCCCGGCAGGAGGGTGGTCTTCTGCTCCTCGCTGCCGTACTTCATGAGGGTCGGTCCGACGGTGTTCAGGGTGACCATCGAGACGGGTGCGCCCGCCCGGTAGGCCTCGTCGAAGAACACGAACTGCTCGTCCGCGCCGCGCCCTTGACCGCCGTACTCGACCGGCCACCCGAGACCGAGCCAGCCGTCGCCGCCGATACGGCGAAGCAGGGCCCGCTGCCCCTGGGGGTCGTCCGCGCGGGGTGGTCCGTCCGGCATCAACGCGGTGAAGTACGTGCGGAGTTCGGCGCGTAGCCGCTGCTGGCGTTCGGTGGGGGCGAGGTGCACGACGGCGGACCTCCGGGGCGTCGTACGGGCGAGGATGAGGATGAGGGGGAAGGTTTCTGACTGTCCGTCAGATACCGAGCACTGTCAAGGTCGTTGCCGGCACGCGCGCGTGGCACACGAAAAACGCCTGCGCGGCGGCACCGAAGCACCACCGCGCAGACGCGTTACGACCCCACAGAGCACACCTCAGACACCTCCGCGCATCCCCGAGCGGAAGTCGGGCGCGGCTACCAGAAGTTGGCGAAGTTGACGGCGACGTTCGAGTTTCCCTGGTTGATGGCGGTGAACGCGGATCCGTTGACCTGGGCGGTGTTGCTCTGGTTCGAGGCCCCGGAGCCGACCGCCTGCTGCTGGGTGGTGGACGAGTTGCCCTTGTTGTCGTGCCCGACCCCGCTGCCGCTGACGGTCGCCACACCCGCGTTCGATCCGTTGCCCGCGATGGCGCCGTTGTCCGCCGCCGCGACGCCGGTGAAGAGGGCGGCTGCCAGCGGGAGGGCGGAGACGGCGGCGATGACGCGGGCGGTACGGATGCTTGCCATGTTGTTCCTCCAGAACAGGGTACGTACCGGCTCCGTAGCCGGACGCACATGAAGTACGGCTTCAAGTACGGCTGCTACCAGGGCAGTTGGCCGACCGCCTCGGTGTTGTGCACGACGTCGCGAGATCAGAGTTGCCCACCGAATCCCCGGCGAACCAGACCGGAAGCGGTTATTCCCCCTGAAGCGTGATGACAAGTCGATAAACCCCTTTGACTGCACCGAAGCCGCAGTTCGGGGCAGTACGGACAGTTCGACAAGCAGCTCACCCTAGGCGCCCCAAGGGGCGAAGCGTTCCGGCACTTTTCCGGCCAATCGGCTCGACCCGGGCGAGTCGACGCCGCCTCCCCTTCCCTTTTTCGAACACTCGTACGAACATGGAGTCATGGCCACCACCGACCGGCAGGCCACGACGCTGGCCCTCGCACACGCCCTGTCAGCCGCCGAACGCGGACTGGCCGTCATCCCTCTGTCCCGGACCAAACTCCCGGCGCTGCGTTCCCCGCACCGCGCGGACCCGTCAGGCGCCACAGGTGCCACCGGCTCGCCCTGCCACGGCGAGTGCGGGCTCCTCGGCCACGGCGTCTACGACGCCTCCTCCGACCCGGTGCGCATCCGCGAGCTGTTCGCCGCCGCGCCCTGGGCCACCGGCTACGGCATCGCCTGCGGACTGCCGCCGCACCACCTGATCGGCATCGACCTCGACACCAAGACCGGCACGGACTCCTCGTCCGCCCTGCGCGAGCTGGCCCTCCGCCATCTGTTCACGATCCCCGAGACCGTGGTCGTCCTGACCCCCAGCGGCGGCCGCCACCTCTGGCTCAGCGGGCCACCCGACGTGGTCGTCCCCAACTCCGCGAGCCGCCTCGCCCCCGGCATCGACATCCGCGGCGCCGGCGGCTACCTCGTCGGCCCCGGCTCCCGCACCGAACACGGCTTCTACGGCGCCGCCCCGGCCACCGCCCACCTGGCACCCGCGCCCTGCCCGCCCTCGCTCCTGCGTCTACTCCTCCCGCCACCCCGCACCAACCACCCGACCCCTGCCTCGACCGGCCAACACGGCCAGGGCCTGGTCCAGTTCGTCCTCGCCGCCCACGAGGGCCAACGCAATACCCGCCTCTTCTGGGCAGCCTGCCGCGCCTACGAGAACGACATCGGCCCGGCCCTCGTCGACCCCCTGGTCGAGGCGGCCCTGGGCACGGGCCTCTCCGAGCGGGAGGCACGGGCGACGATCGCCTCTGCGGCGCGGATGACGGGGCGCCGGCCGTAAGACGGGTAGGTACGCGTAAGGGGCGCCCCCTATGGAGAGCGCCCCTTACGGACGGGACCTTATGGTCACTGCGGTGGGTGTGGGATTTGAACCCACGGTCACATCGCTGCGACGACGGTTTTCAAGACCGTTCCCTTAGGCCGCTCGGGCAACCCACCTGCGCCCCTCGCCACCTGGGGTGGGGCGGGTACAGCGTACCGGGAGACGGGGGAGCCGTGGGCTGTCGGCCCATGGTCGGCCAGCGAAGTTCCATTGCCGCCGTCACGCCTCGGCGAAGGCGGCGGTGCTCCGGTCGGCGGTGACGTAGGGCAGCGAGTGGCCGAGGCCCGCCAGGTGGGCGGCGAGGGTGTCGGCCTGCTCGGGACTGGGCGGGAGGCGAGACCGCAGGACGGAAGGCGGTAGAAGGCGGCCTGACCTTGCCCCCTTGTTCCAGGCGGCCGAACAGGGGGCTGAGCGCCGTGTTCGGCCGCCCTGCGCCTTCGTAGCCCCTCCATCACTGTCAGTTGCACGGTGTGCAGAGCGGGGCGCGAGCGCAGGAAGTCTCCGCCTCGGGCGAGGAAGTCGGCCAGGTCTTCGGTGAGTTGCCAGTCGTCCGATCGCATCCGATCGCATGGTCCATGATTTCCCGCGCTCGCCGGGCCTCGCTACGGGCGCTGCAGCACCCGGTCCACCACAGCGCTCGCGGCGACGTACGACCACTGTTCGTATGTCGTCCCGCCCGCCGTGCGCCGGTCGTGCATGCCGAAGTACCGGTACGTCCTCGCGTCGAAGACCAGGACCGGTTCGCCGCTCTCCCACGGGGTTCCCGCAGGGCCCACGTACTGGATGCCGATGCCCACGCGGCCGTCGGCGTCCTTCTGGTGGGGCAGGACCCTGATGCCGGGGACGGCGGCGAGCGCCTCGTAGGCCGCGGAACGCAGCCCCTTCGGCAGGATGGAAGTACGGAGCAGACCCGAGACGAAGAACTGCGTCTTCGGCCAGTCGTCGCCCTTCATCGGCCTGCTGTAGTCCGGCTTTCCGGGCCCGTCCCGGAGGGCTATCAGCAACTTCCCCGGATCGGTGGGCAGTTGCTTCAGCAGGGCCCACCTGCTTGGCGGCCAGTTGGTCTGGTTCGGCGGGTACACCGGGACCCACTGCTTGTTGCCCAGTTCGCTGACGTACGACCGCTTGGAGCCGTCGACCGAGTCCCAGCTCTCGTCGACGTACGTCCTGGTGCGGCCGCCGCCGGTCGGGGTCTCCTTGATGATCTCCTTGGTGTAGATGAACTGGTCGTCGCGCGGGGCGACCGGCTTTTCGAGTCTGCGGTCCTCGGCCGCCGCCCCGTGCAGCACGGTGGTCGCGCTCACCGGCCGGGTGCGCGGTGAGGTGTTGTCGTTCTCGGCGACCAGCACGGTCGTGGCGACCGCGGCCGTCGCGACGCCGGCCACCGCCATCCGCAGGAGCGGGCGGCGTCCGACGGTCACCGGGGCGGCGGGAGCGCGCATCGCCTCGTGGAGGCGGAAGCGGGCACGCGCGCGTGCGGCGTCCGTGAGCGGGGGCGCGTCCGCGTCCCACTTCCTGAGGAGTTCGAGTTCGTTCATCGTCGTCCGCCTCCCTCACGCCTCGGAAGTTCGTCGAACCGGTTCATCGTCGGATTCCTCTCGGAAGGCTGTGGGATCGGATCCGCCCAAGGCGTCGCGGAGTCTGCCGCGGGCCCTGTGCAGCCGTGACCGGACCGTCCCCACCGGTATCTCCAGGGCGCGTGCGACCTCCTCGTAGCCGAGGTCGGCCCACGCGACCAGCAGCAGCACGTCCCGGTGCCGGGCGGACAACCGGGCCATCGCCAGGGCCAGTTGGCCGCGTATGGCCTCCGCGCTGACCCGTGCGGCCACCCGGTCCGCGACCGTGTCCTCGGCGCCGGCGGCCGACGGCAGCCGGCCGATCGCCCTCAGCCGCCGGGCCTCGGCGCGCCGGTGCCGGCCCACGAGGTTGGTCGCGATGCCGAACAACCACGGGCGGGCATCGGCCAGTTCCGTGTCGTAGCGGAAGCGCTGCTGGAAGGCGATGGTGAACGTCTCCGCCATCAGGTCCTCGGCCACCTCCGTGCCGAGCCGGCGCGCCGCGTAACGGTGCACCGGGTCGGCATGGCGGTCGAAGAGCACGGCGAATGCCTCGGGCTCGTCCCAGGACCGTTCGATCACCGAGGCGTCACTCATCGCGACGCCACTGTCGTGCCCCACTTCGAGGCCTGGTCGGACGGCCATCGGGGCTCCTCTCGTCCATGCGAACACGCTGATGAAGACTGGGCTTTCACCCGTACTTCGCCGCTGGGAGGAATCCGGTTCCCATGGTGTGCGCGCACAGTCGCGGAGGGCGGAAAACGATCGGGCCGGGCAAGGAGACTCCTTGCCCGGCCCGTCGATCCGTCAGCCGATCAGGTCGGCGGATCCGTCGATCCGCCGGTCGTCGGAGCTACGTCAGCTGTCGCCGACCCTCGACCCCAGGGTCAGGTCGGTCGTGTGCTCCGTGCCGTCGCGCTTGTAGGTGATCTTGACCTTGTCGCCCGGCTTGTGGGTCCAGATCTCGCCGATGAGGGTCGGGCCGCTGTCGATCACCGAGTCGTCGAGCTTGGTGATGACATCGCCGGCCTTGAGGCCCGCCTTGGCGGCGGGGCCGCCGGCCTCGACCGCGGAGGAGCCGGTGGTGATCGTCGCGCCGGCGGTGCTGTCCTCCAGGGAGACGGAGGCGCCGATCTTGGCGTACACCGGCTTGCCGGTCTTGATGAGCTGCTGGGCGACGTACTTCGCCTGGTTGATCGGGATGGCGAAGCCCAGGCCGATCGAGCCGGACTGGCTGCCGCTGTCGCCGAGGCCGCCGCTGCTGGTCGACTGGATCGCGGAGTTGATGCCGATGACCGCGCCCTGGGCGTTGAGCAGCGGGCCGCCCGAGTTGCCGGGGTTGATGGAGGCGTCGGTCTGCAGGGCGCTCATGTAGGACGCCTTGCTGGTGGAGCTGCCGTCGCTGGAGGCCACCGGGCGGTTCTTGGCGCTGATGATGCCGGTGGTCACCGTGTTGGAGAGACCGAAGGGGGCGCCGATGGCGATCGTCTCGTCGCCGACGGCCACCTTGTCCGAGTCGCCGAGGGCGAGCGGCTTCAGGTCGCTGGGGGCGTTCTTCAGCTTGATGACCGCGACGTCGTAGCCCTGGGCGTGGCCGACGATCTCGGCGTCGTACTTCTTGCCGTTCGGGAAGGTCGCCGTGAGCTTGCCGCCGTCGACCGCGTCGGCGACGACGTGGTTGTTGGTGACGATGTGGCCCTGGGTGTCGAACACGAAGCCGGTGCCGGTGCCGCCCTCGCCGCTGGTGCTCTCGGCCTCGATGGTGACCGTGCTGGGCAGCGACTTGGCGGCGACCGCCGCGATGGTGCCCGGGTCGCGCTTCACGGAGGCGCTGCTGCCGGTGTCGGCGGAGACGGTGGTGGAGTTGCTGTTGTTGTCGTTGTCCTTGGCCAGGGTGTAGCCGAGGCCACCACCCAGGCCGCCGGCGACCAGCGCGGCGATCAGGACCGCGGCGATCAGCCCGCCGCGCCCGCCACCGGGCTTCTTGGGCGCGGGCTGCTGCTGGTAGGCGGCGCCCCAGCCGCCGCCCGCGCCGGCTCCGTCGCCTCCGTACCCGTCGCCCCCGTATCCGCCCACGCCCTCGCCGCCGTACGCGCCCGCAGCCGCGCCCGTGCCGTTGTCGGCGTACGACGGGGTGGCGGGCGGCGGGGGCGGCCAGGCGGCGTCGGGAGCGGATCCCGTGCCCTGCGGGCCGGGTGTCTGCGGTCCGGGTGCCTGGGGCGCGGCGGCGTACGCGGGCGCGTGCCCGGCGTGCGGCGTGTCCTGCGGGGCGCTCGGAGGCACCTGCGGGAGCTGCGTCGTGGGTGCGCCCCCTTCGGGCGCCGCCGGCTGCGGGGAAGCTGCGGGAGATTCCACCGGCACAGGAGGTGCAGACGGGGCCGGGGGTACCTCAGTGCCCTCGTTCTCGGTGCTCACAGCTCTTCTCCTCGGTCCACGGCTGTTGTTCTCGGAAGCATGCGGTCACACTCGTTCACGCTTGTCGATGGTCCGGCGCGAAACAGCTGTGCATGTGCTTTTGTATGCCGTCAGCTTTTCCCACCGGACGTCAGGGCACCATAAGCGGTGCCTGTGGGTCCATGGCGACCCTTTATATGGGTTCATTCAATTAAAAAAGGCGCATACCAGCACCTTCTCGGTTCCACGTGTACCGCTGGGCGGTGACACCATGACGCGGTGACCCACGCACGGCAGCACCGGATCCAAGTCGTCGCCCACCGCGGGGCCTCCGAAGAGGCGCCCGAGCACACCCTGGCCGCCTACAAGAAGGCGATCGAGGACGGTGCGGACGCTCTCGAATGCGATGTACGGCTGACCGCCGACGGCCATCTCGTCTGTGTCCACGACCGCCGCGTCAACCGTACGTCGAACGGGCGCGGAGCGGTGTCGGCACTGGAACTCGCCGATCTGGCCGCCCTCGACTTCGGCTCCTGGAAGGGCCGCGACTCCTGGAAGACGCGGGACGAGGAGCCCGACTGGGAGCACCTTCCGGAGGACCGGGAGGACACCTCCGTCCTCACCCTGGAGCGGCTGCTCGAACTCGTCGCGGACGCGGGCCGGCGGATGGAGCTGGCCATCGAGACGAAGCATCCGACGCGTTGGGCGGGGCAGGTCGAGGAACGGCTGCTGGTGCTTCTGAAGCGCTTCGGCCTGGACGCCCCCGCCACCGCCGCCGACTCCCCGGTACGGGTCATGAGTTTCTCGGCGCGATCATTGCACCGGGTGCGGGCCGCCTCCCCCACGCTGCCGACGGTCTACCTGCTGCAGTTCCTCTCGCCCCGCCTCAGGGACGGTCGACTTCCGGCCGGTGTCCGGATCGCAGGCCCCTCGATCCGGATCGTCCGCAATCACCCTGCGTACATCGAGCGGCTGAAAAACGCCGGTCATCAGGTGCACGTATGGACCGTCAACGAGCCCGAGGACGTCGATCTCTGCGTTGACCTGGGCATTGACGCCATCATCACCAACCGGCCGAGGGCCGTTCTGAGCCAGCTCGGCCGGGAACCTTAAAGAACCTCATAAAGACCGCCAAACACCCCTTGACCCGGGCACCTCACCTGCACCATCCTCCGAACTCGGCCACACCATCGAAAACAAGCCACTCGATTACAGGGAGTGCTCCGGCGCGTTCGGTCCGTGTTCGATCGTGGCGAATGCGTCACTCAACGTGGATTGGCCGGTTTCCGGTACAGGCCAATGGGGCATCCACACCGTGGCGTGGGGCGAAGGAGGTCTCGGGGGTGGCGTTGGTGGTGGCACAGGAGGTGCCCGCGTCGTCGAGCATGGCCGTGACCCATGGCCCTGCGGGCGTGGGACAGGCAAGACATCGCATGCGCGATCAGTTGCGCACGGGTGGTGTGTCGGAAGCGGTCATCGACGACGCCGTACTGATCCTTTCCGAACTTCTGAGCAATGCGTGCAAGCACGGCCGGCCGCTGGGCGACGCCCTGGCCGGTGACGGTGACGTCCGGTGCGCCTGGCGCGTGGACACGGGCGGACGGCTCACGGTCGAGGTGACGGACGGCGGCGGCCCGACCCGCCCGGCCCCGGCCACCCCGTCGGTGACGGCGCACGGCGGACGCGGGCTCAACATCATCACGGCCCTGGCCGACGACTGGGGCGTACGGGACGAGGCCCGGGGCGAGGTCACGGTGTGGGTCGTCGTGCACGCCGACGTCCATGATCCGGATGCCGGTCACCGACGCGACGACTTCGCTACGCGGGTCACGGCGCCCACCGTGTCGACGGCCCCCCGGCTGGAGTTCGCGGACGCCTTCGACGACCTGGACTGACCCGCCGGACCGGCACATCCGTCCACAGGCACACGGTTGTCCACAGGCTCCCGTCGGTCATGGCGTGAACGGCTAGGCTCCCGCCGTACGAGACGAGCCGTAACCGGGAGACACCCACGATGGCCAAGAAGCGACCCCAGACCACGGCCAAGCGGCCGCAGCGCAGCGACGGGGCCCGTACCGCGGGCGCTGATGGAGACTTTCCGGTCGTCGGTGCCCGCGAGCCCTGCCCGTGCGGCAGCGGCCGGCGCTACAAGGCATGCCACGGCCGGGCCGCCGCACACGCGGCGACCGAGCTGGTGCAGCGCCCCTTCGAGGGACTGCCCGGCGAGGGCCACTGGGTGGCGCTGCGCGAGCTGGTCCCCGCGGCCACGGTCGAACTGCCCCTGAAGGGCGGTCTCCCCGAAGGCGTCCCCTCGGTCACGCTCGCCACGGTGCTGCCGATGGCCTGGCCGGCCCTGCGCCGCGACGACGGCTCGGTCCTGCTCGGCCTGCAGAACGACACGGCGTCCGGCGACATCAGCCGCGACCTCGCCGACACCCTCCGGCGCGCGCTGGACGCGGAGCCGGGCACTCCGGTGCAGGCCCGCCGCGCCCCGGCCGACGGTCCGCGACTGCAGGATCTGCTCGACCCCGAAGGCGCCTTCGAGCCAGTTGTCCACGCGGGCTTCGAATTCTGGGTTCCGGAGGCGGAGAACGCGACGCCGGAGGTGACCGCCTCCCTGGAGCGCGCCAACGCCGCCGCCATCCCGACCGCGAAGCTCCAGGGCGTGGACGCCGCGTACTGGTGCGAGACCCCGGACAAGAACCATCTGCGCTGGGTCATGCCGTACCCCGAGGAGCAGCTTCTGGACGGTCTCGCCCGGCTGCACGCCGCGGGCCGCTCCAGTCTCGGTGAAGGCACCCGTCTCGTGGGGTCCTTCCGTGCTCACGGTCTCACCGTCCCCGTCTGGGACCTCCCCAGCGGGCTCACCGCGGACGACATCGAGAAGCCGGCCGCCGAGTTCGCCGAGCGGCTCACCGCCGCGCTGGCGACGGAGGCACCGCTCACCCCGGACGAGCGCCGCGCGCGCGGGGGCCTCACCAACCGGCAGGTCACGCTGAGCTGACACCCGGATGGGAGCAGGGGTTCGACTGACCGACGGTTCAGTCGCAACAGGCCTGTTCACTCGGGTGACTCCTGTCACAACTCCCCGTTGTGAAAAGGAAGTCGGTGTCCGAATAGCCGAGATCGAATTTGCGAACCGCCGATCTCTTGTTACCGTTCGAGTAGCCCGGTTGCTGGTGCATCCCCCGTCGCCAGCAACCGGGTCTTTTCATGCCCGGCCCGCGTGTACGGAACGACGTGCTCCGTCAACTCGCCGTAGGCGCCGAGGAGTTGCTCCCCGAGCGCAGCAACAGCGGCCCGCGCCCGCCCTGCCCGGCGAACTCCGCCACGGCCGTGTAGGCCGCCAGATCGCCCTGTGTCCGCTCCCGGGGTGTCTCGCACAGCGCGGGCTCGTCCTCGGCCTCCACGGCGCAGTGCATCTGCACGGTGCGGTCCGCCGGGCCCATGAGGCTCAGCACCGAATCCAGGTCGTCCCCGGTCGTGTTGCGGTAGTAGGTCCGCGCCCAGGTCTCCTCACCCTGCGTCATGACACAGGTCTGCGCCTCGATGCCGTCGGGGGAGGAGAGCCCGGGTCCGCAGCGGGCGGCGGTGGCCAGCCCCAGGCCGAGCGTCAGCGGGGAGCGGGTGGGCGCGGGAGCGGCGGACGGCACCTTGTCGTCGTCGCCGGAAGAGGCTCCGGAGGAAGCGCGCGAGGAGTCGCCGGCGGAAGTGTGCGAGAGGGAACGTACGACTGCGTGGCCCTCGTCGCGAACGGGCCCTGCGGACGCCACGGCCAGCGGCAGCGCGACCGCGCACACCGCGACGCCCGCGAGGGCGAGCAGACGGAGGTTCATACAGCGGAAGATAACGACCTACCCGGGGCGCCGCGTTCCGCGCGCGCCCGACACCCCTACAACTCGGGTGCGCTCACACCCGTACGAGTGAGGGCCTCGACCACGGCGTCCACCACGGCCTCGACATCGGGGACCCAGGGCGACGACGAGCCGGGCAGGGGGGCGCGCTCCCAGCGGATCTGGCCCTGGCCGGTCTCGGAGGGTGGCAGGGCGAGGTAGCCGCCCTCGCCGTGGAAGCGCAGCGAGCCGGGGACGTGGTCCTTGGCGTAGAGCAGCTCGCCCAACTGCTCCATGGAGTACGGCTTGACGAGCAGCGACCAGCGGGTCGGCGCGGCGACGACCGGGCCCAGGCGCATGCCCTGGCGGTCGAGCGCGGCGAGGGCCCGGGAGGCCGCGGGGGCGGGCAGGCTGACCGCGCAGGGAGCCTTGTCGCCGGTGGCGAGGACGATCGGGGCGGTGGGTCGGTTGCCCCACCACCAGCGCACCATGCGGGCGTCGGTGGTGGCCGCCAGAAGGCCGGGGTCGAAGGGGTGTGCGCCGGGCACCGTGCACTCCGGGTCCGGGCAGCCGCAGCGGGCACGTCCCTGGGGATCCGGTGCCACGCCCGGGAGTACGGGCCATTGCCAATCTGTCGCGAAGGTCAGGGCCGCGCCGAGCATCTCAGACCTCCTGCTGTCTCGCCTGAACAGGAGCCTGCGTCGCTTTCCGAGGATCTCGCGCATGAGCGCTCGTTCCTTTCCGTTGCACCGCTGGCAACACCGAGGACCACATCACACCATGTGTCGATCACTGCACTGTGCGTACCTGTTGGCGCATCACACCCCTGCCTTCGGCAAGGGGAACCCGTGCGTGCTTGAAAAGCATGGGCGTGGCGTGGGGGTGGCGAAGTCTGGCGTTTGCCGTCCCGCGTATTTCTCTCCGCCTCCGCCACGGGAGGATGGGGCACGATCGTCGGTGGTTAAGACGCCCGGGTTCCTCATCAGGTTCCGGGTGGCCCCCAGCCACCCCTGGCCTTCTCCGAGTACGTACCCATCACGACCGCTGTGACGCTCCGTCGAGCAAGCCCAGTCGACCGCAATGGACCGTCCCCTGATGCAGTTTTAAGCCAACTTCACCAATCCGCAAGGGGAGAGCGAAATGCCCCCGCGAAACCCATGGACACCAGGAATCCCAGCAGGACAATGCTGGACATCCCCTCACGAGTGCGTGTACATGTGGAGACACTGCCAGCGGCGCAGAATGACATGGGGGTTTGCGATGCTTTTGAGCAATACGCACCGGTCGGAAAGCCGGACGCCATGAACGCCCCTCACCCTCCGAAAGTGGCTGGAATCGATTCAACGGTTCCCTCGCCCGCACACACTGTCGCGCCCGCGCCTGCCGCCACCGGTACCCCTCCGGCCCCCTCCTCGAACGTCCAGAACCCGCCGGACACCGCTCAGAACGCGCCAGGTGCCCTGCTCCAGGACCGTCTCGCCGGCTGGGTCTCCGATCTCACGACCCTCCATGAACTCACGGAGCGGCTGGCACGCACGGACGCACTCGACGAGGCGCTCCAGGAGCTGCTGCGCGCCGGAGCCGCCCTGGTGGGCGCCCGGCGCGGACTCGTCGTCCTGGAACCCGGCGACGGCCTCGGCCCCCACACCACGATCGGCCTGGGCCTCGCCCGCTCCGACCTCGGCCACATGGAGACCGTCCCGCGCGGGGCGATGTCCTACGGCGAACTCCTCGACAGCCCGGTCGGTACCCCAGGGGGCGACGAGATCGTCCACCCCGACCTGTTCGCCGAGGACGGCCTCGACCCGCGCCACCGCGAGGTCGCCGTACGCCTGGGTTACGCGGCCAGTTACACGCTGCCCCTGGCGACCGACGCGGCCGGGCGGCTGGGCGCCGCCGTGTGGCTGTACGACGAGCCCGCCGAGCCGGTCGAGCGGCAGCGCCATCTCGCCGGTCTGTACACCCGCTACGCCACCGAGCACCTGGCCCGGCTGCTCGAAGTCGAGCGCACGCGCGCGTGCGTGGCGACCATCGCCGAGGAGCTGCTGCCGTCCCGGCTCCCCCGCGTGGCCGGTGTTCAGCTCGCCGCGCTGCACCGCACGGGTCCGCGCGGCGGCGGCGACTGGTACGACGCGCTGCCGCTGCCGGATGCCGCGCTCGGCCTCGCCGTCGGCTCGGTGACCGGTTCCGGGCCGAGCGCGATCGCCGCGATGGGTCGGCTGCGCGCGTCCCTGCGGGCGTACGCGGTGATGGAGGGCGAGGACCCGGTCGCGGTCCTGTCCGACCTCGAACTGCTCCTCAGGCTCACCGAGCCCGCCCGCTCGGCCACCGCCCTGTTCGCCTACTGCGAGCCCGCGCTGCGCAAGATCACCCTGGCGGGGGCAGGTCACAGCCCGCCGCTGCTGGTCGGCGAGCGGCGCACGGAGTTCGTGGAGACCTCCGTGTCCGCGCCGCTCGGCATGCTGGCCTGCTGGGAGGCGCCGAGCGTGGAGCTGGAGGCGGAGCCCGGCGAGACGGTTCTGCTCTACACCGACGGGCTGCTGCACCGCACCGGCGACCCCATGGACCGCGCCTTCGCCCGCCTGCACTCGGCGGCGGCGAGCGTCCCCAAGGCGCTGCGCGAGGACCCGGCCGCGATCGCCGACCACGTGCTGCGCACCGTGCTGCCGGACGGCCTCGACACGGCCGACAGCGACGAGGACGTCGTCCTCCTGGCGTGCCGTTTCGAGTAGTCGCCCGGCAGCCATGTGTAACAGGCCATACGGCCCTGGACCCCCTTCCGTACGACCGTACGATGGACGGGGTCCAGTGCCGTATCTAGGAGGATGACCGTGGCCGACGAGCTCAACCCGGAGACCCCGGAAACCGAGCCTGAAGAGCCGATCAAGAAGCGGAAGAACGGCCTGTACCCGGGCGTGTCCGACGAGTTGGCCGAGAGCATGAAGTCCGGCTGGGCCGACACGGAGCTGCACGACCTGCAGCCGGTCGAGCAGGCCGCGCACACCGCCCGCCGCCGCACCGCGCTCTCCGCGCGCTTCCCGGGCGAGCGCCTGGTGATCCCCGCGGGCAACCTGAAGACCCGCTCGAACGACACCGAGTACCCCTTCCGGGCGTCGGTCGAGTACGCGTACCTGACGGGCAACCTCACCGAGGACGGCGTCCTCGTCCTGGAGCCCACGACCGACGGTCACAAGGCGACGATCTACCTCCTGCCGCGCTCCGACCGCGAGAACGGCGAGTTCTGGCTCTCCGGCCAGGGCGAGCTGTGGGTCGGCCGCCGCCACTCCCTCGCCGAGGCCGAGCAGCTTTACGGCATCCCCGCCTCCGACGTCCGCGAACTGGCCGAGGCGCTGCGCGAGTCCACCGGCCCGGTGCGCGTGGTGCGCGGGTACGACGCCGGCATCGAGGCCGCCCTGACCGACAAGGTCACCGCCGAGCGCGACGAGGAACTGCGGGTCTTCCTCTCCGAAGCACGCCTGGTCAAGGACGAGTTCGAGATCGGCGAGCTGCAGAAGGCCGTCGACTCCACGGTCCGCGGCTTCGAGGACGTCGTCCGCGTCCTCGACAAGGCCGAGGCGGCCGGCGAGCGCTACATCGAGGGCACGTTCTTCCTCCGCGCGCGCGTCGAGGGCAACGACATCGGCTACGGCTCGATCTGCGCCGCCGGCCCGCACGCCACCACCCTGCACTGGGTGCGCAACGACGGCCCGGTCCGCTCCGGCGACCTGCTCCTCCTGGACGCGGGCGTCGAGACGCACACCCTGTACACCGCCGACGTCACCCGCACGCTGCCGGTGAACGGCCGCTTCAGCGAGCTCCAGAAGCAGATCTACGACGCCGTGTACGAGGCCCAGGAGGCCGGTATCGCGGCGGTGCGGCCGGGCGGCAAGTACCGCGACTTCCACGACGCGGCGCAGCGCGTGCTGGCCGAGAAGGTCGTCGAGTGGGGCCTTGTCGAGGGCCCTGTGGAGCGCGTCCTGGAGCTGGGCCTCCAGCGCCGCTGGACGCTGCACGGCACCGGCCACATGCTCGGCATGGACGTCCACGACTGCGCCGCCGCGCGGACCGAGACGTATGTGGAGGGCACCCTGGAGCCCGGCATGGTCCTCACGGTGGAGCCCGGTCTGTACTTCCAGGCCGACGACCTGACCGTCCCCCAGGAGTACCGCGGTATCGGCGTCCGCATCGAGGACGACATCCTCGTCACCGAGGACGGCAACCGGAACCTGTCCGACGGCCTGCCCAGGCGGTCCGACGAGGTCGAGGCCTGGATGGCGTCCCTCAAGGGCTGACAGAGCTGATACAAGACGGAGCTGATACAAGACTGATGGCCGGGCACACGTGCGGTGCCCGGCCATTCGTGTGCCGGTCGGCGCCAGTCGCACGGCTGTCATATGCCAAGTCGTATGCCTAGGGGGAGGGCTTTTTCGTGAACGACTTCTGGTCCGGCGTCGGGGTCGACCTGCATCTGGAACCCGACCCGGAGGGCGGCCGCCGGGTCGGTCTCGAACGCGCGCTGCGGGACGCCGTACGCGACGGCCGGCTGGCCCCCGGGACCCGCCTCCCGGCCACCCGCCGACTCGCGACCGAACTCGGCGTCTCCCGGGGCACCGCGAAGGCGGCCTACGACCAGCTCGTCGCCGAGGGCTATCTGACCGCGCGCCAGGGGTCCGGCACCCAGGTCGCCCTGCTGCCCTCGGTCGACGCGGAGGCACCGGGGGCGGCGGCACGCGCGCGCGTACCCCGTTTCGACCTGCGGCCCGGGAGTCCCGACGTCGGCGCGTTCCCGGCGGCGGCCTGGCTGCGCTCACTGCGCCGCGCCATCGCGACGGCCCCCTCCCTGGCGTACGACTACGGCGACCCGCGCGGCCGTATCGAACTGCGCACCGCGCTGTCGGGCTACCTGGGGCGGGCACGCGGGGTGATCGCGCCACCGGAGCGGATCGTGATCACTTCCGGGTATGTGCAGGGGCTCGCGCTCCTCACGCGCGTGCTCGACGGTTCCCGGGTGGCCATGGAGGATCCCGGACTGCCCTTCCACCGGGAGGTGGTGCGGCACAACGGCGGGCACGTGGTGCCCGTACGGGTCGACGAACGGGGCGCCCGCGCCGAGGAGTTGGGGGACGCGGCGGCCGTGGTGGTGACACCGGCCCACCAGTACCCGACCGGCGTGACCCTGCATCCCGAGCGCAGACGGGCGCTCACCGACTGGGCACGCGCGCGTGGGGGGCTGATCGTCGAGGACGACTACGACGGGGAGTTCCGCTACGACCGGCAGCCCGTGGGCGCGCTCCAGGGGATGGCGCCGGGGCAGGTCGTCTACCTGGGCACCGCCTCCAAGACGCTCGGGCCCGCGCTGCGGCTCGGCTGGATGGTGCTGCCGCCCCACCTGGTCGACCCGATCGCCGACGCCAAGCTGCACAGCGACCACCACACCGAGACCATCGGCCAGTTGGCGCTCGCCGAACTGATCGACAGCCATGCCTACGACCGCCACGTGCGCGCGTGCCGGCTGCGGTACCGGCGCCGCCGCGACCAGCTCCTCGGCCGGCTCGGGACGCGCAGAAGCGTGCGCGGGATCGCGGCCGGGCTGCACGCGCTGGTGGAGGTGGACGACGAGGAGGCCGTGCTGGCGCTGGCCGAGAAGGAGGGGCTCGCGGTCGGACGGCTCGGGGAGCACTGGCACGCGGGTGGAGAACACCCTCAAGGGCTGGTGGTGGGGTACGGGACGCCTCGGGAGCGGGTGTATCCGGAGGCGTTGGAGGTGTTGGGGCGGGTGCTGGAGGGGGCGTGAGGGGATCGGCTCACCCCCAATTGGGCCAGTGAATATGACGCCTATTGGACCTTATGACAGGTCCAACCTCGGCCTACCGTCGTAGTCATGACGAACTCGCTCGTCCCGCCCGCGGGCCCGCAACGCACCCTGGCACTGGCCCAGTTGACCAACTCCGTCGGCGACGGCGCCTACTACGTGACCTCGGCGCTGTACTTCACCCACGTCGTCGGCCTCGCCCCCGCGCGCGTGGGCCTCGGGCTCACCCTCGCGTGGGCGGTCGGTTCGCTGGTGGGGGTGCCGCTGGGGCGGCTGGCCGACCGGCGGGGGCCGCGCGGTACGGCGGTGCTGCTGGCGCTGGCGACGGGGTTCGCGGTGGCGTCCTTCCTCGTCGTACGGGGGTTCGTGCCGTTCGTGCTCGCCGCGTGTGCCTACGCCTCCGCGCAGTCGGGGCTAGCGGCGGCCCGGCAGGCGCTGCTGGCGGGGCTGGTGTCCGCCGGGGAGCGGACCGGGCTGCTGGCCCATCTGCAGTCGACGCTGAACGCGGGGCTCGCGGTGGGCGCGGGCCTGGGCGGGCTCGCGCTGCGGGCGGGGACGCGGTCGGCGTACCTCGGGGTGTTCGCGCTGGACGCGGTGAGTTTCCTGGTGTGCGCGGGGCTGCTGCTGCGGCTCCCGTCGGTACGGGCCGCCGGGGTGCGGAAGCCCGACGGTCTCGGTGTCCTTCGGGACCGGCCGTATGCCGTCGTCACGCTCCTCAACACCGTGCTGCTGCTCCGGATGCCGCTGCTCAGCCTCGGGCTGCCGCTGTGGGTGGCCGAGCGGACGAACGCGCCGACCTGGCTGGTCTCTGCCCTGTTCGTGCTCAACACCGGTGCGGTGATGGTCTTCCAGGTCCGGACGGCCCGCGGGATCACGGGAATCGCGTCCGCCACGCGCGCGGTACGGCGGTCCGGCTGGGTGATGCTGGCGGCCTGCGCGGCCTTCGCACTGTCCGCGGGCACGTCGCCGTGGGTGGCCGTGGGGGCGCTGGTGGTCGGAGCGGTACTCCAGGTCGCCGCCGAGATGGGCCAGTCGGCGGGTTCCTGGCAGCTCTCCTTCGACCTGGCACCGGTCGGCCGGGGGGGGCGAGTACCAGGGCTTCTTCGGTACCGGCGTCACCGTGGCCAGGACGATGGGCCCCCTGGTGCTGACGTCCCTCCTCCTGGAGTGGGGCACCCCCGGCTGGCTGCTGCTGGGCGGGGCCACGGTGGCGGCGTCGTACGCGATGGGCCCGGCGACACGGTGGGCGGCCACCGGTCGCGGGGTGGCTGTCAGGCAGCCGGCGCTGGTGAGTTGACGACCGACAAGGAGCCCCGCACTTCCGCGAGGGCTCCACGCGCGTGTGGAGGTCGGTGTCCTGGAGGGTGCCCATCACGATGAACAGGACCTCGAGGCGGGCCTGGGTCTCGCTCGCCCCGAGACGGCCCGCCGTGTACTCCCGCACCTGCGCCTCCAGGCGCTCGCGCTGTCCTTCGGCGGTGCAGAAGGAGTCGGGGCGGTACGGCTCCGTGGGCCGCGTCCCGCATCCGGGGACGCGCCCTCACACCGCCATCAACGGCGCGTCCTTGCGCCACTTGAGGATCTTGTCGAAGCTCACCACCGCGCCGCCCACACCCGGCTTGTTGCCGATGTGGACATGGTCGGCGAGTTCCTGGATGAGGCACAGACCGCGGCCGTTCTCCGCCTCGCTGGGGGCCGGCCGGACGGACTGCGTGCGGGTGAAGCCGGGGCCCGAGTCGGCCACCTCGATCCGGCACTTCTCCCCGTCGAGATACGCGGTGACCCGGTACGCCTCCGAAGAGGCGCCGTGCGCGGTGTCGCCGCCGTGCTCCACGGCGTTGGCGCAGGCCTCGGTGAGGGCGACAGAGAGGTCGTAGGAGATGTCCGGGTCGACGCCCGCGGTCTCCATCGTGCCGAGGAGCAGTCGCCGGGCGAGCGGAACGCTCGCGGCCTCGCGCCTCAGATGGAGTGACCACCAGATGCTCATGCTCCAGCCTCCCGGCCGCGGCTCGACATACCGATACCTATTGCCGCCAGTGCCCCTGTGTAAGCACGGAGTTGACGTGATGCCGCCCATATGGGGGATGTGTCCCAAACGTAATTGGTGTATCCGGAGGTAGCTCACGTCGGAGAGTGATCTTCGTGATCTACGACACATCGAGGTCCCGATGTTGCGGACCTGCCGTATGGCGGCGATAAGGCCGGTGCGATGATGAGCCCGCCATGACTGCCCCCCACCCACGTACGGCGCGCTCCGGCGGTGAACTCCGGGTCCTGCGGGCCGCGGTGTTCGCCGCGGTCTGTGTCGTGCTGGCCGCGGCCGGTCATGCGATCGCCTCCTGCGCCACGGTGCCGCTGTGGACCCTGGGCGCGGGCTTCCTCGCCACGTTCCTGGTCGTGGCGCCGCTCGCCGGGCGCGAGCGCTCCCTGCCGGGGATCGTCGCGCTGCTCGCGGTCGGACAGGCCGTACTGCACACGCTGTTCGGAATCGGTCAGACGGCCACCACCGTGTCGACCGGCTCCCTCTCGGCCTCCGACGCCACACTCGTCGCGCGCGCCGCGCATCTGCTGTGCGGGACCACCGCGGCGGCGATCAGCCCGGCGCAGGCCCACCAGATCCTCGCCAACGCGCGGTTGCTGCCGGCCTCGGGCTCGATGGGTTCGATGAGCGGCATGGGGGCGATGCACCACCCGGCGGACGCCATGTCCACCTCCGCCGGCTCCTCGATGTCCCTGTTCCCGTCCCTGTCCATGCTCCTCGGCCACGTCCTCGCGGCACTCGCCGCGGGCTGGCTGCTGCGGCACGGGGACCTGGCGCTGCGGCGCCTGACGGAGCTGTCGGCGCACGGAGTCGCGGAAGGGGCGCTCGTACGGTCCCTGCGCGGAGCGCTCGCCCTGGTGCGCGCCCTGCGGGCCGGGCTGCCGGGGGCGCCCGAAGCGGGCCCGCGCCCACGGCGTACCGCCCTGTTCGCACCGCCCGCGCCGCACACCACCGCACTCCAGCACTCGGTGATCCGCCGCGGCCCGCCGGCCGCCGCCGCACACGTACTCGCCGCCTGACGCGACGCGACCCCCGTCCCGCACTCCTTCCTGGTGCGTGGAGAGGCCGCCGTCGTGCGGCACACGCGCGTGCCCGAGTTTTCAGCCGGGAACCACGCGCCCCCTCTTCACCACCGGAACTCACTCGAACTCGAAGTGGAGTGCTCCTTTCCATGAAGGCTTCTCGTATCGCCGCCGCCGCTGCCGTCGCCGGCTCGGCCGTGGTCGTCCTGTCCTCCCCCGCCTTCGCGCACGTCTCCGTGCAGCCGGAGGGCGCGGCCGTCAAGGGCGGCTACGCGGTCGTCGACTTCAAGGTCCCGAACGAGCGCGACGACGCCTCGACCACCAAGCTGGAGGTCACCTTCCCGACCGACCACCCGCTGGCCTCCGTGATGCCGGAGCCGATCAGCGGCTGGACCGTCAAGGTCACCAAGTCGAAGCTGGCCAAGCCGGCCGAGATGCACGGCGAGACGATCACCGAGGCCGTCACCAAGGTCACCTGGACCGCGACCGGCAAGGGCGTCGAGCCCGGCTACTTCCAGAAGTTCCCGGTGTCCGTCGGCATGCTGCCCACGGACACCGACCAGCTCGTCTTCAAGGCGCTCCAGACGTACTCCGACAAGGAGGTCGTGCGCTGGATCGAGGTGCAGAAGGACGGCGCGGAGGAGCCCGAGAACCCGGCACCGGTGCTCGAACTCACCGCCGCCTCCACCTCCGGCGCGACCGCCGAGGACGCCTCCGAGAAGACCGAGAACACCGCCGCCGACACCACCTCGGACGTCGGCTCCTCCGACACCACCGCCCGCGTCCTCGGCGTGGTCGGCATCGTCGTCGGCGCGGCGGGCGTGGCGTACGGCGTTCTCGCCGGTCGTCGGCGTACGACCGTCTGAGGCCCGTCCGCTCATGGCGCGCACAGGGGTCCGTGCGACTCTTGCGTACGACCCCGGTGCGCGCCGGAGCTCTCACAACTGGGACATTTTTCCTATGCGCAAGAAGACGTTCGCGGCGGCCGCGCTGCTCGCCGCCGCCACCCTGACGCTCTCCGCCTGCGGCAGCGGCGACGACGGCAACAGCCCCGTCGCCGTGGTCTCCGAGGACACCGCGACCCAGGCCGCCACCGTGCTCGACACCCCGTTCGAAAAGCCGGACCTGGTCCTCACGGACACGCACGGCAAGAAGTACGACTTCCGGGCGGAGACCAAGGGCCGGCCGACGCTGATCTACTTCGGCTACACCCACTGCCCCGACATCTGCCCGCTGACGATGAACAACATCGCGGTCGCCAAGAAGGCGCTGCCCAAGGCCGAGCAGGACAAGCTGCTGGTCGTGTTCGTCACCACCGACCCGGCCCGGGACACCCCCTCCGAACTCGGCAAGTGGCTCAAGGGCATCGACACCCAGTTCGTCGGTCTGACCGGCTCCTTCGCCACCATCCAGGCCGGCGCCCGCTCCCTGGGCATCTCCATCGAGCCGACCTCCAAGGACAAGAACGGCAAGCTCGTCTCCGTCCACGGCACCCAGGTCGTCGCGTTCTCCCCCAAGACCAACGGCGGCTATCTCCTCTACGGCCAGGACACCACCGTCGACGACTACACCAAGGACCTCCCCAAGATCATCAAGGGGGAGACACCGTGAGGCGGTTCGCCGTGCCGGTCGCGGTGCTGACCGGGGCGCTGGTCCTCACCGGCTGCGGCGGCTCGGACGACGCGAAGGCCCAGCTCTCGGTCGGCTCCGCCTATATGCCCCAGCCGGTCTCGGACATGGCGGCGGGCTTCCTGGAGATCGCCAACAAGGGCGGCGCCAAGGACGAGTTGACCTCCGTCACCAGCGACGCCGGCCCCGTCTCCGTGCACGAGACGGTCGGCCAGGCGATGGAGGAGGTGACGTCCCTCGATGTGCCGGCACACGGTCAACTCGTGTTCAAGAGCGGGGGCAACCACCTGATGTTCGACAAGCTGAAGCACACGCTGAAGCAGGGCGACAACGTGACCGTGAAGCTGCACTTTGCCAAGTCCGGCCCTCTCACGGTTGAGATGCCCGTCAAGTCGGCCACGTACAACCCCACGACCGGGCACTGAGGGAGGGACCCCACCTTGAAGACGACCATCACCCCCCGAGTCCGCAATCTGGTGCTGCTGTTCCTGGCCGTCATCGGCATGCTGTTCGCGGGTGCCGGGCCGGCCTCCGCGCACGCCGCCCTGACCGGCAGCGACCCCTCCTCGGGGGTGGTGGTCAACAAGGCTCCGACGCAGGTCTCGCTCACCTTCTCCGAGAAGGTCGCCACGAACGACGACTCGCTGCGCGTGCTCAACCCGAAGGGCAAACGCGTCGACGTCGGCAAACCGTCCAACATCAGCGGGACGACGTACGCCGTGCAGATCCGCAGCGGGCTGCCCGACGGCACCTACACAGTGGCCTGGCAGGTCGTGTCGGCGGACAGCCATCCCGTCGGCGGCGCCTTCACCTTCTCGATCGGCGCCCCCTCGAAGACCACCGTCTCCGCGTCGACCGACCAGGACGTCGGCGGCGGCCTCGTCGGCGGGCTGTACGGCTTCGGGCGCTACATGTCGTACGCCGGCTTCATCGTGATGGTGGGCGCCGCCGCCTTCGTCCTGGCCTGCTGGCAGCGGGGCGCCGGGGTGCGCGCCCTCCAGCGGCTGGTGGTCTCCGGCTGGGTCTCGCTGACCGCGGCGACGCTCTGGCTGCTGCTCATCCGGGGCTCGTACACGACCACCGGGAAGTTCGGCGACATCTTCGACCTGAACCTCCTCGGCCAGGTCCTCCAGACCAAGCCGGGCGCCGCGCTCGTCTCCCGGCTGCTGCTGCTCGCCGCCGCCGCGCTGTTCATCGCCGTGCTCTTCGGCGCGTACGACAAGCGTGAGGACGAGGAGAAGCGGGACCTGACCTTCGGGCTGGCCATCGGCGGCGGGGTGGTGGCCGCCGGGCTCGCCGCGAGCTGGGCCCTGGCCGAGCACGCCTCGACCGGGCTCCAGCCCGGCATCGCGATGCCCGTCGACGTCGTCCACCTGCTGGCCGTCGCGACCTGGCTAGGCGGCCTCTCCGCCCTGCTCGTGGCCCTCTACCGGGCCCCCTCCGACAACCCCGTCGGACGGGTGGCCGTACAGCGCTTCTCGCGCGTCGCGTTCGGCAGCGTCCTAGCACTGGTCGCGACCGGCATCTACCAGTCCTGGCGCCAGCTCGGCTCCTGGTCGGCGTTCACCGACACCGGCTACGGCCAACTGCTGCTCGTGAAGATCGGGCTCGTGGCGCTGCTCGTCGGCATCGCGTCGATCTCCCGCCGCTGGACCGGACGGCTCGCGGGCACGGCCGAGACGGCCGTAGCGGAAAAGGAAGCCGGGGACTCCGAGCAGGCTGAGGAGCGCGAGCCGGACAAGGAGAAGGAGCACGTCACGGCGTCCGCCGCAGCGGTCGACTCCGGTGCCAAGGCGTCTGCCGGATCCACCGCCACCGGCGACTCCAAGCGCGCCGCCCAACTCGCCCGCCAGCAGGCCGCCGTGGACACCGCCCGGCAGAAGCGGCTGCGGGACTCCGATCCGAACCTCTTCGGGCTGCGCCGTTCGGTCCTCGCCGAGGCCGCCGTCGCCGTCGTCGTCCTCGCCGTCACCACGGCCCTGACGACCACCGAACCGGGCCGCACGGAGGAGGACGCCAAGGCGGCCAAGGCTTCCTCCTCATCCGCCGCCACCTCGTCCTCCGGTGCCCTGACCCTGGACATGTCCTTCGACACCGGAGGCACGGACGGCAAGGGCGTCATACGGGTCGACCTCGACCCCGCGCGGGTGGGCGGCAACGAGATGCACGTCTATGTGCAGCGCCCCAACGGCCGGGCCTTCGACGTCCCCGAGGTGAAGGTCGCCTTCACCCTCGCCGCCAAGAACATCGGCCCGCTGCCCGTGACGCCCGACCGCATCACCACCGGGCACTGGGCAGCGAACGGAATCCAGATCCCCATGGCGGGCGAATGGAAGATCTCGGTGACCGTGCGGACCTCCGACATCGACCAGACGACCGTCGAGAAGAACGCGCAGATCGGCTGAGCCACCCATGCCTGACCAGTCCATTCCCGAGGCCCCCATCGCAGAGGCATCCCCCGGGGCGTCTCCCGGGGAGGCCCTTTCCGAAAACGCCTCCCCAAGGGAGGGCGTTTCCCGCCGACGGCTCCTCGGTACGGCCGGTGCCACCGGGCTCGTCCTCGGTGCCGGGGGCGGAGCCGTCGGCTACGCGGCCGCCCCCGCCGGGGCCACACCGCTCACTTCCCTGGGCGCGGACATGGCAATGTTTCACGGGAAACATCAGCCCGGCATCACGGAGGGCCTCCAGGCCCGCGGTCACCTCGTCGCCTTCGACCTGGCGGCGGGCGCGAGCCGCAAGGAGGCGGCGGCTCTGCTGCGCCGCTGGTCGACCACGGCCGAGCGGCTGATGGCGGGCGAACCGGCCGCACAGGACGACACGGATGTCGCCCGGGACGCGGGGCCCTCGTCGCTGACGATCACCTTCGGCTTCGGCAACAGCTTCTTCTCCCGTACGGGCCTGGAGAAGCAGCGCCCCGCCTCCCTCGACCCGCTCCCCGACTTCTCCTCCGACCACCTCGACAAGTCGCGCAGCAACGGCGACCTGTGGGTGCAGATCGGCGCCAACGACGCGCTGGTCGCCTTCCACGCCCTGCGCGCGATCCAGAAGGACGCGGGCAGCGCGGCCAAGGTCCGCTGGCAGATGAACGGCTTCAACCGGACGCCGGGCGCGACGACCCGCACCATGACGGCCCGCAACCTGATGGGCCAGCTCGACGGCACCCGCAACCCCAAGCCGACCGAGTCCGACTTCGACAAGCGGATCTTCGTGCCGACGTCCGGTTCGACCGACCCGGCGTGGATGGCGAACGGTTCCTACGCCGTCGTACGCCGGATCCGCATGCTCCTCGACGACTGGGAGAAGCTCTCGGTCGGCGCCCAGGAGAACGTCATCGGGCGCCGCAAGTCGAACGGAGCCGCGCTGTCCGGGGGCGGTGAGACGACCGCGATGGACCTGGAGAAGACCGACGCGAAGGGTGCGCTGGTCGTCCCCATCAACGCGCACGCCCGGATCGCCCGCCCCGACCAGAACGGTGGCGCGGCGATGCTCCGGCGCCCCTTCTCCTACCACGACGGCATCGCGGCCGACGGCACCCCGGACGCCGGGCTCCTCTTCGTCTGCTGGCAGGCCGACCCCTTGCGCGGCTTCGTCACCGTGCAGCGGAAACTCGACCGCGGCGATGCCCTGTCGACGTACATCCGCCACGAGGCGAGCGGCCTGTTCGCGGTACCGGGCGGGGCGGCGAAGGGCGAGTACGTGGGGCAGCGGCTGCTGGAGGGGTGAGCCCGTCGCCCTATGGGGTGGTCGGCCAGGAAGCGTGCCCCGGGTTTGGCAAGGGCCATTAGGGTGAGGTCATGCCAGCCAGCTATGCGTATCTCGGCCCTGAGGGCACCTTCACCGAAGTCGCCCTGCGCACGCTTCCCGAGGCGGCCACCCGTGAGCTGATCCCGTACGTGTCGGTGCAGTCCGCGCTGGACGCGGTGCGGGCCGGCGAGGCCGAGGCCGCGTTCGTGCCGATCGAGAACTCCGTCGAGGGCGGTATCACCACCACCCTGGACGAGCTGGTCGCCGGCGCGCCGCTGATGATCTACCGCGAGGTGCTGCTGTCGATCACCTTCGCGCTGCTGGTCAGGGCCGGCACGAAGATCTCCGACATCAAGACGGTCTCCGCCCACCCCGCCGCCCAGCCGCAGGTCCGCAACTGGATGAAGGCGAACCTCCCGGACGCCCTCTGGGAGTCGGCCGCCTCGAACGCGGACGCCGCCCGCCTGGTCCAGGAGGGCCGCTACGACGCCGCCTTCGCCGGTGAGTTCGCCGCCGCCCGGTACGGTCTTGAGGCCCTGGAGACCGAGATCCACGACGCGGAGAACGCGCAGACGCGGTTCGTGCTGGTGGGCAGGCCGGCCCGCCCGGCGGCCCCGACCGGCGCCGACAAGACGTCCGTCGTCATCTGGCAGCGCGACGACCACCCCGGCGGTCTGCGCGACCTGCTCGGCGAGTTCGCCACCCGAGGCATCAACCTCATGCTGCTCCAGTCCCGCCCGACCGGCGCCGGCATCGGCAATTACTGCTTCTGCATCGACGCCGAGGGGCACATCTCCGACCGCCGGGTCGCCGAGGCCCTGACGGGGCTCAAGCGGATCTGTCTGCAGGTGCGCTTCCTCGGTTCGTACCCGCGTGCGGACGTCGGCGTGGACGGGGTGCGGCCGCTGTTCCCGGGGACCTCGGACGAGGAGTTCCTGGCGGCGGCCGACTGGGTCGCGCACTGCCAGGACGGCCGTTTCTGACCGGTAGTACCTGCGTATCTTCGTTATCCACAGAAGTTATCCACAGGCAAGCTTCTCGACCTGGGGACAAGTCGACACCGACGTGCGATGCAGTCGACAAATCGCCCTACAGCCCATGATCGCGTCCATCGACGCGTAGGTCACTCTTCGTCCACCCGTTTCCTTCGAGCAATCCTATGGAGCGACGCAATTCCACCCGAAAGTGGGTGTGAGGGGCGTTTGGGTCGGGAATTCCTCGACCCGGGAACCCCTTTCGGAATGATCACTTCCGGCATCCACAGATCTTCCACACAGCCTGTGGATAACTCTTCCGGGATGTGGATTCCTGTGGACAACCGCGACCTCAAGTCCCGTTCTCCACAAGGGATTCGAGTCAACAGGCCGCCTCACACCTGCCCCCTTCCAGGGAGTGAGGCGTCCTTTTATTGACTCGCTCCGACATGTTTCAACACTCTTCGCAATTGCCCCATAACTGGATGTAAGCCGCAGTTCGGAATGCTGAGTCGTGAGCCGGAACCCGGCACCGGTAGCCTGGTCCGCGTGATTGACCTTCGCCTGCTCCGTGAGGACCCCGACCGTGTGCGCGCGTCCCAGCGCGCCCGTGGAGAGGACGTCGCGCTCGTCGACGCTCTCCTGTCCGCCGACGAGCGGCGCAGGTCGTCCGGCGTCCGCTTCGACGAGCTGCGCACCGAGCAGAAGTCGCTCGGCAAGCTCATCCCCAAGGCCTCCGCGGACGAGAAGGCCGAGCTGCTCAAGAAGGCCGGCCAGCTCGCCGCCGACGTCAAGGCGGCCGACGCCGAGCAGCACGAGGCGGACGAGGAGACCAAGCGCCTCGCGCTCCAGCTCGGCAACCTCGTGCACCCGGACGTGCCCGTGGGCGGCGAGGAGGACTTCGTCGTCCTGGAGACGCACGGCACGATCCGCGACTTCGCCGCCGAGGGCTTCGAGCCCAAGGACCACCTGGAACTCGGCGAGGCCCTGGGCGCCATCGACGTCGAGCGCGGCGCCAAGGTGTCCGGCTCGCGCTTCTACTACCTCACCGGCATCGGCGCCCTCCTGGAGCTGGCGCTGGTCAACGCGGCGATCGCACAGGCCACCGAGGCCGGGTTCGTCCCGATGCTGACGCCGGCGCTGGTCCGCCCGCGCGCCATGGAGGGCACCGGCTTCCTCGGCCAGGCCGCAGAGAACGTGTACCACCTGGAGAAGGACGACTACTACCTGGTCGGCACCTCCGAGGTCCCCCTCGCGGCCTACCACATGGACGAGATCCTCGACGCCGACAAGCTGCCGCTGCGCTACGCGGGCTTCTCCCCGTGCTTCCGCCGCGAGGCCGGCACCTACGGCAAGGACACGCGGGGCATCTTCCGCGTGCACCAGTTCGACAAGGTCGAGATGTTCTCGTACGTCCTCCCCGAGGACGCGGAGAACGAGCACCGGCGGCTCCTGGACTGGGAGAAGCAGTGGCTGGAGGGCCTCGAACTGCCCTTCCAGGTCATCGACGTGGCCTCGGGCGACCTGGGCTCGTCGGCGTCCCGCAAGTTCGACTGCGAGGCGTGGATCCCGACCCAGGGCAAGTACCGCGAGCTGACCTCGGCCTCCAACTGCGACAGCTTCCAGGCCCGTCGGCTGTCCGTGCGGCTGCGCGACGGCAAGAAGGTACAGCCGCTGGCCACGCTCAACGGCACGCTGTGCGCCGTACCGCGCACCATCGTGGCGATCCTGGAGAACCACCAGCTCGCCGACGGTTCCGTGCGGGTGCCCGAGGTGCTGCGTCCGTATCTGGGCGGCCGTGAGGTCCTGGAGCCGGTCGCCAAGTGAGCGCCGGCTTCCCCTACAGGCTGATCGCGACCGACCTCGACGGAACGCTTCTGCGGTCCGACGAGTCGGTCTCCGGGCGCACCCGTGACGCCCTCGCCGCGGCCACCGCGGCGGGCGCGGC
This sequence comes from Streptomyces sp. NPDC051576, assembly GCF_040681835.1. Lineage (NCBI taxonomy): Bacteria > Bacillati > Actinomycetota > Actinomycetes > Kitasatosporales > Streptomycetaceae > Streptomyces > Streptomyces sp. NPDC051576. Next base: position 276,631 of record NZ_JBFAZO010000003.1, read on the forward strand.
CCATATCGTCGTGACGGGCCGCGGGGTCCCCTGGACCCGGCACATCCTCGACGACCTCGGCTACGACGGTCTCGCGGTCTGCGGCCAGGGCGCCCAGGTCTACGACGCCGGGGAGCACCGCCTGCTGACCTCGGTCACCCTGGACCGTCAACTGGCCGGTGTGGCGCTCGCCAAGATCGAGGCGGAGGTCGGCCCGCTGTACCTGGCGGCGAGCCGGGACGGCCTGGAGGGCGAGGTGCTGGTCGGCGACGGATACGCGGTCACGGGCCCACTGCCCACGACCCCGCTCTCGGACGTGTCCGAGCTGTGGGCCGCACCGCTGAACAAGATCTACATCCAGCACCCGACCCTCACGGACGACGAACTCGCCGCGGCGGCCCTGCTGGCCGCGGGCGGCTTCGTCTCGGTCGCGATGGCGGGCGCGGGCATCGTCGAACTGCTTCCGCTGGGCCTGTCCAAGGCGACCGGTCTCTCCCTCGCGGCCCGCCGCCTGGGCCTGAAGGCCGCCGACACGATCGCCTTCGGCGACATGCCCAACGACATCGCGATGTTCGCGTGGGCGTCCCGGGGCGTGGCGATGGCCAACGCGCACGAGGAACTCAAGGCGGTGGCCGACGAGGTGACGTCCTCGAACGAGGACGACGGCATCGCGGTGGTGCTGGAGCGGTTGCTCGCGTAGGTGTGGGCAACCGCCCCAGCTCGGCTCGCCCCCTGCGATGGGGGCAACAGGGAAGGCGGCCCACGCATCCGCAGTGCGTCGCGTGCTCGAAGCGGCCGCCCCGGGCAGCTCCCCGTGATGGGCGACTCGACGGAGGGGTAACTACTCCGGAGACCGCCTCGGGCTGCCCTGAAGGGAGTTGGACGTCCTGTCGTGCATCGACATCGCCCAGCTCCTCTCCCAGTCGGTGGCGCCGGCTGATCCGGCGTCGACACAACAACTGTGCCTGTACGCCGAGTTGGGCGCCACCGAATAAAAGGGCGGCCGTACGGCGGCTAGCGGAGGCGCCACCTGCGCCGACGCGCCTTGCTGAAGAACCAGCCCGCGGGCGGCTCGTCGGAGCGCCAGGGCTGTGGCTCGGGCGACTCGGCGCGCCAGCGGGCCGCGAGCATGCGGGCGCGGGCGGACGGCTCGGCCGTCTCGGCGGAGCGTATGAACTCGTCGTCCAGGACCAGTTGTTGGTCCCAGCCGTCCCCCGGCTCCGCCTGACCGGCGCCGTCCGTTGCCTCTCCAGCCATCCCCGTCCTCCTAGCCGTGCGTCCCCGTTTGTCCAGTGTGCCCGGACAGAGATGAAGTCCCCGTCAAGATCGGGACCTGTCATTCCTCGCCGGCGAGCGTCAGCGAGCGCAGCTTCTGTCCGGCGAACCAGGTGGCTCCCGCGGTGACCAGGACCAGGAACACCGTCGCCGTGGTCAGTCCGACGTCCGAGGTCACCAGGTCGCCGCCGGACACCTTGTGGGCGACGGCCAGGGACCACTGCTGGACGCTGAGCGCGCGGGCGCCGGCGACCAGGGAGCCGAACAGGGCCTCCCAGACGAGGGCGTAGACGAGTCCGAAGACCACCGCGTGCCGGGAGACCGTGCCGAGCAGCAGGAAGAGCGCCGCGTAGGCGATGGAGGCGACCAGGGCTGCCACCGTGTAGGCGACGGCGATCTGCTGGCCGTTGCCGTTGAGGATGAGGCCGGCGATCAGCATGGGGACCGCGGAGAACACCATGGTGACGGCGATCGCCACGATCAGCTTGGTGAAGATGATCGTCGGCCGCTTCAGCGGCTTGGACAGCAGGTACACCACCGAGCCGTCGTCGATCTCCGGTCCGATCGCGCCCGTGCCCGCGATGACGCCGATGATCGGCACCATCGTGGCGAGGCCGAGGCCGCCCAGGACGTCCACCGCGGTCTGGTCGTCGGCGCCGGCGAGGCCGCGCACCACCACGGCGATCAGGATCAGCAGGACGGGCAGGGCGCCCAGGATGAGGGCCCGGCGCCGGCCGAGCAGGGCCCGGTAGGTGAGTCGGGCGACTGTGGGGTCGTACATCTCTTGGCCTCCTACGCCGCGACGAGATACGAGAAGACGGATTCGAGCGACTCGTCGGACGGCGAGACCGTGAGCAGCCGGATGCCGTGGTCCCTGGCCACCTTGGGCAGCAGGGCGGTGAACCGGCCGAAGTCGACGGCCTGGATACGCAGCGCGCCCTCGGCCAGGTCGACCTCGATGCCGGAGGTCGACGGGTCGGCGATCAGCGCGGCCGCGAGGGCGCGGTCGTCGCTGGAGCGGACCAGGTAGCGGTGCGGACGGTCGGTCATCAGGCGGCGGATCTTGCGGAAGTCGCCGCTGGCCGCGTGCCGTCCGGCGACGACGACCTCGATGTGCCAGGCGAGCTGTTCGACCTCTTCGAGGATGTGGGACGAGAACAGCACCGTGCGGCCCTCGTCGCCCATCTTCCGCAGCAGGTCCATGAGTTGCATGCGCTGGCGCGGGTCCATGCCGTTGAAGGGCTCGTCGAGCAGGAGCAGCGAGGGGTCGTGGACCAGGGCGCTGGCCATCTTCACGCGCTGGCGCATGCCCTTGGAGTACGTGGAGATCTTGCGGTCCTGCGCGTACTCCATCTCGACCGTGGCCAGGGCCTTTTGGGCGGCCTTGGCGCCCAGGCCGTGCAACTCGGCGTTGGCGACGACGAATTCGCGTCCGGTGAGGAAGTCGTACATCCCCTCGCGCTCGGGGACGATGCCGATGTGCTTGTAGATCTGCTCGTTGCGCCACACCTGCTGGCCGTCGAGGGTGACGGTGCCGGTGGAGGGGGCGAGGAAGCCGCCCATCATGTTGATGAGGGTGGACTTTCCGGCGCCGTTGGGGCCGAGCAGCCCGGTGACGCCGGGGCCGACGTTCATGGTGATGTCGTTGACGGCGACCACGTTGCCGAACCAGCGGGAGACGTGGTCGATGGAGAGCGTGGTCACAGGCCCACCTTCCGGTAGCGGCGGATCAGGAGGCCGTAGGTCGCGGCGATGAGGCCCAGGACGGCGAGGACGTAGACGACGCCCTGTCCGTGGGAGGGGCCGACGCCTCCGGGGAACGCCGAAGTGGCGCCCAGGAAGGCCGATTGCAGACCGTCGATGAGGGTGACGGGCGAGAAGAGGCCGATCCAGGGGATGGCGCTCGTGGCGTTCTGCGCGTCGGCGATCGCCTGGAGGGTGGAGACGGCGCCGTAGGAGATGGTCAGTACGGCGATGACGGCCGCGATGCCGAAGCCGCGGCGCGGGGTGACCGCCGCGATGACCAGTCCGATGCCGGCGAAGAGCAGGGAGAGGAGGGTCACGGAGACGAGCCCCTGGGCGAAGCCCTTGGTCTGGTCGGCGAAGTCCAGCTTGGCCAGAAGGGCGCCTACGTAGAGCACGATCAGCGGGGCGGCGGTCAGCACGAACATGGCCGAGGCGAGGGCGGCGAACTTGGCCCTTACGTAGTCGGCGGTTTCGATCGGCCGGGAGAAGTACAGCGGGACGGTCTTGAAGCGCAGGTCACGCGATACGGACTGGGGTGCCTGGGAGGCCACGTAGAGGCTGATGACGGCCTGCATGATGATCGCGTAGCGCGTGTAGTCGACGGGCAGGTCCTTGGCCTTCGTGGCGACCGCGACGGCCACCATGATGGCCGCGGGCACGCACATGACCACGAACAGCAGCATGGGCAGCACCTTGGACTTCACCGAACGGCCGAGGCCGTAGGCGCCGCGCAGGGACTGCGAGTAGAGGGAGCGGCGGGCGTAGGCGCGGCCGAGGCGCGGGCCGTCGTAGTTGCGGTAGCCGATGTTGTGGATGCGGGTCTGGTCGCCCGGCTGGGGGACCAGGGGCTGGTCAATTGCCATGGCCTACGGCCTCCTTCCGCTCTGCGTCGCTGTCGGTGCCGGTCTCGGTGTCGGTGAAGACCTCGGAGATGTGGTGCCTGCGCTGCTCCATGCGCACCAGTCCGAGGCCGAGGTCCGCGATCACGTCCCGGACCAGGTCGTACGTCTCCTCGCCGGTGGCCGTCAGGAGCAGGACATGGCCGGCGCCCGGCAGACCGCTGCCGTCGTGGGTGTCCACCCCGCGCGCGTGGAGCGCGTCGCGCACCGCTCGGGTGCCGTCCGGGTGCTCGTCGGTGTCGGTGACCTCGATCGCCAGGGTGGTCGTGGTCTGGGTGAAGTCCGTGGTGGAGCTGGAGCGCAGCAGCTTGCCGCCGTCGACCACGATCACGTGGTCGCAGGTGCGCTCCAGTTCGCCCAGCAGGTGCGAGGTCACCAGGACCGAGATGCCGAAGTCCGTGTGGATGCGGCGGATGAGGCCGAGCATCTCGTCACGGCCGACCGGGTCGAGGCCGTTGGTCGGCTCGTCCAGGAAGACCAGCTGCGGGTCGTGGACGAGGGCCTGCGCGAGCTTGACGCGCTGCTTCATGCCCGTCGAGTAGCCGCCGATGGGACGGTAGCGCTCCTCGTACAGGCCGACATGGCGCAGCGTGTCCGCGGTCCGCTCACGCGCGGCGGTCGGCGGGAGGCCGGACATGCGCGCCATGTGGACGACGAACTCGGTGGCCGAGACGTCGGGCGGCAGGCAGTCGTGCTCGGGCATGTACCCGACACGCTCGCGGATGGCGGCGCCCTTGGTGGCCACGTCGAGTCCGAGCACTTCGGCTCGCCCCTCCGTCGCCGGGGACAGACCCAGCAGGATCTTGATCAAGGTGGACTTGCCGGCTCCGTTGGCACCGACGAGCCCCGTAACACCGGGTCCGACGTCCACGGAGAGCCGGTCAAGCGCGGTCACCCGGGGGAACCGCTTGCTCAGGCTTTCGGTCGCGATCACAGTCACGTCTTCGAAGGTAGTGACGCGGACCACTCCGGTCGTCAACCCGCAGAGCTGTCCTCACATCAGACTCCAGGCGTACGGGTCCGTAGGGGTTCCCCTGCTTGAGGGCTACGTGACGGGCCCGCGCACTTATCCACAGGTGGAGATCAAGGCTATTGACGCAGCCTCTAACGACTGTCACATTCATCAGTGTCAAGTTACGAGCACGTACCGCAGTCGGTGTGGACAGGTGGGGCGGTGGCATGACTACGGCGGTGACAGGCGAACTCTCCGCGGAACTGCGGGGGTTCAGGGAGGTCCAGCGGCTGGCGTACGAGTGCGCCGAGGCCGTGGCGGCCCGGCTGGAGCCCGGGGTGACCGAGCGCGACGCGGCCCGGATGCAGCGGTCGTGGCTGCGCGCGCGAGGGGTGCGGGACTGGTTCCATCTGCCCTTCGCCTGGTTCGGCGACCGCACGGCGTTCACGGACTTCCGGGTGCCGCTCCAGTTCTTCCCCACGGGCCGCCGACTGGAGCCCGGGATGCCGTTCATCCTGGACATGGCCCCGGTGTACAAGGGCTTCACGGCCGACATCGGGTATTCGGGCTCCCTGGGGGCGAACGCGGTGCAGGACCGGCTGATGGCCGACCTGGAGGCACATCGCGAGCTACTGCTGCGCGAGGTCCGCGAGCGGCGCCCGCTGCGTGAGATCTACGAGGACGTGGACCGCCTCATGGTCCGCCAGGGCTACGCCAACCGGCACCGCGCGTATCCCTTCGGCGTGATCGCGCACAAGGTCGACCGGGTGGCCGAACGCCCTTGGTCCCCGCGGCTGTTCGGGTTCGGCACCCAGGCCCTGAAGGGCCTGGCGAGCGACGCGCTGCACGGCCACCGCGAGGGCTGGTCCCCGCTGTGGTCGCCGTACCGCTTCTCCGACCATCCCCCGCACCCGGGCCTGTGGGCGGTCGAGCCGCATCTCGGATTCCGGGGCACGGGCGCCAAGTTCGAGGAGATCCTGGTCGTCACCGACTCCAGGGACCCCGAGCAGAGCGCCTTCTGGCTGGACGACGATCTGCCGCACGTGCGGCGCTGGGCGGAGGACAAGTGAGCCTTGAGGGTGCGCGCGAGCGCCGGGTTCTGACCGGCGGAGTCGAGCTGTGCGTGGCCGAGCTGGGGGACCCGTCGAACCCGACGGTCGTCCTGGTGCACGGTTATCCCGACAGCAAGGAGGTCTGGTCCGAGGTGGCCGGCCGCCTCGCCGACCGCTTCCATGTCGTGCTCTACGACGTCCGGGGCCATGGCAGGTCCACGGCTCCGAAGCCGTTGCGGGGCGGGTTCACCCTGGAGAAGCTGACGGACGACTTCCTGGCGGTCGCGGACGCGGTCAGTCCGGACCGGCCGGTGCACCTGGTGGGGCACGACTGGGGTTCGGTGCAGTCCTGGGAGTTCGTCACCGTCGGGCGCACCGAGGGCCGGATCGCCTCCTTCACCTCGATGTCCGGACCGTCCCTCGACCACTTCGGGCACTGGATCAACAAGCGCCTGACCCGGCCCACCCCGCGCCGCGTCGGTCAACTCCTCGGCCAGGGCGCCAAGTCCTGGTACGTGTACCTGCTGCACACGCCCGTGCTGCCCGAACTCGCCTGGCGCGGCCCGCTCGGCAAGCGCTGGCCGAAGATCCTGGAACGCGTCGAGAAGGTGCCGCGCGGCGACTACCCGACCTCGTCGCTGCCCCAGGACGCGGCCCACGGCGCCTGGCTCTACCGGGACAACGTCCGCGCGAGGCTGCGCAGGCCACGCCCCGACGCCTACGCGCACGCGCCCGTGCAGCTCGTCACGCCCCTGGGGGACGCGTTCCTCTCGGAGCGGCTCTACGACGAACTGGAGCTGTGGGCACCGGGGTTGGTGCGCCGTACGCTGCCGGCGAAGCACTGGATCCCACGGACGCGCCCCGATCAACTGGCTTCGTGGATCGCGGAGTTCGTGACCGCCCACGAGGACGGCGGGCAGCCGGCATCGGCCTCTGTCGTCAAGGCCTCGGGTCGGTACGCCGAGCGGTTCGGCGGGCAGCTCGTGCTGGTCACCGGGGCGGGCAGCGGGATCGGGCGGGCCACGGCGTTCGCCTTCGCCGAGGCGGGGGCGCGGGTGGTGGCCGTCGACCGGGACGCGGAAAGTGCCGCCCGCACCGCCGAGTTGTCGCGGCTGATCGGCGCCCCCGATGCCTGGGCGGAGACGGTCGACGTCTCCGACGAGCAGGCCATGGAGAAACTCGCCGAGAAGGTCGCCGCCGAGTACGGCGTGGTGGACGTCCTGGTGAACAACGCCGGAATCGGACTCTCCGGTTCCTTCTTCGACACCACCCCGGAGGACTGGAAGAAGGTCCTCGACGTCAACCTGTGGGGTGTGATCCACGGCTGCCGGCTCTTCGGGAAGCAGATGACGGAGCGCGGCCAGGGCGGCCATATCGTCAACACCGCGTCGGCGGCGGCGTTCCAGCCGTCCAAGGCGCTGCCCGCCTACAGCACCTCCAAGGCGGCCGTGCTGATGCTCAGCGAGTGTCTGCGCGCCGAACTGTCCGGGCAGGGGATCGGCGTCTCGGCGATCTGCCCTGGCCTCGTCAACACCAACATCACCTCGACCGCGCACTTCGCCGGGGTCGACGCCGACGAGGAGAAGCGGCGCCAGAAGAAGTCCGCGCGCCTGTACGGCCTGCGGAACTACCCGCCGGAGAAGGTCGCCGACGCGATCCTGCGGGCGGTCGTCCGCGACCAGGCCGTCGTGCCGGTCACTCCGGAGGCGCGCGGCGCCCATCTGATGTCCCGGTTCGCCCCGCGCGCGCTGCGGGCGATGGCCCGGCTGGAGCCGCCGCTGTGACCTCCGAGAACGAGCACGACGCGAACGAGCACCACCCGATCACGCCCCGCCGGGTCTCCTTCGACTGGTCGCGCACGCCCCTGCACTGGATCCCGGACGAGCCGACCGCCACCCATGTCATCAACGTGCTGCACCTGCTGCTGCCGGCGGGGGAGCGGTGGTTCGTAAGGGTCCTCAAGGAGGGCCTGCCGCTGGTCAGGGACCCCGAACTCCTCGCGGACGTCAAGGGGTTCATGGGCCAGGAGGCCACACACAGCGTCCAGCACGCGCACGTGCTGGACCAACTGGCGGCCCAGCGGCTCGACACCGCCGACTTCACCCGGTACGTCGACTTCCTCTTCGAACGGCTGCTCGGCGAACGCCCGCCGCTCGGCGCGCCGGTGCCGGACGCCGAGTGGCTGCGATTCCGGCTGGCGGTCGTCGCGGCGATCGAGCAGTTCACGGCGGTGCTGGGCGACTGGATCCTGGCCGCGGAGGCCCTCGACCGGGCGGGTGCCGACGAGATCATGCTCGACCTGCTGCGCTGGCACGGCGCGGAGGAGGTCGAACACCGCGCGGTGGCCTTCGACATGTTCCAGCACTGCGGAGGCCGCGGTCTCCCCCGGTACGCCCGCCGTGTAGCCGGCATGGCGGTCACCGCGCCCGTGATGCTCTACCTGTGGGCCTGGGGCACGGCCTACCTGATGCGCCACGACCCCCAACTCGCCGGACGCGTCCGCTACTCGCTCGCCGAACACAACAGGGCGGTGCGCAAAGGCCTGTTGCCGACCTGGCGCTCGCTCGGCGCGGCCCTCCCGCGCTACCTGCGGCGCTCCTACCACCCGTCGCGGGAAGGGTCGTTGAGCCGCGCGGTGGAGTACCTGAAGAGGTCACCGGCGGCCCGGGCGGGGGCCGCGTGAGTTCCGGGCCCGGTCCGGGTTCCCGTCCCGCCGAGGGCGGCTACCGCATCGAGGACCTCGCTCGGCTCAGCGGCGCCACCGTCCGGACGATCCGCGCCTACCAGGACCGCGGTCTGCTCCCCCGTCCCGAGCGGCGTGGCCGGGCCAATGTGTACGCCGACGTCCATCTCGCCCGCCTGCACCAGATCGCCGACCTTCTCGACCGCGGCTACGGCCTGGCCTCCATCAAGGAGTTGCTGGAGGCCTGGGACACGGGCCGGGGTCTCGGCGGGGTCCTCGGGCTGGTCGCCGAGGTCGACGGGCCGTGGACGGACGAGGAGGCGGTGCGGATCTCGCGCGCCGAGCTGGAGCGGCGCTTCGGCGGCAGCCCGGACGACGCGGCCGTCGCCGAGGCCGTCGAACTCGGCGTCCTGGAGCCGGTCACCGGAGACACGGAGTCCTTCCTCGTGCCGAGCCCCCAAGAGCTGGCGGTGGCCGTCGAGTTGCACGCCTCCGGGGTACCGCTGTCCGCGATCTCGTCCCATCTGCGGGAGTTGAGGGTCCAGGTCGAGCACATCGCCTCCCGTTTCCTGGAGTTCACCACCGAGCACGTCTTCGCCCGCTACCTCGACGGCCCGCACCGTCCGACGGACGCCGACGCGACCGAGGCGGCCTCCCTCGTACGACGGCTGCGGCCGCTCGCCCAGCAGACCGTGGACGCGGAACTCGCCCGCGCGATGCGCCTGTTCGCCAACCGTTCCCTACGCGAGCACCTCGGTTCCCAGGAGCCCCGGACGACAGCGCCGACGTCACGTTCCGTGGCTGTGCCCGAGACGACAATGCAAGCCGTGGAAGCGCTCGTTGGTCCGGAGAAGGCTGCCGACTTCATCGCGCTGGCGGCTGAACGGGAGCTGCGGGCAAGGGCGTTGGATGCGCTCATGCCAAGGGGTGGGCCCCCAGCCGATCTTGACGAACAGGTCTGACATGACAGGGAGTTGTCCACAGAAACGCCAATTCCCCTGTGGATAACTACAGTTGGTTGTGGATCAAACATCGGTGACAAAAGAAAATGCGTGACCCGTGTCTCTCCCGTCATGCTGAGCGGATGGATGAAAGACGCACCGTGAAGGTGTCGAAGTACCTCTCGAAGCACCTGCGCCACCAGCCCGAGCGGATCGGGCTCACTCTCGACGAGGCCGGCTGGGTCGAGATCGACACACTGATCGCCGCCTGTGCCGCACACGGGTTCCGCTTCAGCCGTCAGGAACTCGACCATGTGGTGGCGACGAACGACAAGCGCCGCTTCGCGATCGAGGGCACCCGAATCCGCGCCAGCCAGGGCCACAGCATCGAGATCGACCTCGGACTGCCCCCGGCCAGCCCGCCGCGGTACCTCTTCCACGGCACGGTCGCCCGCAACCTGGACGCGATCCGCGCCGAAGGGCTCCGCCCCATGAACCGCCACGCCGTACACCTCTCCGCCGACCGCGAGACCGCGACCCGGGTCGGCGCCCGCCGCGGTCGCCCCGTCGTGCTCTCCGTGGCCGCCGGCGCGATGCACGGCGACGGCCATGTGTTCCGGGTCAGCGAGAACGGGGTGTGGCTCACGGAGGCGGTGCCCCCGCAGTACCTGCGGTTCTCCGAGACACACTGACCCCGCACAGCCGGACAAGTACCGCCCGGTCTGGCCTCGACCACCCCACCCCCGGCATGATCAGAGGTATGGACCACCTCCCCACCACCGAGGCCGCCGTCACCGCCCTCCGTGCCATCGCGGCCGAGTACGGGCGCGAGATCGAGGTCACCCATGACATCGGCGCCGACCAGACCTCACGCCGCAGCTCCGCGGGTGTCGGTGTCACCACCGACCCGGACGGTTCACTCCCGCACGAGGCTCTCGTCGAGTTCGGCGGAGTACCACGCGTCAGAGTGCTGCTCTATCCCGAGGACGACGCCCTGATCACGGTCGAGGGCATCGAGTGCCCCGACATCGCCCGCGACGACGTCCCCGTCTTCCTCCGCTCCGTCTTCGGCGGCCTCGCCCACGTCAAGACCCGCCGTTTCCCGCCCGGAAGCCGCCTGGTCGTACCGCTGCCCGGCGACAGGGTGCACAAGGAGTGGATCTCGATGATCGGCCTCACGCCGTGGCTGAGCAGCCGCGTGCGGTGAGGGTTTCACGTGAAACACGGACGGCCGCATAGCCTGGGAGCCATGAACCTGCGCCTGAGCACCGTGATCCTCCCGTACCGCCGCTGGAACGAGGGGAGTCGCGAGGCTTGGCAGCGCGCGGAGCAGCTCGGTTTCCACACCGCGTACACCTACGACCACCTGTCCTGGCGCACCTTCAGGGACGGCCCGTGGTTCGGTGCCGTACCGACGCTGACCGCCGCCGCGGCTGTCACGGAGCGGATGCGGCTGGGCACACTCGTCACCTCGCCGAACTTCCGGCATCCGGTGACCCTCGCCAAGGACCTCATCTCCCTCGACGACATCTCCGACGGACGGATCACGCTCGGCATCGGAGCGGGCGGCACCGGTTTCGACGCCACCGCGCTCGGACAGGAGCCGTGGACCCCACGGGAGCGGGCCGACCGGTTCGGGGAGTTCGTACCGCTGTTGGACCGGCTGCTCACCGAGGACTCGGTGTCCTACGAGGGTGACTTCTACTCGGCCCACGAGGCCCGGAACATTCCGGGGTGTGTGCAGCGGCCCCGGCTGCCGTTCGCGGTGGCGGCCACCGGTCCTCGCGGTCTGCGACTCGCCGCTCGCTACGGCCAGGCCTGGGTGACCACCGGCGATCCCCGGCTGTTCGAGAGCGGCACCCCTGAGCAGTCGGTTCACGCCATTCGCGGGCAGGCCGAGAAGCTGGCCGACGCCTGCGCGGCGATCGGCCGGGACGCGGCCGAGGTCGACAAGATCCTGCTCACCGGTTTCACCCCGGACCGCGGCCGTCCGCTGGAGTCCCTCGGCGCCTTCGTCGACTTCGCGGGCCGGCACCAGGAACTGGGCTTCACCGACATCGTGATCCACTGGCCCGTCCCGGACTCCGACTTCGCGGCGGACGAGAAGGTCTTCGAGCAGATCGCGATGGAAGCCCCCACCCAACTCCGCTGACCCGGCGGGCACAACGGCACCTGGACGACCGGCGCAACGGCCCTGGTGAGGGCCGTAACCACTCACATGTGCGCACTCACGCACGGGCGTGCGGGCATATGCGGGAGAATGGCCCGGTGACCTCAGCGACTCGACAGCCCGAGACCCCGGCCTCCGCCGTCCCGCCACGGCTGATCGCCACCGACCTGGACGGCACTCTGCTGCGCGACGACAAGTCGGTGTCCCCTCGCACGGTGGCCGCCCTGGCGGCCGCCGAGGAGGCGGGCATCGAGGTCTTCTTCGTGACCGGCCGCCCGGCCCGCTGGATGGACGTCGTCAGCGACCACGTCCACGGCCACGGCCTGGCGATCTGCGGCAACGGCGCCGCCGTGGTCGACCTGCACGGCGGCCCCGGCGCCCACCGCTTCGTGAAGGTCCGCGAACTGGCCCGGGAGAACGCCATCGACGCCGTAGGGCTGGTGCGCGAGGCGGCGCCCGGCACGGTGTACGCGATCGAGCAGACCTACGGCTTCTACCAGGAGCCGGCGTATCCGAAGCTGCACATGGAGACCCCGGACACCCTCGCACCCGCCGAGAAGCTCCTCGCGCCGGACGCTCCGGGGGCCGACGAGCCGGTGCTGAAGATCCTCGCGTTCCACCCCACGCTCGACCCCGACGCCTTCCTGACCACCGCCCGCCTCGCCCTGGGCGACCGCGCGACCGTCACCCGCTCCAGCCCCAGCGCCCTGCTGGAGATCAGCGGACCCGGCATCTCCAAGGCGAGCACCCTCGCCCTGTGCTGCGCGGAGCGCGGCATCGCGCCCGAGGAGGTCGTCGCCTTCGGGGACATGCCGAACGACGTCGAGATGCTCACCTGGGCGGGACGGTCGTACGCGATGGGCAACGCGCACCCGGCGGTGCTCGCCGCGGCCTCGGGCCGCACCGTCGACAACAACGAGGACGGCGTGGCCGTCGTGATCGAGCGGATGCTGGCCGAGCGGCGGTAACGGGCGAAGTCCTGGAGCACGCCCCTTGCACAAGTGGCTCAGCCGACCGGGACTCCCCGCTGAGCCAGCCAGGGCAGCGGATCGACCGCCGATCCCATCTCCGGGGTGACCCGTACCTCGAAGTGGAGATGCGGGCCGGTGGAGTTGCCGGTCGTGCCGGACTGGCCGATCCACTGGCCGGTGGTCACCCGCTCCCCCTGGTCGACGGCGACGGCGGCGAGATGGGCGTACTGCGTGTAGTAGCCGCCCGGGTGCTCGATCACGATCTCGATGCCGAAGGCGCCTCCGCACGACACCCGCACCACCCGGCCCGCCCCGGCCGCCCGCACCGGCGTGCCGATGGGCACCGCGAAGTCCTGGCCGGTGTGCCGGTTCGCCCAGCGGGAGCCTCCGCTGCCGAATCCGGCGGACAGCTCGACGTTCTCCACCGGGGTGACCCACGGGTCGGTGACCTGGGTGGGCGGCTGGTCGAGACGGACGGCGCCCCGGCAGGTGCCCGCCGCGACCGAGGCGTCCGCCTGACCCTGCAACTGCCCGCGCGCCTCTTCGAGTTTCCGCTCGATGCCCTGCTTCAGCTCGGCGAGTTCGGCGTTCCGCCGCTCCAGCGTCCGCCACGCCGACGCGGCCTTCGCCTCGTCGGCCGCGAGGCGTACCTCGGCGCGACGGCTCCTGCCGATCGCGTTGCCGACCGCCAGATCCGCCTGCGAGAAGACATGCTGATCACGCATCAGATCCTCGGGACTGTCCGCGAGGACGATCCGGGCCACCATCGGGACGCCACCGGCGCCGCGGTACTGCGCGCGGGCGATCCGGCCCAGCTCCTCGTGCAGCCGTGAGATCTCCTGCCGTTGTCCCTCCAGCCGCGCCTCGGCCCGCCGGGCCGTGGCCCGTTGCGCGTCGGCCGCCTGCCGACCGGCCTCGTACCGCTGGGTCGCCAGGGCGGCGTCCCGGTACAGCCGCGCCACCCGTGCGCCGGCGCCGACGGCCGGGGAGTCACCGTCGCCGTCGCCAGGACGGGCCGCCAGTACGGCGATCGCGCACAGCAGCACCGGAACGAGCAGCGGATGACGGCGAGATGAGCGCATGTCAGCGATCGTGACCCGCGCGGCGGACCGACGCCCTGTTCACGTCGTACGCATGGGGGACAGGTTGCGGCGAACGGCTCAGCGGGAGCCGGTGGCGACGGGTGCCGGCAGGGCTCAGTGGGGCACCTGCCACACCACCGTCGTACCGCCGCCGTCCGTGCCGATGCCGGGCCCGTATCCGCTGTCGCCGCCCAGGGATTCGGCCCTCCGCCTGAGGTTCCTGAGGCCGCTGCGGCGACCGCCGGCGGGGATGCCGACCCCGTCGTCCGCGACGGTGAGCCGTACGCCCGGCCGCCCGTCGGGGAGGACCGCCGTCGCGTCGACGACGACCTCGATCCGCGTGGCCGCCGCGTGCCGGAACGCGTTGGAGAGGGCCTCGCGCAGGGCCGCGATGAGGTTCTTGCCGGTGAGGTCGCCGACCGTCGTGTCGAGCGCGCCGACGAAACGGTGCGCGGGCTGGAAACCGAGCGGCACGGCGGCCATGTTGATCTCCCGCAGCACCCTGGTACGCAGCCCGGAGGGCGCCTCGGCGGGACCTTGCTGGAGCGCGAAGATCGCGGTGCGGATCTCCTGGATGGTGACGTCGAGTTCGTCGACGGCGTTGCCGACGCCCTGCCGCACCTCGGGGACGAGCGAGTCGCGCCGGGCGCTCTCCAGCATCATCCCGGTGGTGAACAGCCGTTGGATGACCAGGTCGTGCAGGTCACGGGCGATGCGGTCACGGTCCTCGTACACCGCGAGGCGCTCCCGGTCCCGCTGTGTCTCGGCCATCATCAGTGCGAGCGCTGCCTGCGAGGCGAACTGGATCGCCAGGGTGCGTTCCGCCTCCGTGAACGGCCGCCCGCCCCGCGCGCGTGGGGTGACGAGGGCTCCCAGGACGCGCCCGTCGCTCTGCAGGGGCAGCGCCATCACCGGCCCGTAGGCGCGCCCGAAACCGGTGATCATACGGGGATCGGTGGCCGCGTCCGCGACGAACACCGGCTGTCCTTCGAGGAGTTCGGCCACGATCCCGCTCTCCGGGGGCACGACCGTGCCGAGCGCGTCCGACGGCCGTCCCGAGGCCACGGCGACGATCTCCATGCCGCCCTCGTCGGCGGGCAGCAGCACGATCCCGGCCGCCGATCCGGACAGCCGGCGGGCCCGTTCCGCGACGACCTGGAGCGCGTCCTCGGCGTCCCCGCCGGACAACAGGGCGGTCGTGACGGCCACCGACCCGTCGATCCACCGCTCACGCTGCTGGGCGGCCTCGTACAGCCGGGCGTTTCCGATGGCGATGCCGGCCTCGGTCGCCAGGACGCGGACCATGGTGAGGTCGTAGTCGTTGAAGGGGTCCCCGCCGCGCTTCTCGCCCAGATAGAGATTCCCGAAGACCTCGCCCTGGACGCGGATCGGAACGCCGAGGAAGCCGCGGATCCTGGGATGGTGCTCGGGAAAGCCCGAGAACCGCGGGTCCTCGGTCACATCGACGAGCCGGACCGGATCCGGCTCCCGGATCAGGGCACCGAGCAGCCCCTTGTGCCCGTCGGGAAACCGTCCGATGCGCCGCGCGATCCCCGCGTCCACCCCGTGGAAGACGAAGTCGGCGAGAGCGTCACCGTCCTCGTCGACGACGCCGATCCCCGCGTAACGCGCGTCCGTCAGAGCGGCCGCCGCCCCGCAGATCCGCTCCAGCGTGGAGTGCAGTTCGAGTCCGCTGCCGACGGACCGCATCGCTTCCAGCAACTGCGGCATCCGTACGGCCAGTTCGGCCGCCGGCCCCGAGGACGGCGACGGGGGACCGGGACTCGGGGCGGCTGACATACCCCGAGCCTAATTAGTCCCCTTTGTGACGGAAAGTCGAGGGCGTCGGCCGCAGGGCTCCCTACCCGGCCGTCACCAGCGATTCCGACTCCGCCTCCCGCTCCGCCATCCCCCGCAACGGCCCCTCCACCGAGGCCAGTCCGGCGTACGGCCCCCGCTGCACGACCCGCCCCTCGTCCAGCACGATCACCTCGTCCACGTCCTCCAGCCCCGCCAGCCGGTGCGTGATCAGCAAGGTCGTACGACCCTCCGTGGCGGCCAGCAGATCGGCGGTGAGCGCGTCGGCGGTCGCCAGGTCCAGATGCTCGGCGGGCTCGTCGAGCACGAGCACCGGGAAGTCGGCGAGCAGTGCGCGGGCGAGCGCCAGCCGCTGCCGCTGCCCGCCGGACAGCCGGGCCCCGTGCTCACCGACGAGCGTGTCCAGTCCCTCGGGCAGAGCGTCGACCCAGTCGAGCAGCCGGGCACGCTCCAGCGCGGCCCGCAGGTCGTCCTCGGTCGCGTCCTTCTTCGCGAGGAGCAGGTTCTCGCGCACCGAACTGTCGAAGAGGTGCGCGTCCTGGGCACACAGCCCGACGAGCCGTCGTACGTCGTCGCCGTCCAGGGCGTACGCGTCCACGCCGGCCAGCGTGTACGAACCCGCGTCCGCGTCCAGGAAGCGCAGCAGCACCTGTGCCAACGTCGTCTTGCCGGACCCGGAGGACCCGACCACGGCGACCCGGCGCCCCTTCTCCAGCGTCAGGTCGAGCCCTGCGAGCGCGTCCCGGTCCTGGCCGGTGTGCCGGGCGGCCAGTCCCTGTACGACGAGCGGGAACGGCGTCGCCGGCGCCTTGCGGGGCCGCTCCGGTTCCCGTACGGGCTCGGGGGCGTCCAGGACCTCGTACACGCGCTCCGCGCTCTTGCGCACCCGCTGCCGGTACTGCACGGCGAGCGGCAGTCCGAGGACGGCCTCGAAGGCTGCGAGCGGGGTGAGGACGACCACGGCCGTCAGCACACCGTTGAGCCGTCCCGCGGCGACGGCCTGCGCTGCCACGAGGGCGGTGGCGGCGACGGTCAGGCCGGAGATCAGCGCGGTGAGACCGTCACCGAGCGCGGTGGCGGTCGCGGCGCGGGAAGCGATCCGGGTGAGGGTGCCGTCGGCCCGCCCGGCCTCGGCGGTACGGGCGGGCAGTGCGCCGGCCACCGTCAACTCGGCGGTGCCGGTGAGCAGTTCGGTCACGCGGATCGCGAGCGCCCCGCGAGCCGGGGCCAGCCGCCGTTCGGCACGGCGGGCCACGGCACCGGTCACGAGGGGGACGCCGACACCGGCCGCGAGGAGACCGGCCGCGAGCACGGCACCGGCCTCGGGCAGCAACCAGGCCGTGAAGCCGACCGTCGCGGCCGAGACGGTGGCCGCGACCCCGGCGGGCAGCAGCCAGCGCAGCCAGTAGTCCTGGAGCGCGTCCACGTCGGCGACCAGCCGGGACAGCAGATCGCCGCGGCGGGTGTCGCGCAGTCCGGCGGGCGCCAGCCGCTCAAGCCGCCGGTAGACGGCGACCCGGGTGTCGGCCAGCATGCGCAGCACCGCGTCGTGCGACACGAGCCGCTCCGCGTACCGGAACACGGCCCGCCCGATCCCGAAGGCCCGGGTCGCCGTCATCGCCACCATCAGATACAGCACGGGCGGCTGCTGCGAAGCACGTGAGATCAGCCACCCCGAGGTGGCCATGAGACCGACAGCACTGCCCAGCGCGAGACTTCCCAGCAGCAGCGCCAGGGTGAGGCGTCCGCGCCGGGCACCGGACATGGCACGGACCCGGGCGAGCACGCCACCCGCGGGTGCCGAGATCCGTGTCCCGCATTCGTCGGGAACAGCGGGACTCACCGCCGCCTCCGACGAGACCGGGCGTGCGTCGACGAGCGCCGGCACGGCGTCCGCGCGAGCCCCGGCCGCGCCCTCCGTCACCCGCACCACCCGGTCCGCCACCGCCAGCAGGGCCGGCCGGTGCACCACGAGCAGCACCGTCCGCCCGACCGCCAACCGCCGTACCGCCTCGACCACTTCGGCCTCGGTCGCCCCGTCCAGCGCGGCCGTCGGCTCGTCGAGGAGCAGGACGGGCCGGTCGGCGAGGAAGGCCCGGGCGAGCGCCAGCCGCTGCCGCTGCCCGGCGGACAGTCCGGCCCCGTCCTCGCCGAGCACGGTCCCGACGCCCTCGGGCAGCGCGTCCACGAACTCCAGGGCCCCGGCGTCGGCCAACGCCCGCCGTACGGCCGTGTCGTCGGCGTCGGGCCGGGCCAGCCGTACGTTCTCGGCGATCGTCCCGGCGTACAACTGCGGCCGTTGCGGCACCCAGGCGATCCGTGACCGCCACCGCTCCAGGTCGGCGTCGGCGAGATCGACTCCCCCGACCCGCACCCGGCCCTCGCTGGGTCGCACGAACCCCAATAGGGCGTTCAGGAGCGTCGACTTGCCCGAGCCGCTCGGTCCGACGAGGGCTACCGTCTCTCCGGGTGCCACGGCGAAGGACAGGTCCGAGACCGCGTCCACGGACCGCCCGGGATACCGGACCGTCACACCCTCGAACTGCAGGGCGTCGGTGGGGACTTCGGCGGCACCCGAGGCCGGCACCGGTGTCTCCAGTACCGAGAAGATCTCCTCGGCGGCCGCGAGACCCTCCGCCGCCGCGTGGTACTGCGCGCCTACCTGACGCAGTGGCAGGTACGCCTCGGGCGCCAGGATCAGGACGACCAGACCGATGTAGAGGTCCATGTCCCCATGGACGAGCCGCATGCCGATCGTCACCGCGACCAGGGCCACGGAGAGGGTCGCGAGCAGTTCCAGCGCGAAGGAGGAGACGAAGGCGATCCGCAGCGTCCGCATGGTCGCCTGCCGGTACTCGCCGGTGATCCGCCGGATCGACTCGGCCTGTGCCTTGGCCCGCCCGAACACCTTCAGGGTCGGCAGACCCGCGACCACGTCCAGGAAGTGCCCGGAGAGCCGGGACAGCACCTGCCACTGACGGTCCATCCGGGACTGCGTGGCCCAGCCGATCATCACCATGAACAGCGGGATGAGCGGCAGGGTGACGACGATGATCGCCGCCGAGACCCAGTCCTCGGTGACGATCCGCGCCAGCACCGCCACCGGCACGACCACCGCGAGCCCCAACTGCGGGAGGTAGCGCGAGAAGTAGTCGTCGAGGGCGTCGACGCCCCGCGTGGCGAGGGCGACCAGCGACCCGGTCCGCTGGCCGCTCAGCCAGCCGGGGCCCAACTCCACGGACCGCTCCAGCAGCCGTCGCCGTAGCTCCGACTTCACGGCGGCGCTGGCACGGTGGGCGGCGAGTTCGGTGAGCCAGGAGACCAGGGCGCGGCCACCCGCGACGGCCACCAACAGCAGCAGGGGAGTGCGGAGTTCACCGACCGAGTGACCGTGCTGGAAGGCACCGACCACCACCTCGGCGATGAGCATCGCCTGAGCGATGACCAGCGCCGCCCCGACGGCCCCCAGACCGACGACCGCCACCATGAACAGCCGTGTGGCGCGGGCGTATTGGAGCAGGCGTGGGTCGATTGGTTTCACGTGAAACACACCCTCTTCTCAGGAGGTCCCGTCGGGGTGTGTTTCACGTGAAACACACCCCGATCCGGACTCAGTGCACTGCCTCGGCGATGTGCTGCGTACCGATCCGCTTGCGGAACACCCAGTACGTCCAGCCCTGGTAGAGCAGGACGATCGGGGTGGCGATCCCCGCACACCAGGTCATGATCTTCAGGGTGTACGGGCTCGACGAGGCGTTGGTGACCGTGAGGCTCCAGTCCGCGTTGAGCGAGGACGGCATGACGTTCGGGAAGAGCGACAGGAAGAGCATCGCGACGGCCGCCACGATGGTGACGCCGGAGAAGGCGAACGACCAGCCCTCACGCCCGACTTGGATCGCCATCAGCGCCGCGACCAGTGCGGCGACGGCCACGACCATCGCGACCAGGCTCTTGCCGTCACCGCTGTCGACCTGCGTCCAGACCAGGAAGAGCAGCGCCAACACGGCTGTGAGGAGCCCGACTTGAAGGGCCAGCTTGCGTGCCCGCATCCGGATGTCCCCGACGGTCTTGAGCGCCGTGAACACCGCGCCGTGGAAGGTGAACAGCGTCAGCGTCACCAGGCCGCCGAGGATCGCGTACGGGTTGAGCAGGTCCCAGAAGTTGCCGGCGTAGTCGAAGTTCTTGTCGATCTTCACGCCCCGCACGATGTTGCCGAAGGCCACGCCCCACAGGAACGCGGGGAGCAGCGAGGTCCAGAAGATCGCTGTCTCCCAGTTGCGCTGCCAGTTCTCCTCGGGCCGCTTGGCCCGGTACTCGAAGGCGACGCCCCGGACGATCAGGCAGACCAGGATGATCAGCAGGGCGAGGTAGAAGCCGGAGAAGAGGGTGGCGTACCACTCGGGGAAGGCGGCGAAGGTCGCGCCGCCGGCCGTGAGGAGCCAGACCTCGTTGCCGTCCCAGACCGGACCGATCGTGTTGATCAGCACCCGCTTCTCGGCGCGGTCCCGGGCGAGCAGCTTGGTGAGGATGCCGACCCCGAAGTCGAAGCCCTCCAGGAAGAAGTAGCCGGTCCACAGGACGGCGATGAGGACGAACCAGACGTCGTGCAGTTCCATGACTGTTGCAGCTCCCTCGGCCTAGTACGAGAAGGCCATCGGCTTGTCGGCGTCCTGGGAGTCGCCGCCGATCTTCGTGGGCGGGTTGAGGTCGGCCTCGGTGAGTTCCGGCGGGCCGGCCTTGACGTACTTCGCGAGCAGCTTGACCTCGATGACGGCCAGGACGGCGTAGAGCGAGGTGAAGACGATCATCGAGGTGAGGACCTCGCCCTGGGAGACGCTGGGGGAGACGGCGTCACGGGTCTGGAAGAGGCCGTAGACGACCCAGGGCTGGCGGCCCATCTCGGTGAAGATCCAGCCCCAGGAGTTGGCGATGAGAGGGAAGCCGAGGGTCCAGATGGACACCAGCCAGTAGAGCCTGGTGAGTTTCGGGCCGAGGGTCTTGTTCTTGAAGAGGACCACGTTCGGCACTTCGTCCTCGCCGACCCGCAGATGCTGGGCCAGCATGAACTTCTTGCGGGTCAGCCAGAGCCCGGCCAGGCCGATCGCGAAGGACGCCATGCCGAAGCCGATCATCCAGCGGAACGCCCAGAAGGTGACGGGGATGATGGGCCGGTAGTCGCCGGGGCCGTACTTCGCCTGCTCGGCCTTGTTGGTGTCGTTGATGCCGGGGACGTACGAGTTGAAGTCGTCGTCGGCGAGGAACGACAGTATCCCGGGGATGGACAGCTCGACGGTGTTGTGGCCCTTGCTGACATCGCCGTAGGCGAAGATCGAGAACGGCGCGGAGTTCTGGCCGTCCCACAGGGCTTCGGCGGCCGCCATCTTCATCGGCTGCTGCTTGAACATGACCTTGCCGAGGGTGTCACCGCTGACCGCGGTGAGCAGGCCGGCGATGGTGACGGTGACCAGGCCCAGCCGCAGCGAGGTCTTCATCACGGAGATGTGCTTCTTGCGGTACAGGTGGAAGGCCGCGATGCCGACCATGAACGCGCCACCGGTCAGGAAGGACGCGGAGAGCGTGTGGAAGGCCTGCGCGAGCGCGGTGTTCTGGGTCAGCACATGCCAGAAGTCGGTGAGTTCGGCACGCCCCTTGGCCTTGTTGATCTTGTAGCCGACGGGGTGCTGCATCCACGAGTTGGCCGCGAGGATGAAGTACGCCGAGAGGATCGTGCCGATCGACACCATCCAGATGCAGGCCAGGTGGATCCTCTTGGGCAGCTTGTCCCAGCCGAAGATCCACAGCCCGATGAAGGTGGACTCGAAGAAGAACGCGATCAGTGCCTCGAAGGCGAGCGGGGCACCGAAGATGTCACCGACGAACCGCGAGTAGGCGGACCAGTTCATGCCGAACTGGAACTCCTGCACGATGCCCGTGACGACGCCCATGGCGATGTTGATCAGGAAGAGCTTGCCCCAGAACTTGGTGGCCCTGAGGTACTTCTCCTTCTCCGTGCGCACCCATGCGGTCTGCAGCCCGGCCGTGAGCGCGGCGAGCGAGATCGTCAGGGGGACGAACAGGAAGTGGTAGACGGTGGTGATGCCGAACTGCCATCGCGCCAGGGTCTCCGGCGCCAGAGCCAATTCCACGTCGTCAGTCTCCTTATGTCGCCGTGGTCACAGCGGCAGTTTGCCCTTCATGTCCCGTACAACACTGGACAACCAGGACACGCTTGTGAACGCGTTCACATTCACAAGCAATTATGCCGCATAGCCGTTCGACACTCGATGGGCGGGGGTCCCTAACGCGGTCCGACCGGCCCCACCAAGCCGGGACCGGTCGGCTCATGGCGCCTCAGAGCGCTTGTGGGGCTTCAGAATTCCTTGCGGAACCCCTCCGTCACCTTCAGGAAGATGTCGTTGGCCTCGGTCTCCCCGACCGTGACCCGCACACCCTCGCCGGCGAACGGCCGCACCACCACACCCGCCCGGTCGCACACCTCGGCGAAGTCGACCGTGCGCTCCCCCAGCCGCAGCCACACGAAGTTGGCCTGAGTCTCCGGGACCGTCCAGCCCTGGGCGCGCAGCGAGTCGACCACACGGGTGCGCTCGCCCACCAACGAGCCGACCCGGCCCAGCAGTTCGTCCTCCGCCCGCAGCGAGGCGATCGCCGCCTCCTGCGCGAGCTGGCTCACGCCGAAGGGCACGGCCGTCTTGCGCAGCGCCGCCGCCACCGGCTCGTGCGCGATCGCGAAACCGACCCGCAGCCCGGCGAGGCCGTACGCCTTGGAGAAGGTCCGCAGGACACAGACGTTCGGCCGGTCGCGGTAGAGTTGGACGCCGTCCGGCACCTCCAGATCGCGGATGAACTCCCGGTACGCCTCGTCCAGCACCACCAGCACATCGCCGGGCACCCGGTCCAGGAAGCGCTCCAGCTCGGCCCGCCGTACGACCGTGCCCGTCGGGTTGTTGGGGTTGCAGACGAAGATCAGCCGGGTCCGGTCGGTGACGGCGTCCGCCATCGCGTCGAGGTCGTGCACATCGCCCGGGGTCAGCGGCACCTGCACCGCCGTGGCCCCGCTGATCCGCGTGATGATCGGGTACGCCTCGAAGGACCGCCAGGCGTACATGACCTCGTCGCCGGGGCCGCTGGTCGCCTGGATCAACTGCTGGGCGACGCCCACCGAACCGGTGCCGGTGGCCAGGTGGGAGACCGGGACGCCGAACCGTTCCGCCAGCTCGTTCATCAGGCCGGTGCAGGCCATGTCCGGGTACCGGTTGAAGGACGCGGCGGCCGCGGTCACGCTCTCCATCACGCCTGGCAGCGGCGGGTACGGGTTCTCGTTGGAGGACAGCTTGTAGGCCACCGGACCGTCGGCCGCGGCGGGCTTCCCCGGCTTGTAGGTGGGGATACCCTCCAGCTCGGCGCGCAGCTTCGGGCTCGTCTCGCTCACCGCAGTCCTCCTTGTGACCACCACCGGTCTTGTGACCACCACCGGCTTTCAATACTGCTCACCTTATGAGGATTCGGTGCCGCCGCGTACAGGTCGGGTCCGGGTGAGCGGACGCCGGACGTCGGCCGGGACCGCCCCACGCGTCACATCCGCATCAGGGGCAACACCCCATCAAGGCGTACGAACCGGGGGCGCGCCGTACATATATCTATGCGCTGGTGGCTCACTCCGTAGCGCGCATCCCTCGTACAGGTGAGTTGAGACCTCTTCGAAACATGGGGGGCTTGGCAGGCCCATGCGCGCCGACAAGTCACGTAGTGCCATTGCAGCGTTTAACTGACTTTGTTTCTAAGGTAGTTGACCCCTTCTGACCATGCAGAAACGTGCCTGTCAACGCGTGCATATGCGTCCGCACTACCCCACCGCATGAGCCCTACTATCGGCTCGCCATGACAGCAGCAGGGAAGCACCAGGTGAGCCGCGCGGAAACCTCTCGTCGAGGAAGCCGGCCGGGCCGGGCGGGAATCAGAGACGTGGCCGCCGCGGCCGGAGTCTCCATCACGACCGTCTCCGACGCCCTCAACGGCAAGGGCCGGCTCCCGGACGCCACCCGACGCCATGTCCGAGAAGTGGCCGACCGGCTGGGCTACCGGCCCTCCGCGGCGGCCCGCACCCTCCGTACCGGCAAGTCGGGCCTCATCGGCCTGACCGTGACGACGTACGGGGATGAACCTTTCACCTTCACCGAGTTCGCGTACTTCGCCGAGATGGCGCGGGCCGCCACCTCGGCCGCGCTCGCCCGCGGCTACGCCCTCGTGATCCTCCCGGCGACCTCGCGCCACGACGTGTGGTCGAACGTCGCCCTGGACGGGACGGTGGTCATCGACCCGTCCGATCACGACCCGGTGGTCAGCGAACTCGTCCGGCAGGGTTTACCGGTCGTCTCCGACGGCCGCCCGGCCGGCACGCTGCCGGTGACCGCCTGGGTCGACAACGACCACGAGGCCGCCGTCCTCGGCATCCTCGACCACCTGGCCGACGCCGGCGCCCGCCGGATCGGCCTGCTGACCGGCACCACGACGGACACGTACACCCACCTCTCGACCACTGCATACCTGCGTTGGTGCGAGCGTGTGGGCCAGGATCCGGTGTACGAGGCCTATCCGGCGCACGATCCGTGCGCGGGTGCCGTCGCCGCCGACCGGCTGCTCGCCCGCCCCGACCGGCCCGACGCGGTCTACGGCCTGTTCGATCCCAACGGCACGGATCTGCTGGCCGCGGCCCGCCGCTACGGGCTGCGCGTCCCGGAGGACCTGCTGCTCGTGTGCTGCAGCGAGTCCACGGTGTACGCCAACACCGAGCCACCGATCACCACGCTCTCCCTGAAACCGCGGCGCATCGGCACGGCGGTGGTCCAACTCCTCATCGACGCCATCGAGGGCATCGATTCGGACCAGCCGATCGAGCAGGTGATACCGACGGAACTGATCGTGCGGACGTCGTCCCAGCGCCGTCCGCCTCGGACCACGGTCAGTCCGCCTCGGTCGCCTGAGGGGAAGTAGGGCGGGCGGTGCCCCCCCCGGGGGGGGTGGGGCGCGGTTCGGGGGCGCGCTGGTGTGGTCCGGGGTGGGAGCAGGGCATCCGCCCGGGGCGGTACGGGGACTCGTGGTGGGCGAGGCGAAGGCGCGCGGGGTGACGCCGGGTGCTGTGGGAGGGGAGCGGGGCTTGAGGTGTTGTGACGGAGCTTGCCTCGGCTGTCGTGACCCGGGGGACACAGTCGGGCTGCCGCCCACGCCGTAGTCACGCCGCACGGTTCCGGGACTCCCACCCGGCGCCGTGCGGGCAGGGCCTCGGGGTGGGCCGGGTGAGCGATGGGAGTCCGGGCGTCGTACCAGCGGGGGCGAGGCCCGGACTCCCGTCGGGTGCCGTTGCCGTTGCCGTTGCCGTGCCGGGATCCACTCGGCTACGGCGGACAGGGCGGACGGTGTTCGAACTTCCGACGGCCGCCTCAGGGGGGCGGGATGCTGTCCCGGACTTCCACTGGGCCGTAGCGAACGGATGGAACGGCGTTCCGGGCTCTTGTCGGCCTCACGGACGGGCGGAACGGAGTCCCAGACTCCACCGGCCCACACCCAAGTACGGAACGACGCCGCACTTCCGCCGCGCTGCGGCGGACGGGCGAAAGAGCGTCCCCGACTTCCATCGGCCCTCACGCACGGGCGGAACGCTGCCCCAGACTTCCACCGGCCCACACCCAGGTACCGAACGGCGTCCGGACTTCCGCTGAGCTGCACCGAACGGAACGGAGTCCTCGACTTCCGTCGCCCCTCACCCAGGTACGGAACGGCGTCCTGGCTCCCACCTGACCGTCGCCGACGAGCGGACCAGCGTACGGACTCCCCACCAGCCCTCACGCCCGGACGAAACCCTGTCCCGAACTCCCACCTGGCCGCCGCCCCCCGGACGGAACGGTTGCCCGGACGCCCACCAGGCCATCGCGGACAGGCGGATCGGTCCCGGACGCCACCGGCCGCCTCGCACGGGCGAAACGGCGACAGGACTACCACGGCCGCCGCGGACAGGCAGACCGATGCCCCAGCCTCCTACTGGCCGCCGCGCGGACGGAACGGTGCCCGGACGCCCACCGGGGCCGTCACCGACGGGCAGATCGGCCGCAGACTCCCACCGGCCGCCGCATACAGGCGAGACCGCGTCCGGACTTCCACTGGGCCGCCACGGACGAGCGGATCGGCGTACGGACTCCCCCCAGCGGCTCTCGCGCACGGAGGAAACGCTGTTTCGGACTCTCACTGAACCGTCGCCGACGGGCAGAGCGGCCATGGACTCCCGCACCCGCCTCACACAAGCGAAACCGCAGCCAGGCTCCCACCTGGCCGTCCGCCGACGGGCAGAGCGGCGTAAGGACTCCCCACCCCCTCACGCATGGACGAATCGGTTCCCCGAACACCCACGTGGCCACCGCGCACCGACGGAACGACGTCCCGGTCGCCCACCCAGCCGCCGCCGACAGGCAGTTCGGCCGCGGACTCCCACGTCCGCCTCACACATGCGGAACGGCGTCCGGACTCCCACCTGGCCGTCGCCAACGGGCAGACCGGCGTACGGACTCCCCACCCGCCCTCACGCACGGACGAATCCCTGCCCCGAACACACACTTGGCCGCCGCAGACGAGCGGATCGGCGTCCCAGACTCCCACCAGCCCTGGCGGACGAGCAGATCGGCGCCCCACGCTCCCACCAGCCCTGGCGGACGAGCAGATCGGCGCCCCACGCTCCCACCAGGCACCCCACCACCCGGACCGGCGCCAGTACTCCCACCCGATACCGCGAAGGGCGGACCCGGCACCGCAAAGATGGCCCTGTCACCGCGATGGGCGGACCCGGCGCCGTCAAGGCAGCCCTCCCACCGCGCAGATGGACCCGGCACCGCCCAGGCAATCGAACCCGGTGCTCAACAGACCAGCCCGCCCCCCAGTCCGCCGTAGCCACCGGTGAAAACCGGCCACAGCTCGGCGGGAACCGAGTGGGCGTCAAGTGGACGACGTGTGGTCGAAGACCTGCCCAATCGGGGCGAAAGCCGCGGTGAAGTGGAGTCCTGCTCTGATTCACCACCCCTGGGTCATCACATGGCGCGATCCGCATTCCTATGATGGGCCCACGACACCGCGGGCCGCTGCGACCAGGCAGTCCGATGCGGTGCAGTTGCGGCGCGATGGTGGAGGGGTCGATGACTCAGGGGGCCGGTCAGGGACCCGAGGTGGAGCGGACGGCGACGTTGCGCGACTTCCGGGTACCGGCGTACGTCCACGAGACCGGTCCGTACGCCGACAGCGCGCAGCCCGGCGAGGCCGTACGACCCGACGGTGATGCCTTTGACGAGGCCTATCCGGAGGGGTACACGCCCACTCAGCGCGATCTGCCCGTCATCAATCGGGGTGACACGGTTCAGGTCGCGGTGGACGCGGCGTCGGCGGGCGTCCCGCGGCAGGCGGAGGGCGCCGGTCCGCTGTTCGTCGTAGGAGATGTGCACGGCTACCTCGACGAACTGGTGGCCGCGCTGCGGGAGAAGGGTCTGATCGACGCGGCCGGCAACTGGTGCGCGGGCACCGCCCGGCTCTGGTTCCTCGGCGACTTCACCGACCGCGGACCCGACGGCATCGGCGTGATCGACCTGGTGATGCGGCTGTCCGCCGAGGCGGCCGCGGCCGGCGGCTACTGCAAGGCCCTCATGGGCAACCACGAGCTGCTGCTGCTCGGCGCCAAGCGCTTCGGCGACACCCCCGTCAACTCCGGCGCGGGCACCGCCACCTTCCAGGCGGCCTGGCTGCTCAACGGCGGCCAGAAGACCGACATGGACCGACTCCAGGACGTCCACCTGCAGTGGATGTCCCGGCTGGACGCCATGGAGCA
The DNA here is from genome assembly GCF_040681835.1 of Streptomyces sp. NPDC051576. Classification (NCBI taxonomy): domain Bacteria; kingdom Bacillati; phylum Actinomycetota; class Actinomycetes; order Kitasatosporales; family Streptomycetaceae; genus Streptomyces; species Streptomyces sp. NPDC051576. The sequence goes on from NZ_JBFAZO010000003.1 coordinate 304,080, forward strand.
GGTCGACGGCCATCTGCTCGTCCACTCCGACACCACCGCCTACCTCGACTACGGCGACTCGATCGAGGCGGTCAACGACAACGTCCGCGAGACCCTCACGCGCAACGACGCGGACGAGGTGTGGGACGTCTTCCGCAAGTTCACCAAGCGCTTCTCCTTCCGCGACGAGGGCGGCGCCGAACATGTCCGCTCATTGCTCGACATGTACGGCGGAACCCGGATCGTCCACGGCCACAGCCCGATTCCCTACCTCCTGGGCGACGTCGGCTCCGAGGACGGCGAGGACGCCGCGAGTCCCGTGGTCGAGGGACCGCACGTCTACGCCGAGGGGCTGGCCATCGCGATGGACGGCGGAGTGACCATGGCCGGAAAACTGCTGGTCCAGCAACTGCCGCTGGATATCTGAGCGTTATTCGGGCAGGCGCCCCCCTCGGAGGACCGGCGGACGACAGCGCTGGCCAGGGGCCAATTTCTGGAAACCCCCTGTCACCGTGTGCCGTCGCCGCTCTACCATCGGCTTATCCGTAGCAGGCTCCCCTCCGTTTCTGCCCGACGGCTCGTTGTCATGCGAGCCCCAAGCCCTACGGAGCATCGGGGGATGCACATGAACAGCGTTCCGCAGCACCTGCACAGCGAGGACCGCCAGGAGTACGAGCGGATCCTCGACGAGGCGCTGCGCTCCGCCCCTACCCGCCCGGAACTGGCCGCTGTCGGTAAGCGGCTCAACCCCGAACAGTTGCGCACCATGGCGCTGAACGCCACCGCACTCATCACGGCGGCCGCGGCGACCGAGTACCAGCACTACGTGAAGGTCCGCGAGGAACTGCGCCAGCCGGCGTCGTCCACCCCCTCGCCCGTCCACGAGACCGGCTCCGCGGAGCCGGGCGGCGTGGGCGCGATGGGGCTCGCCACCACCCTGGGGGAGGCTGCCGAGGGTGCGGGTGCCGTCGCCGTCGCCGCTGTCCTCACCCCCGTCCTCGCCGGCACGGCCGCGGCGATATTCCTGCTCGTGGGCTACATCCTCAAGATGCTCACTCCCGAGCCCGCGTTCGCCCAGACCATGCTCACCGCGGGCTGGGTGTTCGGCGCCATGACCGCCGCGGCGATCATCGTCGCGATCGTCGGCCTGCTGCTCACCGCTCTGCGCAACAGGCCCTCGCCCGACACCGGCCCCTACGGCGAGTCGGGCGGTGAAGTGGCCCGGGCCAGGGACGCCTGGCACGACGCCCTTCTGGAACGCGGCATCCTGCCGTTCCTCCAAGAGGCGCTCGCGGCTCCTGGTACGGCGGCACTGCGCCGTACGACACCATCGGCACCGACCAGTCGCATGCCGCACCTCGGCTACGACCGCCCGGGCTTCTCCAGCCCCGACGACGGCCCGGAGCCGGGCCACCGCCCGCGGTTCAGCAGCCCGGACTTCTCCAGCCCGGACTTCGGGGGGCCCGAACACCTGCCGGAGTAGCCCCTCGGCTTGCGCCCCCACCCAGGGGAGCGCAAGCCGAACGCCCGGTCCCACAGGGGCCGCTGAGCGATGCGCTCGTCGAACTCCCCCTTTCTCCCGGCACAGTCGGATCAGCCGGTACTCCACGCACGCCCCACGCCCTGCTGTTGAGGAGCCCGTATGCCCGCCCGCATGCACGCCATCGTCCAATCCGCGTTCGGCGGCCCCGAGACGCTCGCCTACGTCGAGACCGACGTCCCCGAGCCCCGCCCCGGCGAGGTGCTCCTGCGGGTGGCCGGCGCCGGCGTCAACCCCGGTGACGCGGTGCTCCGCTCCGGCCGCGTGCCGGAGTTGGTCCCCCTGCCGTGGACGCCGGGCAACGACGTGGCCGGCGTCGTCGAGCGGGTCGGCGAGGGCGTGACCCGGTTCGCGCCTGGCGACGAGGTGTACGGCATGCTTCCCGTCTCGCAGCGCGGCGCCTACGCCGAGTTCACCGCCTCACCGGCCGACGCGCTGGCGCCCGCGCCGAAGAACCTCGACCTCGCGCACGCCGGGGCCATACCCCTGGTCGCGGTCACCGCATGGCAGTCCCTGGCCGTACTGGCGCGAGTCGGCCCAGGCGACCGCGTGCTGATCCACGCGGCGGCGGGCGGCGTCGGCCACGTCGCCGTCCAACTGGCCAAGGAACTCGGCGCGTACGTCATCGGCACGGCCCGCCCGGCTCACCACGACTTCCTGCGCGAACTGGGCGCCGACGAACTCATCGACTACACGGCCACCGACTTCCGGACCACCGTCGCCCCGGTGGACGCGGTCCTGGACCTGGTCGGCGGCGCCTACGGCCCCCAGTCCCTCGACGTGCTCCGGCCGGACGGTCTGCTCATCGGCGCGTCGATCGACCCGGGTACGGACGAGCAACAGGCCGCCGCCCGTGGCCTTCGCTACACATGGGTCACGGCCGAGCCCTCAGGTGCCCACCTGAAGCAGGTCACCGAACACATCGAGGCCGGTCGGCTACAGGTCTCCGTCGACCGCCGCTACCCGCTGGCCGAAGCCACCGAGGCCCACCGCGCCATCGAGGCCAGGCGCACCACGGGCAAGCTCCTCCTCGTACCGTGACCGACTCGACCAACTCCTCTGACTCGTAGGGGGTTACGTACACCCCTCATTCTGAGGACAGTCCCATCCTCTCCCGCGCCGGGATCCGGTTGGCTGGTGATCGTCACCGATCACCACCCAGCGCACCGGGGGATTCGACCATGCACATGCCGTCCTCGAAGAAGACCTGCTCAGCCGTGCTGGCAGCGGCGCTGCTCACCCTGGGCTCACCCGCGGCCGCGACCGCCACCACCGCCGGGCACACCCAGCCGGGGCGCTCCTCCGCCGAGGCCACGCTCCGGCAGGACCTGGCCGCCGTACGGAGGGCCGGCGGCGGCGATGTGAACGTGCTGGCCAGGGTCGACGGACCCACCGGCCCGCCACTCATGGCCCGCATCGGCACCCGCACCGCCGGCTCCCCGGCCCCGATCCCCTGGAACGCTCACTTCCGGGTGGCCAGCACGACGAAGACGTTCGTGGCGACCGTCGTCCTGCAACTCGTGGCGGAGAAGCGGCTGTCGCTCGACGACACCGTCGAGCACTGGCTGCCTGGAGTCGTGACGGGCAACGGCAACGACGGCGGCCGCATCACCGTCCGCGACCTCCTCCGCCAGACCAGCGGCCTGTACGACTACATCGACGACCCGGGGATCCAGGACCGCCTACTCAACCACTTCGACGAGAACCGCTACGACACCACCCCGGCGGCCGACCTGGTCGCGGTGGCGATGCAGCACCAGCCGCTGTTCCTACCGCGTCCGGGCGGGGCCACCCGATGGGCGTACTCCAACACCAACTACCTGCTGGCCGCGATGATCGCCGAGAAGGCCGGCGGCGCCGGCTGGCAGGACCTGGTCGAGCACCGCGTGATCGCGAAACTGGGACTGCGCAACACCTCCATTCCTGGGCTCGATCCGTTCCTGCCGGACCCTCATGTCAACGCCTATCTGACGACCCCGGACGGCAAGCGTCTCGACGTCACCGATCACAGCCTCCAGCACACCGCGGACTCCGGTGTGGTGAGCACCACCGCCGACCTGAACACCTTCTTCCGCACCCTGGCCGGCGGCAGACTGCTCCCCGCCGAGCAGTGGCGCGAGATGCGGCAGACCGTCGAGCGGACCGACGACCCGGAGGACGTGGCCGAGATGCCCGAGGGCACCTACGGCCTCGGCCTGCGCAGGATCCCGCTCTCCTGCGGCGGTTACTACTACACCCACGAGGGCGACGGAGCGGGCGTCAACACCCGCCCCGCGGTGAGCGCGGACGGCAGGCGCGCGGTGACCGTCTCCATCACGACCACCACCGCGCCACCCGGCCTGGCCGCCCTCAACCGCGCGACAGGCACCCTCGTCGACCACGTCCTGTGCCGCACACCGAAGAGCTAGGCGGTCGTCGTCAGTCGGCGATCGGCAGATACACCCGGTTACCCGCCGCCGCGAACTCCTTCGACTTCTGAGCCATGCCCTCCTCGACCTCCGCCTTGCTGCCGCCGTGTTCGCGGCGGATGTCCTGGGAGATCTTCATCGAGCAGAACTTCGGCCCGCACATGGAGCAGAAGTGCGCCGTCTTGGCCGGCTCCGCCGGCAGCGTCTCGTCGTGGAACTCCCGTGCCGTGTCCGGATCGAGGGCCAGGTTGAACTGGTCCTCCCAGCGGAATTCGAACCGGGCGTCGGACAACGCGTCATCCCACTCCTGTGCACCTGGGTGCCCCTTGGCGAGGTCGGCTGCGTGGGCGGCGATCTTGTAGGTGATGACGCCGGTCTTGACGTCGTCACGGTTGGGCAGGCCCAAGTGCTCCTTGGGCGTGACATAGCAGAGCATGGCCGTGCCCCACCAGGCGATCATCGCGGCACCGATGCCGGAGGTGATGTGGTCGTACGCCGGCGCGACGTCCGTCGTCAGCGGGCCGAGCGTATAGAACGGAGCTTCATCACAGATCTCCTGCTGAAGGTCGATGTTCTCCTTGATCTTGTGCATCGGGACATGTCCCGGGCCCTCGATCATGGTCTGTACGTTCAAACGCTTCGCGATCGTGTTGAGTTCCCCGAGGGTCCGCAATTCCGCGAACTGCGCCTCGTCGTTGGCGTCCGCGATCGACCCCGGCCGCAGACCGTCGCCCAGCGAGTACGTGACGTCGTAGGCGGCGAGAATCTCGCACAGTTCTTCGAAGTTCTCGTAGAGGAACGATTCCTTGTGGTGCGCGAGGCACCAAGCCGCCATGATCGAGCCGCCGCGCGAGACGATGCCGGTCTTGCGGTTCGCCGTCAGCGGGACGAACGGCAGCCGGACACCCGCGTGGACCGTCATGTAGTCCACGCCCTGTTCGGCCTGTTCGACGACCGTGTCCTTGTAGATCTCCCAGGTCAGCTCCTCGGCGCGGCCGTCGACCTTTTCGAGCGCCTGATAGAGCGGCACCGTGCCAATGGGGACGGGGGAGTTGCGCAGCACCCACTCGCGGGTGGTGTGGATGTTGCGGCCGGTGGACAGGTCCATGACCGTGTCGGCGCCCCAGCGGGTCGCCCAGGTCATCTTCTCGACCTCCTCCTCGATGGAGGAAGTGACCGCGGAGTTGCCGATGTTGGCGTTGACCTTCACCAGGAACCGCTTGCCGATGATCATTGGCTCGATCTCAGGGTGATTGACGTTGGCCGGCAGCACGGCCCGCCCCGCCGCGATCTCCTCACGGACCACCTCGGGCGAAACCTTCTCCCGTACAGCCACGAACTCCATCTCGGGTGTGATCTCGCCCCGTCGCGCATAGGCGAGTTGCGTGACCGCCGTCCCGTCACGTCCGCGCCGCGGCTGACGTGGCCGCCCGGGAAAGACCGCGTCGAGGTTGCGCAGTCCACCACGCGGTGACGTGTGCTTGATCCCGTCGTCCTCGGGGCGGACGGGACGACCGGCGTACTCCTCCGTGTCGCCGCGGGCGATGATCCAGTTCTCCCGCACTGGCGCCAGGCCCCTACGGACATCGGTGTCGACGAGCGGATCGGTGTACGGGCCGGAGGTGTCGTACAGCGTCACCGACTGTCCATTGGTGAGGTGCACCTGACGAACCGGCACCCGCAGATCGGGGCGTGAGCCCTCGACATACCCCTTGTGCCAGCCGATGGGCTGTTCGTCCTGGCTGACGGCAGACGTGTGTGCGTCCTTGTTGGTCATGAGACCTACTCCCTACGCCGGCATTACCCGGTAACAGGTTCGGCGGTCGACGCAGCGGCTTCCGTCAGCCGATGTTCCATGGGAAACATCACTCGATTCAGGTGACGTTTCACGTGAAACAAAGCAAAGACGAAGGTCAGCGCCCTCTCAGCCCGGTGCTCCGAGCTCCCGCGTGTGCAAAGGTGCCTCCACGCTAGCGTCATATGTGGCGCGGTGAACAGTGGGCCCCCGGCGTTCTTGCGATGATCGGGCGGTGACCACGACGCAGCAGCCCCCGTACCCGCCGACCGGGCCGCAGCATGGCCACGACCACGGACACGGTTCCGGCGGCAGCCATGGCTCCGGTTCAGGAGACGACCACGGCTCAGGTGGGGACGGTGGCCACAACTCCGGAGCGGACGGTGGGCACGGTCATTCGCACAGCCACAGCCATGGGCCCGCCGCGCCCGTCTCCCGCCATCTGCGGAAGGTCATCGCGGCGATCCTGATCCCGTTCACGGTCGCGGTCGTGGTGGGCATGGTGGTGCTGTGGCCCGGCGGCGCTCCGTCGCACAAGCGCACCGGGGTCGGCTTCGACCGGCAGACACAGCAGGCGACAGTCACCAAGGTCGTCAGCGTGAGCTGCGCGTCGGTGAACGCCTCGGGCGAGAGCGCGACCGGTGACACGTCCACCGCCGAGGGCTCCTCCGCGCAGCAGGAGGCGGGCGGCACCTGTAAGAAGGCCACGGTCACGGTCACCACCGGCAAGGACAAGGGCCGTACGTTCACGGAGATCGTGCAGCCCGACCAGTCACGCCAGTTGCACCAGGGCGAGAAGGTCGTGGTCGCCTACGAGCCTTCCGCACCCCGGGATCTGCAGTACTCGGTCACCGACGTGGACCGTAAGTTCCCGATGGCACTGCTCGCCGGGATCTTCGCGCTGGCCGTCGTGGTGGTGGGCCGGCTGCGCGGCGTCATGGCACTGATCGCGCTGGCCATCAGCTTCATGATCCTGAACTTCTTCATCCTGCCCGCGATCCTGCACGGCTCCAACCCGCTGATCGTGGCGGTGGTCGGGTCGAGCGCCATCATGCTCATCGCCCTCTACCTGTGCCACGGCCTGTCGGCCCGCACCTCCGTGGCGGTCCTCGGCACACTCATGTCACTGGTACTGATCGGCATCCTGGGCTCGGTGTTCATCGGCTGGGCCGCACTCACCGGCAACACGGACGACAACACCGGCCTCATCCACGGGTTGTACCCGTCGATCGACATGAGCGGCCTGCTGCTTGCCGGCGTCATCATCGGCTCCCTCGGCGTCCTCGACGACGTGACGGTCACCCAGACCTCGGCCGTCTGGGAACTGCACGAGGCCAACCCGGCAATGGGCTGGCGCGGCCTCTACCGCGCCGGCATCCGCATCGGCCGCGACCACATCGCCTCGGTCGTCAACACCCTCGTCCTCGCCTACGCCGGTGCCGCCCTGCCCCTGCTGCTCCTCTTCTCCATCGCACAGAGCAGCGTGGGCGCCGTCGCCAACAGCGAACTGGTCGCCGAGGAGATCGTGCGCACACTGGTGGGCTCGATCGGCCTCGTCGCGTCGGTACCGGTCACCACGGCCCTCGCGGCCCTTGTGGTCTCGGCGGACCGGCCGGGACCCGCAACAGCTCCGGTGGGTGTCCCGGCAGCGGCCACGGCGGCGCCGGATGCCAAGCCCGCGGCGGCTCGCGGCGGGAAGGGCCGACGCCGCAAGCACTGAGGGCGGCGAGAACCGCCTCCACAGGGCCGAGGAGAAGCGTTCCTGCGAACCTTCATCTCCCGGCGCCCCATGGGACTTCAAGCCTCTACAGACGCCTCCGCGGGCTTCAGGACCCCTGACGAAGCGTTACGCCCCCCCGTCGCCGCCTCACCACGTCACCCCGCGCTCTGCTCCTCCGCCAGGATGCGGTCCAGGGTCTCGTCGAGGTGGGCGTCGAAGTCCGCGAGGGCGCCCTCCTGGCCGAGCGGAACCAGCCGGTCGGTGCGGTCGAGGAACGTCACGAGCGGTGCCGCTCCGGTGCGGAACACCGCCTGGTCGCTGCCCACCTGAAGCCGGATCAGCACCTCACCCAAGGTGTCGGGGTCCACGGGCGCGATGTGTACATCGCCCTCCCCGCACGGCCCGCCCACCCCGTCGATCAGCAGCTCACGGCCGAAAGCCCAGGTCACCGGGGCATCTCCCGGCAAATGGAAGGTCAGCCGCACGGCGTACGGATCGCATGTCTCATAACCCAGTTCCACCGGGATACGGAAGGAGAGCTCCTCGGAGACGAGGAAGCTCATCATGACCTCTGCCTGTACGGACTCGCGCATCGCCTATCCCGTCAATTGCCGTCGACTGGCCGGGAATCATCCCCGTGACACTGAAGGAATATTGCTGAACGTACACGTTAGATCACAAGGAGTAATTTTTCAGATACTGATAGAGAGCGCGAGCGACCCCAGAAGCCTGCCGACCTCACTCTGCAGTTGCCGAGCTGCGGTCATCAGCCGTTCGGCCTGATGCGAGGGGAGGGAAATGGCCATCGTGGCGGCCGTGGTGCCGAGCGTGATCGGAATCGCCGCACAGACCGTCCCCAGCGCGTACTCCTGACGCTCCACCACCAGCTCCATCCGCCGCATCCGGTCCACGCGCCGCAGCAGGGAGTGGCCGTCCCGCACGGTGTAGGGGGTGAGGGACCGCACGGGGTAGCGATCGAGGTGGTCACGCCGGGCATCCTCGTCGAGTTGGGCCAGCAGGCACTGGCCGATCGCGTGCGCGTGCCCCGTCTCACGGAAGTCGGCCCACTCCTCGACCGCCGGATTGCCGGGGCTGTCGGAGACGCACATGACCTCGATCTCGCCGTCGCGGTACATCGCGTAGTAGACCGGTACGCCGATCGAATCCCGCCAGGCGGCCAACACGTCGACGATCGTGCTGCGACGTTTCTCCTGCGCTCCGCTGCTGCTCAGCCGCTCGGCCGCTTCACCGAGGAAGAACAGCCCCTTGTCGCGGCGCAGGTAACCCTCGTGCACGAGGGTGCGCAGCAGGTGGTACGTCGTGGGAAGCGCGAGGCCGGTCTCGCGGGCCAACTGCTTGGCGGGGGCGCCGTGTTCATGTCCGGCGACGGACTCCAGCAGACGCATGGCCCGCTGGACGGAACCGATGAGTGTGACGGCGGACTGCTGCTGGTCCGGGGGTGTCGCGGAGCGTTGCCGCGGCGGGGCCGCCACGGGACGGAGCTGTGCGGGGAGCGCCACTGACTGCGGCCAGGTGGAGGGGACGGTCTGGGTGAGAGGTGCGTGTGGTTCGACGGATGCGGTGTCAACCGTGGCCAAGGGTCACTTCCGGAGCGCGAGGGGGGCAGCCCGTGCGGGGAACACGGGGAGGGGGTGCGCCGCCCGCGGGGTTCGTCCCCGCGGCGAGTTCCGGACTTTAACGGCCCGCCACCGCCTGCGGACGGCCGGTCCGGAAAACTTCCCTCGCCCGAGGGAACCGGTGATTCCTGTTACCGATCACCGGTTGCCCAGCAGGGACCTCACCAGTCGCTGCGTGAGGAGGAGCTCGACGTGAACTTCCGCACCACATAGATCAGTCCGCCGACGAGCGCGACGAAGACCAGCGCCTTGAAGAGCAGTCCGATGACAAAGCCCACGACGGTTGCTATCAGCCCGCCGAACACGACCAGGGCGATGACCGGCACCGCGACCCACTTAACCCACCACGGCAGTCCGCCGAAGATCTCTCGCATCGCCCTCGTCCTTTACCTCTCCGCCCGTCGATCGCACCGGGTCCTGTCGGTGTCCGGCACTCCAGTGCCGGATCTCTGATGTCCTGCACCCGATGCTAGGGCGGCCGAAGGCGGAACGGGGGCCTCGCGCCCCTTGTCCTCCCCTGACCGTCCCCCTAGGGAACCCTGAGACGCGGGTCAGGCTTCCGGTGGAGAGAAGACCACCAGCACCCGCAGATCCTCGCTGATGTGGTGGAACTTGTGGGCAACCCCGGCCGGCACGTAGACCACGCTGCCGCGCGCCACCTGGGTGGTCTCCATTCCGACGGTGATCGCGGCCCGGCCGCTCACGACGAAGTACACCTCGTCCTGGTTGTGCGGCTGCTGCCGGTCGTGCTCACCGGAGTCGAGCGCGTACAGGCCGACCGACATGTTCTTCTCGCGCAGGAACTGCAGATATGCGCCGTCGTTGGCGGCACGCTCCGCCTCCAGTTCATCCAACCGGAATGCCTTCATCGCCCTCGTCCACGCTCGGAGTCGATCTCTTCTGTCACGATCAGACACATGAAGAATTTTCTAGTCAAGACGATCGCCAACGCGGGCGCCCTGGCGGTCGCCGTATGGCTGCTCGACAAGATCACCCTGACCGGTGACAGCACGTTCAAGAAGGTCTGGACCCTGATCCTCGTCGCCCTGGTCTTCGGCCTGGTGAACTTCCTCGTGAAGCCGATCGTCAAGGTGCTGACCTTCCCGCTGTTCATCCTGACGCTCGGTCTGATCACCTTGGTGGTCAACGCGCTGATGCTGCTGCTCACCTCGTGGCTGGCCGACAAGCTCGACCTGAGTTTCCACGTCGACGGATTCTGGACCGCCGTCCTGGGCGGACTGATCATCTCGGTCGTCTCCTGGGCGCTCAACGTCGTCCTGCCCGAAGGGGACTGAGCGCGCGATGGCCTACCGCGTCAGCTTCGTCTGCACCGGCAACATCTGCCGCTCGCCGATGGCCGAATCGGTCTTCCGCGCGCGAGTGGCCGAGGCCGGGCTGGACGGCCTGATCGAGGTCGACAGCGCGGGCACGGACGGCTGGCACGAGGGCGACGGCGCGGACCCGCGCGCCGTCGCCGTCCTGGAGGAGCACGGCTACGGGACCGACCATGTCGCACGCCGGTTCCAGGCCTCCTGGTTCTCCCGCCTGGACCTCGTCATCGCCCTCGACACCGGCCACCGCAAGGCCCTGCGCCGCCTCGCACCGACGGAGCAGGACGCTCAAAAGATCCACCTGCTCCGTTCCTACGACCCCGCCGCCGGCGACGACCTCGACGTACCGGACCCGTACTACGGGGGTCTGGACGGCTTCGAGGAGTGCCTTGAGATGGTGGAGGCGGCGAGCGAGGGCCTGCTCGCCGTGGTGCGTGAGGAAGTGGAGGGACGAGCGGTATGAGTGATTCCGCCGCAGGCAGGGGTGCCGGGGACGGCACACGCGCGGTGCGGGCCGGGCTGCCCGAGCCGGTCAGGCATGAACCGACGCTGCCCGGACCGGTGTTCGCCGCACACTTCCATCTCCCGGGCGAGGTGACGGGCCCGTACGCCTACGGCCGTGACGAGAACCCGACCTGGACCCATCTGGAGCGCGCCATCGGCGAGCTGGAGGCCCCCGGGCAGGACGGCGTCGAGACGCTCGTGTTCGCCTCCGGCATGGCCGCCATCTCGTCGGTGCTCTTCTCCCAGCTACGCGCCGGCGACACGGTCGTACTGCCCGACGACGGCTATCAGGTGCTGCCCCTGGTGCGCGGGCAGTTGGAGGCGTACGGCATCGAGGTGCGCACCGCGCCGACCGGCGGGGACGCCCAGCTCGACCTTCTCGACGGCGCGAAACTGCTGTGGATCGAGACCCCCTCGAACCCCGGCCTCGACGTGTGCGACATTCGTCGGCTCGTCGAGGCGGCACACGCGCGTGGCACCCTCGTGGCTGTCGACAACACCCTCGCCACACCCCTGGGACAGCGCCCGCTGGAGCTCGGCGCCGACTTCTCCGTGGCGAGCGGCACCAAGCAGCTCACCGGGCACGGGGACGTCCTGCTCGGATACGTCGCCGGAACCAACGCCCCCGCGATGGCCGCCGTACGCCGCTGGCGCAAGATCGTCGGCGCGATCTCCGGGCCCATGGAGGCCTGGCTCGCGCACCGCTCGATCGCCACGCTCCAACTGCGCGTCGACCGGCAGAACGCCACGGCGCTGACGCTCGCCGAGGCCTTGCGCGGACGGGCCGAGGTGACCGGGCTGCGCTATCCGGGACTGCCTGACGACCCCTCGCACAAGATCGCCTCGCGGCAGATGCGGCGCTACGGGTGTGTGGTTTCGTTCACGCTGCCCACGCGCGCGCGTGCCGAGCGTTTCCTCGACGCGCTGCGGCTCGTGGACGACGCGACGAGCTTCGGCGGGGTGCGGTCCACCGCAGAACGCCGGGGACGCTGGGGAGGGGACGCCGTGCCGGAAGGCTTCATTCGCTTCTCGGTCGGCGCCGAGGATCCGGAGGACCTGGTGGCCGATGTGCTGCGTGCGCTGGACGAGTCGGCGCGCTGAGCGCTTTACGTCCCGCCGGTCGGTGTCCGGCTACGCACAACGGACGGTCCGAGCCTCCCCCCTCGTGGCTCGGACCGTCCCCGGTTCTGCGCGCGAAGAACCACGCGCACAAGGCTAGTTGACTCTGTGTCAGTGTCCAATCACAGTAGCGACAGCGACCTATCGACTTATTTATAGTTGGGCCCTGCCCGGGGCCGGAGGAAGGGCGGGGAGAGGAGAGTGCGTGCCATGGATCTGGCCTTGCTGCGCACCTTCGTGACGGTGCACCGAGCCGGCTCCTTCACTCGCGCCGCAGCCCTGCTCGGCCTCTCCCAGCCGGCGGTAACATCCCAGATCCGCACCCTGGAACGGCAGTTGGGCCGCCCGCTGTTCCTGCGCCAGGCCCGCGGGGTCACACCCACGACGATGGGCGACGAACTCGCGCACAAGGCCGCACCGCATCTCGACGCCCTCGTCGAGATAGCCGAGACCGGGCCCGACAACGACTCCTCACTGCGCACCCTGCATCTCGCCGGCCCCCCGGAGTTCACCGCCGAGCGGGCACTGCCCGCGCTCACGGAGCTGACCGGTGACGACGGCCAGGGCTTCGCGCTGCGCGCGTCCTTCGGGAACGCCGAGGAGACCCTGGAGGGGCTGGCCGCCGGACATCATGATCTGGCCATCAGCACGGCCCGTCCGCGAGGTGCTCTACTTACCGCGACAACACTCTGCGACGAGGAACACATCCTGGTCGCCGCCCCGCACTGGGCCGCGCAGATCGACTCCGCGAACCCCGAACCCAAGGACGCGCCCGCACTGGACGACCTTCCCGTGGTCGAGGTCCACGAGTCGCTGCCCTTCGTCTCCCGGTACTGGGCCTCCGTCTTCGACTCCCGTCCGGCCACCCCGGGCGCCGTCATCGTGCCCGACCTGCGCGCGGTCCTCGCCTGCGCGACAGCGGGCGCCGGCCTCGCGGTACTGCCCCGCTATCTGTGCGCCTTGGCACTCGAACGCGGTGAGGTCGTCCCGCTCCACGAGCCCGCGGTACCACCGCTGCGGACGTATTTCCTGGTGGTCCGGACCGGCACTCTCGCGATGCCGCACATAGCCCGGGCCCACGAGTGGCTGCAGCGGGCGGCCACGGACTGGGGCTGAGCAGGCACTTTGCCGCCGCCTCGCAACGAGTACGCCGAACATCACGCTCTGAACCGCCAAGGTCACGTTTTGCGATGTTTCACGTGGAACCAGCCGGGCCACATTTCTCCCATGACCGTCCGACCCGTGGTCAAGCGCACCGCACGTGCCGTTCTCCTTGACGGCGACGCCCTGATCCTGATCAAGCGCACCAAACCCGGTGTGGATCCCTACTGGGTGACGCCCGGTGGCGGGGTCGAGCCCGGGGACACCACCGTCGTCGACGCCCTCCACCGGGAGGTGTACGAGGAACTCGGCGCCAAGATCACCGACGCGGTGCCCTGCTTCGTGGACACCGTCGAACACATCGGCGCGGACGCGGCCTCGACCGGTGTGAAGGTGCAGCACTTCTTCGTCTGCCGCCTGGAGTCCATGGACCCGGCCCTACGCCACGGTCCCGAAGTGGACGAGCCCCTCGGCGAGTACGAGATCGTCAGAGTCCCGTTCACCCGGGTCGGCATCGCGTCCGTCCATCTCGTACCCCTGTCCCTACGGCACTATCTGGACGGCAACATCGAAGGGGTCCGCGCGATGCACGCTCCCGACCTCGGCTGACGCCTCCGGCGCCGCGTCAGTCCCCGGTGGTCACCAGTTCGACACCGCTGCGGATCATTCCGGGCGGGCCCGAGACGTAGCCGTCGTACTCACCCCATGGCCCGTACGTCCGTATGGCGTCCGGGAGTTGGGAACACGCTTGGTGGTCGACGACCGGCCGGACCGAGAGCCACGGATGCGACTGCTGGAGCCGGAGCAACGTATCGATGTCATAGAGGTCGTGGTCCGTACGGGCGCCGTAGAACACCTCCACCGGTCGCCGCTCACCGCGCTCGGCGATGTCCTCGACCAGCGCCCTGATCGGCGCGATGCCGATGCCGCCGCCGAGGCAGAGCAGTCCGGTGCCCGTGGTGTGGTCCACGGTCATCGAGCCGGTCGGCGGACCGAGCCGGGTGACATCGCCGGGCCGGGCGCGGTGCACCAGCGCGTTCGAGACCCAGCCCGCCGGGACGGCCTTCACATGGAAGGTCAGCAGACCGTCCGAGCGGGGCGCCGAGGCGAAGGAGTAGTGGCGCCAGATCCGCGGCCACCAAGGTGTCTCGAGGCTCGTGTACTGCCCGGCGAGGAAGGGATAGGGCTGGTCCGGGCGGACGGTGACGACCGCGACGTCCCGGGTCCTGAGGTCGTGGGTGACGACCCCAGGCGTGCCACCAGGCCGGGGCACGCAGTTCGCCCGCGGTGGCCAAGTCGATCACGACCTGCGAGATCGTCGTGTACGTCCTGACCCAGGCCGCCTCCGTCTCCGCGTCCCAGACGGCCGAGGCGTATTTGTTCAGAACGCCGATGAGGCACTCGCCGACGGCCGGGTAGTGCTCGGCCCAGGTGCCGTACTTGTGGTGTCCGCGGCCGAGATTCCGCAGATACGCGACGAGGACCTCGGTGTTGTCGATGTGCTTGGCCGCGGTGAGCAGCACCCTTAGGAGCCGGTCCCGCTGGGTGTTCATCGCAGAGTACGGCGTCAGGAGACGCGTTCCCGATGACAGGACCAGACGAACGCTGGGCGGGCACTCGCACGGCATCAAGAGCCGTCTCGCCGGCGGACAGCGGGGGCGCGGTCGGCGCGGGCGCGGGAGACAGCGCCCGGGCGGGCGCGGCCGGGCTGCGGGGCGGTCTCCGGCGACGGTATTCGCTCCTGGTCGGGTGCTACACCCTGCCGGACCAACCCTCCATGGGCGGCCGCTCGTCGCGGGCCTGCTGACCGGACGCAGTACTCCTGTGCGGCATCCCGCTCCGGACAAGAACCGGAGGCGACCCTACTGGCGCGCGTTCCGCCCACAACTCCCGCCTCGCTCCCCCAAGAACAGAGGGAGGGGCGACCATCGATTCCCTCAACTACCGGGCGCTGCGCACCAGTTCGTAGGCATCCCACAGATCCCGCCCCGCATAGGAGTGGGTCGCAAGACCCGAAAGATGCTGATCGGCGTTGACCGCGACGGAGACGGGCACGGCACCGAACAGATCCTTGTCCGACATCGAGTCGCCATAGGCGACGCAATCGGTTCTCGTCACCCCGAACTCCCCGCACAGCCGATCCGCGATCACCACTTTGGCCGCCGAGCTGAGGACTCCACCCAGATCCATGGAAGGCTCGGTGAAAGGCACAGCGGGAAAGAGCGATCCGTGTGCCGCATGCGCGCCCCAGCCTGTGAGCCGCTCCACAAAGAAGGAAGGCGAGAGCGATACGACGGCGCAGTATTCACCGGCGTTCCTGATCTCTGCCCAGACTTCACGGATCCGCGCCAACCAAGGGGCCCCATCGAAGGCCGCCGCCACATGCGCCTCGGTGAGATCCGCCCACAGCGTGTACACGCGGGTCGCATACTCCGGCGGGCCAATCAGCCCGGCGGAGATCTCCTGATCAAGTACGGCCGTCTCGGCCTCCAGACCGAGTTGCCGTGAGATCTCCACGGGCGCGCTCGTTCCACGCAGCAATGTGCCGTCGAGATCGAAGAGATGAAGTCTCGTCATGGGCAACGAGGCTAGTGGGCCACACTGTGGGCGCCTTCCGCGAGCTTGCCTGCTGCTCGGCGTTCGCCGGTGTTTCACGTGAAACATCCGGCTTCTTTCGGGGCGTTGTGCAGGCGCTGCTGACATGGCCAAAAGCACGTATGTCGCGCCGGGAACAACCGGAAACAGGTGGACGCCGACAACGCCCGTCAGACAGCCTGACCTGCGTGCCGACTCCTTCCCTCGCCGCTCTGCCCATCCGCCGGCTGACGCTCCGCGACCGCATAGCCTGCGCGGACTTGTCCGAGGACCGGGGGTGGCCACGCGAGGAACACAAGTGGGGCTTCCTCCTCAGCGCGGGAAAGGGCTACGGCATCGACGATCCCGAGGGCGGACTCGTCGCGGCATCTGTCGTCACCGAGTACGGCCCACAGGACCGCCCGGAACTCGTTGCCATCGGTATGGTCCTGGTCGCCGAGCGGCATGCCCGCCGAGGCGTGGGGCGCCGGCTGATGCAGCATCTGGTCTCGGCTGCGGGCGCCACGCCACTGACCCTGCACGCGACCCCGTACGGCCGCCCGCTCTACGAGGAACTCGGATTCAAGGTGACCGGCCACGCCGAGATGCTGCGCGGTCACTTCACCCCTGCTGGACCGGAGTCCCGGATCGCCACCCGCGCGGCCACGGCCGTGGACCTCGCCGGCATCCTGCGGCTCGACGAGGCGGTGTTCGGCGCCGATCGCACGCCCCTCATCGCACGGCTCCCCGCCTTCGCCGACCAGTTGCGGGTGGCGGAGGACAACGGCCGGATCATCGGGTACGCGGCCGCCTGGCCCAACATGGACACGCAGGTCGTGGGCCCCCTGATCGCACAGGACTCGGAGACGGCCAAGGCTCTCCTCGCCTCACTCGCCGCCCGAACCGACCGCCCGCTGCGTACCGACATCGATGTACGCCACGAGGACCTGCTGTCCTGGGCGAAGGAACGCGGGCTCTCTTCCTGCGCCTTCAACGCCGTGATGACATACGGGATCGCGGAGCTGCCCGGCGACTGGACACGGCGGTTCGCTCCGCTGACGGTCGCGGCTGGGTGACGGCTTCCGAAGAACGCCGGCTCCCGACGTGCTCGGGAACCGACGTCTCCGTCATCGTCAGGCGTCAGACGAGCGCGTCCACGGCGGCCTGGGCGAAGCCGTGGTCCTGCGTGGGCGCCCCGCCACCGACTCCGATCGCCCCGATCAGGCGGCCGTCACGGTGCACGGGGATACCGCCGGCGATGAACAGCAGCGGCCGGTCGAGCGCGGTGGGCAGGGTGTGGAAGAGGCCTCCGGGCTGGACGGCGTCAACGAGGTCGGCGGTGGCCGCATTCAGCTGAAGCGCTGTGTACGCCTTGCGGGTGCTGGTCTCCCCGGAGATCAGCACAGCCTGGTCGTCCCGCCGGAATGCGAGCAGATGACCGCCCGCGTCCAAAACGGTGACGCTGACCGGGATCCCGGCGGCCTCCGCGGCTCGGTGCGCCTGGGCGACGAGCGCTTCGGCGTCCTGGATGGTCAGTGGGGCTACGGCTGTGGCGGTGGTCATGAGGGTTTCTCCTTGCGGGTGTTGCTGTTTCCGGTGTCGGTCGGATGGTCGGGGCCGACAGGAGGTGCGGGGACGACCCTGGCCCCGCGTATCCCGATTGCGGCCCGGCAGGGTCAGTGGTGAACGACGGTCCGCTGCTCGCTCGGCCGGCCGCCCGCGACGACCGCGCCGTGGGCGCCGGTACGGCGTTCCAGGGCGGCCGAGAGGATCGCGAGGACCAGGGCGGCCGCGGCGAGGACGGCGCCGACCCAGTTGGGCGCCGTGTAGCCGAAGCCGGCCGCGACGACGATGCCGCCGAGCCAGGCGGACAGCGCGTTGCCGAGGTTGAAGGCGCCGATGTTCACGGCCGAGGCCAGCGTCGGGGCGCCGTGCGCCTGGTCGAGGACCCGCTTCTGCAGCGGCGGCACGGTGGCGAAGCCCAGAGCGCCGATGAGGGCGACGGTGACGGCTGCCGCCACCTTGTTGTGCGCGGTGAACGTGAAGAGCGCGAGCACCACGGCAAGGGCGCCCAGCGAGACGTAGAGCATGGGCATCAGGGCACGGTCGGCGAACTTGCCGCCGACGAGGTTGCCGCCGACCATGCCGAGGCCGAACAGGACGAGCAGCCAGGTGACGGAGCCGTCGTCGAAGCCGGCGACGTGGGTCATCATCGGCGCGATGTACGTGATGGCCGCGAAGACGCCGCCGAAGCCGAGGACGGTCATCGCCATGGCGAGCAGGACCTGGGTGTTCTTGAAGGCGGCCAGTTCGTGCCGCAGGTGTACGCCCTCGGGCCTGGGCAGGTCGGGCACGAGTTTGGCGATGCCGGCCAGACCGATCACGCCGAGGCCCGCGACGACGGCGAAGGTGACACGCCAGCCGATGGACTGCCCGACGAGGGTGCCCAGCGGGACGCCGACGACGTTGGCGACGGTCAGCCCGGTGAACATCATCGCGATTGCTCCGGCCTTCTTGTCCGGGGCGACCAACTCGGCGGCGACGACCGAGCCGATGCCGAAAAAGGCGCCATGGGCGAGCGAGGCGACCACCCGGCCGATCAGCATCACCGAGAAACTGGGGGCTACGGCGGAGAGCAGGTTGCCGACGATGAACAGGCCCATCAGAAGCATCAGCATCCGCTTGCGGGGGATCTTGGTGCCGAGCACGGTCATCAGCGGGGCACCGATCACCACACCCAACGCGTAGCCCGTGACCAAAAGTCCGGCGGTGGGGATGGAGACCCCGAAGTCGCCCGCGACCTGGGGCAGCAAGCCCATGATCACGAACTCGGTCGTTCCGATTCCGAAGGCCCCGATCGCGAGGGCCAGAAGCGCGAGAGGCATGGGGATGTACCCTTCCCAGACGATTGCAGGAGCGCTTTGCGTGCGTTCACAATAGTTGCAGACGCGGGCTATATGCAAGCGCGGACTATTTCACCTGTGCTCTATCCTGGGTTCAGCCGCTCCGGGACGGAGGAAACGCCAATGACAGCGACGGACCCCGCACTCACCGCCCTTGCTCAGGGCTGGTGCGCTCTCTCCTTGCTGCACGGGAGAATCGAGGCGCACATCGAGCGCGCCCTGCAGGCCAAGCACGACCTGAGCATGCGGGAGTACTCACTGCTCGACGTGCTCAGCCGCCAGCACGACGGCGACGGGGGCCATCTGCAGATGAGGCAGGTCGCCGACGCGGTCGTCCTCAGCCAGAGCGCCACGACCCGGCTGGTCACCCGGCTTGAGGACCGCGGTCTACTCGCGCGCTACCTGTGCCCGACCGACCGGCGTGGCATCTACACGAACGTCAGCGAGGCGGGCCTCGCACTGCTCGAAGAGGCCCGACCGACCAATGACACCGCTCTGCGGGAGGCGCTCGACGAAGCGGCCAAGAACCCTGAGCTGGCGCCACTGGTCCGGGTCGTGGAGTCGATGAACGTGCCCGCGTAGACCCGTCACGCATCGCACACCGGTACCTAAGGTGTGGCCATGGAAGATCTTGAAATACGAGCCGCGATCACCGAAGACATCCCGGCCATCGTCGACATGCTCGCCGATGACCCCCTCGGTTCCCAGCGCGAGTCGCCGGACGACCTGACGCCCTACCTGGCCGCTTTGGAACGCCTGACCGCCGACCCGAACCAGCACCTGGTCGTCGCCGTACGCGAGGGCCGGGTCGTCGGAACCCTCCAGCTCACGGTCATCCCCGGACTGTCCCGCAAGGGCGCCACGCGCTCCATCATCGAGGCCGTACGCATCCACGCGGACGAGCGAGGCAGCGGCCTGGGCACACGGCTCATCGAATGGGCGATCGCCGAGTCACGCCGCCAGGACTGCCAACTGGTTCAACTCACCTCTGACATCACCCGTACCGACGCCCACAGGTTCTACGAGCGGCTCGGCTTCACCGCCTCACACGTGGGCTTCAAGCTCCCCCTCTGAAGAGAACCCTCCTCCGTGGCCGGGAGGCGTCATGTTTCACGTGAAACATGACGCCACCCCGCCCCGCACGCGAACGGCTTCCACGCCCACCCCCCCAAGTCACCCCCCCCCCGCAAAGAACCCCCCCCCGCGTCCGCGGA